>NZ_JBBOYK010000002.1:0-1370914 GCF_038008045.1 Paenibacillus sp. FSL P2-0173
TTTGAAACTGACGAGATAAAATATCTCTTGTTCGCTTCTATTTTATACAGCCTGACGGCATGTACCAAAATTTCAGCGTTGGATTTTGTAAACAAAATCCGTACTCACTCGTTGTTCAGTTTTCAAAGATCAAATTTTCACGCGGCTTTTTGAGCCAGAACAATAATATAACATTTCCATCTAATTTAATCAACCTGTAAATAATTCCAGGCGAGTTATCCAAACCTTATTTAGTTAACAATCACTTTCGGGCTGGAATAATAATATATCAATTTAAACCGATCAAGTCTACCTGTAAAAATTCCCAGCTTGTTCGAACTTATTAAAAATCTTTGATCTTGTTCTATCGGCTGGACTAGTAATTTAACACGCATACCAAATTAATTCTACTTGAAATTAATTCCTTTTGATAGACAACTATAGATAATACACCAAAGTGGTTCATAATCCCAATAGGTGGAAATTTTGCTTAAATCTACGTTATTCTAATTTCCATAAAGATTTGCTTTGTCAATTATTTCTTAGATGTTTTCTAAGGTTGATGCTTCTTGTATTTCATTTGATTTTGATGCTAGTAATACTATTTATATTCTTTTTGGATGCATTTTTCTCAGAAGAAGTTGATAATTATGAAGAAATTTATTATGAATTTAATCCTTACATTTTTCACTGGCCTCTTCGCTATTTATTTACTTACTCGAAAAGTAGAAATAGATGGTTTAAGAGTTTGCTTTATAAGCACAGGAGTAGTAGCACTAGGTTATCTGACTGTGTGTTTAATAAAAAAAGCCCGTAAATGAAAACCACATTTCTAATACGGACCAAAAAACGGCAAAAATAATTATGCTTACGTCACTCAATGAAAGTGAGGTTATACTCGATGCGTATTCCATGGAGTTGATAACTTCATCTGTTCCATGACAGTTAGAATGACCCCGAAATATGAAAAACAGCGGTATCCTTGGATGAGTCCTAGATACCGCTGTTTTTTTGAACTATCGTTCCTTGTTTGTTAAACGATAAACTTAATCTCCGTATTGTATTTACAGCATACGAAACTTCTGCTTTGAATTCACCTCTGGACGATGCAAGGTGAAGAAGAACCTTTCGCCTACTGTGGGAACAGATTTAGGAAGCCATGACTTCAATGTTCAAGAGGATGCCGCTACCGCAAGCGTACCGGAAGAATCTGCTGTATGATGAATACTCCGCACGAAGCGAATCGTTTTTGTTTCTGAGTGCATTACGACTGAATGAGTTTCCGCTCTGTGGCCAGGAAGAGAACGAACCCCCTGCAACCACTCTCCAGGTGTCACACCTGTAGCCACAAACATCACGCCTTGGCGTCCGACCATATCATCCATGGAGAGCAACGCACCGGGATCAGTAATGCCCATACGCTTGCAACGCTCAATCTCTTCTTCACCATGAGGCAGCAGGCGACCTTGGATTTCTCCGCCCATGCATTTCAGCGCTGCAGCGGCCAATACACCCTCAGGAGCGCCACCAGAACCGATATGCAAATCTACACCGCTATCCAGGCATGTTTCAATCGCGCCCATCACATCCCCATGGCCAAGCAGTTTGATTCGAACGCCGCTTTCCCGCAGAAGCTTGATGATCCCGGCGTGCCGTGTACGATCAAGAATAGACACGGTAAGATCAGACAAGGATTTACCGAGTACTCGTGCAGCTTTTGACAATGTAGTTGGAATTGGGTCCTCAAGTGATAGCTTTCCAGCCAATGCCGGGCCAACGGCCATTTTTTGCATGTACATATCCGGAGCGTGGAGTAGACTACCACGAGGTGCAGCAGCAATGACCGACAGAGCGTTATTCAAACCATTTGCTACCGTTTCGGTTCCCTCTAGTGGATCGACAGCGATGTCCATAGCCGGTCCTCTGCGATTGCCTACTCTTTCCCCGATATACAGCATGGGAGCTTCATCCATTTCGCCTTCGCCAATGACGACCGTGCCGTCCATGGATACCGCATTAAAATGAGTGCGGATGGCTACCGTAGCCGCCTCGTCTGCGCTATTCTTATCTCCACGCCCTGTCCATTGTGCTGATTGCAGTGCCGCTGCCTCTGTTACCCGAACGAATTCCAATGCCATTTGACTCTCCATACCTATCCCTCCACCTCTCCTAAAAATTAATTGTTACCCTTAAGCAAATGAATTATTTAGGGCAGCTTTGCTGCAATCTTTCTATTTATCTATTAAACTCCTGTATCCTACGATTTTAATTTTTAGTTATATGAGCAGCTACTAGGCTCTATAACATTCTGATAATTAAACCTGCCGTCTCTTCAATCGCCTTATCTGTAACATCAATAACCGGACAATTCAGCTCTTTAAACAAAGACTGCGCATACGCTATTTCCTCTTCTACCCTTATCGCTGTAGCATACTGCACATTATTAGGAAGCCCCATAACCTTTAGTCGCTCACTGCGTATTTTCAACAGTAACTCTGGCTCGATCGTTAATCCGAATACTCGACCACGCTGAACATCCTTCAACTGAACAGGCGGTGTCAGCTCCGGTACAATCGGTATGTTGACCGTTTTATAACCTTTATGCGCGAGAAACATGGATAAAGGGGTTTTGGAAATACGGGATACTCCAAGCAATACAATATCCGCTTTGAGAATGGCGCTCACATCTTTACCATCATCATATTGAACCGCAAAATCCAAGGCCTCTACACGGCGAAAATAGTTATCGTCCAGTCGGTGCAGCAGACCAGGCTTCTCTTTGGGATCGTTATGGAACGTATCAGCAAACGCCTGCATCATCGGTCCCATAATGTCGACAGCCCGCACATTCAGCCGGACAGCCTCCTCTTTCATCGCTTCTCTCAATTCTGGCTGTACCAGCGTATAAGCTACGAAGCCTTTACGCTCGGCAACTTCCTCCATCACCCGGCTCAGTTCGTCTTCATCCCTCACGTTCATAAATCTTTTGATCTCTGTGTCCGGTAACTCAAATTGGCGCATGGTCGCCTGTACGACAGCTTCTGCCGTCTCGCCAATCGAGTCTGAACAGATCGCTATAAAATGACTGCTCACCTGAACCATTCGATTCCTCCCATTAATCCTCTGCTACCATATCGAGCAACATTTTAATAATATTCGTTTTTGTAATGCGTCCCACGACTTTCCAGTGCTCCCCTGGCTTGTCGGAGTCGGAAGGGACGACAACAGGCAGGCTGTCGATTTGACGGGCAATAATTTTGCGCGCTGCCTCTAATACCGTATCCTCTGGGGAAACGGTGACAACATTCGCCTGTCGGGTCATCACAAGGCTGACAGGAATGGTTGCTGCATTGGGATTCCCTAACGTTACCTTAAGCAAATCCTTGCGGGAAGCTACCCCTGCCAAATCTCCGTCTTCATCGGTGACGATCAAATTGCTCACATTTTCCAAAAAGAGAGCTACGACAGCTTCCTGAATCGTGGTTGTTTCTCGTACGATGACTGGAACACCATGAAGATCGCCGACCTTCATTTGCAACAGCCGGAACTTTTCCTCCCGGTTCGGCGTGCCCCGCTTTCCAACAAAATATCCGACCTTGGGCTTTGCATCTATGTAATTCAGAATGCCCAATTTGGATAGGTCGGTCCGAATGGTCGCCTTGCTGAGATTAAGCATTTCCGCAATCTGATCCCCGGTAATCGGGGCATGCTTTTGTACGATGTTTAAAATTTCTACTTGTCTTGCCGTAAGGTCGATGATGAACGTCCCTCCTTTTTTCTTGCGATCTAATATTGAATATAATACGTCATATATAACAATAAATCAACCTTAAAAAGCATATAAAACATCACATATATAAAATTAAGGCAGTTATTCATGTCTTTTTATCATTTAAAACACTTATTTAACACAAAAAACGGGTACTTTGCACCCTGCTCTTTCGAGTAAGGCGAAGTACCCGCTCCCTTATTCGTATCTTAAAGCATCAATTGGACGCAGCTTCGACGCCTTTCGCGCCGGATATACTCCGAACAACACTCCAACCCCCATACAGCACAGAAAAGAGTAAAGCACGGGCTCTATCGAATACACAATCGGCATTTGGACGAATTTCTCGAGCAGCTTTGCACCTCCGAGACCCACCATTACGCCAACCAGTCCACCCATCAGACTGAGAAAAACAGCCTCAGCCACAAACTGCAGCATAATATCACTGCGTTGCGCACCAATCGCTTTACGAATCCCGATCTCCCTCGTACGTTCCGTGACGGACACCAGCATAATATTCATAATGCCGACACCTCCAACGCCAAGCGCAATTGCAGCTACACCGGCCAGCAGCATATTCATAATCCGATCAACCCCGGACACTGTTTTTAAGATTTCCGTCTGGGTCATGATCTGAAAGTCATCGCCCTCTGATGGCTTTAGCTCATGTCTGGCACGTAGCACCTGCCGAATTTCAGCACTTGCCTGATTAATCTTCTCCTCTGTTGTTGCAGAGGCGTTCACCTGCTGAATACTCATATTGCCTAGCCGTTCCATCCCCGTTGTAATCGGTACATATACCTGCTGACCACTGTTACTCATATTGGAATTGGAATTTGCCAGCACACCAACCACCTTAAAAGGAAGCTGTTTAATCATGATCGTCTCACCGACCGCTCTTGAGGCATCCGGACCAAAAATATTACGGGCCGCATCACTCCCAAGCACGGCCACATTCATTTGTTTATCCACTTCATAGTGGGTAAACGACCTGCCTTGAGCTAGTGACAGCTTTCTCACATGAACGAATGCCAGCGAAGTCCCCTCAATTTGCGCGCTGACCTTATTGCGACTCCACGTAATATCTGCATTGGTCATGGCACTTGGCGCTACCTCTGCTACTGCTTTTTGCTCCTCTAGCGCATCGATATCTTCCAGAGATATCCCTTTCGTCTGACTGAACGACATGGAGCTGGAGCCATCATATGGAGCATAAGGATAGATCATCAGCAGATTATTTCCCATACTGTTGATCTGAGATGTAATCGTAGCCGTTGATCCTTTACCGATGGCTACAATCATAATCACAGCGGCCACTCCGATAATAATGCCCACCATGGTCAGCAAAGATCGCAGCATATTGGTTCGCAAACTGTTGAGCGATACACGGATAATTTCCTTAAACTTCATGCCTTCACTTCCTCTGCCGCCATTCTTCGTTTCCCAACAGGCTGATCCTCTTCAATCCGCCCATCCCGAAAATGAATCAGACGCTTGGCGTATTCCGCAACCTCCTGATCATGAGTAACCAATACAACCGTTTTCCCCTGATCATTCAGACGCTGGAAAATCCCCATTATTTCAACACTTGTTTTGGAGTCCAATGCGCCTGTCGGTTCATCCGCCAAGAGAATGACCGGATTGTTCACAAGTGCGCGCGCAATAGACACCCGCTGCTGCTGACCGCCTGACAATTCGTTTGGCCTATTGTTCATCCGATCGCCTAGACCTACGCTAGTAAGAGCCTCCATTGCCCGCAAACGACGCTCCTTGGCAGGAATACCCGCATAGATCATAGGCAGTTCCACATTCTCCAAAGCCGTTGCTCGCGGGAGCAAATGGAATTTTTGAAATACAAATCCGATTTTCTGATTACGTATAATAGCCAGTTCATCCTCGCGGGCATCTAATATCGAATAGCCATCCAAATAAAATTGTCCCGATGTAGGTAAATCCAGACAGCCGATGACATTCATCATCGTGGACTTGCCTGATCCAGACGGTCCCATGATCGCGACAAAATCACCGTCAGCAATATCAAGTTGTACCTCACGCAGGGCATGAATTTCCTGATCTCCGACCTGATACACTTTTTTCAAATCCTCAATCTGAATGACGTATCTCATACCCGTTTAAAAACCTCCCTGCATGCCGCCCATAGCAGAAGGGTCCGGCGGAGGTTCAGGAGCAGGCACAATAAGCGTGTCACCCTCCTTTACACCTGACTTGAGCTCGACTCGATCTGGCGTGTAAAATCCGAGTTCTACGGGCTTGAATGTGCGCGCCCCTGGATTCGCAGCGTTATTAGCGGAAACATACACGCCATCCTGTCCCCCTTCCGATCTCAGCGCAGTAGCAGGTACGAACAATACATTTTTGTGTACTCCCAAAATAACGGCCACATTCATAATCATGCCCGTTTTGAGCTTGCCTTTCGGGTCATGAACAGACAATTCCATCAGATACGTCGTCATCCCTTCATCCGTAGAGGCTTCCGGTGAGACGAATTGCACCTTCCCTGGAAATGATTCACCCGGATATGCATTGGTAGTCAACACGGCTGAAAGACCCTTCTTTACTTTGACAATGTCGGTCTGACTTACCTTCACAACCACCTTAAGATCGTTGGAATCCGAGTTATTCATGACAATGAATGGAGCCGTCGGACTGGTCCCTACATCCCCGTTCACCTTCAAGATTACCCCGTCCCAAGGTGCTGTGACCTGAAGCTTGTTCAATTCATTTTTCTTCTGCTCCAGTTCCGTCGCCTGTCTTCGAACCTCTATCCGTGAGGCTTGAATATTGGATGCATCAGCCGGAACCTGAATTTTGCGAAGCTCTGCCATTGCCGTACGATATCCGATTTCAGCTTCTGAAATGGTGCGACGTTTTTGCGACATGATTTTGCGGAACTGCAGATCCAGACCATCATAGTCCGTCTGTGCTTTATCCAGTGCTTGCTCTGCCTGCTCCAATTCACTGTTGGACACCGCACCGGCATCATGTAAAAACTTTTGGTCTTCATATGCCTTTCGCGCCTGTTCCAACTGCTTTTGGGAAGTTTTCTTCTGACTTTCGGCTTCTTCCAGCTCAAATGATTCTTGCGCTGTATCGATAGCCATTTTGGCCCGAAGTACATTTGTTTTCTGAATTTCAATATCCTCTGCCTTCGGACCTTTCTCCAATTCAGCCAGCTTGGATTTGGATATTTCCAAAGTATCAGACGCAGTCTGAATTTGCATTTTAATTTCTGAACTGTCCAGAAGAGCCAGCACCTGTCCTTTTTTCACCTTGTCCCCGGCTTTCACATTTACCACTGCCAGCTTGTTATCACCTGCACTCGTGAAGTTTAACTTCACTTCCTTGGACGCTTGCACGGTACCGGACGTGTCCAGCTTCTCACTCACATCGCCGCGCTCTACTTTAAGCGTCTCATCCTGAACCAAAGGTGCCGCCTGCTCCTTGGGCAGATTCAGATATACTGCCGTTCCGCCTCCACCTACAACCAGTAGAACAATTGCAGTCCATATCCACTTTTTTCTCCGTTTTTTCCGTAACTTGATTAAAGCATCATTTAAAACCGTTTCTGCCAACGCCTTTTCCTCCCTATGTGCTCCATGGCTTGTTCAACGTATACTCATTTTGATCCAACTCGATCGCCAGCTCTTCCATTTGCCGTTCAATCTGGTTCACTTTCAACTGATTATTTTTCAATTCCATCTCGATAATTAGACCTCTGTCCCACTTTTTGCGCGATAACTCCAAGGCCTCTTTTGCCGTACGCAAGCTTTCTTCCAGTTGTACATATTTTTTTTGGTTTTCCTTAACCGTGGCATACAAATTACGGAGTGATTCGGCAAAATCCTTTTGACCTTTGTCAAGCTCCTCTTTAGCCGTATCGACATCCATTTTAGCTAGATCGTAAGCACCCGCACCGTTGTTAAAATCGAAGTATCTCACATTAAGTTCCGAAGTTTTGATGCTATCCTCCAGCTTCCATAAGTTCGGATTCATGTCTGTCAGCTGTTGTATATGTAATTCGATATCCAGTTTCTTTGGTTCCTTGTATACGGGTCGATCAACCATTTCATAGGCTGTTCCGTTAGGCTGTCCCATGAGGAAGTTCAGAGCATCCCTAGATTTTTGCAACGCAATTTTCCCCTGCTCTACTGTTTGCTGAGCCTGGCTTCTGGTCTGTGTACTCTCGTTTTTCGCATACTCAGACAGCTTGCCGCGCGCAAATTTGGCAAGTGCAATCTTTTCCTCCGCTTGGGCAATTTCAAGCGCTTCTAGATCATTTTTCACTTGATTCTCTGCCACGAACACACTTTGATAGCTTTTCATCACATTAAAATAAATCTGGTCTTTGGCGAACTGCGCCTGCTTTTTGCTGGCTAGATAAGATAGCGTCGAAGAGTTATAACTTCTCCAAGAGGTATTATCATCAACATATTCACCGTCTATAAAATCAACAAATGCATTTCCCAGATCCTTTTCTGCATTTTTCAGTTCCATTCTGCGACGCTCTACGTCCCGTTCGGCGGTACGCGTATTGTAATTGTTCGTCTGTGCCCATTCCACGGCCTGCTTGAGTGTTAATGTAGGTAAAGCCTGACCCGTTACGGATGATGTCTTCGATGTAGCCTCAGTAGATGGACTAACCGACGTACTTGATGCTACATTTCCTGATAAACTCTCAGACTGTACAGTGGAGGCCAATCCTGATGATAAGGACAATACAAGCAGCACGACAGCCGCTTTTTGCTTCATAGATGAATCTCTCCCCTTTCGGTTCATTCCCCGAATCTTTTCCATTTTTTTTCGACATAAACTTCCACGAACTCTTTGCATTCTAATTGTACTTTCAGGTTTATGTTGGTACAAGGTGTCAAAACAATACATTTTTGTAACCTTTACTTCCTGATTACTCGCTTTATACTACTTTTCGTCCAATGAGATATTGATTCAACCTATTTTTACCTGAACTTTACCTAATTTTCAGCTAATTTTAAGGAAACCAACAGCATCTATTAAGGTTTGGAACATATACTAGAGAAAGAATTACAGCCGCTCACTGGGAGGGTTAATAGATGATAAAAGAATCTCGCATGACAACCACTAACGAACCGTCTGATTTGTGGATGACCCGCTTTTTACGTGAATCAGAACAAAAAAAGAAACAACTGATCCGGGAAGCCCGGAAAAATAACGATATACCGCTGATGAACAGCATTTCTTTTCACCTTGCCCAACGGGATCAGCAGCATCTTATCGGATAAAATGACAAGTGAATCTTATGCTATAAATAACAGATTACCTCTAGTTATCCGCTTCGTATGCTAGATGAAAAAAATCCGGGACAAATCGATAATTGATTTGTCCCGGATTTTTGTGATCATCAAATCTAATATAAAACCGCATAGCTTGTTCCGTTCCTATTCTTCCATCTCCGCCTGCGGATCATAGAGATATTGATCGAGTGGAATACGCCCGCTTTCATTAAAACGTATGCCTTCCTCCTCCAAGTACAGACGCTGCAGGGATGCGGACTCATCCTCCTGCAAAGCAATCTCCCCCAAACGGTTGACTACTCTATGCCAAGGAAGTCGGTGTTTTTGGCTCAATGTATGCAAAATTCGCACCACCTGTCTGGCACCTCTTGGGCTTCCGGCCTCTGCCGCAATTTGACCGTAAGTCATTACTTTTCCCTCAGGGATCAACAGTATAATTTGAAGCACACGGGCAGTGAAAGGCTGCATGTTCTAATTCCTCCGTATTACTATTGCTTTTTCAATAATTATAGCACCCTGAACAGAGGCTAAAAACCCCTGCTCCTACGAATGTAAGAAGCAGGGGAAAACCCATCGTTTAAATTTAGAATCCGCTCAGACCCTGCCTTTTTAAATCCTGTGCTACCAATCGGGCCAGTTCCCTTGCACCTTCATAGTTTGGATGGAGTGTATCGCCGTTCATATACAAGGCCAGTGTAGCGTCTTTACCAATAGAAGTGAAATAAGCTGAGCTAAGAACATTCAGGTCGACTAAAGGCGTTTGTTCCTCTTGAGCCAGTGCCAAAATAGCGCTTCTATACCATCTATTTTCTGCGTTGTGTACATTGTTAGCATTAAAGTCAGTGGCTCGTCCTTGCGGAGTTGACAGGATTACCGTCGCCCCTTTAGCCTTAACCTGCCGAATCATATCCTTCATCCAGTCCTTAAACTCGGCTTCGCTTTCGTTATGCTTTGGATTGGTGTCATTAATGCCCAATTGGAGAATAAAATAATCCCCCGGCTTGATATATTGGACGATGGCCTCCAACTGACCGTCCTGGTGGAAGCCTCTAGCAATTTGGCCTCCTGACGCCATATTGCGAATTTGAAAAGTATTCGTGTTCACAAACTCTGGCAGCAGTTGACCCCATCCCGCCTGTACGCTGCTATCTAGCGGATAATAGTTACAAACCGTAGAATCTCCACCGATATAAATCGTTCGATTCGTAACCGGATTGCTAGATAATTGCCTGATTTCCAATGCACTGAGTGTGAAGACCGCGCCCTCTTTGCCTTCAGTAACCAGCAGATTTAGCTGTCCATCTGTCACTGGAATTTGAAAGCGATCCTTGGCCCCATTCCCTGTCATATTAATGACCTGATACACCCCTTCAGCCGCAATACTCGAACGAGAGGTATCTCCTAAAGTAACCGACACCTCATACAAACCAGGAGGAAGATCAACGTCAAAAGTATTCTCGCTTTTCGTACCTGTAGCCAGGAACCGTACCGCATCACTTGCCACTCCAGTCCCCGAAGCGCTGACATTACGCATATTCTCAGGGGTACGAAAGCCATATCCACGTGCTGAGTCATAGGACAGCGAAGCACTCACACCGGTATAACCCGTTTCGACCGTACCTCCGCCAAAATCAAACTTGTACTCACCATCGGATGCATGTGCCGGCGTAGCTATGCCCATACCTGGTGCACCACATAAAAAAGCTGCTAAAAGCATACCAGTCAATCCTTTTTTCCATTTCATTCTTCATTCCTCCTTCAGATTTTCAATTGTACGAAGCAAAGAATATTTTATTTTTGTAAGCGCATACATAAAATTCTACCAATTGTTGCAGGGTTATGCCTATGTGATTATTATGCAAAAGAAAAGTAGTTTATTCGTTAAGCTAAAACTTGTACTTGTACACAAAAAAGCCTCGCAGTTACAACTGCGAAGCTTTATGAAGCAATATTTCTTCATATCAAAATCACTACATTAATCCGCAACCAAAATTCCGTCAAAGCTCTCTGGACCTACACGTATTGTACCCAGCAGGTTAGCAGAAACAAAAGCAGTGTACACCAGTTGTGGCGTAATCGGCGGATTGAAATCATCTGCTGAGAACGCAATAACCTGTGGAGCTAATAAACTCAAACTAAAAGTGGATGTAGCCGAATAAACAACAGGGTCAGTTACCACAGTACCTCTTACAATAGTGATAGTAATTCCTACTAAAGCAAGCGGAAGTTGAAGCGATATGGTTCCTTTAAGCAGAACCCGTGGCGTACCTGTAGCTCCCTGTGTGTTTAATCCGATCTGTCCAAACAATTGAGGTGTATTCAAAACCGTGATCGGAATGGCAATAGAGTTGGCTGTCGAAGCATTTTGGGATGTTCTTCCATCAATAAATGTCCCCATGGTTTCCCCTCCTCTCTCTACCAGATACTCATAGACTATGAAAAAGTTTGTTTTGTGCTTGGACTGAATAACTTGTAAAACACACAACTTCTGATGAATAGGCTAATGTGCAGCCCTTTCTCTGGCCCTGTGAATACACTAAACCAACACTGGGAAAGGAGGGATGTCATGTCTAATAAGTTTAGAGCCACCTTAAGGGGGGCTAATGAAGTGCCTCCTGTCAGAACAAATGCGACAGGAACAGCCGAATTTCGTTACCGTCCAACGAGCCAACAATTAAGCTTTGAACTGACTGTACGCAATATCTCACGGGTAACCGAAGCGCATATTCATCTGGGACGAAGAGGTGAAAATGGCCCTGTTGTTGCTACACTGTTTGGTCCTTCGAAGTTTGGGATAACCGTTAGAAGAGGCGTCGTTAGCGGCGTGCTCCGTGCATGTGATCTTACCGGTCCGCTCAGAGGCAGAACCATTTATGATTTGGTGTGCCAAATTAGAGAGGGCAATGCCTACGTCAATGTCCACACCATCCGTCATCCGAACGGTGCCATTCGTGGACAAATTAGACGCGCACCTATCAAACGCTGCAAATAACGAATGATCATGAGTATAAAAAAGAACTTCCATGTCACTCATTTTGAGGCTATGGAAGTTCTTTTCTTAATTCAGGATTTTGCAAAATTCGATTCCAGTCGCTCCGAAGTGCAAGATATAGACGGACTAAACCATTTCGATCTATATCTTGCTCATTGGAAGTCGCTTATGGGATTTTTGCAAAATCCTCAATTCTTAACAAAAGTTAAGAAGTTCATAAGCGTTTCTTAAGCCGTTCCCTTTCAGGTTGTTAAGAACTTTATCTTTTAATAGAAAGAGTTCAACAAGATACAGTTCACTCCTGAAAGGAAATGAAGCTTATGAAGCCTAAGACCAAAGAAAAAATTCCCGAATTGCAGTTGGTCAGAGCCATGGCGATTTTAGCCGTCTTGATGGTACATGCCACTTCTTATGCAACGGTTCAGCTTACAAATTCCAGTCTTTATGTTGTATACAATGCGCTCAATGTGTTGATGAAGTATGGAACCCCCGTATTTATCGCGCTTAGCAGCATGGTACTGTTCTACAACTACAAGGATCGTCCGATGGGACGACAGCTCTTAAGCCGCTTTTATAAGCAGAGGTTGCTGTACATCCTCTTACCTTACGTCATGTTCTCTCTATTTTATTTCATCCTGTCCCTTATGGCTGGCAGCTCCGAACCATGGAATATAATCACACTTGCGAAAAGCTTTGCTCTGAAGCTGGCCACAGGCAAAGCGTATACTCATTTATATTATATTTTTATCATGATGCAATTCTATCTTGCATTTCCATTCGTACTGTGGCTGTTCCAGCGTTGTCGGCAACTTCCACAATGGTCTATTGTCCTTGGGCTGTTGGTACAGTGGTCATTTGTTATTGGAAATAAATTTCTATTTCAGGTTCAAAATAAGGGCAGTTGGGCACTGTCTTATATAGCCTGCTACATGCTGGGTGCTGCTCTCGGTTACTACTACCCACAGCTGAGAACGTGGTTTCTGATGCGTAAGGGGGAACGAAGTGTTGCCGGAGTGCTGACATGGATCGCAATTTGGGCTTTATGGCTGATTTCAGCCACCATGCATGTCTATATGTGGTACGAAAATAGAATGTACGGAATCTCGTACAATTCGCTAGTTTTTGAACTTATGTATAATATGTACAGCCTGTCTAGCACTCTGGTAATACTACAGATTTCCTTTTTAATGTACAGACGACAAGATTCCTTTGTCACTCGCAAACTGGAACGTCTGGGCACACTGTCCTTTGGTGTGTATCTGATTCATCCGTTCTTCCTGCTCCTGTATCGGCAGTTTTCACCACATATCGGTTCTCCGCAGCTTATTCATGCGTGGTATGCCGGAGGTTTTTTCTTTGCACTTCTTTGCTCTTGGCTCGTCGTGTCGATCATCTCCCGTTTCCTGCCATTTGCTTGGATCTTGTTCGGTCAACTACCAGAAATAGAAAAAAGACAATTCAAGCAAGAAAACCGTATTACTTCAACTGAAACAGCACTATCCAAAGGCTGACGACCCCAAGCAAGCGAACTGAGATGAGTGTCCATAGCCTCCATCTTTAAAAAGGTATATAATACGCCCATATTGTATACTGCTGGAAAGAACAGAAAGGGTGCACAACCATGCATAACGGAACCATTTTATTAGTAGACGATGAACCTGAAATTATTAAGCTGATGCAAATTTATTTGGAAAATGAAGGATATCGACTGCTTATGGCACGAGACGGACTGGAAGCGCTGGAGCAAGTCAGTCGGGAATCGATAGATGTGATGGTGCTTGATGTGATGATGCCCAATATGGACGGGGTTGAAGCTTGCATGAAGATCAGAGAAACCGAGCATTTTCCGATTATTATGTTGTCTGCGAAGGGACAAGATATGGACAAAATCACAGGACTCAGCGTTGGGGCCGATGATTATGTCACTAAGCCGTTCAGCCCGTTGGAGCTGGTGGCACGTATCAAATCCCAGCTGCGCAGAGTACGGAAATATACCCACTCCTCCCCTGCATTGGAGCATGAAATGATACTGGATGAACTCTCCATTAATTCTGCTACGCATGAGGTCACTCTCGCCGGAGAATCCATTAAGCTGACCCCGCGTGAATTTGCCATTGTCGAGCTGTTGGCACGTAATCGTGGTCAAGTGCTGAGCATGGAGCAGATCTATGAAAAAGTATGGAAGGAGCAATATCTGGAATCCAACAACACGCTGATGGTTCATGTGCGTAAAATTCGCGAGAAAATTGAGGCTGATCCGAGAAAACCTAAATACCTGAAAACGGTGTGGGGAATCGGCTACAAAATGGAAAAATTCGATTAATGGAGGATTCACGTCTTGAAGGCAAAACGATATGACACATTGGGATGGAAGCTGGCAGCCCTTAGCCTTGCCGCCTTCACTTTAACCGGACTGATTTTGATGGTGTTTTATTATGGAGCATCTTTGCTACTATGGCTGAACCCTTCCCGTTCATTTTTTGGCACTCGTCTAATTCGCTGGACCGTGAATCATATTGGGTCCCCACTCATCATGCTGATTGGAGGGCTGCCTTTATATATTTATTTCTTTTTCCTTTTTACCAAAAATACGATTGGCTATCTTCGCGAAATTACGACGGGGATGCAGGAGTTTGCTGATGGAGATCTGTCCTATACGATCCCTGTTTCTTCAGCGGACGAGCTGGGTACCTTGGCGAAAAATATGAACACCATGGCGGACAAGCTCCGTCTCTCACTGGAAGAAGAACGGGCTTCCGCCAAAGCCAAAAACGACCTGATCACCGGCGTATCTCATGATCTTCGTACCCCGCTAACATCCGTGATCGGTTTTTTGGAATATATTGAAACCGACCGCTATCGGGATGAAATTGAGCTGCGCTATTATGTGAACATTGCTTATGAAAAGTCATTGACGCTTAAAAAGCTGATCGATGAGCTGTTTGAATACACGCGTGTGAGCGGTGGCAGTCTGCCACTGGAGCTGGAGCCTGTAGATCTCGGCAAATTGCTTACCCAGCTTGCTGAGGAATTTGTACCCTCGCTGGAACAGGCGGACATGTCCTACCGTGTCCGAATCGTCGAGCCTGTTCGGATTCTAGCCGATACCGACGAGCTGGTACGCCTGTATGAAAATTTGTTTTCCAACGCTATTCGATACGGAAAAGACGGCAAACGCCTCGATATCACCATAGGACGCGAAGACGACGAGGCGGTGGTAATCTGCACTAACTACGGCACCCCAATTCCTGCGGAAGATGTCCCGCACTTGTTTGAGCGGTTTTACCGGGTGGACAAATCACGTTCCAAGGAAACCGGAGGCACCGGACTGGGCCTTGCGATTACAAAAAGTATTACCGAGCTGCATGATGGCCGCATTTCGGTTAGGAGCAATCGCAGACAAACAGATTTTGAAACCCGTTTTCCCCTCTACTCCTACACATAAACAAACGAACCAGCCAAAGATTGTATCTCTGGCCGGTTCATTTCTGACTTTTATTTAATACAGGACTATTTTCCTTTATTTTGTTCAAATAATACTTCCCCATTGGATTCAATAATCTTTTGGTACCAGTAGAAGCTGTTCTTTTTTCTTCTTTCCAGCGTACCCGTACCATCGTTGTTTTTGTCTACATAGATAAAGCCGTACCTTTTTTTCATTTCTCCCGTTCCCGCACTGACAATGTCGATTGGACCCCACCAGGTATAGCCGAGCACTTCGCAGCCATCCTCAATAGCTTCATGCAGCTGGATCAGATGCTTGTTCAGATAGTCTACCCGCTCGGGATCATGAATTGAACCGTCTTCCAAAATTTCATCATGACTGCCGTAGCCGTTCTCTACAACAAACAGAGGTTTCTGATATCGGTCGTACATCTCATTACACACATAGCGGAAGCCCTTCGGGTCAATTGGCCATCCCCACGGCGTTTTTTCCAAATAGGGATTGTCGAGTCCCATAATTCCCCCTGTGTTGCCCAAGATGGGCATACCTGCTTTATGTGTCGTACTTCGATAATAGCTAAATCCTAAATAATCCGCTGTATGCTCCCGCAGTAATTGTTCATCTCCGGGCTCCATTTGGACCATGATGTTATGCTCTTTCCAGATCCGTTTGGCATAGCTTGGATAATAGCCTCTAAGGATCACATCGGAATAAAATAAGGATCTTCTTCTCAGCTCATAGGCTTCAAACACATCGTCCGGATTACAGGTATTCGGATAGATCGGACTCAGGGATAACATAGCGCCCATCATCGCTCCTGGGATAATTTCATGACACAGTTTAGTAGCCAGGGCACTGGCAACGAAAACATGGTGACTAGCCTGATAAATAGTCGGCAGTTTGTGCTCATCGTCTTGAACAACAATGCCTCCTGCCGCCAAAGGAATGGTATGGAAATGGTTGATTTCGTTGAAGTTCATCCAATATTTCACTTTGTTTTTATAACGTTTGAAGACAACTTCCGCATACTTTACATAGAATCCAATCAGCTCGCGGCTTTTCCAGCCTTCGTATTTGCGAATCAGATTCAGAGGTAGCTCAAAGTGAGAAATGGTGATGACCGGCTCAATTCCATACTTCAGTAGCTCATCAAACAGATCATCGTAAAATTGCAGCCCTTTTTCATTTGGTTCGGCATCATCCCCATTCGGAAAGATTCGGGACCATGCAATGGAAGTCCGAAAGCATTTCATGCCCATTTCGGCGAACAGGGCGATATCTTCTTTATAACGATGGTAAAAATCAATCGCTTCATGGCTGGCGTAGTACTTGTTTTCATCAATCGTATCATCAAACGTCCCGCCTACTATTCCTCCCCGAAATGCATCGCTGATTGCTGGCCCTTTACCATCCTCGTTCCATGCCCCTTCAGCCTGATTCGCTGCTATAGCACCACCCCATAGAAAATTATCAGGAAAACTTTTGGCTATCTGTGCTGTCATAACTCATTTCCTCCTTTATTTAATGTACGGTGAGTAAAACACTTTGCAAATCAACGGATTTTTGCTGTGTCTGGGTAACCTTTTGGTAAGCAGTGCTGTTGGTAACAATAATCGGAGTGGTCAGGTCATAACCGGCTGCCTGGATTTTCGGAATATCAAATTCAAGCAGCAAATCGCCTCGTTCAATCCGTTGCCCTTGTTCTACATGCTTCGTGAAATAGCTGCCTTTCAGCTTAACCGTATCTAGTCCCACATGAATTAACAGATCCAGATGGTTATCTGAGGTGATGGCTATCGCATGGCCGGTTCGAAATACGAGCGAGACAACCCCGGAAACCGGTGAATATACCTTTCCTTCACTCGGTAGAATGGCTATTCCTTGACCCATCGCTTCTGTAGAGAACGCAGGATCAGGAACCTCATGAAGCGGAACAATTTGGCCATGGATAGGCGCATAGACATTCTCGGTGACTTCGGTATGTCCAGGTTCAGTTTGTAAGGCAGGCTCGGATTTTTCTGCTTCCGTCTTTCCTGTCTCCGCATCCGTTGCCCCGTTTCCTTCATTAAAGCCCAGAATATAAGTCAATACGGTAGTAACCACAAATGAAATGATGATACTAATCAAATAAAAAGCAATTGTATTCGTAAAGAATGCCGGAATCGTTGTTATTGCCGGGAACACATAAGCAAGCACGGTCGTTTGGAAATGTCCGGCAATGGCCCCTCCGATCATTCCCCCGATGACGGCGGCAATCATTGGTCTTTTCAGCTTCACGGACAATCCGTAAACGATAGGTTCTGTAATACCAGCGAACAGTGAAGGGAAAATAGATGACAGTGCGTAAGCTCTCAGCTTTTTGTCCTTGGCTTTCAGAAAGACCCCAAGAGCGACACCGGATTGGGCGAAGGTCGCAGAAGCCATCATAGGTCGAATCGTATCAAACCCTTTGAGGGAAAGATTGTTGATCATCGCAGGTGCAATCCCCCAGTGTAAACCAAACATCACCAGGAAGGTCCAGCCGCCTCCCAGAATGGCTCCAGTCAAGAGACCGCTTTGCGTACTCAAAAATTCAATACCATCCGCAATACCTTTACCGGTGTACACTCCCAGTGGACCGATCACAATGGCGGTAAGCGGAACCATAATTAATAAGGAAACAAGCGGGACCATAAACAATTCAATGCTTTTCGGAACCACCCGCTTCAGAAACCGTTCCAGATATGAATACAGCCAAATGGCTAAAATTGCTGGAATAATGGATGTCGTATAACTCATCAGGACAACGGGAATGTGGATAAAGGAAGCAATATCCCCCGTGTTTTCCATCAACTTGGTGAAGTTAGGCTCCAGCAGAGCGGCCATAATGGCAGCAGATACGATAGGCTGGGTCTTGAATGTTCTCGAAGCTGAAAACGCCAACATCAGTGGCAGGAAGAAAAATACGCCATTGCCTGCGGCAGCAAGGATAGCATAGGTACTGGAGGCACTGTCCAACCACTCTAACTGTGTAAGAATAACCAGGATAGCTTTCAGCATCCCTGCACCAGCCAAAGCAGGTACAATCGGCTGGAAAATAGAGCTCATGACGGTAAAAGCACGACTGATGAAATTACCTTCCTTTGCATTATCCTCTTTTTTGTCGTTGCCGCTTTTTACCTGAAGGTTATAGTTCTTCGCAATCGTATCATAAACCTCGTTAACATGATTGCCGATCACCACCTGGTACTGCCCTCCGCTTTCTATCACGGAAATGACTCCGTCGGAATTTTCCAAAGCCTGTTTATTGGCTTTTTGCTTGTCCTTAAGTGTAAATCTCAGACGGGTCATACAATGGTACAGATCACGTATATTTTCTTCTCCGCCTACATTAGTTACAATGAATTTCGCTAATTCATCATGTTTGCTCATAATGCCTGCCTCCAATGTTCTCTGGTTGATATAAAAAAAACCTGAGTAATCCCCGATACCAAAATGCAATTTAGTATCGAAATCACTCAGGTAATGCCCACGAATGGTAACACCCTGTTAGTTTTCAGTTCTGTTGACCAATCTGGAAATGTGAATCATAAGATACATCATTTCATCATTGGTTAATTTCTGCTCAAACTGCTTATTCACATACACCCCTATTTTTTGTACACATCTGTGCTCTTCTGGAAATTTGATTTTCAGGTCTTCGAACAAATTCATGTACTGCGGGTCTGCCGATTCGTGGGCAAAAAGCCGCTGGGCAAAAAATTTAAGATGGGTTACAAAACGGTTGTAATTCCATGAATCTTCATCAATCTCGACATTGAAGTGGTATTTTACAATATCCATAATATCCTTGATGACTTTTGACGTTTTTAGCGTCAGATCAAGCTTCTGGTTATCCAGGCGGGCGTTGACGAAATGCAGGGCAATAAACCCGGCTTCATTCTCATCGAACGTGATGTTGATCCTGTTACGAATCATCTCCAGCGCATGTTTACCGATCGCGAATTCTTCGCGATAAAACCGCTTGATCTCCCATAGAAACCGGTTTTCAATCGGTGTTCCCCGTTCATGCCGTTGGATGGCGAATGAAATGTGGTCGATCAGGGCTAGGTAAATATAGTCACTAATGTCTCCAGCCAATCTCGGTCTGGCATACTCCACGATTTCATCCGCGATTTCAATACATTCCATCTTCACATCTTTCAGCAAATCCGCCAGCTTCGCGGATAAATCCTGAGTTTTGACTACAAACAGCTTCGTGATTTTCCGCTCATCAATGGTATCCCCCGGTTTCAGGTTGAATGCGATTCCATTTCCTGTCGCAATGACCTCTTGGGCGTCCTCTTCCTCTGCTAAAACGACATTGTTGTTAAGCGCTTTCTTCAAAATCATGCGACCACCTGCTTTTATTTACTGGAAGGCCATTTTTTAAAGAGACTCTGTTAAAAAATGTGCATACACTAAAAAACCTGAACAGAATACCGCTTCATAGACGTTATCGCCCATTTACCGGAACTCCATTCAGGTTATGCCTAAAATAGTAACACCCTGAAAATTATGAAATTCATTTTTGTAATCGTTTTCTTGGCTTCATTATAATAGAGTTTCTTTTTTTCTGTCAACCCTTTATTAAAAAAAGCCTTCCATCCGCTTACTGCGGCTTCGGAGTCCCTGAACGATTCACAATCCAGATGCCCGCCAGTACTAAGAAAATGCCAAGCAAGGTAGCCGCTTTGAGCGCCTCGTGAAGAAAGATCCAGCCGGACACAACACCGATGATAGGAACCAGCAACAGCGTAACAGAAGCTTTACTAGCTTCCATTCTAGTGAGAATATGAGTCCACAGCAGGAATGCAAGAGCAGACGCCACAATGCCGGAAAATAAGATATAAAAGATCGACGCAGCGCTAAAGTTCGGCTCCCATCGCTCAAACAACAGGGAGTACAATAACAATCCGAGCGCACCGAACGCCATCTGCCAGGTCGTGAACTGGGTTTTATCGCAATGCTGGAGCTTGAGCTTGATAATCAGGTTCGAAAGTGCCCAAGCAATCGCTGAACTCACCCCAAGCAGCATGGCCCACAAATTGCCGCCCAAATGAATGTCCATAGCAAATAATAGCCCCAGGACCCCTGTAGCAATTCCAATCGTTTTGCGTGTATTCAGCCGCTCACCTGGAATCATAAAATGAGCCATAATGGATAAAAACAGCGGCATGCTGTACGTAAGCACGGAGGTTAAGCCCGCATTAATGTAGTTCAGGGATATCTGAATCGCAATATTAAAATAGGTAGTCTGGAGAATCCCGCAGAGTATATACCATTTTATCGTGTGCCTGTCAGGGTTCGGAACCCGTTTCCACATCAGAATTCCGAACAGAAGTAGCGTCCCTGTGAGAAACCGGAGAGCCGCAAATTGAACAGGTTCAAAGGCTCCATTGCCCAATTTCATGATGACAAAATTAAAGCCCCAGATCAGGCATAAGAGCAGGCTCAAGCCTTTCATGCATCATACGCCTCCGTTTAGAGCACTTCTCCGCCCGATTCAATCACTTTTTTATACCAGTCAAAGCTTTTTTTCTTGTAGCGGTTCAGTGTTCCGTTGCCCAGATCATCCTGGTCGACGTAGACGAAGCCGTATCTCTTGGATGCCTGTGAGGTCGAAGCACTGATCATGTCGATGGGACCCCAGGCGGTGTAGCCGAACAGGTCCACTCCATCCTCAATGGCTTCCCTCATTTGCTCGATATGTTTTTTCAGATAGTCGATACGGTAATCATCGTTAATGGTGCCGTCAGGATTCATTTGATCTGTCGCACCCACGCCGTTTTCTGAGATGAACAGTGGCTTTTGATAGCGGTCATACAGGTTATTAAGCGCATAACGTAATCCTTTAGGATCAATCTGCCATCCCCACTCGGACTGCTCGAGGTAAGGATTCTTCACGCCACCAATCAGATTTCCGCTTGCTTTGGCATGCTGATCGGCAGTGGCACTGGCATTGTTGGACATATAGTAGCTCAGGGACACGAAGTCCACGAGGTTATCTCGCAAGATTTCATCGTCGCCAGGTTCTTTATGCAGAACAACACCCTTTTCTTTGAACATACGTGCGGTATAGGACGGATAATACCCTCTAGCTTGTACATCACTGAAAAAGAAGGACACTCGTTCTTCCTTTTGGCATTCAAGCACATCATCCGGATTGCAAGTATTCGGATAAAGCAACAGATAGCTGATCATACACCCAATCTGGGAGTTCGGTATAATCTCATGACAGGCTTTGACTGCCAGCGCGCTAGCTATAAACTGATGATGGGCAGATTGATACTTGTCCTGCTCCAGATTCGGGTGATTCTCTTCAATGATCCCCGCGCTGACAAACGGATGGTGTTTGACACAGTTCATTTCGTTAAACGTAATCCAGTACTTTACTCTATCCTTGTAACGGGTAAATACAGTCTCGGCAAAACGGACGAAAAATTCAATCAGTTTCCGGTTTTTCCAGCCACCATATTCGGTGACAAGATACAAAGGCATATCGTAATGGGTCAGCGAGATGACAGGTTCAATTCCTTTGGCCAGCAGGGCATCAAAAACCTTGTCATAGAATTGCAGCCCTTTCTCATTGGGTTCTGTCTCGTCGCCATTCGGGAAAATACGTGTCCAGGAAATGGAAGTGCGGAAGCATTTAAAACCCATTTCGGCCAGCAGATTAATATCTTCTTCATAACGGTGATAGAAATCATTTCCCCGACGTTTTGGATAATTTTTGGTGCTGTTTGGGTCCAATGCTTCCTTGACCTGCGCATGGGTCATCATATGCCACTGATCCAGCCAATGCTTTTTGTCGAGTGCTGGATCAAAGGTAAATACATCAGAAATCGAGAGTCCTCTTCCATCTACGTTGTAAGCCCCTTCAATCTGCATGGCAGCGGCTGCCCCGCCCCATAGAAAGTTCTTGGGAAAACCTTTTGCCTGTTGCATGTTGCATTCCTCCAAGTAGGTTATAATTTGTGAAGAAGTATGCGGAACCCATGTCCTTCAAATGCATCCCGGATTGCTGCATACGCTTTATGCTTTCATGCTACAATCTGGGATGCATTCCAGGTCAAGAACTAAATTTTTGGAGTTGAATGTCATGCATAATATAAAAAGAATTGCTGAAATTGCGGGGGTATCGACAAGTACCGTATCTCGAGTGCTTAATCATCATCCATATGTCAGTGAAGCAACGCGGACCAGGGTGATGGAAGTCATTCGGGAACTGGATTATATTCCGAATATTAATGCGGTGCAGTTGAAAGTAGGCCGTACCAAGGTTATTGGGATCATGACCCCAACGATTAACAATTATTACATGCAAATCATCAAGGGAGTATCCAATGCGGGTAAAGAGCAAGATTATCAGGTTTTGATCTACCAGACGGAGGAAAATCAGGATTTGGAAAGCGCGGCGTTAGAGCTTTTGAGGCAGAAAAAAGTGGACGGGATCGTCATTTTACGGCGTATGCTGGATTGGTCTGCTGTGAGGCATTACACCAAGTATGGGCCGATTGTGACCTGCGAGCCATTAAAAAATAAAGAGATTTCATCCATTTATCTCGATCATTATGAAGGATTTCGGATTGGATTAGAGCATTTGGCCGAGCTGGGATTTAGAAAAATCGCCTGCACCGTAGGCAGAAAAAACAGCGTAAACAGCCAAAGAAGACTCCAGGCCTATTATGACCTGCTCGCGGCAAGGAAGCTGCCAGTGAATGAGGAATGGTTGCTCAGTGGTATCCATACGGTGCAGGACGGAATGCGAGCGTTCGCCAAGCTGGAGTCTTTAAAGGAACGTCCCCATGCCATCATGACAACCAATGATTTGGTGGCATGCGGTATTATCTCAGCTGCTCGTAGTAAAGGGTGGAAGGTTCCAGGAGATTTAGCAGTGGTCGGCTTTGAAGCTGACGAAAGTCAGGTAGCCGACGCCATGGGACTGACCAATATTACGAACCCATTGCAGCGAATCGGACAGGAAATGTTCCGTACATTATATCAGCAATTGAACGGACAGCCTTTGGAGCCAGCCTCCCTTGCTTTTGAATTGAAGGTCCGCCAGTCTACCTGCTAATCCATCTACAAACTAACCAATCAACAGTGTATAGACGATACCCGGCCCGTGTACACCGATCGTCAGATCATTTTCAATATCCGACGAGCGGCTCGGTCCAGTAATAAAATGAATGCCTGCGGGCAATTGCTCACGCCCGGCTTTGTCAAAGCGGTTTAGAATTTCGCCCAGTCGTGTTCGCAAGCGCTCTACTGGCAGAAGAATGATCAGTGCAGTTGGCAAAAGGCTGACTGCACGGCCTTTCTCCGGCGAGGATAACACCGCTACCGAACCGGTGTAAGCAGCCGCTTCGTCGGCGATGACGATGCCAATATCCGCCTCAGCGGCGCGGGCCTTCCAATCCTCGACTGGATCGGTGTTCCACACCGTTAAACGGACTTCCGGCAGCACCGATTCCAGCTGGAGCGCATCCAGGTCCGGCTCATTCTGCCGGACGATATAGGCCGCTCCCAGCTCTCGCGCTTTGTGCGCGATCCAGTCTGCGGTCTGCTCCAAATCCGGCAGACGCACGACATGCCCGCCAACACTTGTAAAGTTGGCGGTGAACTCCTCGATGCGCTGCTCCGTGCTCCATTCGAATTCGTGCCAAAATGCAGGTGCCCCGCGAAACGGCTGAACTGGCGGCTCCGTTTGTCGTGGACGCTTGAGCCGCTTCGCGATGCCGTCCATAAAGCGTACCTGCTTGGCACGGGATTCTGCTTCCATTTGATGAAGCCACGTTTCATGGGCCGCTTTTGCTTGCGCAGAAGGATTACTCTGTTCACTCATGCTGCATCCCTCCTTTACTTCTATCTGCCAAAATCTTCTCCATTCGGCTCAGAACATCCGGCTGCATCACGTTGCGTTCCTGCTCCAGCTTATGCTCCAGCGTGTTCCATTGCTGACGGAAGGATTTTTTCGCCAAAGAGGGAGCCACACGGTACGTATTCCATCCCTTTAGGGGGCCCAGCTTTAGGGTAATTTTGCCCTTACGAACGACCGCTTTCTGGGCAATCTGCCCTAGCCGAATCGCCGCTGCGAATCGCTTCGAGCTGGAAACCACAGTCGCAAAACCTTTCATTCCTACTGTTTCCAGCTTATCTCCTTGTCCCGCCTCTACCTTACGTCTACGCAAATATACCAGCATATCATGCAGCGGTATTTTGACCGGACAGGCTTCATAACACGCACCACACAGACTGGACGCACTCGCAATATCGTTCCACTCTTCGATGTTGCCATGAAGGGCAGGCGTAAGCACTGCACCGATAGGGCCACTATATGTCCCGCCGTACGCGTGCCCGCCAATGTGTCGGTACACCGGACAGGCATTCAGGCAAGCCCCACAGCGAATGCAATTCAGCAACTCTTGAAACTCGGGATTGCCTAGCTGTAGTGAACGTCCGTTATCTACGATGATGATGTGCATTTCGTCAGGCCCATCGGCATCTTGGCTGCGCCGAGGGCCTGAAATACCAGACATGTACATGGTCAGCTTCTGTCCAGTAGCGGATCGTGGCAGTAATGTAGCCATCACCTCCAAATCCGTCCAGGATGGAATAATCCGTTCCATGCCCATCAGCGTAATTTGCGTTTTGGGCAAAGTGGATACCATTCGTGCGTTGCCTTCATTTTCAAACAGGACCATGGAGCCTGTCTCGGCGATGGCAAAATTACACCCGGTCATGCCAATATCCGCTTCTAGAAACTTCTCACGCAGCTTTTTGCGGACAAAGCCCGCCAAAATCGTCGTATCCGCGGACAATTTCTCCCCTGCTTCTTTGGATAACAGCTCGGCAATCTGATAGCGGTTTTTGTGAATCGCCGGAATGACGATATGAGACGGGGGCTCTCCTGCCAGTTGAATAATATATTCACCGAGGTCACTTTCAATCGTCTCGATATCCGCCCCTTCCAGTGCCTGATTCAAATGCAGCTCCTCCGACACCATCGACTTGGATTTGACGACGGAGCGGGCTTGGCTATGTGCAGCAATATCCAGTGTAATACGTACGGCATCGGCTGCTGTGTCGGCAAAATGAATATGCACCCCGTTGGCACGGGCATTTTCTACAAATAGATTTAAGTAATAGTCCAGATGGGCAATGGTATGCAGACGAATTTGACGGCCCCGTTCACGCCATTCCTCCCAATTTCCGTGCTGCTCTGAAGCCACCCGCTTGCCGTTACGCAGCCGCTCCGTAGTGAAACGAACTGCATTCCGCAGAAAATCATCATTTAGGGCCAGCTCTGCGCATTTTTTGACCTTTTGGTTCATGGAATGTGAGTGTACGGCGGTCATGCGTGCTTCACCCCTTCGTACAGCAGCTCAGCCAGATGCATCACCCGAACTGGCTCCTCCCGATACCGAAGATTTCCGGCAATGTTCATCAAGCAGGCCATATCTAGTCCGACCAGTACCTCGGCTTCGGTCTCCCTGATGTGGTCCACTTTTTCAGTCACCATCGCTCCCGAAATATCCGGCATTTTCACCGCGAAAGTCCCGCCAAAGCCACAGCAGTCCTCAGCAAAGGGAAGTGGTACTAATTGCAGCCCCTTTACACTGCCAAGCAGCTTCATCGG
Organism: Paenibacillus sp. FSL P2-0173; assembly: GCF_038008045.1. Lineage (NCBI taxonomy): Bacteria > Bacillati > Bacillota > Bacilli > Caryophanales > Paenibacillaceae > Paenibacillus > Paenibacillus sp. FSL P2-0173. The sequence goes on from NZ_JBBOYK010000002.1 coordinate 26,137, forward strand.
TTCCTCCTTCACGCCGAGCAAACGTGTGCCATGGCAAGACGGATGGTAGGTTACCGTATGCGGAAAAGACGCGCCCACATCGGTCACGCCAAGCACCTGCACCATAAATTGCGTAAACTCATACGTCTTTTGCTCCAGCCTCCGTGCCGAATCGAGCCATTCGGGTTCATCCTTAAACAACTCCGGGTAATGATGAATCATATATGTGCAAGAGCCGGAAGGAGATACGACAAAATCGCTGTCGTTAAACGCTTTCAAAATCGTTTTAGCCGCAACCCTCGTTTCATCCCAATAGCCGCTGTTATAGGATGGCTGTCCGCAGCATGTCTGTATCTTCGGAAAATCCAGCTGAACACCATATCTGACAAGCAAGCGTGCCATCGCTTCCCCTACCTTGGGATAAATCGCATCACTTAGGCAGGTAATAAATAAAGATACCTTCATACGGAACACCCTTCCGTCCATGGAATAGCTATTACTTTATAACTGAAAGGTTACCTAGAGTGCCGCTGCGCAGTCAGATGGTGCTTCCCATCGCTGTTGCCCCCAGATTCTTTACTCAATGCTAAAAATCCGGGGGAAGTGATACTTTAGAAGCTTGCAGTGGGATTCTCACTTATAACTTTTTTACATCATCAAAGAATCCCACTGCAATAGCGATCGTAAGACCAAATGAAACGCAAAGCGGCCTTCACCTTGGAAACTCCCCGCTTCACACAACCGTAACTGGAATAGCCAGCTCCGCAAGTTGACTGCGAATCGGGTCCGACAACCGCGAATCCGTAATAATCTCGGATACCTGCGACAGGTTCACGACGTGCGTAAACGCCTGTTGCCCAAATTTGCTCGCATCCGCCAGTAAAATCACACGGTCTGCAATGCTGACCATTTTCTGCTTCAAACGAGCTTGCAGTTCATTTGATTCGCTAATACCGCGATCCAGATGAACCCCCTGGCTGGAGAAAAACAATTTATCCACATAATAGGTTTCTAGTGAACGCTCTGCGAGCGGGCCTACAAATGACAACGAGCGTTGAAGCAACTGCCCCCCTGTCGAAATGACCTCGATTTTTTCCTTACCCGCCAGCTCTGTAGCTACCCGAATTGAATTTGTTAATATTGTCAAAGGAATATCCGGTAAACTTGACGCCATATACCAGGCGGTTGTGCTGGCATCCAGCAAAATACGATCATTCGGCTGAATCTGCTTGACCGCTTCCTCGGCAATCCTACGCTTTTCCTCTGCGTTCATAATTTCCCGTACCGCATAGGGCGTTTCAGGCTGCTCGTTTTTGACACTGACCGCTCCCCCATGCGAACGGCGCAGTCGTCCCGCCTGCTCCAGGCGGTCCAGATCACGGCGGATCGTTTCCTCCGTTACTTTGCACAACTCACTCAATTCGGACACCCGTATGCTTCCTTTTTCATTAACGAGCTGCACAATCATCTCATATCTTTCTGCGACCAGCATGGCAATCTCACTCCACATCTTTAATGTACAAAAAGTCCCGCCACCCGCCGGAATTGCCCGTAGGCATCCTCCCACGCTTCTGACTCGGCAGGTTCATATTCCTCCACGGAAATAGAATCCGCGATGACCCGGCGTGCTTCCCATATATCGGCGAACTTTCCCTGTGTCATCCATTGTACCGCAAGATTGCCGATTGCGCTCGCTTCTGCAGGTCCCGCCCACACTGGTTTTTGAATCGAATTAGCTGTCCATTGGCACAGCAAGCGATTTTGAATCCCTCCTCCGACCATATGCAAACCATTAAACCGTTGTCCTGACACCTGCTCCGTAAGCTCCAAAATGTAACGGTACTTTAACGCCAGACTCTCCAAAACACAGCGCGTGATTTCTCCCGGCGTCTCGGGCAATGGCTGCCCGGTGTTGCGGCAATATTGGCGAATACGTGTTTTCATATCCCCGGCGTGCAGAAACAGTTCATCGTCCGGGTCAATCAAAGAAGTGAATGCTGGAGCCTGTTCTGCCATATGAACCAGTTCGGGGAAGGAATAGGAGTATCCCTGCCGCTCCCATTCTCTGCGCGCCTCCTGTAAAATCCACAAGCCCATAATGTTTTTAAGCAGCCTGTAAGTTCGACCGACCCCACCTTCGTTCGTAAAATTAAAACGAAGCGTATCGTCATTGATTACAGGCTGTGCCGTTTCCGTTCCCATCAGGGACCATGTTCCGCAGCTCAAGTACGCAAACGAGTGCTCCAGCGCAGGCACGGCAGCCACAGCAGATCCCGTATCGTGCTCTGCTACTGCAATTACAGGAATCGCCCCAATACCCAGATCGGTCATGACCGACGAGCGGATAGTTCCTGCAACATTTCCTGGCTCCAGTACCTCACCAAACCAGGAACGGGGAATATTGATTCCAGACAAAAGCTCATCATCCCATTTTTGCTGCAACGGATTATATAATTGCGTGCTAGTCGCATTCGAAAACTCATTGTACATTTCACCTGTCAGAAAATACCGCAGCAGATCTGGAATCATCAAGAAATGCTTTGCCTGCTCCAGCAACGGTGAACTCGCATTTCGCATAGCAGCCAGCTGATAAATCGTGTTAAACGTCAAAAACTGAATGCCTGTACGCTGAAAAATGGAGTCTTTTCCCAGCCGTCTCTGTATTTCTTCCATCACCCCGTGGGTGTGCCAATCCCGATAATGATAAGGGTTCCCCAGCAATTCTCCGGTTTCCCCAATTAATCCAAAATCGACCGCCCAGGAGTCAATCGCAAGACTGGACGGATTCACTCCCATATGCTTGGCTTTGAGCAATCCTTGCTGAACCTCGTGATACAGACGCAACAGATCCCAGTGCAGACGCTCCCCAACCTTGACCGGATCATTCGAAAAGCGATGAATTTCCTCCACCACTATACGTGAATCTGTCAATTCTCCGAGTAGAACCCTGCCGCTGCTTGCCCCCAAATCATAAGCGAGGATGCTCACCAGCTTGCACCACCCTTGCCTCTTTGCAAAATCTGCGTGCCATACTCAGACGCTAAATAGGCTTTCATCGGGTCTGCCGGTAACCCTTGCTCTTCACGGATCGCTCTGAGCAATGGTGCCACATCGAACTCAAACGCTTGGCGCACGGCATCCTCCGCACCCAGCACATCCTGGCGACTCGCCGCTTCCTCCACCTCTGCATGATTGATCAGAAGTGCCTTCGCATATTGAGTCTGCACATTCAGCACCGAGCGAATCATCGCCGGAATTTTGGGTTCAATATTGTGCGATTGGTCGATCAAATAAGCAATTTTATCGACGGTATGGCGAATATCCGCATCCACATCCTGAGCCGCATTCAAAATCTGATAAAAAATCAAGAACAGTTCATACGGATTCGCGGAGCCCACGATCAGATCATCATCCGCATATTTGTAGCTATTAAAATGAAAACCACCTAATCGCTTCTCATCAATTAGAAACGCGACAATATGCTCCACGTTGGCTCCCGGCAGATGATGCCCTGTATCCACCAGCACCTGTGCCTGCGGCCCCAGCTTGGTTGCGAAATTGTACGCCATACCCCAATCGGCAATATCCGTATGATAAAAGGCTGGCTCGAACGCCTTGTATTCAATCAACATGCGCATGTCAGGAGTAAGCGCCTTATACATTTCACTGAGCGCTTCCAGCATCCAATTTTTCCGTTTGCGAATGTCTCCCTGACCGGGATAATTCGTTCCATCTGCGAACCATAAGCTAAAATCGTTAGAGCCCGTTTCCTTCGCAATATCCACGCATTCCAGCAAATGGTTGATGGCCTTGCGGCGGATGGCCGGGTCTACATTGGTGACACTGCCGAGCATGTAGTCCTCGTCTTGAAACAGATTGGGATTCACGGCCCCAATCTGTAGTCCCAAGCTTTCGGCATGACTGCGAAGCTTGCCGTAATTGTCTACTGTATCCCACGGAATGTGGATCGCAACGGATGGACATAGGCCTGTCACGGCATGAACTTGCGCGGCATCCTCCAACTTTTCGAACGGGTCACGCGGCACGCCTGTTTTCTGAAAGACTTTAAATCGTGTACCCGAGTCACCATATCCCCAGGATGGTGTTTCTATGCTAAGCGCTTTCAGCTTTGCCTTTACTTGCTCCAGGTCAATGCCCCGTTGTTGCTGTTGCTCCTCGAATAAGGCGTACGCTTTGTCACTCATCGTGGTTCCTCCTTGGAAAATGAAGTGAGTTACGGGAGGCCGCTTCGCGTGCGGATTGTTCTTCCGATCGCTGTTGCAACGGGATTTTTCATTTTATAACACATGATAAGGTTAAAATCCCGTTGCAAAGGCGAACACATCGTTTCTTCAGAACAATTCCGCCCGCTCTGCTGCTGACCACCCATAAAGTCACTTCTATTTTTAAAGTGTTAGTGTGTATAAGCCCTTCGAAACTATCGTCATGTGGCTTGGTTTAGTGAAATAGATTAGTACATTAAATTAGTTCATTATAATACCTAAGTGTTGAGCCGTTGAAATGAGTCTATCGCTTACATAGGTTCATTTTAATTCGGCTAGCGTGTAAATGCTGCGGGAACGCCACCGTCGATGGTCAGCATACAACCTGTCGTTTTCTCTGCCTTGGATGAGGCGAAAAAGGCAATGCCCTCGGCGATATCCTGCGGGTAAATGTTGACCAGCAGCGTCGTCCGTTTGCGGTAATGTTCCTCCAGCTGGTCGGGCTCAATCCCGTAGGCGGCAGCGCGCTCGTTGCGCCAATTGGAGTTCCAGATTGCCGAGCCTTGCAGAATGGCATCCGGCAAAATGGTGTTCACACGGATACCATATTCACCGCCTTCTGCGGCAATACAACGGGCTAAATGCGCTTCCAGCGCCTTGACCGAGCTGTAGGCTGTTACATTTTTTCCTGCGTAGACCGAGTTTTTGGAGCCGACGAACACCATGCTGCCGCCAAGTGTCTGCTCCTTCATGAGCTTGAACGCTTCTCGTGCAACCAGAAAATAACCCGTTCCCAGCACATTCACATTTAAATTCCATTCCTTTAACGATGTTTCATCGAACGGACTGGATGTAGCAAGGCCTGCATTGTTGACGATGGTATCTACACCGCCATAGGTCAATGCCGTTTCTGCATAGGCAGCCTGAATTTGCTCCTCCTGCGTCACATCCATTTTTACGGCGATGGCACGATGTTCTCCGTAGCTACTATTTATCTCTGCGGCTACCTTTTGCGCGCCTTCCAGATTCAGATCTGCCAGTACGACATGTGCGCCTTCATCCACCAAACGACGTGCGGTTGCACTGCCAATTCCGCCTGCACCGCCTGTAATGAACGCAATTTTACGGGAAAATTCAGCTTCTGCTGGCGCGAGTGACAGCTTATAAAGCTCCAGCGGCCAATATTCCACGTTATATGACTCGTTCTCGCTGAGTGAAACAAATTCTCCTAACGCCGTTGCTCCTCGCATGACAGCAATAGCACGATGATACAAGGCGCCGCTTACCTGCGCGTTGCTCCAGCTTTTTCCTGTGTTGATCATACCAATACCCGGAATCAAAATTACACGTGGCGTAGCCTCAAACATAACATCTCCCTCATGCCGATTGCGCTCGAAATAAGCTTGATACTGCTCCTTATAGGCTGCTATACCCTCGGCAAGCTTAACTTTCAAGCCCTCTACATCCTCCACATCCGGTGTCCAATCTACATAGAGTGGCTTCATCTTGGTATGGACCAGATGATCCGGGCACGCAGCCCCGACCTGGGATAAAGCAGCAGAATCCCGGCCGTTCACAAACTCCAACACATCCTCCGCGTCATCAAAGGTGAGGATCATCTTTTTCTCATCACTGACTGCACCACGGACGGATGGCATGACCTGGGATGCAATGCTACGGCGTTCTTTATAAGTAAGCGCTTTATATTTTGTGCCTCCAAATGCCTGCTTTTCCTCTTGACGAGCTCTAATATAGCTTTCTGCTTCTTGAATGATTTCGATTGTTTTCGCATAAGCCGCTTCGGATGTCTCTCCCCACGTAACCAGACCATGCTTTTCCATCAATACCAATTCAGCTTGTGGATGATCGAGTACACCTTGGGCAATCATTTTCGATAGCTTAAAGCCAGGACGGATATAAGGCACCCATACAAAACGGTCACCGAAAATTTCCTTAGCGATTTCCTTGCCGTTGTGCGCACAGCACAAGCTAATAATCGCGTCCGGGTGTGTATGATCCACATGTCTAAAAGGCAGAAAAGCATGCAATAGCGTCTCAATTGAAGCCCGTGGATGCTTGGCATCTATCATACAGTTCGCCAAATATGCGACCATATCCTCGTCAGACATATCTTCCCTTTCAAATAAAGGACGAATATCCTCCATACGAAGCCCTGTGAAGTTATGCGCTTTCATTGTTGCGAGATCGGAACCGCTGCCCTTAACGTACATCACTTCTACTTCACGCCCACGAAAATCTTGTATCATCGTTTTGGCCGAAGTGTTGCCGCCTCCCCAGTTGCACACACTCCTATCTGTGCCAATCAGGTTAGAACGGTATACGAGCTGTTCCAGCGTGCTTTTCTGCTCAGATGCTTGTGAAGAAATCCACAGACTTTGTACCATAGGAAAAAGACCTCCAAGTTTAGTTTTAGTTTTGAAAGGCTTTATTACAGTGGTTATTCTTTGTTTATGGAGACTATAACACTTTTGTTTTAATTTGAAAATAAGTAATACAAAAATAATCAAAAATAAATTTTAATTTTTACCCATCTATAAAACGGATATATTCATTGTAAAACGATCATTTCCACGCAGAAAATAAAGGCCATGTCAGAATCGGTTATAAGAACCTTTCTGGCACAGCCTCATTTGTTTAACTCATCTAATTACCCAACTATACGCATCACTTTGGCTAGCAGCTCGTACGAGCGCAGGCGCGCTTGATGGTCATATACCTGAGAGGTTGTAATCAGCTCATTGGCTCTCGTCTGGTCGATTATCAAATCCATCTTTTGCTTGACGGTGTCAGGACTGCCGATGGCTGAATACCCCAGCATATTACCACGAACCATCTCCTTCTCGTGCTCACTCCAAAGCTTTTCCATGTCATCCACTGGTGGCTTCAGTCCTCCGCTGTGCCCGCGCAGCACATTTAGAAACTGCTGTTCTTGTGAAGTAAAGAGCCATTTTGCTTCCTCATCAGAATCTGCAACAAGCACATTAACACCGACCATCACATATGGCTTATCCAGTGCTTTGGATGGCCGAAAATTGCGATGATACAACTCTAAAGCCTGTAGCAAATGAGCCGGGGCAAAGTGGCTGGCGAACGCGAACGGCAACCCAAGCTGACCTGCCAGCTGTGCGCTGAATCCGCTTGATCCCAGTAACCAGATGGGAATGTCCAGCCCCTCTCCAGGAATCGCTCTTACTCCCGGAACGGCTCCGTTTAGCGCTGGATTCAGGTAAGAACGCAGCTCATTCAATTGCTCGGGGAAATCTTCCCCAGTACTGTGAAGCCCTCGCCGCAGTGCCCTCATCGCGGGTTGATCCGTGCCTGGAGCCCGGCCAAGTCCCAGATCAATTCGTCCCGGATAGAGCGACTCTAGGGTTCCAAACTGCTCTGCAATCATGAGTGGAGCATGGTTAGCCAGCATGATACCGCCTGAACCGACCCGAATCTTGTTTGTATGTGCAGCTACATGCCCGATGATCACGGACGTAGCCGCACTAGCGACCGCCTGCATATTATGATGCTCCGTTAGCCAGTACCGATGGTACCCCCATTGTTCAGCATGCTGGGCAAGATCCACCGTATCGCGGAAGGAATCGGCAGGAGTGCCGCCTTCAATGACGGGTGCAAGATCTAATATAGATAGTGCAACGTTACGCGTAGTCATTATATATAAACCCCCTGTCAAAATATTATTTTACATATTTCCCTCAACGCCTTAATTCTTTGACCCATCAATTGATACGTCAATTATGATAATGTGTTCCGTTATGAATTGCAAATGATTTAAATTTTTAGTTTTTATCAAAAAACAGTTTACTTTTATAATAAGCTCATCTATTATGCAATATATGTGGATAATATTTATCCACGTTAGCCTGGTTATAAATATTGAGGTGATTGCTAGTGCATATGAAAACAGGTGTCGAACAATCTGTCTACGCTCTTCTTCTACTCACGATGCTGCCGGACAAAGCCGTTTTACCTGGGGAGGCCATCAGCCAGCAGTTAGGTGCTTCACCTACTTATTTTCATAAACTGTTACGAAAATTGGTTAGCTCCGATTTGATTACTTCTGTACCTGGTGTCAAGGGCGGGTTCAAATTAAAGAAAAAACCTGAGGATATACGGGTATTTGATATTTATCTAGCGATTGAGGGACAACAAACCCTTTATTCTTCCAGTGGTATATACAACGAAATGCTTGAATTAAAGAAAGACGATGAGTGTTGTTTACTGGCAAATTTGATGGAAGAAGCGGAAGCCTCCTGGAAGGCAGTTCTGAAAAGAGAAACCATCGCGTCACTATCCGCTGACTTTTTTAAAGAAGGATATGATGACAAAATTACTTCTTTAGAGAACTGGATTCAGGAAAAAATGGTCTTGTAAAGAACTCTAATTAACAGAAAGGAATATGAACATGAACGATTATTTAGTAAAAGCTCTTGCCTACAACAATCAGGTACGGGCTTATGCCGTGAGAACAACGGAAACGGTAAGTGAAGCCCAACGGCGTCATTATACCTGGCCCACAGCATCGGCTGCATTGGGACGTTCTATGACGGTCGGCGTCATGCTGGGAGCCATGCTTAAGGATGAGGATAAACTGACGATCAGAATCAACGGTGGCGGACCTATCGGCACCATTCTTGTCGATACCAACTCCAAAGGTGAAGTTAGAGGTTATGTAAAAAATCCACAAACCCATTTTGAGCTTAATCAGATAGGGAAATTGGATGTCGCCAGAGCTGTAGGAACAGATGGAGCGCTAATTGTATCCAAAGATATCGGCTTAAAACACCCGTTTGTTGGACAGGTCCCTCTCATATCGGGTGAACTGGGCGAGGACTTCACATCTTATCTCGTCCAATCCGAACAAATTCCTTCTTCTGTGGGAGCGGGAGTTATTGTTAACCCAGATAACTCTATACAGGCGGCTGGAGGTTTTATTATTCAGCTGATGCCAGATACACCAGAAGAGGTTATCAGTTTTATCGAGAGACGTATTGAGAGCATTCCAAGCATCTCCGCAATGGTCATGGAAGGTCTTACACCAGAGCAGATTCTGGGTCAGATTTTAGGAGAAAGCAACATAAACATACTGGAAACCATGCCTGTACAATTTCATTGTCCCTGCTCAGAAGAGCGCGTTACCAATGCCATTATCAGCTTAGGGAGTAAGGAAATAGAAGATATGATCCATACCGATGGACAGGCTGAAGCTCATTGCCACTTTTGTAACGCACACTACCATCTTACCAAAGAAGATCTCGAGGGCATGCTGGAAACAAACATCATTTAAATATGGCTGTTCCCAAAAAGTAGGTTTAGCTACTGGGGAACAGCTTTTTTCTTTCCCAATGCTTCCGATGGTTTCTTAATCCTAAACACGGTAGACTTGTTCATGATGTAAGTGATAATGTTATATTATTCCAATCACTTGAGATGAGGTGCGCTATGCTCGAAAGATACGCATGAAATTCTAGCTTATTATGATGGCGGTGCAGAAATAGGCAGGTTAGAGCGAGGCATAGGAAAAATAGAACTGGAAAGATCAAAAGAAATCATTTCACGTTATCTCAGGGAGTCTACTCATGTTATTTACGATATCGGCGGCGGTGTAGGGGTCTACTCTTCGTGGCTGGCGGAGCTGGGATACGAAGTTCATCTATTTGATCTATCTTCCCAAGCCATTGAATTCGCTCGTCAGCAGCAACTGAATAAACCCATCATCAGCAAGCTGGAAACCGCGGATGCCAGAAATCTTGATCGTAAAGATGAAAGCGCGGACATCGTGCTATTGATGGGACCTTTATATCATTTAACGGAACAGAAGGAACGAGTAAAAGCACTGCAAGAAGCAGCGCGTGTCTTAAAAAAAGGTGGAACGCTGATTACTTCAGCTATTTCCAGGTTTGGCTCGCTACTGTGGGGGCTATCGGTGTACGGTGAGTGCAATACTATTGTGGAGGAAGATGCGTTCATGGATATGGTCAGACAGGAGCTAACAGATGGTCAGCATGTGCGCCCTGCTGCTTATCCCTCTTTTCTCACACGCCCCTACTTCCATACACCGGATGCCTTGCGCGCAGACTGGCAGGCGGCTGGATTGCCGAAGCCTCGTGTACTGGGCGTGGAAGGACCCGTCTGGATTGCACCCGGATTTGAGGAAAAGTGGGTGCTTCCTTCCCATCGCAGCCGCTTGCTGGATATATCACGGCAGGTTGAAGAGCAGGAATCCGTAATCGGTATGAGCCCGCATATGCTTGCGGTAGGTACCAAGTCTTAAAACTCAGCACCTCTACAATTACGGTCAGATGCCGCTGCTTTAATAGTTCACGATCTATTGCTACGATATCCTCTCCAAGCGGGTTAGCTATACCGTCCAAATGCTGAGTAAACGTCATTCGTCCACTCTTCATAGGCCGTAAATCCTTCATCACGGTTTCAAGAGCAGCTTCCCACTTCTCATCTGCCGGGTAATATAGCACGTAGTCTAATTCTCCTTTGGATGCCAGTTGAGGTAATAGGATTTCTTGAAGCAACATGTTGATTTCTTTTAAAAAGGCTTTATTGTCCGGACTTCCTCCCAGAAAAATGCCTTGGGGGTTGCTCAATACAGCGGTATCCCCATTATTAGATAAAAAAATTCTACCCGGTGTGGTGCCGCTAATAACACCTTGAATCGATATGTGATGCTTCATTGTAATAAAAAGACCGAATGCCTTATAAAAATAAGATTCCGCGAGTTCTATTCCTTGAATCATGTGATGAGCACACATCTGTCCGATTTGCCTCCCATAAGCCTATGAGAGATTCTTTCTTATTCATTTAAATACATAAACCTCTCATAAGCTTTTTGATTTGTTTGTTCGTATTCAAACATCATCACTCCTTTAAACGTATTAGAGGATTAGGCTCTAAGATGGTCTGTACTTGATGCCTCGCTTCATTATGGATAAAACATACAATTCGGTCAAGTGTACTTCTGGTAATGAAGAAGGCCTCGGCAGCACAATTGAATGGCTTCTGTGTATAGGCTATTGTAAGGATAGGAGACTTTTCCCAGATAAAAGAACTTACAGGAGGTTGTTTTCCATGATGCTCCTTGAGCTAGTGGCTATTATTTCTATTGCTCCCTTGTCCACGTTTTTCTCCTTTAGATATCGCTTGTGGAGACAACTATTATGAGAAGTGAACATGAAATGCTTCATACCATTCTCCATTTTGCTCAAGAGGACGAACGGGTACGTGCCGTGATTCTGAATGGTTCACGCGCCAATCCACATGCTTCACGGGACATTTTTCAGGATTATGATATCGTCTTTCTCGTATCCTCCATGGACAGCTTTATTCAGGAACGTCGCTGGATCAACCATTTTGGTGAATTGATCATTATGCAGACGCCCGATGAGCATATGGAACCTGCTCCGATGCCCCGTGATCGCTTTGCTTTTCTCATGTTATTTACGGACGGCAATCGCATAGATCTTACACTCTACCCTGCGAATAATATCGCCAATTGCACCCGAGACAGCTTAAGTGTACTGCTGCTGGATAAAGACAGACTTGTGGAGCCTTTCCCACCGCCAAGTCTTCAAGATTATAAGACGATACCTCCAACTGCCCAAGTCTATGCGAATTCCTGCAACGAGTTCTGGTGGGTCAGTACCTATGTGGCTAAAGGATTATGGCGACAGGAACTGCCCTATGCCAAATTTATGCTGGATCGGCCTGTGAGAGATGCGTTTCACTTGATGCTGGAATGGCATATTGGTATACGAACAGACTTCGCGGCAGACCCGGGTAAACAGGGAAAATATTTTGAGAACCACCTTGAACCTGGACTTTGGGCACTCTACATCCAAACGTTTGCGGATGCAGATTATGAACATATGTGGCAGTCTCTTTTTATCATGGGAAATTTATTTAGAGAAGTTGCCTTGGAAGTAGCGAACCATTATGGTTACGAATATCCGACTCTGGACGATCAACGTGTTACGAACTATCTCCATCACGTAAAAGCTCTCCCAGCAGATGCTAAGGACATTTATTGATAAAAAACCAGTCGGCACTTGATTTATATGTGCTAGGCTGGTTTTATTTTTATACACTAACGTTATTCTGTCGTATGTGCTGCTTTAGATATTGGGCTGTTCGTTCCGGTTGCGAGATCGGAAAATGATGGGCTGCCGGAATATTCAGCGTATGCAGGGCATGAAATGGCTCGGGCAACTTATAGATCTGATCCTTCACACCCCATAGAATCGAAACCTCCTCTTTATCCATTCTTTCGGGTATCTCAGGGACCGACCGGAAGCTATCGGACTTGGTTAGCATGGCTAGGGCTTGCGCAGTCGTCTTTCTTACGCGTGGGGAACGCATTTCTTCAAGAACATACGTGATGTATGCTGGCGGGATATCGTCGATACTTTCAAAACAAGTCTGCGCAAGTAATTGCTTGCGTAAGCCTGACTCGCTGAGTCTGCCTAGCATACTCTCCGTAATTCGTGCGCTCCGATATCTGCGCGGAGCAGTATGCAATACAGGCTGCAATAGGTGTAAGCTACTGATACGCTCAGGTACGCGTTCCCATGCCTTAGCAGCTAGTAGTCCGCCGAACGAATGACCTACAAGGCAGATTGGCGTTTCCAAAGCCTGAATAGCCTGCACTAACGATTCAATGTGGCCTTCTAGTACATCCTCCTTATGATGGTATGGGGAACGGCCAAAACCGGGAAGATCCACCAAGCAAACAGAGGATTCCGGAAATTGATTTGCCAGCGGTATCAAACAATCTGCCCCGCTGAAAGTACCGTGAACTAATACGATCGTTGGATTTCCATTCTTCACCCTTCGCTCCAGGGTAGCTAATGGCCCACGTCTGTTGCGGACATATCCATCTGTATCTATGGTGGAATGAGCAATCCTGAAATCAAGATCAGTAATGACAAATGGGAACATGCTTTTGTTCGTTGCCTGTGACAACCCGTATTTACGTTGAATCTCTCGTGCTGCATCCAGTGGGTAGTCCACATCCACGATAAAATCGAGTGATTCCTTCGGAATACCTAACTTTTGGCCCAGAGGAGTACCCAATATACTGGTTAGCCAAGCTGGCGAGATCGAACCGAGCGGTTTACAGACACGAAGCTCCTTCGCCATATTCGTTCCCAGCTCTATCATCGTTGGACTCTGCTGCCTGTCATCCATCAAGTAGTATGTTTCACTAGAAGGATGTGATTCCTTCGTAAGAACACTGATCAATTCGGCTGCATGATCTACATGGACCAAGGGAAGCCAATGAGATTTTCCGCCGGGGACAAGTCCCATAAGCTTGCGCGCTGTAGAACCTACGAGAATGCCTAGCCCACCAGTTTGGGGCGTATCCCCAGACTCTGAGTCACCCATGACAACGCTCAAATGGACAACCGAAAGCGGAAATCCTTCCTTGTGTGCTCCTTGACGAATACGCAAATCAGCCAAAAATTTCATCCTTTCATATGGAGGCGCCTGTTCCAAATGAGCGATGACGGGCTCGGGAGTAATCCAGTTATGATCATTAAAAGGGCTTTTATACCCAACCAAATGAATAAAATGTCGTAACCCTTTGCTCGCATGAATATGTGTAGCCAACGTTATCATTTCTTCTGCCGCTTGTAGAAAAGCTGCTCTCGCATCCTCCTCTCCCAGCAGAATATCCATCGGGCCTCCTGCGTGAATTATCACATCTGCTGTCTCCACGAGTTGCCTGTCAACAGGATTTAATCCTAGAGCAGGTATACTCAAATTGCCAATAACCGGTGTTAATTTCCCGATATGCCATGCTGTCTCCAAATCCATTTGCCTGCATATTTGTTCCCACTTCTGCTGCGAACGAACCAGGACGGTAATAGTGTGTTCCGCCTTTGAAAGTTGTCGTAACGTATGCATGCCGATAAACCCTGTGCCGCCCGTGATAAAGATATGTGCCATATACGAAACCTGCCTTTTTTAATTTTTAGTACTTCGTAGTACTAATAAAGATTAAAAAAATCACTTTAGCAGAAGTGCTAAAGTAAATTTTAAATTTTCGAGTATGCTCGGGTCCTGGCTTGCATGCTGCAGAAAGAGCGCACCTTCAATGGCCGAGACGATGAATTGGGCCGTCGACCTCGCAGGAAGTTCAGCCTGAATCTCTAATCTTTCCCTTCCCTCGTTCAGCAATATTTCTACGGTAGTGATTTGGCTTTGGAAGAACTGGCTTATTTTATTCCGAAACAAGGCGCTATCTTGAGGCATTTGCGTATAAAGAGTAATAAAGGGACAGCCTCCCAAACAATCTGTCTCTTGCTCTGTCAGCAATTGAAGAAGGATTTCAAAACGTTCCTGAACAGACTGATCCTTACGCGAAACAACTTCATAAATCATCTCATTATACGTTTGAATCAGTTGATCCAGAATGGCTGAAAGTAGCTCTTCTTTACTTTTAAAATAATAGTAAATGTTGGTTTTGGACACATTGCTCACAGCCACAATTTCATCCATACTTGTTGCATGATATCCTTGGGTAAGAAACAATGAGGTGGCGATGCGCAGAACAACATCCCGATTCGTGATTTTATTTTTTTTCATCATATTTAGCACTATACGGTACTAAAAAAGACTTGTCAACCTTCGCTGGAACATGTCTGCTCCAAAATATTATTTTTCGGCCAGAACCCGGTCACCTCTGCTCGCAGGCTGAGAAATAACCAAAAATTCAACATCCTGATTCGTTTCATTAAACATTTGATGAGGCGCCATAGGAGGAACCTCACATCCTTCCTGAGATCCTAATTGGATTCGTTCACCATCCACTTCAAGTACCGCTTTACCTGATAAAATAAAGAAAAATTGGCGCGCATGATGATGATAATGTCTCACCTCATGTGTATTTCCAGGCATCCGCTCATGAATAATGCTCAAATCATTATTTTTCACCAAGCGCCAACCATCACATTGATCTCCCCATATATAATGTTCAGCATTATTTTTACTTATTTTCATATTGAACTCCTCCTTTTGCAATTACAGTTTTATTTTAAATATGGATTCATAGAGCTACAATCTTAATTTTAAAAAACGGCGGGACAAATGTAAAAAACACTCCGACTTAGTCAGACTGTTTTTATATATCCGCCTCGATAATTTCCTCCAACTTTATCCAGCTAAAATCCTCTTCCCCACGGGATAGCTTCACCTCTCGCCGACTTGTGTTAATCACCGTGACCAGTCCACGCAGCTCCTCATCATCAAATGGATTGAACACTTTTAGCGTAATAGGCTTACGTTCGTTATAGGATACGATAATGGCCTGTTCAATCTGCTGCATTTCCTGATCGTCCAGTGCTGGCTTGCCGCGCCTTCCTTGCTCCTTCATCAGTCTTAAATATGCCTCCCGATGCTCAGGCAAAATCATGCGCGAGCTTTCCCATATGCCATTTCCTTCAAGCTTTTTCCCCATCGTAAGCCCCTCCTATGCTGTTCTGGTTACCGGATGCCATGCCAATACATGATCTAATCGAAAAACACGTGGCTGGCCTGTCTGTAAACAGGTGGCTCGTATCAAGCCATTCTGCACACGATGCACCTCGATACGCCGATGAGACAGTTTGCCCTTCCGATCCAAATACACGATTTCCACGATCTGCCCCACGTATTTTTCCAACATGATCCTTCACTCCTTATCAGAACGTTTGTTTGTATTATATGCGAACATGCGTTTGATTATCAATGTAAAAAAATCCCTTGAGGGATTTGACTCTCTCAAGGGATTTCGTAACAATGTAATCTGAACTTAAAAATTTAACTTCTACAAAAATTTATTATTTAGTTCGTTCCCTTACAGCAAAGTAATTTTCTTCATTATCTGCAAAGTTAAACACTCTTCCGAAAGGCATAGTTACAATTTCTCCAACTTTGACATTTTTATTTGATAAGTCGTCATATAATTGATCAAGATTTTCCGAAAAAAACATTAAAGAAGGTGTACCGAGATTTAATTCAGGTGACATTTTAGCAACGAATTCCTTATTGTGGAGAATAATGCTTGTTTCTGCACCCTTTGCAGGAGCAATTTCAATCCATCTCATTCCTTGACCATTATTTTCTTCAGAAATTACTTTAAATCCTACTTTTTTTGTCCAAAAATCCAGTGCCTCATCCTGGTTATTTACATACAACATAATTTGACCGACTTTACTAATCATTGATTTTTCAACTCCTTTGTATAAGTAATTACCAAACCTCGATGCCCCTAATCCCATCTCCTCACTTTAAAATTCATAGGTGGATAGCTTAATATCTTCTTTATTCAAATCTTTCAGCGGATAGACAGGGCCATTCCAATAAGTCAGAATATCAAGCGGCTCATTAGTACCATGTTCTTTTAAAGAAAGAGATAATTCAAGTAATAAATGCGGAAGTTGATAAGAGCTTGTTAAAAACTGATATTCCTCTGGACTTTCACAGTCTTCTGCTCGATAGAACACAAAATATCCCTCGGTATGATCCCCAATGAGTACAATATAGCGAGCAAGAAACATAATTTCGCCATTGGCAAAAGGAATGGAATGTGTCGAAGCAGAGATCAAATCGGTCTCTAATCCCTCAATACGAAGGGTAAGTTCATTGTTAAGAGCATCCATTCTTTCCCTTTGTTCGCTGACGAGGTGTTCATAATTTACAGGGACAAGCCCTCCATTCTTGATCGTAGCGATCAGTTCGTCTATAAATACTTTTTGAGACAACACTCGATTGCTCATCCTATTCATCTCCATATTCGTGAAAATAAGCATGGAATTCTCGCTTTAACATGTTCAATATTTATGTATTAAAAATCTTGATTCCTTAACTCCCCAACATTTTTGTGACGGCATTCACGACCCTTTCCATCTCAAATGGTTTAACAATAAAGTCTTTTGCACCTGCCTGAAATGCTTTTATAATCGCTTCCTGCTGCCCCAAAGCAGAACACATTAAAATGTTAGCTTGAGGATCAAGCTCTACAATCTTTTTAACAGCCTCAAGTCCGTCCATCTTAGGCATATTAATATCCATGGTGATTAAATCGGGACGAAAGTGTGCGTATTTCAAAACAGCATCATACCCATTTTCTGCTTCCGCAATAACAGCGTGACCTAAATCCAAAAGAATATCCTTAAGCACAGAACGCATAAATAAAGAGTCATCCACTACTATAACTGTTGCCAAATTAACCTCTCCAATCCGTTGTCAAATGATATGCACGCCCAAACTTCAATATCGGTGAATAAACTAGTAATATTAATAGAAAGAATCTGTAAAAATAAAAACGCTACCAATGAATTATAAAAGAAATTTGAAACTAGCTACTACAGAATTAGTTTTCAAAAAAACGTTTCACAATGACGTAAATCATTTCTGAAAAGCAAATTACAAAGGACTATATATCTACTGTATCTAGAGCACTAGCCCAGAAAGTACAATCTTCTTAGATAGTTATAAAAAAACTGACGCCGGTATCATTCCGACGTCAGTTTTTAAACTTATTCGTTTAAGAATTCCTTATTCATTCAGAGCTTTTTTCAAAGCCTCCAGATTGTTTTTCATCACACCAAGGTAATCCAGGTTCTTCTGTTTGTCTTCATCCGTCAATCCTTCGAGCGGATTCAGTACATCGGTTTTTGAACCGATTTCAGTAGCTACGGTCTCAGCGACCTTCGGATCAACAAGAGTTTCGAAGAAAATCGTTTTAACATTATTTTCTTTAGCAAATTTGATAATACCCGCCAGCTTGTCCGGTGTAGGCTCTTGCTCTGGAGATAATCCGGCAATAGGTACTTGGGTCAGACCATATTGCTTAGCCAAATAACCAAAAGCAGCATGCTGCGTAATAAAGTCTTTACGTTTTACATCTTTCAGACCTGTTTTGAACTCGTTATCCAGATCCTTCAGCTTGGCGATATAAGCATCAGCGTTTTTCTCATAATCAGCTTTGTTTGCCGGATCGGCTGCCACAAGCCCTGCTTCAATGGACTCTACTTCTTTTTGGGCCAAGACTGGGTTAAGCCATACATGAGGGTCCAGCACATGATCATGATCATGGCCTTCCTCTGCGTGTGCTTCTTCTCCTTCTTCCTCCTCAGCAGTGCCTTCCATCAGGTTCAACCCTTTGCTCGCTTCAACTACAACACGCTTATCGTTGGACGCGCTGCTCAAAGCCTGTTCTGCCCAACCTTCGACGATACCGTTATAAACAAATACGTCAGCATCCTTAACCTGTGCCATATCTTTGGCGCTTGGTTCCCAGTCATGCGGCTCAGCACCGGCAGGAATCAACGCGGTTACGTTAGCATGGTCTCCAGCAACTTGCTTGGTAAATTCATACATTGGATAAAAAGTGGTGACCACATTCAGCTTGTCTGCTGTTTGTGCCGCATTCGGCTCGGTTTGGGAAGCATTTGTAGCTGTATTATCAGATTTGGCTCCGCAGCCAGACAAAATAAGTGCTAGTCCCGCAGACAATACAAATGATTTTTTGAACCATGTATTCATATTCATTACTCCTTTATGTGTTAGTTTTTAGTCACTCTCACTGTAATTACACTCACTGGCCTGTCGCATTCTTCCGTCGGGAAGCCTGCTGCTTGCCCAGCTTACGGACCAGCTTTTGAATACCAGCTCCTACGATCAGGAATAATAACAGCACCATGGCAATTGTCCCCCCTGGGGGTGTACTAAGTTCATACGACGCCGTTAAACCCATAAATACGCCGATCAATGCAGTGATCATAGATATCCAGATGGCTGCCGCGAAGCTCGGTGCGATTCGAATCGCCAGCGCCGCAGGGAGCACGATGAGTGAGGAGACAAGCAGCACACCGACAATCGGCATTGCAGCAGCTACAATCATCCCTGTTAAAATACTAAATGCAAATGAGATGGACTTGACAGGAAGACCATTAGTCTTCGCCGTTTCTTCATCAAAGGTAATCTGATACAATGGACGCCGGAATACAAAAAAGAAAATACCTCCGATCACAGCCACTACAATCATCAACATCAGTTCTGTCTGATTGACCGCTACTACCGAACCGAACAAATAAGCGGAAAACCCTTTGTTGATGCTCTGATTCAGATTCATTAAAATAACGGCCGTCGAGAGGCCACCTACCATAATAATAGCCACAGATATCTCACTATATGTTTTATAAGACCTGCGGACGTATTCAACGATAATCGCGCCGATTACGGCAACAATAAATCCAGTTATCGTTGGGTTAATGCCTAAATAGGCACCCGCTGCCACCCCTGCCAGCGATACATGCGATAGCATGTCCGCCATGAGAGCCTGACGCCGTAGCATCAGATAAACTCCAAGCACCGAGGCCAGCAGTGCAATTACCCCACCGGCACAAAATGCCCGCTGCATGAAGTCGTAGTGCAGCATTTCCATCCGCCATCTTCCTTCCTCTCAAGCTCAATAATTCGATCCAGATAATGTTGCACTTCCGATAGTCCATGGGTCACCATGACCACAGTTCTTCCATATTCCTTAACCTGCTGATTCATCAGATCGTAGAAATGATGGCGGCTTTCCTGATCCATTCCGGTCGTGGGCTCATCCAAAATGAGCAGATCCGATTCCTGAGCGAGTGCTCTTGCCACACAAATACGTTGCTTCTGTCCACCCGACAATTCTCCGATTTTACGGTGACGCAAATCCCACATGCCTACCTGACGCAGCGCCTGCTCAGTCAGATCATGATCCTCAGGCCGCATACGGCGCAACCAAGAGCCATGAGTATATCTTCCTGAACGGACAAATTCCAGGATCGTACTTGGGAATCCGCCATTGAATGCAGCAATTTGTTGGGATACAAAGCCGACAACGAGCTTTTTGCCTTCACCTGTACGGTTAGACATGAACACCTTGCCCTTCCAAGGCTGAAGCAAGCCGAGCAACAGTTTGAGCATGGTTGATTTGGAAGCACCATTCGGTCCGGTAATAGCTACAAATTCTCCCGAAAAAATTTCAACATTGGCATCCACCAAGTTAGGAACGTCTCCGTAGCCAAATGTGACCTGTTCCAATGAGGCCAATAACATGACGCAAATCTCCTTTTCCTTTAAAAAGCCTGGAGCCATCTGAGCGATCATCATTTGCGCAGATTCTCCAGGTCGTTTATGATCATTAAACCATCTACCGTAATTATTACGATTTGGTAATAAAAAAATAAGCGTTTGATAAACGTAACCTTTACGCATTAGCAAGTTTAACAGTTTAGGCAAGGTTCGTCAATGTTTTGGAAACTCTTTTGTTTGTTTACTTCACCTTGTCCGGGTATAAGCCTGCCGCCAAGGTTTTCAACGCGATCGGAGCGCGCACGCCTTCAGCCGCTGCGGATAATGGCAGTACTATAAACCGTTTGTTTTTGATCGCTTCCACACCAGCCAGCGCAGGCTTGCTCAGGAGCAGCTTCTCTTTATCCGCCAGTGAAGTATCTCCATAGTCGAGAATGACAATGACGTCAGGATTACGGTTCACAACCTCTTCCCAGCTTACCTCGGTAAAACTTTTGTCGATATCATCAAAAATATTTTTCGCCTTCACACTTTCAATCAAAGACGTTAGGTAATTGTTGGCAGCCGTAAAGGGCTTGTCTTCTCCGCTGTCATAGACAAACACCTTGGGTGGCTGTTCAACAATACCAATTTGAGTCTGAATGGACTGCACTTGTTCACGAATGTCATTTACCAGCTTTTCTGCACGCTCCTCAACCCTGAAAATACGCCCAATATTTAGTATATCCTGATACACATCTTCTAACGTGGGACCCGGTTTATTGGAGGACTCCTGTACATAGGTCAGCACCCCTTGTTTGGCTAGCTCCTCACGGGAACCCAGATTTTTATCATTAAAGGCACTCTTCCAGCCCGCATAGGCAAAATCCGGTGCAGCGGCCATAAACACCTCTTTGGACGGATATTGTCCGGCCAGTACCGGGATTTTGTCATATTGAGCCTTATATTTTGGCAAAATCTGATCATCCAAATACGCAGTTCCTACCATAGAGGATTCCAGTCCAAGGGCCAGCATAACCTCAGTTGCATGCTGGTTCAATGTAACCGCGCGTTTGGGCGCCTCGGGAAATGCCATTTTAACGCCCATGTTCTCAAGCTCTACCGACGTCTTATTGGTTGCCGATTGCAATGCGGCAGGTTGCTGCCCGTTTGCCAATGGATCGCTTGTTTGAGCTGTGTTTCCTGCTGCGCAGGCTGATAACAACAGCATCATCGCCAAAGCGAGCATAACCAGCGGTAACGCGGGCTTGCTATATTTTTTCATATGTACCGTCTCCTCTTTTATTTGTAGTATATCTTACCTCATCGTATCACCTTTTCTGTTGACGTTATGGATAGCCTCCTCTCCTGAGAGAATCCGGTAAAAAGGTAATATTCGGCTTCCCGGTTTTTGGATGAATGCAGATTTCTGTCTCCACACCGAATACACTCCACAGCAGGTCTGGCTGAAGCACATCCTCCGTTATGCCAGAGGCTACCACTTTGCCTTCTTTTAATACATACATTCGATCACAATAAAATGCCGCCAAATTCAAATCATGTAGTGCAGCTAGCGTAGTTATCCGAAGTGTTTTGACCAAATCCAAAATTTGCAACTGATACCTGATATCCAGATGATTCGTCGGCTCATCCAAAACAAGAAATCTCGCCTGCCCGGCCAAAGCTCTGGCGATCAATACCCGTTGCTTTTCTCCGCCGGACAAGGTGGCAAAGCCCTGATCCGCCTGAGCATCCATGCCTACCCGCTCCAGCGCCTGCTCGACCAGTTCATGATCGACGACAGTATCTGCTTCCAGCAGTTTCTTATGCGGATGGCGCCCCATCAGCACGATGTCCCGTACTGAAAAATCAAACGTTTGCGGCGCATCCTGACTCACCACTGCCATTTGTCGGGCCGTCTCTTTATACTTCATCCGCAGCATATCCTGGCCATCCAACGTAACCAAACCACTGTCAGGCTTTAGCACACGATACATATTTTTGAGCAACGTCGATTTCCCGCTGCCATTCGGACCGATCAATCCGACCAGCTCCCCTGCTTTTACCTGGAGACAGATGCCGTCGATCAGCCGTTTGTCGTGAATACTGAAGGTCACGCATTCGACTTCTATATTCATTTTTCGCCTCCAAACGAGTAGGAACTACGACGCAGCAGCCACACAAAAAAGGGTCCTCCGCACACAGCCGTCACAATACCAATCGGCAGCTCCTGTGGAGCCAGCACGAGCCGGGCACATACATCAGCCCACACGACAAAAATAGCTCCCGCCAACAGACTGACAGGCAGTACACGCCGATGATCTGATCCCACTATCAGCCTAACGATGTGCGGAATCATAAGCCCGACAAAGCCAATCGAGCCACTAACTGATACGACTGCCCCGGTTAAAAGAGACGCCACAACAACCAGTAATACGCGGAACGCCTGTACGTTCACACCGAGCGTTACTGCGGTCTCTTCACCCGTTAGCAAAGCATTCAGCGAACGGTATCGGGTCAGGAGCACAGCCGTTCCAACGGCTACAATGAGGCTTGGAATAAAAAGCGTATCCCATTGAGCACCTGCCAGACTTCCCATCATCCAATACATCGCGTCACGAATGCCTTTTTCATTCGGGGCCATCGTAACGATAAAGCTAGTCACTGCCGACAGCATCATAGACACCGCCACCCCTGCCAGCAATAAGCGGGTCGTCGATATGCTCCCAGCCACACGGGCTAACGCGAACACCATAAGCATTGCAGTTAACGAACCTATAAAAGCAGATAAAGGCAGCGCAAGTCGTCCTAAAAATCCGAAAGCTCCGAACACAATCACCAACGTGGCTGTTACCGAAGCCCCAGACGAGACTCCTAAAATATAGGGATCTGCTAACGAATTACGGATTAATGCCTGTATAGTCGCTCCTGTAACAGCAAGTCCTGCTCCTACGACAACACCTAGCAGCACGCGTGGAAAGCGGATTTCCCAAACGATATATTGCTCAGGCTTGGTCCATGTCACGGGTATCCACTGGTCCAGCCAGGGAAGATGGGACAGTGCAATTCGCCATATCGTCCCCGGTGTGACAGCTACAGGACCCAGCATAACCGCGAGTGTGACCGAAAGCAACAGTCCAGCAGTCAGCAGCAGAATTGTTGTAAATCCCCAAGTAGGCTTGCCCGCTAGGTGTGCGCGAGAATTATGTTGTGATGGATTAAGGTTGCTCGTTCTCGAAGTCATGAACTACTACTCAATGGCTTTTCGGCAGCTTCCAACTTTCTCAATTGTTCCTCGATCTCGGAAGCAGAGAAATTCTCACCCATGACAACCGCTACATCGTTCACTGGCTTTTGCGGGCGGATCGGAATGATTTCCAGCTCCCGATAGGCAAATTGAAACATCATCTGGCCCTCTGATTCCAGAAACCGCACAATTCCTTTGGCCCGGTAAATTTCAGCTGGCAAACTGCGGAACAACTGTTCAAACTCGGATCGTGGCACAGGTTGTCCAAAGAAATGCGTGTGAACAACTACATGGTCGTAGGAATGATAATGCTCCCCATGTTCGTGGCCATGTTCGTGGCCATGGGCGTGATCACGGTGATCATGATCATGATGATCTGTATGGTTATCATGATCATACGTCTGCAAATGATTTTCCGAATGAGAATGTTTACTCTTAATATCAACTGCGGATTCCTTATGCCGCGAAACGTCCATACGCTCCTCTCCTTGAGTGGAGAAAAAAATACCCGCGTCCACGTCACTTCGTTGCGTGCTCACAGTCAAAGCATATGGATTTAACTCTTTTACGAGGGCCTGTACTTTCTGCAACTCGCCCGCAGCCAATAAATCGGTCTTGTTAATAATCAGTTTGGAAGCGCACCGAAGCTGATCCTGCATCAAACGAAGCGACTTGCTTCTCTCGTTCCCCGAGGCAAAGTCCAGAAATTGATGCGCGTCTATGACCGTGATAACGGATTGTAAAATCATAGAGGAATAGATGGAGGCGTCTGTCACTGCATCTACAATCTCCATCGGGTTAGCCACTCCGGTACATTCTACAATAATCACGTCCGGCTTATATTCATCAGCAAGATTCATGAGCTCGACGCCCAAATCCCCGCGAATGGTACAGCATATACAACCGCTGAGCATTTCCTTCATGGGTGCTTGGCCATTCACCAAACTGCCGTCCAGATTAACATCACCCAACTCATTCATCAAAATGGCTGGCTTGAGGCCCTTCTCCTTGTAGTAAGCCAGCGCATACTGAAGAAGAGTGGTTTTACCGCTACCCAAAAAACCGGATAAAACAACAATCGGTATCATATAACCCCTCCTTGTCTTTGCAACATTTAATATGGATCGTACCGTAAAAGTTTCCTTCTTGCAATCCTTTATCAGAAATTAATCGTAATAATTACTAATAACAAACATAAATATATATGACCACTCTTTGAATTGTCAATATAGGAGGTGAGACAAGCACAATCCAGCGGGCATGATTGTCCCTCTACAGACATAGGATGTAGATAAGAACCCTTATTCCCAAGGAGACGTGGAATGAAAAACAGTACGCTGTTGAAGATGCTGCCTTTTATAATTCCGTTTGCCTTTCTCATCCCTGTGCTTGTCACGCTATCTCCCCAGTGGCTTCGTTTGTTAGATATGGGCCAGCTGCAACCGTTAAAAACGGTATTTATGGGTATTTTTCTGGAAGCTGTTCCGTTTCTCCTTATCGGTGTACTCGTCTCATCCCTTTTGCAGTGGCTTGTACCGGAGACATGGATTCGCAAAATAGCGCCTGCGCATCCTGTACCGGGTGTCCTGCTGGCCTCCTTACTAGGTATGCTATTTCCCATCTGTGAATGCGGCATGATCCCTGTCGTTCGCCAATTAATGCTCAAGGGAATGCCTGCCTATATGGGTATCACTTTTATTTTAAGCGGGCCCATTATCAATCCCGTGGTACTGGCTGCGACGATGATGGCTTTCCCTTCCCATCCCGAGGTCACTGCCGTTCGAATGGGTTTGGCTTTTGCCGTCTCCGCGATCATCGGGCTGATCGTGTATGCCTTTGTACGAGTGCATCCGCTCAAACGGTCGTTGCTCTCTTTTAACCAGCAAAAGCAGAACAATCAGACTCATCGGCATAGTCGCACATGGCGGGGCTTTTTTGTACATGCTGGTGACGAGTTTTTGGACATGAGTAAATATCTCATTATCGGCGCACTATTAACAGCCTGCATTCAAACCTTCATCCCACGCGATGAACTGCTTTCGTTAAGCAACGGAACGGTTGGATCGTACGCCTTTATGATGGGTTTTGCCTACATACTGTCGCTGTGTTCCACCTCCGATGCCTTTGTAGCCACTGCTTTTTCACATACCTTTACACTGGGTCCGCTGGCAGCCTTTCTTGTACTCGGTCCGATGCTAGACTTCAAAGGCACGCTCATGCTGCTAAGCACCTTCCGCACCAAATTTGTCGCCATCCTGGGCTTGCTCATTGTTTCACTCGTCCTAGTGGGTTCTATAGCTGCTGAATGGTTATTAGGGAGGTGAATACAAACGTGAATTCAACCTTTAGCATTCGCTGGCAATACGGCATGCGCTCCTTGCTCCTGATCGGATTGGCTGTGTACATCGTCTCATTAAGCCGCACGAATGCACTTCATTACTACTTGGCTCCCCATATGCAAAAGCTGCTCCTACTCTGTCCTGTACCACTCTTGTTCATCGCATTGGCGATGGCATGGCACGGAATCATCGGGGAGCGGGACGGTGAGGATGTATGTGATTGTGAGCATCCGTTGCCGCAAAGCTGGTTCAAAAAAACACTCGTATATGGAATGCTGCTCATCCCGCTCCTGTTCGGTTCTCTGCTGCCCAATCAGGCACTTGGTAGTGATATGGCCGCCAAAAAAGGCATGTCCTTCACGTATCCCAACCCGGATATCCGACGAAAAACAGATACACAGACCACGAAAGCATCCACCGCCTCCCTTTTATCAACTGCATCTTCCGTCCCAACTTCGTCCCCTCCAGAGGGAAAATGGAGTCAGGAAACGCTGGATAAGCTGTTCGTTCCGCCTGACAAGTACAATGTAGAATTCGCCGAGCTGGCGAAACGCCTGTATCAGCAACCTATCATACAGATCAAGCCTGAGATTTTTTCCGAAACTATTGGAGCCATTGAGTTATATAAACAAGCTTTTGAAGGAAAAAAAGTACAGGTGACTGGCTTTGTCTATAAAGACGACAACCTGCCGGGTAAAGGCCTATTTGCAGTAGGAAGATTCCTCGTCATGTGCTGTACTGCCGATGCCATGCCATTCGGGATCATCGTCCAATCCCAGAAGGCCCCGTCCTTTGACAAGGATACCTGGGTGACCATTGAAGGAACACTGCATGCCACACAAAAGGGCAACGCTCCCGTACTTGAAATTCGATCCGAAAAAATAACCGCTGTCGAGCAGCCAGAATCCCCTTATGTCTATACCCAAGCAGACTCGGTAGCTACCTTTGATCGCTTGAACACAGCACACTAAACCCACCAAGGAGGAAAAATGATGAATAAAGTTCCTGTTATTTTAATCAGTGGTTTTCTTGGAAGCGGCAAAACAACACTACTTTTGCGCCTATTAGCCCATACTCGCCAAATCCCCCTTCGTGCTGCTGTTTTAATGAACGAAATGGGCGAATATGATGTAGACAGCGCTATAATTTCAGAGGAAATGCCTGACGTAACAGTAGAAGGATTGCTAGAAGGCTGCATTTGTTGCAGCAAAAGAAATGAGCTGGCAGGGGCTCTGCATACCCTGCTCAGCCAGGAGCCAGATCTGATCTTCATGGAAACCACCGGGGTAGCCAACCCCGAACAAGTACTGGAGGAGCTTCGCTCCCCTCTACTGGCAGATCGGCTTTATCTGGTTCACAGCATCAGTGTTGTGGATGCTGAGCTGTTCCATGAATACAACAGCCGCTTTACGGCTGATAAAGAACTGTTTCGCACCCTGCACGGACAGCTGCGCACCGCAGACTTCATTGTGGTGAACAAGACGGATGCAGCAAGCAGCCGTGAAGTGACGAAGGTCGTCAAGAGCATCCGCAAGCTCAACGATACGGCCAAGCTGCAAACTACTGAATATAGCCGGGTTGACCTTGAACCACTACTAGAGCCTGTTCTGGCCTCTGCATCCGTTGCCGCGAAACCTGCACAGACACCTCAACCAGCACCTGCACAGGTCCAGCTCACTGATGCAGATGCACCGTCCGTCCCCATTCCCGTCAAAAGTATCGGAAGCACCAGTAGTGTCTCCAGAAGTACGGCTTTCAAAGTTATTTCGACACACAGTCATAACCACGATCCTAAGCAGCCTCATTCGTTCTCCCGTCTGGAGAGCATAACGCTGCATCAATATTCTCCTCAGCCACTCGAAAAACAACGATTAGAAAACTTTCTAACCGGGTTAGGTTCCTCACTGCTTCGAGCGAAAGGTTATTGCGTGCTTCCTCAGGAAGGTACAATGCTTTTGCAATTTTCAGGAAATCACTTGGAGTGGCAGCCTACTGCACTTCCCGTGAGTCAGGGATATGTCACGCTAATTGGGGAGCAGCTCGACAAAGCATCCATTACCGACCAATGGGAACAGTGCTTCATTTCGCTATAAATGACAGGTCTAGATTAAGACAAAAAAACCTCCTGCATCTGCAGGAGGTTTTTTAAAAAGCGATGTTCACGGATTATTAGCATAATCCATAAACATAACGCTCGACTGTTCTTACTTAAGGTTATATTTTTTGTTAAAGCGATCCACACGGCCACCGATATCCACGTTTCTTTGTTTACCAGTGAAGAACGGGTGGGAAGCGGAGCTAGTATCTACACGGATAACTGGGTATGTGTTGCCATCTTCCCATTCCATCGTTTCTTGCGAATATTTAGTGGAAGCACTCAGGAAAGTAAATCCACAGCTAGGGTCCAAAAAGATAACTTTGTTCAATGTTGGATGAATATCTTTTTTCATTAGTTTCACCTAATCTTTCATATAGTTTTAGTTTCAAACTCAAACGTACTGGCGCAATACTCCATCAGTTGGCAAAAGGAACGGTTATGTCCCAGAAAAAAAGACGACAGATCATAACGGTTGCGCTCAAGCTCGTAAACGACAAGCAAACGATGCCGCATATATCGCATCGCCCATTGCACGAACGCTCCGGATCTTTCGTCAGCCTTCATCGTTATATAAGCATATAGTGAATGGTCCTCCGGCTCGTCCCAAATGCTGACACCAGCACAGGAGAACTCGGTAGCCACGTGCTTTCGATTCAAAAGGCAAAGCGTGCCATGTAGCTCGGCATCTATCATACAGCCTTGAAAAAAAGCCGTTTTCTTAGGTGCAAGCTTTAACTTTGGACGCTCTGTCCACTGGACTAATTCAAGTTTTCGCCGGTTCCATAACGCAGGCTTTTGCAAACTTAACACGATTTCTTCATCGTTAACTGGAGAGATCATGCCGCAGCTCCTTTCATGAAGCCCTATATTCATTAGAATTACAGGCTCCGTTCAGGATGCAGGATCATTCAGGTTGCTATATAGCAAGCCTCAAATTATCTAGTTTCACGATGGATCGTGTACTTTTTCAGACGCGGAGAGTATTTTTTCATTTCAAGACGCTCCGGATGATTTCTTTTGTTCTTGGTTGTTGTATAGTTGCGATCACCGGATTCGGTGCATGCCAAGGTAACAATTACGCGCATTTCTCTTCCTCCTTAATTGGAATACATGGTATACAATTACAATAGTAATTTTTACGATTAGTTCTATTCTATAATTCATGCTCCGCTTTGTCAACCTTAGAGTCACGGTTTGTCGCTTCTTCTACCGTGTTCCAGCGATTACGGTACTGTGCAAGCTTCGGATGAAGTTCCTGGGGTTCGCTCGAAAGCAGCAATCTGACATTTCTAATCCATTCTCCAAACGATGCATAGGAAGCGCACAAATTTGCAGTTTCAGGACTCATGTACAAAAAAAGTGGGGTCGTATACTTTTCCGCCAAAAAACGGATGGCTGCTTCAATCGGCGTATACTTTTTACGCTTACCTTCCCAACTCTCAATCACAACAGCACTCAAAGCCTGCTCCCGCTGCCACTCTCCCAGCTCGTCCACCCGCTTGTAATACGAACGTACCGGCTGCTTCCACATTCTTCTGACGGTTTCTTCATGTAGCGGATACAGCACCAGCTTTGTAAAAGATAATGCAGCCCCCGTTTCGGCAAAAAGCTCCAGCTCTCTGGCTGTAATCTGCTCGAACGTATCATAGTAAACCATGGTCCCTTTATGCGTCTCGATCGGAGGCTCATAACCATAGGGCACATATTGAAGGTTTCTTGTCATGCTGGACACTCCGTCCTTCCATAGATGAACTTTTCCTTCTATATTATACCCTTGTTTTGGCATGAGTTTGCATCAAATGTTTATCCTTGTTCAACAGCAGGCGTATTACGGCGTGAACCCCTTCGGAATTGCAACGCATAAAGTCCCATCGTCACAAGCGCAATCAGTGCAAGCACCGTAAAAATATTGCTAAAATTGAACACCTGCACATTAGATACGACAGGATTCAAATGAAAGGACGACGAACTATCCAGCGTTTTGCCCAAAATACTTGTCGTGATCGCTCCGGCAATGAAATTCAGCAGAGATAGCAGCCCCATTCCAACACCAATCTGGTCTTTCGACAAGGTACGAGAAATCGTGTTGGACATGGCAATTTGCATGAAGGTCTGACCTACGTTTCCGAAAATAAGCAAAAATAAAATCAGATACGGAGATGCACCCACAAACGTAGACAAGCTGATAAAACAGATGAACAAAAGCGATACAGCTGTATAGACGAGAAACGAATTTCCTTTACTATCCGCCAAACGCCCCCCTCTTTTACCCAATAGAGCCGAAGCAATAGCAGCCGGAAACATAACCAGTCCAATTATTGCCGGCGTAAGCTGATTGAGACTGTTCAGAAACTGCGGTGCCAAGTACGGCAATCCAAAGCTAATCCCCGTCCCTAAAAAAGCGATAAGGAGCCCGTATGAATATTGCTTGTTACGGAACAGCTTCGGCTGGATGAATGGATCATGCGCAGTGTTAATGCGCCATATAAACAGTGCAAATAACACCATACCGAGCAGAAAAAACATCATATTGGTTTGCGAAATCGAAAGTAACAAGAAGGCTACTGTTCCACCCAGCAATAATCCACCAAGAAAATCGAACTTCTGATCCTCTCCACGCTGATCGTCCAAATATTTACGAAAGAACGGCAATGCGATCAGTGGCAGCATGGAAATGACGAACAAAAAACGCCAGCTTGCAAAGCCTGTGATCAAACCGGAAATAATCGGAGCCAGTGCAGTACCTAACGCCAAGCCGATTGCTGTGACACCCAAAGCACGTCCTCTTTTTTCAGCCGAGAAATAACGGACTGGGACGATCATAGCAGTTGCCGGAATAACAGCAGCCCCTGCAGCCTGAAGCAAACGAGCTACAATGAGCATCCAAAATTGATTGGCCAACAGTCCAATAAGCGAACCCAGTGCAAAAAAGATAATCCCAAACGTCAGCAAATCCTTAAGACGATATTTATCTGCCAATTTGCCGTAGGTCACTGAACCAACCGCATACACAATCATATAGCCAGTCAGCAACCAACTTACATCGGAAGCACTAATATGAAACTCCTCCCGAATCACAGGCATAACGACATTAAACATAAAAGCGTTCATCACTGAAAAAACAAGTGTGAAAGCCAACACACGCATAAGCTTATCCGCATTGGGATAAGTTTGTTCATTTATCATTTGGTTTTCTCCCTCTCCTGTAAACCTCTTATCTAAGATCGTATTTCACTGCTTTTGAATATCCCTATCCGGGCAAACTCTCTATATATCCGCTCAAACGCGGGTGTTCGCATAACGGTAATCGTGGAGAATTTTTTTAAGCAGGCCGCGCAGCGTCTCCGATTCTCCGACAGATAACGTTTCACCTACCGAGCTTTTAATTGCCTCAATGGTACGTTCAGCTGTCTTGTGAATCTCCAAACCTTCCTCAGTCAAATAGATTTGCTTCATTCGTGCATCTTCCGGGTGACTTTTGCGTACTGCCCAGTTTTTCTTAACGATCCCGTTAACCAGGCTGGTAACGCTTGATTTATCAATAAGCAATAGCTTTTCCAAATCCGTATTGGTGACTCCAGGCGACATCGCCAGTATATAGAGCGTCTGCGATTGTGGGGAGGTGAGCCCCAAAGGGCGCAGTGCTGTTTCAATTTCGCGCCGGACGGTAGTGAAAATCCATTTAATTAAATACATCGTACTCTCTTCCTCCCAAGGAAGACAAACGGGATACACCTCACTTCCCATCTCACTACTAACCTCCATATCTATCTAATTTCAATAGTTTGAATTCCAACTAATTTTAATCAGCTGCCTAGTTGGTGTCAATACTTTCGTAAAATGATGTTTTATTAGATAAGGTGAATTTCAAATTTTGAATTCATCCTTTATGGAAATATAGGCATAATAAAAGACGAGCCCTTGAAGGAAACCCGTCTTTTACTTCATTCATCATTCATTACTGTTTTATTGTTGCTTAGTCTGCAGTTTTCACTTGAACTAGCGGATATTCTTCTCCATCAACGGTAACCGTACTAGCATCATTCAGCTCCAGCCGTTGCCAAATGGTCAACAGCGTACGATAAGGATACTTCTTCAGATCATACTCCGATGGTGCGTCAGTGTCTGTGTTGGTTCCATTACCACTACCCTCAGTAGAAATCTCTGAAGTCGAGCCTCCGTCCGTATTGTCTGTCACTGCTCCAGACTGATCGCCGCTTTTTCCGCTGGATGTACCACCACGAGCTGTGGAACCACTGTCCGTGGATTGTCCATCTGCTGTCGTGCTTTTTGTGGTGGGGTTCCCAATATTTACGTCACTGGATGGATTTTTGTTCGCTTTAATGGCTACTTCCTTGTCGTTCTGTTCAGCAAGCGTAAAATTTTCGTATAAGTGCTCCTGTTGATCCGCCCCGACAATGACGAGCTTCTTAGGCTTAAATTCTGCCTGCTCTGTCGATGTCTGAAACGCAAACAACAGCTTGACCATTTTCGTAGTGGACTTGGTATTAGGCACATGTGTCACTATCGCCGTAGGCTCCTCTTTTACGGGCACTGTAGGCTCTACAGGCTGTTGTACAGGCTTCGGAGCAGCAACAGGCGCAGGTGTGTCAACAGATCCGATCACTCCGGTTGCTTTAAGGCCACCTAGCGTACCTACAATGACAATCAGCACAATCCCGGAAATCACCCCACCTTTACGGAAACGACGAAGTGTTTTGACCAACGGCGTGTCCGTCTCCCGCTTTGCTGCCAAATAGAAATTTTTAAAAGCAGGCTTTGCAGGTTCAAAATATTGACGCCACAGCGTTTTTTTGTGCAATCCCTCTCGTCCTTCCTTTTGGAAGAATAGAAGTAGCGCACGTCGATACGCCGGTTCGAAACCGCCACGTGGAGTAGCAAACTCGGGGTGTTCCTCTGACCATCGGATAAAACGGTACATCGTATCGTTATCCTTCGCCCATTTGCGGATCGAACCGACTAGGCGAGCGAAGTCCAATATTCCTTCTCCCGGCCCGTCAGAACGATAGAAAGCAGGCAACAGACGGGCAAAATGGCCTTCCGCAAGCTGCTGGGGCAGCCAGCCATAAGCCCAATCCTGTACCTTTTCTACTTCGCCAGGCTCCAGGCCGTCCAGCACCGCCGGTTCCGGTTCCTCCGTATTAAACCAATCGTAAGCCGCAATCAATCGCACTGCTTGTCCCTTGAGAGGAGCAGGCAGCTTTCCAACCCACTGCACCAAATCGGGCCGTGTGAAAAATGGAATCTGTACGACCTGATCGGGTGATATTTCTTTTAGCTCTACTTCGGTAAGTAAATACCGATCCGACGCTTCCTGCAAGCGCTCTGTCAATCCAGATTGCTCCAACGGGGACAGTTTGCCTACGGCAGAGCTGCTGTCCCATTGACGCAAGCGTTGGTGAATGGCAGCCACAGCCTCTACTGGTTTTCTTTCGGCACGCAGTCTGCCCATCAGCGCAGATTCTGCCAAAAGCTGAAAATCGGCATTCGCCGACACTTCGATATACCGACTGCCCCATTCGTGCACAACAGCCAGCAGTCCCTTGGCATCCGGTGTTCTTTTCATCTGACTGTCCATGTAGGGAATGAACAGCATTTTTGTAAGTGCTGGATTACCCAACACTTTCGTAAAATATGCCTTGCCTAATGATGGATTTTCTTCAATCGTATGATAAATATACGTAACTGCTTCCGTATTTCTGGCAGTATAAGCATTGTTTAGCGAACGGATTAAATATTCCACCAACCGATTTTCGCTGCTGCGTGCATGAACTTTATAATAGTCCTTGAAACTATCGACTAGACCTACGTCTGGAATATATCCATCCTTCACCCGATCAAATTCATGATCAAAAAACGACAGAAACAGATCATTCAGCCTCATTTTACGTGGCAGCGCATCGGGTGGCGATAAATAATCAGTCAAGCTTCGTAACACAGCGATTCGTTGTTCGTTGTATAATGCCCGCTCTCCCTGCTCAATTCTGTACAACGTAATGAGCTCATGATAGCTGGATGGCGTCAAATCACGCCCGGCCTCCATACCTGTCAGCATTTGCTCGGCAAATTTGAAGAAATCGTCCGGCGTCTCACCATTCAGCAACGTACGAACAATCCAGTCAAAATACGGCTGTCTCACCTGCTCTGCATCCACATTAAGTATTCGACTATGGTTAGACAGGTCAAATACAAAGTCCTTTTCCACATTCCGATCACCGGGACGCAAACTAAAAGGCTCAACGAACATCAAGTGAATGCCTTTTCTGCTGTTCGGTTCCTGTGCATATGTAAGAAATCCGAGTCTGTTACGAAATGCATAAGGCAGTGCCGCATACAGCACACCCAGTAGCTGCTTGGCTGAAGATCCGACCGCTTCTACAGGAACATTCAGCGCTACATATACCTTTTTGCGACCTGCTGCGGACATCATGACTGCGTATAAAAGCTGTTTGAACACTTCTTCGCTCAGCTGTAATTGAGTCAGCACTGTAGACGGGTCAACAGCCGGAAATACACTTCCACCCGGTAGACGCTCCAATTCCGGCAAATCCGTTCCCTGCTCAATATCATAGGTATCAACAAAGGATGTGTTCAGCCACTGCTTATAGTCAGACGGAGATTCACCATGTCCGGCTGGAATCACATAGTTGTGCGTGAAAAAGGCGCTCCGCAGCCCAGTAAAATCCGCGGCCTTATAAATACTGCGGCCAAGCACTACATCCCCGGACTCCGTCCGTACCAGATGTATAGCTTCCGGATAGACGCTTTCCTGTTTCTCACCACGCGCCGTCAAAGCAGCAGGCGCATCATATACACATAAGGGATGGAGCACCTTTTTAATAAAAGAAGCATCCAATCCTTTGGAATTAGCCACTGTATCGAAGCCTTCCGTAGAACGGAAAATACCACGCCGTTCCCGTGTGTACATCTGCTGTTGTATTAAATGAGAGGTAGAATAACTCACTGTGATTCTCTCCCCTCAATGTACTTCAACTTATAAAGCAGCCAAATGAATGGCTCATCCACACGGATCGGACTAACCAACCCTTGCAGCTTTTGCTCCACCGGATTGCTACCCAGCGCGGAAACTGCGAAATAGGCCGTATCCGTAAAATATACATCCATCGTGCCCTTGAACGGCTTATCCACCTTTTCGATGAAGCGTCGAACTTCGCCATCAATGTTCGCGAACTCATCCAAATCCATATATTTGCGATGCTCCATCGGATTAAAAATATTGCTGTTCGTCTTGATGTATGTGCCTTCTTCATCTGCCAACGCAGTAAGCATATCACTTTTGGTCAGGACGACAGCGGTCGGAATATCCGTTTTCCCTTTTTCCTGATAAGCGATAAAATCACCGAACATCGTAAGTACGACATCACGCGGTTCATCGTATTGCGAGACCCATTCACCCGGCTTATCGCCAAGGTTAATCTTAATGCGCTCCCGAATAGAGCGGATTTGCAGTGGATCGACCATAAAGAGAATACCTGCAGAATTCTTAATATGCTGTCCATGCAGTCCCAGATAGTCCTGATCTACCATTCCCTCACCGGCGACATCAAAAAATACCAGCGTCAGTGGCGGCTTTTCCTCATCCTTAAATACAAACTGGAAGATAAAAGGCTCCTGCATCTTTTCTTTTTGTGTCGATGTAAGCAGATCCCCTCGTTCAAATAGGGGTTCCTCATACATGGTGCGGAACTTTCGGCTGATCTCTGCATTGAGCGGCATGCAAGCCGCGTCAAAATGATCGGCCGTAACATGCTGCAACGTGTGAATCAGTGAGGTCATATAAACAGATTTCCCCGCCTGCGAAGCTCCAATGATCGAAATGATATTGCTAGGCACCTTACCCGCGGTCACGGGCAGTTCGTTATGGCAGTGCGGGCACAGTCGGTGACGCGTCAGCTCGCCATAACGGTCCGTCAGTCCTGTCAGTACATGATCAGAATACAATCGATGTTCCTCAGGGACATCATGGGGATGCAAAATCGCCTCCATATCATGCACACTGTCCAAACCAAAACGCTCCCGATATTTGTTCAACAGCTCATCTTCACCCAAAGCGTAGTCCTCGTCATCTTCACGGTGATGAGAAGCACGGAATACCACTTCCTCCGGGGAAAATTTACTAAAGCAATAAGGGCACACAATATCATAAAATAACGGCCTTGGCGCTGCCTGTGGCTTTCTTCTGAATAAATTGCTAAGAAAACTCATCGGTTGCGGCCTCCTTTCATTCAGGGACTAATTCATATACCGTGCCATATTTCTGGCCATCCGTAAAAAACAGCCGCACATATTCATCTCCCCCCACTTCAACAGAGGGTAAAACATTCCGTCCCGCGGCAAAAGGTGCCGTGAACGGATACAAGGTTCCATCGTCCCGGTCTGCTGGATAACCCCCGCGCTTCTTCACGTAGCAAAGCGCTTCTTGCGGGACAGGAACTTCGGCTGTCACCTGAATCTGGACGGTTTTGCGGCTGCGAAACCAGCTTTTTTTATGGTGAACTGCATATCTGATTTTAGCCCTCCCCGTGCTCAACTCCAGTTGGTTGGCTCCGTCTTGCTGACGGATCACGTAAGTGTCTCCATCCTCCCGAACAGCTGGATATACGATATACCGCACGCGTCCAATGCCTTCAATTCGGTCACGATAGCTGCCAGCAGCCTTATACTCCTCGCGTGTAAAAAGTTTTAGGCTTGAAAAAGGCGGTAAAACTTCACCTTCATTTTGCCCATTCACACCTGCATCGGCTGATTGTTTCGCAATATATACCACGGCTGCGCCCTCAGGCCACTGCCAGCGTAACACAACCCGGTTGTCATCAATTTTGTGGCTCAGCTCCGAAATAATAGGATCACCGGGCTGTGCTTCCCTATACTGCATAAGTTCCAGCCTCCCGTTCTAAAATCCACTGCTGCGTCGATTGCGCGTCGGGGCTTCCGGTGCCCCTCTCCGGCGTCCTGATGGCGCACCCTGACTTCCTCCACCGGAAGATCGGCGAGTATTTTCCGCAATCGGCAGAACAAGCGAAAAGACAGCAATAAGGGCTGCCAGTACGAGCGCTGCCACCAAACGAATCATCAAGTCGCCTATAGGCGAGCCAGATAGTCCCTTTTCCAAAATAAAACCAGCGAGCAAGCCTGCCGGGACTCCTCCAATCGCAAAATTCCGTGCGAGAAAACGGTTATCGAACATCAGCCCAAGAGCCAATCCCAATAAAGCGCCGATAATGACCAGCGCCGTTACGCGATAAATGGCAAAATACAGACTGTCGGCATACTCACCTGTCCGCTCCGTTACCAGTGTGCGATCACCGATTTTGTTATATATTTTTCCGAACGCCTGAGTAAGTCCTTGGGCATTGGCTACATTAGAATAAGTTCCGCCCGTCAGGTCAGCAATATTTTGCAATAAGGCTATACCATCCGACTCTGCCAGTTTCAGCCCGATCGTATTAATCGGAATCTGGCGGGCGATATAAGGAGCCAATGCTGTCTGGGTATCCAGATCGCTAAAGCCATCAGAGAGCATGATAACGAGAGAACCTTTTTCTGCATTACCTTGGGTTTCAATCTCTTTGATCGTCTCGTCCAAAGCAAGCCCGATCTCTGTACCGCCTGACATTATAGTCTGCATACTATCGATTTTGGAATAAACCGCTTGCTTCTCTGCATCTGTGCCAATGGGAGTAAATGGCTGAACCAACTGCGCAGCAGATTCAAATGAAACAATGGCTACCCGCTTGTCTCCATCCATTTGGCCAATCAGACTCTTGGCAGCCGTTAGGCGCTCATTATCAGGATCTGTTTGCTGCATACTCCCGGAATTATCAATCACAAGCACGAGGTCCTGTACGCTCTTGCGCCCTTCAGGGTTAACCTGATAGCCCAACTCCAATAGCAGACCTGCCACGAACAACATCACTAGTGTAGCAGGCACCAGTAACTTCCAGGATAACCCGGAGTAGCGCTGCCGCCATGAATGCCCATTTAACTGTGGCGAAATTAGTTCGCCAATCAGACAACCTAGGCCAATGCACAGTGCCATGATGCCAAAATACAGCCCAATCACGACGATATGCGGCCAGTGCCCTATCAATTTGTGAAGAATAAGCTCTCCCAAGATGAAGCCTACTACAGCACCCAACAAGCCGAACAGTAATAGGAGAACGTTAAATTTACGTTGCTTCATAAGAATCGTTGCTTCCTTCCATCATTAAAGTAGGATTAATATGTGGCTACCGCAATTCCGGCAACCGGTCCACGTCGATTCCGTGAAACACGAAACCATTCGCAGTATATGTCTCATAATACGTTTTGCCGTTGCGGTAAACCATCAGATCCTCCAGATGGAAGCCGCCCATCAAATGCAGCTTTTCCACCCCGCTGCTGCGACGCTCATGTACAAAACCCAACTTGTAAATACGCGAAGTAATGTCCACATCCATCGCATAAGGAAGAAATTCGCCTTCGTAGTCACCAAAGAAGTACTTTTCTTCATACCGATGCTCATGGGTATAGTCGAGCAAACGTACGTTAATTCCACCATGTTCCTCTAACGTTTGATACAGTTTCTTAAACAGCTCATCCTTCGGAACGACCAGCCGATTTTCATATGCAGCAGCTACATTGGCACGCCGCAATAATTCTTCTTCGAAGGTCTGATTAAACGGCTGTGAACTGAGAATCAAGGTTCGACAGGTCTGCGTAAGTCGATCCACCAATGCGGACAGGCCCCCGTCCAGCAATCCGGATACAGGCCCCATATGCCGGGTATCAAAGAATATAGATTTTCCCCGCTTGCTTTCCAACTCACGCATGACATCCTCCGTCACACGCTCGTAATACTCGAACAGGTTTTGACCTGTGTAACTATCAGCCTGCCGAATACTATCCGTTGCAGCTTGATGCAGTTCACGCTCCAGGCTGGAAAGCTGTACTGTAATATGCTTCGCCTGTGCATGCCATTTTTCTAGTGCCAGTTCATAGCGACGAAGCAGCTCCAAATCGGCTTGAATTCGCAGCATGTGCAGTTTGTGCCCGTAAACCGTCTCGGTCAGGTAACGAATCAAGCTGCGCACATTATGCTTATCCATGAGTGGCAGTCGTTGAAAAGGCTGGTCCTCCACCTGACCGCTATACAGGGTGTCCAGTTCAGCGGTACTAATCTGCAAGTCATTGGACGTATCCCGAATCAGCCCCCGAATGGCCGTAAGCACATTTCCTGTTTTATTTTCATCCGTCCAGTCTGTCAACTCGAATAAGCCGATTTCAGGATATTCCTTGGAAGCTGCATTCACAGCCAACTGCAGACCTGATTCCGCCTGAAAATCTCCCAACCGTTTGTGCATAATCCGTTCACAGTTATCGCGGAAAAAGGCTTCGCAGCCCTGACCGAACAAGGCTCCCTCCGCCTCACGTAATGTCATTCGCTTCAAGGAGCCGTAGCTGGCTCCGCTGGTCATCAGTGCGCTCATGTCCGTGATCGCCTCATTACCAGGAACGAGATCATTTCGCGTGCGACCGCGCTCAGCAGCATCTAAACCAAAATAATTCAGCTTATCGCGTATGTCCCACTCCTGCTCTGTTCTCATACGCTCTAGCAGCTTCACATAAAAATGATACAGCACCGTAAGTGCGATTGACTGGTTAGGGCGGTTGACTCGGGAAAATCCAGCCGACACATAACCCTGCCGCCCGGATTCCGTCATGATGTTGTTTTTAAACGATGTATTGTTGTATCCCCCATCCTGTGACCGATAGGAATCTCCTGCCTGATAGCGGTTTTTAAGAAGCTGAATGTGGCAAATGATGTCACAGCTTTCCCGCAGGCTATTCGGCACCGTTACGCCGCGTTCGTTCTTGTCGGACAGCACATAGACGAGATCGAACAACGGTGATGGAGCATGGGATACTGGAATGGTCAATTTGTCCTCAGTCATATGAAGCGGTGCCGTAAACGTATACTCTGGACTCTGGATATAGTCCAGCTCCCGCATAAAAGCAACGGACGTTGCACTACTGTAGCCGAATTGGACAGCCTGATCGCTTTCATTCACCAACACATACAGATCCATTTGTACCGATTTAAAAGACTGTGCAAAAATATACTCCGCCAACAGCGTAATTTCAGGGATTAATACGTTCATGGGGTCATCCGCTGTCGTCAAAATCGACAAATGAACACGCTCGAACGAAGAATACAACCGACCGTAATCTGCCAGATGTCCACTAGCCCGGCGCAACGCGGTGTTAAGCTCAATTAGCTGCGATTCATGTGTATAAAAAGCCTGGTGCAAGTCACGGCGTATCGTTTGGTGGCCACTTTCCTCCGGTACCGCTATCGTATGAACAATAGCATCCACCGAACGATCTACAGCCGCATGTTCTTCCTGCGAGCGGATCTGAATATACGTTACTCCCGTGCTGTTATCCCACTTGGTCCGGTTGATATCTGCAATGGTGTTCATCACCGGGTTCATGCGATCACCGATAAAAAGAAACACGGACGGGAAATGGATGCTACTGCGTCCATCTCCGCTTCCGATTAATTGGTCCTCTGCGACTGCATAGTCAGCCGCATAACGTAACAGCTGCTCTCTCATACTTTACTTCAACTTTCTGCGGATGTCGTTTAATTTTCCAGCCATTTGAGCATAGAATGCATAAAGTTCCGCTCCGTTAGCGAGCTCCACCTTTTCATATTCCAATTGATTGCGGGCCTCTGTGTAAATCGCAGCCAGTTCGTCCAGCTTCGACAGCAATGGTGTAATATCCTCAGATGAAGTCAATACAGCATCACGGCGATCCGCCTTGCGCATTAGAGCAGCAAATTTCTTTTCTTCCAAACCGCGGAAGTTTGTAAACACTTCAAACTCCACATAATTACGGCTCTTCATGACATTGGCAAACGGCTCCCAAGCCTCTTCCTCTTCGTCGCGATCATAGACGTACAAAGCACCTTTTTTCGTAATCGTGTCCGTATAGAGTGCCTGAATGAACTGATCCAGCCATTTTTCTTCATCCTGATATTTGCCCAGCAAAGCTTCCAATTCAGCGGCTTTCGCTTCAATTTGTGTATATTTCGCCAGTTCTTCACGAACCACCTGTGTTAATTCTGGTGAACGGATCAGGTTTTCCTTCGCCATCTCTTCATTGATGCTGCCAAAGATGTCCTTGCTTCCGGCCTGCTCCAGCCCTTCAGCCAGCAGACGTTTCAACTCAGACCATGCTCTTTTTACTTCACCCAAATTCGGCTTGGATTCCTGCAAGCGCATATCGTAGCCTGCCAGCATCGCATTCAGATCTAGCGCATGTGAACGGATTACAGTGAAGCGGCTGCTCGTATTCTGATCGACATCCTTTTCCCGAATCACGCCAAGTGACTTGGCACGGTCAAAATCATTACGAATGCGGGCATTGTAAGCTTGCACACGCGAATTGACGTAAGTTTCGCCCCATGACTTTTCAGGAATCGGCGACGGCAGATTAGTCCAATTGTTCTGACCTGTTTGCACCAGATGACGGCCAATACCTTCGCGGTCAAGAATCGTTTTTTCATAGCTTTCTTCATACACTTTGAGCGGCGTATATACAAACAGAGGAACACCATTACGCGTATTGAGCCAGAAAATCCGGTTACGAACTTCACTCTCTTTAATAGTAAAATGTGATTTGCCAATTGCATTATTTTGATAATTGCGAACGCCTTTCAGAATATTAGGCGACTGTACAGGTACTGAAACGAATCCCCATGATGGGAAGTACAAGTTGCCAGAGCTATTGCTCAGATGGAACACAGGTACAGCTTCCTCATCCAGTTTACTCGCAATGTAGCGCTCCACAAATTTTTCAATGGCTTCATCTTGCCCGTATTTCATGACGAGGAAATCCTCCATGGAACGGGTAATGAGATCACCGAACTTATCAGTCAAGAAATTGGAGATTGAGCTGATGATGTCCATATCCTGATCCTTCACCCATTGATCTGAATTTTCGAGCAATTCTTGGGCAAAATCACGAATCAAATCATCACCGTTGCGGTTGTCCAGCAGCTTGGTCACAACTTCAGAAATATCCGGTACACTTACCAGATTCCAATAGTACGTTTTGTTACCTTTGTGATCGGACTGTTCTTCGCCATTTATCAGCAGATCGCCATTCTTCTCGAAAATTGCGCTCAATGCGTTCAAAATTTCAGTAAATACATTATAAATGCGGCTATTTTCCTTGTTCAACAGGTCATACAGGTCTTCATAAAATTCAATGAGCTGCTCTGTACGTTCCACATCAGCCCGCAGCCAATATTCATTAATTTTCGCTTCAATGTACGCATTTTTCTTTTTATCCTTGGACACAAACGCGCTCTTGGCATCGCCCAGCTTTTCGTTCGCCTGCTCACGCGCCCATTCAATGTCCGTTGGAATACGGTGCAGTGATTCACGCAACGTCTCAACATATGAAAGCAGCATTTTCAGCAAGCTAAATCCTTTTTCAGTATAAATCATGCGGGATACATAAAACGGCCCTTGCTCAGGATGCAGAAACATCCGGCGGATTTGGTCCGTAAACTGTCCTGTAATTTCGCCAGGAAGCTGTTTCTTCGCTTTGATATACTCTTCGCGGGCACGCGTCAGGAACGTTTGCTCCAGCTCGGTGTCCATATTGACAACTTGCATTTTAACAACATTGCTATAACTCAACCGTTCACTGTTTTCAAAGCCCGGAAGCGGCTCAGGTACACGGGATTCAAAGTTTTTGATCATGCTATCCAGATCCACGCCCAGCTTGCGGGCAAACTTCTCTACATCCTCTTGATTTGGCGATTGCTCAAACATTTTGGACATTTTGCCAAACATTCGATAGGCCAGATATGTCGTCATTTCCTCCATTGGCAGTACCGCCGAGGAAGCCCCGATAATATTGTAATCGTAGTTTGCCGGATAGGCCTTATTCATTTGTGCGATGTTGGTACGGATATTGCTGATATAGTCATGAATGGCAAACTCTTCGCCTGACTGTTTTTCCTCACTCGCCATAAAGTTGGTGATGTTCTCGGCGGTGACATTCATGCAGTAATCATAAGCATTTTCCAACAGCTTGCCTTCCGTATTCGTGGCCGAAATGAGATGACACAGATTAAACGGCGGAAGCGGCGAGTTCACGGCCAAAATATTTCCGTACTGCTGCTTAAAGCGTTCACCACGGCTGTCTACATTCATCCAATAGTCCAGCTCTTTCAGTGCAGCATAGCCGTTCTTTTTAATATATTCACGTGTATGCTCGCTCAGGCTTTTGTTCGCTAAATTAATATCCGGTGTAAACAGATAACCTAATGTATTTACACGGTCTACACCTGCAGAGCCATAGTCACGCTCAATAATTCCTCGGACGATATATGAGATATCGAGGAAAGTACCGCTTCCTGTACCGCCGGACAAACCGGACAGCAGGAACACCATAAGCTTCTTGTTGGTGCCTTCAGACAAGGTTTTGATTTTTTTGTCAATGCTTTGTACGACCTGATTGATTTTGGTGAACAACAGCAATCGTCCTGCCTGACGTACCCCTGCCGCCCCATTCATACCATCGGTAATGCTCAGCTCTGGAGACAGCCAATCGGTAATGTACGGCTCAAGAATGCTGCGGTTTTGCAGCAATCCGCCGATTTCCGCATTGGATAGCAGTACAAACTCATTGATGGGGTCCAAACCAATCCCCTTGTATTTTTTGTTGCGGTCTTGTTCATTCGTTTCAAAAGCGAGAAATTCCACATTGTCCGGT
The DNA here is from genome assembly GCF_038008045.1 of Paenibacillus sp. FSL P2-0173. NCBI lineage: Bacteria > Bacillati > Bacillota > Bacilli > Caryophanales > Paenibacillaceae > Paenibacillus > Paenibacillus sp. FSL P2-0173. The sequence continues at coordinate 69,919 of NZ_JBBOYK010000002.1, forward strand.
TTATCGCTCTTTTTCTTGGAGATCGGATCTGCTGGAAGCTTGAATCTGCGGTTAATTTGATATTTCAAGCGGAGAAGGGCATCAATTCCCGTGCCTCCGAGTCCGATAATTAAAATAGGATTATCAATAGTATCAACTCTGATCTTATCGCTTACGATCCCCCCGCCGAGTGATACGTCTAATTGTTGGATATGCTCTCTAACTACTGGTTTCATAGATATGACCTCCTAAGGGTTCGTTTAGCTGTTTACTGAAATAAATTCCAGTAAAATGGTTTTGTCCACACTGGCTAACGGGATGGTCAGACGATCACCGTTTTTGAGTTCAAGACCGTTGCCTGTGTCTACAGCCCGTCCGGATTTCTCAATCGTAATCTCGGGGGTACTGCGCACAATGATACGATCCTGATTGGCTGGTGTGAACACGACCTTGTCGGTTCCAGCAAATTCCGGTGCCAGTTGCAGCAACTGGTGCAGATTAAATTTGCCCCGGAAGGTGTTCAGCTTCTTGTATTGTGGATACGTTTTTTCGCCAGTGTTCTCATCCCGGATTTCCAGTACGATTTGACCGACAAAGCCACGGTTGGCCTTTTTGACAGCCTTCCAGATGAAATATGCGGCAACCAGCAGAATGAGCAGCCCCAGCCCTAAAAGAATGAGTGGCATTAGCTTGGACTTTTCAGCAGGTGTTATTGGCTGTGTCGTGCCCGTATTCGTACCGCTCGTCGCCCCTGCTTTAGCACTGATGGTTACAGGCTGTGTTTCACGGTAGAAGCTCTTCTCCTCTGCTCTAACGGTTAGTTCGTAGTCATGCTCATCTGGAATCGTATAGCTACCGGTAAAAGAATCCCCTGCATTGGTTAACGGCACCTCATTCGTTGTACCGGAATCCAGATCCTTGACCTTCAGAACAGCATTCATATTCGCATACAATTCCTGATCCTGAAGCTGCTGGCTATTGCTCGTCAGGTAGGAACGAATTTGAACTGCATCGCCTTTTTTGTATGATTTGGCGGACGGTGCGTCCATTTTCAGCTCCAGATCGTAGTTAAACACCAGATTAATATCAATCTGATCCTGCTGGACTCCCTTGACTTGGAGCTTCCAGTCACCAGCCACAGGCTTGAGCAGTTTAATCAGCGAGTAGCTTTTGGACTTGGACAGCAGCACATCGCTCGAAGGAATCGGCTTGGTGTTGCCCGACGGGTCTATCAGTCTCGCATCCACCGGTTTCGAGGACATGATCGAAATGTTAGCCTCCAGCACACTATCGTTCGGTACGGTTACCGTTACATCCTGATAGTCGCCGTTTGCCGTAATGGACTGCAAAGGCACCACTTTCAACTTCAAATTGCTGGCGAAAATTTCACTTAAAATGTTCGGCAGGTCATCCGCTGAGCTTGTAATAAAGGACTTGCCGCCCGTTTGCTGCGCTATGTCGGCAAGCTTGTTTTTATTCAGCTTCCCATCTGCATTCAAGCCGATGGTGTAGATCGGAACGCCGCTATTTTTAGCCTCGGCTACAGCCTGTGCCATATCCTGATCTGATTGGCTTTCGGTTCTGCCTGTCGTCTTATTAAAATCGTTGTTACCGTCGGCCAACATGACGATCATAGGCGCATGTCCAGCTGTTTTACCATCTTGCAAAATGCGGATCGCTTCCTTGACACCCACGGAGGTGTCAGTATACGCCCCCCGGTTCAGTCCGTCAATAAACGTCTTCAGTTCCTGCTTATCCGCTTCGGATGTAATATTAAGCAAGGCTTTCTCGCGCTGTACGACATCCGTATACGCTACAATCCCGACCTTGTCATTTTGCGTCGACAGCATATCAATGAACATTTTCATGGCTTCATTGCCAATTTTCCCAGGATCACTGGTGTTCATTGAATTACTTACATCGACGACCAGCACCGCATCCACCTTAGAAGCAGAGGGCGAAGCGGCATTCGCCATCTGTGGCTGCCATGCCAAAATCGAGGTCATGATCATTGTACATATGATTCCGATGACCAAAAACCATTTTCTGTCTCTACTAAACATCGCTTGTACCCCTTTGCCGGTTAATTCTCATTCTAAATTACAGTTGTACTCCCCTACTATTAAATTATAATGAGTTTTACATGAACGCCAGCTGAAAATACTGCCCAAATGGTCTGAATCCAACCAAAAAGCCTGTCATACCGCGAGATTTTACCAATATCCTGCAGTAATGATATAATTATACCCCAACAAGGGCAATCGGGCACCAGCCTTCTCCTTTATACGACAAAAATGACAGTAGCGAAACCCGCCCATGTAAAATATTGAAGTAAAAATCCAAGCAGAAAGAGGAAGTACACTATGATCTCATACGGATGTCTGGCGATTATGTTTCTTTTTGTCGCCATCAAATCACTAATTTACTATATACATAAAAAACGCGCCCCGTCGATTACACAAATCGACACCGAGCTTCTGGCACTGCTGAACCGGAGAAGTGAGCGCAATGAATAGTTCCAAACAAGCTGTACAATTTCGCCCATTTACCCGCACAGAGCACGCCTTCCAAAAGCTAAGAGTCTGCAAGCGTTGTGGACAATTCACCGCCCTTTGGGAAGAGAAATGTACATCATGTGGTCGGGATACACTAGTTCCTGTAGAGCAATATGCCAAACTTAGAGCCAAACGTTATTTTCGTAAAGACCTTGCCGTCGGCGTCATATTGCTGGCCGCTACTGTTTTTTTCGGCCACTCGCAGCAACAAATGTTTCTATGCGGTATCGTCGGTGCGTTCTTTCTGCTGCCCTTGGTGCTTCTACAGCAGGGTATTTATCCTTATGAGCAGCGTAGGCAGCTTATACGTCTGTTCAGAGGTCGTATAGGGCAGATCCAGGAAGGACTAAACGTTAATCATAAAAACGCGGTTGCCCTGCGGCAGCTCAGTGAGCGTGTCTCCTATGAAATGCTGCGTGAGATGGCTGTACTCATTCACAATGATCGGATAAGGCTCCAGCAGGTCGCCCTGCTGCAATCTTTTGTTCTCCGCAAAGACATGGAATTAACGCTCGATCCTCTCCTGATCAAGAGCTTCGAGCCGCTTATGGTCAGATATATCGGAGAGATTGCCAGACTCAATCGTGAGCTGATCAAGGACCGGACATTCCGATACGTAGTCTTTTATGAGCGCCGTATTCTGGAATTGGCAGGGGGCGAAGATATTCTCGTCCGCGTAGCCAGTGCAGCTGTCCGTAAAAAGCGCTACGTAGTCACCCATGCCGCTTTCATTTCCAGATATGTACGCAAACTGCCAAAGGAACGAGTCCAGCGTTTATATCATATCATTCAAGAGAATCCGTTAGAACCCTTTGGAGATTTGGCCGATGAAGTAAAGATCATGTACCTGATGGAGCAGTATAAAAACTGATCTGTCCTAACGCCCTTCTATATATGACGTCATTACCATGACAAACCACTGCAATAAAGCAGCAAAAAACCGTCAGGATCGCCTGGGTGGTATCATCCCCTTCAAGTAGACACTCTAAAAAAACCTTGTGTGTTACCATGAGGGTATGAGTGAACCTGGAGGGGATTTTCGTATGGCTAACCAACTCAAAGTTTGGGTGAAGAAGGTTCGAAATGCTGAACCGCTCGATTGGCGCAAGGGTTCATCCAGCCCGATGAAGGGGCGTACACGTACCTCCTTTTCCAGTATCAAAGAAGAACGAGATTACTTGATAGCTCAGGGGTGGACTACTTAAAAAGCGATATTCAAATCTGGTGACGGAGCGAAGCTCAGCGGTTTCAGGGTAAACTCAAAAAGCGCGCCCCGATCGAGTATCGGCACGCGCTTGCAGCTTAGCTTTTTTCATTCGTCTACTTGACAGGGGTATGACTACTTGAAGGATTCATTTTATTCCTCTTGGTACAAACTTGTTTTTATTAAGATTCAGGCAAGCTCTGTCCTCCGTCAATAATAATTGTTTGTCCCGTGATGAAGCCAGCCTCCTTAGAGGCAAGAAATGCAGCTGCATGTCCCATTTCTTCAACGGTTCCAAACCGTTTCAATGGAATAGCTGGAAGCATGGTTTCAATGTATTCTGGGAAGGTTTGTATCATTTCAGTCATTGTATTACCGGGCATGATCGCATTGATTGTAATACCAAACGGAGCTAACTCAAGCGCTGCACTGCGAATAAAACCGAGTTGGGCAGCCTTACTGGCACCGTAATGCGACCATCCTACAAATCCTGTCGCCGACCCCGTAATCGAAGATGTTAACACCACTCTTCCATATTCAGCTTTTTTAAGAATGGCAGACAAGCCTGTACAGAAAATAAAGCTCCACGCACATTAGTATTCATCACGCTATCCCATTCTTCAGCAACCATTTCTTCAATTGTAGTCATAGGGGCAATACCTGAGTTAGCACACAACACATCAATGCCGCTAAAGGCCACCGATACTGAATGTGCCATCATTTCCATAGAAGATCGATCCGTGACATCACCTCTAAAGCCTTGCGCGTATCCACCGGATGCTCTGATTTCGGCAGCGCATATCTCGGCCTCATCTAGGTTACGAGAAATAATGGCTACTTTAGCTCCCTTTTCAGCAAAGACTTTGGCGATTCCTTTACCAATCCCCTTACTCGAACCAGTTACAATAACCGACTTGTTTTCAAATGAATTTTCCATTATGTTTTCCCTCCTTCGGAGAGAGCATTTGCTCTCTAAATAGATCAAAAAAATATCTTATAATAATATTAATAGAATGCATGACTAGATTAATCTTTTCCTGTGCACTTAACGTGCCTTTCCCTGGACAGAAGAAGGATTCAAAACGTTTATGATGATATTCACATTTTTTAGCTTTGTCAATAAAGTGGACGCACAAGGCTACTTCCATATCTCGACATGGTTGAGCTCTCTTGAAGGAGTTTTGATTTGTCTCACGTTAAGGGGTCAGTCCCCCTCCCCAACTCCGGACGTTTTTTTATTTTAGGATTATCGTGTCTAATTAGCTGTCTTCTTTATTGGCCTTGCAGTTTTTGCTGCGCATGTCTGATGGAAGTAAAGTTAAAAGCACGCACTCCCTTGCTGTCATACACAATAATCTCTTTATTCAAATATGGGTGTAAACCATTAAAATATCCAGGCATAATCAGTCTGCGCATAAATAGGTTTTTACCCAACATACGGGGGGAATTGGTCGCTACGACAAGCATTTGCTGGGTTGCAGACCATGGGCTAGGTTGAATATATGACAGACAATACTCGCCTGCCGTAAAATCGCCGCCCAATGTATACCCTTCCTCCGTACATGTAATTTGCAGATCAGCTTGGTGCTTCTGAAGCAGCTCATGTCTGGACAAGCCCGAAGTGACACATATCACGTTGCTATCAGCCAGTGCTTCCTCTGTAATATCATTGGAAGACACCACCGGATAATGAACACCGATATACGGATTCCAAGTCGCTGTTCGTGGGCTAGCCAAGGCGTTCGCCGTCCGTCTCACCGCCTGCTCTTCCTCCGGTGTAGCATAGCTGGATGGAAGGACAATGTGAAGACGATCCATATAAACGTCAAGCACACCCATACCATGGCTCAAAACGTTTCTTCCCACGCTTTTCGAATCCACAATTTCCTTTTTGGCATCCGATTCTTTTGAAAAGCATTCACTGCTTTCTTCCTCCCGTTCGGCAATCAAACGGTATTCAGGTGAGGGACGTTTATGTGAGTGTGTTTTAACAAAGCGAAAGCGGCTGTATTCCCGCAAGTCCAACACGAAAATACGGGCTCCGATACGAACTTGGGCCAATTCCAAGGGCATGACCTCTTGAGAAAGATGAATGATAAATTCTTCGGCGTGAACTGCCTCAATATCCAACTCACCTGTGGCACTCATTTCAACGTACAACTCGGCATATTCCTCATTTTCATCCATTCGCGTCAGTTCCAGCCAGTAAGCCCGGTTATGTCTGCCCCGTTCCGTCCGATAGGCAATACGCTGAGGTACGACATCCCTTTTCCATTGCATAAGCCAACCCAGTACGCCGTCCAGAAGTCTCAGCTCATGCGTATCCCAGTGATTAGACTGCCGCTCTACGACACCTTTAAAATGATCAGATGGAAGCTCTGTTACAGGGGCTGTGTATGCTTGTGCAAATAAGTAATCCTGATCTCCGCATACATTCAATATTGGCATATTCAACAGATTTATCAGATGCTTGGGATGTGGCGCTCCAGAGATAACCGCAATAGCCGCAAACCGAGAAGGATAAGCCTGTGCCATCGCCCAGGCCGCATATGCTCCGTTCGAATAACCCGTCAGATAGATCCGCTCTTCGTCCACTCGGTACGCTTGCAGTATGACATCCAGCGCCTCCAAAAAAGCAGCTTCTCCAATATAACTGCCCAACGTTACACCACGGCATGAAAAAGTAACGAATATAGCTTCCTCTTCCCAGCCTTGCCCAAAACCTCGATTCTGAAAATCCGGCAAGCCCAGTTCATATCGCTTGCCTGGCATCAGAACGATCAGAGGATACTGTCGGTCAGTCGAATAGCTTCTGGGAAGCTGAATGGTATAGCGTTGCAAACTATTATCCAAACGGGAGACAAAAAATCCTTCCCCAATTCCGTCATTAGACAAAAAGATGTGTTCTTCTTGAAGTAAGGACGGGGAGTGTGACTGTTCGGCATGTCCACACGTGAAGATTTGTTTTAATAGCTTGATATATTCACGTACAACCCGGTAATCCCAGATTTCAAAAGGATCTTCCGGCAAATCCGTTAACCTTTTTAATTCCTCAAGCAGGCCCTCTATTTGTATTTTCTGCGCAGAATGAAGAATATCTATAGCGCGGGCTTGAATGTACCGGTCATACTCTTCCTGCAAGCCCTCCACGACGACTGACAAAGGCCGCACAAGTGCCGAATACACAAAATGATGCTCCACAGCCTCATGATCCCGATATGTAACGGTGAAGTGCAGCATTCCCGTATTCCTGGCCTTTTCCTCGTCCCAGTCATAGCTTTGCTCCTGCTCCCAATGTGCTGGAAAGCGATCCAGCTTCATGCCTTCATCATTCGTTACCTCGACCCATAACGTTTGATCTAAGGGAAGATCTATCCGATCCTTACGCAGTAAATAAAATAAGATCGGGCTGTCTTCACCCTCCCTGCCAGCACTTTTCTCAACCTCTAACCAAGCCATATGAAAACGTATATTACGCTCTACAAATTCACGTTGCAGTTCTGTCACATCTGGTTCGTCGCATACCTGATTTCCACTGATACGAATAGAGCGGGCCTCCTCGGGAATAAACGCAGCAATGATAACTACCGTGTGATCGCCTTCCTCCAGATACAAGCGAAAAGGACCGGATTCCGCATATACCAGTGTGCCATCTATCCAAATTTGTCCCGTTCCTTCAAAGGGTCTGAAAATCACTTCCTGTGCAGCCATACAACGAAGATTTGAAACCAGCAAAAGCCTTTCTTGTTCGGCCAAAGGCGGAAAAACACCTAGATTTAGTTCGGCAGTCCGAGGGTCCAGCTCGGTCAATAATCGGCACGCTGCCTTTCCTCCGGCTGAAAGCTCTACTCCTTCTTCATCACAAGCCTTTTCCAAATTCCATTCCTCATGGGCAAAATAACTTGTCCATTCCCTGCCCACACCGCAATTTTCCGGGAGCATGACCGGACCGACTGCATAAGCAGACCTCAGACGTACCGGATGATCCGACAGCACAGTTGTTGCTTTTTCCAGATGTGTGAACCTCATAACATTCCCCCTCCAGGTTTTTGTTTCCTCAGAGACGTAGTCGCGGTTATATTCCGTTTAACATTCAATTTAACTATATAAAACTATTCGTTATTACCTCTACGTACTCCTCTGTTCTTCTCAAAAAAGTAGCTATGATAAAACAAAAAAAACGAAGAAAGCAGAGTGCTTCACTTCGTTATTAAAAATTTCTATATCTAAAAACCTATTTAATGCTGCCATGATTGTTGCTAACAATACTAGGGTATAGTATGTTTAGGGTGAAGTTACTATTTTAAAAATGTGCATAACTCGCTTGAATTTGCTTTTCCAACTTAATGCGTTCTAACTTTAGCTCCCAAATCTGTTCGCTCCACGAGTTTCGATCCGCCGCGTTATTACTATTTCGTAAGAGATCAAACAACCTCAGCAATTCATCGTTAATCTGATCAAAATGCCGCCACAGCGTATTAATCTCAGAATCTTTAGTCTCTTTGCCATTCTCCAGCAATTGATGCCGCAGGGCTTCTTTGAGCTCCTGTTGCCACTCTATATCGTTCAATTGTTTCGCATAATTAAGAAGATCCAGATAGTCATCTACCTGCAGGTAACTGCGTGTTTTTATCTGTTTCATAGGGTCTCTCTCCTTATGGCTCAATCTATTACCAAGTATTATACTCGGTTATTAAGGGAAAGCAATACTTTATTCTACAATACACAAAAAAAGAGGCAGCCTCAGCTACCTCTCTTGAACATTACGATTATTTTCTTACAATGCTGCCTGCAAATCTTCGATCAAATCTTCCAGATCTTCAATCCCAACCGAAATCCGCACCAAACCTTCGGTAATACCTAGCTCTGCACGACGTTCTACTGGAATAGAGGCGTGCGTCATACGTGCCGGAACACTAATCAGACTTTCAACCGCTCCCAAGCTTTCAGCCAGTGTAAAATATTTCACCTTTTTCAGAAGTGCAACCGCGTTAGCGTCGCTACCTACATCAAAGGAAATGATGCCGCCAAAGCCTTCGGCCTGGATTTTGGACAGTTCATGCTGTGCATGGCTTTCCAGTCCAGGATAGTACACTTTGCTAACCTTCGGATGTTTTTCCAAAAAGGCTGCAATTTCCTTTGCATTTTGCTCAATCGCTTCCATACGCAGACCCAATGTTTTAATACCTCGGATCAATAACCAAGAATCTTGCGGGCCGAGAATAGCACCAATGGCGTTTTGCAGAAAATGAAGTTGTTCTCCCAGCTCGTCGCTGTTCACAACAGCCAGACCGGCTACAACATCGCTATGGCCGCCCAAATACTTGGTAGCAGAGTGAATGACGATATCAGCCCCAAGTGTAATTGGCGTCTGCCAATAAGGGGTAGCAAATGTGTTGTCGACGATCAATAAAAGATCATGTTTTTTTACAAGCTCCGAAACAGCGCGGATATCCGTAACCTTCAAAAGCGGGTTCGTTGGCGTTTCGACATACAATGCCTTCGTATTCGGACGAATTGCTTTGGAGATGGCTTCCAGGTCAGTCGTATCCACAAATGTGGACTCAATTCCGATACGGCTGAGGACTTTGCTTACAATACGGTAGGTGCCTCCGTATACATCATCGGTCAGCAAAATATGATCCCCTGCATTAAACAGTGAAAATACCGCATGGATTGCTGCCATACCCGAACCGAAAGCAAAACCACGCTTTCCTTCCTCCAGATCCTTAATCAGCTCCTCCAGAGCAAACCGGGTCGGATTGCCTGTACGCGAATATTCGTATCCCTTATGGACGCCAATTTCCTCTTGCTCATAAGTGCTTACCTGATAAATAGGAACGTTAACCGCGCCTGTATGGGGATCGGTAGGAAGCCCGCCGTGAATCAGTTTTGTTTTGCGTTTCATTTTATATCCCGCCTTCATATATTTTTTTGCTCAGATAACGTTCGCTGCTATCCGGGAAAATGGTAACAATATGTGCGCCATCCGGTGCATTTTCGGCTTCCAGTAAAGCGGCATGTAAAGCAGACCCTGAAGAACTGCCAACGAGAAGACCTTCACGTGCAGCCAGTTCCTTGACACGGTCAAAAGCATCAACATCGCTAATGGTGTGAATGGCATTAAAATATCCTTTATCCACAAATTCAGGGATTAATTCCATGCCAATTCCTTCCGTTTTATGTGGACCTGACTCGCCGCCATTCAAAATGGACCCTTCCGGCTCCACGATGACCGTTTTAAGGGCTGCATTTTGTTCCTTAAGATAACGCGAGGTTCCCATAAACGTTCCCCCCGAGCCTGCACCTGCCACAAATACGTCCACTTTGCCGTCCAGATCGTTCCATATTTCAGGTCCCATTGTCGTATAATATGCCTCGGGATTATCCGGATTACTGAATTGCCGTGGCAAGTATGCATCTTTTATTTCAGCAGCCAATTCTTTTGTTTTTTCGATAGCTCCTTTCATCCCCTCACTTGTCGGGGTATGAACGATGCGTGCTCCCAATGCCTTCATCAGGTCCTGCTTCTCTTGGCTGAACTTCTCAGGCACAGCAAAAATAACCGAGATATTATAATGAAGCGCCGCCATCGCAAGACCAATACCTGCGTTGCCTGCTGTTGCTTCAATTAATGTCCCACCTGGCTTCAGCTGACCTGTTTTTAATGCTTTTTCAATTAGAGCCTTACCTACCCGATCCTTTACGCTGCCGCCGGGATTCATAAACTCCAGCTTCGCAAACAGGCGAATTCCTCTCGGTAGAGAATAGCTGTTCAGCTCCACTAATGGCGTACGTCCGATGAGTTCAAGGGTATTTTGATATACATTCATAATTTCAAGCTCCTTTTAATGGCGAATCCAAAATAAACCAATGGTCAAAAATTAACGCCTATTGTCGGAGAAGTTCGCTATCATCTCCGAGAAAACACAGTAATACGGTAAGTATTGATGCAATAAGATTTTATGTGTATTTGAAGCTTTTGTCAAATGGACCAGTCACAATACCCACACACCCTGCCTGCTTGCTCGATATGATAGAGAAGATGTCACAAAATATCCCCGTGCAACATAAGAAGGAGTTCATATATGGGAAAGCAATTTCTGAAGATAGCTGCCGTATATTTTGCCCTCAGTGTGCTGCTTAGTGTAATTATTGGCGTGTCGGGTGATTACAGTCTGTCCAATGTTCAGTCTCATATCCATTTGTTAGGTTGGATTGCACTTGGAATTATAGGTCTGATCTATGTGACCTTTCCTGCACTTTCAGTTACTATTCTGGCACATATCCATTTTTGGATGCATAATATCGGTCTGCCTGTGTTGATATTGGCGATTATAGGTGAAATTTACGAGGTTCCAGAGGCTGGAGTGTGGATCACCATAGGGTGGGTGTTACTCGCGGGGGGGACTGTGCTGTTTATGGTGAATGTGTGGGATAGACTGCGCTAGAGCAAATAAGTTCTCTTCATTTGACCATAAAAAAAGGAGCCTGATCATGTCAGGACTCCTTGATATCTTCATTATATGTTAGCTATACACCAGCTGTGCTAGCTAAGTGTTCTATACTGTTACTTCACTGTTTCATCCTGTACATGTTCTTTACAGAAGTTCTCAACAGCTTGCAGCTCATCATCTTCAAGTTCAAGATCAATGTAACTATTCGTTACTTTTTCAATTAATTCATACTTTAGCAGTCCCGTCTTTTCTTCGTCTACTAAATAAAGACAACGGATATACAGTCCGTTTTCAGTGTATAGCTCGTCGTCCTCCTCTACCTCTACATCAATGATAAATTCATAACGCTGTCCAGTCAAAATACCAAAAGCATCTTTAATCTGATCTACTGTGTACGTTGTAAAATTCAACATGTTTTTATTCCCTCCGGGTTTCCTTCAATTACGGTGCATTCTACGCCCGCAGGCAGTAGTTGTTCAACTTGTGTGCGTACTTCTTGACGTCTCAAATCCTGGCCCATGATGGATATCCAGCCTCGATCATTACGCGAGCGAATTAAACGCCCTATGCCTTGTCTGAGTCTAAGTGCCATGTGAGGCATATCTATCTGAATAAACGGATCTGCTGCATCCTTGCGCAGAGCCGTAAAAACCGGATCATTCGGAGGAAATGGCAGTGACCAGATAATGACGTGCGACAGAGAAGGTCCAGGAATATCCAATCCTTCCCATAATGTAACAGCGCACAACACACTTTCCTCATCATTCTGAAAAGCTGAGATCAGATGGCTGATTTCAGCCGAACCTTCGTACAGAAAACGATAGGCTGATGCCTCCGGGTAAGCAACGAGATCCTTCTTGAATGCAGCCAGTTCCTCCTGTGAAGGAAACAGGATAAGCGCTCTTCCCTGCGATTTCTCCAGCAGTGTCAGCGCTCTCTGGATTGGATCATGCCCCACTTGCAACGGGTACAGTGCAGCTTGCATCTGATCGCTGTAGTCATAAGGTGAAGCAACAGAAAACGTTAGTGGATTTTCAATACCGAGACTCTGTGCCATATAGTCAAAAGAGCTCTCTACGGAAAGCGTAGCTGAAGAGAATACGATTGGTATATGCTGCGCAAATACTCGTTCTTTGAGAATCTCTTTTACCATCTTCGGCATAACCACAAGCGTTAACCCATCCTGATCCTCCATCACCCACGAAATGAGAAGTTCAGGACGCTTAAACAAAGCCAATGCGGTTTGAATCATTTCCAAATGTTCTTCCACAATTTTGACTTGATACTCATCCAAAGAGAATAGCCCGCTTTCAAATACAAGCTCTTCTTCGATCGTGCCGATCAATTCACCAAAGCGGTTTACCTCTCGAATCAGCGACTCATTCAGGATGAACTCCTTGCGATTAGAACCCTGTACAGGCTGACTGTTCTTATCAAGCGCAGCGAACAAAACCTCACTTTGGGAGATCGCATCTTCGATCGTCATTGCCAAAGATTCTCGCACTTCCCCCTCGAGAAGTCGGGTAATAATAGACTCAAACTGAGCGTGCTTAAGCTTGTAGGTAAGTGCATTTTGTGCCGCTGTCTCCAGCAGATGCCCTTCGTCAAAGACGACAGAGCTGTGCTCCGGCAGCAACGGCAGCTGACCCTCGCGCTTTCTCGCTTCGTAGGTCCATACATGCTCCATATAAAAGTCATGAGAGCAAATGACCAGATCTGCCGCTTTGCGGTAATGATCACGAGACAACGTCTGACCGCAACGATGGCGCTGATGGCAAACGAGACAGTCTTGAAATACATCCCATCCGAGTCTGCTCCACTGTCCATCTGTTAGCTCGGGATACTCCTTCCGATTTCCGTAAGGAGTGAAGGACTGTAACGTATCTGGAAAATGAACAAAATCCGGCAGTTCCTGATAAATATCACGGAAAATATCTGCGTCCTCATCCAGTCCGCCTCGCACCTCATCCAGCTTATTCAGGCAAATATACTGATCCGGCGACTTCCCCAATCTGGCATCAATCGTCAGACTCAAATGCCGTGCCAGCTTGGCGATATCCCCTTCCGGCTTTACCAATTGTTCAATTAACGATTCATCCGCACAGGCGATAATCGCCGGTTTTCTCATGTATCGAGCATATGCAATAGCGTACAGCAGGTATACCAGCGTTTTACCAGTGCCCACACCTGCTTCTGCAAAAATGGTCTTTTTTTCCTTATAGGCACGTTCTAGCTGGAATGCCATATAAATTTGTTCATCCCGAACCTCAAAGCCGACTTCAGGCAAAACTTCATAAAATACATCCGCAATCCAGTCACTTGCCTGCTCAATAAACGGCTTGGACGGATCAAAGGCAAAAGGGTAAGTAGTCAATCGGGCTGTGCCTCCAATTCGTTCATAATGTGCATCCTTTCATTATAACGCAAAACAAGCTAAAAAGAACATGAAAACTGTAAGAACAGCTTACATTTTTTATTTCGCCATGAAATTCTATAAATAAAGGACATCAGGGTTCGTTTGTGTGAGTATGCTACGAGGAGGATTTGGCGAAGGATTTGGTGGAGAAAGCTTGATAAGAGATAGGTTAAGCAAGGGAAGTATTCATAGCATAATGAGAAAACAAAGAAACCAGCTAATGCTTTCAGGCACTGGCTGGTTCCATGTTTACTTTTGCTTCATCAAATCTGGAATTTGTTCAAGAAGCCGTTCTCTCGTGATGGCATCATCAAAATTCCATGAGCTGTCGAGTGTATATACCCGTTTGTTTTGAACCGCGGGAATGGTCTTCCATATTTCACTGTTCATCAGATTATTAGTAACTGCAACTGTTTCTTTACTCTGATCCGACAGAATAAATAGTTCATCCCCGATAAATGCAGGAAGCACCTCGTTAGAAATGGTAGCAAAGCGCTCTTTTTTATCAATCAGGTCTGTTTGTACCTTGGGAGCCGGTTTAAAGCCAAGCACATCATACAAGGACACGGATGCACCCTGATGTCCCATAACATACAGGTTCTTCCCCATAACTAACAACACTGTCGCTGTCTCTCCTGGCTTAATGTCAACATCCAGCTTGGCCTTCATTTGTTTGGCCTTCTCGTCATATAAGGTTTTGAATTGGTCTGCCTCTTTAGTTTTTCCAAGAAGTTTACCTAGCTCCTGCATACGTTCAAAAGTTGCCTGGTCGGAATGAAGAGCCACGGTAGGTGCAATTTTAGCTAACGTATCAATCGCCTTTTCATCCCAATTGTCGTGAAGAATAAGGTCCGGTTTCAGCATCGTCACTTTTTCCAGATTCACTGGGTAGCCTACATCGGTAATATCCTTGGTAAGGTCCGCATACACAATTTGTGACTGAATGACACTCAGACTCGCACCTGCTGGACGTACACCCAAGGCAAGCAAATCCCCCGGATCACTGCCTACATAAACGATCCGCTGTGGATTTACCGGAATCGTTACTTTACGTTTTTGAGAGTCTGTATATTCTCGGGTGGTCGGCGTTGTTGATGCCTCTTCCTTTTGAACCGTGCTGTTTGCAGCCTGTCCTGCTGTAGGGGAAGTTTGGGCAACATTTCCTTGAGAGCTACAAGCTGATAGTACAACGGCTATAATGAGCAGTACTCCCGCCAGTATAGGGAGTTTGGTCGATTTTTTTACATGTAGCATATGGATGTATCCTCCAAGTTATATAGTCTATAGAAAATGATAATCATTATCATTCACTTAATATTACATAATAGACCCATCTTCTGCAACGGAAATTTCCTTAATTCATGATATTAGAAGCTACTGGAGGGAAGGGCAATTGTTGATCATATCGCTGCAATTCTTTTTTATTCACAACAAAGGTGTTGGTACAAAGATCGTGGAGTCCCTGTTTTTTGGCAGTAAAAGCAACCACAATATAAATAATATGAGCAATTACAAAAGAAATGGCTTTAATCCAATAACGTCCTGAGGCATGTAAGAATCCAAGACGATTTCCTTCCTTGTCTACAACAATTAAAGAGAACACCAGCTTACCCGGTGTTGCTCTTACCTTCGATGATTCCCATAACACACAGTACAACCATGGCACTACGAGCCATAAGATCAGCGGCCACAACATAAGCAGTACTTGTATGAAACCCGTCTCCTTTATGCCCAGAATATCTGGGATAATGTAAATTGCGCCCCCTACTAAAAGGACTATGGCAGTAAGGATGATCAGATCAATCACAAACGCTGCCGTTCTTATCCAAAATCCTCCGTATATTCTTTTTGTACAATCACTTGTTGCTGTCATGATATGTATAACTCCTTTTGCAAATGAGATTTAAAATCCAGTTTATTCCTTTACACAAAAAGATATCATACGGTTACCCACCTATATTGTCAATTTACGAGTAAATGCTCTTAAACAAGTAAAAGGACCTATTTCCATGCATCAAAATGAAAATTTTCATAGGAGTTAAGAGCTTATATCAATGATTTTTCTCTGATTGGGTACAAAATAAGCTCAGCCACAATCTCTTAACCCCCTATAAGTAGTACTTTGGCATCGAAATAAATCCAGCCTTTTCATGCATAAAAAAACAGCGTATATGTAAATGAAATTACACACACGCTGCTTCACAATTCATTCCGTAAATCTGACAAACGACCGTATGATTAAAATGAGTTCGTTCTTGCACGCTTATACACTATATTTTTTTGCATTCAACACTAAACAAACCTTCTTCTCCGCGCAGCTTTGCCAATGCCTCGACAAAGAAATAATCGCCATAGATAATGGGAACGTTGATGTATTTTTGCTCAGGATAATGTACAGTCCCGTTCATCAGCAATCCCTCATGCTCCTCGCCCCACGCCGTACATGTATGATGCAAGCCCTCGAGGATAGATGCTGCAGCTTCTGTAAAATGCTCTGCACGCGTCGAATATTTTGCCAGCTCCAGCAAACCACTGGCCGCAATTGCCGCCGCCGATGAATCCCATGCCCCGCGGTGCTCTTCTTCTGCTCTAAAATCCCACACAGGCAGGCAAGCATCGCCCAACTGGGACAGGAAAAAGTCAGCCGTGTTCTCGGCCACCTTCAAATAACGCGAATCGCGCGTGTACCCATACGAAAGCGTAAAACCATACAAAGCCCAAGCCGTGCCACGTGCCCAGGCAGAACCGGGAGCAAATCCCTGTCCACCATGCTCGGCGACCTTTTTTCCAATCTCCGGATCGAATTCGATCACATGTGCGATAGAGCCATCCGAACGGACAAATTCACGTGCTACGGTATCTGCATGCTGCACAGCGAGAGCGGCAAAACGCGGATCTCCGCTTTCCTCCGAAGCCCAATAAAGCAGGGGTAGATTCATCATACTGTCTATAATCGCAACGCCCCGTGTATCCATGTCCTTCGAGGGGAAGTTCCACGCACGAATAAAACGGCCATTCACGTTAAAACGGGCAGCCAGCAGATTGGCAGCCAATAACCCACGTCTTCTGGACTCAGAATCTCCGTTCAATCGGTGGGCGGCCACGCCGCTGAGCAGCCAAATAAAGCCAAGATCATGGTCTACAGCTTCGCTATTATAGAGTATTTTTTCCAAACGACCCTCGCACCGCTGTGCAATCCCGGCAGCCACACTGTCAGGACGCGCCCGATTGGCTAGCCATAGCAGTCCCGGATAAAAGCCTGCTGTCCACCACGCTTCTTCACGATTATCATAACGTCCACCCTCTGCAACATGTGGAAAAGCGTCCCCCAGTCTTGCCGCCAAGGCAAGCGTTTTATCCAAAGCCAGCTCCCACGATTGCTCCAGCCACGCTTCTGTTTTCGTCATTTCTTTTTCCTCTCCCTTTTTCCACATGTTTAAAAATATATATGGCTACACCAGTTCCATTTATTCAGGTAACCGAATGATAAAGGAAATGCGGTTGCCTTCACATTCCAGACGCGCTCCCTTAAGTAAACCATTCCGACAGGCCACAGAAGCTAATTCTTCCGGCCAAACCACGTTCGTTCCTTCCGTCGTCGGGATGACTTCAAGGCTTGCACCTGCGTATTCTACTCGAATGCTTTCCGTTTCTTTCCCAGCTGACATGACATGATGAATAACACTGCGCTCCCGACCGTCGTACGCCATTAGGGGAATAAGTGCCCCTACATTCTGAATATTGCCTTGAAGCTCATACGCCACTTCAATTTTGCCGGGTACCTGACGATAATGCGTTCGGATTTCCCTCACTCCCGGGAATGGGCCTTCCCACAGGAGTGTAAAATCCGTTGCTCCGTCAGACGCTGAGCTTTGTTCCATCTGTACGGTTCCTCCACCATCCTGCGGGTCAATCCCTCCATCCCGGTCGAACTCCAGCGTACCGGGAATGCCCTCCGACAAGCTGTGCCACTTTCCGTCCTCCGTTTGCCAGGCCGGGGTATAGCTCAACGGGAAAATATCTCCCTCCGCGAAGCCTGTAAAGCCGCGGTCTGCATGACCTGCTGAGGACGGACCGATCAGCGACGGCAGCGCAGACTGCTGAATACGCACGATGCCCGGAATATTGTACGGGTCGTTGACCGATGTTTGCACAAGCATTTGCTGCCCGTCTACGGCTGCAATGACAGTCTGGAACCAGCCATCCGTTGCCAACACCCGGCTGCCGATCTCCGCCGGGATGAAGGTTGGGGAAATGCGATCCATCTCCTCACCATGTAGAAGGGTGTGGGCCAGCACAGCCGCCGTCCACAGACTGTAGCAGGTATGATTCGAGTACACCTCAAAGCCATGCCGTGCCTCGGACGGATAATGGTTGCGGACGATATGCAGCTTGCCGTCATCCGTCTGCCAGCGGCTAATCGCTTGCCAGCATAGATCTGCTGCCCGTCGGAACGCACCTGCGAGCCCATGCTCTCCTGCTGTAAAAGCCTGCTGTGCATGTGTTGTAAAGACAAAGGCCGCCGCCGATTCGTTCCACTGATGCTGGGCGCTTCTTCCACGCGGCGGAATTTCCCCGTGCGGGGATAGCGCCAGTAATGTGCTGAGCGCCCCCTTGCGAAGGTGGTCACGCAGTTCGAGTGCGCAGCTGCCATCATATCCGTTCTCCAGCATCACGCCCAGATGAAAACGTGTAACGATATCGTAGGCAAATGGGCTATTGGGCCGATCCAACGGACCATCCTGATACAGGCCCAACCTGGTAAAACGAGGCAAATGGTAGCTGCGGATATACGTCTCCATCCATTCCGAATCGGCTGCAATTCCTTCCGTTGCACGCAAAAACTCGCCGGAAATCATAATCGCATTCCAGTTGATCATCCGGTTCGGATTTTTCATTTTGCTCATCGTAAAAATGTAGGTCTGCTCCGGCTGAATTCTGCTCAGTTGCTGCTTCCATGCCATGGCTTGTTCTGGCAGCAGATTTTTAAGGAGCCGATACGCTCCCATCATCATAATTGGAAAAAAGTCTGGGTGGTGATCTGGCGCTTTTTCCTCCACTACACAAGCTATGCTATGCGTCAAGGCCGCAGCAGCAGATTCCAGTAAATCATGCCGGCCTTCTTTGACCAACACCGCCGCAGCCAACGCATAGGAGGGGGTGGAGTAGTACCGTTCACTTTCAGAATGGGGGTCAATGATAGCTCCGGTTTCGTCCTGATGCAGGGCATATGCGCGAACCAGCTTTTCCAGCACAGCCAGCTTATGTTGGTGAGTCCAACCGTCATTCACTCGATTTGGCGCGCTTTCCACCTGTTCAATAAATCTCTCCAGCTCCGTCTGCCAAGGGTACACGCTGCCTGTCTGCAGCTTATTCATCCTGTCTGCCTCCCATTCAAAATGAAAATTAATGTATGGTAAAAAACAGATTACAATCTACGCTTGCAGAACCGTTCCATTGATTGGAGTCCAGTTGCAGCGATGTTTTATAAAACACAAAAGGAACTCCGTCATGATCTATGTGCTTCACAGCCTCCAACCCCGCCCGCAGCACGCTGGCATCATAATCTAACCTGACCCCTGCGTTCGCTCCCTTCCATTCCACGAAGCCTGCTCCCAGATTAGGCTGAATACGACTGATCAAAAGCTCCTCCACATCCCGTGACTTCATGCTCACGCCAGACGTTTCAAACTCAAAATGATCTGTGACGGTAAGCCTTGCCCCCTCGTTTCCCTCCAGCACATTCCATGTAAAGGAGCGGGTGAAGACTGCCAATTCTTCTACAGGATAAGCAGATGTCAAATCAAGCTTAAGCCTTGTGCCCGTCTGTACCTCCTCCTGCTCATCCAAAGCAATATCCAGCACAGCCGCCTTTGCCTGTGCGCCCGATTGCTGCATAGTCCCATTGATGACAGGCACGGAATGACCGCCGGAGGAGATATTAATAATCGACTCTCGTCCCGATGAAAAATAGGCTTTCGTGTACAAGCCTGCTCCCAGATCGCACAATATATTTTCGCCACCGCCATGAAGGATGAAATGTCCAAGATCGTTATGATTGTGCGGTTCATTGTTATGCCCAGCCTTCGCTGAAAATGCAAGCATGACACCTGGTTCACCCTTTTGGCTTTCGGGTCCACTATGGCTGGAACTGCAGCTGCGGCACATCAGCCAACCGAGTTGCGGCAAATAATTGGTAACGGTCTCACCGCTCCCGAATGCCAGAGGATTCGTCCAGACCAAGTTGCGCAATACATGAGCCCAGCGGCGACAGGGGTCTTCCAACAGACCAGGTACGCGGAAAGGGAGTGTAGATGGTCCTCCTTGCAAAGAATTCAAATGAGAAATGAGTCCGGAAGGCAATCGTTCCGTTTCACTACTGTCCGAATAATTAGCGAAAATACCATCCGACAGATGAACCCGCTCTGCAAAGGCTGCGATTTGCCTAACCTTTTCCGAGTTCAGAATATCCACAGCTCCCTCGGTAAACTCACGCAGCATATCGGCAAAATAAGTGAAATAACCAAAGCCGTACACCCAGTAACCTACTCCTTCGGGACATCCCCCGTCCTCTCTGTAGCCTGCCAAAAAACAATCCAGCGCCCCCAGCATACTCTCGATGGCTACCGCTCTGGAAAAGTCGTCTTCTACCAGCAGCAATGCTGCAATTCCGCAACCGGAAGCACATACTGCCGACCAATTATGATCTGCGGTTTCCCATCCAAAATGACGAGGCTTCCAAAAAACGGGTTCCAGCACACGACGTTCAATCTCTTCGTGCACCTGAGCGACCACATGGCTAGCCAGTTGTTCTCCTAGCAGCAATAAAATTTCAACCAGCGTTTGTGCTGTTTCGGACGCGAATAAATCCACCTGCTGCCAAGGCGGTGTTACTGTGTCCTCTTCATTGACATGTGCAGGAAGCGCCCATGTGTACTCGCTACATATGTCCAGCAGACCGCTTTCCACCTCTTTCATCTTTCGAGGCTCCGGCTTGACAACAGCTTCAAGCACTATAGCAACCAGTCGTCCACGCCGTTCAAAGTACACATCCTCATACGGCTTGCGCTCTCCTGTATTAGTAAATTCCCGAAACAGAGACAACGGCAGTTCAGGCCATGATGTTTCCCGATTATCTTTACAGACACGCACAATATCCATCCAAAGTTCGGCGTATATCGGCTCAGAGACAGTCGTCCGCAGCCTTTTTGTCCAATTACTCCTTAACCGTTGCCTTGCTGAATCCTGCATGCCGCCAGCCAGCGCCTTAACGAGCCGCGAAGCAGGCCAAGCCTCCCTCAGAAGACTCATTTGCATTTCCTCCCCATGAGAAGCATTTGTTTCACCTTCTTTTTTGTTAACGCTTTCATTGTATCTAACAATCATCCTAAATTCAAAGGGGTAGTAAAACAATTGAGAAAAAAGTAAAAGAACCTCCATGCCCCGTTGCTGTGGTCATGGAAGCTCTTATTTTACACTATTGCCAATCCCCGTCCAGATTCGCTTTGATCATTTTTTCTAAACTGTGGGTTTCTCTTGTTTCCACTTTCTAATCCCGTCATCTTCCAGAATACCCAATGCTGCATCTGAGATATTAGGATCACGTAGCAAAGCGTCCTCGACTCTAAATTTAATATCGTCAGCATCTGCCAGCGTCATGCCCGGTGTAAGCTCAATCAACCCTTCCACGTGATAGTAGCGTCCCTCCTGTAAAATACGCATTTGATAAATATCCGTTACATGTGTATCTGCTAGAATAATGGAAGCCACACGTTCTTCGATATCAGGAGGAGCAGATACACCAATCAAGCCTACCATGTTGTCGTAACCGACCCGGAAAGCAACACCGACCATCAGACAACCGATGAGTATACTCGAAATTCCGTCCAGCAGTTTAAAATCTGTCAGCGATGTGACCACCACTGCTAGCAGAGCAAGTACTCCACCCGTTGTTGCTACCAAATCTTCATAAAACACCAGCCGGGTTGGCGGTGCAGCACGCCCCACATGGCGGAACGCAGTGGTGAAAATGCTTAGCCCCTTCGCTTCTACTCTGGATTCATGCAGCACTTCTTTCATCGCTTTGCTCCATACAAATCCGTCCACCACTAGTGACAAAATCAGCACTACTACATTAATCCAAAATCCATGTGTAGATTCAGCTGGATGCTGCAGCAAATGAATGCCTTCCAATGCGGTTTCATAGGCCATAATCGTTACAACAATAACGGCAACCATACAAAACAGGTTAATCACTCGTCCAAAGCCGGTAGGAAAGCGTTTTGTCGGTTTTTTCTCTGCTAGTACACTGCCCGCGAATACAAACATTTGATTCACTGCATCCGCAATGGAATGCATCATCGTAGCAAACATAGAGCCGCTGCCTGTCAAGGCAAAAGCAATCCCCTTAATCAGAGCAATGCCGGTATTACCTAACGCCGCCGAGCCCGAGGATTTGTTTCCTTTTTTGACCATACTCCAAAAGGAGTCCTCTCTCTGTTTCACTTCCATCTTGTAGCTCCTCCTGAGGTATACATAATCTGATATATCCACATTATGTAATCGTTTGTTATGTATATTTTTAACCCGTCCATATTCTACCTAACCATCTGAGGAGAATCAATACAAACGATAATATTTTCCATGGAAAAGGAATGCCCCATGTCCCCCTACGACATGAAGCATTCCCGTTACAACCTTCTATCAGACATATCCTCAGGTTAACAACACAGATAATCTCCATGCGCTGACGATCGACATAAGTACCTGTTTACCAGCTTGATTTCGTAATTCCTGGAATTTGGCCTTTATGTGCCAACTCGCGGAACGCGATACGAGACAGCTTGAATTTGCGCAAGTATCCTCTAGGTCTGCCCGTCAGCTCGCAACGGCTTTTCAGGCGGGTTGGAGATGAGTCACGCGGAAGCTTTTGCAAAGCTTCGTAGTCCCCTTTTGCTTTCAATTCACGTCTCAGGTCCGCATATTTAGCTACAATATCCTGGCGTTTCTTCTCTTTTACGACTTTTGACTTCTTGGCCATGTAAAGCTCCTCCTTGTGATATATGCCAATCATGAAGGTTCACCATCACTACCGCGAGATTGATGAACACGGATATGGACATGATTTTATACCTTAAATAGTAATCATTACGATTAATATTTAATATAACGCTGCTCCAGGTGTGTTGTCAACCCAAGCGGTTTGAATCACGACATTAAAAAGCCGTTGAAACAGCAGCCCCCTTCACTCTTGTGAACGGTCTGCCGTTTCAACGGCTTTAAAATTTGCTGACTGACTTTGTTCATTCAGCCAAATGGCAAGCTACCCAGTGATCTGGACGAGCCTCACGATAGAGTGGAATCTCTTTGGAGCAACGGTCGATTGCAAAGGGGCAGCGAGTATGGAACTTGCAGCCCGAAGGCGGATTAACCGGACTTGGAATATCCCCCTTGAGCAAAATACGTTCTCTCTTCAGCTTCGGCACCGGAATAGGTACAGCCGACAGCAACGCCTTCGTATACGGATGCAACGGATTCCCGAATAGCTCGTCACGCGATGCCGTTTCGACCATGGAGCCTAAATACATCACGCAAATACGGGAACACAAATGTTCCACCACGCTCAAATCATGCGAGATGAACAAATATGTCAGACCCCGTTCGGCCTGCAATTTGGCGAATAGGTTAATAATCTGCGCCTGTATGGACACATCCAGCGCTGATACCGGCTCATCAGCGATAATTAAATCCGGCTGAAGCGCCAGCGCTCGGGCAATGCCGATCCGTTGGCGTTGACCTCCCGAAAATTCATGGGGAAAACGGTCGATATGATACTCTGACAATCCACATAGCTTGAGCACGTCCAGCACAATCTGCCGGACCTCCTCCTTCGTTGCTATACCGTGATCCAGTAGCGCCTCACCAATGGCATCACCAATCCGTACACGCGGATTCAGCGAGCTATATGGGTCTTGAAAGATCAGCTGAATTTTGGGACGAAGTTCCTGCATCCCTTTGGCTGACAAGCTGTGTAGATCCACCCCTTTGTATTTTACGGTACCGTCCGTTTTATCCGTCAATCTAACAATCGTGCGGCCCACCGTGCTTTTACCGCTCCCCGATTCCCCTACCAATCCGAAGGTTTCACCCTGACGGATCGTAAAGCTGATATCGTCTACCGCCCGCACATGTCCTGAAGTACGGTTCATAAATCCGGACTTCACCGGAAAGTACGTTTTTAAGCGGTCTATTTCCAACAACGGCTCAGCCATGAACAACCGCCTCCTCATATAACCAGCAGGATGCTTTCTGCTGAGCTGAAACTTCTTTTAATGTAGGCTCCTTTACACGACAAATGTCCATGCACTGCCCACAGCGGTCATGAAAATAACAGGAAGTCGTCAGCTCCAGCGGATTAGGGACCTGCCCGGGAATGGAATACAGTTCCTCTTGGCGCTGATTAAGCACCGGTTTGGATTTTAGTAACCCTTGTGTATAAGGATGCTTGGGATGATTAAACAGCTGTACCACTTCGCCTTCCTCGACGATCTTGCCTGCATACATCACAATGACGTAATCAGCCATTTCGGCGACAACACCCAGATCATGGGTGATTAGCATGAGCGACATATTGGATTGGGCTTTAAATTCACGCAGCATATCCAGGATTTGCGCCTGAATCGTTACATCCAACGCCGTGGTTGGCTCATCCGCGATAAGCAGCTTGGGACCACAAGAAATAGCAATTGCAATCATAATTCGCTGCAGCATCCCCCCGCTCAGCTCATGCGGATAACTTTTTAAAATCTGCTCCGGCCGGGATATACCGACCTGTTCGATCAGCTCCAGTGCTCGCTTACGAGCTTCCTTACGGCCCATTTTCAAATGCTCAATCAGTGGTTCGGATAGCTGTTCACCAATGGTCATGACCGGATTCAATGAAGACATCGGCTCCTGAAAGATCATGGATATTTCATGTCCGCGAATCGTGCGCATCTCATTTCTGCTAAGCTCTAGCAGATCGGTTTCCTCAAAGCGGATGCTTCCGCCTGCCACTTTACCACCGGGACTCTGGATCAGACCCATGATGGACATCGCGGTAATACTTTTGCCGCATCCCGATTCACCGACAATGCATACCGTTTCCCCTGGCTTCACACGGAAGCTGATATCATCCACCGCTTTAACCGTTCCTTCTTCTGTATAAAAATGAGTGCTTAAATGTTCAATAGAAAGTAAATTGTCCATGGTGTATGATCACCTACCTCTTATGTTTCGGGTCAAGTACATCCCTCAGCCCGTCACCAAAAATATTAATAGCGATGACTGTAGCAAAAATAGACAGTCCTGGCGGTATCCACAACCACGGACGTTGCTGAAAATCCAGCACATTGTTAGCGGCATCAATCATGTTGCCCCAAGTCGGTGTTGTGGGCAGCACGCCAAGGCCAAAGAAGCTGAGCACAGATTCACTCAGGATGGCTCCGCCAATATTCAATGTAGCGATAACGATCAACAACGGTAAAATATTCGGCAGTAGATGCTTGAACAGCTTTCGACGATTCGAGAGTCCCAGTACCGTCGCGGCTTGCATAAATTCACGTTCCCGCAAACTAAGCATCTGGCCCCTCACCATCCGTGCAATCCCCGGCCAGTTGACCAGACTAAGCATCAGCATGACAATATACATCCGTTGATCGGGTGGAACCTTCCAGTCAGATAGCAGCGCGCCCATAATAAATAGCAGCGGCAAACTGGGAATCGTCAGCAGCAAATCAGCAACGCGCATAATAATCTGATCCGCAATCCCGCGAAAATATGCGGATATGACCCCCAGCGTAGCCCCCAAAAAGACTGACAATACCATTGAAGCCAAACCCACGGTAAGAGAAATTTGACCTGCTTGCATCACACGTGTCAACACATCCCGCCCCAGCTTGTCTGTTCCTAACCAGTGATGGATATTTGGCGCCTTGTTCATCATTAATATATTTGTTTTATTATCGGAATAAGGAGAAAATAGCGGACCGATAAAACAGAGCAAAAACATAAATACCACGACAAGCAGACCAGCCATAGCAAGCTTGTTTCTGAACAGCTGCCGGAGCGCTTGCTGCCACATTGAAGATTTAACAGTTGTTCGCAGTCTGCCGCTGCTCTTGCTCAAATTACTGCTCACGGATGACATTCCTTAGCCCCCTTCTTACACTTTCACACGCGGGTCCGCGATGCGATACAAAATATCGGACAACAGTGTTCCGATAACGCTCAATATGGCAATTAGCATCGTAAAGCCCATAAGTAGTGGATAATCCCGGAGCGAAAAGGATTGCATGTACAACTGACCGATTCCTGGCCAATTAAAAATCTTTTCAATAATCAGGGACCCGCCAAACAGCGCAGGTAATTCGAAGCCAACGAGCGTAATGGCAGGCAGCAATGCATTTCTCAATGCGTGCGTAAAAAGTACCTTTCTTTCCTTTAAGCCCTTTGCACGGGCTGTGCGTATATAATCCTGCTGGATCACGTCGATCATATTGCTACGGAAGTAGCGGGTCAACGACCCCAGTCCCAGCAGCGTCATAACGATCACTGGCAAGGTCATATGCTGGAGAACCTCCTTCACATACTCCATACCTGTAGCGTTACTCCCCGTATTAAGCATGCCACCGGGTGGCAACCACTTCAGGTCAACCGCTGCGATTTTAATCAGATACAACCCGATAAAAAATGAGGGCACAGACATGGCAGCGAAAATCACCACCATTACCAAAGTATCAAACCATGAATACTGCTTATAAGCAGCAACCACACCGATAATGACCGCGATAAACCAGGTCAGGAAGGTCGATACAACGGCCAGCAAAAACGAGTTCCAGATATACTCATTAAATAAGGTCAGCACCGGCTTTTGCTGGGCAAGCGAATAACCAAA
Organism: Paenibacillus sp. FSL P2-0173; assembly: GCF_038008045.1. Taxonomy (NCBI): domain Bacteria; kingdom Bacillati; phylum Bacillota; class Bacilli; order Caryophanales; family Paenibacillaceae; genus Paenibacillus; species Paenibacillus sp. FSL P2-0173. The sequence continues at coordinate 96,464 of NZ_JBBOYK010000002.1, forward strand.
ATTTCCATGCAGCGCATTGCCCAGCCAATTTCCATAGCGTTCAAGAATAGGCTTATTCAGGCCGTAAATTCCCCTCAGCTCCGCCTTTCTCTCTGGCGACAGCTTCAGATTGCCGCTAATGAAATCTCCCGGTGTCATGGCATACAGGAAAAAAATCATCATCGAAGCGGCCAACAAAATAATAACCATATACGTCAGTCTTTTCGTTAAAAACGAGCTCATGACAGACTCCTTTCAATTCAAGGTCAGGCTACTCATTACGTTTCCCCTATTTGGGAGGCCCCTTGATCCGAACCTGATGTTCTTCACAAGGGGCCCGCAAATGTGGCTTATTTAAGGGACCATTCGAACAGATTACCAGACAAGCCAATGAACGGACTGACCTTTACATGTTCCATCCGACCATTGTAGGCATACACCGTCTTCTTATAGTTGGTAAAAATTACGGGCAATTCATCGTTTAGCAGCACATATAATTCTTGATATATTTCCTTGCGTTCTTCCATATTCGTCGTAGACAAGCCTTTTTCATACAGCTCTTTTACCTTTGGATTGTTATATCCCTTGACTTCTCCATTGACGAATTGCTCGATTCCATCTGATGGATCTGTCAGCATGCCTGTCGAAAAGGCGGCAAGATCATAATCCTTACCTTCTACTTTGGCGACCATTGCATTAAAGTCTGCAAAGATTTCCGGCTGTAGGTCAACGCCAATCGCTTTGTAATTTTCAGCCGCAAGCGCAATAAAGGTATCTGTTTCTGGACGTTTAGAGGTCAACAGGTGAATGGTCAGCTTCTGACCGTTTTTCTCACGGATGCCGTCACTACCTTCTGCCCAGCCCGCTTCATCCAGCAGCTTTTTCGCTTGCTCTGGGTCGTAGTTATATGGATTGATTCCATCGGTCGTGTAAGACCAGAATATTGGGGAAGCTGGAATGTTTGCGACCGCCCCTGCTCCCTGAGCTGCGTCGACATAAATGCTTTTCCGATCCAGTCCATAGGTCAATGCTTGACGAACCTTTTTATCCTTAAGCTTTTCATTTTCAAGATTTACTTGCAAATATCCGTAAGTGCTAGGGGTATACGGCAAAATGTTTAAAAAGCCAAGCCCTTTTAGTTTGTCTATATTTTCCTGAGTTGCGGTGAATTGAGCAAAATCGGTATCGCCTGTTTCTATGAATTGCCAAGCGTCGCCTTCTGCTGTTTTGTAAATGAAATGCTGTGTTTTCGGTTTGCCTTTGAAAAAGTGATCATTCGCCTCCAGACGAACTTCTTGCCCTGGAATGAACTTTTCCAACTTATAAGCCCCATTTCCCAGAGGGCTACTATGTAAATTTTTAAAATAATCCAGCTGTCCGAACTTGTAATCCTTGCCGTAGTAGGCTTTGGACAGTACATAGTCACCCAGAATCGGCAGAGCCAGCGCGTTTGGTTTTTCCAACGTCGCAGAAATGGTCTGCGCATCAATCACCTTGATTCCTTCAATTTGTTTTGCCTTGCCTTCCGTATAGTCTTTGCCGCCTTTAATGTTCAGCTTTCGGATTTGGCTGTCACCAGGATAGGCTTTGTCATAGATCAACGTCCAGGTAAAAGCGACATCCTCTGCTGTCAAAGGAGAGCCATCACTGAATTTTGTACCGGGAACCAGATGAAACGTGTACGTTAGATTATCCTTAGAAATATCCCAGCTCTTAGCCAGATTGGGCAGCGGAAGCCCCTTCTCGTCTACCGTGACCAGCGGAGTCCACAACTGCGAAATCACGTTGCCGTCATAGCCGCTTTGGTTAAAATACGGAGTAAACACCCCGGCTGGGTCAGTCAGACCAACAATAATCGTGTCGCTTCTCTTTTTGGACACTTCCGGCAATTTGGATAAATCAGAAGCTTGTACCAGACTTGTTAATGGCTGCGCTGTAGCGGCTGTCTGTGCGGCATCACTATTTTGCGAAGTAGCATCGCTAGTGCTATCTGATCCACCACTAGAGCAAGCTGCTAATAAGGTAGAACTTGCCAGAAGTAGACTGCTGAGTAGAATAATTCCCTTTTTCAAAATAATCCCCCCGAGTTAATTTAGTAAATTCCGATCGAACAAGTTGTAATTAATAAGATAAATCTCATTATAGGAATCTATTCCGGTTCTGTAAAGAGAGAACTCCATTTTTTATGTAAAAAAATAGACGTCATCTCATCTGGATTCCAAATGATCGACGTCTATTTGTTTAAAGTGTTAAAGTCTAACTGGTGAGTGCAGCCTAATTTCGCTCCATATAGCCCAGGATGCTCCGATGCATTTCATCCACAGCCGAAAGCCGTGCGCTATAGCCGAGCAATGTTTCACCATCAAAATGTGCATGGATGAAGCCAGAGGCCCGGAGCTTAAAAATATGGTCGTGGGTGATTCCCTTGGACAGCTTGAGATGACGGACAATCTCAATAAAGGTTCGTGGAGACTGGCTTTGGTACAAATATTTTAAAATCTTAAGCCTGCTCTTCTCCCCCAAACTTCGGATCATTCGATATTCCTGTGGGGATAAAAAATCGTCCTCCTGAACATAAATCCCTGCCGAATAATGGCACAACAGGAGCGACCCAAATCGATAAATGATATTAATCGGCTGAAAATGGTATTGAGGCACCAGCAACACCCGTGTCAGCCCTTCGGAAGGCTCGAACCGGAAGCCATTAGTGGTACGATCCACCCACTCCATAGAGCTATGTAAGCCCTTCTCCTTATTTCTCCGTTCAGCTTCCTGTTCCAGACCGCTTAGAATACTTGTATCCACATGGCGAAAATACTCCTCGTCCCAGCCAGATAGCAGTTGCAAAGCAAGTTTACGAAGCTTCTCCATATCGTCAGGCAGCGGGACCCCAAAGGCTGATGCCTGTTCATTTAATTGCTGTACAGCCCGGTTCTCCAGACGGTCTACGACCTCTTCAACGTTCCCCTGATCAGAAAGCATACAGACGAGTCCATAAATAACCTTCCAATCTGCATTGATTTCCATGGACTCCAGCAATTTAGACAAACCTGGAGACAGCGTTCTACGCACTTGCTCCGCCCACCCGGCTGATAAATCGGTCTTCTTGTAAGCCTTGCGGCAAATAAAGGTGTGTAAGCTGCTGAGCAGCTCAAACACCGGTCCATATGCTACATGTACATCGTAAGGAGCATTCACGTCGTGACTCATCGCTTTCTGTCCTCTTTTCTTTCATGTCTGATGTCCATTATACATACTATCGTACACCCGTTCATTCTTAGTGATCCATTCATACGAGAATTTAGCAAAACATAGATACAAATATGAAGGAAACAAACGCCATAATCAAGGCGCAAAAAAAGCCTGATCTCATCAGACTCTAACTGATCAGCTATGAATTAGAAAAGGTTGTCTCCCACAAATATTGTAGGAGACAACCTCTGGACAAATAATATGATGCTTAAAGTTTGTTAGCTGCTACTTTCCACTCTAATATTCCTGTGGATGCTGAACCTTTGGATACCATTTCAATTCTTAATTTCGCTGTTTTTACAGGCGTAAAAGTAGTCGTATTATACTGATCTGCCGAAGTACCCAATCCATTAGCCTGCTTGACATTGGACCAGCTACGACCATTCCAATACTTAATCTTGTAAGACTTAGGAACATCAATGCCAGCGCCATCTTTAAACCAATAGACATCCGTTTGGGATATCGTATATTCTTGATCAAAATCATATTGGACCCATTGTGTACCCGTCTCAGGCCAGTTACCATACACAGCATGACTTCTATCGTTGGAATTGGCAGGTTCAAATCCATCGTTTAGCGCGCTTACATTTTCCCAAGATGAAGTATAAGAGCTGCTAGCCGTTGCCGCAGGTGCTATGTTCACGATTTCATCAGGATCTGTTTCAATTGGGCCATCGTCGTCTTTAGTCGTGATTGGGAAACGAGCCGTATCCTTTTTGATTTGACTCCAGGTATAACGTAGCATCCAAACATCCCAGTCGGTGATATGATCGGAATTGCCGGCCCACATAATGGTGTTCGTTGGGAATCCACCTGGTGGACGCTCATGTTCTTCATAAAAATCGTTTAACCCAAATCCGTGACCAATTTCATGTTCAGTAATCTCAATCTCATCAGCGTTCACCGTACTCAGAACGTATTCATCATTCATACGCTGTCCCCAGTCGCCGCCGGCTCCCCCGCCAAAATTTTCTGTGGCCCAGAGATACATATCAAAGCGTTTATCCAATCCACCCGGATACGAATAGTTCGGGTCCGAAAAATGCTCAAACCGGGATATTTCATTAGGCGCAACTGGAAGCGCAGCAGGAATTTCCGGTTTTTCAGAAGCTAGTGTATCTGTAATGGTATCCGTATAAATGACCTCGTCAGGCTGCTTGTTCAGGAGCAGTGAAGGATCGGCAACAGCCCAGCCTACCACCTTTACTTTAATATTCTTATAGGGCCAACCGTCATATCCTTGAAGATGATCTGTCCAATGGTTCATCTGCCGATCTATCATTTTAGCAATATCCTGGCGTTGCTTCAGTGTGACGGGCTTAGAGGATTGCCAGCGTATAACATAATTAAGAGTCCCTTTTCCCGCAAAAATTTGATCAAAAATCGTATTTTTACGAACCGTCGAGCCTTCAGTCAACATCCTATTCTTCCAAACCCATTCCACTGAGGATTTGAGATAAGCTGGCATATCAGCTAACGTCGAATCACCCGTTGCCGCAACCACAGAATCCCCGTTTAGATGAGAATCCGCTGATACAAAACTAGCGTTTCCCATCAGTAATGAACTAGCAATGACTACTGAAAAAGAAGCCATCATCATTCCTTTTCTGTTCAACATGTATGTACCTCCATATCCATTGGTATTATTGCAATAGTTTTCTTGAAATAACTATCTCTATCACCTCTCTTTTCGTGTTTGCGAACTAATCTAGGAGATTAAGAGTACACTATCAAATCTCCTTGTCGTTTTTTGTAAATAATCACAAATCATATTATCACTGGATTATTGCATCGTCAATATTTTCCTTAATGATTTAAATTAGTCATTTTAATCGTATCTTGGAACATATACTTGATCTTTGCATGCACAAAACTGGTATTTTATAAAATGAAAAAACCGTTTATTCACTAAATCAATTCCACCATAGAATTTGATTTTGGAACAAACGGCTCTATTTATAAGCTTTTTTCACACTACTCTAGCATTTTTTAGCGGTTAGGAAAACGAGAGGTATCCTTCTTAACCTGGCTCCAGGTATAACGCAACATCCAGGTATCCCACTCTGTTATTTTGGGGGAATTTCCGGCCCACATAATAGTTGGCACAGGAAACCCACCGGGTGGACGCTCATGTTCTTCATAGAAGTCAGGCAAGCCGAATCCATGCCCCATCTCGTGCTCTGTAATCTGGATTTCATCCGAATTCAAGGTGTTCAGGATATAATCATCAGGCATACGTTGCCCCCAATCCCCGCCGGCTCCGCCTTGAAAATTGGACGTTCCCCATAAGTACATATCAAACCGCTTGTCCAGGCCACCTGGGTAAGAATAGTTAGGGTCCATAAAATGTTCAAATCTCGATAGTGCGTTAGGAGCAACCGGAAGTTTAGCTGGAATATTCGGGTCTGTTTTACTTAAGTCATCCGTAATGGTATCCGTGTAAACGATTTCATTAGATTGTTTGTTAAGAATCTGTGATGGATTCGCAACGGCCCAGCCTACTATTTTTACTGTAATATTGTTATAAGGCCAGCCATCATACCCTTTCAACTGCTTATTCCAATTATTGATTTGGCGACTCAGCATGGAAGCCATATCTTTACGCTGCTGAAGAGTGATATTTTTAGAGGATTGCCAACGCACTACATAATTTAGCGTTCCTTTTCCCGCATAGATTTGATCAAAAATCAAATTTTTACGGTTGGTGGAGCCTTCTTTGACCATTCTATTCTTCCAAACCCATTCTACCGATGGCTTAAATTTAGCAGGTATATCAGCAGCAGCCAAATTAATATTTGTCGACTCTATATCGGAAGTGCTTTCCAAATCTGAGGCTGCTGAACCAACGTTAGCCCCGCCAACCAGTAAAGAAGCAGCCACTACCAATGAAAAAGAAGCCATGATCATTCCATTTTTCTTCGGCATTTATTTAACCTCCATACCTTTTATTTTTACGAGACATCTAAAACGACAACGCCTACTCTCTTATTACACCCACTCTCGATTTTGAATAAAATTACAATTTTATACTATCATTGGAATGATATAGCGTCAAACAAAAATATCCCCTCTACAAGGAGGGGATAAGTATCCATAGACTAGGCTCGCACTCCTACTCTATGGATATCAATGCCAAATCTGCCAGTGAATCCAGTAGCTTCGCTGTTCCGGGCAACGCGCGTTCGTCCAGATCAAAGGCAGGATGATGCCATTCCTGGCTTCCCGCAGTGCCGACAAAGACAAATACACCAGGGATGTTCTTCTGATAAAACCCAAAATCCTCGCTCGCCGAGGATGGTATGGGACGAACGACGTCCAGACCGACCAATTCTGCCGCCTCCTCCGCGATGACGGCCAACTTACCGTCGTTCAGCACAGGCGGCGGGCCCTCGATCCAGCGGATGGTCGCTTTCGTGCCGAAAGCATCGGCAACGCCTTTTACGACCTGTTCGAAGCGCTCAGTCACCTGGGCGCGAACATTCTCGTCAAATGTGCGAATGGTTCCGTCCAAATGGGCGCGGTCAGGAATGATGTTCCAGGCGTTGCCACTGTGCAGCTTCGTGACGCTAATGACCGCGCTATCCAGCGGATTAACGCTCCGACTCACAATGGATTGCAGCGCCGTAATGATATGTGACGATACCACGATGGGGTCAATCCCTGCATGCGGCACTGCCGCATGTGTGCTCAGACCCTCCACCTCGATGTAAAAACCATCCGCCGCTGCCATTAGCGGACCTTCTTTGATGCCGACCGTGCCTACGGGCAGGTCCGGCTTGTTATGTAGGCCAAATATGGCCTGCACCCCTGCCAACGCACCGCTGTCCAGCACTTGGGCAGCGCCTTTGGCCTTTTCCTCAGCTGGCTGGAACACCAGCCGAACCGTGCCTTTCAGCTCCTGCTCCCGCTGCTTCAACAATACGGCTGCTCCTAACAGGGATGCGGTATGAAAATCATGCCCACAGGCATGCATCTTGCCGGGATGCACCGAAGCATAAGGCAATCCCGTCTCTTCCTGAATAGGCAACGCATCAATGTCTGCACGAAGCGCGACAGTTGGTCCCTCCTGCTGTCCGCCGATTTCCGCTACTAATCCGGTACGCAGCGGCACATCCAGAATGGTTATGTTCTGTTCTTCCAGCAGACGGCGGATAAAGGCGGTAGTTTCAACCTCCTCGTTAGATAACTCGGGATTTCGATGCAGATGGCGGCGAATGTCCACCAGCTTCTGCTCCAAAACCTGCTCCTTCGTCCCGGTTGATCCACTCATCCCTATTCCTCCTTCGTGAACCCAAAATAGTTACAATTCTCTCAGACCAACAACATCTAGGACTGCACAGGCAACCCGGCAAAAGCTTCATGCAATAACTCGAACGAGCGCACGCGCTTGTGTATATCCCTTATTCCTGTCGTAACAATTAGCTCATCGGCCTGATACTTCGCTTGAATTTCCGTCAACACAGCATAGATTTCGTCTTTATTCCCTTTGTTAATTTGCGCTTGTGTAGCTTCAATTGTATATTCTTCACCTGATTGCTTGCCGAACTCTTCTGCACTTTCCACCGTGCCCACCGTAGCCGTCTTGCCACTGGCCAGATGAATTTTGTACAGCTTGTGCTCCCCTGCTAACTCCGCAGCTTCCTCGGAAGTGTCCGCTACGATGACTGAAAGCGCAAAAAGAGCTTTCGGCTCACGTCCACAACTATAATCGAAAGACTCCCGATACGTACGGAATGATTCCAATGCAATCTGCTCATTACTATTGATAAATTGCGAGAAAACGTAGGGCAACCCCAAACGCGCAGCAATTCCAGCACTGTCTGTACTTGTACCCAAAACGTAAATATCCGCTGGTGTTTCTGGAATCGGATTCGCCTGTAACCCGGCTAACGGTCCTTCTTCAGACGGAATATTATGAATATAGCGACTTACTTCATCAATTTTTTCTTCGAGAGAAGGCGCGTCATGAACGTTTCGTTGTAACGCCTGTGTGGATTTCGGCAACCCGCCCGGCGCGCGTCCAATTCCCAAATCTACGCGACCCGGTGCAAGAGAGGACAGCACATTAAAGTTTTCAGCTACTTTATAAGGGCTGTAATGCTGAAGCATCACTCCACCAGAACCGACTTTAATACGCTCAGTGCGTGCCAGCAAATGGGAAATGAGTACCTCTGGCGAAGAGCCCGCAACCTGCTCGGAATCGTGATGCTCTGATACCCAGAAGCGCGTAAACCCCAATTCCTCTACACGCTGTGCTAGCTTAATCGTATTACGAAGGGCCTGCGCTGCCGTTTCCCCCTCGTGTATAGGGCTTTGATCCAATACTCCGATTTTAATACTCATGTCTCCCTCTCCCGTCTAAATTGAATAGTTATATTCCGGTGTAATCCGTTTCAGGAATTGTTTGGTACGTTCCTCTTTGGGGTGGTTAAAAATGTCGTCCGGTGTGCCTTCCTCGATAATATGACCGCCATCCATAAATACCACATGATTTGAAACATCGCGCGCAAAGCCCATTTCATGTGTAACGACAATCATTGTAATGCCTTCCTTCGCAATCTTGCGGATCACCGACAGCACCTCACCCACCAATTCAGGGTCCAGCGCCGAAGTCGGCTCATCGAACAAAATCACTTCCGGGTTCAGCGCCAAGGCACGCGCTATGCCAACACGCTGCTGCTGCCCGCCGGATAGCTGGCTTGGATAATGATTCAGCTTTTCACCCAGACCGACCTTTTCCAGCACTTCAATGCTAATTTTTTTCGCTTCCTCCTGCTTGACCTTGCGGACAACGACAAGTCCCTCCATGACATTTTCCAGCGCTGTTTTATGCTTGAACAAATTGTATTGCTGGAAAACCATAGCCGTCTTTTGACGTAGAGCCAAAACATCCCTCTTCGCAGGTCGCTTGCAGTTCACTGTAAAATCGCCAATGCTGACTTCCCCATCATTCGGCTTTTCCAGATAATTAATGCAGCGTAGCAGAGTCGTTTTTCCTGAACCGCTCGGGCCTAAAATAACGACGACCTCGCCTTTGTTCACGGTCAAATCAATGCCTTTGAGCACTTCATGTTTGCCGAACGACTTCGTTATATTTTGCAGACGGATCATGATGCTCGACCTCCATTAAACACATTGATTTTTTTCTCCACCAAGCCGGATATTCGCTCAATTAATACCGTCAAGCCCCAAAATAGCAGTGCAGCCGCGATATATACCTCTAAATATTTCCAGTTGGTAGATGCCAGAATTTCAGCCTGTGCCTGGATTTCTGTGACCGAAACCGTGAAGGCCAAGGTAGAGCCATGAAGCATCCCAATAACGGAATTCGTCAGGTTTGGCAAACTCACCACGAACGCCTGCGGAAATACAATCCGTCTCAGCACTTGCCACGTCGTCATACCAACGGCATAAGCCGCCTCGATTTGCCCCTTGTTGACCGATTGGATTCCAGAACGGACGACCTCAGACATATACGCGCCACTGGTAATGGAAAACGAAATGAGTGCAAATACCATATAAGGAACATCTTTGGAATGCAGAGGCCAGCCGAAATGCTTCGCTCCCGCATCAATCAACAAAGGCAAACTGAAATAAATAAGCAGCAAATGCATCAGCATCGGTGTGCCACGGATAAAGGTAACGTAACCGTGAGAAATTTGGGACAACACAGGAACCTTATAGATTCGCGCCAGTGCCGTTATAATACCAATGACCAACCCTGCCAGTACGGAAACCACCGTAATAATTAAAGTGTTGGGCAGCGCGGAGAACAACCCTAAAAAGGCAGTATATATAAATCCAAAATCCAGACTCATATGCCTTTACCTCCTTTACTAAGACGAGGACTTCTCAGGTAGCGCACCACAAAACTTTTTCGTTTTTCGGGTTCTTTCTGTACTGCATCCCGATGCTCATGCCGGAGAAGCGTATTTTCCAGCACCTTGAACAATTTTTGTAAAATCAGACTGATCACCAGATAGATAAGGGATAACGCGATATAGGTTTCAACAAAATGCTGGGTAGCCGACCCTAATGTCTGTGATTTCCCTGTCATCTCCATCGCTCCGATCGTAAATGCCAGCGAAGTATCCTTCAGATTGCCAATCACCAGATTGGAAAATACCGGAACCACCACAGCCAGCGCTTGCGGCATTATGATACGTGTGAAGGTCTGATAGCCTGACATGCCGACGGACTGCGCAGCCTCGATTTGTCCTCGATCTACTGCCTCTACTCCTGACCTGATAATTTCGGAAATAAAGGCTCCACTATTGAGCGCGTAGGTCGCTACGGCAAACCACAGCACATCCCATCTGGAGGAATTGATATCCACCAGCTTTAGTAGCTCTGGCAGGCCGTAATACACCAGAAACAATTGGATTAGAATAGGTGTTCCGCGAAAAAAGGAAACATACACTTGAGAAACACGTTTGAGAAATGGAATGTTATACATGCGAGGCAGCGCAACCAACAGACCAATGATAAGCCCCAATACAAGCGAGCTTGCCACAATAAACAAGGTGATGTGTAAGTAAGACAGCATTTTCGGGATAAAGCTAAATACATAGTCAATATTGAACTCTCTGCTCATATGCCTGCCTCCTTTCTATACATCAACGGTCAGAATACATAGAGTACCCTGACCGCTGAAATGTCCAAGTCTATCCTTACTTCTTACTGCTACCTTCTTTTTTCACATCTTCCAGAGACTTAGTGAAATCCTCTCCAAGCCATTTAATGCTCAGCTTCGACAACGTACCGTCGTCCTTCACTTCCTGAATGGCTTTGTCCAGGTCATCCGCCAACCCTTGCTCATTTTTGTTCAGTACATACAGTACATCCGATTGAGTTAAAGGATCACCAACGGTCTTCAGAGCTACTTCTCCTTTTTCATCGGTGTTAAAACGGTTCGCAAAGTCTGTCGTAACGGTAGCATCTATACGGCCGCTCGTAATTTGTTGCACCGTATCATTGGCTGCACCACTCGTATAAACGATATTCAGGGCATCTCCGTGGGTTTTGTTATACTCTTTCAGCACATACGCCGCATTACTGGTTGGGCTGGTGAGTACCTTTTTCCCTTTCAAATCATCAATTGAATGAATGGTATTGTTATCCTTCGCTACAGCGACTCTGTTCAGAAAAATGCTATACGGATTTTTGTTGAACAGATACTTGGCTTCGCGCTCCGGGTTTTTTTCCATTTGATGCGATACCAGATCAATCTTGCCGGCATCGAGACTTAGCAGCAAATTTCCAAAGTCCATCGTTTTGAATTCAAATTCGTATTGAGGCAGGCGCTTGTCCAGCTCCTTAATCAGCTCCACATCAAAACCTGTTAAATTTCCGTTTTCGTCAATAAAGCATACATTTTTGAATTGAGTACCTGTGCCTACGATAATTTTCTTCACGTCTCCGCTTGAACCTGACGCGCTAGACGCGTTATCTGAGGAACCGCAGCCTGCCAACACCAGGATGATTGCCATAACAGACAATATTGCAAACCACTTTTTCATATGAATCCCCCTCATCTCTTTGTATATCAGCAGTTTGCGACATACATGGTAGCTACAACATCCAATAATTCATAATTCCTATAAGCTTAATTGGTTTTAGGATGTGATTAATTTAACACCTGGAAACCTATACGTCAATCCACCAAGCTATAGAACATTCCTATAACAAAACAGCACCCCGGAAACCTTCTGTCAGTGCATCTGCAAAATCCGAGGTCACTGCACAGTCTTCTTTGGTCGCTATTATGCTAATCTGCATAGACACCCCAGCTACCTCTGGAACATGGATACGGAACAGTTTCTGATCTTTCACTTCACGGTTCACACAGACATCCGGCAAAAAGGCAATACCCGCTTCTTCCAATACCAGCTTTTTGGCCGTGACCACATTGTCTACCTGAAAAGCAATGTCCGGTGGCTGCTCCAGTGATTCAAAAGCGCGATGAATCCTCATCCAATCTAGTGATCCGCATTCGAAAAATACCAGTGTTTCACGTTGAATATCCTGTATGCTGGCCTTTCCTGTTTTCATAAACGGATGGCCGTCGTATACATACAGGGAAATCGGATCTTCATAAAAAGCAAGCGTACGGATAGCCGGATGCATCACTTTACGGACAAAACTAATGTCTACCTCACGGTTCAACAGTTTATGTACCAGTTGATCCGTCGTAGCCGTCACAATTTTGTAGTTAACCTCTGGATAACGGGCACGAAGCTGCTTTAATATTTCAGGAATGATGTAGTTCGACACCGATATCGTGCAGCCAATTCGAATTTGCTGAGGGGCTTTCTTACGCTGTTGGAGCTTTTGCTTCCCTTTTTGCAGCACCTGAAGCATCTGCTCCGCATAAGGAAGAAACTTTCGTCCATCCTCCGTCAGAACCGTTTGCTTGCTTTGGCGGTCGAACAGCTTGCATTCTAGCTCGCGCTCTAGCGTCTGAATCCGTGCTGTAACGGAGGGCTGGGACAAGAACAAGGCTTCTGCCGCCTTGTTAAAGCTCCCATAATGATTCACGTATACAAAGGCTTCCATATTCTCGATATTCATACGTAAGTCCCCCAGTAAGTTTTATATACATTTATCCAATATGTTAACTTGGTTTTTTTGTATCATAAAACTCACTGAACGACCTGTCAATGGAAATATTGAAAATATCTATAATTTTAATAGCTCATTTAGTTCTTTAACAGAACGTTCCAACCGTGCAACCAATTCTTCGGACAACCCGTATGCTCCATCTGGTAGACGTTCGACCCACTGATCCACTGCATACACCCCGCCAAGAATATGTCTTCCGCCCAGTGCATTAATAACCGGCTTCAAGGCATAGTCAATGACCAGCAGATGAGCCAGCGTACCTCCGATAAATAAAGGCAGGACAGGTTTCCCTCTTAGCCCCTCCTGCGGAACCAAATCCAGGAATATTTTCAATAGTCCTGAATAGGACGCCTTATAGACTGGAGAAGCCACAATAACGGCATCCGCTGCTGCAATCAGCGCAAGTGATGCTGTGACGTCGGGGCTGTTAAAGTTAGCCGTGACCAGATCCTCCGCCGGCAAGTCGACCACATTCAGCAGTGTGACCTCCGCTCCAGCCTGTTGCAACTGCTCCGTTGTATAGTTAATCAAGCCGTATAAACGGGATTGTGTAGACGGACTGCCTGATAGGATGACAACCTTGGACATATTTTTTCCTCCTTCTGTTATGCGTCAACCTTCACTTTGGATTTGGCTGCTGTATAGCGGTTCTCAGGAATAGGCACGCCCAGGTTTTCACGCAGTGTGCTAAATTCATAATCCTGACGGTAAATACCGCGTTCCTGCAAAATAGGCACAACCAGATTTACGAAGTCATGCAGACCCGAGGGTACATCAGAACCAATGATGAATCCGTCTGCTCCTTTTCTTTCAAACCACTCCTGCACTCGATCCGCCACCTGCTCAGCGGTTCCGATAAAAGAGGTTCTCGGCGTAGCTGAACGCAACGCAACCTCGCGTAAGGTCAAGTTTTGTTCCTTGGCTACTCGTTTGATTTTATCTGTACCGCTGCGGAACGCATTGCTGCCAATACCATCAAGCTCAGGGAATGGCTCATCCAGCGGATATTGTGAGAAATCATGATGATCGAAGAAACGTCCCAAATATTTTAACGCAGCCTCAATCGTCACCAGATTAGTGATCTCTTCATACTTACGTTCCGCTTCCTCCGTCGTGCTGCCAATAATCGGCGATATGCCCGGCAAAATGACAATATCCTCTTCGGATCTACCATAGCGTACCGCACGTTCTTTCACATCACGATAAAACTGCTGCGCTTCCTCTAACGTTTCATGTCCTGTAAATACAGCATCCGCTTCCTTGGCGGCCAGGTTTTTGCCATCCTCCGAGGAACCTGCCTGAAAAATAACCGGCTGTCCCTGCTTGGATCGTCCAATGTTCAGTGGACCCTGCACAGAGAAAAACTCACCTTTATGGTTCAATGTATGCAGCTTTTCAGGATCAAAGAATACGCCGGCTTCCTTATCACGAACGAACGCATCCTCTTCCCACGAGTCCCACAGTCCTTTGGTAACCTGTAAATATTCCTCTGCAATTTTATAGCGCTGCGGATGCGACGGGTGCTCGCCTTTGCTAAAGTTAAGGGCAGAGCCTTCCAGCGGAGAAGTTACCACATTCCAGCCTGCACGACCTCCGCTAATATGATCAATGGAAGAAAACTGGCGTGCTACCGTGAACGGTTCGCTATAGGAAGTCGACAGTGTGCCGACCAGTCCGATATGCTTCGTCACCCCAGCCAAAGCGGACAGAATCGTAATTGGTTCAAAACGGTTCAGAAAGTGGGGAATAGATTTTTCGTTAATGAACAGGCCATCTGCGATAAATACGAGGTCAAACTTTCCTTCCTCTGCCTTTTGCGCCTGCGTTTTATAAAATTCAAAGTTAACACTCGCATCCGCAGGTACTTCAGGGTGACGCCAAGTCGTCATGCTTCCCCCAACACCGTGAATAATCGCACCAAATTTAATTTGTCTATTCTTAGCCATAACTCTTCCACCTCTCTTGAACATAATTGTTATCCTACGGCTATCATTTTTTTAGGGCAGCTAGGCTGCTAATGGTTTGTAGGGCAGTCTCCGCTACTTATTTTGTATAGGCAGCGGAGTAACTGATCCTTTTCCTATTGGCCTATACTACTTGATTGTAACTTTCCAGCACTTTACCCAACTCTTCCAGATCCGGGTTGAGCAGTGCTTCATATTTATTATCCCCGCCTACCTCGACGACAGGGACATAACGAATACCATATTTGGTCTCCAGCACGTCACGCAGCGCATCATTTCCGTCCACTTGGATATTTTCATACGGCTGATTTTGGGATTCCAGGTACGATTTGATCTCTCCACAAAAATGACAGCCGGTTTTACTCCACAATACAACTTTAGGTTTGGACGACATATACATACCTCCGTGAGCTTAATGTTTATAATCCCGATGAATTAAATAAGAATTATATCTATAATGTATCCTCCCCCCTCCTTTCCGTCAATCGCTTGTGCAATAGACAATGATAATTCATCGATAGAAAATTTTAATTATATATTGTATTTCATCGCTTATTGGCAGCTTGGTTATTTAAATTTAGGGGAATTGGAGTTTAAATGTGCCTTGACGCGGATATCCTTGGAATAGTAGCGTCCTTGTGGCGAAATGAAATGAGGTTGAGCAAATGCAGGATTGGGCCGAGGTTGCTATACGCACATTAATGGCTGTCGCTATATTATTTTTAATCACCAAAATTCTTGGAAAACGTCAGGTATCCCAGCTTTCCTTGTTCGAATATATAACAGGAATCACGATAGGTAACCTGGCTGCTACCATTCCTATGGAGCGTGAATCCACCTGGTATCTAGGCCTCATAGCCTTGTCAGTATGGGTACTGACAACACTTGGCATTGAATATTTGCAAATTAAAAGCAAGAAAATCAGAGATATAACAGATGGAAGGACAACAATCCTGATCAAAGACGGCAAAATTTTAGAGGATAATCTGAGAAAAGAACGGCTCACCCTGGATGAACTCATGGAGCAGCTTCGAAGCAAAAATGTATTCAAAGTATCTGACGTGGAATTTGCTCTTATGGAAACCAGTGGCGAAGTCAATGTGCTGTTAACCAAAGACAAGCAGCCTGTGACACTTAAAGATCTGAATATGCAGCAATTACCGGAGAAGGAACCAACAGCAGTCATTATGGATGGACAACTTATGGAGCAACAAATGGCATATATGGGGATCACTCAACAATGGCTGGATGCCAAGCTAAAGGAAAAGAGTCTAACGGTCAAAGATGTGTTTTTCGCGCAGGTGGACCCGCAAGGAGAACTGTACATTGACCAATATAGTGACAATGTACAGCTAAACAAGGTGCAGGATTCGAATCAAGCCGTGCTGACTTTGCTGGAACAATGCACAACGGAGTTGCAAAAACTCGCATCTGGTTCCAGTGAGCAACAAAGAAAACAGCTATATGAGCAATGCTCACAAAGCTTGAAAGAAGCTATACAGGAGATGCAGCCGGTAAATACATCTAAGTCCTGAGCACATACGCATATGCCATAAGAGTATAAGTATGGGAACTAAAAAGGAGCGTCCTTCAGTCGTTTGTGGCTTTGAAGATGCTCCTTTTTAAATTACTGTGCCGTTGTACATTTCACAGTTGCTGCTGCCTTTCATTACTTTCTGGCGCAGCGGCAGCATAACTGTAAATACCGTTCCTTCTCCCACCTTGCTGGATACAGAGATAGAGCCGGTATGCATCTCTGTTATTTTATAAGCAATGGAAAGTCCCAAACCACTGCCTCCTGCAGTTCGGGCCCGTGACTGGTCTGCTTTATAAAAACGTTCAAAAATGCGTTGCTGATCCTGTTCGTTGATGCCCTGTCCCGTATCCGCAATGCAGATAACCGCCTGATCACCATTACTTGAAAGAGAAACAGATATGCTTCCACCCTGTGGTGTGAATTTAATGGCATTGTGAAGAAGATTCACCCAAACCTGGCCCATCAGATCCTCGTCCGCGTTGACCTCAACTATATCCACCTCAACAGTCATCTCGATTTTTTTAGCCTCCCATTGCGGTTCGCAGGCGAGAATAAGCGAAATCAGCTGCTTGTCCAGCCGATAAAGGGACGGACGAAACGGATGCCGCTCCGAATCCAGAATCGCCAGCTTCATGAGATTATCGCTTAGCTTGGATAGACGAATACACTCCGTCTCGATGATCGACAAATACCGGTCTCGCTGCTCACGATCCAGATTCTCATCCTTAAGCGCCTTGGCGAATCCGATTATCGAGGTCAGTGGTGAGCCGATTTCATGGGATACGTTCGAAATAAACTCCTCCCGCAGTTTTTCCATAGCCTTCAGATTTGCAGCCATATCATTGATACTGTCCACCAACTGTACATAAGGATGCGGCCTCCGATGTTTTCCGTTCCGCCCGCCGAGGTCCCAATCCAGATTAATGTGAAAGTCTCCTTGCGAAATACGTTTTAAAGCATCGATCATTTCGGTAAAAGCGTGCTGCTCTCTAGGCTGGATGAAGCGTCTTACCGTCATACTGATAATACCGAAGAAGAAAAAGCCAAGCGTCGCATTAATAAGAAAGACGAACAAATCATGAAAAGCCCATGACATGCGCGAATAGATCGCCGCCGTAATAAAGTACGCGGCAGTCCAGCTAAGATACAGCACCAATAACACCAGCATGAGTCTCGCAAGGATATGGAGGAATCCCGGTTCCCGCTTCATTGCCTTACCTCCAGTCGATAACCCAATCCCCGGATCGTACTGATCCGGAAAGAGTGGCTTGCCTCCGGAAACCGTTCCCGAAGGCGCTTGATATGGACATCAACTGTTCTTTCGTCTCCCTCATAATCATAACCCCAGATCTGTTCGATCAACTGGTCGCGGGTAAAGGTTTTGCCAGGATAGCTGGCCAGCTTGAAGAGCAACTCAAACTCCTTGAGCGGCAGGGTAATCTCCTTCTCTCCAGCCCGACACTCAAATGTATCGCTGCGCAGGACAAGATCTCCGACAGTCACTGATTTTGAAGCCATGATACGATAACGTTTTAATAAAGCCTTCACGCGTGCGACAAGCACCATGGGGTCGAATGGTTTGACAAGATAGTCGTCCGTTCCGAGCGCGAAGCCTTTCACGATCTGTGACGTCTCGCCTTTGGCTGTAAGCATAAGCAGCGGCAGGTCGGTCTGCTCTCGCAGCTTACGGCACAGCTCCCAACCATCCATTCCCGGCATCATGATATCAAGAACAAGCAAATCGACCTTGTTTTGATCAAAAATGCGCATCGCGTCCAAACCATCCACCGCCTCGACTACCTCCAGACCTTCCATTCTCAAAAAGTGTCCGACCAGTTCACGAATATGCGGATCATCATCAACGACTAATACACACGTCATTTCAATCCCCCCTAACTAACTCTGCCTTAAATCTCTCGTCCTCGTCAAGAAGACCGCCATCTTATGCTTTACGCATATAAGCACGCACCGTAAGCGGCGCGAAGATCGCCACAATGACTGTAGCGCCAAGCAGTGAGATCGCCAGTTCCTCGCCAATCGTTCCCGTATTCGCAAGCTCCCTGACTGCGTTCACAAGATGTGAAATCGGGTTGACGTTTACAAACCACTGTAGCCAACCAGGCATGGTGTCCACAGGCACAAATGCATTGGAAACAAAAGTGAGCGGAAACAGAACAATCATGGAGATGCCCTGTACACTGGAAGCAGTGCGGGCAATCACGCCAAAGAAGGCGAAAATCCAGCTGACTGCCCAGGAACACACGATGACCAAAAGCGCGGCGATAGCGACACTCAGCAGTCCTCCCTCTGGCCGATACCCCAAAATATACCCCATGGCGAAGGTAAGTACAGTCGCAATAGTATACCGGATACTGTCAGCCAGCAGAGCTCCAGCCAAAGGCGCAATGCGTGCGATTGGGAGTGACTTGAACCTGTCGAACACTCCTTTGTCCATATCCTCACGTAGTTGGACGCCGGTAACGACGGAGGTCGAGATCACCGTCTGCACGAGGATGCCTGGAATAATAACCGGCAAATAATGCTGCACGTCTCCTGAGATGGCGCCACCAAA
The DNA here is from genome assembly GCF_038008045.1 of Paenibacillus sp. FSL P2-0173. Lineage (NCBI taxonomy): Bacteria > Bacillati > Bacillota > Bacilli > Caryophanales > Paenibacillaceae > Paenibacillus > Paenibacillus sp. FSL P2-0173. The sequence goes on from NZ_JBBOYK010000002.1 coordinate 115,389, forward strand.
GATATAGGTAAACATAAGGGTGAAAATGATTGGCTGGAGCGTGACATCAAACAATTGCTCGGGAGTATGCCGGATCTTCAGAATGCCCCGGTAGGCCATCGTCATGGAATTGAAAAACGCCTGCCTGAAACTCACAGACTTCTTCAATGTGCGATCAGAACCTGTCATAACAGTAGTACTCTTCATGCTCTCGCCCCCTCCACAGCATGCGCTCCTTGGGACGTCTGCTGTCTGTTTACTTGTGCCCCATGACCAGTGATGGACAAAAACACCTCGTCGAGGGTCGGCTTCTGCACACTCATCTCTGCTAGACGAATCTCTCCGGTACGGAGGGCGATCAGCAGGTCCGTTACCCGATCTGCGTTGGCCATCGGAGAGATAATCTTTCCAGCTTCCACTGACACGCTGGACTTAACTGAAAGCACCTGTTCAACGATCTGAACAGCTCTCTCGATGTCCTGTTGATTTTGCACTTTGAGTTGCAGAGTCGACGCCCCCACTGCCGCTTTCAGTTCATCCACCGTACCCTCAGCGACTACCCGGCCATGATCGATCACCGCGATTCGATCAGCAAGTTGATCCGCCTCGTCGAGGTACTGGGTTGTGAGCAGTACGGTGGAACCGGTCTTGACCAAACTCCGGATCGTGTCCCACATCTGGACACGCGTGCGCGGGTCTAGTCCGGTAGTCGGCTCATCCAGGAAAATCAGCGGCGGCTTGGCAATGAGACTTGCGGCCAAATCCAGCCGACGGCGCATACCTCCGGAGAAATGCTTTAGCGGTCGTTTGGCCGCTTCGGCCAAGCCAAATTCCTCCAGCAGCTCCGCTGCCTTATGACGCGCCTCGGCACGTCCCAGTCCAAGCAGTCTGGAGAAGATGATCAGGTTCTCGGTAGCGCTAAGCGACTCATCGACCGATGCGTACTGACCTGTCACCCCGATCAACTGACGCACAACCTGCGGCTCCTTTACTGCATCGTGCCCGAAGATACGGGCTGATCCCCCATCGGGCCGCAATAACGTTGACAGCATTCGGATGGTAGTCGTTTTGCCTGCTCCATTAGGACCAAGCACTCCGTAGATCGTGCCAGCACGCACGTTCAGGTCGACACCGTCAACCGCCTGCTTGTCACCAAAAGCTTTTACGAGTCCCCTTGCTTCAATGGCCAAGGTCTCTTTTCTGTCTGTATAATCCACATTCATATCCTCCCTGTACGGTTTCTATAGAGAGGATAACCCACGTTTATGAACTGAATATGAATAGAACCGTTTACGTTTCCCAAAATGGTCGACGATGCCTTTCTGACAGAGAAGCCAAAGAAGTCCCATATGGGACCTCTTTGGCTTCAACTCATGGATATCCTTTTAATGGAATAATGGAATTAAACCTTTATTTCCAGATTTGGCTTCATGCTAAGCACTAACTTTGATATTGAACCTATTTACACTGTAAAAAAATAATCTCGTTCTACCTTGCTCACTCTTAACCCAAATGTTTTATACCACTCGGATTTCCCTTTTTCCTGCGCTACCTTGTGCAGCTCGTTATGTTTCCAATTTTTTATAGCGTCCAGAGACTCCCAATAGGAAACTGTAATGCCTACTCCATTGTGGTCACGAACACTTTCCACACCTAGAAAACCAGGCTGTTGGGCAGCCAGTTCTACCATTTTGTCTCCCATCACTCCGTACCCACCATCTCCTTCCGTACGTTCAGAAGTAAAGATAGCCGCATAATAGGGCGGACGAGGAGTTTTAGCAATTGAATTCATATGACCCTCCTAAAACAAAATTAAATAACCTTTCTTTAATTTGATTATAATCATAAATATTAAATAAAAAAAATGAATATATCTGATATGATGCATGAATATATTTCATAAAAATAGGAGTGAACACGAATTTGTTTAAATATAAGATTTTTCTTTGCGTAGTTGAAATGGGAAGTTTCACAAAGGCCGGGGAAGTTTTAAATCTTACACAATCAGCAATCAGCCATGCGATCTCTGGATTGGAACATGAACTAGGGCTGACTCTTCTGATCCGAGGTCGTTCAGGCATCAGATTGACCAATAACGGGGAAAGATTAATGAAGCGATTTAGAGAGATTGTACAAATGGACGAAAAGCTCTACCAAGAGGTAGCTTTAATTAAAGGATTGGAAATCGGAACCGTAAAGATCGGCACATTTTCAAGCGTCTCTATTCATTGGCTGCCCCGTATTCTAAAAAAATTCAATGAGCAGTTTCCTCTTATTGAAGTAAAACTGCTCGATGGGAACTACCATGAAATTGAGAGCTGGATAGTCAGTGGGGAAGCTGATTTCGGCTTTGTGAACCTACCCACGTTAGACACATTAGAGGCGTTGCCATTAAAAGAAGAAAGCATGCTTTGTCTACTTCCTTCCGATCATATTCTTGGAAAGCAAGCCTCAATTCGAGTAGAACAGCTCAGAGATGAGCCTTTCATTATGCCTGTTGCAGGCTGTGACACCGATGTAAGAAATATTTTTTCACAGCATAATATGTCACCTAAAATCAAATATGAATTAGAAGATGACCATGCGATTATGGCTATGGTGCAGAATGGCCTAGGCGTGAGTATTCTTCCTGAAATGATCCTGTCTCACATTCCTTACGACATCTCTATTCGACCTTTGGACGAAAGGCATTCCCGTACTATCGGTATCGCTACCGCTTCCTTAAAAAATGTTTCTCCAGCAGCTAAAAAATGTATGGACTTTATTACTGAATGGATCAACTAGCTTCAGCATGTCGGCCAAGGAAGCGGATTCTCAAAACTGGACCAGTCCATATCCATTTCGTTATCGTTCAGTAGACATTCATCTAGCTCTTCTTCCAAGTCCGATCGATTCATTTCGATACCTATCATGACGATTTCGTTCATACGGTCGCCCCATTGTTCATCCCAATGGTCCAGAGCCTCAGGGTCGGCTGCGACGATCTCCTGCCGTTCTTCTTCAGATAACGCAGCAAGCCAGCTTCCCGCAGGGCCAAATTGAATAGATGGTCCAGCTTGGCTAATACTCGCTGCCCAATCCTGCGGGGTTGCAATCCAGGCCAAACCTTTGGCGCGAACGACCTCCTCCGGCCAGTAGTTCATAAATTCAGCCAATCTCGCAGGATGAAATGGTCTTCTACGGCGATATACAAAGGAATTGATCCCATATTCGTCCGTTTCTGGTGTATGGCTTTCAAGCTCCAGCTCACGAATCCATCCAGCGGATTGACTAGCCTTGTCAAAATTGAATAGCCCTGTATTCAAAATGTCCGAAGGAGCGACCTTTCCCTTGGAAGTACGAATGATTCGGGCTTCAGGCTGTAATCTCCGCAGCACACCCTCCAGCTTGTCCAGCTCCGCAGGCTGAACCAGATCGCACTTATTCAGAATCAATACATCACAGGTTTCAATCTGGTCAATCAGCAAGTCCGAGATATCGCGCGTGTCGTCTTCACCAGTAGCCTGACTGCGATCCAGTAGCGTTTCTCCCGATTCAAAATCATGCCAGAAACGATTCGCATCAACTACGGTCACCATGCAATCCAGTTTTGCCAGCGAAGCCAAATCAATGCCCGTTCCTTCATCAACGTATGTAAAAGTTTGAGCGATTGGCACGGGTTCACTGATGCCTGTAGATTCGATTAAAATATAATCAAAATCGCCTTGTTCCGTCAGCTTCTTGACCTCCAGCAATAAATCTTCACGCAATGTGCAGCAAATACAACCATTTGACAACTCGACCAGTTTTTCTTCTGTTCTGGACAAGCCGCCCTCTTTTTTAACCAGCTCAGCATCTATATTCACTTCACTCATGTCATTGACGATGACTGCCACTTTCATTCCGTCCCGATTGTTTAATACATGATTCAAAATCGTTGTTTTTCCTGCACCCAAATATCCGCTCAACACTGTTACCGATATTGCTTTCTTATTCATCGCTGTTACGCTCCCTTGAATATTGGCTTTTCATTTTCATTCTTTTTTAAATCGTAATAATTACTATTAACATTAACTTTCAGTAATATACAGCATCCCTCTTACCTTGTCAACTGTAAGAAACTCTTGAATTGAATGATCTAAAGTTATTAATATGAGAAATAACGATACTTAAAGAATTAGGTGAATGCTATGCGCTCAATCTGGTTAGGTGTGTTGGCGGCTTTCTTTTTTGCTTTTACATTTGTTCTGAACCGGTCTATGGAGCTGTCCGGCGGGAGCTGGATCTGGAGTGCTTCATTGCGATATCTGTTTATGGTTCCTATTCTAGTCGTCATTGTGATGACCCAACAAAAGCTTAAGCCTCTTTGGAAAGTCATGAAGGAACAACCAGGAACGTGGTTGTGGTGGAGCTTCATCGGATTTGGCTTATTTTATGCTCCGTTATGCTTCGCATCGGCTTATTCACCAGGGTGGTTGATCGCGGGAACCTGGCAAATTACCATCATTTCTGGTTCTTTGCTTGTCCCTTTATTTGCTGAGGTTGTCCAGACGGAGAACGGCCCTGTCAAAATACGAGGAAAAATCCCCCTCCAGGGACTGTTGATGTCTCTCGTTATTTTAATCGGCATTATTGTTATGCAAGTCGAACAGTCACAATCCATTTCTACCCAAGATTTTTTATTCGGTATTCTACCTGTCATACTCGCCTCAATCGCCTATCCATTAGGTAATCGTAAAATGATGGAAGTCTGTGCAGGACGATTGGATGCCTATCAGCGTGTGCTCGGGATGACATTAGCCAGCTTACCCTTCTGGTTATTGCTTTCGTTATATGGAGTTTTCAGCGCGGGAATGCCAAGTAAGGATCAGACGATACAGTCTGCTTTGGTGGCTGTGTTTTCAGGGGTGATCGCTACGGTTTTATTTTTTAAAGCTACAGATCAGGTTCGTGGAAATATGCAAAAGCTGGCGACCGTAGAAGCAACACAATCTCTGGAAGTTCTTTTTGCATTTATGGGAGAATTAATCTTTTTGTCTATCCCCATGCCGTCTCTTTTATCATGGATGGGTATGTTCATCGTCATCCTCGGCATGATTCTGCACAGTTATGCAACACATCATAAGAAAACCAATCAGCAAATCATATCTAAAAAGATAGATCCCATTTAGCGCATATTTATTCTTGTCACGGTCGTTCAAGTGTGGATCAGGCACCAGAAAAAAAGCAGCAGATCAAAGAGGAAGCTCCTGATCTGCTGCTTTTTGCCGATTATTTCTCACAAAGAATGATGTTTTATTACGAGTACGAAGTATTATTACCAAGCGTAGGCTTCTGGCGCAGGTTTTCCCGGACCGGGGAAAATCTCATTCAGCTTGGCAAGCACATCTTCGCCCAATTTGACCTCAGGTACCCGTAGAGCATCCTCTAACTGTTCTAAGGTCCGTGGTCCGATAATTGGAGCCGTTACGGCCGGATGGGACAGTACCCAAGCCAGTGCAATCACGTCTTCCTTTTCACCCAGCTCGCGGGACAATGCTGCAAATTGCTCCAGCTTCGCACGATTCTGCTCCACCTTTTCTTTGGCGCGTGCGCTGCGAGAACCAGTACCTGCTAACGCATTCCGTCCCAACAGTCCGCCCGCCAGCGGGCTCCATGGGATCACACCCAGACCCAGCTCTTGAGCTGCTGGTAATACTTCAAGCTCGGCGGAACGTTCGTTCAGGTTGTACAAATGCTGCTCGGATACAAGCCCCAGAAAACGCCGTGCCTTCGCTTCTGCCTGCGCCACCGCAATATGCCAGCCTGCAAAATTACTGGAACCGATATAATCAACTTGTCCCCGATCCACCACGGACTCAAATACGCCCCACAGTTCATCCCATGACACATTTCGGTCAATGTGATGCATTTGATATAGCTCTACATGGTCGGTTTGAAGACGTTTCAGCGACGCATCCAAATGACGGCGAATTTTGTAAGCAGACAAGCCTGATCCTGCATTGGGTCCGTCATGTTCATTTTTCATGTCTCCGTATACCTTCGTTGCCAACACGACCTTCTCGCGTCTTCCGCCGCCCTGCTGGAACCAACGTCCGATAATTTCCTCTGTCCAACCTTTACGATCATGGCCATATACATTAGCCGTATCAAAAAAGTTAATGCCCGCATCCAGTGCGGCATCCATAATTTTAAACGCATCCTTTTCTTCGGTTTCCGGTCCGAAATTCATCGTCCCCAGACATAACCGACTAACCTTCAAGCCTGACTTTCCTAAGTATGAATACTCCATACTGCTTCCCGCCTTTGCCTAAGGATTTTAAAAATTCCGCGAAATTACATGCCAAAAAAGACCATACTCCGTTTATTCACCAGAAAAAACCACATTGAAACAACCCCAAATGCAATTTAAGGTTGGATAGCGCATGCAAAAAAGCCCCACGCACCGCCGAAGCAGCAAGCACGAGGCATCTCCTACCATACTACCTACTCCATATGAAAAAATAGTGACTTTACGGCGGTTGCAGCGGAGCGGAGAATTTGAATCTGGAGAAGCGAAGCGTTCGCCTTTGCCATGGGATTCTTACCTTGTCATGTCCTAATCCAATCCAAAGAATCCCGTGGCAACAGCGATCGTAAGATCAAATCCTTCGCGGAGCGGCTCACTTCAGCCACCGTAACTCATTCTTTTTTTACAATCAAGGAATCAATTTCGTTTCTTTTGCTCGCTCGGCCATTTTTTTCGTATGCTTGCTGAGCGGCTTCTTAAACACCAATCCAAACAGGAAGCAAACACCGATAAATACAAACAGCATCACCACATCTCGTATCACCGTTGAAGGCAACATCCCTCCTACTGTCTCTCGTAACAGACTAACCGCATAGGTGAATGGTACGAACGGATTCAGCGCCTGAAAAAACGGTGTACTCGTCGCAATCGGGAATGTCCCTCCTGAACTGGAGAATTGAAGCACCAGCAGGATGACTGCCAGTCCCTTGCCGATATTGCCGAACACAGAAACTAGTGTATAGGTCATCGCCGTAAACACCAGACTGATCAGCATAGACGATAGTACAAAAGCTACTTTGGCATCCACATACGCCCCGAGCAGGAACAAGTCACCGAGAGATACGCTCAGCGCTTGAAAAATGCCAATCGTGGAGAATGTCATAAGCCGTCCGAAATACACTTGGTAGCTTTTAAATTGTCCTTCCGGGTCATCCACATCTACCCTAAACATCGAGACCAGTAGCATCGCACCTACCCAAATCGACAATGTAGTGTAAAAAGGTGACATCGCAGAACCATAGTTGGGAATTGGGTATATCCGCTCCTGCTTCAACGATACCGGACTGCCGAGAAAATCACTTTCCTTTTTCACATCCCCCTTGAGCAATGCAATAGCGCGTCCGAGTGCATTTTCGCCCTTAAGCTTGCGAATTGTGTCTGCAGCCTGACGTATGGAATCCTCGGCAGCTGGAAGATCGGTCCTTACAAAATTGGCTACTTGGTGTACCGCTTTTTCTGCATCAGGAAATTTATTTTCTATTAAGTCAGCCATTTTGACAAACTGCTGTTCCGCTTTAGGCAAATCATTACGCACAAAATCTGCGGCCTGATGAATTTTACTTTTAACCGCTGGCAAATCGTTATTTACAAAGTCTGCCGCTTTGTTCACAGCATTCGTAAACTCGCCCATGCGCCCCTGAATCGTCGTCGCCGCTTCATGCAGTTTTTGACGGTATTGTGGCAGATCCTGCTGGAGACGTGTTAGCTCTTGCTGACCGAATTCTGCTGCAGCCTGTGCGTCATTTAATAGCTTTTCAATATTCGGTAGCTGCTCTTGAGCTGTAGTCAGCACATTGGCAGAATTGCGGGCAACGGATTTGATCTGATCCAGCGCCTTTTGGATGGCGGGTGCATACTCCGTATCATAATTGCCCAAAATGCTGTCAATTCCGCTACTGATTTCTCCTGCAAGGCGATCAGTGTCATCCAGCAGATTTTGCGCAGGCTTTTCGCCGCGCTGAATGGCATCCCCGATGCTAGTTACTGTGCTATTCAGACGACGGAAACGATCCTCTACCCCGCTCACACGGGAAATAAGTGAATCCAGAGGTTGACTTGGCAAGTATCCGTTCACACGGTTCAACAATTGAGAAATATGATCCAACACTCCCACGGCAGTTGTCAGCCTACCGCTGACACGATTCACCGCAGCTTGTGCTGCTTTAGGATCAAAATCCACACCACGAACAATGTCTGTAATCTGAGAAACTTCATTCGCGATTTGTTGTACCAGTTGTAAGTCTTCTTTAACTACTGTACCAATCGAATCAAGCGCACCCTCGTTTTTGTCCAGAAATTCGAGTAAACCGGTTGTAAAATCCTTGCCTGTGTCCGCTATTTTCTGTACTTCCGGCAGTGCTTTCTGGGCAGCATTAATGACTTTAAGAGCCGTTTGCGTGTCCTCTAGGGCGGTGGCCAGTGCGCTTTCTACCTTGCTGAAATTTTGATCTAGTTCAACAATTCGATCACCGGCCTTTTGAATATCAGGTAGTCTTTTTTGGATATCCAAAATAACAGCGGCTACCTTGTCCAGCTCAGGCATGTTTTTGTCAATTTTGAGCACCAGGTCACCGGCACGGTTAATTTCAGGAATTTTCTCCTTCAATGCAATGATCTTTTGTCCCTGTGCCTTAATTTTGGGCAGATTTTGCTCCAGCTCCAATGCCTGTTTGCCCAACCTATCGATATCTGGTAATCGATTATTAAGTTCCAACACCCGGTTCTCAATGTTACGAATCGTCGGGAGCTCCTCCTCCAGCTTGACTCCGGCTTCCTTCAACTTCGTCAATACCGCCTGGCTGGCAGTTTCAATAAAGTTTTGGCTAATCTGGTTCGTTAGAGAGGTTGCCCCCGAAGATGTAATTTTCGGAGCTACTGCATTAATTTTTTCATTTACGGCGTAATCAATTTCCGGCTTTTGCGGATTTTCCGTCAGCACACTCGTAATTTTCTCTGAAAAATCTTTCGGGATCAGCAGGCTGGCATAATAATCACCATTCAACACACCTTTTCGTGCTTCCGCTTCATTGACAAAAGTCCAACCCAGCTTCTTGTTATTTTGAAGGTTATGCAAAACCTCATCGCCGATATTAATCTTTTTACCATTCACTTCTGCACCCTGATCTTGGCTGGTTACTGCAATTTTAATCCCAGATGTATTCGCATACGGATCCCACATCGCTTTCAAATTCACCCATGCATAGACAGAAGGCAAAAGAATAATGCCAATGACTAATAAAGTCCCGGTTGATACTTTGAATACATTTCTCCAGTCTGTTAAGTAGATTTGCCATATCTTCCGCAACTTCATCACTCCTTGTATGTACATTAACCTGTCGTCCATTGTTGTATGCACACGTATTGTAAACGATTCGAGCGAATGAAGCCAATCCTGTTACAAAATATGTCAAAAGCGTATGCCTCTTATAGAGATCATACGCTTTTCAATAAAATCATTCTGCTTAATTTCGAACTCCATTCGCGGGCATAGCCTCTAGGGAATAAAATGCTCCTTTTTTATTGATTTTTCCCACCACAGTAACTGCGCCTTTTTGGGAGAACGTATACTCGTTATCCTTAATTTTTACGGTATATCCTTTTAGGTTAATTCCAAAAAGAGATTGCACTTTCGACTTCGCGGCTGAAAGAGCCTGAGTTTGGCTGAGTTTGGCTGAGCTTTGGCTTAGCGAATGCTTTGACAAAATCCTTTTCCCCCGTCCAATCCATGCCAAGCTCGTTTTTTACGGCCCACACTTTACCGGTTTTCATGCCAATCAGCACGTTGTTTAAATCATTATCGTCCCGGAAATTCCAAACGGTATCATTGCCTTCATGCTGACGAAACACATATTCAAACGGATTGCTCGAAGGAATACCAAGTGTTTTGAGCGAACGATTCGCTTTGTTGGTCAGTGAAGCTTTAACGTCCTTGAGCGAATACATTATGCTGGCCGTTATTTTATTTCCTTGACCAAGGTCAATGTAGAGACTCTGGTCATGCCCCCATAGCACCCAATAATTTTTGAGTTCTCCTTCGTCATTCGGGGAATATGCACGCCAGACAGCATCCATTTTAAACACTCCATCAGAATCAAATGTTTTCAGGAACGATGCAACCCTACTGCGTAGATTATTGTCCATAACTTTGTTGAGATCAGCCGCATCATAAATAATGCTGGTGGATTGCACGATTCCCTTTTTGGAATCGTAATTTTGGATGAAATCAGCATTAGCTGTCCCGCTCAAAGTACCGTTTACCGTCCATGAGTCAAAAGCAGTATCAGCGCTTGTAAACTCTATCGTTTGTTTCCCCGCTAATGTGTTCAGCACATCTGTTAAACGCCTAGTGGCGGTTGGGTCCAAGTTAACAGAAGTTTGTGCGTTTTGAGCTATAGCAGTGGAGGGCTGCTGTGCCCATGCAACTGGAGCCGTTCCCAAAAGCATGGATATTGCCGCAACTGTTGCAGTGATAGAATTCCATTTTTTCATGGGGCAATTCCTCCTGATGCCTCAAAAGAGACTTAAAAGAATGGATACATATATTCCTTAGACGTAATACAAAAATAAAAGTTGCTTGCCCCAACTCAAAGAAGCCCTTCGGACCTAATAAATAGGCTCGAAGAGCTTCTTTCTTATGCATCGTTATCCATTCTTCAGCAGTCTGGCCGCCGAAAATGCTGCACCATGACGCAACTTCCGCTTTTCCAACCGTTTGTGCAGCGAACGATTATACAGAACCTGAATGACAAAATACGAGATAATACCCAGCACCACACCGAAAATCGACATGCCGATCAGGATGTGCAAGCCTCCGTGCAGCAAGTCTTTGAATACAGACCAGTTGCCGTGAAACAGCTCCATAAAAGAATGCTCGTGAAGTCGTCCGCCCCTGACATGTACCGGATAATGGGATGGATAAATCCAAGCCCCCACTTGCTTGGCGAATGGCATCAGTACAATTGGCAAAAAGGTTAGCTTACCTACAACGTTACCCACAATGGCCGCAGGCAACGAGCCGCCGGACAGACGAACAATCGGATAAAAAACAAGGTATACCAGAGAAGCCGTGGAAATCACAATCATCTCCAGCGCAAAGCCAATGGCGAAGCCCAAAGAGATCTTTTTAACTCCACCAGGGGCGCGCAATAGCTTGATGAAATTCAGCCGAATCGCACGCCATATATTTTGAAACATATTATATTTCTTCTTCGATTTATGAGGTTTGAGCCTTTTCGGATTGAGCTTTATCAATAGGAGGACTCCTTCAACAGTACAATTCAAGTTCAGGAATGAGTATATACAGTTCCCATCCTTACTTATGTCTATACTGTCATTATAACCCTCAGCGTTCGAAAAGCAATGTTATTCCGCCTGTTTCGCCGTTTTAGGACAGAATTCGCTTGTTGACATCGTTTTGGAGAGGCACAATGTCCCAAATCTCAGCCGCGTATTGCTGAATCGTACAATCACTAGAAAATTTACCAGAGTTCGCCATATTGACAATAGCACGCCGAGTCCACTCCGAGGGATTCCGATACACTTGTTCAATATGAACCTGTGTATCCACATAGGCTGCGAAGTCCTTGAGCACAAAGTATTCATCATTATGATCAATCAGGGATTGATAAATGGCCTCAAATTCCCGTTCATGCCGCGTAAAAGGAGCATCGTTCACGAGTTGATCCAACACTTCACGCAGTCTTTCGTCGCTATTGGCTGTTTTGCGCGCCGAATACTGGCCGTCCCGGTAATATGCCTCGATCTGATCCACCTTCAATCCAAAAATGAACATGTTGGCATCCCCTACCATTTCATGCATTTCAACATTGGCTCCGTCCAATGTACCTATTGTGAGCGCACCGTTCATCATAAATTTCATATTCCCTGTGCCAGAGGCTTCCTTGCCTGCCGTGGAAATCTGCTCACTGACATCCGCCGCAGGAATAATCAGCTCCGCTAGCGAGACAGAATAATTTTCAAGGAAAACGACTTTCAGCTTGTCCTTGACATCTACATCCCGATTGATCGTGTCCGCCACGTTGTTAATGAGCTTGATTGTCTGTTTGGCGAGAAAATAACCGGGAGCGGCTTTGGCTCCAAAAATAAACGTGCGTGGCGTCACATCCAGGCCAGGATTACTTTTAAGCTGGCTGTAGAGATGCATCACATGCAAAATGTTGAGCAGCTGTCGCTTATAACCATGCAACCGTTTGACCTGTACGTCAAAAATGGAGGACGTATCCAGTCGCACACCCTGTTTTGCAAAAACATGCTCAGCGAGCCTGACTTTATTATTTCGCTTAATCGCCTGTATCCGTTCTTTGAACGACTCGTCCCCACTGTAACGAAGCAGGTCGATGAGCTCCCTTGGACGGGTCCTCCAACGTGTGCCGATGGTCTCATCGTACAAGCTTGCCAGCTCCGGGTTGGCGTGCATCAGCCAGCGGCGATGGGCAATCCCGTTTGTTTTATTATTAAAACGGTCAGGGTACAGCTCGTGAAACGACTTCATCTCTCGTTCCTTTAATATTTGCGTATGCAGCGCAGCCACCCCATTAACGCTGTAGCTGCCAACGATTGCCAAGTGAGCCATACGGATTTGTTCACCATGAATAATCGCCATTTCACCAATTTTGATGTCCTGGCCTGGGTAACGCTCCAGTAGCATAGCGCAATAACGTTTGTTAATTTCTTCAATGATCAAGGAAATACGAGGTAGCAGCTCCCGTACCATATTGACAGGCCATTGTTCCAGCGCCTCACTTAATATCGTATGATTCGTATAAGAAACGGTTCGCGTCGTAATATCCCATGCATCGTCCCAGCCCAAGCCCTTCACGTCTATCAGAATACGCATCAGTTCCGGTATAACCAGCGTCGGATGTGTATCGTTAATGTGCAGTGCTATTTTATCGGGCAACTGGCTATAAGGTAAACGAAGCTTCTCGAACGTACGCAAAATACTTTGCAATCCGGCCGAGCACAGGAAATACTGCTGCTTCAAGCGAAGCAGCTTCCCCTCATAATTGGAGTCATCCGGATATAGAAATGCCGAGATGGATTCCACCGATCGATTGTAGTCGAGAAAGCGGTAATAACCGCCCTCGCCTCGAATCGGTCCTCGAACGGGATCAAGCGCTGATTCCGCACTCCAAATCCGCAGCGTATTCACCTGCGCATGACCATAGCCCACCAGCGGAATATCGTAAGGGACAGCCCAGACCGTTTCGGCATCCTGTGTCTCGAATACAAGACGTCCCTCCTGTTCACGGGTTTCCACTCTTCCCCAAAAATGAACCTCGACCTTTTTGTCAGGACGGCGTTCCTCCCAGACATTCCCTTTCTGTAGCCAGTAATCCGGCAGTTCAACCTGATTGCCGTCCACAATACGCTGTTCAAACAGACCATATTTATATCGGATACCGCAACCATGTCCTGCATAGCCAAGGGATGCCAGCGAGTCCATGAAGCAAGCCGCCAGACGGCCGAGGCCACCATTGCCTAGCCCCGCGTCCGCCTCCTGTTCTTCAATTTCCTCCAGATCCCAGCCCAGTTCACCCAATGCCTGCCGAACCATATCCAGTACGCCCAAATTCAACAGATTACTGCCCAATAGACGACCTATCAAAAACTCCAGTGAAAAATAATAAATCTGCTTCTCTTGTCCTTCTTTGTAGGCTTGGTTCGTTTCTGCCCAATTCTTTCCAACTTGTTCACGAATCATGCCACCCAAAACCTTATATACATCTTCCGACTGAGCCTCCTGCATCGGTTTGCCCAGCCTTCCGACCAGTTGCTCTCGAAAAGCCTGCTTAAATGCTTCTTTATTGCTGAACAAAGTTGTACCTCCTGTTATTTCCGTTTTAATGGCTAAGTATATCCTTTAAATTACGCTATTCTTGGCAATGACATAGGGAACTCTAATGTCTCCAATCAGAGTTCGATCTGGTGAAAGCTGTACATCTTTATCTAAAACCACATTCTCCACAACTGCCCCTTTACGGATGACGCATTTTTGCATAATAATCGAGTTGCTTACCCGCGCACCCTCCTCCACCCGTACTCCACGGAAAAGAATACTGTTCTCGACCTTGCCCCCAATGGTGCAGCCATTGGCAACAAGTGAATGATCCACCTCGGCGCTGTGCGTATAACGGGTCGGGGCTTCATACTTGATTTTGGTATGCACCGGCTGATTCTGAAACAGTGCATGATACTGCTCCTGATCCAGCAGCTTCATGCTATTTTTATAGTAGCTCTCGATAGAATTAATGACCGCATGATAACCTTCATAACGATACGCATAAATGCGCAGTCCACTTGGGTTTTTCTGGATGGCATCGCGAAAGAAATGATTATCCTGATGGGCAATGCAATGCTTCACCTGATCCAGATACAAGCCTTTGTCCATCACGAACATTTCCAGATAAATATTATGATGATCCTGCTCCTGATGAATACCAGTCACTCGTCCGTTCTCATCAATCTCCAGTCGTGCACAAGGAGCATGCTCAGATTCGAGCTGGTCTATGGGTTTATATACGAGGGTAACATCTGCATTTTTCTCCCGATGATAACGGTATACATCCTCGATATCAACCTTATTGACATGCTGAGTTCCTGCGTGAACAATGGTTTGCCCCGATGAGCGATGGAAAAAGTCCAGATTGTTGTGCACATGCTGCAAATCCCCACGTGATGCATCCGTCGGATCATTCCAGTCCGGTGGCAAAATAAACAACCCGCCCCGTCTGCGGTCTAAATCCCAAGGCCGACCTTCACCCAGATGGTCCAACAGCGAACGGTACTTGCGGCGGATAAACAGTGCAATATCATGCACCCCTGCATGCATCATGTTGGATAAGGTAAAATCAATGAGCCGATATCGACTGGCAAAGGGGACTGCGGCCCCGCACCGGAAATAGGTCAACTCCTTCAACTGATCCAGTTCGTGATCCAGGTTGATAACTCCAATGAGTCGGCTCATAGCAGACACCGTCCTTATCCGGGTTAAATTCGTGCATGAAGCTGGCTTTCCTGATCGAACAAAATAATCTCATCAGAACTATCTTCAGGTCCGATAAACGCGTTGTCTTCAATAACGATGTTCTCATTCACGATAGCCCGGTGGATACGTACATTGCGCCCAATTTTTACGTTTGGCATGATGACAGAATCGGTAATGACGCTCCCTTCACCTACTTCGACCCCATAAAATAGTACAGAATGCCTTACTTCTCCATCCACCATGCAGCCTTCATTTACAATGCTGTTTTTGAGGATTGCCCGTTGGGTTATATACTGGGCCGGTTGATTAGGACTGCGGGTATAGATGCGCCAGAAAGGATCGTTCAGATCCAAAGGCGGATCCTGAACCAGAAGATCCATGTTGGACTCCCACAAGCTCTGAATGGTACCTACATCCTTCCAGTACCCGGCAAACGGGTACGCATACAACGACCGTCCATGCTGAAGCAGCAATGGAATGATATCCTTGCCAAAATCATGTGAGGATTCAGAATCGCTTGCACTTTCCAGTAAATAGCGACGTAACACCTCCCATTTGAACAAATAAATGCCCATGGAGGCCAATGTGCTTTTCGGCTGATCAGGCTTCTCCTCAAAGTCATATATTTTGAGATCATCATCGGCGTTCAATATCCCAAATCGTTTGGCTTCCTGAATCGTGACATTGATGACAGAAATGGTGCAGTCTGCTTCCTTCTCCTTGTGATAGTGGAGCATTCGACTGTAGTCCATTTTATAAATGTGATCCCCTGAAAGAATGAGTACATGCTCCGGGTCATACTGATCCAAGAAATGCAGGTTTCGATAAATTGCATCCGCCGTGCCCCTGTACCAGTTGTTTCCATTTTCTTTCTCGTGCGGTGGTAAAACAAAAACTCCTCCATCCAGGCGATCCAAATCCCAGTCGCTCCCAACGCCGATATAGGAATGAAGCACCAACGGCTCGTATTGGGTCAATACGCCTACGGTGTCTATACCAGAATGAGTGCAATTGCTGAGAGGGAAATCAATAATGCGGTAAGTTCCTCCAAAAAATACTGCCGGTTTGGCTAGTGTACGGGTAAGTCCTTTGAGTCTTTTGCCTTGTCCGCCGGCGAGCAGCATGGCAACCACTTCCTTCTTTCTCATAACAAAGACCTCCCTGTCATGTGCGTCTGAAGCAATTGTGGCGGGATATTTAATAATATCCATTAAACATGAAAAGACAGTCGTAATCGTTTCATTGGCGAAGGAACGGGTAAGATTTGATGGAGAAGGGTAAAATCATAGTTATGCGGAACGAGTGCAAGGAATCACTAAATCGTAAAATCCCGTTCATCTTTTCACATTTTGGATGCTTTTAAAGCAATTGTGTATGACAACATGATCATAAGGAGGCGTTATTCATGAAGAATAAAAAATGGGTGGTAGCCGCATTAGGAATGGGTGTTACGTATCTGATGAAAAATAAAGGGGCACGCGATAAGGTATTGAATAAGGTACAGACTATTGTCAATCGTGCGAAAACATCTGCAAAATCGTAAAATGTTAAAGCTAGAAAAAAGCGAGCCTCTCTGAAGCATGGTTCAGGGAGGCTTTGCTCTGACTTTTCTCTGCGTCTACGAACAAAATATTGTTCGAGGCTGTATCCGTAGACTGTCAGGCATTCTCCTTATGTTCTTCTACTTCCATGATATGTTCAACGGTAAAGGTTCGATGCGTCCATTCAGAAGAACGGTAAGCCTCTAGGAGACCAAAGGTATGAATTTTCTCCTTGTCCACCTTCTTAAAGGTATGAGTAATCCCTACCTTGCCCCTGAAAGGAAAAAAGGAAAGACCTACAGTCTGATCCGATAGCCACTCGGCCCAAACTCGCCCGCTTTCATGTCGAACAGCCGGGAAGCTTAAACCTTCAGCAAACCATTCATAATCTGCTGTAGGCGTGCCCGGCTCTCGGCTGCACAAAAACAGACTCAATTCGTCACAAAACAACATTCTCCGTACATCCGTCCGCACTTGATGGTCGAAGGTTACGCCACATGCCAGCTCCTGTTTGAGCCTCTGACGACGCTGTGCCTCCGCTTCCTGATAAGCATGCGTAATCTGCTTGTCCTGAGCGTTTTGATGCTCGGTCCGTCCGACTAGCTCCTTGTACATCAAGCTACACAGCAACGCCGCATACGTATTACCTTGTTCGACTTCATCAATCCCAAGACGATAGAAAACAAAACGAGGATTGAGCGGAAAATCAATAAACGTATAAGGTGCAGACACATGATCATTCCAGAAAGGAGCAGCGTCTAACTGTATCCAGCCCCGATCATGCTCCCTTGCTGCATATACAAAATCCTGCTTATGACGTCTATTCTTGAAGGCACTCTCTTCCCATTGTGAAGCCAACTCACCTGAAATATGGGCATGGTCATGCTGCGTCGTCATGATATAAGCTTGGTCCGTTTCATAAATAACCATATGCTCTCCCCTTCCGTTCGGCGATTCGTGTGATTGTGTACAAACTCTCTGATTGAAGGCGATGGTTATGCTTACGTTTATTATATCAGGATAAGGTTAAAAAGGCAGTGAAGTTTTCCGCCTCTTTATATCTAATTACCCCTTTGATTCTGCACTCGAAACTGCTGCGGGGTCATCCCCTCCAGCTCACGAAACACTTTGTTAAAGTGCTTTGCATTGTCAAAGCCCACGTTAGCCGCAATTTCATAAATCTTGCCCCCTTGACACTCCAGCAGCTTTTTGGCTTCTGTAATGCGCAGCCTTTTTACATATTGAACAAAGCTAAGGCCTGTATAGGCTTTGAACGCCTGACTAAAATACGTATAATTCAAGGATACTGAATTGGATACTACTGCCATATTCAAATCCTCGCTGTAATGAGCATGGATGTATTGGATAGCACGTGTCATACTACCGCTTCTATCGACGATGGCACTCGCGCCAGCTGGTCTATCTTTCTCTACGCTGACAACACCATCGTATATGAGGTGGTTCCTCTGCTTCAATTCCTCATTCAAAACTGCCAGCGCACCGAACAGTTCCTCCCTTACGATTGGCTTGAGCAAATACTCCCGTGCCCCACAGCGAATCGCTTCGCGCGCATACTGGAACTCGTCATATCCACTGAGAATGATTACCAAAGGTCTGCGACCCGGCTCCAGCTCGTGAATATGCTGCATCAGCATAATGCCATCCATAACAGGCATACGGATATCCGTTATCACCAACTCGGGCAAAAACTGCTTCACATGCTGCCAGGCTTCCATTCCGTCCTTGACCAGTACACATTCATAGAGACCGGAAAATTCCCGTTCGATCATAGCTTGAAGTCCCATTCGAATATTTTTCTCGTCATCCGCAATCAACAGCTTGGTCGTCATGGTCTGCCCCCCTCATCATGTAACGTTTAGGCAAAATCAGGGTCACTGTCGTCGATTGTCCGGGGATGCTGTCCAGTCTTATGCCATACTCTTCGCCATACTGCATACTCAAACGGCGATGCACATTATACAAACCGATTCCCCCATTCATCCCGGGCTCGTGGGAATCCATTTCCGTTCGCGCTAGACCAGCCATGATGGCGTTTCTTCTTTCTTCAGATATCCCCACTCCGTTATCCTGTATGCGCAATTCTATAATATCCTGCTTAGGGCAGGCTTCAATCGTGATGCTGAATGGGCTTTGCAATGCACTCCAACCGTGCTTGATAGCATTTTCGACTACAGGCTGCAGCGACATTTTCAGCATCTCCAGTTCCATAAACGCCGACGATAGATGAATTTCCAATCCAATTTGGTTATCGTGGCGAATGTTCATGATGGCCACATAATGCTGAATATGGCGGATTTCATCCCGCAAAGCAACACACGATCCCGACCATTGGAGATTATAACGCATCATCGAGCCAAGGGAGGTAAGGGCATCCGACAGCGGATACTGTCGTTCTATCTCCGCCATCATTTTTAAATTTTCCAATGTATTATAGAGAAAATGGGAATCAATCTGATGCTTGAGCGCTAGCAGCTCAGCCTCCTGAGCAGCGGCCTGCTTGTGTACTGCTTCGGCAATGAGTCCGTTAATCCGACTCAGTAGACTGCGAAAATATAGAGCCAGCTCAGCCACTTCTCCCCGCCCATATACTGGAATTCTAAGCTGAAAGTCACCCTCCTGCTCTACTTTTTTCATGGATTCACGCAGTGTATGTAGCTGTTTGAGAATGAAGACATGCAGGGTATAAGAAATGACGGACATAAACAAAATCAGCATACTAATAATGAGCAGCATGGCATTGCGTTTCTGACGGAGATCACCCAGCGGACCGTCCAGCGCCACCACATTTAGCAAATAGGCGTCCAACCCTTCTATATAACGGTACATGCCGAGATAAGGCTTATTCTCATAGGAAAAATCAAAAGCACCACCCGGTCCCTGGACCTGGGACTGAAACAGATGGTGCACATGGGACAGAGGGATCGAAATTGAATCTGATTGAGAGGAAGCTGTAGCTATATCGGTAGAAGACATTGGTTTATCAGCGTTCCTTGAGCTGGAATCGTCGCCGTCTAGAATGAACATTTGCCATGCGCGGTCACGTTGTGGGATTCCAAATACTCTAGGTGAAAATAGCTCCAGCCTCATGTTTGTTTCTACCAACCCTGCGTGTCTTCCTCCGGTAGACTGAATTTCACGCAGCAGTGCCATATACTGCACTGTCTCACTTTCCTGCCGGGATTGCCCCAGAAGTAAGCTTTTCGGCCCCTTGTACATTTCCCACCATATTTTCCCTTGTCGGAGTTGGGCCGTTTTCAGCCAGGAAGCTTTAGGCAGTCGTGATTCATTAAAAATCATTGGCCATATTTCATGTGCCTGAGGATTACTCGTATACAGTCGAATGTTCTCTACATTGGGATTACTGTACAGCAAGTGCTGTAAATTTGGAAACACATTCAAGTTGAATTGGACCAGCTCATCGCTGCTTATTTCACGTTCCTCGGTCAGATAACGAAGTACGTTGCGATCTGAGATCGCAAGCTGTGCGGTTCGCTCCATAATTTCCATATTGCTGTGAATATGGGCCAGCTCTGTATCCAACACATACTGATTTTGTACGGTAATGTCTTGCATGGTATTCTCGTACAGTTGGTGAAAGGTATATAGCGAGAACAATACCACCGGAATTAAAATGACTCCGATATACGCGACAATGAGCTTAACTTGAAGAGAGCAACCGCCAAGCCGATCGGCCGTCCCCTTCATCCACTGCCATATAGTGCGGCGCAGCAGGCTCTTCATCTGTGAACGTGCACGGCCTGGCATGAAATCACATCCTTAGGGGTTCAATAGATTAAGTCATCGAATTAAATCATTTGGTGAACTGTTCAATTTTCTTAAGGTTTTCCTCATAGGCTTTTTGCTGATAGGCCATAACTTTGTCATATCCTGCTTTTCTGCGATCTTCCAAAAAGCGAGCAAACAGCTGGTCGAATTCCTCATCTGAGGAAGCCAGCAGCAGCTTCGGCAATGTCTTGCCCCAAATTTTATCTATCTGGCCTGACGCAATGCCCTCCGCCGAAGTTCCGGTCGGTTTGATATTGTCATATTGGGAGAAGCCTTTCGTCTTGCCTTTCGTCCAATCCTCTGGCTGCTTATACGGCTCGACGCTGGGCGGCGCCCACTGCAAATTCATATTCGTATCCATCAGCATCCAGAAGGTGAAGGAGGCTCCATATTTTTTATCAAAAGCAGAACGATCCTTGTTCAGCAGCTCCTGCACATCTGGCTTGAAGGCTGGCTTACCGTTAACCATGTCCCACAGCTTGCCCTGCTCCCCCAGATACAGATCGCGGTTTCCTTCCTCGCTAATCAGATAAGTCAGAAATTCAATAGCCCGCTCCTTGTCTTTGACATCCTTCGAAATAAGCGTCACCGTCCAGCCGGAAATACCCGGCCCAGCCAGCGTCGGCGGGTCCAGCTTACTGTTCGAAGGTCCATCCACCGCGATATAGACGGAGTTCGGGTCCTTCGCATATAACATTACTTGTTGTGTGGCAAAGTCAGAGCGCTGATATAACATGGCAAAATATCGGCCCTGTGCCACCTTTTCCTCCATTTGCGGACGTTTGTCGATAAATACGTCCTTGGCGATCAGGCCCTGCTCATTTGCTTGACGGAATGTTTTGAGCCAGCGAATATACTCTTCGTCCGAACGACGATCGTATAGCTTGCCGTCTTTTTCATGAGGAATGGCTAGGAAGTTAAGTAAATAGTCTTCAAAAGAATAATTTCCGTTATCCGTAAATTCGTGGAATCCCATCGGGATAAGAGGCTGACCGTTCACCTCTGGAAATTTCTCTTTCACTTTTTGAAGCGCTTTCAAAAATCCTTCCGGTGTTCTCATATCCGGCTTGCCGATCGCCTCGTACATATCCTTCCGAACCATAAACGTCTGGTTGGAAACAAAATTTTGGCCGTATTTTTGATAATCCTGTGGCGAAGAAGAAGCGTTAGGATACCCGTAAACATTCCCGTCCGTTTGGCGATACCAGGACATTTTCGCCGGATCAGCTATTTTAATCAGATACGGATCGTATTTCTCGGCCAGCTTGTTGAGCGGAAGCACCATCTTGCCCTCAATCATTTTTTTGACCGCGTCCTCTCCCCAACCAAGCGTGACAAAATCAGGCAGCTTGCCGGAGGCCAGCATGGTGTTGAGCTTTTCATTTTCATTCCCTGCGGGTACGATAAAATTGACGCTGACCCCGGTCTTTTGCGTAACATACTTCGAGGTCATATCCGTCCCCCACTTGTTCGGGAACCAGGAAAAGTTCAAATACCAGTCAAACGTAATCGGCTCCATATCCGCCTTCCATCCCGGTGCATCTGCCGTAGCCTTGGTCTTCTCGTCCTTCAATTCCGTGACAGTACCGCCTCCACCGGACGTACATGCCGCGAGCAAACCCACCAGCAGAACAGAGGCCAACAGCCCCTTCTGCCATTTGCGAATGTTCATTATAAATCTCCCCCTTGGATGATGTGCTAACCCTTGATCGAGCCGATCATCAGACCCTTGACGAAATATTTTTGCAGAAAAGGATATACCAGTACAATAGGCAGTGTCGTCACGACCATCGTCGCCAGCTTGATCGATTGCGAAGTGACGGACTGGGCAACAATTCCCGGTGCAGCAGCCATCATCTGATTAGAGCTGGATTGGGCAACAACCCGGTACAAATATGTTTGAATTGGCTGAAGATCCGTATTATTAATATAAATCATTCCGGTAAAATAATCGTTCCACTGGTATACCCCATGAAACAACGCAATCGTCGCTACTACCGGCATGGATACAGGAAGCACGATCCGGCAAAAGATACCAAAATCATTCGCACCGTCTATTTTCGCCGCCTCTTCCAGTGCATCCGGCAGTTCTCGGAAAAAAGCCATAAAAATAATAAGGTCAAAAAAACTGAACATCGCAGGAATGATGTACACCCAAAAGCTGTCCAGCAGTCCAAGATCACGTATCAGCAAATAGGTTGGAATCAATCCCCCACCGAAAAACAGGGTAATGGTGCCAATCAGCATATACAACTTGCGCCCGATCAGCTCCCTACGGGAATATGCATATGCAATCATGGCAGTAAAAAACACATGAACAATCGTGCCGATAAGCGTCTTGGCAATAGTCACCCCCATCGCGGTCATAATACCGTTGTTGGCAAACACAGCCTGATAGCTGCCCAGACTGAAGACCCTCGGCCACCAGTAAATGCCGCCCCGCATAGCGTCTGCTCCTTCGTTAAAGGAGTTCACCAGCACATACCACACGGGATACAACGTGACAAAACAAATGATCAGCATGAAGACGTTGTTCATGAAATCGAATATCGCTTCGCCTGCTGTTCTGCGTTGCAATAGCTGCATGCAGCCGTCCTCCTTCAAAATAGGGATGTATTATTCACCCGCTTGGTCACCGAATTGGCAATTAGCAGCAAAACGAGAGCAAGAACCGATTTCAGCAAACCCACCGCGGTAGAATACGAGAAACGGCCCTGCTGAATGCCCACCTGATATACATAAATATCAACTACATTACTTGCACTTTCATTCAGCGAGTTACGCAGGACGAGAATTTGATCGAAGTTGGAGTTCAATATGCCGCTAACCGCCAAAATAAATAAAATAGATATTGTCCCCTTGATAGCGGGAAGGGTGACGTACCACATTTTCTGAAACCGTCCGGCTCCGTCAATGGTGGCCGCTTCATACATGTCCGTAGATACCCCCGCCATTGCTGCCAAATAGATAATAGCTGACCATCCAAGCTCCTTCCAGATATCCGAGCTAACGACGATAGCCCAAAAATAGCTCGGCTCTGCCAAATAACTGATCGGCTGGTCAATCCAACCCCAGGCTAGCAACAGTTGATTAATCATCCCGGTATCTGCCAGCCACGTCGTTAA
Organism: Paenibacillus sp. FSL P2-0173; assembly: GCF_038008045.1. Classification (NCBI taxonomy): domain Bacteria; kingdom Bacillati; phylum Bacillota; class Bacilli; order Caryophanales; family Paenibacillaceae; genus Paenibacillus; species Paenibacillus sp. FSL P2-0173. Next base: position 138,897 of record NZ_JBBOYK010000002.1, read on the forward strand.
GATCCCGCCAAGAATGACCCAAGATAAAAAGTGAGGAAGGTATGAAATGGTCTGAATAGATTTTTTGAACCGAGTAGATCGTATTTCATTCAGGAATAGAGCAAATACAATAGGCAACGGGAACCCGATGGCCAGCTTGAGCAGGCTAATGCCCAGTGTATTTTTGACAATGTACCAAAAGTTATCATCCTCCAAAAAGGCCCGAAAATGCTCTAACCCCGCCCAAGGTGCGCTTGATAGGGTACCAATGATGTCAAATTGTTTGAAAGCAATCAAAATGCCGTACATCGGAATGTAATGGAAAATAATCATCCAAACCACCCCAAGCAGCGCCATAGTCTGCAAATGTCTTTGTTGAACCCATTTGCGCGCTAGTGATGCCCCTCTACCCGATCGAACCGGTGGCTGTGGCTGCGGATTCTTCCATCCTGTTCTCATACGAAGACCTCCCTTCTTTGTAATGTAAGCACTTACATTTATTATTTTAGAGGCTTCTGCTTCGAATGAGTAGTACTGGATTTTTTGATTTTGGTATCTAAAGTTCAGGTGGGGATCTGACTATACGCGAAAACCTTCTTCCAGCCTTTGGATTTTTACATCTATTAATTTACGAAAAAGACTATCAGATGGTACGATAAGACTATATGTGATTCCAATCATTACCTATACACCTAGATCAGGAGGATTAAGAATGGAAGAATTGGTTCGTTCGATTCAGAAACAGGTTCGAATTAAAAAGGTTGCCTGCTGGGCGGGGCTCATCATGTTTGGCCTGTGTACTTTAGTTGGCGTTGCAGCTCAGGAATGGCTTATGACGCTCTTGGCGCTCGCGATGACAATTTTATCCGTCTATGGATTAACCATGATGCGTGGTATGACAAAGTTTACCAAAGAGTATCAACCGGGAAAGGGCTACGGTTATTATCGCCGTACGGTACAACAAAAGCTGCGCTATCTAACTTGGGGACAGTGGTTAGTAGGCGGCCTTATTGTCCTGATGTTCTTTATATTTAATGTCCGACTTAGCGCTTTTCTCATAGCTATCTTGGGCATCCTGACTATTCAGTTCAGTATCAAAAAACGAATTAAAAATCATCAGGAACCCGATGTCACTGAGCTGGAGGAGTTTGTACGGATGGGGATTGTTTCTCCGCATGAGCAGACTATTGGGGTATATAAAGATTTTCTACACCTGAGTCATACATTTCGGGGTAACCAAATTGTTATCGTTACAGACAAACGCCTGATTTCTGTATTTGTAGAGGAACAGGGGCGTGCGGTGAAAACGGAAATGCTACTCTCGGGTATAAACAAAATACGCGCAATCGGTACGGGTTTCCAGGGTCAAGGTATATTGCTGTCTGTAAGCAACCGTGACCATAACGAGCTTCACATTCATATGGTCGGGAAAAGCATTTTCTTTTCTCCAGAGCAATTCATAGGTTCCTTGCTACGGGCACTGGATGCAGCGTTAAAAAGCAGATCATACAGTACGGAAGAACCATTCCCCGTTTACCAACAGACAAGAATTTCATTGCATCCATCAGAACAAGGTTTGCTGCATAAACCTACAACAGCTTAAATATTTTTGGGACATGTGCCACGTTATATATACGTTATGATCGGTCTTCATAATACGCCAAATAGCAAGTAAGCCCTGATCTTAATGAGCTTACTTGCTATTGAGTGTACTTCTACTTTACTTCTGCCTTCTTAATGATTGGCTCCATGATAAAACACCGTGATGAGGTCATGACTTGTAACAAACACTAGCAAACTAAACAGACTGAGCGACAGAGGGCGTGAAATCAATTTTTTCATCCTTTAACACTCCTTTTAAAATAGTTATATATTGGTCTTGCTGTGTTGCTGTAGCTTGGGATCTGAAAATTTCAAATATAGCAGTACATTTCCTAAACTCATGCTCATGTTCCATACCCAGGGTATCGGACAGCATGAGAGATTGCAGGATATAGCCCAACGCAACCGTAAACTGTTGTTGCTTGATATAATAAAGAGCCAGTTGATAGCAGAAGCGAAAATAATAAGATACATTCACAGGCTCTTCAAAATATGTAAAACCTTCAATTTGTTCGGCAAATGATTCTAGCACAGCCTCTAAAGGATAGTCGTATCTCGACGCTCCCTCAACGATGGAAAGAAGCCCCGGTAACAGTTCTTCCGGATTGTTACGAAGAAATTCGATGTATTCCTGCAACACTTCGGCATGACCTGACAAAATATCAAGGGCATACAAATTAGCTCTGGCAGCATAGCGGTAATATTCTACCTCTGCCTCCCCATATTGATCGAGACCATTAAACCAGCCCAATTCTGCATATTTTTCGATGCAATCGCGAGCGGCCTCATACTTGCCCTGTTTTTGGAAGGCCATGCCTTTCATGAGATGACTGTAGCCGTAGTAGTAGACTAACGGCCGTTTGGTATGTATGGGTTGTATAGGTTTCTCGCGCGCTTTGTAGAGCTGCAATTCCTGATACTTTTGGTTGACATGGCTATACAGCTGGTCGCATAAAGCAATCATATTGGCACCATCCGCAAATGAAAAAGACAGCTTAATCATGTTAACAAGTGTGTCTAGATCTGTGATGTCGGAGTGAACAAGATCATCCACCGTTCCCGCCTCCTTGTCCGACTTTCTATATTCACCAAATAAAAGTAAGATCTAAATCCTATCTAAAAATAGCTTAATTACGTATTTATTACGTAATTAAGTTATATCATAAATTCAAGCATATGACAAGTACATTATGATAATATATTCCAATTTTTCTAACATGCTTATTTAGAAGCATACAAACTCAAAAAGGGAAGCGGAATAATTCCGCCTCCCTTACACTTCAGCCTTTTACAACGTAACACCGTTTTTAAAAATAGCGAGCTCTCTGAAATTGTTTTTCTCATTGTTCACCCAGGTTCCGCTGGCTACAGCAACGATGTAATCGACAAAGTTGCGGAGCGCATCTTCCATACTGACATCCTCCACCAATGAACCGGCGTTATAGTCGATCCAATGAGGTTTAGCCTTATACAACGGCGAGTTGGTTGAGACCTTCATCGTCGGAACAAAGGAGCCAAACGGCGTACCGCGTCCAGTTGTGAAGATGACGAGCTGGCAGCCCGCTGCAGCGAGAGCTGAAGATGCCACTAGATCGTTCCCCGGCGCGCTGAGTAGGTTGAGTCCCTTGGTCTTGAGACGCTCCCCGTACTGAATGACATCAGTGACCGTGGAAGACCCGGATTTTTGCGTACAGCCCAGTGATTTATCCTCCAGCGTCGTGATGCCCCCTGCTTTATTGCCCGGTGACGGATTTTCGTATACTGGCTGCTTGTAATCCAGAAAATATTGTTTGAAATCGTTAATCAGATGTACGATCTTATTAAATACTTGCTCATCGGCAGCGCGCTCCATTAAAATTGTCTCCGCCCCGAACATTTCAGGTACTTCTGTCAATACCGTTGTTCCACCTTGCGCGGCCATATAATCCGACAATCGTCCGAGTAGTGGGTTGGCAGTAATACCCGATAAGCCATCAGATCCACCGCATTTCAAGCCGATGTTCAGCTCTGACAAAGGTACAGGTTCCCGCCGATCTTCTTGCACGGCCGCAAAAATTTCATGAAGCAGCCTTACCCCTTCCTCTACTTCATCCGACACATCCTGGGAAAGCAAAAACTTTACCCGCTCCGAATCATATTCTCCGATGGCTTCCTTAAATTCTTTCATCTCATTGTTCTCACAGCCCAAACCCAGTACAAGTACACCACCTGCGTTCGCATGTTTCACAGCATCGATCAAAATCGTGCGCGTATGTGCATGATCGTCACCCAACTGAGAACAACCATAGTTATGCTTGAGCACCAGTGCATTTTCAAAAGGTGAAATATCTCCCGCTTCCTGCTTGAAACGGTTTAAAATAAGTTCAGCGATCCCGTTCACACAGCCGACCGTCGGCACAATCCACAACTCATTGCGAATCCCCACACGGCCGTCCTTTCGCCGAAAACCTTGAAACGTACGACTCTCCTGTTCATATAAATGAGGAGCTGGCTTAGGCTTATAAGTGTACTCCTCCACGCCTGTCAGGTTCGTCTTCGTATTATGCGTATGCACATGCTGTCCTGCCTGAATGGGCTGAATGGCATGACCGATGGGATATCCGTATTTCAGAACATGCCCACCTTCAGCTATATCCTGCAAGGCGATTTTATGCCCACGTGCTACATCCTCGGCTAGCTCCACCCGTTGTTCTTCTTGTGCTCCCCACGCCAGTGTCTCTCCCTGCTTGTAATCACGCAAGGCGACAGCCACGTTATCTTGATCATGAATTTGAATGAACTCCAGCATTCCGGTCTCCTCCTTGCTTATGCTCTGGGCACGCTGTTCCCGGTTAGAGAATCGAGCGTCTCCTTCATTCCTCTGCTTGTAATTTCATACACGTGCTGTGCCGTTTGTTCAGCCAGTCCTTCGATCTGGTTCAGGTCTTGCCCCCACCATGTCTGCCGGCCAAGTACCAGCGCAGTCAATTGCTTCGCCCCGGCGAGAGTACCGTCATATTTACTCCACAGTTCACCAAACGTACTCAACACTTCAGCTTCGTCTGCCAACGCAATCGACTCGCCATTTCTGTCACCCCGGTAAAATACGAGCAAGGACGCCAGCGAAAATACAATTTTGGCAGGCAACGCCTTACGCTGTGTCACATACTGGAGCAAGGATGGCAAGTTCCGTGTCTTGAACTTGGACACCGAATTTAGTGCGATACTCATAACATAATGACTTACATAGGGATTACGGAATCGTTCAATAACATCGTCGGCATATACATTCAATTCCGCTTCTGGCGAGTCCAGTGTCGGAATAATTTCTTCTCGAATCAGCGACTGGATAAAGTTTCCCATAATATCATGCTCGACCGCCTGCCCCACCGTGTCCAGGCCATATAAATAAGCTACAGGGGTAAGCGCCGTATGTGCTCCATTCAAAATGCGTACTTTCCGTGTACGGTATGGCGCCATATCGTCGACAATCAGTACATTCAATCCGGCCAAATGAGCAGGTAACTCTTCTTTAAGCCACTGTGGCCCTTCAATAACCCATAAATGATACTGTTCGCCCACAACAACCAAATCGTCCTTGTAACCCAATTCTGCTTGAATCTCATGAATCCGGTCTTTGGGATAACCAGGTACAATCCGATCGACCAAACTGTTGCAGAACGTATTCGATTCCTCCAACCATGCAATAAACTCGGCCCCAAGCTTCCATTGGTCCGCATATTTCAGTACGATTTCCTTGAGAGCGTCTCCATTACGGTCGATGAGCTCGCACGGAATGATCACCAGACCCTTGCTCTGATCGCCCCCGAAGAATTGAAAGCGCTTGTACAGAAAGGCGGCTAGCTTGCCTGGAAAGCTCTTTTGCGGACGATCTTCCAATTGATCCTCTGGTGCATAAGCGATCCCCGCTTCCGTCGTGTTCGACACGACAAAACGCAGCTCCGGCTTTTGGGATAATGCTTCATACTCGGAAAAATCAGAGCTGTATGGATTAATCCCACGAGTGACGCACTCCACAACGGTATGCTCCTTCATGGCCTTCCCATCCTTAATCCCTTCAAGAATAACCGTATACAGACCATCCTGCTCGTTAAGCTTCTCCACGAGGCCTCCTGGCTGCGGTTGTACAATCACAACTCCCGTATTCCATTCTGCCAGCTTATTCATTTTGTCAAATTGCCAGTCTACAAAAGCACGCAGGAAGTTCCCTTCCCCGAATTGCAGCACCCTCACAGGATGCGGGTCTGTTACGATAAAGCTTTTTCTGTTTAATTGGTCTAATTCATCTACTTGTTTCATCCGGAGTAACCTCCCACAATTACCATAATGATTTCATCGTTATTTTATCACAATGCACACGTTAACAAAATAGTTTTATCAATATTTTTAGTTTAAAAAAATAATAATGACAATAATATGAACACGTTAACATATACGTTTATATAAAAATTTGCAAGTATATCGTCCTTTTTCTGTTGTTTCGCACCTGATCCAAGACGGTTAAGGCTAACTATCACCCTATCCCGAGACCTTGTTCTTATATACATTTCAGGAGAATAGACGCAAGAAAGCACGGGCAGGATAACACTACTTACTAGGCAGGAGGAACATCTATGAAGACAATCGCAGATACTATTGTACAAGTTTTGGTCAATGCAGGGGTCAAGAGGGTTTATGGCATTGTTGGAGACTCTCTAAATAATATGGTTGATTCCATTCGCAGCAATGGTCAAATCGAATGGATTCATGTAAGGCACGAAGAAGTGGCTGCCTTTGCAGCCGGAGCGGATGCTGACCTTAGTGGTAGCATTGCTGTATGTGCTGGAAGTAGTGGTCCCGGAAATTTGCATCTGATTAATGGTTTATATGATTGCCACCGCAATCGGGTGCCTGTACTGGCTATTGCCGCTCATATTCCAAGCGACGAAATCGGAAGTGAATATTTTCAAGCTACGCATCCTGAGCATCTTTTCGGAGAATGCAGTCACTTCTGTGAGGTTATTACGACACCGCGTCAAATTCCCAGAACGGTGACCATGGCCATTCAACAGGCAATTTCACGTTCAGGTGTCTCCGTCATTGTTCTTCCCGGTGATGTAGCAGCTTTGGAGGCGGAAAAGGTACCTGTCCCTGAACATGTCTACCATCCCACTGCACCTGTAGTGCATCCGTCAGCTTCCGAAATTTCCAGACTGGCCGAATATTTGAATAAAGGCAAACGAATTACGTTACTATGCGGCGCCGGCTGTGCACAATCTCATGAATTGCTCATGCAGCTATGCGACAAGTTAAAATCCCCTATGGTATCTGCTCTGCGAGGCAAGGAATATCTGGAGTATGACAACCCTTACTATGCTGGATTGACGGGACTGATCGGGTATTCTTCCGGGTACCATGCGATGATGGATTGTGACGTCCTGCTTATGCTCGGAACAGACTTCCCTTACAGACAATTTTACCCTGAAGATGCGATTGTCCTACAGGTAGACATAGAGCCAGCCCATCTCGGCAGACGTACTCCGTTGACGTATGGTTTATGCGGGGATGTAAAAGCCACATTGGAAATGCTGCTACCGCATTTAACGTCAGAGCATGATTCCAAGCATCTAGAGAAAACCGTCTCCCACTATACCAAGGTACGCCAGGAGTTGGATGACCTTGCAGTCGGTAAACCAGGTCATACGCCGATCCATCCCCAATATCTCGCCAAGGTCATCAGTGACGCCGCGCAGGAAAATGCTATTTTCACCTGTGATGTCGGTACTCCCACTGTATGGGCTGCGCGTTATTTGCAGATGAACGGTCAGCGTCGGCTTCTCGGCTCGTTCAACCATGGCACGATGGCAAATGCGCTGCCGCAGGCAATCGGAGCGCAGGCTACTGAGCCTGACCGACAAGTGATTGCCCTCTCAGGCGATGGCGGGCTCACGATGCTGATGGGCGACCTGCTCACTCTGAAGCAGCATCAGCTACCTATTAAAGTCATTGTTTTCAATAATGGCGCTCTCGGTTTTGTCGAGCTGGAAATGAAAGCAGCCGGATTCCTGGAAAACGGCACTGAACTGGTGAATCCTGATTTTGGTGCTGTAGCGCAAGCCATGGGGCTCAAGGGCATCCGGGTTGAAGATCCAGCAATGCTGGAGGATGCCATTCAGCAAGCATTGGCTCATGATGGCCCTGTTGTGGTAGACGTGGTGGTGAACCGTCAGGAACTATCTATGCCACCCAAAATTAATCTTAAACAAGCAGAAGGATTTACACTGTGGATGATGAAAGCGATGTTGAACGGACGCGGTGACGAGATTGTGGAACTGGCTAAAACCAATCTCTTTCGTTAAATCCAGACGAAGCAGAGCGCATTTCAACCTAAAAGGGGCAGAAACCATACATTTAGCATGGTTTCTACCCCTTTGGCCTGCCTGTTAATAAAACGAAACTCAGCGTGGTCTGCCTGCCGTTGATTTCCGTTTCATAAGCGCAGTCTCCATAAATATAAGCTCACCCTCATTGGACGGTGACTGAATTCGTTCCAGAATGCAAGCGGCTCCGCGCTCACTTATCTGCTCAATCGGTCTTTTGACCGTTGTTAACGGTGGAGTCGTATACATTGAGAACCCAATATCGTCAAAACCAATGACTGAGATATCCTCTGGTACCTTCAAGCCGTTTTCGAATACCGCATTCATGGCCCCAATAGCCATATCATCGTTAGAGCAAAATACCGCTGTCGGCGGCTCCTGCAAGGAAAGCAGTTGCTTCATTGCCTGGCTTCCGCTTTCAGTATCATAATGACCTTGCACGATATATTCATGTCGAATCGGCTTACCACTATCAATCAACGCATTCATAAAACCCTCACGGCGTTGCTGGGTAGACTTGAAGCCTTCTACCCCTTCGATGATCGCAATGCGTTCATGCCCGCTTTCAACGAGAAAGGAGACCGCTTCATAGGACCCTTCCTTATCATTAGAGATCACATTTACAATCCCCGCACCGGACACCTGCCGATTCAGTACAACAAGCGGAATACCTTGACCGAGCACATGATAAATAAAAGGGTTGTCCGCCTCGCTCTGGCTCATCAGAATGATACCATCAAAACGCTTGCGGTGAATGGCCGAAAAATCGGCGTAATCGTCAATTCCTCGCACAAACAAATTGTAATCCACCCCGATGACATGATTAACACCGCGGATGGTATCCGCAAAAAAACTGGAGCTGGTGCCTTCTGAAATACTGGTGAAAAACAGGCCAATCGTATGCGAGCGCTGGAGAACCAGGCTTTTGGCATTAAAATTTGGAATGTAATTGAGTTGCTCTGCCAACTCCATAATTTTGCGTTTCGTATCTTCTTTAATCAGCGGGCTATTATTGAGCGCCCGGGAGACGGTTGTATGGGAAACATTAGCCAATTTGGCAATGTCTTTAATGGTAGCTGCCATATACGTATCCTTTCCTTAGTGAGGCTCTAAAAAAATTATATACCCACCATACCACAGGAGCCGCCCGGAAAAGAAGACTTTCACAAATTATACGCGGTTGTCCGCATGTCGACGCTGTAACTCTTGAACCATTTCTGCATGTCTACTGTCAGTCAGCTTGTACATTTTACCGATGACCAGCATGGCCAAAGCCAGGGCAACAGCCGGATAGAGACAAAGTAATGCCTTGATCCCAAGCAGCGTTCCAGAGGACTGAACCACATTCGGAACATAGCCGATGAGCGCTAGTCCAATACCCGATAGAAAGCCAGACAAGGATTGAGCCAACTTACGTGAAAAGTTAAATAACGAGTAAGTAATCCCTTCCTTACGCTCCCCGGATGACCATTCGCCATAATCAATGATATCGGACACGAATGCCCAGGTAACCCCGTTAGGAATACTAATACCAATGAACGAAATACTGGCCAGGATTGTGAAAATATATACATTTGAAGGCATGAAAAAGTTAATAGAGTCGGCAATGACACTAACCAGCATCCCCAGTATAGCTGTTTTTCGTTTACCGAAGCGCCGTACCAGCTTGGGCAGGAACAACACACCCAGTAGCGACGAACCGATAATAATAAAATTCATATAAGCCATTAATTCTACATGCCCCAAGTTATATTCGGCAAAATAGATCAGCAGTGCGGACTTAATATTGTACGCGGATATGGTGAAAATCGTCATCAAAACGAGTACCAGTAAAGGCTTGTTATTCGTAAAGGTATGGACGATAACGCCTATAGATAGCTTCTCTTTTGGTCCGGACTGGCTAATAATACGTTCTTTCGTTCCTCGGTAACATATGATGAAAGCGATCACACCAATGAGTGACATAATCCCCATCACAACTGGATAGCCAACATGATGGTTAGGAAACAGTAAAATAAGCGGCATGACAACGACACTCGTGACGAATAATGCGCCCAGAGATCCTGCCTGACGGAAAGATGACAATGAAGCACGCTGATGAGTATCCTGCGTAATGGCGGCACCCAGCGAGCCGTATGGAATGTTTACAATAGAGTAGCCGATCCCCCAGATCATATAGGACGCATAGGCGTAAATGAGTTTTCCTGTGGGGGAAATATTCGGCGAAATAAAGGTTAGAACCGTAAGAATTGCAAGGATAACGCTTCCAACAATAAGAAAAGGCCTAAATTTTCCACGTGCACCGATATGTTTGCGATAATCAACAAAGGACCCGACAATGGGATCACAGATGGCGGCAAACAGCTTGCTGACCAAGAAAATGCCTGCGGCGGCTCCTGCAGAAACCCCTGCTACATCTGTAAAAAATTTCAGCAAATACAACTGCCCCAAATCAAACATGAATCCGTTTCCAAAGTCACCCATACCATACGAAATCTTTTCTTTCAGGCTAATATGCTCGCCTGTCTTGTTGTCAGTTTGGACGCTCTCCTGCACGATAGGCACTCCCATACCTACACACTCCTCTATGTTTGTAATTATTTTCACATATCTAGTTCAGGATTTTGCAAAATTCGATTCCAGTCGCTCCGAAGTGCAAGATACAGACGAACTAAACCATTTCGATCTATATCTTGTTCATTGGAAGTCGCTTATGGGATTTTTGCAAAATCCTCAGTTGATAACTATTTTGTTTTCAATTGCTCTTACCGGGAGTTTGAAACAAGCTCCTGGCAAGAGCTATTTTTTATAAAGTTAGTGAGTTCTCACCTTAGGCGGTAGCTTCACTTACTATGAACAACCGTTGGGAAATTAAAATATTGCTCAGCGTTATTGTAGCAAATGTTTTGTACCATTGCTCCGAGCAGTTCCAGATCCTCAGGCGCCTTACCCTCCTGAACCCACGTCCCAATTAAGTCACAGAGTATACGGCGGAAATATTCATGGCGTGTGTAGGAAAGGAAGCTGCGGGAATCCGTCAGCATACCAATAAAGCGGGACAGCACCCCATAGTTAGCCAGCAACTTCATCTGCTCCTGCATGCCTTCGATATGGTCGTTATACCACCATGCCGTGCCAAACTGGATTTTCCCTACAGTTCCACCGGATTGGAAGCAGCCCGCGAGACTTGCCAGTACTGGATAATCAACCGAATTAAGCGAATACAAAATGGTTCTCGGTAATCCACCTGCCAGCTCCTGTGCGTCCAGCAATGCCGCCAATGGACGAGCGATAGAGCCATCATTTACGGCATCGTAGCCTGTATCCGGTCCTAAATGACGGAACATAGCCGTGTTGTTGTTACGCAGCGCGTGAATGTGGTATTGCATAGCCCAGCCATGTTCTGCATACTGTTTGCCAAGGAAAACCAGAACGTATGATTTATATTTCGCCTCCTCTAAAGGAGTCACATGGCCTTCCTCCAGCGCCTTGCTGAATATGGCTGCCGCTTCCTCCAGTGTCGTTTCTTCATAGACTACAGTATCCAGCGCATGATCAGATACCCGGCCTCCGGCAGCATGGAAATGGCGCACCCGGCTCGCCAGCGCATTCAAAAATCCTTCCAGGCCAGAAACATCCAGTCCGCTGACTTCACCCAACCGAGCCACCCAAGGCTGGAAAGTTTCACGATTAATTTCCAAAGCTTTGTCGGGGCGGAAGCTTGGTAGCACTGCCACTGGGAAATCGGTCAGCTTGCTGATTTGTTTGTGGTATTCGAGATGGTCTGTCGGATCATCCGTGGTGCACACTACAGTTACCTTCGAGTTCACAATCAGATCACGTGCGCCAAATCCCTTTCCCTGCAGCTTTTGGTTTACCTTTTCCCAGATCACTGGTGCGTTCTGTTCATTCAGCAGCTCATAGACACCAAAAAAGCGTTGAAGCTCCAAATGCGTCCAATGGTACAGCGGGTTGCCTATTAGTGTAGGTACGGTTTTGGCCCAAGCCAAAAACTTGTCATAATCTTCACCATCCCCCGTAATCAGGCGTTCCTCAACCCCATTAGCCCGCATAAGTCTCCACTTGTAATGATCTCCGTACAACCAGGCTTCCGTAATATTTTTGAACGCTTTATTTTCATAAATTTCTTGTGGACTTAAATGACAATGATAGTCGATAATCGGCATATCCTTGGCGAACTGATGGTACAAGATTTCAGCCGTTGGATTGCTCAACAAAAAGTTTTCGTCTAAAAACGCTTTAGTCATTACTCTCTCATCCCTTCTATAATCGTGTTTCCTAATAAATTGTTAACGTTAACAAAAATGTTCGAACTCTACTTGTTTTTCAACAATAACATTCTCCATCACATAGCAGATTTCGTGATTACACAAGATAATAAAGCTGTAATACGATACCTGTACATCATTTCAAGCTGGATTACTTCACCTTAAATTTAATGTTTACGTTAACAACAATTACATTGTAACCGCTATCCTTTGTAGAGGAAAGTGATTTTTATCATGTGAGCGGATAAAAATGATCTGCCTCCATTTGGGACAGATCTGTTCTATACCTTCTCGATGACCGACACCACAAGAAAATTCCACAATTTTAATTTTCCGTGATAGATCAAACTTTGAAAACGTTTTATATATTTTTCTCTTTTTTTCTGAAAATTTCTTTCTTGAAAATACCAGTTATTGTATTATAATTGCAATATACATCCATTGATTTACATTAAAAGTATTTCATTAGTTATTTCACAGAGAAGAAGAAGAGGTGGTAGCATTGAGTACAAAAGTGCAAGCTGTTCAAACTAAAACTATATCCGATACAAAAGGAGCCGACCTTGTTGTCGATTGCTTGATCAAGCAAGGGGTTACCCATATTTTTGGCATTCCAGGTGCCAAGATCGATTCTGTTTTTGATGTTCTTCAAGATCGGGGGCCCGAATTGATCGTATGTCGTCATGAACAAAATGCCGCCTTTATGGCAGCGGCAGTCGGTCGATTAACCGGTAAACCGGGCGTATGCATTGTTACCTCAGGTCCAGGCGCATCTAACTTGGCGACAGGACTTGTCACCGCTAATGCAGAAAGTGATCCTGTCGTCGCCATTGCGGGTGCAGTCCCAAGATCCGAACGCTTGAAACGCACGCACCAATCTATGGATAACGCCGGACTATTCGAACCCATCACCAAATACAGTGTAGAAGTAGAACATCCTGATAATGTACCGGAAGCAATTGCTAATGCATTTCGAATTGCGACCTCAGCCCAGCCTGGAGCCACATTCGTCAGCCTGCCGCAGGACGTGTTGACTTCGTCATCTGAAGTAACAGTCATTGAGAAGGTTTCTCTTCCCCAACTCGGAACCGCACCCGCCGGACTCATCAAACAAGTCGCAGAGCAAATCAAAAAAGCCAAGCTGCCCGTACTTCTTCTCGGCATGAAAGCCAGCACGCCTGAAGCCACCGCAGCTATCCGTGCTCTCATCCGAGATACAGATCTGCCTGTTGTCGAAACCTTCCAGGCCGCTGGAGCCATCTCCCGTGAACTAGAAGACCACTATTTTGGAAGAGTGGGTCTGTTCCACAATCAACCGGGTGATATGCTTCTTGGAGCCGCAGATTTGGTACTGACGATTGGCTATGATCCTATCGAATACGATCCAAAAAACTGGAACATTCCGGCAAACCGAACACTCATTCATCTGGATGACCATCAAGCCGATATTGATCATGATTATCAACCGGACTACGAGCTAATCGGAAATATAGCCCTGATTGTGGGTAGCCTTGCAGAAGAATTACCTACCTTAAAGCTACCTAAATCCTCCTGCGACCAATTGAATCGTCTGCGCCATGATCTAAACGAGCAAGCGGCTGTTCCCGCACACAAGCATGATTTTCTGATTCATCCATTGCAATTTATTCGTACACTGCGCAGCCTGATTGATGATAACGTCACAGTCACCTGTGATGTCGGTTCACACTATATTTGGATGGCACGATATTTCCGTTCGTATGAACCGCGGCGCCTTCTATTCAGCAACGGAATGCAGACGCTAGGCGTAGCGCTGCCTTGGGGGATTGCTGCCACGCTCGTCAATCCCGGTCACAAAGTCGTTTCTATTTCTGGAGACGGAGGATTTCTTTTTTCATCCATGGAGCTCGAAACCGCCGTACGTCTTAACTCACCGTTGGTGCATATCGTATGGAGAGATGGTTCCTATGACATGGTCGCTTTTCAACAACAGATTAAATACGGAAGAACGTCTGGTGTAAAATTTGGAGATGTTGATGTAGTGAAATATGCTGAAAGCTTCGGCGCCACTGGATTACGCGTGCACTCTCCTGAAGAACTAGAAAGTGTATTGCAGCAGGCACTTCATACCGATGGTCCTGTGGTCGTCGATATTCCGATTGATTATCAGGATAACATCCAGTTGGGACGTAAACTGCTGCCTAACCAATTAAACTAACCTTAACCATGCCTCAGTCGTGACGGCTTTATGACAATTATGGAGTATAACGTTTTTTTAATGATTTTTTTGAGTTATTCATGTTATTTACTGAAATTTTACGTTTATTATTGAAAAAGAAAGAAAATAAATGCATACAATTATAAAAGGAAGTGTATTGCCATGACCGTTGCGCAATTGGAAACCAAGCAAGAAGCTGATCATGATATTTACCAAACATCCACTATGCTTGCTCTATTAGATGGTCTTTATGACGGAGTTGTTGCCTTTGAGGAGTTGCAAAAGCACGGGGATTTCGGAATTGGTACCTTTGATCAACTGAATGGCGAGATGATCGCGTTCGATGGTGAATTTTATCACTTGCTTCCAGACGGTACGGCCCATCGCGTAAAACCGGAAGAAACTACACCTTTTTCCACTGTCACCTTTTTCCAGGAAGATTTCACATATACTATTGACCGCCCTATGCATCGTGAAGAGCTGGAAGCTCTGCTGTTAACGTTGTTTCCAAGCCGTAATCTGTTCTATGCCTTCCGTATGGATGGTACTTTTCGTGAAGTAAAGACACGGACCGTGCCTCACCAAGTTAAACCATACAAACCGTTTATCGAAGCGACCAAGTCACAGCCTACCTTCACTTTTAATGAGGCTTCCGGCGTGATTACAGGTTTTTGGACACCTTCCTATGCTCAAGGTATTGGGGTAGCTGGATTTCATCTGCATTTTATTAACGATGAACGCACCGGAGGTGGGCATGTCTTTGATTTTATCGTCGAAAAGTGCACCATCCGCATTTGTCAAAAATCCAATCTGCACCTGGTCCTGCCCGATACCCCGGACTACTTGAAGGCCAACCTATCCAGAGAAAACCTGGAGAAGGAAATCGCCGTTACTGAAGGTGCACAGTAATCGCAGTTATTTAACTCATCAAGTTACGGACCCCATAGCTAAACAATAAACAGCAAAAGATCACAGTCAGAGAGAATTATTGCTCTCTGACTGTGATCTTTTTATTTACGAGCGTATATACACGTTACTGCTTATGCTCTCACTCCGGTTCACCTATGCCTCGATCTGATCCAGTTTATCTGCATAATATTGAATGGCACGTGAGTACTCCTGTGTAGATAAATCCGAGGTCGTCTCAGCCACCTCCATTAGCAGCTTCTGCATGGCTTTCCCGTATTCCCCCAGATTATACAACACCATCGCGTAAAATACCCGAAACGGTCTGTAATCCGGAAATTCGTTCATTCCTGTTTCCAACCACGCTTTCGCCTTGGCGTAATCTCCCAATACACGATATGTACTGCTTAGTCCCAGGATGGCTCCTTTTCTTGATTCTGCGGATAACGCCATACCTAGGCTTTTTTCATAATAGGCAACCGCTTCCCTCTCTAAGCCCAATGAATCATGCGTCCAAGCTGTCTGATACCACAATTCTGCATCATTTTGCTGCTGTTCTGATGCCTTTAAAAGAAGCTTACGTGCTTTCTCTGCTTGCCCTGTTCGTCTAAGCTCGTCAGCTTGCGCCATGATATCGTTCATATTCATCCTCCACTTCTGACTCATGCCTATCTTTGAGGTATATGTTACCCGACATTTGAATGCAATGTAAATGGAGTTTTTCCTAAGATTTGAAATCCAAAAAAACGACCCTCCCTTTAGGAGAGCCGCTATATTTCCGAATTGAAGTTACGGTTTATTTAACCTTCAATGATCCTACAGTTAGTATTCCCGCTACACGCTGCGCGTCGAAAATACGAGAAAGCTCCTCCACTGCCGTCAAGTACAGTAGACCGTTGCCCTCCAGCTTAGGAGAATTGCCCAGTGGAATCGTGCGTTTGATGAGTTGTGCGTATAATTCCGGTTCGGTGAGATCACGCTCAAAGCTCGCATTCGCCAGCTGCTTAATCAACGCCAATGCACCTGCTACGTGCGGTGTAGCCATCGAAGTTCCGCTAAAGGTCGCATATTTGCCGCCCGGAACGGTGGACAAAATATCTTCTCCCGGTGCAACCAAATCCACCTCATTATTAGAATTACTAAATTCTGAGGTGTGCCTGTCAAAATTGATAGCACCTACGCTAATCACTTCATTATAACAGCCGGGGTAGCCGAGCTCGTCCGTTCTGTCGTCACCGTCTCCCTCATTTCCAGCTGCACAGATGACTAAGATTTGGCTAGCTACAGCCTTTTTTACTGCTTCATGAAGCTCTGGCACATCCTCAGGACCGCCAAGTGACATCGATATGATATCTGCCTTTTGCTCAATCGCATAATAGATGCCTTGAATAATCCAGTCATATTGACCGGAGCCCTGCTTGTTTAGCACTTTGATGATGAGTAGGTCTGCCTCTGGAGCAACACCCACGACACCATCCGCATTTTCTGCTGCCGCAATGGTTCCTGCCACATGCGTACCATGACCGTTGTAATCCTTGAAAATTTCCGGATCACCTTGATCATCATCCGTGAAATTCCGGCCGCCAATAATGCGCGCCTTCAAATCGGGATGGTCCGAATCACAGCCCGTGTCCAGCACCGCCACCTTCACGCCTCGGCCTCGAGTCTGGTTCCATACCGCAGGAGCCTGAATCAGCTCTACACCTCGCGGTATTTCATTCACTTGTTGCTCCTGCTTGATCACTTGGTAAGGAATGATATGCACTTTACGTTCCATCTTATTCCCTCCTTCATGGATTCAATCGGAAACCATCCGTCTTTGAAACTTTGAAAACCTCTACTACATTCGAGGTTACTATATTCTAGCAATTTTTGAAAAGTTTGAACATCCCCATTTTGCTTATTTTTGTAAAAAAAACAGACATCCTCCAATTCGCTTGAAGAATGTCTGTTGTAGAATCTCTTTCAGCCTTAGGCTGATTCCGCCTGAAGTTCAGCCTTAGATAACAGCGATTTGTGCTGCCATTTCCGCCCCTTCCAGCGTAAATAGTGGAAAATGCCTCGTACCCACTCATCGCAGGCATGTGCAATCCACACTCCCAGCACACCATATCCCATATGAATGCCCAGCACATATGCTAGCGGGATTTTAATCCCCCACATTGAAATAATGGCCATCATTAACGGGAACTGAACATCTCCCGCTGCTCGCAAGGAGTTAATGACAACATGATTAAACACTCGGCCCGGCTCCAGCAATATACAGAAGAGCAAAATTGCTGCCCCTAATTGAATGATCGCCGGCTCATCTGTAAAGATCGCCATCACTTCATATCGGAAAAAGGATACTACCACGATCACAGCAATCGTAATGACCAAAGACCATTTCAGGCTCCGTAAAAGTTGATGATAGGCCTTTTCCTTGTCTCCTGCTCCAATCAGGCGGGCAACAATAATTTCTGTCCCCTCACCTACAGCCATTCCAAATACCATAAAAAAGTACACAATTGTATTCGTATAAAAATGGGTTGCGATCGCCGTTGTACCCATAAAGCTGACAAACCGGGTCACCATCATTTGGCTAAGCTGATAAGACAACCATTCCAGCCCGGCAGGAATACCAATCTTCAGGATGGCTACCAGCTTACTCCATTGAAGCTGTACATAATACCGGATGCGAATCGGCGCACTTACACGCTTGTACAGCAGTAGAAAAATCCAGACACATGCTACAGCACGGCTAATAACCGTTGAAATCGCTGCTCCCGCCACTCCCATCTGCGGCAGACCAAACCAGCCATAAATGAGCAGCGCATTTCCCACGATATGCAATATATTCATACCAATGCCCACGATCATCGTATCTTTAGTAAAACCATGCGATCGAATAACCGGACCTGCAGTTAGCATGAGCGCTTCCAGAAACAACGAACCCCCTGCCAGCATCATATAAATCTCTGCATTTTCCTTAATCGTCGGGGTAATATGGTAAAAGGATAGTAAAAAATCCCGGCTCACAATAAACATCAAACTCAGCGCCAGACCAAACACCAGATTAAAGGTTAGTGCCGAAGCCGTAACACGGCTTGCATCCACATGCTTTTGCGCCCCCAATAGCTGAGCAATGATCACACCTACACCAAGACCAAGCAGATTGAAAAGTATAATCGTAAATTCAATCAACTGTCTTGATACACCCACAGCCGATACAACCTCATCAGAAACATGGCTTAGCATGAACGTATCCACGCTACCCATCAAAATGTGAAACAACATCTCTATAAAGATCGGCCAAGTGATTGCAAAAACCGTCATCGTTTTAACGGCTTGTGCTTGCTTGGAACCGTTTTCCTGAGACAGTGACATCCTTCCGTATTCCTCCTAAATGCGACCCAATTATTACTTAATACCTACACGTCAATATCGATAACACTTACTCAATCATAAAAAGTCATATGCTTTTTATCGTTTCTATAATAGTCCAAGCGGTCCTGCAATTGTCCTGTGTGGAATTCAAACTTATGTCCGTCTGGATCTGTAAAATAGACCGACCTTTTGTCCTGTTCATTCCGCTCTCTTCCGGGCAAAATGGTGGCATTAAAAGTTCTCAGCTTGTTAAGCATGCTCTCAAAATCCGCTTCCGCTACCGAAAATGCAATATGCGTATAGGATTGATGAATTTCATTTCTTGGGATATCCTCCTCCACATTGAGGGCCAGCCACATTCCCAAGCAGTCCAGGTAAGCCAACTTACGTCCTTTAACGAGCAGTTTTCCATCTAGTATATTCTGATAGAAATGTATAGACTTCTCCAAATCAGACACCGAAAAGCAAATATGATTCCACCCTTGTATGCTCATGTTCCCTATTCCTTTCAGCAAATCCTGTCTAGCCAATAGGTCCACGCTTCTATATATTGATCTAGATCTCCCGGATGATGCCGAATGCAGGTAGCAATACGAAAGTATAATCCTTGTAGTACCTCCCTGTTCAGCTCGTATTCCCCTGTCATCTCTGGCCCAAGCTTCTCTAAGGCAGGCAAAATAGTATCGACGGTCAGCCTATCGGGTGAAGAACAAAAGGCGTATATCAGATCATACAGAGGCTCTCCCACGACTGGGTCAGGATCAATAATGCCTGTCAACGTACCATTTTCGGCAAACACAAAATTATGTACTCCACAGTCACCATGAAGCAAATATTTAATATTCCGTTGCGGCGATCCGGCCACAAGGGTATGGACGAACCGATGATCCTCTGGGGGTAAAACGTCTTGTATGATCTTTTCAGATTCCTTCGTTCTGTGCAGCAGAAAATCTCTCCATTCCACAAACGGGTGGTCCGGATAACCATAACGACGTTCCTCACCAAAAGGCTTATAGTGCGAGATCACCTCCGTCGCCAGACGAAGTAACAAATCGCTTTTGTTTCGTCCATGATACTGTGTGAGCCCTGACCTAAACGTGTACACCAAATAACGGTGCAACGGATCTACATAAACCAAACGCGATAGTTTCTCAACCTGTACATAGGTATGTAAGAATTCTGCCTCGGCTTCTACGACAGCGGGATCATTTTGCTTAATCACGTATCGCGGCTTAGTTCCGTCCATGACAACAACCACTTTGCTCGAAGTTCCGCCGGTCAGCGGTTTGAGATTTCGCATATGGCTTTCAAGCACGCCCGTTTCGTGAAGCTCATTCAGGATCAGTTGAACATCCATCTTACGCCCTCCCCCCATGCGTCTGATCAACAATGCGGCTGGCGATTTGGATATTTCACTAAGATCCAACACGTTCGCCAGCCGCTCTTCTTTTAAAAATAAATCTTTTCATGCTCCGCATAGATTTCAAGCGCCCGCTCCATCTTATGCACATAGGTCTCATCCTGACTAGAACATAGAAATGTAATGTGTCCCTCCTGCGATGGACCGGATTTTGGCGAAGGCTCCAGCAAATTACGCTCAGACAACACCTGTTTCAACCGTCTAACTGTTCCCTGGCTCCCGTCAATTAACTGAATATGAGAAGGCAGTAGTTCCCTTAGAATCTCCTTATAAAAAGGATAATGAGTACACCCCAATACCACCGTACCGTATATGTCGAGATTGAACGAAGACAGCTCCCGGTTAAAATATTCGGACATTTCTGCCCGGTCAAAATTCAACTGTTCGCAATACTGTACTAACTCCGGCAGAGGTAGTGAGTCCACGCTCCCATGATCGTCAACTCTGGATACCAGCGCTGCATAACAGGATTGTTTCAAGGTCAATGGTGTGGCTAACACCAGAACTCTTTTACCATTGGATCGGTTCATCTCGACCGCTGGCTTCACTGCTGGCTCCATACCAATAATCGGAATAGGATATTCTTTCCTTAGCTCCGCAACCGCGATACTTGTAGCCGTATTGCAGGCAATTACCAATGCCTTAACATCTTCTTTTAGAATCGTTTGTACTGAAGCCTTGACATAACCAAGCACCTCTTGGGGAGTTTTCGTCCCGTAAGGCACATGAAGGGTATCCGCCATGTATACAAAATTTTCGTTTGGCAAACGTCTTAGTGCCTCGGACAATACTGTAATTCCACCCAATCCTGAATCAAAAAAACCTATCTTCAAGCTACTCACCTTTTTTCGTTCAACTATTGTGCCATATCTTGCTGGCGCCATGTTCATTTTCTTCTTCGCCTACTCAAACCATTCTCTTCATTAAAGTTTACATTTAAATTTTACCGCAAAACTGATATTTTGCAAAAGAAACACGTAAAATTTACAGTGTAAAAAATAAAGTAGCTTTTCAAAGTAAATTTAATATAAAAGTGTTGACAGATATTATCTTTATATTGTAATATTACTTGGTAACTTACTAACTTAACTTACTTATTCAACTTACTTAGGGGGAAATAAATCATGTCTAAAGTATTATTTGTCAAAGCTAATGATCGTACAGCTGAAGAATCTGCAACAGTTAAATTGTATAACGCCTTCGTAGAAAGCTACAAGTCTTCCCACCCAACTGATGAAATCACTGAGCTGGACCTGTTCTCCGTCGAGCTTCCTTATTTGAACGCTAACATGATCAACGGCACGTTCAAATCCGCTAGAGGCATGGAGCTGAACGCAGAAGAAGCTCGCCTGGCAAACATTGCTAATGGCTACCTGGATCAATTCCTGGCAGCAGACAAAGTCGTATTTGCTTTCCCGCTCTGGAACATGACGATTCCAGCTGTACTGCATACGTACATTGACTACCTGAACCAAGCTGGTAAAACATTCAAATACACTGCTGAAGGTCCTGTTGGTCTCGTAACTGAAACTAAAGTAGCCCTGCTGAATGCAAGAGGCGGCGTTTATTCCGAAGGACCAGCTGCTGCAGCTGAAATGTCTTTGAACTTCATGAACAACATCTTATCCTTCTTCGGAGTGAAAGACATCGTGAAAGTTGTTCTGGAAGGACATAATCAATCTCCAGATCAAGCACAAGAAATCGTTGCTTCTGCTGTACAACGTGCAGTAGACACAGCAAAATCGTTCTAATCATATATTATGAAGAGAAGAGGATATCCGCGCCCTATATGGGCTGGATATCCTCTTTTTTTGTTATAAAGTATAAAAAAACACGTGCTCCCCTGATCTATAATCAAGTGAAAGCACGTGTTTGTGAAATGAGATTACTTCTATTTTAAGGAATGAATTGCTGCACGATTTTTATAACTTTACCCTCACGAAGCGTAATATGGTATGGAAATTGACTGAGGTCCAGAACGTCCTTTTTAGCAAAATCTTTCTCAAACTGTGCCAGAGGAATCGATTCGTTCCATTGCACGTCTGTATCTTCTATGTTACCCGTGTGATCATAAATCTGCACCTCTACTGAAGCATCTGGTGCAACCTGATACACGTCATTTTGCACGGAATTGTTTACGATGTAGTAGCCATCCGGAGCTCCATCCAATCCTGTATTTCCTTCATGCTCCACAAATGCTTTGTCAGCTGCCGCGCCTTCATACCATTCAATCGGGTCTGCCGACAAATAAATTTGTCCGTCACGAATCTCCATTTGGTTTATATATACGGTCTCCTGATTTTCAGCAGCTGCTACAGGCGTGTAGCCTTGCGCTGTTGCCCCTGCCGTCGTAATCAGCATCATCATTAAAGCCAATACGGTCCATTTCGAAGCTAGTTTCATCATGTCTGATCTCTCCTTGCCGTTTGGGTATGTACACGGTGTCTGTAAGCTTCATTACCCTTGTGTACTTATCATAAACGTTGCACGGTTAAAAAGTGTATCAGATACATAAAAAAGAAGTTACGATTTTTTAAGACTTGGTCTTAAAACTTGATAACATGTCCTATTTGTCTTTGCTATCTTAATAATCCGACCTGACGTGCCTGTTCTTCGGTGAGAATAAACTCTTCATTTTGCCATACTTCGTCCTCTTTGGTCACAGCAAACATCCCCATGATCTCTGTCCATATTCCTTTGTCGACGGCTTCCTTTTGCGTAATGATAATTTTCATTTCGTTTCCTCCTTTATATACTCTTATCGGTCTGTGAGGCCCACTTCGCGATCAGATGGTTTCTCCGATCGCTGTTGGAGCTTGATTTTTTGAATATATTTTAATGGTTAAAATCAAGTTCCAAAGGCGAACGCTATCGCTTCTCCGAAATCCATCTGCCCGCTTCGTTACTCAGTTTATCCTTGCCATTGCTCATTTTTCATGAGTTTGCCTCTAAAAAAGCCAACGACCTAAACTAATACTTAGGCCAAATATAATACTTTTATTTTAAGCCTCTAACCCTTATATGGAACTCACAATGCTTGTCCTAGATTTGCATTATCGGATTGAGAGATTCTTGTCCCGCTTATAACATATGTACCCTTTTCCTGCCGAGATTATTCGTATCTTATTTGTAACCATAAAATTTTATATTATTTTTGTAGGTAGTGACTTCTTTTGAAATGACTAAGCCCTAAAATAAAAACGGCTGTAGGTTATCCTACGAGCCGTTTTCACTAAAAAATTTTCTATGCTTGGTTAATCTATCAGTACCATCAACATATACGTATTCATTTATTGTTTCTGCATAAAAAAATGGTCGCCAAAAGCACTAAAGCAGCGGAGAGGACGGAATTGTTCTGAAGAAGCGGAGCGTTCGCCTTTGTCCCCGGATTTCTACCCTTGAACATACAATCGAGAAATCCGGGGGCAACAGCGACCGGAAGAATGATCCGTTCTCGTAGCGGTCACAAGCCGCATACCGTTACTTAGTTACCCCTAATGTTTTCCTAATTTTTACACGGAAAAGTAAAAAGGCTGTACGCATACTGGCTTGGACACGGTTACTTGTTGCCCAGTGTAGGTCAAGCGTCCACTTGCCTTGTCCACTTTGAACGTAACAATGTTGTTGGTGTCGCGGTTGGCCACGAGCATATGGTCACCATTTGGAGTCAAAGCAAAATGGCGTGGATGCTCTCCTTCGGCAGATACATGCTCGACCAAGCTCAACTTGCCAGTTGCTCCGTCTACAGCGTATACCACAATGCTGTCATGCCCGCGGTTGGAACCGTACAGATAAGCTCCATCCCCCGAAATCGCAATTTCAGCAGTTGTGTTTTCACCTGTAAAATCAGACGGCAATGTCGGTACGCTCTCAAGCTCAGTGAGCTTGCCAGCCTCTGCATCGTATGCAAAAGAAGTAATGGAAGAATCCACTTCGTTAATGACAAAAGCAAATTTACCATTCGGGTGGAACGTCAAATGACGTGGACCTGCACCTGCATGGGTTTTCGTTTCACCATGAAGCACCAGTTGTCCTTTGCTGTCATCAATGGTGTAAACGCGGATCAGATCCAGGCCGAGATCTTGTACGAACAGGAAGCGGCCATCCGGACTAAAGAAACTGGAATGTGGATGTGGACGATCCTGACGTTCAGGATGCGCTCCTTTGCCCTCATGCTGTTTAACATCCAGCAACTCACCGATACGTCCGTCCTCAGTCAGAGACACCAGTCCCACCATACCTCCGTGGTAGCTGACTACAATAAGGTAACGATCAGATGGATCACGCTGAATGTGGCAAGTTGTTGCACCCACGTTTTCCGCACGATTCAGCAATGTAAATGTTCCTTTAACTGGGTCAATTTCGAAAGCAGAGGCTTCGCCTACTTTCGCTCCTGCAGCAGAAGTCGTCTCTCCAATGGAATACAGCTTCCGATTTTTGACGTCCACATTCAGGAATGTAGGATTTTTCAAGCCGGAGAACTCATCCTGTAGTGTAAGTGCTCCTGTCTGTTCATTAAAAGTGTACGAATAAACTCCGTTACCTTCCAATTCGGCGTAAGAGCCTGCGAATACGAGCAATTTTTGTTGTGCTGTCATGGTTGTGTCCTCCTTGGATTAAAAAAATGATGGGCAATTGGAATGATTGCTCCTGTTACAAATATCGCTTTAAGAGGCGCGCTCCACCACGGGCTCTGTGGACAACGCCACATTTCCCGCTACGGCACGCGAGATCATGCATGAGGTTTCTGCCTGCTCTGCCAGTCGCAATGCTTGTTCGATCTGCGATTCTGTCGCATCGGCGGCCAATTGAACCTGCGGACGATGCACAATTCGGCGATATGTAAAAATATTGTTCGTTACATCGACAATCCCTTCGGATTCCAGCGCCAGTGATGCCACCGGGAGACTCGCGCGCTCCATCATAGCCGCCAACGTAATCAAATAGCAGGTAGCGGCGGCACCGAGCAGCATTTCATCTGGATTGGTGCCCACACCAGGGCCTCCCATCTCAGCCGGGATCGAAATTGCAGTCCGCAACTGTCCAGCCTCAATACGGCCGTCGCTGTTGCGCCCCCCGTTCCAGTCTGCCTTGAGCAGAAAGGTATGCTCCATTTCAGGTCACTCCTCTCTCTTATATTATGAATCTTTACACAGGTGAATGTAAAGGTTAGTCAATCTCCTGGTTTTTGGTTTCCGTACCCAGCAACCATACAGCCACTGCTCCGATCAAGATAGCTACGAAGAAAATCACAAAGATAGATGGTAACGCTACGCCTTGTCCTACGAGTATACCGACCGCAAAAGGCCCGATAACGCCTCCAATACGGCCAAACGCAGCCGCCATACCCACACCGGTAGAACGGACCGCTGTCGGGTACAATTCCGGAGTATAAGCGTACATGGCTCCCCAAGCACCGAGATTAAAAAAGGACAAGCAGATACCAGCAGCTAGCAGCATTCCCGCCGTTTCCGAGGTGCCGAACCAAATGGCGGACACTGCTGTGAGCAGCAAGTAGATGATCAGTACGAATTTGCGCCCCAGCTTTTCAATTAGATAGGCGGCGGTAAAGTAACCTGGTAGTTGCGCAAGCGTCATGATCAGTACATATTCAAAGCTTTTAACCAGTTCGAAACCTTTCATAAACATAATGCTCGGTAGCCACAGGAACATGCCGTAGTATGAAAATACAACTGTGAACCATAAAATCCACAGCATCAGCGTAGACTTGCGATTGGGTCCCGACCAAATCGAAGCCAATCGTGCACGCAGCGGAAGTTTAACGCTTTGCTGCTTGTAACGCGGTGAATCCTCAATAGCTCTGCGCAGATAAAGAGCGTACAGCGCAGGTACTGCGCCGAGAATAAATGCCATTTGCCAACCATACTTCGGAATAACAAAATAAGCAATAAGAGCCGAAAGGATCCAGCCTGCCGCCCAGAAGCTTTCCAGCAGGACAACCGCTCTTCCTCGTTCTTTTACAGGCACTGATTCTGACACCAGCGTCGAAGCAACAGGCAATTCCCCGCCCAAGCCTGCACCAGCAATAAAACGCAGCACCAGCAGCATTCCGAGTCCTGTCGCCAAAGCTGATAAGCCACTGGCAATAGAAAAGATCAACAATGTCCACACTAATATGGCGCGTCTGCCGTAACGATCCGCCAAAATCCCCGCCAAAGCGGCTCCGAACACCATTCCTATCGAATTCATTGCAGTCAGCAGTCCAATTTGCTCAGATCCCAGATGCCACTCCTTTGCCAACGCTGCGACTATAAATGAAAGCAGCCCCACATCCATAGCATCAAACAACCAGCTGAGCCCTGCGCTAAACAGTAATTTTCTTTTTTTGGCTGGTGGTAATGAAGTTAATTCACTCATGATTCGCTCTCCCTTAAAAATATATCGTATGTAGACGTATATTCAGGTGTCTTGTCACCTGTAGCCTAGCATCTATTGTACCGTAAGCTTCCTTAATCTGCGAGCTTTTTAACACAGAAAAAAACGGAAGATTGCCTACGGCAATTCTCCCGCCTTCTGGAACCTGCCACTTACCGGTTTTGGACCAGACCGATGATCGTCACCATGAGCACTAGCAGCTGGATGAGTGTATCGTTACTCATTCCAATCGCCTCCATCCCATATGAGATACTCCTTCGGCCGTTTCCCCTCTCCCCGGATCATGACGCTTGTTCCCCAATACATACCTATGCAGGTGGCGGGAAGCTTATGATCAATAATGGATGAAAATCTCCATACGTTTAAGGTTTAATCCAGGACCACTGCAAATCCATTTCCTGAATACATTCACGGTTATCATGTTCATCATTGGCCACCAGTGGGGTCACTGGATAGATGCTCATGTCGCCTTGCTCATACGTGCGCAGTAGAGGCAACAGCTCATCTATGTTCTGGACAGACGGGTCCAGCCATGAATCTATATGATCAGCTTCCAAAATAGCTGGCATACGGGTATCGAATTCACGTATATCCGTATTGGCATGAACTGTCATCATCGTACAGGTGCGTAAAGGCTCCTTACGACTATCCTGCCATACTTCATATAGTCCCGCGACCGCAAACATCTTCTGTTCCGGCAGTACCACCCGTACAGCACACATGCGTTTACCCAATTTGCGCCAATAATAAAATCCATTGCATGGAATAATACAACGTCGGGTTTCCGCCATCTTGCGATAACTCGGATTTACCCGAACCGTATTCAAGTCTGCATTGACACAATCCTTGCCCCAGTAGGGAATAAATCCCCAGCGAAATTCATCAAGTACCCGTTCTCCATCCTGATGCAGCACAATTGGAACATGCTGAGTGGGACTCATGTTATAACGCGTTTTGTAATAATACATCACCCGTTGTATACCAAAATGATCCCTTACCTCATCCAAATCAGCCGATAACGAAAACCTTTTGCACATACGCTATTCATCCTTCCGCCTTTTTCATCTATTGTGCGGATATACAAGGAAAAATATGCATATGCAGGTTTTGCAAACATCCAATAAACGACAAAACATATAGCAATATCCCCGCAGTTGTGAAGCTACGGGGATAGATACTAGCTTATATCGTTATTACTTCTTTTCTACCGCGTGACCGCCAAATTCATTGCGCAGCGCAGCAACCACTTTCCCGTTGAACGTGTCCGCATCAAGAGAACGGTAGCGCATCAGCAGGGACAAAGCAATGACTGGAGTTGCAGCCTGAATGTCCAGCGCTTCCTCAACCGTCCATTTTCCTTCACCAGAAGAGTGCATAACCCCACGGATTTCGTCCAGGTTTGCATCTTTGGAGAATGCCCGTTCAGTCAAGCCCATCAGCCAAGAGCGAATAACAGAACCGTTGTTCCACACACGCGCTACTTGTTCATAATCAAAGTCAAAGCTGCTTTTTTCCAGCACTTCAAATCCTTCACCGATGGAAGCCATCATGCCGTATTCCACACCGTTATGAACCATTTTCAGAAAATGTCCGCTTCCGGATTTACCTGCATACAGATATCCGTTTTCCACTGCTGTGTCGCGGAAAATAGGCTCAACAACCGCCCAAGCTTCCGGATCGCCACCGATCATGTAACAAGCGCCATTGCGTGCGCCTTCCATCCCGCCTGAGGTTCCAGCATCCATGAAGCTGATACCATATTCTTGAAGACGGGCATGGCGAGCAATAGACTCTTTGTAATGAGAATTACCACCTTCAATAATGATGTCTCCTTTGGACAACATCGGTTGAAGCTGATCCAGCACAGAATCCACAATTTGGTGAGGAACCATAATCCACAATACTCTAGGGGATTGAGTTGCCTGTACAAGCTCTTCCAATGTGGAAGCACCTGTAGCTCCATAATCCTTCATTTCTTGGATGGCGGCTGCATTGACGTCGTAAGCCACAAGTTCATGCTTATGATCGATCAAATTTTTCCCGAGATTTAAGCCCATTTTTCCCAAACCAATTAATCCTACTTGCATTGTAAAGGCCTCCTGCCGTAGCAAACATATTTTGTATATACTTTCTTATTGATGTTAAGAACGAACGACTGCTTTTTCAGTGCTTTCGGACTTTTCGTCCAGCCACCATGTAAAGCCTTGCTCTTCCAACAATTGATCTGAAGCTTCTGGACCGTAAGAGCCTGCTGCATACGTATGAAGTGGAACCTCACCACGAGCAAAAGCTTCCAGTACAGGTTGAACCCACACCCATGAAAGCTCAACTTCGTTCCAATGAGCAAAAAAGGTGGAATCGCCGCGCAGCGCATCAAAGATGAGGCGCTCATAGGCTTCTGGTACATCCTTGGCCTCGGAATGATAATTCATCAGAACCGTTTCCAGTTGACCAGCGTTTAACGGGTCTCTGCTATTCAGACGCAGCGTTACCTTTTCATCCGGGTTAACATGGATGATCAGCAAGTTCGGGTCAGTCGGTTGCCCTTGAGCGGCATAAGGATCTGTGCTGTCCTTTTTGAATTCCACAACGATACGAGTAGATTTTTCTTTCATGCGTTTGCCAGTACGAATATAGAAAGGTACACCCGACCATTGTTCGTTGTCAATCCATAGGCGAGCTGAAATGAAAGTATCATTTTGTGAATCAGGACCGATGTCCGGCTCTTCATTATAGGAAGGAACTGCTTTTCCGTTGATCTCACCGTTGGTATATTGGCCTCTAACCACGTTGGAAGCAATATCGGAAGGATCAAGTGCACGAAGCGCGTCCATCACCTTGCTTTTTTCATCACGCACCTGGTCAGCCGTGACATGTCCCGGCTTGTTCATAGCCGTCATCATCAACACCTGTAGCATGTGATTTTGTACCATATCACGAATAGCACCAGAATGATCATAGTATCCTGCTCGCTCCTCCACCCCTACAGTCTCGGATGCGGTAATTTGCACATTGGCGATGTATTGATTGTTCCATATCCCTTGAAGCAATGGATTAGCAAATTTTAAGGCTTCCAGGTTTTGCACCATGGGCTTACCTAAGTAATGGTCAATACGATAAATCTCATCCTCAGCAAAGGTTCTGCTCAGGCGATCATTCAGCTCACGTGCTGATTCCAGATCATGTCCAAATGGTTTTTCGATAATGAGCCGTTTCCAACCCTTTGTTTCAGCTAAACCACTCTCCCGAATATTGAGGGCAATCACATCAAAAAATTCCGGTGCCACCGATAAGTAAAACATGCGGTTCCCCGGAATTCCCAAGTCATTTTCACGTTGCTCAGCAAGCTGCAGCAGCTTTTTATAATCTTCCGGGTGGTTGACGTTCAATGCGCTGTAACGGAAAGCACTTAAGAACTGATCCATCTGTGCACGGTCTTCATTCACGTGTCTGGAAAAATCCTTAATGGATTGCTCTACATTACTTTGAAATTGCTCGTCCGCCACTTCACGACGCCCCATCCCAATTACAGAAAAGGAAGCCGGAATTTTACCTTCTACAAACAAATTATACAAGGCAGGGTAAATTTTGCGTTTCGCCAAATCCCCTGTCGCTCCAAATAAGACAAATGTCATTGAATCCATGAAATATTCCTTCTTCCCATTATAAAGATGAGGTTATTAAAAGTTACCTGAGGAATTAACGTAACCCATAATACACCCAAAATAAGGGGCAAGTCAATCAAATTTTAGCGAAATCGTGAACATTCGATATATCCTGTAATGATAACGTTTTCTGTGGTATGATTGACGAAAGGAAAGAGAAAAAACTGTTAAATATGTCACAGTTGATACAAAGCGTTATAGTTACTATTGGTATACAGAGTTACTTTTAGTATACTGTTTAAAACAACAATGAAATTGAGGGGATTCAGATGAGCGACGACAGGCAGCCTAAGCTTTTGTGCGGTAAGGTGGAACAGTCCTTTCAGATCATCAGCAAAAAATGGACCGCTCTCATCATTCATACTTTGATGGAACATCCCAAACGATTTAGTGAAATTCACGTCTCCATACCTGATCTTAGTAAACGCATGCTGAACGAACGCATCAAGGAACTAGAGCTTTCCGGCCTGATCCTTCGCAATGTCATCACAGAGCGGCCTGTGCGTACCGAGTATTCGCTGACACGCAAGGGTAAAGAGCTAGGTGATGCATTAAATGGTGTGGAGAGCTGGGCCGAGAGATGGCTTTAACCGCTAACAGGAGGTCGTCACACAGGGTCTCCTGTTATTGTGTTACCCCATGTGGATCATAATACAAACTATAGTACGAAAATAATGGAACAACTGCGCAGCAGCTCATGATTTCAGAATGAGCCAAGGAAGGATGAGAACGATGGCATTTGGCATTACCCGGCAGGAGCTTATGGCCTGGAAAAGAGAGGTCAGTCGTGGTGAAATTGCTTTCCTGACACATTACTGGCTGGATGATCGCTTTCCAGGCATTACAACCGTCACCAAGGTGGGATGTTCTGATTTGGACAAGCTGCGCTTATGGTGCAACCATAACGGATTGAACCCCCAATATATTCATCAGCGTCAGCCCTATCCGCATTTTGATCTTATCGGCAACAAACAGACGGAAATTTTACGTAAGTACGGCATGAGCGATCAATTAAAACGCTTCGAACTTCAACTCCCAACGAGTACACACCCACCGTTCTAAACCGCAGCTCTCAGAGCTGCGGTTCTTTTGTTTTCATACCAGTTAATACCTTGTGTATCCAAATCGCTGACATAGCTCCTTCTCCCATCGCCACAGTCGCTTGCTCGGCATGAGCTCCTAAGTCCCCGGCTACCCATACATTTTCCACATTTGTCATTTTGCTGCGAGGATGAGTCTCAATATGCTTATTATGCAGCAGATGTACACCCAGTTGCTCCGCCAGCTCTGAATGAACGTGATTGCTGCCAAAGGCTAAAAAGCCCCGCTCTGCTGGAACCACATGTCCATCAGCCAGCCGCACTCCTTCAAAACAGCCCCATTCTCCGGTTATAATCTCTGAAATGGCTGCTTCCTTATAGCCAATCCCTTTTTCCCGCAGCTTTACGATCAGCTCGTCCGGCACCTCTGAACGCTCATGATTGACATAAACAAGTTGATCGGTGCGCGCTGATAAAGTCAGAGCCATGGAAGCTCCTGCTTTGCCTGCCCCCATAACGACCGTGCTGCGATCCTGAACCTCATAACCGTCACAATCCGGGCACACATATACACTGTTGCCCAAGCAGGCTTGTAACCCATCCAGCTTTGGAAAACGGTCCGTTAGCCCTGTCGCCAACAGCAGCGTTTTTGACGAATAGACGGATCCTGCATCCACTTGAATGTCAAAAAGCTCATCTCTTTTGGCGGCTTTTACCGCCTTCCCTTCAACAAATTCAGTACCTAGTTTCGTGGCTTCACTACGTCCAAGCCGTCGCAGCTCTTCACCAGAAATTCCGTCAGGAAAGCCCAAAATATTATGATACTGGTGGCACAGCGTAGATCGACCATAGCCCGAATCTATCACTAGAACTCGATGACTGCTGTATCTCCCCAATTGAATCGCTGCTTGCAATCCGGCAATTCCCCCACCAACAATAATGCAATCATAGTTCATCACTTTTCCTCCTTTGAATGCGCGTTATCCTAGACATCTGCATAAAACCGCAATAACACCAATGTAAACTTCTCATCCAATTTTAAACATAATATCACCCACTAACGGATGAATTAACCCCTGTGTCCGTACATATCAAAGCTTATATGCCTTAAAAATGGAATGACAAAAAGCACTGTGGATACCCACAGTGCTTTACCAGGTCGAGCCTGAATCGTCATTTTATCGTGAAAATTATAATTATTTAAATGTTTTTACTCGTTCTTCAACAGGCTGGAATTCTTTTTCACCTGGTTGGAATGTCGGTTTACCAAATGGCATTTCAGCAATCAGTTTCCAATGCTCAGGAATGTTCCATTCGTTTTTCACTTTTTCATCAATCAATGGGTTGTAATGCTGAAGGGATGCCCCCAGTCCTTCTTGCTCCAGAGCCGTCCATACTACCAATTGCAACATACCATTAGATTGGTTGGACCAGATTGGGAAATTGTCCGCATAGGCTTCAAATTGTTGCTGCAGACCAGCTACCACGTTATTGTCTTCAAAGAACAAGACTGTTCCGTATCCGCTGCGGAAACCGTTCATTTTCTCGGCAGTAGACTTGAATTGCTCCTCATTGCCTACAACCTCACGCAAAATATCTTCTGTAATATTCCACAGTTTATCATGATGCTCTCCAAGCAACACTACTGCACGTGAAGTTTGGGAGTTGAAAGAGGTAGGTGTGTACTTAACAGCTTCCTCTACAATCTCTTGAATCCGTTGGTCAGAAATGACCTGTTCTTTGCTAATACCATAATAGGAGCGTCTGTCTTTCAGAGCTGTGAAGAAGTCTTTAGCCATTTTGTTACCTCCTGAGAAAAATTAATTACTTTTCGTAACTTAATATACATTACATATATCTTAAAGTCAAGAGATTTCTTTTTAAATATTACCAGTTAGTTGATGATTATACGCCACCATTATATTTTTTCTCACTGGAAGAGGTGTGCTTGGTTGCATCCTTGTCTCTCTCCTCCTGCCTTTCCATCTTCAAATCCTCTACGGGAATGGCGTCTACCGTCTGCTCAATCTCAAAACGGTCAAACAAGCTTTCCTGCTCTGTCGGATACTGCTCTGCATGATCTCGATTGATCGACTGTTCCTGATGTTTAGACTCCGTTGTTCCTTTCCCCGTCTGTCCTTTCTGCTCATTCTGATCGTGCAGGTTATCTTCAAATGGGGCCATTTTACTTCCCTCCCTATCGGATTGGTGTTCACAGTATACTTTTACCTTTCACATCGAGGATTAAACGCAAAAAAGAGAAAATCTCCGCAAAGATTTTCTCTACTCATGTTCTTATAAATGGTTGATTGGATTATTCCGAGCTGGATTTACCTGTATACTCATGAAAAAGATGAGGTTCCAGCTTCTCTCCCGTTACGAGCTTCTGCACCAGTTGAGTCCCCGAGTCGGGGGTCATTTGACCATACCAGTCCCCTTGAGGATATACGATCACAACCGCAGCATCATGACAACGCCCATTACAGCGAGTTCTGGTCGTGTGAATATATGCTTCTGCATTTTGTTTACGAATTTCATCCCGAATTGCCTGTGTAACTTCTTCACCCTCATGTCGCATACATGTGCCTCCATTGCAGATCAACACATGATGCTTCATTGGTTCTAATTCAAAAATGGCCATAGCTTCCCCTTTAATCAACAGTTGTTGGTTTTAAATCAATGTTTATCTGGATAAAGAACAAGCTGTGCTTCCATCTGACCAGCTTCAATCGTCAGCACGATAAATGAATATTCGTCTTCGCCACGTTTGTCCGTCGGAGACCCTGGATTAAGGACAAGCTGACCGTCAATCGTTTTGACCACCGGAATATGCGAATGTCCATAAATCAGGCAATCCAGCGTTTCTCCCTTAAACGTATTCAATGCGATATTTTCTGTCGTTCCTCGCCAGCCGTGACCGTGAACCATACCGATCCGCTTGCCTTCAACTTCAACGATTCGCTGATAGCCTAAACGCTCCACGATGTCCATTCCATCATTGTTTCCGGCAATGCCTTGCACAGGCGCAAATTCAGCTAGACGTTCATATACGAACCAATCCGTCCAGTCTCCGGCATGGAGAATGAGGTCACTGCCTTTTAACTCCTGTACAAGCCGACTAGGCAACGCTTTGCTTCTATGCGGCATATGAGTGTCTGAAAGTACGATGATTTTCATATAAATTCTCCTTACCAGCGTCTTTACACGGATGAACTTTGTTGCCCCACGCGCTGCTGAAGTGCCTGCTCCAGATCTCGCAGCGTAACGGTCTCGAAAAACGCCTGTATTTTCTGCTCTGCCACGGTATATAAACCATCCAATAATGCGTCTATGTTCCTGCCTACCTCACAATTATGATTGCTGTCGGTATGGATGGCGAACAACGGACCTTCATCCTTGGTCGCCTCATAGATCATTTTCAGATTGATGTTTGAACTGGACATGCTTAGACGAAAGCCGCGTGCTCCAGGCGACGAATCCACCAAACCCGCTTGTTTGAGTCGGCTCATAATCCTTCTCACAACTACTGGGTTTGTATTGATGCTGGAAGCAATAAGTGACGATGTCATTCGCTCCGGTGCCCCTTCAGCCAGAAGAAGCAGACAATGGATACTAACGGAAAAATGGGTACTCATGTTAACCACCTTTATGTGTGTGCCTCATTAAATGTTTGGAAAAATGCTTGTTTCCATCATACCACAATAGAGGCACCAACACAGTGCTTACTGCACCTTACTCCGGAAAATAGTCATTTTCAGGACGTACTCGCACTTTTAATTGGCGTACACTATATTCCAACTGCTTAACGATATCCTCCAGTTGACGACGGTCCAGTCCATTAAGGTCGGCCGCAGGCTTGGGTGCATTTTTCAAATCACGTATGGTTGCCTGCTGCTCCTGCCACTTGTCCATCAGGTCGGCTATATTCGCATAAAAGCGTTCATAATCCTTGATCACTTCATCCAGAAAGGCATCCACCTCGTCCGGATCATAGCCGCGCATTTTATTCTTAAACTGTTTCTCATGAATGGAGAGCGCGTCCAGCTGAATGCCCAGTTGTTTAAACAACTGCTTTTGTTTATCCAGACGACGCTTCATATGTTCATCCATCGGTTATTCCCTCCTTAACACACTATTCTTTTTATATCACATTCTAGGCTGGGAATAAAAGTCTCTGCTGATTGCCCGGCCCTATGAACGGGTATAAAAGAGCATACGTGTCACTTATACAGACCACGAAGGGGAGAGATGATCATGAACCATTTGAACGATTCGCAGCTTGCAGAGCTGAAACATATGTTGCTGGAGCAGAAAAAGGATTTAGAAAAGCATTTTGAACAAAACGGTCAGGAAAACGCTCAATTGGGAGAAACACTGACAGATTCCACAGGTGAGCTCTCGTCCTATGACAACCACCCCGCTGATATAGGGACAGAAACCTTTGAACGGTCCCGTGATCTGGCGATTAATGATTCGCTACAAGACGAGCTGGAGCAAGTCAATGCAGCCCTTCAACGGATGAAGGATGGGACATACGGAATATGTGTGGAGAGCGGGAAAGAAATTCCCTTTGAACGGTTGCAAGCCATTCCATATACAGCCTATACAATCGAGCACACGCCAACTCGAGAATTATCGAATGACCGTCCTGTAGAGGAACAGGTCATGACTCCGCCGCCCAAGGGTGCAGGTGAGGTTCGCCAACGAAATGCAGGACGATTTGACGATGCGGGCGCATGGGACGCCGTGGAGAAATACGGTACATCAAACTCGCCTGCAACTGCCGCCAAGCGTGATGTCACCGATTATGATGAAAATATGTAATGCTATATGCTTATGTATTCGTTCATCTAAAAAAGCAGCTTGTCCTTTGGACAGGCTGCTTTTTATGTCTTTACGGGAATACAGTGATCCCGTTATCCAATTTCTATCCGTTTCCGACTACGAGCTGACTCAATACAAGCATCGATTACCTTCATATTGCTCACCGCATCTTCTGGCTCATACGGCAACGGGACACCGTCAAGCACCGCTTTAGCAAAAGCATCCGCTTGCAGTTCAAAGGAATTAAAACCTTTCAGACGTTCCTCACGCGTGACCGAACCGACGTGGACGAAAATTTGCGGTACAACAGACGTTCTTTCCCAACCGAACATTTTGGGCATCGCAATCGTACCCTTGCTACCGAGAATTTCCATGTTGGAACGGTTGGCTGCCCACATGCCACAATCGAAAGTAAGGTTGACTCCACCCGGAAATTCCAGCAAACCGGAAGCCATCATATCGACGTTGTCATGCTCCGGGGAAAATAAGGCATGTACCGTCACTGCCTCCGGTTCCCGATCCAAATACATACGAGCGGCTGATATCGGATAGACGCCCACATCATATAGCGAGCCGCCGCCCATGTTTTTATTAAAGCGCACATTATCTGCCTGATCGGTATTGTTAAACGTAAACGTGCAATGGATGCCGCGAATGTCACCAATTTCCCCACTATTGATAATTTCCTTAATTCTTCGATGTTTGGGATGATAGCGATACATAAAAGCCTCTGCAAAGATCACTCCTGCACGTTGACATGCTTCAATCATGCGGCTTGTCCCGGCCGAGCTAAGAGAAGATGGTTTTTCACACAAAACGTGCTTCCCAGCCTCCGCTGCCCGAATGGTCCACTCTTCATGCAGATGGTTCGGCAACGGAATGTACACCGCTCCGATTTCGGGATCAGCCAACAGGTCATCATAGCTTCCATAACTTTTCGGAATATCGAACTCCCGGGCGGTCTCAGCGGCTTTATCCGCATTACGACTAGCAATCCCAAGCACTTCTCCGCGTTCGGATTGCTGAATTGCCGGAATTACAGCGATTTGGGCGATCTCCGCAGTGCCTAAAATTCCCCATTTCAGCTTTCTACCCATCATTCTCATCCTTTCGTGGTTAGGAATAGTTGTCTTGTTCCGCTTTATGCAGCATACCTAAGCAACGGTCCAAATCAGCTTTGACCTGCTTCTTGTACAATCGTGCTTTCTCCTCCCCATCATCTGTAAAGTGATAGAGTACAATCTCCTGAAAATCCACGCGCGGGTCTGTTCCTTTCAATCGCTTGGTACGGTAAAAAACACCTTCCTGTACCAGCTCATGCAGCGCCCGGTAAACCTCGCTCTGAGGCGGAACATACCCAAAGCCACTAAACTCATCTTTCATCGATTCGAGCATCTGATATCCATAACCGCGATGCCTCTCCACCATTGTGATCAGATAAATTTTGATAAAAGCCCGCTGGGATATCATAAACGCCATTTCACAGCCTCCTCCACACCTTATTCGTGCACCTTATCTTCCATTATAAACCACTCTGCGTCCATACACTATTTCCTTTGATGATATGAGAGCGTATGAGAACCCTTCATCTCTTGTGACCTGTTTTAAGATGGCGAGAGATATAGAATGAGGCGATATAGAGTAGTGTGCGAAGCGCTGAGAAATGATTTTATTGTTTTTGCTATTATGAATTTTTCATATGTTGAAATAATATAACTAAAGCTAAAAAAATAGAGTTACAGATTACGAAGACTGGATTAATTGTTTTAAGGCCTCCGTATCGTTACTTGTCAAAACAGGAATATATTCTGTTATTTTTTGGATGTCCCAGTCCCACCATTTCAGGGTTTGTAGCATAGCTATAGTTTCCTCATCAAACCGATAACGAATTAACTTCGCGGGATTTCCTCCTACAATGGAATATGGCCGAACATCTTTAGTCACCACGGCGTTTGACGCAATGATCGCGCCATCACCAATTTGAACTCCGGGCATAATGGTAGCGTTGTAACCAATCCAAACATCATTTCCAACCACAGTGTCCCCTTTGTAGCCCCCACTTAAATTGGGTAAACCAACTTCCCAATCTCCGCCAAACGCTCCAAAAGGAAAAGTCGTAAATG
This sequence comes from Paenibacillus sp. FSL P2-0173, assembly GCF_038008045.1. Lineage (NCBI taxonomy): Bacteria > Bacillati > Bacillota > Bacilli > Caryophanales > Paenibacillaceae > Paenibacillus > Paenibacillus sp. FSL P2-0173. The sequence continues at coordinate 177,063 of NZ_JBBOYK010000002.1, forward strand.
CATTTGTATTATGATTAGCACCATTCATAATAAATTTGGCTTTGGCTGCAATCGCACAAAACTTACCAATCTTTAATTTGTCCCCTATAAAATCAAAATGATAAAGGACATTTTTCTCAAAATCCAAAGGGTTATCATCATCGTCATAGTAGGTATAATCCCCGATTTCGATATATGGATTAACCACTACATTGTTCAAAAAACACAGACTTCTAATATTTTTCATCGGAAAAACGCTTCTTGTATCTGGACCACTCATTTTGCGACCCTCCCATATGGATGTTCCTTCACCTTACTGGTAAAGGAACATCCAGTCTATCAGTATGCATACTATTAAACAAATGTAGATAGAAAAGTATCCCATTGCCTTATTTCTTGGCTTTGGGATACTCTTGTGAACATATATGATTGGGTTATCAAATCAGGCTTGCTTTTGTAAGGCTGGCGGACCTCCAGTCGGGCGAGGACGAACCCGAAGCCCCACGATCCATTTGCCCAGAGGCAAGCGTGCAAGTAGCCATGTTCCGGCAACGGAAAAGATCATACAGAGAACGAACGAAGCCAGCGTACGAAGAACGTGGCTCCAGTCTGCAAAAAACGTCTCGTCAAAATAATAGGTCACACGCAGCATAAAGGCATGCATGAGATACGCTCCATAGGACAACGTTCCGATGGCCGTCAGCATACTCGCCGCACGTCCCCCCTTATGAGCAATCCACGTCGCTACCCGATAAGCTACAAAAATAGACGCGACGCAATATACAGCCATGACCGGACGCAGCAAAGACAAATAGTTAAAGGAAAGAACTGTACCTCGCGGCGTCTGGAACTGACCGATCATCTCGTACAGTAAGTAGCCTGTAATCACGATAAACAACGGCCAGTATATCATCTGTGCTTTGGTTACCCAAGCATTCCAACGCTTGACGTTCATCCCGGCTGCCGCTCCTAACACAAAATAAAAGAAAAAGTAGATCACATTCCGGTCAGCGTACAGGGTAAACCAAGAGGTAATGACCGGAAGCTGGAGCTTATCCATCGCTTGGTATACGGGTCCAACGGCGAACATGAGCAAAATATATAGCACGCCGAATCCAGCCAATGCAGCTGGTCGCCATTTTGACGGCAGTAGCGCAGACAAATGACGGACCGCATAACGAAACACGGGAAATAACACATAACATTGGATAATCATAACGATGTACCATAGATGATAGCTGCTTTTCCCGTTCAATAGCTTCTGGAAAAAATCCAGCGGGTGAATATATCCACCACTTTGGGCAAGCTGATTTCCCAATTCGTATAAAAGAGACCATATGATATACGGAACAATGATGTCCATGAATCTTTTACGTAAAAACGTTCCGTACTTTAAGACCCCATCATAATTGTAAAATAGCACCATGCCCGTGATAAACACAAACACCGGAACTGCAAATTTGGAACACAGCAGTAAAAGTGTCATCAAAACCCCGTCCTGGATGCGCGCCCCCTGCGCAACCGCATAATGTGCGACGGAATGCTGAAGAACAACGGCGGCAAAAGCCAGCCCTCTTAGCAAAGCGACTTCGGAAATTCTCTCTTTTTGACTCATGTCACTCTCCTGTTACATCTAGCAATTTATAAATCCAGGATTTTTCAAAATCCTCAAATCTATTATAACGACAATTCTGTAAAAATATATAGAAGGATAAACGTGCCAACAGCAAGCAAAGCATCATTTATCTCAGGTTTATTCTATGTTTCACTAACATGTAAAAGCAGCAGTCTTCCCTCTCGGGGAGACTGCTGCTGTAGAAACAACCTATATACAAAGGAGATAGGAAAGCCTGTTAAATCACGTTCTCAACTAGCCGTTAGTTGTTTACAGGTTCCTTCTAGTATCTGTGTACGCATCTGTCCGCGTATCCGCCACCGTATCATCATACGTTCTGTAACGATCCGCATTCAGCGAACGGTTGGTGCGGAAAATATCATAAACATCCCTGTGATGGTCAGCAGAATCCACCAGCACTAAAATCTTGCCCTGATCGACGTATGTCTCGTATTGACGTGCATCATCTTCTGGAATGCCTAGCCCGACCAGTCCACCGACCAAGCCACCTGCTCCCGCTCCGACAGCTGCTCCGGTAAGAGTAGCCGCGATAGGTCCAGCAGCAAGGATCGGTCCGATACCCGGAATAGCCAAGGCCCCGATGCCTGCCAGCAAGCCAGCAACGCCGCCTACAATACCGCCGGTAGCCGCACCTGTGGCCACACCCTCCGGTGCTTTGGTGCCTGTCTCTTCACTAATCGTCCTTAGCTCGTCACGGTCACGGGTGATCACAGAAATTTCACTGCTTGGGATTCCTTTGCTCTGCAATTGTCCTATCGCACGAGATGCTTCCTGCTCTGTATCAAAAACACCAACAATTTTCTTTTCATTATAATCGTTTAAGTTATTAGCCATGATAGTTACCTCCCAATATTTTGGTGTTGAGTGGTTCGTCTTTCATTACCCCGCCATTATGACGTTTAAACGATTTTACGAAAATTCAAAAAGTCGATTAGCATAAAACAGCTTCTATTTAACGCTTTGGCTTTGCTCTGTTGGTCGCCACAGCTTCCAGTGGATCATCCGGCCAATAATGCTTGGGATATCTGCCCTTCAGGTCCTTTTTGACTTCAAAGTAAGCCTCGCTCCAGAAGCTGGACAAGTCGGAAGTCACTTGGACAGGTCGCTGGGCAGGTGACAGTAAATGCAATACAATGGGTACGCGTCCAATACGGGGCGTATCCCTCATACCGAACAACTCTTGTAGTCGTACGGCCAGCGCTGGTGCCTCAGGATTCGAATAATCGACAGGAATGCGGGAACCGCTGGGTACGCGGATATGCGTCGGCGCTTCCTGATCAAGCTGCTGCCGCTGTTCCCAATCTAGCCTGCCAAGCAGCAATGCAGCACTGTCCAGCCGTTGCAAATCGGATACATTTTTGGCTCCTAGAGCAAAAGGCAACAGCCACGATTCCAGTGAATCCAGCAATGCCGATTCCGTGCAGTCCGGCCAGTCCTCAGGCGCCGAGAAGTGCATAAAAATCAAACGAGCCTGCAACTGGAGGGTTTGCCGATTCCATGACAGCAGCTTCAGACCTCGTTCACGGACACCCTGCATCAAGGCAGCAGCTACTTCCTCTGCCGGAGGTCGCTCATAGGACGTTTCCTTTAAGACGAGTGAGCCCAGCCGCAGTACCTTGCGGGCTCTCGCTGCTGAGGCGGAGCTATCCCAGTATACGTTGGCTTGTTCTAGCAGCAATTCGCTGCAATGCTGAATCAGCTCTTGCAGTTCAACCGGTGCCGCCAACTGAATGGCGCCATCTGCTCCCTCGTCGTCCACTTCGGCGGCGACGAGATAGGACGAACGCGACATCCACTCCACTTGTCGGAGTCGCGCCCCCCGACCGCCGCTAAGCAAAAAGCGGCCGTCCCCCCGGCCCTGCGCGATCCGATCCGGATACGCAAAGGCCAACAGCAGCCCGCAAGCCGCGGAGCCATCAGGCTCGTCCTGCGCTGCGGCTGCTGTCGGCAGCGTGGCTAGCAGCTGCCGGCTCTCCTGCACGATACGGCGAATCACCGTATCGTCTGCTGCCCGCAGCAGGCTGTGCGTACTGCGGGCATGGGCCGCCTCGCGCAGGGCATCCAGCCGCGGGCGCAAATCCGTTCCGCCATGAGCGCGGAACGGGTCCCGCTCTTGCAGCAGCGCAGCCAGACGGCTGGCAGTCGGGGCCAGGCCAAGGGCGGCTGCGCGCAACAGCATGTGCCCAAGGCGCGGGTGCGTGCCTAGGGCGGACACCTCGCGCCCATGCGCGGTGATGCCGCCTGTAGTGCCATCGGCTGCTTCATCCAGGCAGCCGAGCTGGTGCAGCAGACCTGTGGCCTGGCGGTACGCGGCCTCAGGCGGGGCATCCAGCCAGGCCAGCTCGGCGGGCTCGCGCACGCCCCAGGCCGCCAGCTCCAGCGCGAGCGGGGCCAGATCCGCCGCGGCGATCTCCGGGCGGCTGGCATCGTGGAGCGCGGCATGCTCCTGCGCACTCCACAGCCGGTAGCATACGCCCGGCTGGAGGCGGCCCGCCCGTCCGCGCCGCTGGTCGGCGGAGGCCTTGGACGCCTTGACGGTAGTCAAACGGCTCATGCCAGTTCGCGCGGAAAATACCGACTCCCGCGAAAGTCCGCTATCGATCACCACCGTAATCCCGGCGATGGTCAAGCTGGACTCGGCAATCGATGTGGCCAATACCACTTTTCGACTGCCCAAAGCCGATGAACGTATTGCCTCATCCTGCTGCTCCAGCTTCATGCTGCCGTACAGCGGAATTACCTTGACGTGTGCTGGTAAATGCTTTGAAGCCAATTCTCGTTCCGTTCTATGAATTTCTCTAGCCCCTGGTAAAAACACCAACAGATCGCCTTCATGAACATCAAGCGCCTTTTCTACCGTCTCAGCCGTAAAAGACTCTAATGAGATTGATGAAGGTTTGGACATATGAAAGGTTTCTACTGGAAATACGGTGCCTGGACATTCCAGCAATGGCGCATCCCCTAATAGTCTGCATACAGGCTCTGCCTCCAGGGTGGCAGACATGATCAATATCTTCAAATCCGGTCGCAACAGCGCCTGGCTTTGCAGGGCAAGTGCCAATCCCAAGTCTGCATGCAGGCTGCGTTCATGAAACTCATCAAAAATAATCAGCCCGACTCCCTCCAATGCCTGATCATGTTGCAGCATCCGGGTCAGTACGCCCTCCGTAACCACTTCAATCCGCGTGTTTGGTCCTACTTTTGTATCCATACGAACCCGATAACCCACGGTCTTCCCGGTGGGCTCTCCCAGCGCTTTCGCCATTTGTGCTGCTGCTGCACGTGCTGCCAAACGCCTCGGCTCCAGCATGATCATCTTTTGCCCTGCCAGCCACGGCTCATGCAGCAGCTCCAGCGGTGTTACCGTCGTTTTCCCCGCTCCCGGCTGGGCAAGCAGTACCGCCGCCGAATGGGATTGCAGTATATGTTTAAGCTCGGGGATCACTTGCATAATAGGCAGTTGTTTATCTGTCAATGAAATCTCTCCAATGATACGCTTGATGCGTAGAATCTAAGTTTTAATTCCTTTATTATTGTGAATTTTTCATTACCTGTAATTGTTGAATATTGAATTAAAAATGTTAAGCTGCACTCTGGGACTTCTCTTCGGTCTGTCGTGCATAATTCTTCTAAATCTATTATACAGATATTTAAATTTCCCGTCTGGCCATCGCGGCTATGTATGCTTCGTGTTTAGCTTCTATACCTGTCGAGATGCACTCGCGGCAAGTTCGTTTTATAATATGGTTGATATGGATTGCTGAAGGACGGAATATAGAATCGAGGTCACTTTCGTATGGAATTACAGGCCCAACCCATCAGAGGGCGATTTGCCCCAACACCATCGGGATGGATACACTTAGGAAACGCTCGCACCGCCTTATTATCCTGGCTGCACGTTCGCTCCCTGGGTGGAACCTATATTTTGCGCATGGAAGATATCGATATGACGCGAGCTCGCAGCCAGTTGGCGCAAGGGATTATGGAAGATTTGCGCTGGATCGGGCTGGAATGGGACGAAGGACCCGACGTAGGCGGTCCCTACGGTCCCTACACTCAAAGCCAGCGGCTGGAACGCTTCCAATCTGCATTGGAGATACTACAGGAGCAAGATTTGCTGTATCCTTGTTTTTGTAGTCGGGCCGACATTGTGGCTGCCGCCCATGCTCCACATGGACTGTCTGGTGAAGGACCCGCATATTCAGGTGCATGTCGTAACCTTAGCTCTCAAGATGTCGTAGCCAAAGCACAACATAAACTCCCTTCACTTCGCTTTAAAGTACCGCAAAATCCAGATGCCGTTATTTCGTTTCATGATCAGGTAGCAGGCCATGTGACCTTCGGTGCGGCAGAGGGCGGCGATTTTATCGTCAAACGGGCGGACGGCATGTTTTCCTATCAGCTGGCTGTCGTTGTCGATGATGCAGATATGTATATGACCGACGTACTACGTGGGTATGATCTTCTCGATTCGACTCCTCGTCAGCTATTGCTGTACCAAGCTTTGGGGTTGCAGTCGCCACGTTTCGCACACGTTCCCCTTGTCCTGGGCCCTGATGGGCGAAGGCTGGCCAAACGGCATGGTGGCGTAGCACTCCGAGCTATGCGCCGACAAGGTATCACACCGGAAGCAGTCATTGGCTGGCTCGCCTATTTTTCCGGGCTGCTGGATTCACCTGAGCCTGTGAAGGCTGTGGATTTAATCGATGACTTTCATTTGGACAAACTGCCCAAAGAACCCGTCATCCTGACGAAACAATGCCTCATGAGATTATCTGCACTGCAACGGTAATGAGGTAAAGCGCGGAAATCAAAGTGTACGGGCAAGGGCATTCCGCCCTTTGCTCCGCTCGCTTCTATTCCTCCAGTCGCTTACGCATAGCGGACTCATATTCATAAAATACAGACGACGTATTCAGCCCTCTTTCCTCCAGCAGCATACGGAGACGTAGTGATTTTTCAGTCAGTCTGCGACTGATCCGTTGTTGCTCTCCTGCCTCATGACAAGCGTGAAGCAAATCACGTAGCTGGATACATTCCTTTTGTAATTGAAGCTCTTCCGGTAGAATGCCTGCATTCTTCAACAGCTTGTACGACATCCGCAGCTCCTCTGGAACATGTGACAAATCCTCGATGACCAGTGGCTTGCCCGCTCCCGGCAAATGATCAAATTCACCTTTGGCCATCGCCTCGGCAATCTTCTGCTCTGCCATTCTGGAGAACATCCCCATCACTCCTTGTTTTAAGCTTCCTATGTACAATCTATATTAAAGAAACCTGGAGTCCTTTGCCACTGTAGCTTACATATCATTAGGATGTCCTGTATCCATAAAGGAGAAAGAGGGTTATTCTTCGATCCCAAGCAATTGAGATACTTGTACTCTATATTTTTTGACCTTACGTGTTCCATGAATGAGATTAGACAAGCGGCTAGCTGGAATATGATAGGTATCACAAAATGTTCTCTGATCCATTTGCCTCTCGACTAGCTTTTCTTTGATTTTCCATCCAAAAGGGGTTACAGGATTTCGTAAGTTCAACAACGTTATCACCTCTTCATAGTATAGGATTTAGAATTTTGATTGGGGTTTGGGGTTTGGAGATTGGATTTCACGTTCTACCATTAGCAACATGTCGTGAACTCATTTGTTAGGATTTCATTTTGTATATTTGGTATTGATTCAATAGTTCATCCAGTTTCATGGATTGTTCAATCACTTTGGGATGCGTTAAAAATCCGTATTTCTTCTGGACTTGGTACAGCCTTTTTCTGGCCCGTTCGACACGAAGTAAAGTCACACCTGGATTCATCAGCATGATTCCCCCTTCTGTGTCATATCCTAATGCAAAACGTAAATTTTTGGATTTTTTTAAAATACGCTTAACAAAAAAAAGCGCTTCTGGAATATTCCAGAGGCACTTTTTGTTGGTATATGTTTATTTTCAGTTGGTTCAGAATTAAACTTGGAATCACAATGCCCAAGAAACGTGAGGTTAGTGAGTGTTAATTCTTATTTCCCTTTAAGCACCTCCAATAGTATCGTTAAGCTGAATAATATGGTGTTGGTTATAATCATGATTAGGTACAGCCACGAAAAACAAAAAGCTAGCTGCGACGATCAGAAGAACCATTTTTCTTAACATTGTCTAACCACACCTTTTCAATGAAATTTAGAAACTTCGCCTTTGTTTCATGAGCTGCATTCATTCTGAAATGTAAGAATAATCCCATGCAGTTTATAAAATAAGTTTCATTATTTATTATATGTGACTTTAGCATTGCATACATCAAGTGTTTAAAACCATCGTTATACCTACCTTGATGCAAATAGTAATAAGCTAACTCGTATCCAAGACGCGCATACTGTTCTGGTATCACTTGTTGGGTATACATATCCGATGAAGGTTTGTGTTGGGCAAATAAGTCAATTTTCTTTTTAAACCTTCGAAGTATATGATCTATATCTATACTATACTGGTTTGCCGCCGACATAACATTCAACACTTTTGTAACCATTTCTTTTTCAGAAGCATCTGGCGATGCAGCAATATATTCAACATAATTGTTTAGTACACTTATATCTCCAGATAATAGCTTATACACGTAGGTATTACCTTCTGCCCAATCTTGAAACTGTTTAATCCAATGCAGAGTATCCTCGTCCGTCTCTTTGACCCAATCTAAATTAGCGTAGGCGTATGTATATTGTAATGCCTGCTCATAATCGCCTTTGGCCTCATATACACTGGCACACAGTAAATCAGAATAGGAGATGTACACAAACATTGGACGGCTCAGCCGCTTTTCAAGTTCCGCAGGCTTTCGTTTTCTCTGCTGATGCTCTAATGTATATTGAATTTCTGCTCTAACTCTCATTTTTCGAGCGGTCACATCAAGCCTGTCCCATAAGCGCAAAGAACGAAACACATTCGCCAAATCTTTTAGTGCATCAAGCTGATCTATTTCATCCAGACGTTCCACAAAGGGTTCAAACAGTGTGGCTGCCTTGAGATTACGGCTTTGATCATCTCCAACTTGAATCGTGAATATACGATATTGGCAGGTGGCCAAGCGTTCAGAATGCTGATATTTCTCCACTTCTGCGACATTCTCATATAGAGGCAGCGCAGCAGCATGTCGTCCCTGTTCAAATAATGCTTCTGCAACATCAAATAGCCTGGATGCATACAGCGGATTATCCATGATATGTCCAACCATTCGACGGATTGCATCCAGCTTGTCCAGCTCCGCACAACGATACAATAATGGCTCGATTCGTCTGAAATTCGGTGAAAGTTCAATGATGTAATTTTCTATGTATTGGTCATAAAAATAGCCCTCTGGCAAATCCATAGCCACAGTAATTCGGTCCAGCTGCTGTACGGAAACAGGACGATGCTGAGTAATCCAATTACTAAGCGTTCTTTGATGTACCCCTGAATATTCGGCAAATTGACTCAACGTCATATCATTTTGTTTTAGATAATCTTCAAACTCCGCTGAAATCGTAGGTGTATGCTTCAAGTCATAACCACCCTTCACATAAAAATTCCATTATTTTAAAAATCACCCTCTATTCTTCTCCATAATTAACCATCTGTCAATATATTATGCAACTAATGTTTATAACGAAAATTCAGCATAACTTACACACAAGGGAAGATTGTGAAAACGAATAACAAAAGTGAAATTGGATTGCCGAAACAAAAGGTTTCACAGAGTTGACATGACTATTTCATTTCTCCATATTCTTTACTATTAGTAAATGATATAGAGTTCCCAGGTAATAACTCTGTTGAACCTTTTAATCAAATGAAAAATCCCCTGATTTTGATGTAATCAAGGGATACATAGGTTCATTTCTCTCGCTTTGATAATGCGAAGTTGATTATTTCTCCAGTCACAATTCCTGTCAGGATTGCATAGATTCCCATAGCGCTCATCTGATATCCCAAAGCGTAAAATACCCCTATACCTATTGCGTAGTTCAATAGAATCGTTGCATAACGCTTTAGAAACTTACTCATGGAAATCCTCATAAGCAACTCCCACCTTATTTTATACTTCAACATAGTAAATGTTAGTTCTTTGTTGTATAAAAGTAAGGGAGAATTTGTCGAATGAGAAATCCGTTAAAAAGAGATTTGCAACTATTCACTTCTGGGCAGGCCACGAAACAAGACTTCTTTTTTCATACCATCCACGCACTCATATAGAGTGCGACATGTCATTGAGGTAAACTATAACGCTGGAGGGCAATTTCAATCCACGCACTCCATACAGAGTGCGACGACAGCGAAAATGGGTTAAATGCCCCCTATTTAAGTAACATTCTAGCGTTATTTTGGCAAAAACGCATCTAATATTACCTCATCCTCTTGCAATCGTTTAAAATTTGTTCACATTCGATATAATTCGACAAAATCTGAGGTGCGAATCTCTCGGAGAATTCATGTGAGCTTCACATTCGCACCTGGACAGACTCGCTTTTTGGCTTAGCAACAAATACCTGCCTGGACTTATTTCACCTCTGCCAGTTCTGCCACCTGTGAAGGAGTAAGCGCACATTCGAATATATTTAATTCATCGATAGCTCATTTAAAAGCAGGGTCCCACCAGTTAACACCAAAGCTGAACGTTCTGGCTTTGGGTAAATACATCCGGAAATATCGACTACATTGATCAGAAAAATACCTTTATATTTTCGAAAATCATAAAGGTATTTGTAAAATATTTTATGAAAACGTTCGGCAAAAGTTGAGTTATTAACCCTGTTCATCATACCGGCTGCATTACCTGCATAATCCTTCCCATCCGTTCCAGCGCCTTCTCCAAATCGACGAGCGAGGCTGCATATGAGCAGCGAATAAAGCCCTCTCCGCCTGATCCGAATACATGTCCCGGTACGACCGCCACCTTCGCTTCCTTCAGCATACGAAGTGCAAACTGCTCAGATGACATGCCAGTAGAAGTAATTGAAGGGAAGGCATAGAAAGCCCCCTCAGGCTCATGACAAGCAAGCCCGATTGCATTCAAGCCGGCCACAAACAGCTTGCGACGTTCATTGTAGCTCGCCATCATCTCATCCTTGGCAGCCAAGCCATGGCGCAATGATTCCAGCGCGGCAATCTGTGCAATGGTGGGCGCACACATGGCTGTGTACTGGTGGATTTTCAGCATGCCGGCAATCAGCTCATGCGGACCGCACGCATAGCCTACCCGCCAGCCTGTCATCGCAAATGCTTTGGAAAAACCACTGATGACAATCGTACGCTCCTTCATGCCCGGCAAAGAGGCGATACTGACATGCTTTCTCCCGTAAGTCAGTTCGGCATACACTTCATCCGAAATGACGACCAGATTATGTTTGATAATGAGCTCTGTCATCGGCAGCCAATCCTGCTCCGTCATAACTGTTCCAGTCGGATTACAGGGATAATTGATCATTAAAACCTTTGAATGAGGTGTAATTGCCGCTTGCAGCGCTTGCGGGGTCAGCTTGAATTGCTCCTCTGCCGTAGCCGCCACCTCTACAATTTTACCGCCATGCAGATGGGTAATGGGTTCATAGGCAATATAGCTTGGTGCTGGAATCAGCACCTCGTCACCCGGATCGATCACTGCTCGCAGCGCCAGGTCGACGGCTTCACTGCTCCCCACCGTCACAATCATTTCCTGCTCAGGGTCATAGGAAAGCGCGAAGCTGCTGGAAAAATAAGCCGAGATCTCCTCCCGCAGCTCCATCAAGCCGGCATTCGAAGTATATTTCGTCTGTCCTTCACGCAATGCCTGAATGCAAGCTTCACGTACCTTTTCCGGTGTAACGAAATCAGGCTCTCCGACCCCAAGGGCGATTGTACCTCCGCCTGCTGCATTCAGATCAAAAAAAGCGCGAATTCCCGATGGCCGAATATCCCGTACACGCGAGGATACAAACCGCCCTGTCCCCTTTTCACTAAACATATTACGCCATCCCCCATTCCTGTTTCCGCTCATGGAGCGAGCTGGCAATAATATGGTCCAGTAGCTGTGTAAAGGTTATACCCGCAGCTGCCGCACTCTTCGGAAGGAGGCTGTTGGCGGTCATTCCCGGTAATGTGTTCACTTCCAGCACGTAAGGTCTATCCTGACACAAAATCATATCGACCCTTGCATAGACCTTACATTGCAGCAGCCGGTAGCTGGCCAGTGCCGCCTCGCGCACACGCTGCTCAATAACGGGGGGAAGCTCGACCACCTTCTCCTCAGCGCCGCCGACCTCGTATTTTGCTTTGTAGTCGAACCACTTCGAACGAGCGGAGCTAATGCTAATAATCGGCAATACCTCGCCATCTACGATGGAGCAGGTAATCTCCGTCCCTTCATAATAGGACTCAATCAAGATCGCTTGATCCAAGCTGCAAGCCCCCTGAACAGCCGACAGCAGTTCCTTCTCATTTTGTACAAGCTGGATGCCGATGCTGGATCCCCCCGTATTCGGCTTCACAATAACCGGGTAGCCCAAACGCTCCACCACCTGCGGATCATAATCGTCCATCCCCTGCCAGTAAAGGCCTGAAGGCGTATGCACACCCGCTGCCTTCAACAGCATCTTGGACAACTGCTTATTCATGCATAAGCTGCTTGCCAGGACACCGCTGCCTGTGTAGGGAATGCCCAGCGTCTCCAGCGCTCCCTGCACCGTGCCGTCCTCGCCATACTGACCATGCAGTGCCAACAGCGCGATATCGATGCCTGTCTGCTGGACCTGCGCGATTAAATCCGCTCGCTGCTCGATCACCATTGGAACCACTTCATAACGGCTGCGATCCAAATGATTGATCATCTCTTGACCTGTCTGCAGAGAAATCTCACGCTCAGAGGAAATACCGCCCATAATAACGCCAATTTTCATCATGACACCTCATTTTTCTTCAAAATCTTTATGTGGCTACGGATGTTCATCCGATCGCTATTGCTTCTTCAGAACAATATTCCGTCTCTATAGCTCTTTTCTTAATCCTTATGCCTTAAGAAAGTTACGCGTCTGTTTACCGATTATTTGAATACCCCGTTCGATATTTTCATCTGTTACTCGTGAAAACCCAAGCCGCAATGTATTCGTCCCTTCTCCTTCTTGAATAAAAAACTTGTCTCCCGGTGTGAAAATGACGCCCTGTTCTGTGCAAGCTTCTAGCAGCTGGCGTGTATTTACACCTGTCGGGAAGGTAAGGAACAAATGCAAGCCCCCGTCACCAGTTACCTGCGCCTCAGGAAGATGTACTTCACAGCATGTCTTTGTCAGCTCATATTTGCGCTTATACTCTGTACGTGCTTTTTTTACATGTTTATCGAAATTTCCGTTAAGCATATATTGGTATAAAATCGATTGATCGATTGTTGAGGTATGAATGGTGCGCGCACGCTTAATGCTTTCCAGAGTGTCAATCAGTGCTCGGTCTCCAAGCACCCAGCCTACACGCAAGCCAGGGAACAGCACCTTGGAGAAGCTGCCAATATAGATTACTCCGTTCCCTTGGCCTGCTGTCGCTATTAAGGGCGCAATATGCGCTCCCGAGTAACGCAGCTCCTCATTGAATCCATCCTCGATCACCGGAATCTGATGGCGTGCCATTAATTTCATAACAGCGCTGCGCTTTGCCGGCGACATGACGATGCCTGTCGGATTATGATAGGAAGGAGTCAAATAGGCCAAATCGAAGCTATTGTTCTGCAGTACCTCCTCTAGCCGCTCTACATCAATACCGTCACACTCCATCGGAATGCCGGTAATCTCAAATCCTTGCAACTTCAAATTTTTGATCGCTGTGTGATGGGTCGGATTTTCACAAATTGCCGCTCCACGGCGTGCAGAAGGGCGTAAAGCCGACAGCACAATGTCAAAGCCTTCTGTAAACCCGCCTGTAATCAGCATATCCTTGCCAATTATATCAACGCCTTTGTTCTCCATATAATGCATCAGATAATCAATCAGCGGCTTGTAGCCCTTGGCATAGCCGTAGTTGAGCAGCACCTGCCCTTCGATTGCCATCCGATCCATAAAAGCTCGCCTTACATCCCCCAGATCAAACAGCTGCTCATCCGGAGCGATGCTTGTGAACGAGATAGTTCCCTTTTGGGCACGAATGCCCTGCTTCATCATATCCAGATCAACAGCCGATACAGCATACTCGTTCATTCTTGCCTTCCAGTCGACCTCCCAGGTGGCAGAACCGTCAGATCCTCCGTTATCTACGGCCGACTGGCCCACCATGGCGGCCACATAACTCCCCTTTCCGGGAATCGCATACGTAAATCCGTCATCCTCCAAGCCTTCATAGGCTGCAATGACTGTATTGCGGCTCACCTTAAGCAGAACGCTCATTTCTCGTGTGGAAGGCAGCTTCTGATCCGCCTGAAGCGCCCCTTTTATAATTAAACGATTGACGTATTCTTTTACTTGTATCGAGACCGGGCGGTCACTTACGAGCTTGAAATCCTGGAACATTCTTCATCGCCTCCCCCTATAATGATGGCATACAAGACGAGTGAAAAAAAAGAACCACCGCACTGGATTTTTCATCCTTCGGTGGTTCTTCCGCATTTTATCCCCTGTACGCCCTCATATTCTTGCCTCATTCCCCCGCATCATTGCCTCTCATCGCGCCCATTGCGAGCATTGTACATATCACAAAGATCGTTTCACTTCGATTTTATTTTCTTCCTTCTGCGGCTGAAGCCCTGAGAACTATGCAAAGCATACCAGTCAAACAAAACCATATGCCGTAACGACTGACCGTGAATCCTGCCGCATCGTCAATTGTCACATGGAGTGCGCCTATTTCTTTCTTGAGGACGTCCTCCATTCATCATATTTCAATCCACGCACTCATATAGAGTGCGACTCAAATACAATGAGCTGCGCTATCAAAACAGTGAATTTCAATCCACGCACTCATATAGAGTGCGACAATGCAACCATTATTGATGCGGAGTATGAGGAAATATTTCAATCCACGCACTCATATAGAGTGCGACCAGTTCATGAACGGAGTGGATGAAGATGATAAGTCAATTTCAATCCACGCACTCATATAGAGTGCGACAGCGAAAATGAAGGAATTCATACCCTAATGATATCAATTCCATGCATTTTCGAAAAAAACGATGCCAAAAAAGCTTGAATCGACTATTGACTTCTAACGAAGAAAGCTAATCCGAATCCATTTCGACAAATTTCGAGGTGCGAAGGACCCGGGGTTTTTATGTGAGCTTCACATTCGCACCGTAACCAAGACAATACACTCAGGATACCACAAAACATTTCTCCGTCCCAGAGCATGCTCTATTTTCTAAAACAATAACGACTCTGCCCCATCAATTACAATTTGTGCACCAGTAATGTGACGCGAATGATCAGAAGCCAAAAATGTCACCAAATCAGCTACCTGCTCGGGTTGACCCGGTCCATCAGCCAACGGTTGCCCTCCTTCGGGAAACTTGACGGGGATGGTAATTTGCTTTAACCCTTCCGATTTCTCCGTGGTTTCATCAATATTCGTCGAAATGGCACCCGGATAGATGACATTCACACGAATACGGAACTTAGCCAGCTCCAGCGCAGCCATTTTAGCAAAACCGGTTTGACCCGCCTTCGATGTGCTGTAGGCTGACATTCCAAAGCTGGTAAAGCGCTGATTTCCATTAATGGAGCTGGTAATAATAATGCTGCCGCCACCGTTCTTTTTCAAATGTGGTATTGTATACTTCACCGTCAGGAAGGTACCATCCAGATTCGTGGACAATGTTTGCCGCCAATCCTCAATGCTCAGATCCTCGATCGGTCCGACGACCCCGTTAATCCCGGCATTAGCAAAAATGATATGCAGACCGCCAAATAATTCAACCGCTTCCAGAACTGCTTTTTCCACACGCACCGGATCGGCAATGTCCACGTCAAATGCCCGCGCCGACCCTTCACGTATAGCATTAATTTCTCTTTCTGTCTCCAAAATACGCTCATTACTTACGTCAAAAAGAGCGACATTCGCTCCTTCTCTAGCCATTTGAATGGCCGTTGCCTTGCCAATGCCAGAACCAGCCCCCGTGATCAGAGCCGTTTTGCCTTCAAAGCGTGCGCCTCCTGCATATGTGTAGCTCATATGTACCGCTCCCTTTCAGTAATCTGTATAATCACAAGATTACCCAAAAGGATATACTTTATAATCACCATTTTTGCGCATTTTTTGCTATTCCTTTGCGATATTTGAGAAAAGGACGAATATTACGCGCATTAGCGCGTATTTCCTTCTCCTCCTCGTTACATTCTATAAATATCTTAACGAATCGTATTTTTCTATGTATTCATCAAAAAAAGGACGTTATACAACCATGGATATGGATGCATACGTCCTTTTGCTTATTCATTTACCACTGAAGCTCAATAAATGCAGCATCATCATCAAGTCCCCCGGTATGGGATGCGTCCAGCAATACCTGTATCTGCTCATCAGGGACAGGCTCGCGAATGGGGTCCAAATCGGATAAACCGTCAGTATACACCTGTAATCTCATCGGCATATCTGCGGGTATACTTCTTTCGTACCAATGAGGCTTCCCACCAATCGGCCCACGACTTGTTGACCAGCGCTCCGCTGTAGAAAAAGTATGATCGAACAGCTCGCTAATTTCCTCGGCACCGTTCCATAGTCGCAAACGTGAATCCCCTTGCCAGGCAAGTCGGAGACGGCCACGGCTACCACGCTTCGGCAGTTCGATTTTACCGCAAATATACATGGACTGGCTTCCCTGACGACGTTTATCTTCCAATACCGAGCGCATTAAGCCTGATTCATGATCCAAAGGCTGCCGATCCAGTTCCTCTGCCGCTGTACCTGCCAAACGTTCAAGATACCCCCTCAACTGATCAGCAGACAGATCTTGTCCCCGTTCCATCCAATCCAGTAAAGAGGAACCCAGATAGCGGGCTGCAAAATCTCCTCGGTAACTGAGCCCGACACCATCACACAAGACAAAACAACAGACGGATTTATGAATACGTACTGCGGCGAAATCCTGTCCGCTTTCCCCCATACTGGCAGATTCGGCAGATCTTCCATAGCCATAACGACACATAAAACGACTGTGATGAGATGATAAAGGCTGATCGCCTGTCTGAGAGCTTATGTAAGCAAATTGCTGAGTCAGCCTTGCATTCATTCCCTTTTTTTTGCTCTCGGGGAGCAGGGACAGCAGTGGATTCATGCTTTTACCTCCTTACCGTACAGGCGTTGCAGCCGACATTTGGAACCCAATGGACACCAGTTCCGCACAGGTTCCGGGCAGCATCATAATGGCTCCTTCACCTAACTGATAATCTGCCTCAAACAGCATTTCCCGATAACTTTCAGGCAGTACAGAAGACATATCACGCAATTTCACTGCATGTTCATCCTGCAACGGCGTATTATGCGTCAGACCTTTCCAGCGACGGGGGTCCTGAATAGGCGTTTCCAGCAACCTGTCGGATAAAAATATATTCTCCACCAGTACATTACCGTCCGGTACACTCATGCTCATAATGCGCTTCGCAATCGGTTCCGGATCATCGCCTGTGGAAACCCCATCTGTCATATGACAGACCAAAGGTGCAGGACAGTCCTGCATCCCTGGTAATTCTGCCTGCAAAATACGCTCAGCTTGCAGGAAGGCTTTTGCTGAATCTGAAAATCGTTTGGGTGTCAAATCGGGCAACGAACCAATGGCCGCGATTTCATCAATTCCCTTGACACCATTCAGCAGGTCATACACGTCGTCACTATAAGCTAAAATCGCAATCCGATAGCGTGCTGTCAGCCGATTTCCTTTGGTTGATCGGAAAACCATCTGCCGGATCGCCAACGATATAGCTTCATATACAACGTCAATACGCCGCCGCCCCTCCATCAGCATGTTCATCGACGCGCTGATGTCAATCAGGTAAATGATCAGGGCGGGAGTGCGTTGTGAAGCCTGTATTGTATAATTCATGGTTTGTACATGCTCCCCTCAGTTACCTTCTATCTTCATCTGTTTTGTAGCTATCATTCCGCCCATATATAAACATATGAAATATTAAATTTTAGGCAGTCTAAAATTCGTATCGCCTAAAAAATTATAGATCGAGGAAGCCCGATATCCCACTTCGCCTACCGAACGATAATAAGAAGGATTACTATCATATAGTGTTCTAAAACGCTTCGCAAAGCTCTTTGCCTTCGCAGCGCTTCCACCTTCCTGAGAGGCATATGCCTTGTTGTACAGGGAAATAAGCTGAAGAACGTTCTCCTTGTTTCGTGCATGCATAGACTCTTTTTGCTTTTGTTCCGCCTCGGCTGCTGCCTTACGAGCTGCCTCTTCCTGGGCGGCACGGGTTTCCTGCTCCTTTTTCAAAGCCAAGTATTTTTCATACTTTGCCTGTTGATCATACGCTTTTTGCTTCGCCAACTTGGCAGCCGCCTGCTTATTTTGTTCCTTTTGGGCGAGATAAGCTTCATATTTAACCTGTTGATCGATAAGGGCTTGCTGTCTCTTCTGCTCTTCCTGTTGCTTTTGAGCGGCAAGTACCTGCTGTTTGGCCTGCTGTTCCGCTTCCTGGCGTTGTTTCTCCGTCAGCAATTTTTGAGCGGCTTCCTGCTCGGCTGCCAGCTTTTCCTCGGCCGCCTTTGCAGCCTTCGCTGCCTCTTCCTGCTTGGCCGCCTCGATTTGCCGCTGATTGGACTGATCTGCAAGAATATTCACGGCTGGGATTCCAGCTGCCAACAGAACGACTGCGGCCGCAGTTGTCACGATAAACGCTTTGGAGCGATACCAGGCTTTTGATTTTTCAGGTTGCTCCGGCGTCTTGGGATTCAACTGCTCCTCTAGCCCTGTGATCGCAGCCGACACCTCCACATGCAGAGGACTGCCGTCTTCTACAAAATGATACAACGACCGGTATACTTCCAGCGCTGCAGCAGGTTTGTTCTGCTGCTCCAAATCACGTGCCTGTCGGAACAGCTTGTCCGTTACCCCACGCTCTCCCTGCTCCAGGGCAGCCTGATTTAGCAGTGCAGCCTGTTCAGCCTTGAGCGGTGCAGGTGCTGACAAAGAAGATGCAGCTTCACTGGAAAGGCCACTCACCGCTGCCGATTCTATTGTTTCTGTCGCAGCAGGCTCCGGTTCTATAGCCTCAACTGGAATTTCCTGCTCAGTAACTGCATTAAGTACAACCAACCATTCGCCAAAAGTAGGGCAACTGCTTAAATCCTGACTATCCCAGGCGCGGCTGAACAATTCTACCACCTTGCTGCCCCAGCGGGATTCAAGTGATTTTCGTAAAATAAAATAACGTTCGCAAGGCGTCTGCATTTCATGCTGATCAAAATAACTTTCGCCCCACGCTTTGTCGACTACAACACGGTCAGACCAGCCTAGCATTTCTCCTATAATAATTGCCCCTGCAAAACGGTCTGCATACGCACTCCATAAACCGCTGTGGACGGTACGATGGGCGGCATACCCTGGCGAACCTGCCAATAGAGCATCTGGACGATCCATTTTAGTACTATACATTTGTTCCACGTCCACCAATTCCACAGCTGACGTGCCTTGAGGCAGTTCCACTTCAGAAAAAAACGGAAGCATCACATTCGGCGCCGATAAATCACAGTGCGCCAATCCTTTTTGCTCCATAGCTGAACCGATCCCTGCCAATGCTCTGGCTAAAGCCAGACTATCGGAAGCCTCAAGCTGACGCTGATCTGTGAGACAATCGAACCATGTCATACCGTGAACCCATGGCATCAGCACCGCATACAGCAAATCAGGCTGCTCGGCGATCAGACTTCCGTTTCTTTCTGGAGTGAGCACATCACGCTTGCATACCTGCAAACCGGGAATATCCCCGTATGCTTCCATATGCTCAGATTGATAAACCATAGCCGGGATGCGGAACTTCGGAAAAAACACTTTAAGGGCTTTTGCCTCATGCGGTGCTCCGTTTTTGGCATTCAGCTGGTATACAATTCCCTGCCGCCCTGCTTGAGCATAGGCTAAACCGGGTGCAGCGGGATGTCGTCCAACCACATAAGCTGTGCCGTTTATGATCAATTCGTCTCCCGGATTCGGTTGAAAAGACATGAAACATCCCTCTCCTTACATCATTCAGTATGCTAGTTTTCCTCACCTTATTATATACATCTATGGATGGCAAGAAAACCGGGTATCCGAAGATCGCCCGGTTTTTCCTGAACATCCTGTGCCAAACCGTGAGGAATGGCTCACATATTGCTTCTTATAGAGTGGTATATGACAAGTTAATGCCTATCAGGCAAGGCAACTTATTTCGTTTGGTCAACCGTACGGAATTTGTTAGCGATAGCTGTCAATTCTTGGCTGATGCTGTTCAAAGTCGTTACGAAAGCTTGCATTTGTTTGCTAGCTTCCTGAAACTCTTGGAAGAAGCGTTGTTTAGTCATACCTTCCCATTGACCTTCCATACCTGAGATGGACTGTGTCAAACTGGAAACGATCTGTTGGCTTTGCTCACCACTTTGTTTAAATTGGTTAGCCACCTGATCAACCTGTTCTGGGGTAATTAAAATGCGTCCTGCCATTTTTTGCGTCCTCCTTGATGATAAAAATGTTTTTGTTTTATCTAGTTCAAATTGTACTATGGCTATTTAATTCCCTACAAAAGGCAAAGGACCTAATTGTAACAATCCCACTTTTTAACTATAAAACAGCATCTAACAGTATAATATTAACAAAACAACCACCTAATAAGTCCCATAAAGTCGGGAATTGCGAAACGAATCAAGTAAATTTTGCAGTCGATCCAGATTGTCCCGGAACGCGATCCCAACTAAGCGACAGGCTGATCTCTTGCTGTAGACGGATCAGTAAAATACCAATCCTGCGGACTGCTAGAAGACGCCTGCATCAGAATATCCTGATGCAACGTTTCTACATCCGAAGACTGTACACCAGCAATGGCATGTACGACAGACTGCGGGTTTGAAATCAGACTGCCTGCTTCCGAAGCTTGCCCAGGCAGAATAGACGGTGATTGCTGATTCGACCAATCGAGCATTGTGACGGGTCGTCCCAATGGTTGGCTGGCAAATGACAGAATCGTTTGATAGTTGTGGTCAACAGACTGAAACTGCTCTGCCTTTCGGTTCAGTTGTGTACCTGATGTATGGAGGTAAGCATGGATCTGTTCTGACATCCGCTTGGCCTGCATCCAATGATTCAAGATCGCCTCGCGTGCAGATACATCCCAATCCAGCGATTGTAACGCCTGCTCCAAACCTGCTGTTAACTGTTGAATTTGCTCCGCCGCATGCTGTAGCTGCCCGCTAAGCCCCCGAAGCACATCCGGTTCAACTCGAATGCGCATATCCATCACCCTTCTTCTGTCACTTCTTCATTCACTGCCGACTGTTTCAACCAATTTAATAATAAATCCACAAACTGATCTCTTGAAGCCATAGCTGCAATCAGCCAGTCTCCGTTACCACTTGAGCTCATCCGAAATATCCAGTTCATTGCAGGACACAGGACAAAGGCTGCCCGTTGTGATTCCCACTCCCTGCCGTTCCATACCAGCAATTGCAGTTCTCCCTCGGCAACACGGGAACTCAAAGACTGAGCCAGTCTTGCAGCCCCCTCTGCATCTCCGCTAGCCTCGGTCAGTTTACTGCTGATCAGAGACACACTTTCTCCTGCCGATTGCTCGTAAATTTTATTAAATGCCTGCTTGGAGAACATAAGTGCGGGGGATTCAGGCACAAGTCGATCTACCCAACCCATTTTATCAATCAATGTCTCGCAAGCCTTTTCCACATTACCCAGATCATACAGTCGATACTCATCGGGTTCATCAGCGGATTTCACGAGTTCCACTACACGCTCGTTCGTGCAATGGAGATAGCCTTCAAACCGCTTACCTCCCCGCACATAGCGTATACGGCAAGCCCTGTTGGATAATCCCGCGATAGCGACTCTTGAAAAAACGGTAGGAGGCATTGCTAGCTCTTTGCCCTTATCTACCCGCTTTAGATACCCCTTTTCCAAAAGAGTAGCTTTTACCTGCTCCCACTCTTCCGCCAACTCCTCTGCTAGATAGCCCTTAAACGGATCTTCCACCCCAAGCAGTCTGTCAGAACCCAGTACGCCTGCCAGAAAAAACAGTTCCTTCGCCTTGAGGGTTATTAACTTCTGCTTGGAAGCTTGAAACGTTAACATTATGAGCCACCTCCCTTCAAACTACAACATGCCATCGGTCACGAATTTTCGTTATCCAATCCTCACAGCTCACTTGCTCTGAGAAGGGAATTGCCGCTTTTATCCTGGTAAATTTGCGCCGTACGTAGTATCCCTGCCCAGGTGGCAGGACTTTTAGGCCACCAGCAGCGGCGTTCGCCTCCGAATAAGGGATACGAAAGAACGATAGATCATTCGAATCTAGTGTTCCAAATAGCATACCGCTTTGGCTTGCCTTGACATCATTAAACCAGTCCACACCAAAGGTAGGGAAATCAGATGGCACACCCGAGAGCACGACATGCACATTGCGATCACGTCCCAACCGTACAATGGCAGAGAGCTGATCCTTTATCATAAAATCGTTCAGTTGCTTACTTAACATATCCGCATCATCAATGACCAGGAGCAATTCGGGATCATTCCCCTCCTTGTTCCGCTGTTGAACGATATCATACACTTTCTGTACCAGAGGTCCCATTTCTTCCTCGCTTTCGGCAGCAGCCTTAACATGAGGAAGATGCCGTAATCTAGATAGTCCTCCGCCTCCATAGCGTGTATCGATCGTATAGACCTCCAATTGATCGGGTGATGTGTAATAAGCAAGCGATATAATCCAGCTCATTAGAAAAGAGGTTTTTCCACCCTCCATTGGACTACCCACTATAAAATTGGGCCCTTCTTTCAGATTCAGGAGAAAAGGCTCAAGATCGTCACTCTGTAGACCTACAGGTACTTCATAAGGAAGTGCACCCGATGGTCCACTTGTTCGATCCCACTGCTGAAGCAGTTCCGACAGTGGAATCCGCTCAGGTAATGGGAGGATGGCTGGTGCGTGCTTGCCTTTCCATTCCTGCACAATGCCAGCAATATTGCGACGTAACCGTGCTGATCGCTCCGCCTCATCTTCTCCTGGTGAAGGCAATGCCGTCTGGAACTCCAGCGGAGGAACATGCCCTTTAACCAGAGCGCGGCCTGGAATTAACGGTCCTGGCGTTTTGGCTGGTCGTCCTACCGCATAGTAATAGTCACTCGGGTCGGACATTTCAAAAGAAACAGCATTCGGTATGTTACTGCGGAATTTCTCAAACACATCGGTAATCCGATTCGCTGTAATGATAAACGTAATACCTAGACTGCCTCCTTCTCGCAAAAGAGATTCCAGCAGTTCATTTTCATCTGGATAAGCATTACGGAAATTAAGATATCCATCAATAACTACGACAATTTGCGGAATATCCTCAACAGCAGAACGTCGATAAGAGCTTATTGTTTTGACACCAGCCTCGGAAAGCATTTCCTTGCGTACGGCCACCATCTTGAACAGATAACGGAACAGTCGCTTGATCCGGTCATCCTCCTCAGCCATCATAACAGCCCCGATTTGGGGAAGTTCCCCAAAGTCGCGCATCGTTCGACCCATATCAATGATATACCCGTTCCAATGATTCGCTGCAAAACGCTGAGCCGTGGACATCAGCAATGTATGCAAAAAGGTCGTTTTTCCCATGCCCGGCATGCCATACACAGCCCAATGACCATGATCCAGCGATGCATAAATTGGCTCCTGCCGCTGATTCGGCAAATCATCCACCAGACCAATAAGAGCCTTCAGCTCCAAAGGTGATGATGTACTATCTATTTCGGTGCATACCGGCAGATTTGTTAAATCCAGCAATTCAGGCAGCGGTGGAAGCCACGGTCCCTGAAGTCGTTCGATCCCTGCCTTAGCAGCCTCATTCGCAATATAATCAATAAATACTTGAAGCTGTTTAGGGGCTTCTTCTCCTTTTAAGCCTGAGCTTGCCCGTTCGCCGCCCGTCAGTAGCGCTTCACGTTTCCCGTTCAATCTCACTTCATGTACAGGTAGTGCAGAAGAAATATCGCTGTTGCCTATATACGGCGCACCACTCCAAGCAAACTGCATCTCTTCAAACACCTCGTCGCTACCCACCTGGAAATACCCTCGTCCCGGCTTCGTAATCCACGCGGCATTCGGTATTTTCAACATGTCACGGCTATCACCTTCGCTTTGCACCCGTAAACAGATGCGGAATCTGGAGTTACTCCAGATCTTATCATCTACGACACCTGCGGGCTTTTGCGTCGCCAAAATCAAATGGACACCTAATGTCCGCCCAATCGCGGCAATACTGATTAGCTCGTCCATAAACTCTGGCTGATCCCGCTTTAATTGTGCAAATTCATCAATAATAATAACCAGATGAGGCAGCGGTTGTTCCTGCCGCTGCCGGAGTAGTCTGTAATATTCATCAATATGCTGTAAATTGCCTGCATCGTTCAATATCTTCTGTCGACGAACCAGTTCTGCTTTAAGAGATATTTTGGCACGTTCAATCAAATTATTGTCCAAGTTCGTGATCGTACCCACAACATGCGGCAAGTTAACGAACGTGTTGGACATGCCTCCACCCTTGTAATCGATCAGCATAAAAGCAAGATCATGTGGATGAAACTCGGCAGCAAGCGAGGCTACGATGGACTGGATAACCTCACTCTTCCCTGAACCCGTTGTACCGGCGATCAAGCCATGGGGACCATGTCCTTGACGCTCTATCTTATCATGTAGGTTAATCATAATCCTCTTACCGCCTGCTCGCACGCCCATCGGCACAGGTAAGGTATCGGGATGGCGGTTACGTCGCCACCGATCTGCCACGTCCAGTTCTTCCACACTCGCTACGCTCATCATATCAAACAGAGGTAGCACAGCGGGAATGTCAGAAGCAGAGGAACGCTTCAAGCGAATAGGAGCCATGTACCTCGCCAATGCATCGGCTTCCTCTTTTGACAAACGATCCGGTTTAAAACTTTGCTGTTCAACCTCCGCCGATTCTGATTTGCGGGCATATACGCCCTGCTCTTTGGAAGCCTCCACAATCAGCTGACACTGCATCGGCAAAGCCTCTTTACGAGAAGCCAGCACAATCGTACACGCATCAATGGCTCGACCGTCCTCCAGTAACAACGGCAGCAACGGTTCCTCCTCAATCAGCTGGGTGTCAGATAAAACAACGATATAACACGGGACTTCCATTCCTTTGCCCTGGCGATCATTGCGATTATTTTTACGACGGTTCAGTCTGGCAAACAGAAAATCAGCTAATTGATGTGCACTGCTACTGCGGTCTGACATCATTCTCTGGATGCGGTCATCATCCCACACATGTGGGAGCCAGCGCATCCAAGTCCATTCACTTTCCTCTCGCTCGTCATAGAAGGAAGCAATTTTCACTTCATCTGGCGAGTGACGAACCGTCACCTGTGCCAAAATGACTCTTAACGCAGCAAGGGTATGCTCCCGGTCGCCGACCAATCCAACCACTTTGGATTGAAACAGCGGTAATGCAATGGAAGCAGCGTCTACCAGACGAAATTCCTCTTCCAGCTCATCCGCAGCTCCCAACAAAGGATCTCGGTCATAACCATCTGGACGTGGAATTTGCAATTTAATATGAAAGGGAACTTGTCCAGTCCCAATACGCACCTGCAAAAAGTCCTCATCCTCCGGTGATCGTTCCCAGAGTGAACTATTGCGGTTTTTGACGATTTGAGTGCATATTTGCGGGTCACCGTGAATTTCATATAGTGTGCGAATTTGCTCCTCGCGTTTCATTTCAAGTTCTTCACGATGCTTTTGAAGCTGTTCCCGGTACATCCGGTCCCGTTCCTCCAGATTGCGCTTGTATTCCTTCTTATTATTTAAATAGACGAAAAAAGGAATCGTATAAGATGTAAGCATCATGACCACAGTGACCATCTGGAACATCAAATAGTTACTGTTACCCATCTTGCCTGTTTTGCTCATATATACGTAAAAGCCTATAGTCACCAACGTCATCATTAACGGAATAAGTATAGATATAATAGAAAAAGACGGCTTGCTCGGCTCAGCCGGAGGCCGTAAAATCTCCAGCTTCTCCTCTCGGAGCGCCGGCCTTAATCTCGGGGATCGCTGGTATAATGCATTCAAGACAAAAGTCCCCCTTTTCGCTTACTATTTCATTTTACCAAGGTTTCATATAATTTCATGTGTGTATTTACCCATTTTTTTCACTTTGAAACAGAGAACGCCTTCCATACACAGGCGCTTCGTCCTGAGTTGTCGAAAAAGCGCGCTGAATACGCACAGTACAGCCTTCCCGTAAGCCTGATCCTGTGAGTAGCTGGTTATCCCCCACCCTGAACCAAAGCCCTTCCGGGAACTTTGCTTCCATAATATATTGCATGCCTTCCGCCGGAGGCTCGCCGAAAATGCGCACACCCAGCATCAACTTTAAATGTTCCACCGAGTATTCATCAGCTACCTCGATGTCAAACCACTCTGTTTCCTGTCGTCCTGAAAGCACGGTCAGGATCATCTGTCATCCCTCCCGATCCTTAATATATGGCAAAGTTCACGCAAAAAGCCTATTTCAACGGAAATATGGCTATCGTAACTGTAGCATCCGACTATTAGACTGTCAATTTGTTACAAAATACCCACTCTAAAAATAAAACAGCGACTTTAGTCATATTCTCTCACATTAGTAGAGTCATTGGTATCAATAATATGTATTTAATCGTTTCTAATACGGCTATATACGTCATTTTGTCGATTAGTTAGAACTAAATTCGATTATTCCCTAGATTGTTGTGAACACTTTGTAAATTTTTCAGACCTTTATGTTTTTATAAGGTGTTTTTAAGGTAATTTTAAGAAACGGGCACTACAATAAAGCCATGAAATAACTCAGGCGAGGTGATTTTTGTGAGAACATTAATTACATTTCAAAACAAACGTATTCCCGTATACTTCAATCAAGAAAATAAGCAACCGGTACAAAAAACTTTAAAACTTCTAAGTAACACTTTGGAGAATAAAATCTCCAGCGGCAAACGTGCCCTTCAAAAATGTCTTAACTCTTTGATCAGTATAGAGATTGTCGGTTGTGAAGCCATCCTGCATAGCGTTAGTGAAAATGATTCATTGGCATTGTCCCTCTATTAAGAGGGACTTTTTTTTGTCCACATTAGACACAAAAAAGAGAGGGGCATTTCAGCACCCTCTCCATATCAGCAGCTTTGAAACATGATACATGTGACTTACCGCAGCTTATGCATTTGATCAGACTCTATTTAAAGTATTCTGCGATAACCTTTTTTACCGCCTCGTTCCTTATTCTGCGCCTTCTCAATCCGTATTCTAAACAGTTCTAGTAAATTAGCGCGTGTATGCTCTTCCCGGCAGTTGTCCAGCTTTTTTAAGATAAAACGGTCAATGGACATATGACTCAGGCTCCTTTACAGCAAGCTGCCCCTGCTTTTCAAGGGGATGATCAGGCTATCCATTTTTAACCATTCTGTACGTTGTTTAAACAGGTACGTTCCTTATAGGATAAAGCAGACGGGATTACATACCCTTTAATTAGGGTAAATACATAAAGTTTCGAAAATTTTATCACGTTAAGCCTGGAAGCTATGGACAAGGAGCGAGCAGAAACCATGAGTAAACACATGATTACTAAAATAGGCTGGAACCTTTTATGTGCATTCTTAATCCTAACGATGCTGGCTGCATGCAGCAGGGAAAAAGCTTCAACCCGGAGTATGGCCCAACATGAAGCTGAAGCACGTGCCTACACCGTAACGGGTAATCCCAACCAAGGCGCATCATCCCTTGATGAAAGAGCTGCCAATCATACACCTGTTCATCAGCAAGGCAGCAGCTATGTCGAAATATCAGGTGGCGTTAGCATTGATAAAAATACCGTGAAAGTTACAGGACATTCCAACCTCCCAGCCGGAGCACGGATCAAAGGGAATCTTGCGGTCAAAAACTCCCTGTTAACTGGGTACACGGATGAGACCACTATTCAAAAGGACGGAAGTTTTGTACTCCGAGTGCAACGCCCTGGAATACAGGGCAGTATGGATCTGACTGTTCTGTTCCGTCCGGATGACCAAGACAATGAAATACGAAATCTGTATGGCAGCGGTGGCAACAAGTTGGAAGGTCCTTATGTATATCAATACGAAGAAAACAAACAGCTTCTGCATGAAGTTCGGATTGGGGCTGAATTTGATCCTGAACAAGAACGCAATACCCCTTTAGTTAAGCCCGTCTGGAACAAACCTAAGGACTACGGTAGTCCTCAAGTGTGGATTAAGCCTGATGTGAAGCAAGAAGGTAACTATTATCATGTATATGCGCGCAGCAATTTGCTGGAAGGGTCGGACGTCAAACTCACGATTGATTTTCCGGGACGATGGCAGTTTGGCTACGATGATCAAACCAAAGTTATGCCTGACGGCTCCTTCAGCATGAGGGTCAAAAAGCCGAGCCTTGCCAACCGCTACACCATAGTCATAAGTTTCGAACCAAACGAAGATATGTGGACCAACGCCAAACAGGCATACGGTACACAAGGAGAACGTCTTTCGGGACCGTTAGTCAAATCCGCAGACGACAAAGAGGGCTCCAAACAGATTGAAGCCCGTATCCCTATCCAACCCAAATCGTAACTAAACGCAGCATCTAACTTAAAGTTACGGCCGTTCGCCATGAAATATACTTCACAGATACAGCCTATGACGCGGTATCCACGTCTGAGTAGATACAGAATCTAGTATCGTCTAGCCGCTACGGCTGTATCGTGACTGGCGTGCCTATACTTACCTTTTCCTGAAGCTCAAGCACATCCTTATTCTGCATTCGAATGCAGCCATGTGACACCATCTTGCCAATGGACCATGGCTCATTGGTGCCGTGAATGCCATAATGCGGCTTGGACAGCCCCATCCAGAACGCTCCGAAAGGGCCGCCGGGATTGGGCTGTTTGTTAATAATCGTAAATTGCCCATGCGGTGTCTGTGTAGCCAGCTTGCCAATACCGACTGGATAACTAAGAACAATCTGATCTCCATCTTTCAAATATAAACGACGATCCGATAAATCCACCACAATGCTGTAGTTCGGCATATATTCACCCCTTTATACCATATGCCGACTACAACATAGATTTTCTTATATTTTTACATTTGATGCTTCACTGCAGTTCGGCTTACCACTCCACATCACGTCGCCAGCCGCTTCGCTGATCCCTACGACCCGGGGTTGTGCTTGAACGGCTATCTTTCCTGCGCCGGTCTGCCTCCTTACGCGCCTGATATTCCAGTTCCCGCTGCATTTTGCGATAATTGTTCACTCTGGATTCCGACAATTCCCCTCTCTCTATAGCTTCCTCCACTGCACATCCAGCTTCGCCCTTATGCTTGCAATCTGCAAAACGGCACTGCTGCGCCGTTTCCATAATATCCGTAAAGGTATGAGCGACACCCATGGAATCATCCCACAGATTTAACTCGCGCATACCAGGTGTATCTAGCAAAACGGCTTGCTTTGCGATGGGAAAAAGCTGTCGGTGAGTGGTGGTGTGCCTGCCTCGACTGTCTTCCTCCCTCACATCCTGTGTCAGTTGAACTTCAGATCCGGAGAGCCAGTTTACTATCGTGGATTTTCCACTACCGGAAGAGCCTGTCAAAGCAACTGTACAGCCAGGTTGAAGAAACGCCTCCAGTTGCTCTCTGCCTTCGTTCTGCAAAGCAGAAATAACGATAACAGGTACACCAGGGGCAACTCCCTCCGCTTCAGCAACCCGTTGTTCGACATCTTCACAAAGATCACTCTTACTCAAAACGACAACCGGGTTTACCCCGCTGTTCCAAGCCATAATTAAATACCGTTCCAGTCTGCGCATATTAAAATCATGATTCAGCGCATTAACAAGGAACAACGTATCCACATTGGTAGCGATTAGCTGCTCCTTCGTCTCAAAGCCCGCGGCCTGTCTAGATATTCGACTTTTCCGTGGCAAGACGGCATGGATGACTGCATCCGACACTTCATCTGGCGTAGTGATTGCTAGCCAGTCCCCTACAGCAGGCATTTCCGCCGGATCGACAATAGCATGTCGTAGCTTACCTGAAGCCGCTCCCCAGCGTTCTCCATCCATTGTGATAAGCTTCACCTTTTGTCCATAATCGGCAATCAAGCGGGCAGGACGTACCTGTGTATTTCCTGCGCGTTCCTCAAAGCTTTGCTTCCATTGGTCCCAAAAACCGTTCCAGTAATCAGACCAACCGTATTCATGTATACTCATTGTTTTCCTCCTGAAATCATTATTATTTTTTTGATCGTAGTGTTATTCGATCGATCGGTATACATTTTTCTCCCCGCATGCAAACAACGCAAAAAATCCGCAGGGGTTTCCCTGCGGAGGGTATACGATTCAGGCCGATGTGATCCGTTCGTTCACTTAAGCAAGCAGTCTTCACAGACCACTCCCCAGAACCAGCAACTGGATAACAAGATGCCTAACCATAAAAAATCCGCAGGGAATCACTCCCTGCGGATTTCGTTGGTTCTACTGCCAACCAACTGCTAAGCCAAGACTATAGATCTATACAGTCTTTAACCGTGCATCGTCCGTGCGGGAGACAAGTCATTCTGCTGCTGAACCCATCCATTCATGTTCGTACGCATATAACATCGCCTCCTCCTAAAATTTCCTTTATCATACAAGTCCATCAATTGTCTGTCAAGGCTGCCCACGAAACTTTTTTGAAATCTTTGTCAAGTTTCGTTTAGTGTACTTGATCCCAGCGCGTCCACATCTCACGCGGGTTCAATTCGTACATTTCCCGTTCCCTGTACATAAACTGATGCATAATCAGCTCACGCCGAATCGTTGCAAAATCCTCATGGTATTGCTTGATCCACTCGTTTAATTCACGTTCAGGATACATGCGGCCTGGCTCCAGCTTTTCTGCCAGCATCTGAAGGACGATTAATTTTTTCTTATACTGCGCAGGGATTTGGCGCAACTTGCCGTCCTTGGAAAAAAAATTGCGTAAGACCGACGCCTCCAGCGTTTCATTCAACTCTGACATCTCTTCCTCCCCCTCTCCTTTTTCGAAAATAAATCGCACCGTCGCCTCGGCATGCTGCCGGATCAGCTCTGGATTCAGTGTAAAATACACCGTGTTTTTATCACGTCGTTCCTTAATCAGCCCAGCCTCACGGAGTTTGGAAGCATGATGTGTAACAGTCGGCTGAGACAAATTCAGCTTTTTCGCCAAAGCTTGGCCATGCATCTCCCCACGGGACAAAAGAAGTAATATTCGCATACGCGTTGGATCAGCAAGTGCTTTATGATAATTGACCATTTTATCCAGTTGCATCGTTATTGCACCTCTTTTCACTAGTACATACTTGCTATGCAAGCGAATTCAATCACATAAAATAGATATATATCTAATTATATGTTTACTAAAAGTAGCTGTCAATCTTCACCTTCCATCATCACTTTCTGAAAACGGCTGGATATTGTGTTCGCATTGCGGTAGGATTATTATTTGAAAACTTCTCACATACTGAGCTATTTGCTTCAATCCTGAGATCCGTTTTTAATCGTCAAAATAATGTTAACCCTACAAAACTGGCGTAATAAACCAATACAACTGGAGGTTCATCCAAATGTACGACGTAATCATTATCGGTGGTGGACCCTGCGGACTATCCGCTGCAATCGAATGCAGCCGCAGAGGTTTGCAAACTGTCATTATTGAAAAAAGCAACATCGTTCACTCCATTTTTCTGTATCCGACCAACATGCAGTTTTTTAGCACCGCCGAACTACTGGAAATCGGTGATGTTCCATTCAGCACCCCTAATGATAAACCTTTTCGTCATGAAGCACTGGCGTACTATCGTAAGGTAGCCACTCATTATAACTTGAACATTCAGCATTATGAGGAGGCCCAGTCCATTCATCGCCAGGATGACGGTACATTTACCGTACATACCCTGAGCAAAGGGGAAATAACCAAAACGTATTCGTCACGCTATGTCGTTGTGGCTACAGGATATTTTGATCATCCGAACTATTTGGGCATTCCTGGGGAACAATTGGATAAAGTCACGCACTATTTCAGCGAAGCCCATCCCTATACAGGAACCCGGGTCGCAGTCATCGGTGGCAGTAACTCTGCGGTAGATGCTGCAATGGAATTGGTGCGGGTCGGAGCTACGATTGATATGGTATATCGTCGAAGCGAGTTGTCCCAATACATCAAGCCGTGGGTTCGTCCACTGTTTGACAGTATGGTACAAAAAGGGAAGATCACGCTGCACTTAGGCGCACGTATTACCGAAATTCATCCAGACCATGTCGTAGTCACTCCGCTGGACACTGAAGCATTCCGGCTCGAAAATGATTTTGTACTGGCACTGACTGGATTTCACCCGGAGCGAAAACTACTGGAGTCTGTTGGCGTCCACATGGCTGAGGATCTGGACAAACCAGAATTTAATCCTGCCACGATGGAAACGAACATCCCAGGTATATATGTCGCTGGGGTCATCGCTTCAGGCAGCAATGCCAATGAAGTGTTTATTGAAACAGGCCGCTGGCACGGGCGACAAATCGCCGAACATATCCAAAGCTAAATAAACGAAGGAGAACATCTGTATGGATTACAGCTCACTTATCTTACTGGTATTGGCTGGTCTTGGGATTGTTAGTGGCAACTCTACCGTGACTATTGCCATGGTTGTATTACTGCTGCTGCGGGTAACCAGCTTTCATTCTGCTTTCCCCTGGCTTGAAAGGTATGGCCTGACAATCGGAATTATTATTTTGACGATTGGGGTCATGACCCCGCTAGCCAGCGGTAAAATCAGTATCAATCAGGTGATGGAGTCTTTCCTGCACTGGAAATCACTGCTCGCGATTGGTATCGGAATTTTGGTAGCCTATCTTGGCGGCCGCGGAGTAACTTTGATGTCTGGACAGCCCATTATTGTGACAGGTTTACTGATCGGGACCGTCATTGGCGTTGCCTTCTTTAAAGGAGTTCCTGTTGGACCTCTGATTGCTGCCGGATTGCTTTCCTTGTTAATCGGCCGCAGCTAAATTCGTACAACAAATATAGGAATAAATGATAGCAATCTGCATGTCGGGCTGAATTCAGTCCCGCTTTGTGGTATACTCATATCGCATAATTTGGTAAATGCAGGAGGCTTGACCGATGTCTCGACAATTTGTAACGGAAGCTGTAATGGTGGCTATATACGGCCAACTACTTACATCTCCCGCCCCTGTGGAATATATAGTGCCTTACACATCACTGCTAGAGCTATACGAATTCCAGGATAGCACAGAGCCGCTCATGGATAATCCTATGGACGATCAACATGTGAAGCGGAAGGTAAGCGAGTTGATCAGTTATTTTGAGGAACCGTTGAATCAGAAAAAAATTCGGCGTGCCCTTCAGATGCCTTGGGCCAAGAGCTTGCCTATTCTATTCGATGCCAATACATCACTCATTATCATTAATGCTGTTGATACTGCGCATTACGGAGAATATTTTGATCCAATTGAGACTGAACTAGTGTTGACAGCTCAACGTGAATCATTACCTATTCTGACGGATCAATTGGACTGGATCCACCGCATTATCGAAGCTTCCGTACCTGTACATGTGTACGACATTGATGATTTTGATTTTGCACTCGATGGCCCGATACTTAACAACCCTTAACATACGACATACCCGCCTTAACCACAAAAAAGCGGCGGAGCATCATGTACAGGTTCATCTCCTGTAACACGATACTCCACCGCTTTTCTTGTCCAAGAACAACTATTTGCACGCTATGATTGACAGTAGAGCGCTAAGCTTGTCCATCCTCAACATAGGTGTAAATAATGTCATCATGTTCCTCCAAATACTTAACTTCCAGATGATGGCCCTTCAGATACCAGTAATCCTGGTCCTCCATATAAAACGTAATGCCAGCCGCTTCATGCTGTAATACGGGGTGCTGCGGAGGCTCTACGGCAATTCCCAGAGAAAAGCCTGGATGCAACCCGCCGCCAGAGCTATAGCGAACAAAAAAACGGATCGAATCTCCACGATTCAAACTAAGCTCCTTAATGTACCACTGTGCCGCAGGTTCAGTTACCTGTATGCTCATACGTTATGCTCATCTCCTTGTACAATGACGTCTGCCAACTATATCATAGCATCTTTTAGAATGACCACCAACCGTCCCAACCCAGCGAGGTTCTTGGACAAGTCATATACATTTTTTTGAAAAAGGTTTGACAATTCGCAAAAAAGGGTGTTAAGATTCAACCATACGAGATCCATTTTGAAATTTATTACCAATTCGAACGATTACTCATGTTAGAATGAACCCATTTTGAGGAAGAAAGGAGTGTTACCGGTGCTAAAATTTCCTATTGCATTTTACCCACATCTACAAACACAACAACTTCATACCGGAGCATCTCCCCTGTCGCATCCTTCAGAATTGGGCCATTCACGTTGTATGGTTTAATACGAGTGGCTGCCTGCGTTTGAGCAGTTTTTCAGTGGTGAGTGTGCTGAAAATACCTGCGCGCCATATGATATTGAGATTTAGGGCATATCGTCTGCGGACGGTATGCCTTTTTTGCGCCTGTTGCCGGATCATATTTGTGGTAGCAAGTCGCTGTTGTTTCTTCAAAATGGTACACAACTCTCGAAAGAACTTGTCATGAAAGGATGGGATTCCTCTTGTTTTCGGTACTTAAAAATTTAAGCTGGTTTTTTAAAAGAGAACGAAGCCGATACTCCATTGGATTGTTTTTGCTGATAGCCGTTGGTGTGCTGGAGCTTGCTCCACCTCGGCTACTAGGTAGTGCCATTGATGAGATTGTGCGCGGTTCGATTTCCTGGTCCTCACTTTGGCGTTATATTTTGTACATCATAGGCATTCTAGCCGTCATCTACTACATTACGTACATATGGATGCACAAGCTGTTTGGTGGTGCCAATCTGGTGGAGCGCTTACTGCGCACACGCTTTATGAATCATCTACTGCGGATGACCCCTCCATTTTTTGAACGTAATCGTACTGGTGATCTGATGGCTCGTGCTACGAACGACCTTCGCTCCGTAGCAAGTACAGCGGGCTTCGGCATGCTGACACTGACAGACTCTACGGTCTATCTGAGCGTTGTATTAGTTGCCATGGGTACCCTAATCAGTTGGAAGTTGACACTGGCAGCTATCCTGCCCCTACCTTTTATTGCACTGGCTATGAGCATTTACGGTAAAGCCGTTCACGAG
Source organism: Paenibacillus sp. FSL P2-0173 (assembly GCF_038008045.1). NCBI lineage: Bacteria > Bacillati > Bacillota > Bacilli > Caryophanales > Paenibacillaceae > Paenibacillus > Paenibacillus sp. FSL P2-0173. Next base: position 212,123 of record NZ_JBBOYK010000002.1, read on the forward strand.
CGTTACACACTGGCACAAGATGCATTTGGTGATATGAACGATCAGGTGTTGGAATCCGTAGCAGGCATCCGAGTCATTCGCGCCTATGTGCAAGAGCGAATGGACGAAAAGCGTTTTGCTGATATTACCGACGATGTATTTCGTAAAAATCTGGCTGTCGCTCGGATGGATGCTCTCTTTGAACCAACGATTCGTTTATGTGTAGGACTTAGCTATGTCATTGGACTCGGTTATGGTATTTATCTGGTATTTCATAACGATATCACGCTAGGCGAATTGGTCTCCTTTAATATGTATCTAGGAATGATGATTTGGCCGATGTTTGCCATTGGAGAGCTGATTAACATTATGCAGCGCGGTAGCGCTTCCCTGGACCGGGTCAATGAAACTCTCGATGTCCAGCCAGACGTTCAGGATGCAGCTCAACCTGTTCCAGTGGACCGCCTCGAATCCATCAGGATGAAAGACGTTACCTTCCGTTACCCTACTTCTACTATTGACAATCTGTCACATGTGAGTCTGGAGCTCAAACGCGGAGAAACGCTAGGCGTCGTTGGTAGAACCGGCAGCGGGAAATCCACTCTGCTCAAACAGCTACTGCATGAATATCCGACGGGTAGCGGTGATATTTTAATCTCCGGCATACGTTTGGAGGACATTGCAGTAGAACAACTACACAGCTGGATCGGCTACGTGCCGCAAGAGCAAATTTTGTTTTCTAAATCGGTGCGCGAGAACATTCAGTTCGGGAAACCTCGTGCAGATGATGACGACATTATGGAAGCTATCCGTACAGCTGCCTTCGACCAGGATTTAGGTACCTTGTCTGATGGGCTGGATACACTGGTCGGAGAAAAAGGTATCGCCCTGTCCGGCGGCCAGAAGCAGCGTGTTTCGCTGGCACGCGCCTTTATCGGTGATCCGGATATTCTATTGCTCGACGATGCACTATCTGCAGTAGATGCCCGGACGGAAGCAAGGATTATTGACAATATCCGACGTAAGCGCTCGGGTAAAACAACCTTGATCTCCACCCACCGCCTCTCTGCTGTAGAACATGCAGACCGGATCGTCGTGCTGGAGCAAGGACGCATTATTGAGGAAGGGACCCACAGCGAGCTGCTTCAGGCTGACGGATGGTACCGACAACAGTATGAACGGCAACAAGTGGAATCTGATCTGACCTCAGGGGAGGTATCCTAATGAAACCTAATATCGGCAAAAGGCTATTCCAGTACGCGCTGACGAGCAAAGCAGGCTTTATTGCCGCTCTCATCGCTTTGGCTATCGGAGTAGCCGCCGAGCTCGCTGGTCCCTTCATCGCCAAAACGATGATTGACGACCATATGCTCGCTATTGAAAAACCATTTTATGAAACAACTAGTGTGGACGGAACTGTAAGCTATGCTGGAACCCACTTTAAGCGTGAAGATCGCTTTGAGTCCGGGGAGACCAAAGGTCGCGAAGCGAGGATTTTACAAGTTGGGAACTCTTTCGTATTTATCGATGGCTCGGTTAAAGTGGCTGACGGTAACCGCTCCTTTACGAACGGAACGCTGACTGTGACACGCGGCTCCGACACCTTTCGCTATGAAGCTAAGGCTCTGACAGCTGATGAACTGTATAGCTTTTACAAACCGGAAATGCCCGGTATCTTTCAGCTGATTGGCTGGTATTGCTTCTTCCTGATTATTTCCATTTTTGCTGAATTCGGCAAAACATACTGGCTGCAATCCTCGGCGAACAAGGTCATTCAAAAGCTTCGGCTTGATCTCTACGCGCACATCCAGCGGTTGCCAGTTTACTTTTTTGATAACTTGCCCGCAGGCAAAGTCGTATCCCGTGTTACGAATGACACTGAGGCAGTCAAAGATTTGTTTGTGGCTGTGCTCTCAAATTTCACTTCAGGGATTGTAACGATGGCAGGAGTATATGTTGCACTCTTTTTACTGGACTTCAGACTGGGTCTTATCTCTCTGTTTATTGTACCGTTACTGATCTTGTGGATTGTATTGTATCGCAAGGTCGCCACCCGCTATAATACGATCATTCGGTCCAGACTCAGTGAAATTAATGCGATTATCAATGAATCGATTCAAGGGATGTCCATCATTCGCGTATTCCGCCACCAGAAACAAACGCAGCAAGAGTTTGAAGAACTGAATGATGATTATATGAAGCATCAGAATAAAATGCTGAATTTGAACGCCTTCACCTCGCACAATTTAGTCAACGTGTTGAGAAATCTCGCCTTTGCCGTCGTGTTGTGGTATTTCGGATCTGAGGCGCTCGGAACTACAGGTAGTGCTGTTTCACTAGGCGTATTGTATGCCTTCGTCGATGTGCTGGGTCGACTGTTCCAACCTATGACGGGTATGGTCAACCAACTCGCCGTACTGGATACTTCCATCGTATCCTCAGGACGCGTATTTGAGTTGATGGACGAAACTGGAGAGCCGGTGACGGACGGCACGATGCCACGCTACAAAGGCCAGGTAGAGTTTAACGACGTTTCCTTTGCCTACAAAAAGGATGATGTACTTAAACATATTTCCTTTACTGCACAGCCCGGGCAAACAGTTGCCCTTGTCGGACATACCGGATCAGGCAAAAGTTCGATTATTAACCTGCTATTCCGGTTCTATGATCCGCAAAAAGGAACGATCACCATTGACGGAACATCTGTCAAAGACATCCCTAAGCAATGGCTTCGCCATCATATGGGTATTGTTCTTCAAGATCCATATTTGTTTACAGGTACGGTAGCCTCTAATGTCAGTCTCGAAGACAGCCGAATCACGAGAGAACAGGTGAATAAAGCGCTGCATGACGTTGGAGCCGACAAATTGCTGGCCCATTTGCCGCAAGGATTCGATGAGCCTGTTATTGAAAAAGGTAGCACTTTATCAGCCGGGCAACGCCAGCTTATTTCCTTCGCTCGTGCACTAGCCTTTGATCCCGCAATTTTAATTCTGGATGAAGCTACTGCCAATATTGACACCGAAACGGAAGCGCTCATCCAATCCGCTCTTGAGGTACTCAAGAAGGGACGTACGACCTTTATCATTGCTCACCGTTTGTCCACCATTCGCAGTGCGGACCAAATTTTGGTGCTTCATCGGGGTGAAATTGTTGAACGGGGCAGCCATGACGAACTTATGGCTCAAGGCGGTCGTTACTTCCAAATGTATCAGCTCCAGTCGGGAACAGTTGCAACAGATTCGGCTTCATCCTCTGCACATGCTGCGCAAGATGACCTACTTGCAAGCAAAGTCAGCATTTAAAGCTTGAATAGCCCTATTGCTTAGGGCTAACGATTAACATTTGGTATGAAAAAAACCAGCAAGTCTCCCCTACAAATTGGAGGCTCGCTGGTTTTATTTATATCTATAACATAGGGCTCGTAATTTTATTTAGCTACAGACGTGCCTGTTCCTGTGGGCGGAAGCACTGTTCCATCTACTGCTTTAAGCGTAACCTTATACTTGCTGTCTACCAATGTGCTTGTGTGGGTATCCGTAATGACCTGAATATTCATTTCCCCTGGCTTTGGACTAGTCAGCTTGTAGTAAATTACTGCATTCGTATCATCTACGTAGTCGATGTGATCCACTTCAATGCCGTAACCTGGATTAGGTGCCTGCAGACGGGTGATTGTCACTTTGTTCTGCTCGTCATTTGCCTTTTCTATACTCATACTAATGTTATTTTGTTGAACCGGATCTACAGGCTCAGCCGGATTTTCAGGAGTAGCTTCAACCGTTTTATGACTTTGTACAAATTCGGATGCGTTATAGACCATTTCTGCTGCCTCCATCCGCGTTACTTTACGATCCGGGTTAAAGTTGCTCTGTTCGTCCAATTTTGCAATTTTGGTCAATAGCAGGAATTGAACGGCTGCATTTGATTCCTGGTCTAGTTTTTTGCCATCCGCTACATTAATTAACATACGGACAGTTGGATATTCACCCGTTGCACTCACTGCTTTATACAGAATATTCGCAAATTGTTCTCTTGTCATACGGGTGCTTGGATCAATATCTGGTGACAAAGGGATTTGGTGTTGGGCTGCAATCCGATAGGACTGGGCATACCATGCAGAAGCCGGAATGTTTGCAAAGGAACCCGTTGTGAAATCAGGCATTACCTGAAGATCCATTGCACGAACAACCAAGTGTACTCCTTGTGCATACGTGAGCGTTTGATCCGGTGCAAATTTATCCTTGGTTATTCCTTGAATAATTCCTTTGTCCTGAAGTGAGTTTACGATCTTCTCCTGTTCAGCTCCCTTTATATCACGAAAAGCAGAGGCCGACGTAGCTACTGCCAATGAGCAGATGACAAGCAGGGCAGCTGTCACGCTTTTGTTCTTTTTCATGAGATACACCTCCATGTTTACTTTGCTTCTACACTTACCGACGCAATAAAAGCATCAAATGTTTCAAATATGCACAAATTGGTTGCAAAACAGTGGAATACCTGCGTTTAGTGTACCCGTCTAACTCTTTTCTGCTCACAATCTTTATACATACCCAAAAGTGCCTGTAACCGATTTATTTTTTTACAGTATTCCTTTGGAAGATCCAGGTCTGGGTAGCAGTCATCCCGCCAGCAAAAACTCGCTCCCCTTTGTTCGCTTTGCTTACATCCGATTCGGTGCTTTCAGACCAAGAAGTTGCAGCGCGCATGCCAGAATATCGGCAGTTTGTTCCGCCAACTGAATACGCCACTGTCCACCATCGACAATCCTTTCCTTGGCGTAAAAACGGTTAAACGCCTGGGCCGTATCCAATGCAAATCTCGCAATTACCGAAGGCTCCAGTTGGCGAACCGCACGTATCAGTTGTCCGTGATAGCGATCCAACTGCTTAAGCAGCGCCCAACCTGTGTCACCCAACATTCCATCCGATACGTCATTCAAATCACGAGAATGGCTATCTTGGACAAGGGCGTTGTCGCTAGAATTGGTATTATCAACATCGACGCGAGCGTGAGCTTTCTCCAGAAGGCTGCGTATGCGCGCATGAGTATACTGCACATAAGGCCCGGTCTCGCCTTCAAAGGTCAACGCCTCCTCCAACGAAAAATCCACTTCATTCAGCCGGTTGTTTTTTAAATCACCAAAAATAATCGCCCCGATACCAACGTCCTCAGCTACTGCCTGTTGTTCCTGCAAATCGGGGTTCTTCTGAGTAATGATGGCTTGAGCACGCGCTATAGCTTCATCCAGCACCTCCTCCAGTTTGACAACTTTTCCGCGTCTTGTGGACATTTTCTTACCCGCAAACCGCATTAATTCAAACGGCACATGCTCACATTGCTCCGCCCAAGCCTCCCCTGCATGCTTCAGCACCGCAAACACCTGCTGAAAATGCAACTTCTGTTCTCCACCAACGACGTACAGCAACCGATCAGCCTTCATCACTTCATGACGATAAATCGCTGTTGCCAGATCACGTGTCGGATAAATGGTGGTCCCATCCTTTTTTAGAATAAGACATGGAGGCAGTTCCTCGTCTTCCAGACGAACCACGAGCGCACCATCACTTTCCTCCAGCAATCCTTTTGCTCTTAATTGAGCAACAACTGCCTGCATCTTATCATTGTAAAAACTTTCTCCCAGCACATGGTCAAATGTAATGTTCAGACGCTGGTACATACGATCAAATTCACCCAGACTAACTTCAACAAAAAACTCCCATAGTTGTTGAGCCTCAGCATCCCCATGCTCCAAACGTCGGAACCACTCGCGGCCTTCATCCTCCAAAGTCGGATTATGCTCGGCCTCCTGATGAAAACGAACATATAGCTTCAGCGATTCACCAATCGGATCATGTTGTAGCTGCTCCTCATTTCCCCATCTTTTATAGGCCGCAATTTGCTTGCCAAACTGTGTTCCCCAATCCCCAAGATGATTCACACTAATTGGAACATATCCGGTTTCACCAAGAATACGATACAAGGCAGCACCGATAACAGTAGAGCGAAGATGACCGATACCAAACGGTTTGGCAATATTGGGCGAGGACATATCAATAACTACCCGCTGTCCGTGCCCGATATTGGGCCTGAGGAAATCGGCCTTGCTCAATTCAGCAAGCATAAGTGGAATATGAACAGATCGATCCAATGTTATATTTACATAGGCACCCGATGCTGAAGCAGTTAAACCTTCTTCATGATTCACTAGCTCCGCCAATTCCAGTGCAATGTGCTGTGGAGACTTTCGAAACTTTTTGGCCAGCACAAAACAGGGAAACGCCACATCTCCCCATTCAGGCTGCGGAGGCACCTCAAATAAAGATAAAATTTCTTTCTCCTCCAAGCCCGTATGGGCCAATATCGCTTGAGCAGCAATCCTCATCAACATGATCTCTCTCCTTCTTTTTATAGAATCTAACAAAAAAAGCCCCCGCCTCTTGAAATAATTCAAGAGACGAGAACTTCAATATCCCCGCGGTACCACTCTTCGTAAATCGGTTGTGCAGCTAAAGCTAACTTACACAAATCGCGATTTCACTCCAATGACTAATAACGGTGTCTGCCGAGCTGATCTACTAGAAATTCTGCTCGTTGGATCAACCGTCTCCCGGGTGCGCTTCACATCGGACCTCATACCGGCTTTCACCTCTTCCGGCTCGCTGTAATGATACGGCTCCGCTGCTACTCTCCCGTTCCATGACGTTAATTCCAATCATTATACAAACCTATTCAGTAGAAAGCAACCTATTATTTCCTCTTCAGGCACTAGTTCCATATATGTAATTACACTGCCACCAATTGGCGGCACGCCTGAACGCAACGACGGCAGGCTTCGGCACAATGCTTGCAATGATCATGGGAATGCTTGCTGCATTCAGCAGCACATACCTCACAGGCCTTGGCGCACAGCTCACAGATTTGCTCGGCAAAATCCGTTCCACGCTGCAGCATTTGAGCAGCAAATCCGCATATTTCTGCACATTCCCTACTCACTCGAATACATTCACGCAGCATAGCTAAATCATATTCCTTCAAACTCGCTACGTAACATACATTGCAAGCGTTCATACATTCCAGGCAAGCATCCACGCATTGTTGGTATGAATGATTCATATTACATTACCTCCCAGTTGTTGACCCTGCTGTACTATTACCCGCTGACCCTTGAGATTAATCATTTGATGTGCGCGCTTTCAATAAAATAAAAACAAAGTAATCCCGACTTATGTAAGGAAGTGTACTATATTCCAGTGTGCAAGTGCAAGGATATTAATCACATGGATTTTTAGCCCCTGTTTCTGACTTGCATACACTCAGTCATTGCTCTATTGTAAAAAGTGTATGTCTAACCACCGATCAAGGAGTGAGCATTTCAATGAATATGTCTTCTGTAGAGGAGCATCGACAGGAATCCCCGCAACAGGTTAATTGCATGGTCGTGACTGTCTCGGACACCCGCACCGTGGAAACAGATACTGGGGGACGACTGCTCATGGATCTACTAGAAACCAATGGATATAAGGTTGTTCGATATGTCATCGTCAAAGATGACTACGAAGGTATTCAGCAGTTAGTATCCGAAGCAGCGGCACAGGATGAAATCGAGGCTGTACTTTTGACAGGCGGTACCGGTATTTCTCCACGTGATACTACATATGAAGCCGTCTCCTCTCTACTGGATAAGGAACTACCTGGCTTTGGAGAAATCTTCCGTTATTTAAGCTTTGCTGAGGACATTGGTTCAGCAGCTATCTTAAGCCGGGCTGTAGCTGGCACTGTGGGCCAGACAGCTGTATTTTCTATGCCTGGCTCACGTGGAGCCGTTCGTTTGGCAATGGAACGCATTATTGTCCCTGAGCTACGACATGTGATGAGAGAAATTTATAAATAAGCTCCTATTTCCTACATGCCGCGACACAAAAAGGCACCCCATATATTCATGAGGTGCCTCTTCCAACTATTCTTTTTCTTCAACTTCGGGCTGCATATAGCTATCGATCAGCTTTTGCTTCAGCTCCCATACCTTCTCGCTCAGATTTACACGATAAATTTCAGGGTTCAGCTTCCGCAAATATTCTGGCCAAAACAGTTTCAACTGTGAAGTATGGTAGGCACGAATTTCATCCAGCTCAGGAAGCTCATATACCTTCTGTCCATTTATAAAAATAGGCTCAAGCATTGGTACGGCTTCATAATTTTCTACATACTTCTTCATATACGGATGCAAAGGGTTAAACAGCTTCAGGCGCTTACCATTACGCGGACGCTCTTCATCCGGGAAAGAAATATAATCGGCCACAGCTCTCCCTTTTTTCTTATCCACAATGCGATATACATCCTTCTTGCCTGGTGTGGATACTTTTTCTGGGTTACCCGAGATCTTAATCGTCGGCAACATTTCGCCATCCACTTCACGCTCAACCAGCTTGTACACCCCGCCAAGCGAAGGTTGATCTGAAGCCGTAATAAGCTGTGTTCCTACACCCCATACATCAATACGTGCCCCTTGGGCTTTCAGGTTAAAAATCGTATTTTCGTCCAAATCATTGGAAGCTACGATTTGTACGTAATCTAAGCCTTCAGCATCGAGCATTTCCCGCGCCTGAATGGATAGATAAGCCAAGTCACCGCTATCCAGACGGATTGCATTCATACGCTTGCCCTGACTCTCCAGCATTTTTGCTGTCCGAATCGCATGAGGAACACCACTTTCCAGCGTGTCAAAGGTGTCTACCAACAGTGTAACCTGGTCTGGTAAAACCTTCGCATACACGTCAAACGCCTCCTGCTCCGTCATAAAGGTCTGCACCCATGAATGGGCATGTGTTCCCTTCGTCGGGATTCCAAAGTGCTCGCCTGCCAGCATATTAGAAGTCGCGTCAAAACCTGCCACATAAGCTGCTCGTGCTCCCCAAATCGCCGCATCTGCTTCCTGCGCACGCCGTGTTCCAAATTCGAGCAGTGTATCGTCACTTGCCACCTGCTTGATGCGCGATGCCTTTGTCGCAATGAGTGTCTGATAGTTCATAAAATTCAGTAATGCCGTCTCGACAAGCTGCGTTTCCATAATCGTTCCTTCGACACGTACCAGAGGCTCGTTTGGAAAAACAAGTGCCCCTTCTTTCATCGAATGGACTGTTCCACCAAACTTAAACTGGCGCAGCGCCTCCATGAACATGGGATCGTAATTCTCCTCCTGTTCAGACAGATAGCGAATGTCCTCTTCTGTAAACCGCAAATTTGCAATATAATTCACAATGCGTTCCAGACCAGCGAACACGGCGTATCCATTACCAAAAGGGAGTTTACGGAAATACGCCTCGAACACAGCTTTACGCTGATGACTTCCGTTCACCCAATGGGCGTACATCATATTAATCTGATATTTATCTGTATGTAATGCGAGGCTCGTTGACTGCATCGTAATCATCCTCTCTGACTGTCCCCAGGTTTGTGGCAGCGTACCGCCTCATCTGCCCAGATTCAGCAATATCCGGCTCCATTTTGTTATCGGACATTGGTGCACAATCGTTAAGTTATTTTACTTCTTCTGACGTAAAACCGTATCCTCAGCCGACCGTACCGCGGCTCCAAGACTTCCCTCAAAATGACCCAAAGCCCAATCATGTCCAGCTTGATTAAAGCTCGCCACAGCGTCCTTGTATACAGTAATAGCAAAACCTTTGTTATAAGCATCTACAGCCGTATGCAGCACACATATATCTGTACACACACCAATTAGATGAACTTCCAGAACACCACGTTCACGCAGCCTGAGCTCCAGATCTGTGCCCGCAAAAGCACTGTACCGTGTTTTATCCAACCAGTAGATAAGATCACTTTGTTGCTCATAAAGGCTACGAAGCTTGCCATACAAATGTCGTCCGTTGGTTCCACGTATATTATGTGGAGGAAACAGCTTGCTCTCCGGATGATAAAGGTCGTTCTCCTCATGCAAATCCACAGCCATGACAACAAAGTCCCCTTGATCCACATATGCCTGCGTAATTGCTGCGATCCGTTCATCCAACTCAATCGCAGGTTGTCCTACAGGCAAACTACCGTCCACAAAATCTTTCGTGTAATCAATAACAATTAGTGCCTGCATCGTACGGTCAGCTCCTTATCCTCAAAGTGATATTGTACGTTCTATGCGTAACCTATTACATTAGGCGTTACGTGTAGATAGATAAACGCGGTACTCTGTCACTAAAACGGTACAACTGTGCCGGTCTTTGTGAATACTGGTTGGAACTGAGCGGTTTGCCATTCTCATCACGCACCTCTTCCAGTATTCCCTGCCTGCTACGAGTCGATGTTATTTTACGAATAAAGTTTGGCTCTTCGAAATCCGGTACGACACTCTGAATCACCTGATATAATTCACCCAGTGTAAAATGTAGCGGTAAAAACTGCTTGGCTATCGTCGTCTGAAGCATCTGCAACTGAATTTTGCGATAAGCATCTACAATGATATCCCGGTGATCGAATGCCAGCTCCAATTCCTCCAACGCTTCGCGGATGGTGAATAGCCCGACCTCGGAAGCATCATCGGCCGCCTGACGCTGTTCCAACATCCATTCTTCTACCAGCGCAAAAAACGCATGCGATATGATCCACCCGCGCGGATCACGTCCCGGTCCACTATATACACCCAAATACTCCAGATGCCCGCCGTCCACACCCGTTTCCTCTAACAGCTCCCGCTTGGCAGCTCCATACATGGATTCATCTTCCTGACAAAACCCTCCAGGCAACGCCCAGCGTCCTGCAAAAGGCCAACTGCGGCGCTTGATGAGCATCACTTTCAGCTCACGAATCGGCAATGTCTTTGTTACCGTCTTACGCTCCCGCTTCGTTAAGGTAAACATAACGATATCCGCCGGAGCTCCATCCGGGGTACGGTATTTCTTAATGTTGTACGACGCCTTTTGCGCCTCTTCGTTTATACGATTGCTATCCATTGGCATCACCATATTATATCGTTTTGATAAATTCATTATGACATACTAAATTTTTTTGTCAAGTGTCAGGCCTTGCCTGAATCACTTGCTTGTGTACGTAATACTCGGAAGGTTGCTGTAGATGTAGAACCGAGTGTGCCTTCACTATCTCTTACTTCCGCCTCAGTGGTTATCGTGCGACCTCCTTGATGAAGAATTCGCGCCCTAACCTCCAGTCGTCCTTGCCTCATGGGTGACAAGAAATGAACATTCAGGTTCGTCGTTACACATGGATCCATATTTCGTGAAGCCATACTGACCATCCCCATCGCCTGATCCATCAATGAAGTAAGTACACCCCCATGGACAATACCCATCACATTGGTATGCTCTTGTTTGGCCTCCAAAGCGATCTGTACCTCGTTTGCATCAGCTGCAATCAGTTCACACCCTAAATACTCCCAAAAAGTATTATTCTCTCCCTCTAGCATCTTACCCAACTTATCCATTCCCTTGCTTCCATCCCTTCTATGTTGTCCCATTTCTCTTGAAGTCCTATAACCATATACGTTGGCAAAATGCTTTCGAAAAAAAGGCGTGGAAGCTACGCCTCCACACCATAGATTTCATTCTAATCACTGCAATTCGACGAGGAAGTGCTTTTTCCCTCTTCTACGTTTACCTTCTCAGCAACGGTATCACGGATCGCCATAATCACCATTTGCAGTAGCTCATTAATTTCCACCTGACTCTGCTGAAACTCCGTAACAATTGGAATACCGTCAAGCTCTTCCTGTAGCTCCTGAAGTTCGGCCTCTATTTTGGCAATCATTTTTTGATTCTTCAAGGATTCAAATGCTACAATTTCCTTTTGCTTCTTTTTCATCGTTGCAATCAGTTGCTGGATGCGCCCATGATCCTGAATCTTTTCTTCTGCTTTTCGGAATACCTGTACTTCCTCACTGCTACCCAAAATACCTGCCAATTCTTTGGCTTTTGCCAATATCATTTCGCGATTGACCAAATGATCATGCTGGCGCGCCGCCGATTGAAGTTCTGTTTGTTGCAACCGCTCCTCTGTCATTGTCCATCGCTCCTTTTCTCACTTAGACGGCTTGCACACAGCCCTTTACTCAGACCGCATGCAACCCGCTAGAATATTCTTTTATCCGTTAACTGCTACAGCCGTTTCAACCAGATCACCTTTGATGTAAAAGGTCATAGGTTCCGTAATTTTCACTTGAACAAAGGAACCAATCAGGTCCTTAGAACCCTCAAAATGTACAAGCTTATTGGAACGGGTCCGACCGGCAAGCACTTTGCTGTCATTTTTGCTCTCGCCTTCCACCAGCACTTCAACCACTTCGCCACGCAATCGACTATTAAAGCGAAGGCTGTTTTGGTTCACAGCAATGTTCAGACGCCGGAGACGCTCTTTTTTAACCGACATAGGCACATTATCTTCCATCGAAGCAGCTGGCGTACCTTCACGTGGTGAATAAATAAATGTGTAGGCAAAGTCATAGCCGACCTCGCGCACCAAAGATAGAGTATCTTCAAACTGCTCGTCTGTTTCGCCCGGGAAACCTACGATGATATCTGTTGTCAGAGAAACATGCGGAACAGCTGTTTTAATCTTCGCAGCCAGTTCCAGAACACGCTCACGGGTATATTTTCGGTTCATTTTCTTCAATATATCCGTATTACCGGATTGAACAGGCAGATGGATATGCTCCACCAAATTGCCACCCTTACCAAGCACTTCAACCAAATGGTCATCAAAATCACGTGGATGTGATGTCGTAAAACGTACACGCGGGATATTAATTTTGCGCATATCATCCATCAGATCCCCGAATCTGTAATTCAAATCTTTCAAATCCTTGCCATAAGCGTTAACATTTTGCCCCAGTAAGGTGATTTCTTTAAAGCCTTGACGTGCCAAATCCCGTACTTCAGCGATAACATCCTCTGGACGGCGGCTTCTTTCCTTACCACGTGTAAAGGGAACAATGCAATAGGTGCAAAATTTATCACAACCGTACATAATGTTCACCCAAGCCCGCATACCCTCGCGCTTCTTCGGCAGGTTTTCGATAATGTCGCCTTCCTTAGACCACACTTCGACCACCATTTCTTTGCTAAAGAGTGCTTCCTTGACGAGCTGAGGCAGACGATGAATATTATGGGTACCAAAAATCATATCGACAAAACCGTGTTTTTGCATAATCCGGTTAACGACATTCTCTTCTTGTGACATGCAGCCACACACGCCGAGCAGCAGTCCTGGCTTTTCTGTTTTGAGATGCTTGAGGTGACCCAGCTCGCCAAACACTTTATCCTCCGCATTTTCACGGATAGCACAAGTGTTCAGTAAAATGATGTCTGCTTCCTTCCGATCCTCGGTTGCCTGGTAGCCCATTTGCTCCAGCAAGCCTTTTATGGTTTCGGAATCATGCTCGTTCATTTGGCAACCGAATGTGTATACGATATAATGCTTTCCCTCACCGATATGCTTTAGCTCATCCGGGACTGCGTTATCATATAATACCTGTACATCCTCTTTACCGCGTTGCTTTTCTTTTCTATGGTTCGGCTCCGCCATAATGTTGATTTCACGTCCGCGAATACGGATCTTTTTGCTATGCTCATCTTCAGAAATAATCTTCGCATCCGAGAAATCAAAATATTTGGAGTAATCTTTTGTTTTCTTTTCCATTCCTTAGTCACTCCTTACACCATCTATTTCACGAGCTAATTTGTGATTTTACTGTATCTTTAGGCTTGGTAAATTTATTTTAGTTCTAAAAAACCTTTAAAAAAGGCATTACACTAAATTATAGCATGATTTATAGGCCATCGCCATAGATCAGCCGCAGATACCATTGAGTGCAATGTGAACTCATGTTCTTTTTGTACATTAGTGAAGTATTTGTGAATTATATAGTATGTAAAAAGCCCGATTCTTTTGCAAGAATCGGACTCTTTAAGCCTTCCGGCATTTAAATACGTGTATATTAGTCTACGATTTCAGCGTTGTCACCGTTTTTCACACCGGCTCCGTTCGCTTCATCTGTATCAATGTGCATATCCAAAGCAAAAGAATCGGACACACGTGCAAGAACATTTTCAAATACAAGGCCACGTTCGCCGCCGACACGTACTTTCAGCAACTGCTTGTCCTTAATGTCCCATTTAGCTGCATCAGATGTATGGAAATGAATATGGCGGGCTGCTACAATCACGCCTTCTTGCAGTTCCACTTCACCAGCGGGTCCTTTTACCGTGATTCCTGGTGTACCATCAATGCTACCAGATTCGCGTACAGGTGCTTTTACACCAATAGCAAAGGAATCAGTGCGAGAGATTTCCAATTGGGATGCGGGACGAGCAGGTCCCAAAATGCGAACCTTATCAAATTGACCCTTAGAACCAATTACAGCTACCGTTTCATTTGCGGCAAATTGTCCTGTTTGGGACAAAGGTTTAAATTCAGTTAATTGATAGCCTGCTCCGAACAAAATTTCAATATGCTCTTGAGTCAGGTGAATATGACGGGCTGAAACGCCGACAGGTACGATTTTACTCATCGTGTGGTCACTCCTTTTTCTCTATACAATACTTTACACATCTATGCTATTATACTCCTATTTTGCCAAGAAAGAAAAGGAGAGCGTATAAAGTTCCCTTTTTCGCCCTAATCGGCGTTAAATATCGTCCATAGAAATCGGATCAAACCGTCGTTTTAGCGAACAAGAGAAAGAAAAGCATGATTTCAGCTACGATGAGATGAGGGGGAACGACAACAAATATATTAAGAATAAACAGGACACAGAGTATTCCAGTTAAGAAAAAAATGACTCTGAGACGAGGTTTCAGATGACTTAATCTGTACTGATGAAATACCAGCAAAACCGACAAAAAGTAAATAAAAACAGAAGCAAAGGTAAAGCAAAGCACAAAGATATAGTCTACTTGTCCCAAAAACAAGAGCTGAATCGAAGCAGCTAGCATGCTAAGGGAAAGATAAATAAACAAATGACCATAAATAATAGTCTGTCCTGCTGATTGTTTTGATTTATCTACGCGCTTCTCCATATTCTCAAAATATTGCCACCAGATTGCGATGACTAATACAAAAGCCAAAGCAGCAAATACAATAGAAGAAACCGTAAAATGATCGGATTGTAAAACAGAAAGCATACTTATCACAGATTCGCCAAGCAAAATTAAGGTGAACTGTGCAAAGCGTTCTAAAAGATGCTCCGTATGGATAGGTGTGATCACCAACTTTTTACGGCCAATCAAAGGAACGAGGATATCAATAGCTATACCTGTATATAAAATCAAATATCGAACCCAAGAATCAAAGAAGAGGGAGAAACTAGAGATGACTATTCCAATCCAAAAATAAATTCCGAAAAAACGAGCTGTTTCCTGTTTATGAGCCGTTTCTTTGGGTGCCGAAAGTAAATATTGAACGACAGTCAAACCTCTTAACCCAATATAGCCAACAAAAAAAGATACATAATACGCATCAAAATCTATATTCAGGCTGGCGGTCATGATCAACACGAAAAACAATTGCAGGATCATAAAAATTCGATGTGTTATACTGTCTTGCCCAAAACGATTGTTGTAGACCGTTTGCCCCACCCAAGCCCACCATATTGGGATAAAAATCATAATAAACTTTTCCATATGTTCCCATGAGATACTACCATGCTCAACATGTAGCAAAACATGAGTGGCCTTGGAGACAGCAGCTACGAACAACAAGTCATAAAAGAGCTCAAGCCAGGTAACCTTTTTTATCAACATTATGTAATGGAGCCCCCTCTGATATGGCGGTGCAGCATGGTGACCCGTCAGTCTCGCTCCAACGTCTGCCGTATTTCTGCAAATGTTATTTTAGCACCATGCAATTCTAAGATGCTCCAATTATTTCGTAATCCTTCTCGCTTTGTCAAGAGTGTTCGCAGCTAAAAATTCCCTCTATAAATAGCTATTTAAGAAGAAATTTTGGAAGGCAGATTCGTTTGCAAGTATTCCAGCGCATGTCCTCCCAGCCATCCCTTGACCAGCTCCTCAGGGTAATGCTTCAGCAGCAGTTCTGCAAAAATCGGATATTTCCCCGAGTGCTCCAGCCCTTGCACATGGTGCTCGATACCGTCAAAATCAGAGCCAAACATCAAATGCCTTTCGCCGCCTAATGAACAAATATGCTCAATGTGTGGTAGCAGATCCTCAGCAGTTACCATGCCCTGCTCTTTGAGAAACATTGTGACGAAGGTCAAACCAATCCGTCCGTTACGAGCGATCAGTGCACGAATCTGTTCATCCCGTAGATTACGGGGGTGAGCACACTTCGCAAAGGCATTCGAATGCGAAGCAATGGGCGGTAGAGTGGCCTCCTCTAGCACCTCCCAGAAGCCCTGTACGGACAAATGCGATACATCTAGCAGCAGTCCCAGGTCATTACAGCGATTGACCAAATCGCGCCCCTTGCTACTCAGCCCGCCACCTCTATGTTCCATAATGCCGTCAGCTGCCCAGTTCGCATAATTCCATGTCAGTCCAATCAATCGTATTCCCATGGCATAGCACAATTCTGCATAAAACGGGTTCCCTTCCAGCGCATCTACCCCCTCCAGTGAGAGCAAAGCCCAAGGTGCCCATGTATGATCCGTCCCATTACCATCCACATACGTTATCTTTTCCATGCGCTTCTCTTTTCCTGCCTGCTTTACTTGCTCCTCCTGATGCACTGCGGACGTATTTTTACACATTACCAAGTCTTCCTTCCACAGCAATGGTCTCAACCCACCTGAGATAGAGGTAACATGCTGCCTGAACAGCTCAATTTGACGAATCACATGCTCAAATCTTGGCGTGCCCAATACCTGAGAAATATATATAGCAAATGTTTGCAACCGCACGTTACCTTCTAGCAAACGTTCTTTTGTGACATCAAGCGATGGATGACTGAAATCGATCTGCGCATCGAGCTGCATTTTACATAACACATCACAATGAAAGTCAACAACTGGCCAATTCACTTTTAGCTTATCATTCATGCATCTTACCTCCATTTAGAGATTGAAGCATCACAAATTTATTTTAAAAATCATAGTAACAGACTCACAAAGCAAAAAAGCCCGTTTACAAATCGTAAACAGGCTCAGGCAACTTACATTTATTATCTTGGCTCTACAATCAATTTGATCGCAGTCCGATCTTCTCCATCAATAACAATGTCTGTAAAAGCAGGAATACAAATCAAATCCACTCCGCTTGGTGCGACAAATCCCCGGGCAATGGCTACCGCTTTAATGGCTTGGTTTAGTGCACCCGCTCCAATCGCCTGTAATTCTGCATTTCCGCGTTCACGCAGTACTCCTGCGAGTGCGCCTGCAACTGAATTGGGATTGGATTTTGCTGATACTTTTAATACATCCATAGTAAGTACCTCCCCTGGG
This sequence comes from Paenibacillus sp. FSL P2-0173, assembly GCF_038008045.1. Taxonomy (NCBI): domain Bacteria; kingdom Bacillati; phylum Bacillota; class Bacilli; order Caryophanales; family Paenibacillaceae; genus Paenibacillus; species Paenibacillus sp. FSL P2-0173. The sequence continues at coordinate 229,527 of NZ_JBBOYK010000002.1, forward strand.
AATGATGATGGTTTGATTCCACTATTAGATGTTATTCGAGGGTCAGCAAAAAATTCCTGCTTTTTGGTGACAGTTTTCCTTATTCTTTCCTTAAGTAGCTCACAAAAAGGTTAATCCATCCGCCATTCATCTTCTTTGAGTCTGATTTTCTGAATTTTGCGGGCTTTTCCATCGTTATCATTCAGCTCTACGCTGATGGCATGAAAATGCCATTTGCCCATGTCCACTTGAAAACGTACTGGAAGCTGGGTCTGGAATTTCTGTAACACAGCCTCTTTCTGCATCCCAAGCACTCCCTCATAAGGACCTACCATTCCCGCATCTGTCTGATACGCAGTTCCTTGTGGCAAAATCGTATCGTCATTGCTCTGTACATGTGTGTGCGTACCTACCACGATTGAAGCACGTCCATCCAAATGCCAACCCATAGCGATTTTTTCCGAGGTTGCTTCGGCGTGGAAATCAACTAGGATATGTTTATGTTTTTTGCGCAGCTCATCGACAATTTCATCTGCTGCACGGAATGGATCGTCAATAGCTGGCAAAAAAGTTCTACCTTGCAGATTAACAATAGCCAGCTCCTTACCTCCACCTTTTACAACGGTATAACCCCGGCCTGGTGTTCCTGGTGGAAAGTTAGCCGGGCGGATGATCCGCGGCTCATCATCTATAAAATCAAATATTTCCTTATTGTCCCAAGTATGATTTCCCATCGTAATCCCATGAACGCCCCAATCAAAAAACTCTCTGGCGATGGCTGGGGTAATTCCTCTTCCCGAAGCCGCATTTTCTCCGTTCACAATAATAACATGCGGGTTGTATTTTGATTTTAGCGAAGGGAGATTCTCCCTCAGTGCCTTTCTGCCTACACTGCCGACGATGTCTCCAATAAATAATACGTTGATAGAAAGCCCTCCCTAGTCTGCCTTACATAATGAAAAGTGGCCCTACAAGCAGCGGCCACTTTTCATTGAAATGCTTTTATTTTGCGTATTCTACGGCACGGGTCTCGCGTATGACGGTAACCTTGATATGTCCCGGATAGTCCAGTTCATTCTCAATCGTTTTCGTAATATCGCGGGCCAGTCGGAATGCTTCCGCATCATCAATTTTCTCTGGCTGTACCATGACACGAACTTCGCGTCCGGCTTGAATCGCGTATGATTTTTCAACGCCTTCAAAAGATTCGGAGATGCGTTCCAGCTTCTCAAGACGACGGATGTACGTCTCTAGCGTTTCACGCCGCGCTCCCGGTCTTGCTGCTGACAGGGCATCTGCCGCCCCAACCAGCATGGCGATCACTGAAGTCGCTTCGCAGTCACCGTGATGTGAGGCAATGCTGTTGATGACGACCGGGTGTTCCTTGTACTTCTTCGCCAGCTCCACGCCAATTTCAACGTGCGATCCTTCCACTTCATGATCCAGCGCCTTCCCGATGTCATGCAGCAATCCTGCCCGTCTTGCCAGTACAACGTCTTCGCCCAGTTCCCCGGCCATCAGACCTGTCAAGTATGCAACTTCCATCGAGTGCTTCAATACGTTCTGTCCGTAACTTGTACGGAACTTGAGACGTCCCAAGATCTTGATCAAATCTGGATGCAAGCTATGCACGCCCACCTCAAAGGTGGCCTGTTCACCATACTCACGGATTCGTTCGTCCACCTCTTTACGGGATTTTTCCACCATCTCTTCAATACGAGCCGGATGTATCCGTCCGTCCGCTACGAGCTTTTCAAGCGCAGTACGCGCAATCTCTCTACGAATCGGATCAAATCCAGACAAAATAACAGCTTCCGGCGTATCATCAATAATGAGGTCAATTCCTGTAAGGGTTTCAAGTGCACGGATATTACGGCCTTCGCGCCCGATGATCCGGCCTTTCATTTCTTCGTTCGGCAATGTGACAACAGAAACCGTCGTTTCTGCTACATGATCTGCCGCACAGCGTTGGATGGCCAGTGTGATGATTTCACGAGACTTTTTGTCCGCTTCTTCTTTGGCCTGCTGTTCAATTTCTTTAATCATCTGAGCTGTTTCATGACGAACTTCCTGCTCTACGTTGGTCAGAATAATACTTCTTGCATCCTCCATCGTCAGATTGGAAATACGTTCCAACTCAGTTACCTGACTCTTGTAAATCAAATCAATTTGCTGCTGGGTTTCATCGATTCGTTTCTCTTTGTTGGCCACTTGTTCTTCTTTGCGTTCCAGCGATTCCAATTTTTTATCCAGCGATTCTTCTTTTTGCAGCAATCTTCGTTCCTGTCGTTGAATTTCATTGCGACGTTCACGAGTTTCTTTTTCAGCTTCGGCACGGATGCGGTGGATTTCATCTTTCGCTTCCAATACCGTTTCCTTCTTCAGCGCTTCTGCCTCTTTTTTCGCGTTCTCCACGATTTGCGCGGCAGCTTCTTCCGCACTGGAGATCTTAGCTTCTGCAATAGATTTGCGAATAAAATAACCAATCCCGAACCCAAAGAATAACGCGGCTACAGCAACGAGAACGAACCAGATCGCAGTCATCATACTGTTCACCTCCCCGTTGGTTCCTCCAAGGCATTCCTTGGGACTTTTTGCAATTGTCACATTTACTTTGATCGTCAAACTAAGACAACGACACAAGGTCGTTTCATTTCATATGCACATGCTTTCACATGTACAATTCCGCCTGGCATAGCGGCATCACTTGTTATTTGGCGATGAGAACTCACCGTGGATTCCGCTTTTTTGGAAGGAAAAAGGGCGTTCCACAAGTATCGTTTCATATATATTTTATTATTTGACAAATGGCATTGTCAAGGGAATGCAAACATTAGTAGACTACCATGCAGCTTTCCATGTAATAACTAGCTCATCCTATCCGTTCATACTAGCCAAAGGTTCAGCAGCAGTTTGGCAACTATTCCTCCCACTGCAACAATTCCTCGTCATCTGAAGCAGCGTCATGCTCGGTCGCAGTGAGATGATTGACTACCCGGCGTGTCATATCCCCCGAATATCCGCGTCTCATGAGAAAAGGGTATGTTTTCCTTTTTTTCTCCATTATATCACCACGTACCTGATTCCATTTCTTACGTCCGACCGTCAAAGCGCTCTCCCACTCCTCATTATCGGTGATCTCACCTAACGCTTCGCCAATAGAGGCTTTAGAGATGCCCTTCTGACGAAGTTCTTGCCTAACCCACATCTTCCCCTTACGTTGGCTTGTTATGCGCTGCCTTGCCCATTGACGGGCGTATAAATCATCATCTACGAGTTGTTCCCTATGGAGTCGGACCATTACTTCGTCAATAACAGACTGATCCAGTTCCTTTTGCGCTAAACGCTGGGCAATTTCCTGACGTGTGCGAGGCTTTCGCCCCAAATAGCGAAGCGCAAGTACATAAGCCTGTTGCTTTTCATCTGCCAGAACGATATCTTCCAGTTCTTTTTTATCAAATGACGTTCCTTTGAACATATTGTACTTGATCATTACATCTTCTAATACAGACAGTGAATAAGGACCAAAATGTATGATATACCTTCCACGTTTGCGTCCCTGTCCCTGCTCTACCCTAGTAATCATCAATTCCTCATGATCCGGAAAAAGAGAAATCCCTTGTTGCTTATTTGCTTCCGAAGTGTATTCATCTTCATCGTCCAACTGCAATATATTTCCCTCACTTTGAAATTCACGAAAGCAGCCTTTGAACACCTGCTACGCAAAAGTTAGATTCCACTGACAAAGCAGACTCTAGTTGATGCAAAAATGCCCTGCACAACTGTGCAGGGCATCAGAATCATGCTATTCAAACGGACGGTGCCATAACCCTGGCCCCAGTTCACAAACCAGGATTCACCGAGCTTTATTCAAGCTCCAACAATTCCTGTTCTTCCTTCGCTTGCTGTGCCAACTCTTCTTCTGTAGGCGGAACAACCGTCGTAATCAGATTGCTGGCCACCCGAATTTTTTGTTCGATCGTACTAGCAATATTCGGATTTTCCTTCAAAAATTGCTTAGCATTCTCACGTCCCTGACCAAGGCGCTCACCTTCGTAGGAATACCAGGCTCCGCTCTTGTCGACAATGTCATGCTCCGTACCGATATCGATCAGGCTACCTTCTTTGGAAATGCCCTCACCGTACATAATATCTACCTCAGCCTGACGGAAAGGAGGGGCAACTTTGTTCTTCACGACTTTAATACGTGTGCGGTTACCCACAATGTCGTTACCCATTTTCAAACTTTCAATACGACGAACATCTAAACGTACCGTAGAGTAAAACTTCAAGGCACGTCCACCTGGTGTTGTTTCAGGGTTACCGAACATAACACCTACTTTTTCACGTAGCTGGTTAATAAAAATAGCAATGGTTTTCGACTTATTAATGGCTCCAGAAAGCTTACGCAATGCCTGAGACATCAAACGTGCTTGAAGACCAACGTGGGAATCTCCCATTTCGCCTTCAATCTCTGCCTTGGGCACAAGTGCCGCTACGGAGTCAACAACTACAATGTCTACTGCTCCACTACGTACAAGAGCTTCGGCAATCTCAAGCGCCTGCTCTCCTGTATCTGGTTGCGATAGTAACAACTCATCAATATTGACACCCAGCTTGCTTGCATACGACGGATCAAGCGCATGCTCGGCGTCGATAAAGGCGGCTTGTCCGCCTGTTTTTTGCACCTCTGCGATAGCGTGAAGAGCTACTGTCGTTTTACCGGATGATTCCGGTCCGTATATTTCAATAACCCGGCCTCTTGGAAAGCCGCCCGTTCCTAACGCAATATCCAAAGCAATCGAACCACTGGGGATCGTTTCCACTTGCATGTGGGTAGACTCACCCAACTTCATAATGGAACCTTTACCAAATTGCTTTTCTATTTGACGGAGCGCCATATCCAGCGCAGCACGACGATCTGACAATAAACTCACATCCTTCATTGTTTGTACTTTAATAATACCTTGTTTTGACACGCTTGCCAAGCATTTTTTCGAACATACATTCGTTTTTTTTGTTCACACAGCTCTCTTCTACAATTACACCTGTCTCTTAAAACAAAAAAAGAACCGCTGGCAAAAGGCTTTGCAACGGTTCTTCCGATAAGATGATTATATCATGAATATCTATCTAAAACAACTCTACGACCCACACTGTACATAGATGTTTAAGAGAGTTTCTCGTTCTCTACCAGCCTGCGCCACAATCTGTACAGGATTGCTTTGACTGATCGCAGTCGGATTGTTTCACGGTTACCACTCAGTCTCAGTTCATGTACTTCCGTTTCCTTGTCGCGTTCAGCAATGCCAATATACACCAAACCGACTGGCTTCCGTTCGGAATACCCAGGCCCGGCAACACCAGTAACTGAAAGTCCAAAATCGCTGTCCATGATCATTCTCGCCTGCTCTGCAAGCACAAGGGCTACTTCCTTACTCACTGCACCTGGCGCTTGATCCCCTTCCAAATAATCATAAGGCACGTTGAGTAATTTCATCTTCATTTCATTGGAATAGCACACGATGCCACCTTGAAACATAACAGCACTGCCAGGTATAGAAGTGATGTGTTCCATCAGCATTCCACCTGTACAGCTTTCTGCCGCACTCACAGTGAGCCCGCGTTTGGCCATTAGATCTACGATAACCTTCTCCAGCGTAACATCTTCACTTGCATACATATATTCCGAAAGACGCTGCTGAATTTCTACTTCCGTAGCCGTCAGCTTAATTAGTGCTTCACTTTCGCTGGCCGCCTTGGTGGATATACGGATCGTGACTTCCCCTTCCTTCGCATAAGGAGCAATCGTGGGGTCTGTCTGGGATTGGATCAGATCTAACAAATGGGTTTCAAGAGCTGACTCACCGATCCCTGCAAATTTTAGCATTTTTGAATAAATTGGCATTTCCTCACCGCTCAATGCCTGCTGAAGCAACCAAGGTTTCGCTTGGTTTGCAAACATGGGTTTGAGTTCCTTAGGCGGTCCAGGCAAAACTACATAAAATTTACCGTCCTGTGCAATTGCGTCGCCCACAGCTAGCCCTGTCTCATTTTCAAGCGGAGTAGCGCCTTCAATAGAAAGCGCCTGCCGGCGGTTATTCTCGGTCATTTCTACCCCACGGTTACGGAAAAACTGATCTAGCTTGTCCATTGCAAGACGATCTATGTGCAATTTTCGCCCCAATACAGACGCTATCGCATCTTTCGTCAAATCATCCTGAGTCGGTCCCAGACCACCGGAAAACAAAATAAAATCCGCACGCTTCTGAGCAATTCTTATCGCTTCCTGAAGCCGATCTATGTTATCGCCAACTACAGTCTGAAAATATACATCGATTCCGATTGTAGCCAACTCTTGTGACAAATATTGAGCATTTGTATTCACTATTTGTCCGAGCAATAACTCTGTACCTACTGCAATTATTTCAGCTTTCATCAATTCTTCCTCCTGTACTGCGAATATTATGGGAATTATGTAAAGAAACAGCAATAAGTTTAGTCCCTATTGCTGTTTCCATAAAATTTATCCTGTTAAACTTTGGAGGAGCTCAGCAAGTGGATATTTTTCACAAAATAATCAATACCCGAATAAATGGTGATCAACACCGCTGCCCATATCGCTATTAAATCAAACGGGATACCAAGAAAAACAAACGGGAAATTATTAATGAGCAACGCTACAATAGCAACGATCTGGATGATCGTCTTCAATTTGCCCCAATTACTTGCAGCAACCACAGAACCATCCAGTAAGGCAATCTGACGCAGACCCGTAACCGCAAACTCACGGCTAACAATCACAACGACAATCCACGAATCGATTTTTCCCATTTCTACCAAGGAAACCAAAATGGCGGTTACCAAAAGCTTATCAGCAAGGGGGTCCAACAGCTTGCCCAAATTGGTGACCATATTATTTTTACGTGCCAAATATCCGTCAAGACCATCCGTGCTGGCTGCTACAAGGAAAATGATAGCCGCAATCAGCTGATTATACGGCAGCTTGAAAGCTCCGATCTCAATCGGCGGCGGATAAAAATCAAAGTCCACCAGCAAAGCCAGCATCATCACCGGAATAAGGCAAATCCGCGTTATTGTAATTCTGTTGGGTAAATTCACAACACACTCTCCCCTGATTATCGTACTTGATTACAAATGGCAGTTTTCGGATTAAATTCAATCCTATGTAAATCGCTATCAACGAGCGCTATACACCTGAATTGTCTGCATTTTCGTTACAAGTATAATATGGCGCAAAACGCATGTCAAAATAACCTGCCGCACATCAAGCAACGTTTTTTCCTACAAAATGTATGAGGGAAAACAGCTTTATTTCATGTTTGTAAATTGAAGCTCCAATGGCAAATCAGCTTTACGCAGCAATTGAATGATCGCCTGTAAATCATCCCTGTTTTTTCCGGTCACTCGGATTTGATCACCTTGAATCTGACTTTTAACTTTTAGCTTGGAGTCCCGAATAAGAATGTTAATTTTCTTGGCATTCTCCTGATCAATTCCCTGCTTAAGCGAAAGACGCTGACGCACTGAACCTAAAGAGGCGGGTTCCAATTTGCCATACTCCACATTTTTAAGGGACAGACCTCGTTTGGCCATTTTAGATTGCAAAATATCAATCACCGCATTCAGCTTGTATTCGTCTTCCGATGCAATCGTAAGAGCTTCTTTCTCAAGCTTAAGGCTACTTTTGCTACCCTTGAAATCAAATCGTGTTTCAATTTCACGCTCCGTCTGATGAACCGCATTTGTTAACTCCTGCATATCCATTTTGGAGACGATATCAAATGAATTTTCTGAAGCCATCGTTTCACTTTCCTTTCCACAACAAAGTTCAATATCTAATTATAGGCTAGTCATTTACAAAAATCCAATAATCCGTTGACTAAAAAGGCGTTCTTGCCAGTTTTCCTGACAAAAACGCCTTTATTTCATTTACGGTCAAAATATCTAATTATGGCTTCGTGTTGGAGTTCGGAACATATCCAAAAGTCCAAGCACAATGTGAGCAAGACCAAAGCCCAGTATGCCATAGCCCCATGCATTCGGTGTCAGATAATAGCCCAGTAAACTGACAATTATACCGAGCCCAGTCACAATCCAGCTGACGGTCATAACGTATACACCTCACTTTGCGGAAAATGAAATGACTGCCTTTCCAGGAATTACAGTCATTAGTATTTCCTCGCACCAAGGCGTTTATTCACCATCAGTAGTTGTAGAATCTGTACTACTTTGTGCTGAATCCGTACTGCTACCTGTCGTAGAATCTGCAGGTGAACCCGTTACCCCTGCACTCGTTCCGGTCGAAGAAGCTTCTCCTTGCTGGATCAGTACACGAGTAGTCGATTTATTATCTGTTATCGGTTGACCTGCTACGGAAATATCTGTGGCAGAAGACCGTCCTGATTTGATATATAAACCTTCTGGACCAATATCGAAAGACATGGCATCTCCACTTTTAGTCATACCATAACTCAGCTTTTCTCCACGGGAATTTTCTCCCTTGTACACTTCAAGCCAGCTTTCGCCCGTCGCTTTAATATCAACCTTGACCGCGGCTCCCGTTGAACTGGAAACTTTAAAAATCGTCGTCTTGCCTTGCTTGCCGTCCTGTGCCACAGTTACACCTTGTTGTGGCGTAGTCGTATCCGGCTGCTGTCCAGTATCTGGAGTAGTAGCACCCGTACTCCCCGTACCACCTGGCTGAGTTTGGCCGGTTTGCCCCGCATCAGGAGTCTGCCCACCAGCACCATTTGGAGCCGTCGTTTGACCATTGTTCGGCTGTGTCGTAGTGGTATCAGGAGTAGACGTGCTTGGTGTGGTGCTTGGTGTTGTACTTGGTGTTGTAATCGGCGTTGTGTTTTCTGCTGTTTTTGGAGTTGAATGGTTGTTGCTCACCCAATAAGCATAAATAACCCCAACAATGAGAACTAGAAAAAGCCACATTAACGCTGTAGGCAACCATTTAAGATTACCAATCGTGGCGGGACGGCTGGAGCGTTTCTGTGTAACAGGCTCCATGACTGCTTCCGGCTCAGGTTCAGGCACATTGCTTTGATGCCCTTCCAGAATCTCATCGGGGTTCAACCCGACCGTTTCAGCGTATGTTTTAATAAAAGCTCTGACATAAAAGCTTCCCGGCAGCACTTTGTAATCGCCCGTCTCAATGGCTTCCAGATAACGTTTGCGTATCTTCGTCATTTCCTGAACATCGTCAAGGCTCAATCCTTTTTGCAGCCGGGCCTCCTTTAATTGCTGACCCAGTTCTGACATGTCATCATCTCCTTGTGTAATTACGCTTATTTAAAGATCTTCTGTATAACTGGCTGTAAAGGTATCATAAATAATTTCCTCAGCCGGATTATTGCGAAGCTCAATAATGATATTGAAATCGTCAAAGCTGTATCCTGATTCACGTACAAATACATCAGGATGCTCAATCACTTTAGTACTTGGCATACTCATGATTTCCTGAAGCAGATGATAATGTCTTTCATTTGACCGAATTGTACTCACAATACCATCAATAATAAACACATTGTTTGGGTTCATTTCTTCTTCAGAGAGCTGACTGCGCACCGTCTGTCGTAGTAACGTTGAAGACACAAAAGTCCAACGCTTCATTGCGCATACACTACTGGCAATAATGGATTCCGTTTTGCCCACCCGCGGCATCCCGCGAAGACCAATCACCTGATTGCCGTCCCTCTTTAATACTTCACCCAAAAAATCGACCAGCAACCCAAGCTCATCGCGTGTAAAGCGAAATGTTTTACGATCATCCGAATCCCGATCGATGTAACGGCCGTGTCTTACTGCCAATATATCAACCAGTCTCGGAGCACGTAAGGCCGTGACTGTAATGTTGCTCGCTTTTTTTAACGTGTCTCCGAGAATGCGTATCTTCTCGTCATCGTCCGTTTCAAGCAACATCCCCCGTCTTTCGCCTTCAACACCGTTGATCGTCAGTATATTAACCCCCAGAATACCAAGCATGGAAGCAATGTCTCCCAGCAGTCCGGGTCGATTTTTATGTATCTTGTACTCCATGTACCACTGTTTCGTTTCTTCCGTCACGTTAGCACCTCATTCACATTCAAACCGTCAACAACTCCAAATCAAAGCATTATTGTATCATAAAATAACATCTTTCGACAAAACCAATTATTGAAATTTGATAGGCTGCATTGTGTTGTAAGCCTCAATCACGTTTATGATATATAAATTACAATGGAATTACAAGAACAGCTCTGTAACCATTACAGAAAAGCCCCCAAAAGGGAGCTTTTCATGTTGGTTCCTACTTATGCGTTGCTCTTGGCCAATTTAACCATTAGCCGGGCGATGGTGTGACGCTCGTCCTCATCGGCAACTCCCCACAGTTCTTTCAGTGCGCGGTTGGAGTGGTTAGCTGGATCGACCTTCTCATCCAGAAAATCACCAATTTCATAAGCAAGCTCAGAAATGGTATCTTGGCTGATTCCCAGCTTCTCCGCTTGCTCTACACGCTGACCGAGGAACTTTTTCCAAACATCAAAATTCTGAACAACTGTTGACATACTTAAATCCTCCTTAGATGATTCAGATTTAAAATCAACAGTTGTAATATGCTCTTCTCAGACGCTTACTATACTGGTGGATTCCTCCAAGCGCTATTTCCCTTAAGTCACCCATCCTCCGTTAGGACTTATGACCTGGCCATTAATATAACCTGACTCAGGAAGCGCAAGAAAATAAACTAGGGACGATATTTCATCAGGTCGAGCCAATCGTCCAGCAGGAATTTCTTCTTCCAAACTGGTAATTTCGCCTTCATCCAAATGATCCAGCATCGACGTATCCACTGCACCTGGAGCTACAGCATTCACTGTCACCCCGGAAGGTGCTACCTCTTGAGCCAGCGCTTTAGTGAAAGCGTTAATGCCTCCCTTGGTGGTGGAATACAACACCTCGCACGAAGCGCCACACATCCCCCACACGGATGAAACATTCACAATGCGGCCATAGCGTTGGGATATCATATGCGGCATAAAAACCTGCGTGCACAGAAAGGTTCCCTTAACATTGACAGCCATCACTTCGTCCCATTCCTCTTCCGAAACATCTGTCAACAGCCCATAATGAGATAATCCGGCGTTGTTCACAAGAATATCCGGCTTCATCCCGTGATTATCCAGCTTTTCACGCATGCGTTCAATCTGCTCCTTGCTCCGCAGATCCGCTGACACGGTCATTACCTTGCCTGAATAAGCCATGCAACGACGGGCAACTTCATTTGCTTTTTCATGGGACTTCATGTAGTGAATGACCACATTCATCCCTACAGCTGCAAAACGCTCAGCAATAGCCGCACCAATTCCGCCACTTGCCCCTGTAATCAGCACGGTTGTATCGCCAATCGCTTTTAGTTCTCCGCCCTCGGTGGTCATCGTTTCCCTCTCCCTGGACATTACGGACTCACCACTAGTGATATTGCGAGTTGATCCCACTGGATATGGTCTTTCAGACGGCGATTTACATCCTCAAGCGTGATACTTTCATAAATCGGAAGCAGTTGGAAAAAATCGCTGCCCCGGAAGCGATGTCTTGTAAATTCATGCGCAATATTTTCTGGTGAATTGAGTGTACGCAGATAACCACCGATTTTCTTTTTGCGTGCCCGTTCAAAATGTTCTGCTGCAAAGCCCTGCTTCTGGATGGACTCCACCTCTTCACGTATTCTCGCCAACAGCCGATCCGGGTCTTTGGTATCCCCACCGATTGCAGAGAATGCATATTGCTGCGTGCTATTGTACTCATGACCAAAACTGTCCGAAATCAGATCCTCATCGTAGAGCTTTTGATACAATTGTGTACTGGAGCCAAACAGGAGATCTAGCATCAGCTTGGTTTCCAGATCATGACGGAGCAATTCTTCACCCGTTAGGCCTACTTCAGCCTCCTTAAATCCAAACAGTAGCTTTGGCAGAGAAACGGCCAGCTTTACCTCACGACGTGGTTCTGCAACTGTAGTGGGTTCATCGTCGAAAATCCGCTCGATCTCTCCCTGCGGCTTATAGTCCTTTTTAGCCTGATTGTTACGTACCAGTTCTATTACTTCAGCTGGATCCACTCCGCCCACTACAAAAAGAATCATATTGCTTGGATGGTAGAAAGCTTCATAGCAACTGTACAGCGTTTCCTTTGTAATCGTACTGATGGATTGAACAGTACCTGCGATATCAATATGCACCGGATGGACCTTGTACAACGCCTCGATCAGACCAAAGTAACTCCGCCAATCGGGATTATCTTCATACATATTGATTTCCTGGCCGATAATGCCTTTTTCCTTCTCTACATTTTCATCTGTAAAGTAAGGATGCTGCACAAAATTGACCAGGGTGGTCAAATTTTCTTGAATACGCTCGGTTGCCGAAAACAGATATACTGTTTGATCAAAGCTCGTAAATGCGTTCGCCGATGCCCCATTAGAGGAAAAGGTAGCAAAAATATCGCCTTCAGGCTCTTCAAACATTTTATGCTCCAAAAAATGGGCTATGCCATCCGGCACCTTTACGGGCTGTTGACCTTCTACGCGGAAATGATTATCAACCGAGCCGTATTTAGTCGCAAATGTAGCGTACGTTTTCTGAAAACCCGGTTTGGGCAACACATAAACGTGTAAACCGTTATCCATTACTTCATAGTACAACGTTTCCTGCAAATGCTCATATGGTATATGCTCCACCGCTATTCCCCCTTCTGGTCTCTCAAGAAATAAATAGTGTCCAGTCGGAACGTCCGGGCGGCATCCTGAACATCCTGCACCTTGACTGCCTCCACCTGACTCAGCAGCTCATCTACCGTCCGCTCTTTACCAGAAAGCTGTCTGTTAAAATCATAGGCGATCATTTCAAAAGCGGAATCCTGCATCTCCTTCAGCAAGTTGCGAATCATCGCCTGCGTTTGGGTCATTTCCAGCTCGGTAATCGCTCCATTTTGCGTATCTTCCAGTTGCTTGCGGATAATAGTAACCGCTTTTTCATAATTAGGAATTTCGATACCAGATTGAATCGTACCAATCCCTTTATGCCCGTCATACCGCGATGAAGCGTAATACGCCAAACTTTCCTTTTCCCTTACATTAACGAACAGCTTTGAATGCGGATACCCGCCCAAAATGCCATTATACATCAGAGCGGAAGCATAGCGATCGTCTCCATACGTAATAGGGGTGCGCAACCCCATGTTGAGCTTGCCCTGGTTCACATCAAGACGCTCTACAACGGTTTGAACCTCACGCTCTACTGACTTGGGCTGTTCTGGAACATACCCTGCTTCCGCTGAACGATTCAATTGAAAATAGCGATCAACAAACTTCTCAACTTCTTCCAGCGTCGTATCTCCCACAACGTATAAATCCATGCTGGCATGATTCAGCCATTCTCCATAAGCCTGATACAAGCTCTGTGCATCTATGCTGTCCAGATCGGATCGTTGACCAAGAGGGTGCAGACGATAAGGCTCATCTTTGCACATTTCCTCCATACAGCGCTCACCAGCATAACGTATTTTATCGTTAACTATAGATTCCAGCTTTTTACGCACATTTTCTCGTTCCTGCTGGACGTATCCCGTTTGAAATGCACCATTTTCCAATGCAGGCTTCGTCAGCACTTCTCCGAGAAAAGCAAACGAACGATCCAGCAAACTATCCGGACTGTTTACAAAGCTGTCATTAATCGTATCCATGCGAAATTGCACGATCTGATAATCTCCACGTTTGTATACATCGAATCCGAAACCCGCGCCATACAATTGTTCTAACTGTTCTCTGAATTGTGTAGTCTGCGGATACGATTCTGTACCCCGTCGCAGAACGAAAGGTACCAGCCCCACTCGGGTTACGGTTTCCTCACGTAGCGGAGTACCTACATACAACGATATGGCAAACGTCTTAAAGCGCTTGGTCGGCAGTACATGAATCCTCAGTTGTCTGCGTGTGCCACGCTCGAAACCTGTTTTGTTCAAGTCCAAAACTCCTTTGTGACGTCAATTTGCGTCTAGCCTTTGATTAGCATTAGCTGCTGTAAATCATCCTCCTGTAAAGAGGTAAAGTGTACCAATCTTTATTCTAACCATGCAAAAGCCAAGAAGCAACCGGAGACAAGCTCCCGGCTGCTTCGGCGTTTTACATGCAGAAAATATGCTCCCCAATGGTTTTCACCTGCGGACGGGACCAAATCCATTTGGAGGTGGCTGTTTTTGGGTTAAAATAATAAAGACATCCTCCGCTTGGATCCCAGCCGTTCAGTGCTTGGCGTACCGCCTTTTGTGCAGTCTCATTCGGTGTGAGCCAGATTTGGCCGTCTGCTACAGCTGTGAAAGCTCCTGGCTGAAAGATCACTCCAGATGGTGAGTTGGGAAAGCTGGGTGACTTAACCCTGTTCAAAATAACAGCCGCGACGGCAACTTGTCCTTCAAATGGCTCGCCGCGGGATTCACCGTAGACCGCGTTGGCCATAATTTTAAGATCATTTTCAGATAGTCCCATGGTGTTGGCCGATCCCATCGTTTCATCATTTTGATCCGCTTTATCGTTATTGTCCGCTGTCTGTCCCTGAGCGGAACCTTGATTGTTACGATGCATAGGAGTTTCCGTTGGCTTCCAGTTAGGAGTAGCATTCACCAGCTTTAATTTCGTCTTTGCTCCGACCACTCCATCGGGACGGATGCCAAATTCCTTTTGAAAACCCTTGACAGCTTTTAGTGTACTGCTGCCAAAATGGCTGTCCACTTTCCCGCCAAAAAAGCCCAGCAACTTCAAACGTGATTGCAACTCATATACATCCTGACCGTAAGATCCAAAATCAACCGCTCCCGAGCTGAATGTCGGCTGGGAAGGTTGCGCTGCTTGTACTTTCTGCTGTGTGCTCAGCGGCTCTGCTTGCTGCTGTGCAGAGTCATTTTTAAAAAGTCCTGTGTACGTAATAGCCGAGGCTGCGAGGATACCCGTGCAAATCCAGACCATTGTCTTTTTCATATGCTGCGCTCTACCTTTCTTTTGTGGGATTAACAGGATGGCTACGTTTATTATGACAAGCTCCGCTTAAAGCTATTCACCCTTTTAATCTTCTTTCAGCAGGTAGTCGCCACACCTCAAAAAAACATCACAAAAAAACGCTGTTTGTTCACTTGGAGTTGCCATAATAGAACAACCACCATGCGAACAAACAGCGTTTTAATGTAGTGCTGGATAGAGATAATGCTTAGGAACTAACTTTATTTTGCTGATATTGCTCCATTGAGATAAGGACCTCACGGGGCTTGCTGCCCTCGTAAGGGCCGATGACTCCGCGAGCTTCCATGGAGTCAATCAGTCGAGCAGCACGTGTATAACCGATCCGCATACGGCGCTGAAGGAGCGAAACGGAAGCTTGTTTAGCCTCTAAAATGATGTTGACAGCCTGATCGTACAGCTCATCCAGCATTTCATCTGCATCAGCCGATACCTCTTCCACCTCCGGCACTAGCGTTTCATCATACTGCGCTTCACCCTGTTCACGTACATAGTTAACAATATTTTCGACTTCTTGATCGCTCATGAACGCTCCCTGAACGCGGACTGGTTTGGAAGCACCCATCGGCATGAATAGCATATCACCACGTCCGAGTAGCTTCTCGGCTCCGCCCATATCCAATATGGTACGGGAGTCTACCTGCGAGGAAACGCCGAAGGCAATACGTGAAGGAATATTGGCTTTAATCACCCCGGTAATTACGTCAACCGAAGGTCTCTGGGTTGCAATGATAAGGTGGATGCCTGCTGCACGCGCCATTTGGGCAAGTCGTGCAATCGCATCCTCCACATCTCCCGCAGCTACCATCATTAAATCTGCCAACTCGTCCACAATAACGACGATGTAAGGCAGAAATGCATCCGGGTTATCTTTCATCAGATTATTATAGCCCTCAATATTACGGGTTCCTGATTTGGAAAATAACTCATATCTTTTTTCCATTTCAACTACAATTTTCTTCAATGCAAGTGAGGCACGCTTTGGATCAGTCACGACCGGAGCCAACAAATGCGGGATTCCGTTGTACACGTTCAACTCCACCATTTTAGGATCGACCATCAAAAATTTGACCTCATCCGGCTTTGCTTTGTACAAAATACTCGTGATGATCCCATTGATACACACTGATTTACCCGAACCTGTTGCCCCAGCTACAAGCAGATGGGGCATCTTGGCCAAATTACCAACAATCGTCTGTCCTGCAATATCACGTCCGAATGCAATGGATAAATTGGAAGTTGACTCCTGGAAAACGGTTGTCTCCATTACCTCACGCATCGTGACAATGGAAACTTCATTATTCGGAACCTCAATTCCGATAGCAGATTTGCCAGGAATCGGAGCCTCCATACGGATATCTTTGGCAGCAAGCGCAAGCGCAATGTCATCCGTCAGACTCACAATGCGGCTGACCTTTACTCCAATGTCCGGCTGAATTTCATAACGCGTTACGGCAGGGCCACGGACAACCTCCAGTACCTTCGCCCGCACACCAAAGCTTTCCAGCGTTGCTTCCAGCTTGCGTGCCGTTTGCATGTAATCCTTTTGTCCCATACCTTTGCCTACGTTTTGTGGTTTAGCAAGCAAACGAAACGATGGGAGCTTGTACGGTTTAGGCGGCGGCGGAGCCGGAATAGCTGTATGGGTACCTTCAGCCTCTTCGCCTGCAACCCCAGTTGCAATCGTCTGAGCTTGTCCCTGAGCACCTTCTAATGTCCCCTGGATCGTTGTCGAATCATTCGCATTGGCATCCACAAAGTCATCATCCAGGGATTCATCAATAATGGAAGTTGTATGCTCTGCCCCTGTAAGGGACTCTCCAAATTCAGCTTCCGGTCTTCTTTCCTCATGCTTTACTTGTTCGAAGAAATCCCTAATAATGGGCGACCTCTTTACCGGAATTGCAGCTTCCTGCTCAGCGTGTTCGACTACGTCAGACAGCTCTTCACTCTGGTTATCGTTTATCCACTGGGCCTGCGCGTCCTCAGCTTCATATGGAAGATCATGATCATCCTCATCCGTATCGACGGAATGCTTCTCCTTGTCCGCTTTATCTGAATTTTTGAGACCAAACAACTGAAAGAAAATCGGTTGTTTGCGTGCAGGAGGCTGCATTTCGTCAAAGTCATCATCCATGTCTTCCTCATAGGCAGGAATCGGCTCAGACTTGATTTTTCTATTTCCACTACCTTTGCTAGATGCCGAAAGCGGAGTAGCTTTACCAGTCCATTTTTTACGCACGCTTCCCCCGACTGTCAGCAGCTTGGTCTTTACAATCCGTACCAAATCCACATAGGACAGTTGGGTCATCAGCATGAAACAAATGACGAACATAACAATCATGATCAGTTTAGCTCCTGTGAGACCAAACAGCCACAACAGAACAGTAAGCTGCAATGCGCCTACGTACCCCCCGCTGATATCCTTGTTCAGCATTGAGGTATGGCCCTGCTGGTCAGGCGACAGCAACTGCTCACGCATATCTATATGTATCTGGGTCATCACTCCGCCCGGCTGAAGCGCGTTGATCGGCCCCAAACGCTGCTCCATAGATGAAATAGAACTCATAAGTGTAAAGGCAAATACCAACAGGAGCAAACCCGTTTTACGCGAGTTCCACTGGTTCGGCCACTTGCGGTGAATCATCACCATCAGACCATAATAAATGCCAATGAGAGGGATAACAAAATAGAATTTCCCCAGTACGAGCCCAAACATCTTGGATAGCGACCGACCAACTGCCGCTTCACCCGACAACGCAATGACCGCTAATGTAATCAGCACAATGCCGTAAATTTCAAATTTTAGAACTCCGCCAAATGCGGCTTTCTTTTTTCTTTTTCTTCTTCTGGACATACAAGGTCACCCCCCAGAAGAATATTATACCACGTCACCCGGTATCCGCACATATGTTCTTTTTCAGCAGTAAATGACCTATTTCTATACTATTCGACACCTTCTACGACCACTCGATAACTTGACCTGGTCCATAACGCGGATTCAGGTAGGCTTCCAGCGGACAGTCCAACAACCGTACAATGATCCCCCGACGACTTTCAAGCGGCTGTACCTGCATAAGTAGACCGTCTACCCGAACCTCTGCAAGCTCCTCAGCCTCTTTCCACATCCCTTGCCATACCATTTCCATTGGCATCACAGTATATAGTGTCATTGAGGTAGCTCCCTGCTTTGCTCCCCTGACAGTGTCTCTGTAGGAGTTCCTGTGGGACTGGGAGAAAAAGGAGCATACGGAGCCTGCTGTTGAATCCCAGCGATCCCGTTTTGCTGACGCCGCGTTTCAATAATGGTGTTCAGCTGTTTTAAAGCCTCTCCGATGCCTCCAACCGCGTCCATCAATCCATACTTCACTGCATCCGCTCCCCCAACCGCTATACCAATATCGCGGTTTAACTCACCGGTTTTAAACATCAGTTCCTTAAACTGCTCTTCTGTAATACGAGAATGAGAAACGACGAAGCGTACAACACGTTCCTGCATTTTTTCCATGTATTCAAAAGTTTGTGGTACTCCAATGACCAGACCGTTCATCCGAATGGGATGAATGGTCATCGTCGCACTCTCCGCAATGTAGGAATAAGTGGAAGACACAGCAATCGGCACACCGATGCTATGCCCCCCACCTATGACAATAGTCACCGTTGGTTTACTCATCGATGCGATCATTTCAGCAATAGCCAGTCCTGCCTCTACATCACCACCAACTGTATTCAGCAAAATCATTAATCCTTCGATACGAGGATTTTGTTCTGCCGCTACCAACTGGGGAATAATGTGCTCATATTTTGTCGTTTTGTTTTGAGGCGGTAAAATGAGATGCCCTTCAATCTGACCGATAATCGTCATGCAAAAAATATTGGACTCGCCTCCAGGCATGGAAGTTTGACCCAGCTGCTGCAAAGCCTCCATAGCAGGTAAAGCGGGTCTTTGCCCAATTTCTGGTTGATCTGGCGCTTCCGTTTCCTCGTTGCCAGATGTTAGATTGCTGTATTGTTCCATATGGGTGATCTTCCTTTCGCTTTACGCATCTATATGACCCGTATTCACCCTATAGTATGGGATGGAAATGGAATATTTTATACCCGACCCCATGCTTTTCCTTGTCCCGCAAAATCAAAAAAGCCTCTCCTCCCGCGGAAACCGTCCAATATTTCCTGCGGGAAGAGAGGCGACTGTGTGCCTGTGACTTAAGTTTTTAATTCAGGTTTTTGAACAAATTTCAATTGAATCACACTTCCATTATAATTGGCAGGATCATCGGTCTGCGACGAGTTTGCTCATACAAGAAGCGACCTAGTGCATCCTTGACATTTGTCTTGAGGGAAGCCCATTCATTTACATTTTCACTCATGAGCTTATGCAGTGTACTTGAGACAATACGATTTGCTTCATCCAGTAGACCTTCCGATTCACGGACATATACGAAACCGCGGGAAATGATATCTGGGCCTGATTTAATCGTTCCGTCTTGCTTGCTCAGCGTGACAACCACCACCAAAATACCGTCCTGTGACAGCAATTTGCGGTCGCGCAATACGATATTTCCTACATCCCCTACGCCTAGTCCATCGATCAGTACGTTGCCTGCTGTAACTTTACCAGCTCTGCGTGCTCCGCCATTCTGAATTTCAATGACTTCACCGATATCCGTGATGAAGATATTTTCAGGCTCTATACCTACGCCTTCAGCAAGAAGAGCGTGACGACGTTGCATTCTGAACTCACCATGAATTGGCAAGAAGAACTTTGGTTTCATCAGATTCAGCATCAGCTTGAGTTCTTCCTGGCTTCCGTGTCCAGAAACGTGGATACCTGGATTAGCTGCGCTGTAATATACATTGGCACCCAGACGGAACAGTTCATCAATTGTGCGTCCAACGTATTTTTCATTACCCGGTACCGGAGTAGCTGCGATGATGACTGAATCCCCTGGAAGAATGTCAACCTTTCGATGTGTGGAACGAGCCATTCTTGTCAAAGCGGACATCGGTTCACCCTGACTGCCTGTGCAGAGAATAACTACACGATCCGCTGACATTTTGCCAACTTCTTCAGGCTCAATCAGCATTCCATCTGGAATTTCCAAATAGCCCAAGTCCGAAGCAATACCTACGACATTAACCATGCTTCGACCAATAACTGTTACTTTACGTCCCGTAGCTTCAGCAGCATTAATTACCTGCTGAATACGATGTACGTTAGAAGCAAAAGTGGCTACGACCACACGCTGTCTCGACTTGCGGAAAATGTCTTCCAGGACAATACCAACGCTCTTTTCCGAAGGTGTAAAGCCCGGTTTCTCGGCATTTGTACTGTCTGACAAAAGAGCCAGTACACCACGTGTGCCAATTTCAGCCATACGCTGCAAATCTGCATATTGTCCGTTCACCGGAGTATGGTCAAATTTGAAGTCACCTGTATGAACAACAGCGCCTTCAGGAGTATCAATACATACACCTACAGAATCCGGAATACTATGGTTGGTTCTGAAGAAAGTTGCTTTTAGTGTGGAACCCAGCTTGATTTCGGAATCAGCATTGATCAAAATACGTTTGGTTTCACCAAGCAGATTCGCTTCCTTCAGCTTGTTTTCCACCAATCCCAGCGTCAATTTGGTACCATATACTGGTACATTCAAATGTTTCAACACGTAAGGCAAACCGCCGATATGGTCCTCGTGACCATGAGTCAGCACAATGCCTCTTACTTTGTCGCGGTTCTCTGTAAGGTAGGAAATATCAGGAATAACGATATCAATGCCCAGCATGTCCTCTTCCGGGAATTTCAGACCGGAATCCACCACGACAATGTCATTGCCGTATTGAACGACATACATATTTTTCCCGATTTCACCGACGCCGCCCAAAGCGAAAATCATCAATTTATCGTTGTTTGTTTTTTTAGACAAATGAATCTAAACCTCCTATGGTAGTTGGACGTCGTACCTTGATTTGTTTATTTAATTTTCAAAAAAATACCGCACCCAGTCACTTGACCCCATTATACATGATTAAAATAAGAAAAAACAAGTCATCCTGTTCGTTACGCTAGGTTTCCCATTGCCGTCTGAAACCATTAGTATCTGTCATTTTATCTACATACATGGTTGAAAGCACAGCAAAAAGGACGTCCTATAAGAACGCCCTTCACGCTGGAGAACCTTGTCAGACAATAAACTCTATCGGTTTTGTACCTACCGACTGCCCTTAACAAGGATACTCCTTAGTATTAATTAACAGCTTACATTCCTATTTCTCTTTAGCGGGTAAATAATTTCTTAATAAATTCCGCTTCATCCTCAGTTGGAGGAATGAGTGGCAACCGAACCGAACCTACCTTAATCCCCCGTAATTCCAATGCATATTTTACTGCCACCGGATTAGGCAGAGGATGAGGACAGCCAAACAAACCCTTGAAAATCGGGAACAACTGCTGATGCAACTTGGCTGCCTCCTGCGAGTGTCCTCCTACAAGTGAATCGATCATCTGCTTCATTTCAGCACCTACCACATGACTCGCTACGCTGATAATACCATAAGCACCTACAGCCATAGCAGGCAACCCAGAAGCATCATCCCCGGAATAAACCAGAAAACCTTCTGGCGCTGACGCTGCAATCTGTGTGACCTGCGCAAGTGATGCACATTCTTTGGTTCCCACAATGTTCGGAATTTGTGCAAGACGTAGCGTTGTTTCAGCTGTTAGACTCGCTCCAGTACGGCTTGGAACATTATACAGTATAGCTGGAAGGGATGTGGAGTTTGCAATACTTTCGAAATGCTGATACATCCCTTCCTGATTCGGTTTATTATAATATGGTACTACCAGTAGAACACCATCTGCTCCTGCCTGCTCCGCGGCACGGGTTAGATGAATAGAGTGACGCGTATTGTTGCTTCCAGTCCCGGCAATAATTTTACATCGTCCAGCTGCTTTTTCTACAACAAATGCAAACAACTTGATTTTTTCATCATCGCTCAGGGTAGGAGACTCCCCTGTTGTTCCAGATACAACAAGTGACTCTGAGTGCTGTTCTTCTATTAAGTAATCAATCAACGAGGACAATGCAGTCCAGTCAATCTCTCCTTGCTGATCAAAAGGTGTCACCATTGCGGTAATCAATCTGCCGAAGTTCACCATGCTGCCTCCTTTTTGCAAGTCCGAGCACGGACAATGCACCTATTGATGGAGTTCAAATTTATTATGCAATGCGCGTACAGCCTGCACCATATCTTCTTTTTTAACAAGTACCCAGATCGTCGTGTTGGAATCTGCGGATTGAAGGATCTGTACGTCTGATTCTGCCAATGCCTCCACAATCGTCGCCATAATGCCCGGTACCCCGTTGATACCACCGCCTATGACAGAAACTTTAGCACACCCGGCCAGTATCTTAGGTTCTAGACCCAAACCGTTCAATACTTCAACCGCTTTGCTTCCATCATGATCGAACACAGTATAAACTGCCCCCGATGGAGTTACGTTAATAAAGTCAACGCTGATTCCATGTTCAGCCATAGATTTGAATACTTGTAATTGCAAGTGCTCCAAACCCGGCTTTAATTCAACATTAATCTGAGTGACATTGCCGACATACGCAATACCGGTCACGAAACGGTCTACGATGTCTGCCTGCACGTCTTTAAAGCCTTCCGGGTGGGTAACTAACGTACCTTCTCCTTCAGAGAAGGTAGAGCGAACACGGACCGGGATATTAGCCTGCATGGCGATTTCAACAGCACGAGGATGGATAACCTTTGCTCCCTGATGAGCCATATTGCAAATCTCCGTATAGCTAACATGTGTAAGTGGCTTTGCATTTTCCACAATGCGCGGATCGGCGGTTAATATACCATTCACATCCGTATAAATATCGACCATATCCGCATGTAGAGCAGCACCCAGAGCAGTAGCTGACGTATCGCTGCCGCCCCGACCCAAGGTGGTCATATCACCGTCTGCTGTTTGTCCCTGAAAACCTGTCACAATGACAACTCTGCCTTGGTTCAACTCTTCAACAACACGGTCTGGCTTTATATCCAAAATACGAGCATTGCCGTATTGATCATCCGTAATAAAGCCCGCCTGTGCCCCAGTTAGCACCGTAGCAGGAATACCTTCCTTCTCCATCAGGCTGCATAATGTAGCAGCAGAAATGATTTCACCACAGCACAGCAGTAAATCCCGCTCGCGCTTCGGAAGACTGTCGCCGTTAGACGCCGCCCAATCCAGCAGCGTGTCGGTGGCATAAGGCTCTCCTTTTCTCCCCATGGCCGACACAACAACAACCAATTGAAGATTTTGCTCCAGCTCCCGCTTCACATGTGCCAGCACAAGTTGACGTGCTTCAGGTGTGGACAGCGAGGTTCCCCCAAATTTTTGCACCAAAATACCCATTATTCTTCCCCCATATCGGAACGTTACTCCGCGTTTGCAGCAATAATTTCCGCGATTTGCACCGCGTTCCATGCCGCTCCTTTGAGCAGATTATCGGATACAACCCACAAATTCAATCCACGGCTATTGCCCAAATCACGGCGTACACGCCCCACAAATACGTCAGGTTTTCCAGCAGCTTCGGATGCCAGTGGATAAAGCTGAGCAGCAGGATCGTCCACTAGCGTTACTCCCGGTGCCGAAGCCAGCAGATTGCGGATTTCTTCTAAATCATAATCTTTTTTAAGTTCTACATATACAGATTCCGAGTGACCGTATACAACAGGAATACGTACACACGTTGCTGTTACGTCCACAGATTCGTCACCCAGTATTTTTTTCGTTTCACGTACCATTTTCATTTCTTCCAGTGTATAACCATTGTCCTGGAATTTATCGATTTGCGGGATAGCATTGAAAGCAATCTGATGCTTTACTGGCAACGAGCCTACTGGCAACAGATCAGGCTGAACTTCATCACCGTTAAGAATCGCTGCGCTTTGACGATTCAATTCATCAATAGCTCGGCTTCCAGCCCCGGAAACGGCCTGGTATGTGGATACTATGATACGAGAAATGCCATACTGATCATATAATGGTTTCAAAGCAGCTACCATCTGAATGGTGGAGCAGTTCGGGTTCGCAATAATTCCTTGATGCTCGGCAATTTTGTCGCTATTCACCTCAGGCACTACAAGAGGAGCTGTCGGATCCATTCGGAATGCATTGGTGTTGTCAATGCAAACCGCCCCATGACGAACAGCATGCGGCGCCAATTCCTTACTTACGTCTCCACCTGCACTAAACAAAGCAATGTCGATTCCTTCAAAGCTGTCGGGGGTAGCAATCTCTACTGGAATTTGCTGACCTTTAAAGCTAATTAACGTGCCGGCAGAACGAGGCGAAGAAAGAAATTTGATTTTGTCCACAGGAAAATCCCGTTTTTCCAGCAGATTTACGATCTGTTCTCCTACAGCGCCTGTTGCTCCAACGACAGCTACATTAAACTTTCTATTGCTCATCTGGTGTATCTCCCCTTCTCGACTAAAAAACCATTTTTTATTCTGAAAGCATCCACCGCCAACAAGAAATTAGACTCGATACAATATCGAATCATCTTCTAGGCGAGGGATGCTCAGCAGTTAACTATAGTACTTCATGGGGTCTTGCGTTCCACAATCATCGGCTGAAGCTGTTTACCTTGCAATGCTTCATAAGCAGCCTCGGGAATCAACTCCATGTTAGCTACAAGCGAGTTCGGCTTTTTAACTGGATTGTCCTGTCCGAACGGCACAAAAAAGATATTTTTGGCTACGAGTAATTTGGCGATATTGGCAGCATTTAGACCCAGTCCATCATTAGTAGATATGGCTAAAAGAAGTGGACGACCGTTGCGCAATTGCGCCTTGGCAGCCATCAAAACCGGACTGTCTGTCATCGCATTCGCTAACTTACTCATTGAATTCCCCGTCAAAGGTGCAATCACCAGCACATCGAGTATTTGGGAGGGACCCAGTGGCTCAGCCTCCACAATTGTAGAAATGATATCATTCCCTGTTATATCTTTCAACTGTTTTTGCCAACTTTGCGAAGTACCAAAGCGAGTATCCGTTGTTAGTACTGTATTGGATATAATAGGAATGACCTTCGCACCCTCATCAACAAAGCGCTGTATAACAGGCATTACCTCTTCAAATGTGCAATGTGAGCCTGTAATTGCATAACCTACTGTTTTCCCTTGCCAACTCATTGTGCATCCCCCCGATCAGGATTATCTTCCATTAACAACTGCACCAGCGTATTCGCTATAATGGCACCAGCAGTTTTGGGAGCAACAATACCGGGAAGACCAGGGGCAAGCATAGCCTTGATTCCACGCTTTTCCGCATAACGGAAATCACATCCGCCCGGGGCGGAAGCAAGATCTATAATCACGGTGCTCAATGGCAATTTAGACAGGATTTGCGCTGTGATAATCATAGAGGGTATCGTATTAAAAATCAAGTCAACTCCCTTTGTCTCTTGCGCTAAATCCCTTGTCATAAAAGGCTTCCAACCCATTTCCACGGCTCTCGCTGCATCCTCTGCCCGCCGTACTCCAACCTTCACTCTGGCTCCCAACCCCTGTAGTGCCCTTGCCATGGTAAATCCAGTCCGTCCCATGCCTAGAACCATACAATCTGCACCGTGAATCGTAAAATCGGTATGCTGAATGGCCATCATCAGTGCGCCTTCGGCCGTAGGTATAGAGTTGTATATGGCCACATCATCTCTCTCCAGCAGCTCTACCAGCTTTAACTCATGTCTGGTACAAATTTCTTTTAAGTACGTCCGCGCCATCCCTGTATATACAACACAATGCGGTGGAAGAGCAGCAGCATGCTCATTCAGAAACTGGAGCTTCTGTGCTCCAAAAAGTGCATTTACGTTGCCTTCCTCATCGCATCCCACCACCGGCAAAATCAGTGCGTCTGACGATTCCAGCAGCTTGACAGACATTGGTTCTAGTGTCACTCCTTTGAGTGGTACTTCAAGCTTGTCAAAACCGACCACACTGACGGTAGCATCCATGTCCACACATTTGCGGATTACCTCAAGCTGCCTCGCATCGCCACCCAAAACAACGACGCGTATTCCTGTTAGCATCCGGATCACTCCTTTCCGAGACACGATATGCTTTTAGTCTATGCGAGTGCCCGGAGAGGGGTGAAAAAACACAAAAAAAAGCCGCCCCTTTATGAGACGACCTTTATTTGCATGCTTACTCTTAAGCAAGTAAATTTGAAGATTTTACAAAATAGACATTCGTACATCGCAAACTAACCATAACCTCAGCGTCCTGTATGGCCAAAGCCTCCAGCACCACGCACTGTTTCAGATAATTGGTCTACTTGTTTCAGCTCTACCTCAGGTACAACCTGAAATACCATTTGTGCAATTCGCTCATTGCGCGTAATCGTGAACGATTCCTCGCCCAAATTAATAAGAAGTACCTTAATCTCCCCACGATAATCCGCATCAATCGTTCCCGGTGTATTGAGACAAGTAATACCATGCTTAAGAGCCAGTCCACTTCGTGGACGGATTTGTGCCTCCAATCCCGCTGGCATAGCTATTGCAAATCCAGTTGGAACGAGGCAACGTTTGCCGGGTTCCAGTACCAGATTTTCCTGTACTGCTGCATACAAGTCAAACCCTGATGCAAGCTCTGACATTTTGCGGGGCAGCTCAATATCTTCATTGCCCGCGAGTCTGTTAATTTCCACGTAAGTTAACAAAACAGTCCCTCCTCATATCCTTTACCGCTGAATCACTCGCTCCCACCATCGACAGGGCAAACGGCTCCGAGAACATCCGATCCAGCACTTTATTCACATCATTTGCCGTCACTTGCTCGATATGCTCGATCATTTGATCCAGCGTATAATGCTGACCAAGCATCAATTCATTTTTTCCAAGCCGATTCATCCGGCTACCTGTACTTTCAAGGCTTAAAATCAAACTTCCTTTTAATTGCTCCTTACCTTTACGAAGCTCATTAGCGTCCAAACCGTTGACAGCCACATCTCGTAAAAGCTCCAGCGTCAAATCCAGCACGTCCTTTGTTTGCTTAGGAGCCGTACCTGCATAGATCGTGAACATACCACTGTCCGCATGGGAGCTATGATAGGAATAGACCGAATAAGCCAGTCCACGCTTTTCCCGAATTTCTTGAAACAAACGTGAACTCATGCCGCCGCCGATCGCGTTATTCAGCAAAACCATAGCATACTGGAGTTCGTCACCCGTTGCAAATCCAGGCAGGGATAAACAAATATGATTTTGCTCCGTTGCTTTCTCATGATACAACAGCTCACCGTTAAACGCAGGTACTGTCAGCGGCGAAACGGTTCCATGATTATCAAAATGTCCAAAATGTCGCTCCAACAATTCTACCAAGCGATCATCAACATTACCAGCCACACTGATAACTGTATTGTCGATTGTATAATGCTCCCTCATATAATGGCTGAGATGTGAGCTATCCATAGCAAGCAGGTGATCTTCGGTTCCGAGAATCGGATAAGCCAGTGGATGTTCACCATAGGCCGCGCGAGATACAAGATCATGAACCATATCATCCGGTGTATCCTCGTACATGGAGATTTCCTCCAAAATCACATTCTTCTCTTTTGCCAATTCTTCCTGATCTAGTTTGGAATTAAAAAACATATCAGACAGCACATCAACTGCGATCGGTAGATGCTCATCCAACACCTTGGCATAATAGCATGTATATTCCTTCGAAGTGAAAGCATTAACATTTCCTCCGATGGCATCGAATTGCTCAGCGATTTCCTTAGCGTTAAAACGCTCTGTTCCTTTGAAAAGCATGTGTTCGATAAAATGAGAAATACCGCTATTGTCCGGCGTTTCATTTCGGGAGCCGGTTTTAACCCAGATACCGAAAGAAACAGAACGCACGGTTGGAATTTTTTCAATGACCACTCTTAGGCCGTTTTTGAGTTGAATTCTTTCCACGATTGGCCCTCCTAAACTGAATTGCATACTTAGCCATAATGTTCAATCCTAACAGAAAAAAGACGTTCACTCAACCGGAGCAGGTAGCTGTCGATCAGGGGAAAGTGTCTGACTGACAGTTCCGAGCACAAGTCCCTTACTACGAATGGCATGGATCATGCCTTTGAGAGCAGCCGCTGAGGAGTCTGTTGGGTGCATCAATATCAGTGTGCCTGATTCAACTTTACTACTGATTTTGTTAATCACCGATTCTGGTGACGGATGTTTCCAATCTACAGTGTCCAATGTCCACAACACTGTTTTGAGCCCACGTTCTGCTGCTATATCCACCGTTTGCTGATTAAAATCGCCCGATGGAGGGGCAAACCAGTTATTTTTGACGCCCAAAGTTTCTTGAAGAAGCTCTTGTGTCTTTTCAATTTCTTGTGTGGCTCTGGCCCGACTCAGACGGCTCATATTCGGATGAGAGTAAGCATGATTCGAAAGCTCATGCCCTCTTTTTTGAATCTCCTTGGCGAGTTCTGGATTTTTTTTCAGCCAACTTCCATCAAGAAAAAATGTAGCCTTGACCTTTTCCTGATCCAGCGTGTTCAGTATCGGCAGGATAAATTCATTCCCCCATGCTACATTGATCATGAAGGATACCATCGGCTTTTCGGGATTCCCCCTGTAAATCGGAACATTACCAAGCTGATTTAAATGTATTTTAGGTGCCAATTGCCGATATACATATTGAATGGGTCGATCCGGAGATGCAATCGCTTTGCGATAGGTAGCATCCAAATCCACCTCCAGTCCGTTATAGCCTGGAATACCCTTCCATACCCTGTCGATCTTGGCATCAACTGGTTCCCGCCGCTGACGGGCTGCTTCTGTTCTTAGTCGCTGCATAAGCGCATTATCGGGTAAAGCCGCCATCGCCATCGTTGTTTCAGCTTTAGGCTCCCCAACTCCTGTAGCGTCTCCATTGCGTAATTGATTAGCGAAGTCACGAACCCCGCTAAACTGTCCGATTACCAGTGTGATGGCTAAACTGGCTACCACCCACACTGCTCTTTTTGCCCTACTCATGATTCCTTCATCCTCCCGCCCGTTTGTCCACATTGTATGCGGGGAGGACAAGAACTATGACGCAGTAGCCTCTAGAAGCCTACTTTGGCGCAGCTTGTGCATATGTATGAAAAAAGAGCCAGAAACGTAGCTCTGCCTCTTTCCAAAAGCTTAAACAATGCTATTCAAATCCCTTGTACTGTTAATACGAAAAGCTACTCCTGCCTTTCTAGTCTGCAACATGCAGGTACCTAGGATTTTGCAGGTGCTTCTGCAGTCAGAACAGCCTTACGGGACAGATTGACACGACCTTGTTGATCAATTTCGGTTACTTTCACCGTAATTGTATCCCCAATAGCAATTACATCTTCAACCTTGGCTACACGTTCAGTAGACAGTTGAGAAATATGAACCAGACCATCTTTGCCCGGTAAAATTTCAACAAATGCACCGAATTTCTCAATCCGTTTTACTGTACCGATGTAAATCTCACCGACCACGACTTCCTTTACGATACCCTCAATAATGGAACGTGCTTTTTCATTCATCTCTTGATTTGTGGAAGCGATGAACACACGACCATCTTGTTCAATATCGATTTTCACGCCGGTTTCTTCGATGATTTTGTTGATGATTTTACCACCAGCTCCAATAACATCACGGATTTTGTCCGGGTTAATGTGCATCGTCATAATTTTTGGAGCATACTGAGACAACTGCTCACGTGGCTTCTGGATCGCTTCCATCATTTTGCTAAGAATGAACAAGCGTCCTTCTTTAGCTTGCTTGAGCGCATCCTGTAAAATCTGGCGGTCAATACCGTTAATTTTAATATCCATTTGAATGGCAGTTACGCCTTCCGCGGTACCAGCAACTTTAAAGTCCATATCGCCCAGGTGGTCTTCCATCCCTTGGATATCAGTCAATACGGAAACATGGTCTCCATCCTTGATCAATCCCATCGCTACACCTGCAACCGGAGCTTTAATCGGTACACCTGCATCCATCATAGCCAGTGTACTTGCACAAATACTAGCTTGTGAAGTCGAACCATTTGATTCCAGTACCTCGGAAACCAAACGGATGGTGTATGGAAATTCAGTTTCGGAAGGAATTACTTTGGAAAGTGCACGTTCACCAAGAGCACCATGTCCGATTTCACGACGGCCTGGCGCACGCAAAGGACGAGCCTCACCTACGCTGAATGGCGGGAAATTGTAATGATGCATGAAGCGTTTTGTTTCTTCCAGATCAATACCGTCCAAAATTTGTACATCACCCAATGCACCAAGTGTACAAATGCTAAGTGCTTGCGTTTGACCGCGTGTAAATAAGCCCGAACCATGAGTACGCGGCAAAATGCTAGTGTCGCTTTCAATCGGACGAATTTCGTCAAGCTTACGACCATCAGGACGCACTTTATCATGCGTGATCAGACGACGTACTTCTTCCTTGACGATATCATAGAGAACTTCGCTCACGTCGCTCAAAAGCTCAGGTGTCTCTATGTATTGTGATTCAAAATGGGCAACTGTCTCTTCGTTGACTGCATCAATCGCCTCTTGACGGGCGTGTTTTTCTGCAATTTTAACAGCTTCCATTAAACGTTCAGCTGCATAAGCACGTACTTCACTGTTCACTTTTTCATCAACAGCATGCAGTTTAACCTGCATTTTTTCTTTACCTGCTACTTGCACCAATTGTTCAATGACTGCCACAATGTTCTTAATCTCATCATGACCGAACATAATAGCTTCCAGCATAACTTCCTCTGGAATCTCATTGCCCTCGGCTTCTACCATCATGATGGCATCTTTCGTTCCGGCTACAACCAGGTACAGATCGCTTGCATTCTGCTGTGCAATATCCGGGTTAATCACAAATTGCCCGTCTACACGTCCTACAGCGACTCCACCGATTGGCCCATTAAAAGGTACATCCGAAATGCTAAGTGCTGCCGAGGTTCCGATCATTGCTGCAATTTCAGGTTCGCAATCCTGATCGACACTCATAACCAGGTTCAACACCTGTACATCATTCCGGAAACCTTCCGGGAACAATGGGCGAATTGGACGGTCTGTCAAACGGCTGGACAAAATTGCTTTTTGACTCGGACGTCCTTCACGTTTAATAAATCCGCCAGGAATTTTCCCTACAGCATACAATCTTTCCTCATAGTTTACGGTCAGGGGAAAAAAGTCCAAATCTTTCGGTTCACGGGAAGCGGTCACGGTACAAAGCACAACTGTTTCTCCGTAGCTCACTTTAACTGCCGCATTGGCTTGTTTCGCAAGACGTCCTGTTTCCAGCACCAGCTTTCTTCCGCCGAGCTGCATTTCTACGCGTTGCTCCATGGTATCCCTCCATTTCATTTCATTGTAAAAGTTCTATACATATCCAGTATTTCCTGCGCAGGGCTTATTCATAAGAAGCTAGCAGACAAATCAGGATATGTAATTCAAAAAAAGATTCCTCATTTCAAAAAAGAACCCGGCTGCTGTCCGCCGTCGCCTTAGCAGGGACAAGCGGTGAACAACCAGGCTTCTTTTCTCATTACATGTCTGAAAATTAACGACGCAGTCCGAGACGCTCGATCAACGCACTGTAACGTTTAACATCAGTCTTCTTCAGGTAAGCCAAAAGTTTACGACGCTGACCGACCATTTTCAACAACCCGCGGCGGGAGTGATGGTCTTTCTTGTGCGAACGAAAGTGACTTTGCAAGTTGACGATGTTTTCAGTAAGGATAGCGATTTGTACCTCTGGTGATCCTGTATCGGATTCATGAGTTTTGTACTCCTCGATCAATTGCTGTTTACGCTCTTGAGTCAATGCCATCCTGTTCACCTCCTTCATTATAATCGCCATTAGCCTCGTAGCCGCCGGTGAAAGCGGACAACCAAGCTAAGGTTCATCGTTGTTTACACAACATAAGTCAGTATAACACAGCGCCTGTCTTATGTAAATAAATTAGCCTAACAGCTTTTTAGCCGTTTGTGCGTCATTGCCAATTTGGCTGATCAGCTCATCCACCGAAGAGAATTTGCGTTCAGGGCGGATGTAATGGTGAAGCTCCACAAGCACAGAATTCCCATAAATTTGCTGATTAAAATCAAATAGGTGTACCTCAAACGACGGATTCAGCACACCTTCATGAAAAGTAGGCTTAACCCCTACATTCATTACACCATTTATCCAACGATCGCCTACAAGCGCCCGTACAGCGTATACACCCTTGATCGGAATCACGTAGGTATCATCCAGTTTGAGATTAGCAGTCGGAAAACCGATCGTACGTCCGCGCTTCTCTCCATCCATTACAGTACCTTGGATACGATAAGGACGTCCCAACCAGCGAGAGGCATGTGCTAGATCCCCGTTCTGTAAAGCACGGCGAATGCCAGAACTGCTCACCTTGTCCCCATCCAGTTCGAACGGTGATACGGTGTGTACAGACATTAGCTCTCCTCCCAGCTTACGGAGGGTATCCTCATGCCCGGCTCCCCGGTGGCCAAACCGAAAATCAAAGCCTACTACCGCTGTTCGAATTTGCAACGGAAGCAGCACATCGCTTATAAACGCCTCAGGGCTGACCTTAGAAAATTCTTCGTTAAAACTCAAAATATAAAGTACGTCCACACCCATATCAGCCAGAATAGTCTGCTTGTCCGCAAGCGGTGTTAAATAACCTTCATAATCGCCTTTTTTCATGACTTCCTTTGGGTGAGGATGAAATGTCATGACAGATACCGGCACTTGCTGTTCACGAGCCAGCGCAACGGCCTTACGTATCACGCTTGCGTGTCCCAGATGAAGACCATCAAACTGACCGATCGCCGTGACCTGTGGACGTCCCCATTGCTGCAAAAGCTCATCACTCAATGGATAAGATAACGATACGGTAATCATTATTAATTCACCTGCATTTCACATCATTTGACTAACTTCGTCAAAATTATAGCACAATTCAAGGTAAAAAAACTTTAATGGGAGCGATCGCGTCTGATTCATCCCGACCATATATGCCTAAAAACGTTTTATCCTCTTTATACAAACGGAAGGGCTGGTTGTCCGTCACAGGTGGTGAAATCATATTCAGCGACAGACGTTGGCCTTGCAGAGCCGCAGTTACCTTGGCTTCAGCCACTATATGCTCAGGCATATAGTCAATCGCCTGATCCGTTGTAATAAGTCGCTCTCCAAGACTACCATCCGCTACGAAACGCTCTATCTCTTCGAAAGTCAGACAACGTTCCGCAGGAATTCCCGCAGACATGGTTCGCTCCAGCTTAACCATCGTTGAAGGATATCCTAATTCACGGCCAATATCAACACATAGTGTACGGATATAAGTACCTTTGGAGCATAAGGCACGAAAAGAAATATCCACATACGCCCCCGTCTCCGCGAATCCCGTCATTTCCAACTCGTAAATGCTCACTTCACGACTTTTGCGTTCCACGGTTTTGCCTTCTCGAGCCAGTTCATATAGACGTTTGCCATCCACTTTTAGCGCGGAGAACATTGGAGGCACTTGGGAAATCGTACCAACAAAACGTTTCAAAACCGCTTTGACTTCCACTTCCGTCACCTCTACTGGACGTTCACTCTCTTCCGTGATTTTCCCAGTTAGGTCTTCGGTATCCGTGGCAATTCCTAATCGCAGTGTAGCCCGATATTCCTTGGGCCGCTCTTGCATGTATTCCACCACACGGGTGGCACGTCCCAGACACAAGGGCAAAACACCGGTTACTTGCGGATCAAGCGTTCCAGTGTGTCCGATTCGCTTCATACCTAATAAACGGCGAGCCTTGGCCACCACATCATGAGAGGTAAATCCAGCAGGTTTATAGACAGGTAGAACGCCTTCCCAAGTTGCCTGTTCCTTCTTTATCGGGTTCATAGCTCAGACTTCACCCGCCCTACAACTGTCTCAATGATATCTCCCAGCTTACCCTCTAGACGGCAGCCAGCTGCACGTACATGTCCACCACCCCCAAATGATTGAGCCAGCGCAGCTACATCAACATTTCCTGCCGACCTCAAGCTGGCCTTGACCGCTTGATCATTAATAACCTTAAAGAAAATGCCTACCTCAACTCCACGAATATTTCTTGGATAATTCACAATGCCTTCCAAGTCCTCATTTACAGCGCCACATTCCGTCATGTCGTCAGGTGATACTACGACCCAAGCAACTTTTCCATCCTCCGACATCGTGAGCGTCTGCAATGCTTTTGTCAGCACCTTCATTTGTGGAAAAGTCATTTCCTCGAGCAATTTCTCGGATAAAGATGGACCATCTACACCGTAAGCAAGTAGCTGTGACACAGTAGACATCACTTTCGGTGAAGTGTTGGAGTAACGGAAACCTCCTGTATCCGTTAGCAACCCTGTATATAAAGCCGTAGCTATTTCGACATCCCAAGTTACTGCGAACTCTTTCAGTAGGTCAAAAAGAATTTCTGCTGTTGCCGCAGCATCCGATTTAATCACATTAACTGTACCATACGCATCATTCGTTGGATGATGATCAATATTCAGGATAATGGCATCTTCCGTAAAAAACTGCTCTGTCAAACCAACACGACGGTAATCCGCACAATCTACACAAATGATCCGGTTGTATTTCCGTTCTGGCGGTTGCTGGCTCATATCCATAATCTCATCGGCATGCCATAAAAAATCCATACGCTTGGGAATAGGTCCCTCATTTAGCATGGTAAATTTCTTCCCCAGACATGAGAGAAGCCAGCCCACCGTTACGGTGGAGCTGACTGCGTCTCCGTCCGGCTGTACATGCGATACGATCAGGTAATCATCATGCTCCAGAATAAATTCCTTCGCTTGTTGAAGCGCCTGTTCATAGGTATGCATTGCCTTCTCCTTTACATTCAGTTCATGGTTCCTTCAGACAAACTAAAAGTTTTATTTTTCATCCTTGTCGATATCACTCAGCAGTTTTTCAATTCGACTACCGTAAGCAATAGATTCGTCAATTTTGAAAATCAACTCAGGAATATGGCGCAGCCGTATCCGTTTGCCGAGTTCAGAACGAAGATAACCGTTCGCTTTGTCCAATGCCTTCAGGGAAGAATTTTTTTGTTCTTCATCCCCGAGCACGCTCAAGTATATTTTCGCTTGGGACAAATCATTTGTAAGATCGACACCCGTTACCGTGATAAAACCGATGCGGGGGTCTTTTAATTCAGTTTGTATGAGTTGGCTTAGCTCCTTCTTGATCTGCTCGCCAACCCGACCTGTACGTATTTTAGCCATGGATGCTCACCTCTCTGCCGTTAGCGCTCCACTGTTTCCATGACGAACGCTTCAATAATGTCGAGTTCCTTAACATCATTATAGCCATCAAGGGTAATACCACATTCGTAACCTTGGGCAACTTCTTTTGCGTCGTCCTTAAAGCGTTTCAGTGAGTCGATTTTACCTTCAAAAATGACGATACCATCACGAATCAGGCGTGCTTCTGCTGAACGGGTAATTTTACCAGATGTAACCATACAACCAGCGATCGTACCGACTTTAGTAACTTTGAATACGTTACGTACTTCAGCATGCCCAATCACATTTTCTTTATATTCAGGATCCAGCATGCCCTTCATGGCTTGCTCTATTTCTTCAATGACATTGTAAATGACACGGTGTAGACGAATATCCACTTTTTCAGCTTCCGCTGTAGATTTCGCCTGGTTATCCGGACGAACATTAAAACCAATGACAATAGCATTGGAAGCTGCTGCCAAAATAATATCGGATTCGGTGATTGCTCCTGCACCACTGTGAAGAATTTTAACGCGCACACCTTCGACTTCAATCTTGTTCAAGGAACCTTTCAACGCTTCGACGGAACCTTGTACGTCACCTTTAATAATGACGTTCAGATCCTTCATTTCGCCATCCTTGATGTGTTGGAACAGGTCATCCAGTGTTACACGGGTATTACTGCCCAGATCAGATTGGCGTTGCGTGATCGCACGTCTGTCAGCAATAGCACGAGCTTTGCGCTCATCCTCAAACACCATGAATGGATCGCCAGCAAGTGGAACTTCTGTCAAACCAGTAATTTCAACTGGAGTGGAAGGACCTGCTTCCTTAAGACGACGACCTTTATCGTTGACCATGGCACGCACACGTCCGAAGCAGTTACCCGCTACGAAAGCATCGCCGACTTTCAGTGTACCGTTCTGAACGAGGATACGGGCTACAGAACCGCGACCTTTATCCAGTTCTGCCTCGATGATGGTACCACGTGCCCGTTTGTTCGGGTTCGCTTTGTACTCATTCACTTCAGCTACGAGCAGAATCATCTCGAGCAGGTCTTCCAGACCCATTCTTTGTTTCGCGGAAACGTTGACGAAAATTGTATCGCCGCCCCACTCTTCAGGTACCAATTCATATTCAGTGAGTTCTTGCTTCACTTTATCCGGGTTGGCATCCGGTTTGTCGATCTTGTTCACAGCTACGATAATGGGCAGACCTGCCGCCTTCGCATGGTTAATAGCTTCGACCGTCTGTGGCATAACACCGTCGTCAGCTGCAACCACGATAATCGTCATATCTGTCACTTGGGCACCACGTGCACGCATAGCAGTAAAGGCTTCGTGACCCGGTGTATCCAGGAAAGTGATTTTTTTGCTGTTAATTTCAACTTGGTATGCACCAATATGCTGTGTAATACCGCCAGCTTCGCCACCGGTTACATTAGTCGAGCGAATGGCATCCAGCAAAGTTGTTTTACCATGATCGACGTGACCCATAATCGTTACAACCGGTGGACGTGTTTTGAGATCCGCAGGATCATCATTTTCTTCCACGGTTTCAAAACGATCTTCTTCGACAGGAATTTTCACTTCTACCTCGACACCAAAGTCTCCGGCAAGCAAGAGGATGGTATCCATATCCAGTTCCTGGTTGATGGTCGCCATTGTTCCGAGCACAATCAGCTTTTTGATGACTTCTGACGCATCCTTATGAAGAAGCTTGGCTGTTTCGCCTACGGTCATCTCACCACGCACAATAATTTTCTTAGGCGTGTTGTCGATTTTCTCGCGACGCTCCTGTTGTTGACCTTTACCACGATTGTTAAATTTCCCGCCACGATTGCTGCCGCCGCGATTATTGCCTCCACGACCACCGTTACCACCGCGTCCGCCGCCTTGACGGTTATCGTCAAAACGTCCTTGACCGGAACGGTTACCACCGTTGCTGGAGTTACTACCTGTACGGTTGCCACCACTACGGTTCGCATTGTTGCTACCTGTGGAGGATGATGTTCTTACAGCCGTACCACCCTGACTACTTCCCTGAGGGCGTGAGTTAGTGCTTTGGTTACCTTGAGGACGCGAACCTGTGTTACCGCCGGGACGCTGTTGTCCTCCCTGTTGTTGACCATTACTGCGGTTCTGTGTACTTTGCTGACCAGTGGGTCTGCTAGTACTTTGTTGACTGCGGTTTTGACCGCCCTGCTGACTGCTTTGCGCTTTTGGAGCGCTACTTCGGTTACTGTTTTGGTTGTTGTTTGTCCTATTCATACTTACCTGCTTTTCCTGTTGATTTTTGGTTTGCTCAGTTGAATGATTACTATTCTGGCTTGAACCGGCCTGATTCGAGCTTACTTGCGCCGTACCTGCCCCGCCTTGCTTGGCCGCAGCATTGGATTTAATATTCTTAAAAAAACTTTCCACTTTACCTACGGCATCATGTTCCATGACGCTCATATGGTTGTTCACGGGAATATCCAGCCGTTTAAGAATGGTGATAATTTCTTTGCTGCTCATGTTCAACGATTTGGCGTATTCGTATACCCGCACTTTGTCTTTGCTTTCTTGTTTACTCAATATACTCCACCTCCGACATTATCCCCGCATGTTTCTTGATCAATTTCGCGAATCCTTGATCCGTCACAGCCAGCACAACCCGTTCAGGTTTGCCGATACTGCTTCCCAAGCTTTCCCGGTCAAATCCTATCAATAAGGGGATTTTGTACGTCCCGCATTTGTCGCGGAATTTCTTTTGAGTATTCATTGAAGCATCTTTCGCAAGAATGACCAGCTTGGCTTCTGAAGACCTGATCGCTTTATAAACGATCTCATCACCTGTTAGCAGCTTGCCAGCTCTCATGGCAAGACCCAATCCAGACAGCGCCTTATTCATCCTGCACGCTGCCTTGTGCCGCCAGGAATTCTTCCTCGACGGCAGCAAAATCACGACTTAGCTGCTCATAAATATCAGGATGAACCGAGTGCTTCAATGCTCGATCCAGTGCCTTGCTCTTTTGAGCCAGCTTGAAGCAGGCGGCTTTGCCGCACAAGTAAGCGCCGCGTCCCGACTTTTTGCCAGTCAAGTCAATCAATACTTCGTCTTCAGGGGTTTTGACGACACGGATCAACTGCTTCTTTGGCATCATTTCATGACAGGCCACACATTTGCGCAAAGGTATCTTTCTCTGTTTCATGCATTAACCCCCCTACACTCCGCTTAATCTACAGAAACGGAATCCTGATGCATTTCATCGGTGGATGTTCTCGGTCTGCCGAGTTCTTCCTCCGCCTGTGTTTCACTCTTAATATCAATTTTCCAGCCCGTAAGCTTAGCAGCAAGGCGAGCATTTTGCCCTTTGATACCAATAGCAAGAGAAAGCTGATAATCAGGCACAATAACACGCGCCATTTTCTCTTCTTCAAACACTTGCACTTCGAGCACCTTGGATGGACTCAGCGCATTAGCCACGTATTCATCAACATTATCGGAATAACGTACAATGTCAATTTTTTCGCCACGCAGCTCATTTACAATGGTCTGTACACGTGTACCTCTAGGACCCACACAAGAGCCGACCGGATCAACCTCGGCGTTACGGGAATGAACCGCGATTTTAGAACGGAAGCCTGCTTCACGCGCTACGGAACGAATCTCTACAACACCATCAAAAATTTCAGGCACTTCGAGTTCGAACAAACGCTTAAGCAGACCCGGATGTGATCGGGACAGCATAATTTGCGGTCCTTTGGTTGTGTTTTCTACCTTGGTGATATAAGCCTTAATTCGATCCAGATGGCTAAATTTCTCGTTAGGCATCAATTCACCTAACGGGAGAACCGCTTCCACCTTACCAAGATCAATATAAATATTACGTGGGTCTTGGCGCTGTACAGTTCCTGTCACAATATCCTCTTCCTTGTCCACAAACTTGTTGTAGATCAGTCCCCGTTCCGCTTCGCGGATACGCTGGGTCACGACCTGCTTCGCAGTTTGTGCAGCAATCCGTCCAAAATCACGTGGTGTGACTTCAATTTCAGCGATATCTTCCAACTGAAAATGCGGGTTAATCTCACGGGCCGCAGGCAACGAAATCTCGGTGCGAGGATCCAATACCTCCTCAACGATCAGCTTGCGGGCATATACCTTAATGACTCCCGAGTTGCGGTTCATATCAACACGCACATTTTGTGCGGTGTTGAAATTCCGTTTGTAACTGGAAATCAAGGCTGCTTCAATGGCCTCAAACAGCACATCCTTGCTGATCCCCTTTTCTCTTTCCAACTCGTTCATTGCTTCAATAAAATCCATACTCATGGATTACTGCTCCCCCTTTCAAATGATGCACCTGCGTACTGGTCGGCACACGAGGCAAAAAACATGTAGTACATGTCAAACAGCAACAGTCAAATCTGAATTAAAATATGATCGCGAGCCTTGCACCAGCTACCTTGTCATAAGGTATAACATGCTTCTTTTGTCCGCTTTGAACGGTGAGTTCCCCATCTTCAAAAGAAAGCAAACGACCTTCGAATTCCTTCAGGCCGTTGATCGGCTCGTATGTAGTAACGAATACGTTTTTGCCTACCGCTTTAGTAACGTCCTCCGCTTTTTTCAGCGGTCTTTCGGCGCCTGGTGAAGACACTTCCAGAAAATATGCTGTAGAAACAGGGTCATTTTCATCCAACTTTTGACCCAGATATTCACTGATCATACTGCAGTCGTCCAGATCAATTCCTCCGTCTTTGTCTACAAAAACGCGAAGAAACCAATTGCTGCCCTCTTTGACATACTCGACATCGACCAGTTCAAAACCATGCTCATCGAGGTAAGGTTGGGCCATTTCTTCTACTACTGATTTGATCTTTGGTGTGCTCAAAGATTATAACCTCCAAAAGTGAACTTTCCTGTGGTGAAAAAAAGACGCCCTATTGCCATGGACAATGCTTCTCCATCACCGGCATTTTCATTTTCATTTGATGTAATGTTCATTTCGGGCTCACTGCAAATAAACCGGCGTACCGGTTTCGTGCCCAAAAATAACCTTTTCACGTTGTAACTGTATATCAAACAGTAAAGAGTGGGTTTCCCCACTCTTTTAGCAACGGTTTTATCTCCATGATTACCAAAAAAATTATAACATAACCATAGTTATGTGACAAGTGCCAGAGCTTGACTACTGTAGTTCGGATTAAAACAGAGACAGCTGATTACTCTCTGGCAGACCTCGAAAGCATCCCAACTGGGATAGCATTTCGACAATGGTTTTACTTGCCTTCGATTTTTGTTGAAAATCCTCGACAGACAAAAATTCACCCTGTTCACGGGAGGCTGCGATGTTACGTGCTGCATTGTCTCCAATTCCCTGAAGAGCTCCGAATGGCGGAATGAGTGAATCTCCATCGACCTTGAAGCGTGTAGCTTCGGAACGGTACAAATCAATGGATTTAAAACTAAACCCGCGAGCCGTCATTTCCAGAGCCATTTCTAGGATCGGAAGCATCCCTTTTTCTTTGGGCGGTGCCTGAAAGCCGAGCTGCTCGATTTCGACAATCTTCCGCGCGATTGCATCATATCCCTGACAGCACAGCTCAATATCAAAATCGGCTGCACGTACTGAAAAGTAAGTCGCATAATATTCAATCGGATGATACAGCTTAAAG
Source organism: Paenibacillus sp. FSL P2-0173 (assembly GCF_038008045.1). Classification (NCBI taxonomy): domain Bacteria; kingdom Bacillati; phylum Bacillota; class Bacilli; order Caryophanales; family Paenibacillaceae; genus Paenibacillus; species Paenibacillus sp. FSL P2-0173. The sequence goes on from NZ_JBBOYK010000002.1 coordinate 270,553, forward strand.
TACGCTGTGCGCACTGCTGAAATAACATAGGCTGCAGCATGCGCCTTCGGAAACATGTACTGGATTTTCAGACAGGAATCAATGTACCACTGTGGCACCTTGCATTTTTTCATTTCCTCAATCCATTCGGCACTAAGCCCCTTACCTTTACGTACGCTCTCCGTAATTTTAAAGGCCAGACCTGCGTCCATCCCTGCCTTGTAAATCAGAAACAACATGATATCATCACGGCAACCAATTACAGTCTTGATGTTGCAGGTATTATTCTTAATCAGTTCCTGTGCGTTCCCCAGCCATACGCCCGTGCCGTGAGACAGTCCGGATATTTGCAGTAAATCAGCAAAAGAACTTGGCTGCGACTCTACTAGCATTTGGCGTACAAACTTCGTCCCCATCTCTGGTACACCATAGGTTGCTACAGGCGTGCGGATTTGCTGGGGTGTTACACCGAGCGCCTCCGTGGAGTTGAACATGCTCATCACCTTAGGATCATTCATTGGAATGGTCGTAGGATCGACACCGGTCAAATCCTGAAGCATCCTCATCATGGTCGGATCATCATGACCCAGAATATCGAGTTTGAGTAAATTCGCATCAAAAGCGTGATAATCAAAATGCGTTGTTTTCCATTCTGAGCTTGTATCATCGGCGGGATACTGTACCGGCGTAATATCCTCGACCTCAATATAATCGGGAACAACGACAATTCCGCCTGGATGTTGCCCGGTACTGCGTTTGACCCCTGTACAGCCCGAAGCCAGCCTGTTCAGCTCAGCCCCACGCCATTTTTTATGATGCGCCTCTTCATATTTCTTTGCAAAGCCAAAGGCTGTTTTCTCGGCAACTGTACCTATGGTTCCAGCACGAAATACACTTTTCTCACCAAACAATACTTTCGTATAGTTATGTGCGACAGGCTGATATTCGCCAGAGAAGTTCAAGTCAATATCGGGAACTTTATCTCCCTTAAACCCAAGAAACGTTTCAAACGGAATATCCTGTCCCTCACCCTTCAATTTGCCACCACAGTTCGGACAGTTTTTGTCTGGCAAGTCAAATCCGCTCGGCACACTACCGTCCAAAATCCATTCGCTATGTCTGCATTCAGGATTACCACAAATATAATGTGCAGGCAGTGGATTAACCTCGGAAATTCCGAGAAAGGTAGCGACCACAGAAGATCCAACAGACCCCCGTGAACCTACCAGATATCCATCCTTATTAGACTTTTTAACCAGACGCTCGGAAATGAGATAATTGGCAGAGAAACCGTATTTAATAATCGGCTCGAGTTCTTTTTCAAGGCGGGCTACAACCACCTCGGGCAATTCCTCACCATAGATGGATTTAGCCGTCTCGTAGCAAGTGTTGCGGATTTCCTCGTCCGCCCCATCCAGCAAAGGTGTAAACAGCTTGTCAGGGAACAGCTCCAGCTCCTCAAACCGATCCGCCAGCTCAATGGTATTCTTCACAACGACTTCATAGGCTTTCTCCTCGCCCAAAAACTCGAATTCTGCCAGCATTTCGTCTGTGGTGCGTAAATGCGCATCTGGCTTACGAATATCTTTTAGCGGGCTAAATCCCGTAATGCCGTGTATCGTAATATCACGGTACAGCTTATCGCGAGTTTCCAAATAGTGAACATTACCTGTGGCAATTACGGGCTTATCAAGTCGCCGACCAATTTCGCATACTTTGCGTATCGCCGTTTTCAGAGCATCAGGCCCACTTACCAATTGCTTTTCCACTAGATGCATATACATTGTCAAAGGCTGAATCTCCAACACATCATAAAACTGTGCAATTTCCTCGGCCTCTTCCTCGGACTTGTTCAATACAGCCTCGAAGAACTCTCCTTTTTCGCAGCCAGAAATAATAAGCAATCCGTCTCTCATTTCTGACAATTTTGATTTAGGAATACAAGGCACACGCTTGAAATATTCGGTATGAGACATCGAAACCAGCTTGTACAGATTTTTTTTACCAATCGGGTTGAGGGCATAAATACAGCAGTGAAAAGGACGAACGGTCGATAAATCCTTACCCACATAATCATTCAGACGATCGAGCATTTTTAAACCCTTAATTTGTTCCGCATCATTCAGCAAGCCATTCAGCACTTCAGTCAGTGCGACTGTATCGTCAATGGCCCGGTGATGGCTTTCGAGCGCCACTTTATATTTGGTCGTCAGCGTATTCAGACGGTGGTTTTTCATCGTTGGAAACAGTAAACGAGCCAGTTCGAGCGTATCCAGTACCGGATTGGTCATTTCAGGCAAGCCCATATTTCGAAGGGTGGCCTGGATAAAGCCGACATCAAATCGCGCATTATGGGCAACCAATACAGCATCGCCAGCAAAAGCTACAAACTCCTTCATAACAGGTTCTACATCCGGCGCATCCTTGACCATTTCATCGTTAATGTTGGTCAGTTGTTGGATATTGTAGGGTATACGCTCATGCGGATTGACAAAGGTAGCATAACGATCAACTTCTTTGCCATCATGCATTTTTACAGCCGCAATCTCAATAATTTTATTCTGTGTAACCGATAAACCGGTGGTTTCAATATCAAAAACGACATAAGTCGCTGTTTTCAAATTTAATGGTTGTGCCTGCATTACAACCTCAACGGCATCATTAACCACGTTAGCCTCAATACCGTAGATCATTTTAATTCCGTTTTTCTTTGCTGCTTTTGCTGCATCAGGATAGCATTGCACACCACCGTGATCGGTGACCGCAATCGCTTTGTGCCCCCATTTGGCGGCTGTTTTGACGTATTGATCAATCGAGGCGACAGCATCCATTGCACTCATCTTTGTGTGTAGATGGAACTCAACCCGTTTTTCCTCTGCCTTATCCTTACGTGTGGGTGGAGCCTGTACTTCAACTAGATCGGAAGGAATCATAACCAGCTCGGGAATTTGCATAAAACGATCATATTCAACTCGCCCCCGCACTTTGACCCATTTCCCGTTAGCCAACAAACTGAGGATCTTCAGATCTTCTTTAGTTTTAGCAAACATTTTCATTTGCAGGGAATCACTAAAGTCGGTCAAATAATACGTAAACAACGTACTGCCATTGCGCAATTCTTTACTATCCAAACCGAAGATTGTCCCCTGTAAGGTGACTTTCTTTTCTTCGTCCTGAATATCTTGCATCGGAACAGCCGGTTCTTTGATGTCATAACCAAATTGAAGCCGCACGTCTCCTTCTTCTTCGTCCAAAGGCGGCATTTCGGATTCCATACTTTCCATCATCTGCTGAATAACTTCGCGTTCTTCCTGCATCTTCTTCTCTTGGAATTGCTGTAATGCCTCCTGGTTACTTTCACCCACCTGGACTTTAATGCGCATAGAGAGCCCAAAATATTTATTGTAAAATTTGATGATAGCTTGATCTATCTGCTTTTTACGCGCCAGTTCCAATGACATACTGTCGCTCATCGTTAGCAATAATAGACCGTCTTCCCACTCATGCACAGCCCGATTCAACCAACCGTTAACAGAAGGAATCTCACGATGTACCCACTCTAGAAAAAGTTTCCAGTATTCACTAATGATATCACCCGGCTGAATCTCACTATACTGAAAACGGAACGTAATTTTTGCGATGTGACTCATTTTTTCCTGTACTTGAATACAGAACGTACGATACACCTGAGCGGGGACCAGTGTCTCCTTGGCAATAGTGATATTCCAATCCTTATTGGTACGGCTAATCTCCACTTGATCAATCCAACCGTCCAAAAAATAAGGTTCAACCACTCCCGTCGGCATCACAACCTGCTTCATCAGCAGTTCCAGCCGCTTTCTCTTTTCTTCAGCTCCGCCCATGGCTCTCCCCCCAATTTCAAATCTACCATTCTGAAAACATGAAAAGCTTCTGCGTCAAAAACATCTCCGACCGCAAAAGCTTTTCGTAACCCTCTTTAATCCTCCTCACAACGACATAGATCCTTCGGAACATTGTCCGGTAACAGCTACCCTGTCGGCGAAGAGAATGAAGTGAGTATAGTGGTATTGCCCTACTTCTATATTAGTACGCCCGTGCGAACACTACTGTATGCTTGGCAGGTTTGCCACAGCACAAACATGTGGACTTTTGCTCGGTTGTTTTAAACGGTATATTACGGCTTGTAGCACCTGTCACTTCTTTAACTTTGTCTTCACATTCTTCAGATCCGCACCAACCTGCCAAAGTAAAACCGCGTTTTTCCTCCATGAGAGTCTTCATTTCGTCCAACGTATCGACAGAATAGAAATTTTCTTCCATGAAATTTTTCGCACGATCAAACATCTCCTGCTGTACCTGTGCGAGCATCGCGTGTACTTCCTCAACCAGATTATCCTGCTGCACGATTTTTTTCTCACCGCTGATACGGGATACGAGCACACAGACGCCGTTTTCCATATCACGAGGCCCGATTTCCATACGAACCGGCACACCGCGCATTTCATATTCATTAAATTTCCAGCCTGGGCTTACATCACTGCGGTCGTCCATTTTAACACGCACTCCCGCTTGTTTCAACTCAGCAAATAGTTCATCTGCACGAGCGATAACGGCATCACGCTTCTTAGGTGGTCCAATTGGAACCATAATAACCTGCGTAGGCGCAACTTTAGGAGGCAATGCCAGACCACGGTCATCTCCATGGACCATAATCAGTGCGCCGATCAAACGTGTACTTGTTCCCCATGAAGTCGTATGCGCGAATTCCAGATTGTTTTCACGACTCAAATATTTAATATCAAATGCAACGGCAAAATTAGTCCCCATGTAGTGGGAAGTCCCAGCTTGTACCGCCCGTCCATCCTTCATCATCGCTTCTAGTGAAAATGTATCCTTCGCACCTGCAAACTTTTCAGAAGGTGTTTTCTGTCCAGTAATAACCGGAATAGCTAGAACTTCCTCAATAACCTCACGGTATACTTCCAGCATTTTCATCGTTTCTTCACGTGCTTCTTCTTCTGTTTCATGGGCCGTGTGACCTTCTTGCCACAAAAATTCACTTGTACGCAAGAAAGGCAACGTGCGTTTTTCCCAACGCACTACGTTAGCCCATTGGTTAATAAGCACCGGCAGATCACGATAGGATTGAATCCATTTGGAGTACATATGACCTATCATGGTTTCCGAAGTCGGACGTATTGCAAGACGCTCTTCCAGCTTTTCTCCACCAGCCTCGGTTACCCAAGGTAGTTCAGGATTAAACCCTTCGACATGCTCTTTTTCCTTTTGAAAAAAGCTTTCGGGAATGAACATTGGAAAATAGGCATTACGGTGGCCTGTTTCTCTGAAGCGCACGTCCATGGCTTCCTTGATATGCTCCCAAATTTCAAAACCATCGGGACGGAATACAATACATCCGCGAACAGGGGAATAATCCATCAGTTCTGCTTTTTTAATAACATCAATATACCATCGGGAAAAATCTTCGCTCTGCGGCGTAATTTCCTCGACAAACTGTTTATCATTCGACATAGAAATGCATGTCCTCCCATACAGACCGTTTTTATATAAGTCCGTCTCTAATTAACCATTAATTAAGCGTAAAATATCGTTATACGTGACCGCAATCATAAGCAGGAATAGCATAGCAAAACCAACGAAATGGACCATTCCTTCCCTGCTCGGATCAACGGGACGTCCTCTTACCGCCTCCACACCAAGGAAAACAAGTCTGCTTCCATCCAGCGCCGGAATAGGCAATAAATTAAATATCCCCAGATAAAGACTCATTATAGCAGTCCAATACGTCAACTGCTCAATCCCCTGCTTGGCAATTTGCCCCGTCACTTCAAAAGTACGTACCGGGCCTCCCAGGTCGTTGATAGAAAAACGTTGAATGAGCTGGCTAAATCCTTGGAAAATAATATCGGTCGTTCTGACCATGGATTGTCCGGCAAATTTGAACGTTTCACCCACACCTGCTTGGCGTTTTGGAAGTTCAGGCACAATGCCCACCTTGCCACCCTTTTGTCCTTCCATTGCACGAGGTGTAATAGTAAGATCAAAGGTCTTATTATCACGGCGAACCGTCCACTTCATCGGCTTGTCTTGAGAATCCGCAATCAGTTTGATCATGTTTTCAACATTTGCACCAATGGCTATTCCATTCACCGATTCGATGATATCTCCCTTATGCAAATCAGCTTCAGCAGCGGGCATACCTGCTGTAATTTCACTAATTTGGACATAGGTCGGGTTGTCCACTTGTATGCCGACCATCTGAATATGAAGACCAAACAGAATAAAGGCAAGTATAAAATTCATCAGTGGTCCAGCAAAAATAGCCATCGCACGCTGTCCTACTGTTTTACTCCCATACTGCCGATCCTTTGGTGCAATCTGAATGGATTGTCCTTTGGTTACCATCATCGCTTGCGGGTGTACTGTGTATTGCTGATCTTCGCCATCTACATCCAATTTTAAAGTTAACGACTGTTCCAGATCAATATCCAACACTTCGCCGCGTACCACATTCTTGCGATTATCCAGTTGATCTAGATAGATGGTTTTAACGACGTCATCCGTTACGCGTACAGCAATCGTTTGTCCGGTCTCAATTTCATTGATCTCCGGATCCTCTCCCGCCATGCGGGCAAAGCCACCAAACGGCAACAAACGCAGCGTAAATCGCGTCTCGTTTCTTTTATAAGAAAACAGTTTCGGACCGAAACCGATCGCAAACTCCCGTACCAGAATCCCGGCGCGCTTGGCAAAATAATAATGCCCCCATTCATGCACCGTCACTATGACGAAAAACATGAGCACCGTCATCAACACTATTTGAATCGTTTCCAATCGTTTCCGTTCCCCTTTCAATGAGATCGAGTTTGTCTTCCTAGATTATCATTATTCTCCAATCCCGCACAAGAGAATCACATTTCGTTTCTTAACCCAGCATTAGCCTACAACCCCGCAGCTATGCTACGAGTCTCTCCGTCACAGGCTTCAATCGCAGAAAGATCAGGATTAGCCACATTGACATGCCGCTCCAGCACACGTTCAATAATAGCTTCAATATGCAGAAAAGAAATTTCTCCACGCAGGAAACGGGCAACAGCAATCTCATTAGCTGCATTAAAGGCGGTCGGTGCTGTACCACCCATTTTACCACATTCGAAGGCAAGCCTTAAACAAGGAAAACGATTATAATCCATTTCCTTAAAATGGAGTCTACCCACTTCAGCCAGTGACAACGGCTTCGCCGGGGACTTCATACGCTCAGGGTAAGTCAACGCATATTGAATGGGTACTCTCATGTCCGGATTCCCAAGTTGAGCAACAATGCTTGTATCCTGAAACTCAACATAGGAATGAATAATGCTTTCCGGATGAAGCAACACATGAATCTGCTCATAATCAAGTCCGAATAGCCAATGCGCCTCAATGACTTCCAGCCCCTTGTTTACCATCGTTGCTGAATCAATCGTAATTTTGGCCCCCATTGACCAATTGGGATGCTTGAGTGCATCTTCCACTGTAACTTCAAGTAACTGTTCTCTTGTCAAATCTCGAAAAGAACCCCCTGATGCTGTGAGGGTAATATGTGCCACATCTTTCATACGCTCACCATTCAAGCATTGGAAAATAGCTGAATGCTCACTGTCAATCGGCAGCAACGGCACTCCTTTCGCCCGAGCCCGCGCTGTGACCAGATGACCAGCAGTAACCAGTGTTTCCTTATTGGCCAAACCGATCTGTTTTCCAGCCTCAATCGCGGCCAGCGTGGAGTGCAATCCGACACTGCCCATTACAGCCGTCACAACCATATCCGCCTCTGTGTTCGCAGCAAGCTCAACGAGTCCTTCATTTCCCCAATACAGTTCCATTCCAGAAGGCAGTAAAGGACGAATTTCATCCGCCAACTGCCGAGTACCCACAGACACTTTTTTGGGTTTATAGAGATGCGCCTGCTCAGCAAGTAACTTTATATTAGAACCACCTGCTAAAGCCTCAACAGTAAACTGATCCGGGTGCATGGACACTACATCCAGCGTTTGAGTTCCAATAGATCCGGTTGAACCAAGTACCGTAATTCTTTTCATGATGCACCTTCCTATCCTGAAAATCACTTTTAGCCAGGAGCTCATTGTTTGTTATTCAGGCAGCTATGCTACTGGTTCCATCCTTTTAGTAGCGCAGAGTGACAGCATAGAGATTAAGCCTGAGCATAAACTGTAATCAACAGACTCATGGAAGCAGCATCAGCATATGTACAAATGGAAAAACGACAATCCAGCTGTCGCAGCGGTCTAGTATACCACCGTGCCCTGGCAGCAGATTACCGGAATCTTTAATGCCGTACACTCGTTTGTATGCAGATTGTACCAAATCGCCCAGTTGTCCCACAACTGCACATGACAAACCGATGCCGATGGCTTTGCCCCATGGCAGCAGTCCACCTGACAATCCAGCGAATACTAGAGCTATAACCAACGCTAAAACAATGCCGCCAATGGATCCTTCGACCGTTTTGTTTGGACTAATCGCAGGCCATAGTTTTGTCTTCCCTGCCATTTTGCCTACAAAATATGCCCCTGCATCACTTGCCCAAATACAAGCCAACAATAAAAAAGTCCATAACAGTCCATGTTCCATATGACGTGATTCCGCTATATACGAAAATCCAAACCCTATATAAACGGTACCAAGGAATAGTATAGCTACCGTTTGAATCGGGATTTTATTTTTCGTTCCTACCGTGATGATCATAAAAGCTATCATTACCAGCCAAAGCATACTGGCAATGGGTAAGGGTGAGTGCAAACCAAAAGGTTCATATGGAAATACAAAAGCAAATATGCTTACGTATCCAAGTATTGCTGTACCTCCAAAAGGAGATACCTGCGTCATTCGTGCGAACTCATAAAATCCGATTAGGGCCATCGCCAATATAAGCAAATGGTAGGCCAAGCCGCCCCACAGGACCATCGCCAAAAAGAATATGCCTGCCAGAATACCGGTAATTAATCTCTGTCTCAACGGCTTTCATCCTCCATTTACTTCAGTCCGCCATACCGCCGTGTTCTTTGCTGATATTCGATCACTGCTTCGTATAAGTGTTCTTTCTTAAACTCAGGCCAATAAATATCAGTAAACCACAACTCACTGTAGGCAAGCTGCCAGAGCATAAAATTACTAAGTCTAAGCTCACCGCTTGTTCGAATCAGCAAATCAGGGTCTGGCATACCACTAGAAAGCAACGTATTACCGATCAGCTCAGATGTTATATCTTCTGTTTTAAGCTTCCCATCCGCAATTTGACGGCCCAATGTTTGCATGCATTCTGTGATTTCCAACCGACTTCCATAATTCAATGCAAAATTAAGAACAAGTCCGGTATTATTTTCAGTTCGTCGAGTCGCTTCAGTCAGCGCCTCAACGGTATGGGAAGGTAAATGTTCCTTGTTTCCCATCATACGCACCTGCACATTTTTTTCAATCAGCTCATCCAGCTCAATAGCCAGAAATTCCTGCGGTAAGCGCATTAGAAAATCAACTTCGTCCTTTGGACGCGTCCAATTTTCAGTTGAAAATGCAAACAAAGTCAAATACTTAATACCCAGTTCATCCGCCGCAATTGCTGTGCGTTTCACTGCCTTCATTCCATTTTGGTGCCCTACAATCCGCGGCATTCCAATCCGTTTGGCCCATCTGCCGTTCCCATCCATGATGACAGCAACATGCTGCGGAATATTGTCTTTTGAAATGGCCGGTGTTTGCTGTTTTTGTTCCCCGTTCCACCAAGACCGAACCCGTTTGATCATTCCAGTTCCTCCAGCATTCTCTGAAAATGTGCCTCAGGCTTGAAAAGAGACAAACCCCACCGTAAGGGAGGGGCTGCCAATCTTTTAAACTTCCATAATTTCTTTTTCTTTTGCAGCTAAAACTTTATCCACTTCAGCAATAAATTTATCAGTTGTTTTCTGGATATCTTCCTGATATTTACGAGATTCGTCCTCGGAAATATCACTTTTCTCCATTTTTTTGATGTCATCATTTGCATCACGACGAATGTTACGAATAGCGACCTTCGCTTCTTCACCGTTCTTTTTCGTCAACTTCACCAAGTCAGTTCTGCGCTCCTCCGTCAAAGCAGGAATGCTCAGACGAATGGTGTTGCCATCATTCGAAGGTGTCAAACCTAAATCGGATTTTTGTATAGCGCGCTCGATATCGGCCAAGGAAGATTTGTCCCAAGGCTGAATCATCAAGGTCCGGCTGTCAGGTGTATTGACATTCGCCAGCTGGTTGACTGGAGTCATTGCACCATAATACTCTACCTGCACACGGTCCAGTAAAGCTGGTGTCGCCCGTCCTGCACGCAAAGATGCAAGATCACGTTGCAATGCTTGGATTGCTTTTTGCATGCGCTCCTCAGCACTCTTTTTCACAGATTGTGGCATTAATTTACACTCCCTTTGACGATCGTACCAATTTTCTCACCCAGCACGACACGTTTAATGTTACCTTGCTCTGTAATAGCAAAGACAATCAACGGAATATTGTTATCCATGCACAACGAGGAAGCAGTAGAATCCATGACACCGAGATTTTTGTTGAGCACATCCAAATACGTAAGCTGCTCATATTTCTCAGCTGTGCTATCTTTAAACGGATCAGCAGAATATACGCCATCCACTTTATTTTTAGCCATCAGAATCACTTCCGCTTCAATCTCAGCGGCACGCAGTGCAGCTGTAGTATCAGTCGAGAAGAACGGATTACCTGTACCTGCTGCAAAAATTACAACCCGACCTTTTTCCAAATGACGGATAGCTCTACGGCGGATGTATGGTTCTGCAATCTGTTGCATCGCAATGGATGTTTGTACACGCGTAGGTACTTCAATCTGTTCCAAAGCATCCTGTAAGGCCAGTGAGTTCATCACTGTTGCCAGCATACCCATGTAATCTGCCGTGGCCCGGTCAATTCCGTTGGCACTTCCAGCAATACCACGCCAGATGTTACCGCCACCACACACGATAGCAACTTCTACTCCCAGTTCCACCACATCTTTGACTTGTTCAGCAATGGACGCAATCGTATCCGCATCAATACCGTAACCGTTAGGGCCTGACAGCGATTCACCACTAACTTTCAGGACAACACGCTTAAACACAGGTTTTTCCAAATGATCACCCTCCAATATCATTTATACTTTATGTAACAGGATAGGTGTCCTGTTGCAAGAAAAGGAACACTGATGTGTTCCATTTCCGTTTTTTTCATATGCAATTACCGTTCGTTGGTAATTATTGTTTCACTTGAGACATAACTTCTTCGTAGAAGTTGTCTTCTTTTTTCTCCAGACCTTCACCCAGTTCAAAACGAACAAAGCGACGCAGGGAGATGTTTTCGCCAATTGTACTGATTTTTTCGTTGATAAGCGTGGAGATTGTTTTGTCCGGATCTTTGATGAAAGATTGCTCCAGCAAACAGAACTCTTCATAGAACTTACCAATGCGGCCTTCAACCATTTTCTCAACGATTTTCTCTGGTTTACCTTCGTTCAGAGCTTGTGCTTTCAGGATTTCTTTTTCTTTTTCGATTTCTTCCTGTGGCACTTCTTCACGACGAACATAACGAGGGTTCGATGCAGCGATATGCATTGCAATGTCGCGTACAAAATCTCTGAACTGGTCTGTTTTAGCTACGAAGTCTGTTTCGCAGTTTACTTCTACCAGTACGCCGATACGGCCGCCAGCATGAATGTAGGATTCAACAACACCTTCAGTAGCAATACGACCTGCTTTGTTGGCTGCAGCTGCAAGTCCTTTTTCGCGCAGAACTTCAACCGCTTTTGTCAAATCACCGTTTGCTTCTTCAAGCGCTTTTTTACAATCCAGCATTCCTGCGCCTGTTTTTTCACGAAGCTCTTTTACTGCGCTAGCATTAACTGCCATATTATTTCCCTCCAAATTTGATTTTCAGTGGTATACCGTGCTTTATTCCTTAAAAAAAGGGTAGTGAGAGGTTATACACCTGCCAACCACCCTTTTCATTTAATTCATATAGGTATTTCCTAATGGAAATATTATGCTGTAGTTTCTTCGCCTTGGTTTGCTTCCATAACTGCATCAGCCATTTTACCTGTCAGCAATTTAACAGCGCGGATTGCGTCGTCATTACCTGGGATAACATAGTCGATTTCGTCTGGATCGCAGTTTGTATCAACGATACCAACGATTGGGATACCCAATTTGCGAGCTTCAGCAACCGCGATACGTTCTTTACGTGGATCAATGATGAACAGAGCACTTGGAAGGCCCTTCATGTTTTTGATACCGCCCAAGAATTTTTCAAGACGATCTTTTTCTTTGCGAAGAATGATAACTTCTTTTTTAGGAAGAACTGCGAATGTACCGTCTTCTTCCCAAGCTTCCAGTTGTTTCAAACGGTCAATACGTTTTTGAATCGTTTGGAAGTTAGTCAGCGTACCACCCAACCAACGTTGGTTAATGTAGAATTGACCAGCGCGTGCTGCTTCTTCTTTAACGGAATCTTGTGCTTGTTTCTTCGTGCCTACGAACAGAATTGTACCATTCTCAGCTGCAATGCTTTTTACGAAGTTGTAAGCTTCCTCAACCTTTTTCACTGTCTTTTGCAAGTCAATGATGTAAATACCGTTTCTTTCAGTGAAGATATAACGATCCATTTTCGGGTTCCAGCGACGTGTTTGGTGACCAAAGTGAACCCCAGCTTCCAAAAGCTGTTTCATGGAGATTACTGCCATCTTCACGCACCTCCTAAGTTTGGTTTTTTGTGTGTCCTCCGCCGACATCATTTTTCATAAAGACTTTCCATTAGAAAGCACCCTTTATAAAATTAACCGACGTGCGTTTTTAACACCGTCAATTAATATACCATAACACTTGCATCGTTGCAACCAACTTTTCGACAATAGTTGGAACAACGCAAAATGTGACGTTTTACGCCTCTCATCGAACTTGTCAGCAAGAATAAAAGCCGCCCACTTCCCAGTCTGGTCAGTTGGACGGCTTTTTCGTAATTTTAGTAATGATAGAACTGAAATCCTCACCCTTAGCAAACTGATAGGTACCAGTACGAATTTTGGTATTGATTTTTTGAGCCTTAGCTGCTGCCTCAAATGCACTAGCATCAGATACGACCCCTGCCCGTTGCAATCCTGATGCCACACTTCTCAAATTGCTTCCCGATGCAATGCTATACTGCACTTGTGGGGTGGCAGGCTGCTTGGGGATATTGGGAGTCGGTGTAGTGCCGGATCTTTGAGTTTGCGGCTTATTCGGACTTTGTGGAACCGATGTGCTAGTCGAAGGTTTAGACGCAGTCGAGGATGTGCTGTTTGCAGGTGCCTTTGGTGTTGCCGGCGTTTGAGCTGGTTTAGCCTTTTGGGGTGCAACCGGATTTTTGTTGCCTTCCTTAATCACCTTATTACGCCATTCCTCTTCTGTCATCTTCGGATCAGAACTGTCATTAATCTGAAGATTTAATTCGGCTGCTGCCTTTTCTAACTGCTCTCGCGTCATGTTTTTCGGGTCTATTGAAGATTGCTGCGATTGTCCCTGACCGATCATTGCCAGTTGCAACAGCAATGCCCCCGTTATCAGACCAGTACCCATGCCTAGCATAAATGAACGGTTTTTGATCACGTTACATCCTCCCGCTCCGCGAGTTGCAATATGAGCTGTACTTCACCCCGTTGAATGCCTGATTGCTTGGCTATATAGTCCACTGACTTGCCTTGCTCATGCAGCGCAAACAACTCTTGATAACGATCACGGATGGAATCTGCTTCCTGCTCAGTTTCAGGGTCTTGTAATACCGTCTGCTCCTCCATAGTTATGAGGGGAGCTTCTGAACCAGAGTAGCCTTCCTGCACAGACATTCCAGGTTGCGGACTTTGAAATTGACCATATGCAACCGCTGCCTGATGAGAAGTAGCTGTATGTTGTATTTCCTTAGATACAGGCTCGGTTTGCATAGAGACAGTAGCAAACATAGCCTGGTGCTCAAGCTCCACGATACGGCTCCGAAGCTCAGCTACTTGCTCCTGTAATGCCGCCTGTTTAACTGTATGCTCCTGCTTCATACCCGAAACGAGCTCAATCAACTCGTCATTATCGTTTTCAATATCGGCCATATATTGCTCCAATGTGGCCTCGACCTTTTGGACGACGGCCTCTTCTGTTCCCCGGCTTGGCTGACGCTTAGGCAGAAGCCAGGCGTAGACAACAGCTGCGGCGCCCAGCAGAACAATATAAATCCATGGTTGATCCACTGCCCATCGTCTCCTTTAATAACGCTTCTCCACCTGTCGGATCAGAGCGAAAAATCAATATGGTGTCCCTTGAACGGATGCTCTGCCGGATGCTCCTTAGGTAGCTCAGACTCATCTGAGCGAGAGCGGCTCTGCTGGGAAGAATCTCTGCTCTGCCCTCCCGTTTGCCGCTCACCGACAAATGTTTCCGCAGACTGGTCTACGGCACTGCTTCGCTGACGCATGTTTTCTGTCTCCAACGCGGCCTTTTGTCCAAGCAATGCTTGATCATTCATCGGCCGCTGCTGGGACTCACTTTGGTATTTTCCTGCTTCGCTGGTGCGAGGTACGGCAATTTGCAATTCAACAGCCTTCAAGCTCATTGGACCACACCCTTTCCGATTGGGCATCCGTTCTGTCTTCCAAGGAATACAATGTTGAATGTTGTTTTTCAGTGTGCCGAATTACACGTAGGAGGACATGCTGATGTCTCCTTCGTGATAATAAAACGCCATTCTTTCCACTGAATCTTTAATGAATTTTGTATATCTGCCGATAACTATTTTAGAGCCACCGTAAATTACATTTTTCACTTCTACCCGTGCGCGGCTTGTATCCTCTAATGTTCGTTCAATTTCAAGCATTCTGGACTTGGTTTCCAAAAGCTCCTGTTCATTAGACTTTTTAGTAGATGTCAGCTTGATTCGCATAGCCATTCTTTCAGGTGCAAGCTGTCCGGCGGCGGCAAGCTGATCCAATATGGTAAGAGCCTTATTCGTTTTATCCTGACTGTCTGTCTGCTGCTTCAAACGTGCGCGGAGTTCTGTCAGTTCATCGCGCAGTTCGGGAAGCACACCAACTTCGATAACAGTAGCTGTGGACATTGTATTACCGATGGTACGAGCCACTACCTTTTTACCAGCTTGTACACTGCCACCTACGATAAGCCCTTTGGTCCCCTCACAGAGTACATTTACACTCGCTTTAATCTGGGAATGCATGATGCTCTGGGATACAAGTATATCGCCTCCGGCAATCACGTTACCATCTTGTATGAATGAGCATTTGACATTTTGTGCAGCTTTCACGAACCCCTTATGGTATCCGATAATACCGCCACTGATTTCCACTGAACCTTCCGCCTCAATTTCAGCGCCTTCCACACCACCGATGACACGAATGTCGCCAGCCGCCCGAACACGAAAACCAGTCAAGACATTCCCACGAATGACGACGGTTCCAACAAAATCAATGTTACCGACACTATAATCGACGTCCCCGTTCACTTCATATACAGGGAATACATTAAGTTTGCCCTTTTCAGTCGTAGTCACCAGTCCGTCAATAGCCGCATACATCGCAACACCTTCTGGATGGATCACTACATTTTTTCCGACTTTAAAACGCGCCTCTTTACCTGGAAGAAAAGGAATTTCCTCTCCGGTTACAGCAATCCCCGGTACACCCGGCACAGGATCAACCCGTTCGGCAATCAGTTGACCACGTTTTACATTTCTTAAACGAGTTAATTCTTTATAATCCACCCGTCCATCCACGGTTTCAAGCGGCTTATGTGCATCTTCGCCAGTCACAATATCAGCCAGATTAATTTTTCCGTCTGTGCCATGGATCGGCTGCTTTCCCTGAGCAATCAGTAATTTTCCGAAGAAATGATCTTCCGGACTTGCCGCAAATACACGAATTGCATCGGTCATTAAACCGTAGGATATTTTTTGGTTGCTTAGAAAACGCTCTAATTCTTCCACAGAACAGGCAAAGCCTTCTTCACGTTTGGCAAACTCCAAGTAGGCGGTTTGTTTGTCAGGTGAGACAACCACTTTTAAAAACTGGTCCAAAGCATATTGCTTCTCCACAAGGGTGCTCCTTCCGTCTAACTGTTACTGTAACCTCCCGTACGTTAATCTTTACGCATTAGCAAATCCCGTTGTTTGTCCAATGTCGCTCTCAGACGTAATATTGCTTTGGAATGCAACTGTGAAATTCGCGATGGAGATAGCGACATGACCTCAGCGATTTCACTGAGTGACAAATCCTCGTAATACAATAAAGAAACAACGATACGTTCTTTTTCAGTCAATTTATCAATGCCTTGTGCAAGGGCATCACGAAGTGTAAATTCATTGACCTTATGATCCGGATTTTTCGCCTTCTCGTCCACCAAAAGGGAAAGCCGTGTTTCCGATTCCTCTTCGCGGATCGGGTCCTCCAGTGAGACAATCGACATAACGGCGACCTCCTGGATCATATTTTGAAACTCTTTCTCAGAAACGTCCAAATAATGACTCATCTCTTCGTCGCTTACCGTGCGTAGATATCTTTGTTCCAAATGCTGGTAGGCATCTTCGATTTTTTTCGCTTTTTCCCTAACTGAACGAGGAACCCAATCCCCTTGACGAAGACCATCCAAAATCGCTCCACGAACACGCCAAGAAGCATAGGTCTCAAACTGCAAACCACGCTCATAGTCAAATTTCTCTAAAGCGTCAATCAAACCCATAACGCCATTACTCGCCAGATCATCCTTGGATACATTTTTAGGCAAGCCTACTGCAAGACGGCCTGACACATATTCCACAATATGGAGATACTTTTCAATTAACTGTTTTTTTGCTTCCTTGTCACCGTGTTCTTTCCATTGTTCCCATAGTTCGGAATGGTTTAAATGAGCGGCTTTTCGCTCGTTCATCGGCTTCACCCTCCTTATTTGTCTGTCAGGTGACGAACGGCCTTGGCCAATTCTTCAGGGTCCTTGTTGGAAACCAGCTTAGGTGGGTTTAAAGGTGCGAAACCATTATTCCCCTCGTCCGTCTGCTCTGGTTTCGGTTTCAGCAATTCATTCAGGTCTTCATTTTCGTCTGGTGTCGTCAGGTCCAGGTTACCCCCTACGCCATCTACCTGAGAGCTTGCCCGGCTTTGGGCATTCCCCAGATCTGGCCGCGCCACAACACCTAGTGTCCAGCGCAGCACAAATGCAAGTAGGAACCAAAAAACGAAGGCGATCAAGCCACGAATTAAGCTCGTGGTCAGCAGATTGCTGCCAACGGACAACACAAAAGTCAGAATAAATCCGACTACTCCAGACCAAAGATTAATGCGTAAGCTGCCAAATAACATGTTTATAATTCCTTTACACCTTTTTGTACGCTTCGAATATTCAAAACGCCAGTTTCAGAGTCCAACTCAATCGTTCGTCCATAATTGCCACCTGTGTCCTCCGCAATCAAAGGAATGCCGAGATCTACGAGCATTTCCTTGCATGATTCTACATTACGTGGACCAATCCGCATGGTGTCTCCACTACCAGCAAAGGCGAACATCTGCGCTCCCCCTGCCATTTTGGCAATCAGTCTGCGTCGTTCAGCACCCAATTTCAGCATCCGCTCAAATAACTCGGGCAGCGCCGTATCGGCGTATTTAGCAATATTCAGTTGCCCTTCACGTGCAATATCCGAGGATGGTAGCATCACATGTGCCATACCTGCCAATTTCAAATGAGGATCGTAGAGAGTCAATCCGACGCAGGAGCCAAGTCCTGTCGTGCGAATCGAGTTCGGGTTACTGGTAACATTTAAGTCAGCCATACCGACTTTAATGATGCTTTTATCCTCAATCATCGTTCATCGGGACTCCTAACGACCTAAAGATTTTCCCGAACGATTCTGGATCAGGAATCAGGAAAAATTGACCCTCTATCTGATTCTGCCCTTCCAGAAACGATGTGTCAATCAATAATGCAGCATCCCCCATCTGCCCAAACTGCAGCAGTCCATAGCTGAGAATTGCTCCTGCCATGTCCAACGCCAACGCAGGGACTGTTGGATACATAGATAAACGCGTAAAGTCTGCCAGCGAAGACAGGTATGAGCCCGCTAAAATGTTTCCGATCTCCGACAGGG
Source organism: Paenibacillus sp. FSL P2-0173 (assembly GCF_038008045.1). Taxonomy (NCBI): domain Bacteria; kingdom Bacillati; phylum Bacillota; class Bacilli; order Caryophanales; family Paenibacillaceae; genus Paenibacillus; species Paenibacillus sp. FSL P2-0173. Next base: position 288,733 of record NZ_JBBOYK010000002.1, read on the forward strand.
CTGAGTGCTCCATTTCGTTAAAACTGTCCTCGTCATCTGAAGGAATATTCGCCAAACGGGAAAGTAAGCTTTTTGCCGCCTGAGGCTGCAATATGAAGAATAGATTCCCGGGGGCTTCCCCTTCTACCCTAAAAAATATTGCAACAACAAGTTGCTCATAGCCGCCGACTTTCTCGGCAATTTCCTCAAAGGGCAGCATTTGTACTTTGGGGACACCCATATCGACCGGTTTATTGAGAAGCCGGGAGAGCGCTGTAGCAGCGTTCCCCGAGCCAATGTTGCCGACTTCTTTCAACACATCCAACTTGAAGTCTTCAAGATTTCCGAGATTTTCCATATGTTAATCCTCTAAGCCTTCCAGTTGGTTCATCTCGCTACGATTCAGGACTTCGGACAAGTTCAGCATAATCAACAAGCGCTCTTCACCAATTTTAGCAACTCCGCGAAGGTATTTAGCCTTAACTCCGCCAATCACTTCCGGTGGTGTCTCGATATTGTCAGTATTCAGGTCAATAACGTCATTCGCTGAGTCAACGATAAAGCCGACTTGCATTTCACCCACTGCAACGATAATGATGCGAGTTTGATCGGTATATTCAGCTTCAGGCAATCCAAATCGGCCACGAAGATCAATAACCGGAATGACTACGCCTCTCATGTTGAATACGCCTTTAACAAAATCGTAGGTTCTTGGAACCCGTGTAATCGGCACCATGCGTTCAATAGATTGGACTTTTTCTACTTCAACACCGTATTCCTCTTCACCAAGCTTAAATACGATAACTTTAATTTCTTCTCCCATGTCTAAAAACCCTCCTTATTGATGTCAGCAACTTCACATTTCTTTCATTTCTGATGAAGACATTATTTAATGAAAACATTCGGGTCAATGATCAAAGCAACCTGACCGTCACCCAGAATCGTGGCGCCTGAAATTCCTTGGATGTTTGGAAGGTATTTGCCCAGATTTTTAAGGACAATTTCACTTTGCCCCAAAAAGTCCTGTACGGAAAGAGCTGCCAGACGGTCTCCCTTGCGGATGACCACGACCTCTGTCTCTTCTTCTTCATCTTCATTGAAGTCCGGTACCTCAAACAGCTGACTCAAGGAGATGAGCGGGATATGAGAATCGCGGAAAGCAATCATTTTATTGCCATGTACAGAACGAATTTGTGTCCGTTTGACGATCGCAGTTTCCACAATGGAGGACAATGGAATCGCATATTTTTCAGAACCGATCTGTATCATCATGGCTGCAATAATGGATAGGGTCAGCGGCAATTGCACAGAGAAATTAGTGCCTTGGCCCAGTGTAGAGTGAACCGTAACATTGCCACCCAAAGCGGTGATTTTGGATTTAACAACGTCCAAACCGACACCGCGTCCTGATACGTCTGAAATGACTGCAGCTGTGCTAAAGCCCGGAGCAAACAATACCTGATAGGCTTCCTCGTCGGTCATGACCGCTGCCTGCTCTGCCGTCAAAATCCCTTTGGAAATAGCACTGTTTAGTACCTTATCGCGATTAATACCATTTCCGTCATCTTCAATCTCGATGAATACGTTATTTCCGCTATGGAAAGCACGCAAGTTAACCGTTCCTGTCTCAGGTTTACCAGCTGCTATCCGATCGGCTACCGACTCAATGCCATGATCCACGGAGTTACGAAGCAAATGCACCAGAGGATCGCCAATTTCGTCGATAACAGTGCGGTCCATTTCAGTCTCTGCTCCAGTAATAACCAAATCAAGTTTTTTATCCAGCGATTTGGCCAGATCGCGCACCATACGCGGAAAACGATTGAAAACAGTATCTACTGGTACCATCCGCAATTTAAGAACGACGTTTTGCAAATCGCTGCTCACACGACTCATGTGCTCTACGGTTTCTGTCAGTGCTGGATTGGAAGCTTCACTTGCCAACTGCTCTAACCGCACACGGTCAATAAGCAACTCGCTAAATAAGTTCATAAGTACATCCAGACGTTCAATATCTACACGAATCGTACGGTTATGCGTAGGCGCAGCTGCCTTAGCTGCTGGCGCCTTACCTGCAGCTGGCTTAGCCACAGAGGCCGCAGCTGGAGACTGCGGCTGGGAAGGAGCAGGTGGTTGCACGGCAACAGGAGCTTCCTGTACTGCAGCAGTCTCAGCCAGTCCAGCAGTAACTTCGCTCATTTGTTTAAGCGATTCCTGATCTAGTTGTACCACTGAGACAGTCTCAATTTCAGAGATACCCGCGATTTCCTTTTCCAGCTCCCCAACTTCTTTCTGCGTTATGTAATATAACGAGAAGCTTTGCTCGAATTTCTCCTGCTCAATATCCTGTACCGACGGATAGGCCTTGACGATTTCACCAGAGTTTTCCAGCGTATTGAACACCATAAAAGCACGTGCCGCCTTCAACTGGCTCTCTGAGCTGATTGTTACCTGTATATAGTGAACACGATGTCCTTCAGAAATAGATTGCTCCAGTACAGAATACTGGAACTGATCCAAGACAAGCCCAGCACTATCGTTTTTGTCCACTTTTTTAGATGGAGACTCCTCAGTGGCAGCATTTGCGCCAGACTTTTGGAAATCCCCGCTCACGATGGATTGTAGTGAAGATACAATAGAGGAGACATCCGCTTTTCCGTCGCCTCCCTCTGTAATGTGCTGCACCATGGACTCCAAAGCATCCAATCCTTTAAATAAGGTATCGAATATAAATTCATGCATCGCCAGCTTGTTGTTACGTACCAGATCAAGAACGTTTTCCATTTGGTGAGTGAGCGATGCTAGGTCTTCAAACCCCATCGTAGCAGCCATTCCCTTGAGGGTATGGGCAGAACGGAAAATCACCTGAACGATGCCTAGATCGGTTGGATTGCTTTCCAGTTGAAGCATTTTTTCGTTAAGAGATTGCAGATGATCATTCGACTCATCAATAAACATGTTTAAATATTGGTTCATGTCCATTGTGAGACACCTCCTCCATGAGTTACACTCCGATTATTTCACAACTTGTACAAGCTTGGGGGCGATCTCCTGCATTGGCAGAAGGTGACGCACACATTTTAACTCTACTGCTGAGCGGGGCATTCCGTACACTACACAAGTTTCCTCATTTTCAGCAAATGTGGATTGTACCCCAGCATCATAAAGCTTTTTCATCATTTTGGCCCCGTCGCTCCCCATTCCAGTGAGCAATACTAGATGCCGCTCCAACGAGGTTAACGAGAGCAACGATTCAAACATCGTATCTACGGAAGGACGGTGACCATTGCGAGCTTCCTCCATCTTCAGTGACACAGTGTATTTACCACCGGCTCCTGGCACAATTCTTAGTTGATATCCCCCTGGGGCAATGTAGGCCGTTCCAGTCTCCAGCGTCATTCCCTGCTCAGCCTCCACAACTCGGAGTGGACTTAACGTGTTTAAGCGTTGTGCCAGCGAACGAGTGAAGTTTGGCGGCATATGCTGAACGATAACGATTGGAGCAGGAAAATCACCAGGAATGCGTTCCAACAGCGTCTTGAGCGCCCGCGGACCGCCCGTAGAACATCCCACCGCCACCAGTTTGCGAAAGCTGGACGTGTGCACACCTTTTTTAAGAGAAAATCCCTTAGGTGTGGCAGTAACTGTAGGTGCCGTTACTGGAGGCGTAGCAGCCGCAGGAGTAGGCGTAGCTGATGAAATCACCGTCTTACGGGGCTCCGGCTTAACCAGCCCTGCTTTATCCTTACCATGCAGCGATTTGCCAGCGGCCGCATTAGAACTGTTTAGTTGCCCTGGTGTTCGTCCCATCCCCTTGGACAAGTCTTCCTTCTTCTGAACAGTAGGTGCTTGGACTGACTTGCTTGGCTGAGCAGCTGGCTGTTCTATGCGCCCCGCTGTAACAGATGTTCCAGACTGTTGTCGTTTAGTTTCCTGCTTGGCTGTTGCCGGGGCGGACTTGCCCGCATCACGCTTCGGCTGAGCTGATACAGCAGGTGAAGGAGCAAGCGGAACAACAGGAGGCTTGTCTGTCGAAGCTTGACTGCCTGTTCGTTTCTCAGTCACAGCCTGTCCTGGAGGCTTTTCCTGTGGCGTTTTTTCCGCTTGTTCCAATGCAGCTTTGCGCTCATTAGCTTCCTTGCGTTCCAGGCGGCTCCGCACTGCTTGCATAGCAGTGTGCATCTGTTCCAGCAGCGCCTTGCTCACTTGCTCAATATCTTGCGCATGAGCAATGGAAGGCTTTCTTATAAAATCGAAAGCTCCTGCCTCCAGAGCCATGATGGTCTCCTTCATACCTTGTTCATTAATGCCTGACAGCATAATAACAGGTAGCGGATGGGCTGCCATAATCAATGGTAATGCTTCAAGACCATTCATTTCAGGCATCTCGACATCCATGGTGACCAAATCGGGCTGCAATTCCTTCACTTTCTCTACAGCCTCTTTGCCATTGGCGGCTGTACCTACGATGTTGAACGACTCATCCCTTACAATTAAATCTGTAATAATTTTGCGCATAAAGGCCGAATCATCTACAACCAGCACCTGGTAAGCACACATGTTAAACACCTCTGTTTCCTCTCATCAAAATCAATGTACAGAACGCCGCAACCATTTTTGCATAAACCCTTTAATTCCACTCAATGCACCTGATTGCGGAATCTGTGGCATTGCTGCAAAACGGTGTGCCAGATTCAATACATCTCTTGAAGCCGCACATCCCGGAAAAGCAACCATAAAAGGTACTTGCCTTTTGACTGCTTGCATGACATGAGTATCATCACTGATATGTCCAAGCAACGGGATTTCGATCTCCAAAAAGCGTTTCGCAACCAGTGCGATCTTATCGGCAACTTGACGGGCCTCATTATCGTTATCGGCACGATTGACTATAATTTTGAATACCGTATCCTTTTGTAACCCACTGACGACTTTAATTAGCGCATACGCATCTGTTAAGGACGTCGGTTCCGGTGTGGTTACGACCAGGCATTCGTCAGCTGAAGTGATGAATTTAAGGTTTTCTTTGGATAAACCTGCACCTGTATCAAATAGAATGTAATCCATATCTGCCGCCATTTTCTCTACTTCTTCGGCAAAATAATTCAGATCGTTATCCGATAACGTAAACAATTCGCTCAAGCCCGATCCTCCAGCAATATAAGGCAAACCACCTACACCCGTTTGAATAATTTCATCAATTGATTTCTCACGTTTTAGCAGGTGAAGAAGATTGTATTGTGAATTGGCTCCCATTAATACATCAATATTGGCCATACCTATATCAGCATCAAACACAAGTACCTTTCGACCAAAGGATTGCAGAGCCAGAGCAAAGTTCAGCGTAAAATTGGATTTGCCCACCCCGCCTTTACCACTGGTGATCGTTATAATTTTCGCTTGACGATTACGTGGGGGCAATCGATATTTATCCAAGGAAGAAGCCATTTGTCTAAGTGATTGGGCTTGGTCACTCATATGGAATCTCCGTTAACTCCTGTTGATGCTTTGGGTCCAAGCAGCATGCTTGTCACCATTTCTGCATCGGGATGAAGCAGGTCGTCAGGAACATTTTGTCCATTGGTAATATAAGCCAGCTGCATCGGAAAATGATGCAAAAGGTTAAACATCCCACCACAGCTACCTGTCTCGTCCATCTTAGTAAATACAACCTTACCAAGACCAAACTTACTGAAATGTCCAGTTATATTGAGCATATCTTTACTTTTGGATGTCAGACTGAGTACCAGATACGTCTCACTTTCATCAATAGGCGAAAGCAGACTTTGCAGTTCCGAAACAAGTAATTCATTACGATAATTTCGTCCTGCGGTATCCATGAGGATCAGGTCACAATGTTCCAGACGTTGAATGGCTCTGTGGACGTCACCAGGAGATTGCACAACTTCAAGCGGTACATTCAAAATCGTAGCATATGTACGCAGTTGCTCGACGGCTGAAATCCGGTACGTGTCAGAAGTAATAAATCCAACTTTGCGATGATGCTTAAACAACTGCTCTGCTGCTAACTTGGCAATGGTTGTCGTTTTCCCTACTCCGGTAGGACCTGCCACATACACAATTTTGGTATCTTTAGAGATCCCTTTGTCCAGTCTTGTCTGAATAAAACTGGCCACTTCCTCACGAAAGGCTTGTTCCCAATCAAAAGTTTCAGGCGCAAAAGGGTGCTCACTCCGACGCACATATACCTGTTCGAGCCAATACTCCAGTAAATCACGTTCCACTTCCTGCTCCAGTACACGCTCACAAATCTCTTGCAGCGGCTCCGGCCAAGTACTTTCCAATGAAGAATTTCGGGAAAACCGAGTCATCATGGCTTTCATTTCCCGCAATTCATTAAGCAGAGCCTGATTTTCCTCTACTCCGCTCTTATCTGGAGCACTTACTTCAATGGGCTGTTTAAACAGTTCACTGGATGATTTCATGTTCGAAAGCAATGCTTCATGATCAAGTGCTTGAGATATAGTCTCCAGATTATTTGCAGACCTAGATGACAAATGCTCAGTTGCTGAAGCAGCTTGTTCTTCATTAATCGTTAATTCAGCTTGTTCTTCTTTGGAACCACCCGTCATCTGCGTTACCCGTCGATAAGCTTCTGGAGCAGCTTGTCTGGGAACCACAGGCATAAATGATTTTTCTGGCTGTTCAGGAGCGTTCATTAGAGGTGAAGCCGCCTGGGCAAGTTCTTGTGAAGAGGGCCCAAACCGTCGTGGCTTTTGAGGTTGCTTCTCCTCTACCGCAGCAACCACTTCGATTTTCTTTTTACTGAACATTCCCATGAAACCGCCGACCTTCATTTCTTTTGTACTTAAAATGACGGCGTCTGTTCCTAAGTCACCCCTGATTTGCAGCATAGCTTCTGGCATGGTATCCACTACATATCGTTTCACTCTCATAAGTTCACCACCCCGACACTTTGAATTTCAACGTTCGGCTCCAGCTCACTGTACGACAGCACCGGGACATCCTGCATCGTCCGCTCCATCACTTGCCGCAAATACATACGAATTGTCGGTGACGTTAACACAATAGGCTGCTGTCCAGATTGAATAAGGCGGTTGATTTGCTCCATCATTCTTTGATACACCGTTTGCGTAGACACCGGATCAAGAGCCAAATAGCTACCTTGCTCCGACTGTTGCACGCTTTCAGCAATTTTCTTCTCCAATCCTGGTCCCACTGTAATAACGCGTAACGTCTCCCCTTGTTGGGCAAATTGCTGCGTAATCTGGCGGGACAACGCCTGACGGACATATTCAGTCAGCACGTCGGGATCTTTTGTATAAGTACCATAGTCAGCTAATGTTTCGAAAATAGTCACCATATCGCGAATGGAGATTTTTTCTTTCAACAGCTTGGCCAGCACTTTTTGTACATCCCCAATCGCAAGCACAGAAGGAATAAGGTCGTCCACCAGCACTGGATAATTCTCTTTGAGATTGTCGACCAGCGATCGTGTTTCCTGTCTGCCAAGCAACTCATGAGCATGTTTCTTGATTGTCTCCGTAAGATGAGTAGCTACAACTGAAGGTGGATCAACTACGGTATAACCCGATAGTTCCGCAACATCCTTGGTGTTCTCATCAATCCAGAGCGCAGGCAATCCGAAGGCTGGTTCCGTCGTTTCGATTCCTGTAATAGAATCATCGTCGTATCCTGGACTCATAGCCAGGTAATGATTTAACAGAAGCTCTCCGCCACCCACGGTATTACCTTTAATTTTAATTACATACTCGTTAGGCTTGAGCTGAATGTTGTCCCGAATACGAATGACCGGCACAACCAAACCCAGCTCCAAAGCACATTGACGACGGATCATAATAATCCGATCCAATAAATCCCCGCCCTGCTGTGTATCCGCCAGCGGAATTAACCCGTATCCAAATTCAAATTCAATTGGATCTACTTGAAGCAGATTAATGACACTTTCCGGACTACGGACTTCTTCAATTTGTTGCTCCTCTTCCAGCTGTTCATCGGCTATCTGCTTGCGCTCCATATTGCCCTGCATTCTTCGAGCCGCGAAAAACAGCAGTATCGCCAGTGGAAGAGTTGTAATGATATGAATAGGTGTGAAAAGTCCCAATAATGCAATTGTGGCTGCCACAATGTAGATCAGTTTTGGATAAGAAAAGAGCTGTCCAGTTAAATCCTCCGCCAAGTTGCCATCCGACGTAGCCCGCGTAACAATCAAGCCTGACGCCGTGGATATGAGCAGTGCGGGAATCTGGCTGACCAGTCCGTCACCGATGGTGAGGACAGAATAAGTCGACAGCGCCTCTTGAAATCCTTTTCCCTGAACGGCCATACCGATAATAAAGCCACCGACCAAGTTAATGATCAAAATGATAATACTAGCAATGGCATCACCTTTAACGAATTTACTCGCACCATCCATCGCTCCGTAAAAATCTGCTTCCCGTTCGATTTTACTGCGTCGTTCACGGGCTTGCTGCTCATTGATCAAACCTGCATTCAGATCAGCATCAATACTCATTTGTTTACCCGGCATCGCATCCAACGTAAACCGTGCGCCTACCTCAGCAACCCGCTCAGATCCCTTGGTGATAACAATGAACTGTACGACCACGAGAATGAGAAAGACAACAAAACCGACGGCAATTTGCCCTCCTGCAATCCAACTACCAAACGTAGCAACTACTTCCCCTGCATGGCCCTCACCTAAAATAAGTTTGGTTGTAGAAATATTAAGTGCCAATCGAAACAACGTTGTAATGAGCAACAATGAAGGGAAAATAGAGAACTGTAATGCTTCCTTCGTGTTCATAGAAACGAGTAGAATCATCAAAGCAATAGAAATATTAATGACGAGTAGGATATCCAGCAGCCATGATGGGATCGGGAGAATCATCATAAGAACGATACCGATGACGCCTGCAAGGACAGTTATTTCTTTTATTTTCACGGGTCTCTAGCCCTCCGATCCCTTTATTTCACTTTACCTTTTAATTTATATACATACGCCAGCACTTCGGCAACGGCCTGGAACAGATCAGCTGGTATCGCATCCCCGATTTCGGCTCGTTGAAACAGCGCCCGCGCCAGCGGCTTGTTTTCCATCGTTATTACGCCGTTTTGCTTGGCAATTTCTTTAATTCGGAGTGCAACGTAATCTTGCCCTTTCGCAATAATCTGCGGCGCTTCCATCTCCGAACCGTCATATTTCAAAGCCACAGCAAAGTGCGTAGGGTTGGTGATGATGACATCTGCATTAGGAACCTCCTGCATCATACGCTGCATAGCCATACGGCGCTGACGCTCGCGAATTTTCCCCTTGATCAGCGGGTCACCCTCCATTTTCTTGTATTCATCCTTAATGTCCTGCTTGGACATTTTCAGGTTTTTCTCATGCTCGTAACGTTGATACATATAATCCAACACCGCTAAAACGAACAGCACCACACCAATTTTGAGCCCCAGTTCCATTGTTAATGAAGCTGTAAAGCCCAACATCTGATCGCCGGACATTTCAGCTAGTTTGGGTAGGTCAGCCTTTGTTTTCCAGAGTACGCTGTACACCAGATAACCAATTACGGTCATCTTTAAAACAGATTTCAGGAATTCAACCAATGACCTCATGGAAAAAATATTTTTGAATCCTTTAATCGGATCAATCTTGCTAAACTTGGGCGTAATGCCCTCTCCGGTTAATAAAAAACCGATCTGCATGTAATTCGCTACTATCCCGATGACAATAGCCCCAATAAAAATAGGTGCCAGCATAATCAAGATTTGCACGCCGTACTCGCCCATCATCAGCAGCGTTGTGTTCGGCGTTACCTCCATAGAGAGCCGATTCACAAAAATATCTCGAAATAGTCGAACAGCATGATCCTTAAAATACCCGCCGAAAATCATGAGGCAAAAAAACGTAACCAGCAGGACACCAGCGGCGGGCAACTCCATGCTTTTGGCAACCTGCCCTTTTTGTCTTGCATCCTGTTTCTTTTTGGGTGTAGCTTTTTCCGTTTTTTCCCCTGAGAACAACTGCAGGTTCATAGCATATTTAAATGACAAACTACGTTCCTCCAGACCAGACATTAAGGACGATTACCCATAATATCCAACAAGTTGCGCATGGATTCGAACATCACAGAAAACAATCTTTCGAATATAAAAGCAAAACTTGGCATGAGAAGCAGTAACATGAACAGTCCCACAATAATTTTAAGAGGTACACCAATAACAAAAATGTTGAATTGTGGCGCTGTTTTAGCTAAAAAACCGAGTCCCACATCTGTTAAAAAGGTAGCCACTACAATGGGAGCAGCAATTTGAAAAGCAAGCATAAATGATTCCGCAAAAGAACGTACCAAGAATTCAGTTACACTGCCACCATACAGCTTTACAAAAAAATCATTTGTCAACGGCACCCAATCATAGCTGTATAAGATAGCATTTAGCAGATGATGGTGCCCATTTATACTTAAAAAGAACAATACAGCTATGGCAAACTTGAAATTCCCCGTTAAAGGCGTTGAAGCCCCTGTCATGGGATCAAACACACTCGCCATTCCGAAACCCACCTGTAGGTCTATAAAAGAACCTGCGGTTTGGATCGCTGTCATGAACAGATATGCAGTAAACCCCAATAACAACCCAATCAGCACTTCACGGCCCACTAAGAGCACATACGCTACATCGGTCGGTACCTGTTGATGCGTACCATATGTAAGATACACGACCAAAGCTAGAAATCCTGAAATTCCGACCTTAAAGATATTAGGTACCCCTCGGGTTGAAAAAATAGGCGCTACTACAAAAAATGAGGTAATCCGACAAAAAATCAGCAAAAAAACAGGAAAACTCTGTAACAATATGTTCATAACATTCAGCCTAACCTATATATTTGTACAAATTGTCCAGAATGTTATACGTAAAGTCCACTAATGTGGTCAATATCCAGGGCCCGAACAAAAGCAATGCCAGCAATACGGCGACAATCTTCGGAACAAAGGCCAGTGTTTGCTCCTGAATTTGGGTTGTCGCCTGAAAAATGCTGATAATCAAACCCACGACTAGCCCCAAAATCAGCATCGGAGCGCTCACCTTGAGTACAATGTACACCGCTTGCCCAGCCAGGGAAATAATAAACTCCGAAGTCATTGCCGTCCTCCTTGATTGCTGTCCTTGCATGAAGTATTCATGTGTTAAAACTCAGAAGCAATGATTTGACAACCAAATACCAACCATCTACAAGTACGAAAAGCAGTATTTTAAAAGGAAGTGAAATCATTACTGGTGGTAGCATCATCATCCCCATAGCCATGAGTGTACTCGACACCACAATGTCTATAACTAAAAACGGTATGAAAATCATAAAGCCCATCTGAAATGCCGTCTTCAACTCACTGATTGCATAAGCCGGAACCATCACCGTTAGTGGAATATCCTGATAATTCTTTGGTTTTTCCATCTTGGTGTATTTCATAAAGAGCAGTAGATCCTTCTCACGTGTATGAGAGAACATAAAGGTCTTGATCGGTACCGATGCCTTATCCAGCGCCTGAGACTGTGTTATATCCCCCTTGAGATACGGCTGAAGTGCAGTTTCATTCATAGCTGAGAACGTCGGTGCCATAATGAATAAAGTGAGAAACAAAGCCAGCCCGACAAGCACCTGATTAGGCGGCATCTGCTGGGTTCCCAGCGAAGTTCGCACAAAGCCAAGCACAATCACAATTCGCGTAAAACTTGTCATAAGTACAAGCAACGCCGGCGCTACACTAATGACAGTAATAAGTAAAATAATAGACAGCGAGGTGGCACCGGGCTGTCCTTTGTCCGAATTGCCGACTTGAATATCAATGTTCGGAATCGGTTCCGCAGAGGCCGCCGTCACCGAAATGAAGCTGAACAAGACAAGCAGCAAACATGCAAGTATAATCTTTTTTCTCATGAATCTCCCGACCGATCTGTAGTATTCTCCTCATTGCGCAGCTTTTCAAGTTTATCCTTGCGATTCGGCATTTGCCGAAGCTTGGATTCAAACATCTCGTGAAAAGATGTCTCCTCTTCAGGCTGCTGCTGTGCCGCGTTGTTCCGGCGAAGCTTATCCGCAATTTTAGCGAATAGCGGGGCAATCGGGCCGCGCTGCAGAGAAGCTTCTTGCTCCAGTGCGGCCAAAATTTGCTCCACTTCTTCAGGATCGGATACTTTGTCAACAAGCCGGATATCTTCTCCCACACCAATGAGGTACACACTGCTACCAACTTCAACAAGCTGAAGGGATTTATTGGGACCAAGTCCCACGCCTCCCAGTATGCGAACGGAGCGGTTGCTGAACCAGCTCTGATTTCTTTTACTCAAAAACCGTATCAAGTACACGATCAGTACGATGATAAAGATTAGCACGAAAAGGACCCAGGCAATGTTGCCTATATTGCTGGATGTACTCAATGCGTCAGAGGCACCCTGTTGTGTATCCATACTGGGTGCGCCTTACACACCCAGTGTTTTGTTGATGGCTTCGATAACCCGATCCGATTGGAAAGGCTTAACGATAAAATCTTTTGCGCCAGCTTGAATGGCATCAATAACCATTGCTTGCTGACCCATCGCGGAACACATGATAACCTTTGCGTTCGCGTCAATTTGTTTGATTTCCTTCAGAGCGGCAATGCCGTCCATTTCAGGCATCGTGATATCCATCGTAATCAGGTCCGGACGAAGCTCCTTGAATTTTTCAATGGCCTGTGATCCGTCCTGGGCCTCTCCTACTACTTCAAATCCATTTTTGGACAGGATGTCCCGAATCATCATTCTCATAAATGCAGCATCGTCCACGATCAAAATACGGTTTGCCATCTGAAATAAATCCTCCCTAAATTATGCTTTTATTGTAATTTTTGAATACGGTCCCATTGGCTTACAATATCTGTTACACGCACGCCAAAGTTCTCGTCGATTACGACAACCTCGCCCTTGGCAATCAGTTTGTTGTTAACCAAAATGTCCACCGGCTCCCCGGCAAGCTTGTCCAGTTCAATAATTGAACCTTGTGAGAGCTCCAGAATATCTTTAATTTGCTTTTGGGTCCTTCCTAATTCTACGGTGACTCTAAGGGGAATGTCCATCAATAAATTTAAATTGTTTTCATCCACTTGCGCAAATGCACCGGACTGCAAGTTAGAAAATTGTACAGGTTGTACATTTACATTACGTCCCGGTACTGCGCCGTAGTGATGAGGCGTTCCGTAAGGAGCTTGCGGTGGTACACCAGCTGGCATTCCATAACCCGGTGTTCCATAGCCTGGAGCGCCCTGCTGCCCGTATCCCGGGTCTTGAGGATACATTGGCGGTTGTTGCCCATAGCTTGGGTCTTGCGGCGCCTGCGCGGCTGCAGGCGGCTGCTGATAGGCTGGTGCAGGCGGTTGCTGCGGAACGCTAGCTTGTTGCGGCGCTTCAGGAGTTGCTGTTGCAGCTACCTGCTGTGCGGACGCTTGCGGTTGTTCCTCTTCCTCTCCGCCATTCATTAGGATGCTCACCATTTTTTTGGCGAAATTAACAGGTAACAATTGCATCAGCGTAGAGTCAATAAGATCCCCGATCAATAACCGGAAGGATACTGTAATGAGCGTCTCTTCATCCGGCAGACTGGATACTCCATCACCGTGCATAGGATCCAAAATATCAATCCCCGGTGGAGAGATATTAACAAAACGATTAAACATGGTAGACATAGAGGTCGCCGAAGATCCCATCATCTGATTCATCGCTTCCTGCACGGCACTGATGTGGATTTCATTCAATTCTTCATCTACTGGGTTTCCTTCACCACCAAGCATTAAGTCCGCTATCACTTGTGCATCACGCTTTTTGATTACGAGTGAGTTAATACCCTCGAATCCATCGACATAATTTACATGTACAGCTACGTGTGGCTTTGGAAATGCAGTTTCAAATTCAGAACGGGTAATAATTGAAACTTTAGGTGTCGTAATATCCACCTTTTGACCGAGCAGTGTGGAAAGAGCCGTAGCTGCGCTGCCGAACGTTATATTACCGATTTCCCCGAGAGCATCCTGCTCCAGAGGAGTCAGAAAATCGTCAACGGTCTTGTTGGCGGGAGTAGAATCCGTCCCCGCTTCAGACTGTTTCAGCAAGGCATCGATTTCCTCCTGGGACAAATAGTCTTTACTCGTCAATTTCTTCAACTCCTTCGTTGACAATTTCATCAATTTGTACGGCAACACGATCTCTTACCATGCCGGGACTTCCCATAAACTTCAATTTCTCGCCTACCCGGATGGATAGTCCTTCTTTGACAGGCTTGTTCAATGAAATGACATCCCCTACCGAAAGACCCAGAAACTCGGCTACATTTATCCGGGATTCACCCAACTCCGCAATAATAGGGAGCTCTGCTTTGGTGACCCGTAATCTCAAGGCGTCGATCTCTTCGGGCGCCCTTGATTTCTTTTCGGATGTAAACCACTGGTGCGTGGACAGTCTGGCCATAATGGGTTCCAATACCACGTGCGGGATACAGAGGTTAATCATCCCTGTGGTATCACCAATTTTGGTGCTAAGCGAAATCAGAGCAATCGTTTCATTCGGCGAAACAATCTGCATGAACTGCGGATTTGTTTCCATCGCCTCTAGGCGCGGTTCAATGTCTAGTACCGTTTTCCAAGCCTCTTGCAGGCTATCAAAGGTACGACTGAAAATTCGCTCCATGATCGTCGTCTCGATTTCGGTCAACGCAGCAACCTTTGACGGTGCCGAACCTGTTCCTCCGAGTAGCCTGTCCAACATGGCATAAGCAACGTTCGGGTGAACCTCAAGCACCATACGGCCTTCCAGCGGTTCAGCTTCAAAAATGTTCAGAATGGTCATTTTCGGAATGGAGCGAATGAATTCATCATAAGGAAGCTGCTCCACCTGAACGACATTAATTTGGACAAAAGTACGAAGCTGCGCTGAAAAATATGTGGTCAGATACCGTGCAAAGTTCTCGTGTATCCGCGTCAGACTCCGTATATGATCCTTGGAAAACCTAAGCGCTCTTTTAAAATCATAAGCGCGAACTTTCTTTTGGGTATCTTCCTTTTTAAGTTCTTCCGCATCCATTTCACCGGACGAAAGAGCTGCTAAAAGGGCATCAATTTCCCCTTGTGACAGTACATCCACCAATGTTATTCACCCCCTTACGTGTTCCTGACAAGTTCACCTGGAATCAAATGGCTGCCAGCAAAAAGTCTGTAATTTTGGCGTTCCCCAGGTGACCTTCAGGGAGCGACTTGTTGATGAGATCCGTCAGCTTGTCACTGAACTGGTCCCGGCCTTTAGCCGTTCTGAGCTCATCAGGTTTGGTGTCTGCAAGTAATTGAATAACGATGGGCTTAATACTGATATCTTTGATTTTTTCAAAAGATTCTTTTGCTTTGGCATCGTTCAATTGAAAAGATAGGTTCATCTGGACAATGTAATCTGCGTCTGCCAAATTCGTTTTGATACCGGTAATTTCAGAGCTCACTTCCACCAATTCATCTGCTGACAATCTTGGAAGTTGTTCTGCTTGAGCAGCTTGCGCATTCGGTATGACTTCCGACTTCTTCCCGCTAAGCGCTGGTATAAGTACAAAGGCCGCGCCTGCAATCAAAGTAATCGCGAGTAAAATTGTAATGAGCCATGGCAGCATCTTCTTCATTCGTCTTCCTCCATTTGTTGCACTTTTATCGTGGCGGCATGCATGCCGATTTCACGGCTGTAACCCTTGATCAAGGAGACGACATCTGCCGCTTTTTCCAATACAATCAACCGTTTCCCCGTCACCAAAGTGACGTATGTATCCGGTGTTTCCTCCACAGTCTCAATGAGCAGCGCATTAAGCCACATAGGCGAGCCGTTCAGCCGCGTTAACGGGATCATCGTAACACCAACCTCCTGATAGGTGCGGAGGAGCCTCTACTCCTCCGCGTTTAAATGAGATTATCGTTTCAAGTTTACAACTTCCTGAAGCACTTCATCCGAGGTCGTAATGATACGCGAGTTCGCTTGGAATCCGCGCTGAGCTACGATCATTTCGGTAAATTCGCCTGTCAGATCAACGTTGGACATTTCCAGCTGACCCGCGATGATAGCTCCACGCCCCTCTGAGTTGGCTGCTCCAGGCTCAATTGCATCAATATTTGAGTTGACCGTAGTACGGTACAAGCTCCCACCGATTTTTTCTAAACCTTCTGGATTCGTGACTCTGGCTAATCCAATTTGTGTACCATTATCAACTGTTCCGTCATCCAATTGTTGTACAATTGTACCGTCCTGTGAGATAGAGACTGCCGTAACATTGTCAGCAAGTGTGATTGGATCTCCACCCAAATCTCCCACAAAAAATCCATCGGAAGTAACCAGATTCCGGTTTGCATCTATGTGGAAATCACCCGCACGAGTCAGATAAGGAACTTCCTGTGCATCATTCATTTTGACCAGGAAAAATCCGTCACCGTTAATACGTAAATCCGTTGGGTTGTTCGTAGTCATTGCACTACCTGGAAGATGCAGTGTATCAATTGAGCTGACCGATACCCCCAAACCTACCTGCTTGGCATTCTGCCCGGCGGTTGTTGTTCCGTCTGGTGCACTTGCGCCTGAACTCGTTTGGCTCAAGATATCCTTGAACATTACTCGGCTGGACTTGAAGCCTGTAGTATTTACGTTTGCAATGTTGTTACCGATAACGTCCAGCTTCGTTTGAAAACCCTTCATGCCCGATACACCTGAATACATTGATCTCAACATTGAGTATAAATCCTCCTCTGATTGGTTGCTTAGTTGACCGCATCAGTCGATCCGCGGCTTTTTCATGGCTTTCCTATTCGGGCCAGCCACTTCGTATACATTTTTCATGAAATAATTACAGCACTATCTATCTGCGTAAATACGTTATCCTCCATGGATTTCTTATCCATCGCGGTAACAACTGTTCGATTAGGTACACTTACAATCAAAGCCATATCCTGCATTAAAATCAATGATTCTTTGGCGCCTTTGGCAGCTGCTTTATCCACAGCAGAGTTGATTTTCGCCATTTGGTCACTTCTCAACTCTATTCCCCGCTGCTCCAGACGCTTGGCTGCATGGTTGCTCAGCTTGAGCACCTGATCCTGCAACACCTGACCGAACGGTCTGGCATCCTTGGATACCGAATTCACTCGGTTTTGTGTGATTGCTGCCGGGGGCACGTTGGCGGGAAAAAGGCGTCCGACCGTTATCCTGTCATTCATGAGTTCTCACCGCTTCCAGTAGAGGAAGAAGATGAAGTATCCGATGTACCTGTAGCGGGAGTCGTTGTGTTAGCTTGGCTCACTGATGTTACATCTTTTAATGCCACCTCAGCCGCTCCCATTTTGGCATACTGCACACCGTCGCGAATAACGATGGAATCCACGATTCCACTTTTTACTGTACCCGCGCCTGCTTCACCTGTAATGGAGTCTTTTTTACCTGCCTCAATCCAGCTGACTTCTTTTCCTATCAAACCGGAAGCCGTACCCAAAGACTGTCCTAATGCATTCAACTGCGTAGAAATGTTCATCAGTTGTTCCACCGAGGAAAACTGGGCCATTTGAGCGATAAATTCTTTATCCTCCAAAGGCTGCATCGGATCCTGATTTTGTAGCTGGGTGATCAAAATTTTCAGAAATTGATCTTTACCCATCGTTTTAGTATCCTTGGCACTTGCTGTTTTGACATTATTCACATTGTAATTCGGCCAGACGTTACTGGTGGATACATTGTTGTCTGTAGTCGTCATTGTGTTCTCACCTCCATCATTACGCTTGTGCTGTAAAGGAGCCTGTCCGATTCATATCATCTGCGCGTTGTTCTGCTGTCCAGTTACGAAGCTCTTCTGCCATTTCAGCTACCTTCATAGCATCCTCGCTCTCTTCTCTACCACGAGCTTTGGAACGTTGGTTGGATTGCTGCTGCTGATTAGCTCCAGATCCGCGTCCATCCTGATACATATGGGAGGAAAGCGACTCATTGTGCGTTACTTCTACCTTATCTACCTGGATACCTTGGCTCTGCAGGCTCGAACGCAGCTGCGACATTTGCTGTTCCAGCAAATCCTTCGCTCCGCTATGCTCAGTCATGAACTGGGCAACCAGATGACCATTTTGCATCGTCAGCTTAACCTCCAGCTGGCCCAGATGATCTGGACGAAGCATGATGGTCGCTTCCGTCAAACCAGTGTGTTTTACAATGTCAAGTTTCTGAACTACAAATTCGGTCATCTCCTTGGCAAATTGCCGTACATGTACGACTGGTTGAGCTGGAGCCGAAGGTGTTGTTCCTTGCGTTTGTACCGAAAGCTGTCCCGCAGTCGTGATCACTGGAGTCTGATTGTCAGTTGCTGTCGGATCCGCTTGCTCAGTTGCATCTACGAATGCACTCGCTTCATCCGCTCCAGTCGTCTTAACTGTAGACTGAACGAGAATATTAGTTGATGAACGTTGCCCTTCTGAACCTTGCTGATTAGTTTCGCCCTGACTTGCTTGCTGCTGAGAAACAACAACCTGTTTGTCTGTAGTAGCTGTAGCTACGGTTTGATTACCATTTGCTCGATTTGCAGAAGGCTGAACCGCTTGTGAATCCCCACCATCAGCAAGTTCCACAGCTTTCATTACACCATTCCACTGCTCATCGGAAATAGCTCCCGTCCCTGCCGTTGCGCTTTGGAGCGATTGTAGCAACTGTGCCACCTGGGACTTTTGGTCTCCAGAAGCCTGCTCTGCTACATTGGCAAGTTGTGACAAAGCGTCCTGCAATGCAAATCGAAGAGTAGCAGGGTTGGCTGCCAAGGCTGTTAAGCCTGTCGCCTCTGACGTTTCTCCACCGTTTAACTGTTGATTTGTTCCGTCGCCTTGCAAAAACTGTTGTACTTGCTGAATCCACGCTTGCAGAGAAGCAAGCAGAGCAGGATCGGCAGCTACCTGATCATCCAGCTTTTCGAGATTTTGCAGCAAAGGAGCCAGTGTTTCGACCAGCGGCTCGGTTGGAGCTTCCGTGGATTCTCCGGTTGCAATCAGCGGAAGTACCATAACTAATGGAGAACCGTTCGCATCTGTGCCTGCTGAGCCCGTTTGCCCGCCTGTCATCATTTGCGTAAGTGTTTGATTAAAAGCACCCGTGGTTGCTCCGGCAGCCGTGGCTGTACTCGTTGTTGAGGCTGTCGTACTGCTAGCTGTTTGACTGGAGCTGAGCGATACACTTTGAGAAATAAGGGTCATTTATTTTTCACCTCCCTTCATTTAAATTACTTACTGCCCATCAGTTTGTTCAAAATTTTTGCAGTCTGAGCCGCATCCTTGGCAGACATATTTTGTAGTAAAGAACCACGTGTCGAATCATCTACTGTATTTAATATGTTTAATGCCTTGTCTGGACTGATTTTGTAAGTTTGTAAAATAAGTTCGGCACCGCTCTTCTTGTCCATGGAAGCAAATGTGCTACTGATTTGAGTGCTTTGCAAACTCTTACTCGTCGTGCCAGCTGTGGTACCTTGATCCTTTTTCAGACGAGACTGCAACGCAGCAACTGACAAATCCGTAGATGGCGTTACGTTTTTCAGAGCCATAGTAATATCGGCTGCTTTTTTAGCGTCCATCTTTTGCAAAATCTTTGCACTGTTGGCAGGGTCCATGTAGCTTAGCAGCTGCACAGTCTCTTCCGTAGTCAGATTCTCCATAATCGGTGCCGCTTTACTAGCTGTCATTCCTTCATACATGCTAGCAAGATCTCTGGCCTGTTTTACATAAGGATCTTCATTTGTTGTTCCACCTGTAGTTTGCGTACCAGCCTGTCCCTGCTGACTGGCCTGTGGCTGCTGTTCCTGTTGCGTTTGCAGCGTATTGACCTGATTCTGCAGTTCAGTAACCTTTTTATCTTGTGTCGTCTTAGCAGCGGTAGCCTTTTTAAGCTCCTCCGTCTGCTTGGCTAAATCTGACTTTAACTGCTGAATGGTTGCTTCAGAACTTTCAGACTGTGCCTTCTGATCTGCCTCTTTCGTCTGGGTAGCCTTATCTTTCGGTTCAGGCACCCAATTTTTAACAACTGGTATTTTGTTCCCTAATGAAATCATTTCGCTTCTGAAGTCCATATTGAACAATGTAAGCAGGACCCCGACCAGAACGATTGTGAACACAATCGGAATCAGGAAAAACATAAACCGTTCAAATCCCCCGCCTGATTCTTTTCCTAAATCCATATCCAGTTCATTTTCTGCTAACTTCTGTGCCATCGTCTTCCTCCTCAGGCAGCTGATATGCGTATCCTATGACTTTCCGCTTACCGGGCTTTCATGGCAAATCGCACGGAAGCCATTTCATCCAGCTCGTTCTGCTCGCGCAGGAGCATTTCCTGTTGGAATTTCACGTTGGCCTTCTCTCTTGCTTTCAGCCAAACCTGTTCATCCAGCATTTTATCGGTCAAAACGGTTTGTTTGCTTTGCACATTTTGCTGCGCATATTGAACATCCCTATGCTTGCGTGTAATACATTGGTCCAGATGATTAACATAAGCCTGTAATTCCTGAATGGTAGAGAGTGGCGCGCAATCCTCGGCAGCCTTTTGAATGGCTGATATGACCCGATTCCTTTCGCCTACAAGCTGTGTTAATGTTTGCTCCTCAGCCTGCAATTGTCCGACAGCACTGGAAAGCAACCATTCGGCCTGTGACTTTTCGTTGGTTTTCAAGTCTACAACTTTCTGAAAGGAATACTGAAATCTCATCGTTCAACCTTCATCTCCTCGTAAATTCAGAAATCAAACGCTCCCTTACCTCGTCCAGCTCAGCCTTTTCATCTGTTCTTTGTCTTGTAAAATCCCATATATCCCGTATACGCTCCATGGATTCGTCAATTTCTGCATTTGAACCCTGCTGATAGGCCCCGATATTAATCAGGTCCTCCGAATCTTTGTAAACGGCCATCAAGCGCTTAATGTTCTCGGCAGCGTCTATCTGATCTCGTGGTGCGATATCCTTCATAACCCGGCTAATACTCGCTAACACATCAATTGCGGGAAAATGTCCTTTGTTCGCAATCCCACGATTCAAGACAATGTGTCCATCCAAAATCCCGCGCACCGCATCTGCGATGGGCTCGTTCATATCATCACCATCGACCAGTACCGTATAAAAAGCGGTTATGGAGCCAGTAGGACCTGTCCCTGCACGTTCTAGAAGCTTAGGTAGACTAGCAAACACGGAAGGTGTGTACCCTCTCATTGCTGGCGGCTCCCCTACGGCTAGTCCCACTTCACGTTGGGCCATCGCATACCGGGTAACTGAATCCATCATCAGCATGACATTTAACCCGCGATCCCGAAAATATTCCGCAATCGTCGTTGCAATAAGTGCACCCTTAATACGGATTAACGCAGGCTGGTCGGAAGTTGCCACAATGACCACGGAACGTTCTAGTCCCTCCGGACCTAAATCCCGTTCAATAAAGTCCAGCACCTCGCGTCCACGTTCCCCGATCAAGGCAATTACATTCACATCAGCTTCCGTATTACGAGCAATCATTCCCATCAAGGTACTTTTACCTACACCCGAACCTGCAAAAATACCAACCCGTTGTCCTTTACCGATAGTAAGCAACCCGTCGATAGCGCGCACCCCGATACTGATTGGTTCCTGCACACGCGGACGATTCAGCGGATTGGACGGAATATTGAAGGTTGAATATCTCGCCATTCGAGAGGGAATCAATGAGCCATCCAGAGGCTGACCCAATCCGTCCAGCACTTTGCCTAACAGCTCCGACCCGACCTGCACATTCAACGGTTTCCCTGTTCCTACAACATCACAACCGGGACCAATGGATTGCAGTTCTCCAAGTGGCATCAGAAGCACTTTATTGTCCCTGAAGCCTACGACCTCCGCTTGCAACGGCTTTGCCGTTTTACCCGGATAAATGTAACAAACATCCCCGATACTGGCGTCTGGACCTTCCGATTCAACCATCAAGCCGATAACCTGCGTAACCTTGCCATTTACCCGAACCGGGTCCAGCTGGCGCAAATGATCCATGTAGCGCTGCGCATTAAGCCCCTTCATGTCTTCGCTCCTCATTCTCATGTGCCAGACGCAATAATTCCTTTTTGATCTCAGCTAATTGCGTATCAATCCGCGCATCCACACTTCCAAAGGAAGAACGGATAACACAACCGCGATCTTTCACAGTACCATCAGGAATAATTTGCAGTTCTGCCTGCGAATCGACAGTTAATGACAATTCTTCTCGTGCACCTTGCACAAATGCGAAATGCTGAGGCGACACACACAATGTAATGGTTCCTTTTTCCCGCTTACGAGCCAAATTTTTACGAATTAATTCAATCGTGTATTCAGGCTCAAGGCTAAGCTGTTTCTCAATGACCTTCTCAGCAATAGCACTACTCAGTTCAACCAGGAAAGGCTCAGCTTCCTGAATCAGTTGTTCCTTGATCTCATAGGCCTGACGCAGAATATCCTGTGCTTCTTCCATCATCTGCTCTGATTTCGTCTGGAGCTCGGCCTCAGCCAGCTTCTGACCTTCTTCATATCCTTGCTGAAACCCATCAGCTTTTAACGACTGAGTTAACTGCTCGTCATGCTCGCGTCGTTCCTGCCACCAGGCTTCAATCTGCTGCTGTGCCTCCTGCAGCATCCGTTCCGCTTCTTCAGCTGCCTCGCGAACCTGACGTTCGGCAAAATCCTTAGCATCATTCAGCATTTCATCCCGTAGTCGTTCAGCCTCGTGATCTCGCTGAGGCTCCGGTTCCGTATATTCAGTTGTGATTTCTTCATCCGTCGTTTCTGGCGCATACGTATGTGCCACATCAATTGTTTTCAAAGCCTCTACAGGAACATATTGGAAAGATTTGATCAAGTTAGACAATGATGTCATCTCCTCCGCCGCGTGCGATTATAATCTCACCGGCCTCTTCCAATCTGCGGATTGTCGATACGATACGTGTCTGTGCTTCTTCCACATCACGCAACCGCACCGGTCCCATGTACTCCATTTCCTCTTTGAAGGTTTCTGCCATACGTTTCGACATATTTCGGAAAATCACATCGCGTACTTCTTCACTGGACACTTTAAGCGCCAATTGCAAATCTGCATTGTCGATATCGCGGATAATGCGCTGAATGGAACGGTTGTCCACATTGACGATATCCTCGAACACGAACATTCTTTTCTTGATTTCCTCAGCCAGTTCTGGATCTTGAATTTCAAGCGAGTCTAGAATCGTACGTTCGGTTCCGCGGTCTACGCCATTCAAAATCTGAACAATGGACTCGATACCACCCGCATTTGTATAATCCTGCGTTGCGGTTGCAGATAGCTTTTGCTCTAACACTCGTTCCACCTGGGAAATAACTTCCGGAGATGTACTGTCCATGACAGCGACACGCCGGGCCACATCTGCCTGTTTTTCCTGTGGCAGAGACGACAGAATTGCAGCCGCCTGCTCGAATTGCAAGTACGAAAGCACGAGAGCAATCGTTTGCGGATTCTCATTCTGTATAAAATTCAATATCTGGTTTGGATCAGCCTTGCGGGCAAAATCGAAGGGTCTTACCTGTAACGTCGCTGTTAGACGGTTAATGACCTCAACTGCTTTTTGCGACCCGAGTGCCTTTTCCAATATTTCTTTAGCGTAATTAATACCGCCTTGGGAAATGTACTCCTGAGCCAAACAAATTTGATGAAACTCGGCCATGATGGAGTCCTTCTCAATGGCATCGACCTTCCGCACATTGGCAATTTCCAATGTAAGTTGCTCGATCTCCTCATCACGCAAATGCTTGAATATTTGAGCAGATACCTCTGGTCCCATTGTGATGAGAAGTATAGCCGCCTTCTGTCTTCCCGTTAAACCTTGACTGCTTGCCTTTGCCAATGAACTCACCTCTATTCGTCAGCCAGCCATGTACGAAGCAGATTGACGAATTCGTCGGGTTTCTTTTTCGCCAGACTTTCAAGCTGTTTACGCACTTGACTTTCATTTGTCACACTTTCCATGGTAATAGACGGGAACTCCGTCGGCGTTGGCATGAGTTGCAATTCTTCATCCAACTCTTCTTCCTGATTACGACGACCGCGTACGATGAGGAAGATTACACCCGCCAGCAGTGCCAGAACAGCAGCTCCGATGCCCCATAGCCAAGGGTTGGAAGCTGAGAAGAATGTATTAGTGCTCGCAGGCGCCGGAACAGCTTGTGAGAACACTGAAACCTTCTTAGCCAAATCAGCGTCTGTAATAGTAGTACCAGAATTCGCTAACGACGCTCTTACAATATTAACCAAAATATTTTGAATTGCTGTCTGAGTTGCAGTATCCAACGTTTGCTGACCTGTTGGTGGTTCAACTGCTACATTAATGGTTAAATCTTTTACAGTGTACGGACTTTGGATAATATCCCTTGCAATTCGGTTAACTTCGTAGTTAATCGTACTTGAACTCTTATCTGAGCTGGTATTGCCGGAATTAGCTCCTCCAGGATAGCCTGGAACATCCTGTGTTCCTGTTCCTGCAACTCCTCCGGTTTGTCCACTACTGCCCGTATAGCTTTCCTGAATTTGTTGGGCGCTAATTTCAATACCCTTCATTTTCGTTTGATCAACAGGTGTGACCATTTGTTCCTTTGATGTTACTTTGTCGAAATTTAGCTGGGACATAACCAGCACATTTACCTTGTCGTCTCCAACAATTTTCGACAAAAATTGTTGAACATTATTCCTTACATCGCTCTCAAACTTCTTCTGTAGAGCCATGTTTTCCTGAACACCACTAGTGAGCCCACCTTGGCCGCCCTTGGCCGTTGGAATCAACTCATATTCCTTATTGGTGATCGTAATGTTTTCCACTGGCAGATTCGGTACGGCCGTTTTTACCAGATTAAAATATCCGTCGATCGCTTGCTGATTTGGAGTAAAGCCAGGCTCGAATTCCATTTGAATCGAAGCGGAGGCTTTGTCCTTTTCTTCAAGTCCGGCAAAAATGTTTTCCTTTGGCATATTAATGACAGCTTTGGAGCTTTGGACACCATCCATCCGTTCCAATAGTTGCTGTATTTCGCCGTTCAATGCATTATTGTACTTCACATTGAACTCGTTCTCCGTCATACCAATGGCAGAGGAGGACTGGTCAAAAGCACTCATGCCGATTGAACCCTTCTGAATCAGGCCTTGAGACCCAACATCTACCTTCGCCTTATCCGCATTAGCGGTTGGAACTGAGATTTGTGTCCCACCAGCATTAAGTTGATACGGTATACCCGCAGAATCGAGATATTTAATGACTCCGGCTGCATCGTTAGCATTTAAATCTCGGAAAGCCACTTCATACTCGGTTTTAGTAAACTGCATCGTTAGCACTACAACGGCGATAATGATGAATGCTAATGTCGAAACAAGTAATATCTTCTGTTTTTTGCTGAAATTATTCCAATACCCGGAAATCTTATCCCGATATTGGGCGATTCTCTCGTTCACTCCGTCACCCCATCCGAAACTTTGCTAAACCCTCTTTACATCTGTGTACGCATGATCTCCTGATAGGCTTCGATCGCTTTGTTTCGGACCTGTGTAGTAAGCTGCAGGGAAAGCAGCGCTTGTTGGGAAGTGATCATGACCTGATCTACATCAACTTTGCCTGCCATGAATTGGTCGGACATCTGGTGCGTAGCGGCTTCCTGCTGCCCTACTTCATTGAGAGCATCCTTTAGGAAGGAACCAAAATCCTTCAAGGATTCGGAAGGCGTCGTTTTCGTCAACTCATTGTTAGGCGATTGAATCTGCTGTATTACCGGTGTCTGTACATTAAACATGGCGTTCTGAATCATGTTTTACTCTCCCTATTAAGTAGTTAGTAGTCCTAGAACTTAGCGACCGATTTCAAGCGCTTTGGAAACCATAGCCTTTGATGCATTCAGAGCTGTTACATTGGCTTCGTATGAGCGTGTTGCGGAAATCATGTCGACCATTTCTTTCATAATGTCTACATTAGGCATATATACATAGCCATCTTTATCAGCGTCCGGGTGACCCGGATTGTACACAGGCTTCAAAGGTGACTGATCTTCCTGAATTTGCGAAACCTTAACGCCAGCAGCGCTTGTGCTACTTCCTTCCATTTGAGCCTTTAAAACATCGGCAAAGCCAGATTGGTTCGGCTCCAAAACAACCGTTTTTCTCCGATATGGAACTGCTTGTCCATTCTCTACTTTCGCCCGAGTTGTCTCTGCGTTGGCAATGTTGCTAGATATAACGTCCATCCGCAACCGTTGGGCCGTAAGAGCAGATGCACTAATATCAAAGCCGTTGTTAATCTTCACCTAGTCCTATCTCCCTTCTACCGCTGTTCTCATCATTTTGATGCGCTCATTAATTTCTTGGATGTAGGTATTATATCTTAGTTGATTTTCAGCCATAAGACTCATTTCTCTGTCGATATCTACGTTGTTCATATTGTTATTCATGACTGAGTACCCATCTTTGGTGACCGTGGCATCTGGAATGGAGTTCACAGGTCCTATTTGAAAATGTCTTGAATTGGTTACTTTTCCACGTAGTGGTGTGACATCACCGTCCATTTGCTGCTGAAGCAGTTCTTCAAATGAAACCTCCGAACGCTTAAAATACGGGGTATCCGCATTGGATATATTGTCCGCCATCACACGTTGTCTCGTATTTGCCGCCTGTACACCTGCCTGAAGCTTTTGAAAGCTCATATCACCCAGCAGATTCATTTAGCTCCTCCCTCCCAGCGTCTACTCCAAAGTAAGATTCAATAAAACAAGATTTTTCACTTTTTTTCGACAATAAAATTTCATAATTATACATTTCTTTTAGGTCTTAAGTAGAAAATAATAACTTTCTGTCATATATTCTAAGTTTCGTAGAGTTGGGACCTAATTACAATAAGAAAAAAGCCCTATCTTTTTTAAAAAAGAGGGCTTTAGATGCATAAAATGTTAAATTTTTCAGGTTTATTTCAAGAAAATGAATGTTTTCTTAGCACTTTACACCTGTAAAAGATTATACGTCCTACTTTTGGAATAGACAGAAAAATCATCAACTTGACCATTATCTAGGTCTAAACGACGGTGCAAGATAGTGTTATTCTGGACCACACACCCTATTTTTAGAAACCCTATTCATAAAATATACTGACTAAGGTCCCTGTTTTGGGCAATATCTCCCAGCTTCTCACGTACATATTCCGGGGTAATGATCATACGATCCAATGTAAGCTCTGGTGCTTCAAACGACAGATCCTCCAACAGCTTTTCTAGAATGGTATGCAAACGACGTGCGCCAATATTTTCGGTGTTGCGATTTACAGACTCAGCAATGCTGGCAATCTCACGGATCGCTTCCTCAGAAAATTCGACTTCAATCTCCTCAGTACGGAGTAAATCAGTGTATTGCTTGGTCAGCGCATTTTTAGGCTCCGTCAATATCGACACAAACTCATCCAAGGTCAGGCTACTTAATTCCACACGGATTGGGAAACGGCCCTGAAGCTCAGGGATCAGGTCAGATGGTTTTGCAACATGAAAAGCACCTGCAGCAATAAACAGAATGTAATCTGTTCTTACCGGACCGTATTTGGTCATGATGGTAGATCCCTCGACAATAGGTAAAATATCGCGCTGGACGCCTTCTCTTGACACATCGGGGCCACTACCCTTACCCTGGCTGGCAATCTTATCTATTTCATCAATAAAAATAATACCGGATTGCTCAGCACGCTTCACAGACTCCTGAATCACATCATCCATATCGATCAATTTGGCGGCTTCATCTTGAATCAACACCTTGCGAGCTTCCTTGACTGGTAGCTTGCGCTTCTTCGTCCGCTTGGGCAGAAAACTTCCGAACATCTCCTGCATATTCATACCCATTTGTTCATTCCCTTGCCCAGCAAACATATCGAGCATATTGGGTGCAGTATCCTCCACATCAATCTCTATGACATCATCCTCAAGCTTACCGGATAACAGATCGAATTTAACCTTACGGCGCTTTTCCGCCAAAGATCCATCCTGTTGTGGTGGTTCTTCTTCTACCGAAGTTCCCGTGTTATTGCCAAACAGCATTTCAAAGGGATTACGTTGCGATTTGTTTGACTTTTCTGCAGGTACAAGGATGCTGACAATCCGTTCATTTGCCATGTCCTCCGCTTTGTCCTTCACATTCTCTGTTCGTTCCGTCTTAACGATGCGAATGGAGGTTTCCATCAGATCACGCACCATGGATTCCACATCACGACCGACGTAACCCACTTCTGTAAATTTGGTCGCCTCTACCTTGACAAAAGGAGCCCCCACGAGCCGTGCAAGTCTACGTGCAATTTCAGTTTTACCCACACCTGTCGGTCCGATCATCAAAATATTTTTAGGCACAATTTCATCCCGGATATCATCCGGCAGCTTACTACGCCGATAACGGTTACGCAAGGCAACAGCAACAGATTTTTTAGCTTCCTTTTGTCCGACAATATACTTATCCAGCTCGGATACCACTTGTCTGGGCGTCAACGATTGATTATTCATTTTGCACTCCTCCACCCTTGAATACTCAGAGCCGATTTACAGTTCTTCCACGATAATCTGATTGTTCGTATACACACATATTTCCGAAGCAACCTCTAGCGCCTCCCGTGCCATGTCCTTTGCTTCCATGCCAGAACCATGACGTTTGAAAGCACGGGCAGCCGCCAATGCAAAATTACCACCTGAGCCAATCGCAAGCACATCATCATCCGGCTCTATAATTTCGCCGCCTCCAGAAATGAGCAGCATTCCGGATGAGTCCATCACAATCATGAGCGCTTCCAGCTTGCGCAGGATACGATCCTGACGCCAGTCCTTGGCC
Source organism: Paenibacillus sp. FSL P2-0173 (assembly GCF_038008045.1). Classification (NCBI taxonomy): domain Bacteria; kingdom Bacillati; phylum Bacillota; class Bacilli; order Caryophanales; family Paenibacillaceae; genus Paenibacillus; species Paenibacillus sp. FSL P2-0173. The sequence goes on from NZ_JBBOYK010000002.1 coordinate 317,634, forward strand.
AGTTCCACGGCTGCTCTTTGAAGATTTCCGTGGTGTTCCTCCAGCTTATTTTCGAACTTTTCAAATAACGTGATAGCATCTGCCACCGAACCCGCAAATCCCGCAACGACCTGACCACGATACAATCTGCGCACTTTTTTTGCCGTCTGCTTCATTACAACACTGTTGCCGAACGTTACCTGTCCATCACCCGCAATAGCTCCTTTGCCATTGTGGCGTACAGCGCAGATGGTGGTAGCATGAAAGGACATATCCATAACGCGCTCCTCCTTTTCCTTCATCCTTATGCCTGTACTTCAGCTGACATAACTCCCGTTTCGTTGATATAACCATGCAAACTTTCCAGCGCGCGATTAGCGAGAGCTTCATTTTTTTCCTTTTTGTTACGAATCCGTTTCTCCAACTTTGGAAGCAAACCAAAATTTGCATTCATCGGTTGAAAATGCTTAAAATCAGCGGTCGTAATATACCGCGCCATGCTGCCTAATGTCGTTTCTGCAGGAAATACAAACATTTCCTGTCCACGCGCTGCTCGTGCCGCATTCATCCCGGCCAGCAGACCAGAAGCCGCCGACTCCACATATCCCTCTACACCGGTCATTTGTCCGGCGAAGAATAGATTACTTCTTCCCTTGAACTGATAGGTTGGATGAAGTTGCTGCGGAGAATTAATAAAGGTATTGCGATGCATCACACCGTAACGTACAAACTCTGCCTCTTCAAGACCCGGAATCATTGAAAATACACGCTTTTGCTCCCCCCATTTGAGGTGAGTCTGGAAACCAACCAGATTATACAGCGTTCCTGCGGCGTTATCCTGCCGAAGCTGAACAACTGCGTGGGGCAGTTCACCTGTATGTGGATTTACGAGACCCACAGGTTTCATCGGTCCGAACAATGCCGTTTGTTTCCCACGTTGCATCATCACTTCGATGGGCATACAGCCTTCGAAATAAATTTCTTTCTCGAATTCCTTGACTTGCGCTACCTCAGCCGTAATCAGAGCCTCATAAAAAGCATCAAATTCCGCTTCGTTCATCGGACAATTCAAGTACGCTGCTTCTCCCTTATCATAACGGGAAGCCAGATAAACCTTGCTCATGTCGATAGAGTCCTTTTCTACAATCGGGGCTGCCGCATCGTAAAAATAAAAATACTCCTCTCCCATCAGCGATTTAATCTGTTCCGACAAAGCTGGAGAAGTTAAAGGCCCCGTCGCAATGACCACAATACCGTCCTGTGGGATTTCCTGAAGCTCTTCATTAACAACCTCGATCAAAGGGTGTTGATGAAGCGTATCAGTAATATGACCGGAAAATCCGTCACGATCCACTGCCAATGCACCGCCAGCCGGAACAGCATGACGATCTGCTGCACTCAGAATCAAGGAGTTCAGTATTCTCATCTCTTCCTTCAGTACGCCTACTGCATTCGTTAGGCCGTTTGCCCGCAAGGAATTACTGCATACCAGTTCGGCAAATTTATCTGTATGATGTGCTGGTGTTTTTACAACCGGCCTCATTTCATATAACTTAACTGGCACTCCACGGCTTGCAATTTGCCAGGCAGCTTCGCTGCCCGCCAAACCTGCTCCGATGACCGTTACCTTTTGTAGTTCACTCACGTTTAAATCCCCCTGCTATTGTTGTTCTTAAGAAGTCTCTACGCTCTCATCGCTCTCTTCCAGCATTTCGCTGTGATCGCAGACAGTACAGTTGAGCTTCGTTCCTTGTTTTGTACGTTTTTCGACCATTAGGCTACTGCAACTTGGGCAAGGCTTAATGGACGGTTTATCCCAGGAAACAAAATCACATTCCGGGTAGCGGTCACATCCATAGAAGACACGTCCCTTTTTACTCCGTCGTTCGACGACATGACCCTCACCGCATGTAGGACAATTAATCCCGATATCCTTAACAATTGGCTTTGTGTTACGGCAATCTGGAAAAGCAGAACAGGCCAGGAATTTACCAAATCGGCCAAGCTTATACACCATTTGGCTGCCACACTTATCACAAATGACATCGGATACTTCATCTTTTATTTCAATTTCTTTCATTTCTTCTTCAGCCACTTCAAGTCGCTTCTCGAATGACTCGTAAAAGTCACTCAACACCTTGACCCAATTACCTTCGCCTTCTTCGACGTGGTCAAGATCACCTTCCATATTAGCTGTAAACTCCACATTCAGAATCTCTGGGAAGAACTCCTCCATCTGTTCGATGACCAATTCGCCCAGCTCTGTAGGGAAAAACTTCTTCTCTTCAATAGCAACGTACCCACGTTTCTGAATGGTTTCCAGCGTTGGTGCATACGTACTTGGACGTCCTATACCCAGTTCTTCCAGCGTCTTCACCAGTCGCGCTTCCGTATAACGGGGAGGCGGTTGTGTAAAATGCTGCTTCGGCTCAACCGCTTCTTTTTTTAATTTATCGCATGGATGAAGTGGTGGCAGCAGTTTATCTTCTTCGGTTTTACCGTCGTCATTTCCCTCTACATACACTTTCATGAAACCTGGAAAACGAACCTTAGAACCTGCTGCCCGGAATATCGTCTCACCCGCTTCAATATCTACGGACAAAGTATCCATAATAGCAGAAGCCATCTGGCTGGCCATGAAACGTTCCCATACCAATTTGTACAAACGGAACTGATCCCGACTCATAAACGGCTTAACTGTTTCCGGATCGCGTAACGCAGAGGTTGGACGAATCGCTTCATGCGCATCCTGGGCGTTGGCCGCTTTTTTTGAATATTGACGAGGAGTTTCAGGTACAAAAGCTTCGCCATATTTTTGAATAATTAATTCTTTCGCTTCCTCTTGAGCTGAAGCGGCGATCCGTGTGGAATCCGTACGCATATACGTAATCAGACCCACGGTCCCTTCTTTACCTAAATCCACACCCTCATATAGCTGCTGAGCTACAGACATCGTTTTAGATGCACGGAAGTTGAGCTTCCGAGCCGCCTCCTGCTGCAAGGAACTTGTTGTGAATGGAGGAGAAGGATTGCGTAAACGCTCTTTCTCTTTAACATCGCGTACCTTGTAGGACGATTTTCCGATAGCTTCTAACACTTCTTGTACATCCGCTTCGCTAGAGAGTTCTTTCTTTTCACCGCGTAGCTTATGAAATTTCGCTTCAAAGGTACTGTCTTTAATAGCTAGTTTAGCTGTAATCGTCCAGTATTCTTCCGGTACAAACTCACTGATCTCGTTTTCCCGGTCCAAAATAATTTTCACCGCAACCGACTGCACACGCCCAGCGGATAGGCCCTTTTTTACCTTTTTCCAGAGCAACGGGCTGATTTTGTAGCCAACAAGTCGATCCAGTATCCGTCGTGCCTGCTGAGCATTGACCAAATCCATATTGATTTTACGGGGTGTTTTAAAAGCATCTTTGACAGCCTGCTTCGTAATTTCATTAAATACAACACGGCAATCTGCTGTATCGTCCAGTTCCAGCGCATGCGCCAGATGCCAGGCAATAGCTTCACCTTCGCGATCCGGGTCAGCCGCCAGATATACTTTTTTTACTTTTTTTCGGGCATCCTTTAATTCTTTTAGAATTGAGCCTTTACCTCGAATGGTAATGTATTTGGGATTAAAATCATTTTCGACCTCTACGCCGATCTGACTCTTCGGTAAATCCCTGATATGACCCATGGAAGCCTTGACGATATATTTGCTGCCTAAGTATTTGCCGATCGTCTTCGCCTTGGAAGGCGATTCCACGATGACGAGTGAATCCGCCATAGGCTCTTCCTCCTCTCAATTACACACATGAATATGATAGACTTCCTGAAATGTGGTGAGTTATGACGCGATAGAGAGCTTCACAGATTGGTCATTCTTCCGGATCGCTGAGATTCTTCAGAAAAATTCCATCTGCTCCGCTGCTGCGAGTCATAATGTCAACACATTTCAGGAAGTGGGGAAGGAGTAGGAATCCGCGACGCGGATGAATGCCATACTGCCCTCCACCTGATGTTTAAAATTGAATTTGTGCATTTACTAACTAAGGACTTTGCAAAAACAACTACTAAATAAGCTTGTATTTTGTGCCCGCTAGCTGGGCGATCCTTTTTTTTATGATTAACGATAACAGAACTGCGTGTAAAAGTCCAAAATCCCATGCCGTAGCATCAAGCAGTTCATCCAGTGTCATGGTTCCCTGTTCAAGCAACAGTATGACACGGTTTTCCTCAGAAGTCTCACTTTCTGGCACTTTGGAGACCTCCTTCAGATTAAGACTCTGCTCTCTATTGTATGAAGAAACCTCCCTTGTACGCAAATCTGCTTCATACTCCTCAATAATATCCGAAGCTTCAGTGACCGTTTTTGCCCCTTGCTTAATCAAGCTCAGCGTACCTCTACTCTTCGGTGACGTAATGGGTCCGGGAACAGCAAACACATCTCGATTTGCCTCCAGTGCAGCATCAGCGGTAATCAAGGAGCCGCTTCTTGCATCTGCTTCGACAACAAGCGTTCCCTTCGTTAGACCGGCTATAATCCGATTACGTTGTGGAAACATTCCTGGATGCGACCTTATGCCTGGAGGATACTCTGATAAGATCAAGCCATTGCTAGCCATCTCTGCAAATAAAGACGCATTTTGGGGAGGATAAATTTGATCAATCGCTGTTCCCAGTACACCAATCGTGTTTCCTCCCCGACGCAGGGCTGTTTCGTGACAAATACTGTCAATCCCTCTCGCCAATCCGCTAACGATTGTAATCCCTGCATTACATAATCCCTCTGTTAGTATCTCCGCTGCTCTACGTCCATAAGCGGTGGGAACGCGGGTTCCTACCATGGCTATTGAACATGTATGCAAAAGTGATTTATCCCCTTTTGTATACATTACCCAAGGTGGGTCAACTGTTTCCTTCATTAATAGGGGATAATCCTCGTCCACATAAGTTACCGTTCCAATATCACCGGATTGAACTCGCTGATATCGTTCATGCACCCATTCTTCATCATAACACTGAGCCGCAATGCGTGCCTGAGCAGGGCTTAACCCTATCTCGATCCACTTCTGTTCGCTAAAATGCAGTAGCTCATGCAATTGATAGTCACTCGACCAAATACGCTGAATTGTTTTTCTTCCGATTCCCTCTAACTCATGTAAGCCTAACAAAAGCCATCTTTCTTCCAAACTATGGTTCCCCCATTCACGGAAGAGTGAACCCTCCCTTATTTTGTGGCACAATGAATCATTTTGCAAGCGTTTCCCTGACAAGCCTGTCTTAACGCAAAAAAAGCAACCTTTTCATCCCCTGTTTCAGAAGATAAAAAGGTTGCTTACCTTTCTTTCATTATACACTAGCCTGCGGCAAATTTCGATGCAGTTTTATGGCCTGTATATTAATGAAGAAACACGATTTAATGTGTCGTACACAAATTCAAAATACCACGTGCTTCCAGCACACTTACCAGTGTCGAGCCCATTTCGGAAGGAGTCGGTGCCACCTTGATCCCACAGGCTTCAAGCGTGGCAATTTTCTCTTTGGCCGTTCCTTTTCCACCAGAAATAATGGCACCTGCATGCCCCATCCGTTTGCCTGGAGGCGCAGTCACACCGCCGATAAAACCAACCACTGGCTTCGTCATATTGTCCCTGATCCACTCGGCAGCCTCTTCCTCGGCTGTACCACCAATTTCTCCGATCATAATGACAGCATGAGTGTTGGGGTCCTCATTGAAGCGTTGCAAAATATCAATGAATTCTGAACCTTTAACGGGGTCACCGCCAATACCAACCGCAGAAGATTGTCCTATACCTCGGGTCGTTAACTGATGCACTGCTTCATAGGTCAAAGTACCACTACGTGACACAACGCCTACATGACCTGGTAGATGAATGTAACCTGGCATAATACCGATTTTACATTCTCCTGGCGTAATAACGCCCGGGCAGTTAGGGCCAATCAGAACGGTCTTTTTACCTTCCATAAAACGTTTGACCCTGATCATATCAAGCACCGGAATGCCCTCCGTGATACAAATCACGAGATCTAATTCCGCATCTACAGCCTCCAAAATGGAATCTGCGGCAAAAGCTGGTGGCACGTAAATCACGCTCGCTGTTGCGCTAGTAGCTTCCTTGGCTTCGCTCACTGTATTAAACACCGGCAATTTGACCTGTTGTCCGTTCTCCAGTGTAATTTCTACCTCGGTGCCTCCCTTACCTGGAGAGGTGCCACCTACCATTTGTGTACCGTAATCAAGTGCACCCTTGGCATGAAACAACGCCGTTTTTCCCGTAATCCCCTGTGTAATCACCTTTGTATGCTTATCGACCAAAATACTCACGATCTTCACATCCCCTATCGTTTATTCGGCATATCGGAATGCAAACAGGCTATTGAACAAGTTCGACGATTTTTTGGGCGCCATCCGCCATGGAATCGGCTGCCACGATATTCAAACCGGATTCCGCTAAAATCTGTTTGCCGAGCTCAACATTCGTACCTTCAAGACGGACAACAAGCGGACGAGTCAGCCCCAACTGTTTGGCAGCCTCCACGACGCCGTTCGCAATGATGTCACACTGCATAATTCCGCCGAAAATGTTCACGAAAATACCTTCTACCTTCGGATCGGACAAAATGATTTTGAACGCTTCGGTTACCTTTTCCGTCGTCGCACCGCCCCCTACGTCTAGGAAGTTGGCCGGATCGCCACCGTAATATTTAATAATATCCATGGTTGCCATCGCCAAACCCGCACCATTGACCATACAGCCAATATTTCCGTCCAGAGCGATATAGCTTAGATCGTATTTAGATGCCTCAATTTCCTTCTCATCCTCTTCATCCAAATCACGCAATTCCAAAATATCCTTATGACGGAACAACGCATTAGAATCAAAATTCAGTTTGGCATCCAACGCCAGTACATTCCCATCACCCGTAACGACTAAGGGATTGATTTCTGCAATCGAACAATCCTTGTCCACAAAAGCTTCGTATAGCGCCAGCATAAACTTGACCGCTTTGTTTACCAGTTCATTAGGAATATTAATGTCATATGCCAACTTACGCGCCTGATACACCTGAAGCCCAATCGCTGGATCAACAACCGCTTTAAAAATTTTCTCCGGAGTGGCTGCAGCCACCTCTTCGATTTCCGTACCGCCTTCTTCTGAGGCCATCATTACGATACGTCCAGTCGCACGATCTACGACAACGCCGACGTAATATTCTTTACGAATATCGCAGCCTTCCTCAACCAAAAGGCGTTTGACCTCTTTACCTTCAGGTCCGGTCTGATGCGTCACCAACACCTTACCCAAAATTTCAGAAGCAAAAGTGCGCACCTCATCCAAACCTTTGGCAACTTTCACGCCACCCGCTTTACCGCGTCCACCAGCATGAATTTGTGCTTTTACCACCGTAACAGCGCTTCCAAGCGATTCTGCCGCAGCAACGGCTTCCTCCACCGTATAGGCAACCTTACCGTTCGGTACAGCCACTCCGTACTGCTTTAATACTTCTTTACCCTGATATTCATGGATATTCATTCTGGAATCCTCCTATCAACATGACTGCAACAAGGGCGGTTCACAAGGAAATCTATACTAAACCTACATCATTGTAACATGTTTTTAAAACGCTTTCCTTATAATTTAACCTCATGAATTACAGTATTTTGATATCATTATCATTCCCAAAATCGAATGCTTGGATATTATTGGATATTACGATTAATACAAATTCACACAAATAAAAGCACCTCTACAACATGGGATTACCTAATCCGCATTAAGAGGCACTTTATTTCTTCAAGCATTATTACTTTCAGCTGAGAACAACTCATGCCATAAGATTCGCAAGAGCAACTGAAAATATCTTATGATTTTTCAATTTGTACATTCGCTTGATGAACACGATCAAGCAGATCATTGAACTGGAGCAGAAGCGACCCAAATTGATCATGAGTCATACTTGTTTTTTCCTGGATGCAACCTGGTACAGATAGAGCTTTTTCCCGCAATGCGCTTCCCTCTGTCGTCAAAGAAATCAGCACCTTACGCTCATCCTGAGTGGAACGCTTTCGATCGATCAGCCCGGCGTTCTGCAATCTCTTCAATAGCGGAGTTAGTGTGCCGGAGTCCAAATATAGTGCCTCACCCAATTCCTTCACTGTACACTCTTCACGCTCCCAGAGCACGATAAGTACCAAATATTGCGAGTACGTCACACCGAGCTTTTCCAGATAAGGCTGGTATAGCTTCGTTATCTCTCTGGAGCATGCATATATGGCAAAGCATAACTGATTATCAAGTTTTAACGCTGTACCTTCATTGGGATTGTTTTCCATGCTGTCTGATCACCTACTTTCGTCATTATTTTAGCACATTATATAATAAAATACATGCTAATTGCACAAAATACTTTACAAAAAATAATTATTTTGATAAATTAAATTGTGTAAAATATAAATTGAGCGAGAGGCAGTGATTGGATTATGATGACCATTCAACAAAAAATGTATGAAACAACAGTAAAAGCGGTTGGTGGACGTAACGGTTATATCGAGTCTTCCTCCCCTGAACTTCGTTTAAATATTGATACCCCAAAAGAAATGGGCGGCGCAGGCGGTGCAGGTACGAATCCAGAGCAATTGTTCGCAGCAGGCTATTCCGCTTGCTTTGATAGTGCTTTAAATATGGTTGCTCGCATGCAACGTGTTAAGCATGAAGGTACTGAAGTAACAGCTACGGTCCATTTCGGCAAAGTGGAAGACGGCGGCTTCGGAATTGGAGTAAACCTCGATGTATTGGTAAAAGGCGTCGATCATGAAACTGCATTAAAACTGGTGGAAGGCGCACACGAACAATGTCCATACTCCCGCGCTACCCGCGGTAATATTGAAGTGAAACTGAACGTCTTGTAACTCAGATTTTCTTTAGCATATGTAGGGGGATATCTCCATCTCTCTTCATGGATTCAATAGTTTCGTTAGAATGAATTTCACAACAAGCCCCTCAACCGTTTTTTGTCGAGGGGCTTATTATCCTTTCAGCTATCCCTTCGTTAAAGACTGTTTATTTTTTTCCATCAAGTAACATGGGAGATGATGCATAATCGTATATACGAAATTGATATACTCATAGTATAATCACTATTGTCATAATCTTTTTTTCTTCTCCAGATCTTTATTGTCTGGAGCTTTTTTTGTCCTTTTTTCCATTTTCTATTGTACATACCCTTTGGAAAAACTCTTTCATAAAAATGATCGTGTTATAACTACTAGTTTTATTGCCTTTTTAACTTTCGGGAAAACTGGCATTTGCTCTATCCATATGGCGGTATTGAATAGCTTCAGCCACATGTGAAGTCAAAATTTTCTCTGAGTCCTGTAAGTCTGCAATGGTACGCGAAAGCTTGAGAATTCGATCATACGCACGCATGCTTAAACCGAGTGCGTCCATTGTCTGATCAAGCAAGTCCGCTGCATTTTTTTCTAATACGGCATATTTACGAAGCATCTGACCGGACAGCTCACTATTCCATGAAAAGGGAAGGTTGCTATATCTGTGGATTTGTATCGCTTGAGCAGCCAGCACCTGCCTTCGCATTTCAGCGGATGACAATGATTCTTTTTCCTCCCGCCAATCCTTCGGCTGCGATACTTCAAGCTGAAGATCAATCCGATCCAGCAGTGGACCGGAAATACGTGAACGGTAGCGAGCTACTGCTGCAGGTGAACAGGTACAGCGCTGATGTTCCGTATCATTTCCGAAAAAGCCACAGTGACACGGATTTAAAGAGGCAGCAAGTAAAAAATGCGCCGGATACTTAAAAACAGCACGTGAACGACTGATCGTAACATTGTGGTCTTCCAATGGTTGGCGCAGCACTTCTAGTACATGACGGCTAAACTCAGGCAACTCATCCAGAAATAAGATCCCCCGGTGTGCAAGACTGATTTCTCCTGGTTTGGGTATACCTCCCCCACCCACCAAACCAGCAGCAGAGATCGTATGATGAGGTGAACGGAAGGGACGAATATTCATCAGATGAGGCGATGACTCCTTCCACTTCCCGGCAGCGCTGTATACTTTGGTGACTTCAAGCGCCTCCTTTTCAGTCAAAGGCGGGAGGATAGATGGCAACCTGCGGATGAGCATTGTTTTCCCAGCCCCTGGCGGTCCCATAAGCAAAATATTATGCATCCCGGCTGCAGCGATGACTAACGCACGCTTGGCGTGCAGCTGACCCAGCACATCGCTGTAATCCTCCATGTTGCTAGTTATCTCTTCTTTCTCACACAACGGTATTTGCTCTGCCTGAGGTAAATGGTCATAGGAACAGATCATGACTTGTTTACTGGCAGTACAACTCTGAGTTGTCGCTTGCCTATCAACAGTCCCTTGTGCACGATCTTCAATCGCGATAAGATCTGCTAGATGACGTATAGCGTAAATACGTATACCCGTAATCAGACGAGCCTCGCTTGCGTTTTCCTGGGGAAGCAGTACAGAGTTGAATCCTTCTCGCTTGGCCAGATCAACCATAGACAGCACCCCATTTACAGGTCGAATACTGCCATCCAGCGCCAGCTCGCCAATAAACAGCGTCCGTTCTCCCACGGGTAAAACGACCTGTTCACTGGTTGTCAGCAACCCTAAAGCGATAGCAAGGTCAAAAGCTGAACCTTCCTTACGCAAATCAGCAGGAGCTAAATTAATCGTGACACGCTGGGACGGATATTTAAAGCCACAGTTTTTAATTGCTGCTCTGACACGCTCCACTGCCTCTCGAATCGCCGAATCGGGCAATCCTATAATCGCTGTCTGAGGCAAGCCATTGGACAAATCAGTCTCAACTTCAATCAGAACGCCATCTATTCCATACAGACAAGCTCCGTGTAATTTTCCATACATATCAAAAAGCACCTCTCCTCATATTGGAATGCTCCCTCTCGGGAATCATTGCATATTATGAAAAAAGGTGCTTCCAAATTTTCATTCTTTGCAAATGTAATGTTCGAAATTTTAGCTTCGAACTATGCTTTCAAAATTCTTGACTAAGTTTATCTGACGACAGATTATTTGTCAAACAAGGTCAGCTTATCGGCTGCGGGAGTACGTGGTCTTGATTCCGGGATAACGTCAGGATAGCCTGCATATATCATTCCTATTACCTTCTCACCTGGTTGAATTCCCAAGTGCTCACGGAACTTAGGCGAATACAAAAATGGCTTTGTCACCCAAAACGTTCCGATTCCTTTGCTCCATGCGGCAAGCATAAAGTTTTGTACAAGCGCGCTGACCGCTGCAAAATCCTCATCCCAAACCGCTTGACGCGGGTCTTCTTCCAGCACTACTAAAAGCTGGATCGGGTTGTGCAAAATGCCGCTCTCAAACTTGTTGTCCTTACCGATGTCGGCTGCAATTGCTTTTGCAAGCTTTTTCCGTCCTTCACCAGCAAACAACAGAAAACGCCACGGTTCACGCATTTTATGATTAGGAGCCCACACAGCGACGTCCAGCAATTCTTTGATCGTATCTACCGGAATAGAGTCGGATTTAAATCGTTTAATCGTCCGGCGTTCCTGAATTACATCTATGACATGTTCACTAAAGGTATGTTTTGTCACGTAAATCCTCCTTCACAGGTACAACTTCTCGATATTCATTTTCAGATGAAAATGATAACTATTCTCAATAAAATATACCTGTAGCTTTCCTTCATGTCAACCTGCACATATGAATTCAGTCACGCACTCTTACCTTCGAAAAAGCTCTTACTCTTTTAAAATGCGCCTATTAAATGGTTTGTAACAACTGCCTTTTCGTCAATTAATTGTACAGAAATCATGTCAAAGCGGATTGGAGCATCTCCAATCCCGTTCATATGCAAATATACAGCGGCTGTTTGGCGAACTTGGGCTATTTTACGCGCAGTAACTGATTCTGCTGGCGTTCCATATTTGGAGCTACTTCGACTACGTACCTCAATAAACACGAGTGTATGCTCCTGCTTGGCAATCAGATCTATTTCACCACTGCGGCACCGCCAATTACGCTCTATGATTCGGTAACCCAAGTTTTCTAAAAACAAAGCCGCTGCCTCTTCGCCCATCGCTCCTTTGGCTTTCCGTTGATCCTTGCTTCCAGCCTTCATCTCATTACGCATCACCAGTCATCCCTTGATGCAAGCCGATCCATTTGATATATATAAGTAAGCACCTCTGCCACCAACTGATAGAGCTCAGCAGGGATTTGTTCGTCCAAATCAAGTTTGGACAGTACTTCTACCAGCGCAGCATCCTCCTGTACTGGAACACCATGTTCTTTAGCTTTTTCTAAAATGCTATCCGCAATACGGCCGCTCCCTTTGGCAACGACAATCGGTGCTTCGCTCTCGCCAGGCGTATATTTAAGGGCGACCGCCTTCTTTATGGAAGGAGAAGGAGGTTCCAACGGCTCTTTCATATTTTAAGATCGACTCCTTTATACGGCTGAGGCACATAGCTTTGTACTTCAGAAGAGGCGAGGCTGTTCTGTTCAGTCCTTATGGGCATGGGCTCGGTACGAAGCGATAGAAGCTGGTATCCTAGTGACTCCAACGCTGTGTGAATGGACTCACGCCCACTGGTTAACAACGAAGCCGCCCATTCATGATCATTATGGAGCTTGACACTTACAATCCGATCTACAACCTGGACATCTACCAGGGTCGGCCCAAGTCCCTTCATGTCCAAATCAAACCAAAGACGACAGTTGGAGGCGTCCAGCTCTCCCCGTTTGCCGCGGCGGGACTGAATCTGGATCGTAGCTGTTTCACGACCGTCCGGTCCAACGAACGGTATAAACATGTGTACTTGTGCAAAAGGCGCCGTTCGGTCTGTATTGAGCAGCAACTGCTGACCTGTCAGGTGCTGTACAACCTGCTGAGCCGCCTCTTTCAAAGCGGGCGGCAGGTCGTCACTGCTCATCAGCTGGAGCAGTGCCCCTTTTACGGTGTCTGCGTCTGCTGACACCGTGTCGCCTGACGCAGCCGCTAATCCCGGCAACGTCTGGGGCATTCCCTCTGGCGGCTCCATACGTGCCGCCGCCCCTTGCGCGACCTGTGTAGTCGCGCGGTGCACTTGCTGCTCGTGCTCTGCACCGAGCAGCTTCAGTACGCGGCCTACCCACGGGTCTTCCGTGGGGGTGAGCTGCGGGCTGGACGCCACAGGCTGCGATGCAGTGGCGTCTGCAGCCCGCAAAGCGCCGGCCATTGGCTGCGCCACTTCCGTTGCGGGCTGCTCTGGCACGGCCTTGCTCAGCGCGGGTGGCACCGCCGCGCGTAGCTCTTGCAGCAACGTGCGCAGCCGCTGGAGCGGCACCTCTGGCGCAGCAGTGTTGCCTGCTGTGGATTGCGGCACAGGGGCACCAGCCTGCTGTGCGGAGAGACGGTCAGCCGTGGCTGCGGTTAAGGCGGGCTTTGCCCCCGCAGGCTCTGCCGTGGCAGCCGCTGGAGCGCCATCCGTATCCTTAAGCTGTGTGCTTGCCGCAGTAGCTTGCTGTGACTGTGACTGCTCCACTCTGGTGCGGGGACCATTTAATGCATCAGCACTCGATTCTGGCGCATTTACGCCAGCTTCCGATGCCACTGTCGCTCCGCGTCCATTGGCTGCCTCCGATTCTCCTGGAGCAGTCCCTTCGGCTGCAGATGTAGCCCCCGTCGCAGTATCTGAATCTGTTGCCAAAGCACTCGCTGCTGCAGCAAGGTTGGCTGCTTGAGTCCCTTTTAACAATTCCTTGCCGCCTGTGGTTTGTCCAGCTTCTGCCTGCTTTGCAGCGGCAGAAGCATCCTTGGACAATGTAGGAGCTTGGCCTTCCTGTCCATCTACCACCACAGAAGAAGCACCTGTTGGACTAGCAGACATTCGGTCAGCGTTCTTTATAGCTGTCGATTCCCCCACTGAACGATCAGTGGATATTCCCTGTGCTTGCTGTTTTAATACCGTTTCAAGCTCTTGCTCCAGCGAAGACAACAGATCATTTAAAGGAGGCCCAAACATCGCTTGACGCAATCCGTTTATGCTTTCTGCCGTCAATGGAAGTCCCCGCTGAAAGGCAACTGCCGCCGCCTGCACAAACGTTCCCAATTGTACATTGCCGCTTTGCTTCGCCATAGCTTCTCGCAAAGAAGCCGCATTTTCCGACGTCAACGGCACACCATTCTTTTGCATTGCCTGTATAAGCTCCCTGTTCTGAGCTGTATCCGGCAGTCCCACCGATTCCAATACATCTGTCAGCGCTACGGTTTGCTGTGGTGTATTGGCCACATCGTTCAGAGGCTTAAGCACCGTCATTCCGCTGGGGGAAGCCGGTTGAACCTGAAACGTTGTAGTCTGTCCAGGTTGAAGAGGGGTCTCCAGCTTTGCCCTGACCTGAGAACCTTGTATTTGCAACACAGCCTCACCGCCGTCCTCAGACACCTTTAGCACGATTCCTCGTACGACCTGACCTGGCTGCATATCAAGTTTTTTAGCCTCTCCAGCCTTCACATCTCCAAGTAATCCACGAAATACAGATCCGATGTTCATATCGCCCCTCCTCTCACTCTCCCCCATTCAAAGGGGCTTATGGTATTAGTTATACTTTATATCGGCATTGTCCCGATTCATAATAAGTAACTACAGATCAAACAGTGTCGGTTGCTCCGTCAACAAATTGCCCAGAAAGCTGCGTCTATGCATCTTTGTAGGTCCTAGCGCCAAAATTTGTTCCCTGTGCAACTTGGTAGCGTAACCTTTATGTATACCGATCCCATATTCCGGATACTTCGCATCCCATTCACCTTTACACAGCCGATCACGGGTTACCTTAGCGATGATAGAGGCCGCCGCAATGGACTGACTGTTCGCATCTCCTTTAATAATAGAGAGCTGAGGAATAGGCACATCTACCTTTTCTGCATCCACCAGTAAATAATCAGGAGATACATGTAAAGCCTCAATAGCCTGCTTCATAGCCAAACGAGCTGCCTGCTTAATATTGATATCATCAATCGTCTGCGCGTCTACATAGCCAACTCCTACAGCAATAGCCTTCTCCATAATCAGCTCGTAGTAAGCTTCTCTCTTCTTGTCCGTCAATTTTTTGGAATCATCCACACCTTCCAGTAACTCACCCACTGGTAAAATGACTGCTGCGGCCACAACATCACCAAACAGGCATCCACGACCTACCTCGTCAATACCTGCAATCCGCTCACAAGACTGCTCCCAGCATTTTTTTTCATAATGTAGCATGTCCTTCACTACAATCTCTTTATTTTCCATATTCAATACCTGCCCATCTATATGTAGTTTAACGCGTCATTCATGCCGTAGCTCTAGCGATTGAATTCAGCTTACCACAGACCTTCACCGTCCAAAACCCTTTTCTAACTGCCTTCAAATACCAAAAAAAACCTTCCTCCTCTCCGGAGAGATGGGGAAGGTTCTTCCTTGCCACAAAATGCTATGTTCTGCATCGGTGTACCAGTAAAATCAGTAAGGAGCTTCCAAACTGAATCGTCCCAGCTTCCCTGCACGCAGCTCACGCAAAATGATTTTTGACGCCTTTTCGAGATCTACACGTCCGCCGCTAACAATACAGCCACGTTTACGTCCGATCGCTTCCATAACGTTGACAATTTCATCAGGATTTTCTGTATCTTCAGGACGTTCGGTGAGCTCAAAGCGCTCTGCCAGTGCATCCCAATAGTACTGAACCAAATATTTAGTCGCAAAAAAGGCAATATCCTCGACATTCAGAATTTCTTCCTTGATCGCACCTGTAACTGCCAGACGATAGCCTACATTCTGATCCTCAAATTTAGGCCATAGAATACCTGGTGTATCCAGCAATTCAATTTCTCCGATCTTGATCCACTGCTGTGCCTTCGTTACCCCTGGACGGTCACCCGTAGCTGCAATATTACGTCCCGCCATTCGGTTGATCAGTGTCGATTTACCAACATTCGGAATACCAACAATCAACCCACGCATAGGACGCGGGTTCATTCCCTTCCTAATCTGCCGATCTATCTTTTCCTTAAGCAGCAGCTTAGCCTGAATCGGAATTTCTTTTAGTCCCGTCCCAGTTGTGGCATCCACCGGAAGGGCCACATGCCCCTGCTCCTTAAAATAAGCAATCCATTGCTGTGATACTACCGGGTCCGCCAAATCTGCTTTATTCAAAATAATCATCCGCGGCTTGCCTTGCAAAATATCATCAATCATTGGATTTCGGCTGGAGAGCGGCAATCGAGCATCAATCAGCTCAATGACCAAATCAATTAACTTTAATTTTGCTTCAATTTGGCGGCGCGCTCTGGTCATATGACCAGGAAACCATTGAATCGTCACCGTCATCACCCCATTGATCGTAACTCCTACTTTTACCCTTAGGCTCTTAGTTAGGATTACGGCAGCTATGCTGCTTATTAGTTATTCTAGTGGTTAATCCACTGCATATCTTTCGCCGGCCAGAAAATAACGTCAGCCCGACCTACGACTTCCTTCAAATCAATATATCCAATCATCCGACTGTCTGTACTATTGGAACGGTTATCTCCCATTACAAAAATATGCCCTGCCGGAACTTTTCCATCCTTAAACTTCTCATTTGGAAAATTTGTAAACTTGTTGTAAAGCTCGCCATTCTGATGGGCTTCTTCTAAAGGAGCTTTCAAATAAGCTTCCTGAATCGGCTTACCATTTACTGTAATCGTGTCACCTTCTACCTTGACCGTATCTCCTTCAACGGCAATGACGCGTTTGATAAAGTCTCTTCCTTCCTCCGGCACATGAAACACGATCACTTCGCCTGGTTTAGGGGCGCGGAAATCATACAAAATCTCATTTACAATGACGCGTTCTCCGGTATGAAAGTTAGGCTGCATCGACGGGCCATCCACAATAAACGGCTTAAAGAGAAGCCAGCGGATTAAAAAGACAAGCACTAACGCAATAATGATGGCCTTGAGCCACTCAAAAATCTCATTTTTTTGTTTACGCTTGGGCGTACCATCCTGATCAGTTGGCTGCTGTACAGCTCCTTGTCCTACTTCTTGCTCCATAGCTCACTGTCCTCTCTTTACGGTCAATAATCCACAGTTCCCTATGTACGTAGAAAAAACGAAAGGAGCTTGTAACCAAGCCCCTTTCGTTATTCGTTGTATTAACGACGAATTTCTTTAATTCTCGCTGCTTTACCGCGCAGTTCACGAAGATAATAAAGCTTCGCACGACGCACTTTACCACGGCGAGCCACGTCGATTTTATCGATTTTCGGGGAATGAAGCGGGAAAGTTCTTTCCACACCTACACCGTAAGAAATTTTACGAACTGTAAAAGTCTCACTGATTCCACCACCACGGCGTTTAATTACAACACCTTCAAACAACTGGATACGCTCACGAGTTCCCTCAATAACTTTCACGTGCACTTTCAAAGTGTCACCAGGACGAAAGTTAGGCAAATCTTTACGCAGTTGTTCTTCAGTGATCGCTTGGACGATATTCATCTATGACTCCCTCCTTCCGTACAGGTGTTCATGCTTCTTCTGGAAACACAACCGTTTCCTTCATCATCCACAGAGGACCACCGTATTACACACAACAGATGTATTGTATCATGGAGGATACCGCATTGCAACAACAAAAAGGGATTTGACCAAACATTATTTAATTGACTCCATTATAAAACAGGTCACCGCCTGCTTTCAAATCCACTCATGTCTAAGGCGCTTTATTGCTTATCCCCCAAACAGTCAGATTTGCGCTGCTCCTCAATCCACATGCGCTCCTTGCCTGTCAGTTCAGCCTGTTCCAACAAGTCTGGTCGGCGTTCCATCGTGCGACGTAACGCCTCTTGGCGTCTCCAAGAATCAATATTGACGTGATGCCCTGACAGGAGTACATCAGGTACTTTCCAGCCCCGAAACTCCGCAGGCCGGGTATAATGGGGGTACTCCAGCAGCCCCGTACTAAACGAGTCCGTTACCGCACTCGTTTCGTTCCCCAGCACTCCTGGTAGCAACCGTGTCACACTGTCAATGACGGTCATGGCTGGAAGCTCACCACCAGTCAATACATAATCTCCGATAGAAAGCTCATCCGTCACCAAATACTCTCGAATACGCTCATCATAACCCTCATAATGCCCACATATAAAAATAAGATGGTCCTCTTTGGCCAGCTCTTCCGCTTTCTTTTGCGTAAAAGTCTCGCCTTGTGGACACATCAAAATGATACGCGGAGATTTTATGTCTGTGTTACGTTCTACCCCTTCATGTTGGATAACTTCATCGGCTGTCTCTAATGTTGGTTGCTCTGATTTATCCAACAGCGCTTCCACCGCAGCAAAAATAGGGTCAGGCTTCAAAACCATGCCGCCCCCACCGCCATAGGGCGTATCATCCACTTGTCCATGCTTGTTGCCAGCATACTGACGAAAATTAACCGCTTGCAGTGATACAATTCCCTTATCCCTTGCTTTTCCCAGAATGCTTGCATTAAATACTCCATCAAACATCTCTGGAAACAGGGTTAGCACATCCACCCTCATTACAGCAGACCTTCCATTAACCGTACCGTAACCCGTTTTTCACGCACGTTTACATCCAAAATAACATCCTCTATATACGGCAATAGCAGTTCCTTGCCTTTAGGCATTTTGACTACCCATACATCATTGGCTCCCGGAGTCAAAATTTCTTTGACCACGCCGAGCTCATTTCCGTCTTCGGTCACCACTTCCATGCCGACTACTTCATGAAAATAGAATTCATTTTCTTCCAATTCGCCTAACCGCTCAGCAGATACCTTCAACAATGTACCTTTATATTTTTCGACTTCATTAATATTGTGATATTCCTTAAATTTAGCGACAACCATATTTTTTTGAAAACGCGCTGTTTCAACAGTTACGGGGATCGGTGCTTTACCTTCCGCCGGAACAATCAAAAGCTCACTACCTTTAGCAAAACGATCTTCTGGGAAATCTGTCGTCGTTAATATTTTAAGCTCCCCACGGATTCCATGGGTGTTCACAATTTTTCCGACATTAAACAATTGTTGCATCGTGTTCCTCCTGCTTGTAATCGGTCCCGCTCCATATCATCTTCATCATGTACGAAAAAGGGTTAGGACATACATCCTAACCCACTTTCGTATATCTTTAAGATATGATGTCTACGGTAACCCGTTTATCCATCTTAACGGCTGCTGATGCAACCACAGTGCGAAGCGCCTTGGCGATACGACCCTGCTTACCAATGATTTTGCCTACATCCTCAGGATGCACACTAAGCTCATATACAACAAGCCGATCCTTCTCCAAGGTCTTCACGGTTACATCTTCCGGATGATCGACTAAAGCCTTAGCAATGATTATCACTAATTCTTCCATGGTTGACCCTCCGTATCAGCACCTTATTTCTGTAGTTTAGATTCATGAAACTTTTTCATTACGCCCGCTTTGCTAAGCAAGTTACGGACTGTGTCGGATGCTTGTGCACCATCTTGCAACCATTTCAGCGCTTTATCTTCATCAATTTTTACAACCGCTGGTACTGTGATTGGGTTGTAGTAACCGATTTCTTCGATAAAACGACCGTCACGCGGGGAACGAGAATCAGATACCACGACGCGATAGAAAGGAGCTTTATGTGCACCCATACGTTTCAGACGAATACGAACTGCCACGAAAATTCACCTCCTTCAAAAAGTAGACTGTATATTGTTATCCCATAATTCCAAGGGCCTAACGGCCTTAGCGGAAAGGAAACTTCATACCTTTACCCATACTCTTCAGCTGCTTCATAGCCTTGTTTTTGCCACCCTTAGGTCCCATCATATCTGAGAACTGCTTCATCATGCGACGCATTTCGTCAAATTGCTTTATCAGACGATTTACCTCAGCCAGTGATGTTCCACTGCCTACAGAAATACGTTTGCGTCGGCTATGATTAATCATGTCTGGGTTTTGCTTTTCCTGTGTGGTCATAGAATGAACGATAGCCTCAATCCGGCCCATCTGTTTGTCATCCACTTTGATATCTTTCATTTGCTTCATGTTGCCCATACCGGGAATCATATCAAGAATCTGGTCGATTGGACCAAGCTTCTTAACTTGATCCATTTGCTCCAGAAAATCTTCAAAAGTAAACTCGGCATTACGCATTTTCCGTTCCATTTCCTTCGCCTTATCGGCGTCGATATTGGACTGCGCTTTTTCAATCAGGGACAACATGTCACCCATGCCTAAAATCCGTGAAGCCATCCGTTCAGGATGAAACGGCTCCATCGCATCCAGTTTTTCACCCAATGTAGCAAACTTGATCGGACATCCCGTCACAGCCTTAACTGATAAAGCTGCACCACCACGAGTGTCACCATCCAGCTTCGTCAGTACAACTCCCGTCAACTCCAAGCTACTATTAAAGTGCTCTGCAACGTTAACCGCGTCCTGCCCCGTCATGCTATCTACAACCAGTAGAACTTCATCCGGCTTGACGTTGGTATGAATCTGGCGCAACTCTTCCATGAGCTCTTCATCAACATGAAGACGACCCGCAGTATCTATAATAACGTAGTCATTACCATTATCCTTAGCATGCTGCAAACCCTGTTTTGCAATTTCTACCGGGCTTGTCTGATCTCCCAGAGTAAATACAGGAGTATTAATCTGCTCCCCAAGGACCTGAAGCTGCTTGATCGCGGCTGGTCTATAAATATCACCAGCTACAAGCAATGGACGATGATTTTGCTTTTGCAACAATTTCGCCAGTTTACCAGACGTCGTCGTCTTACCTGCGCCCTGGAGACCCACCATCATAATGACCGTAGGCGGTTTGTTTGCTTTGGCAAGCTTGGCCTGACTGCCACCCATCAACTCGGTCAGTTCCTTGTTCACGATGTCGATGATGACCATGCCTGGCGTAAAGCTGTCCATCACTTCCTTACCAACGGATTTCTCCTTTACCTTGGCAATAAAGTCCTTTACAACCTTGAAGTTAACGTCCGCCTCAAGCAAAGCTAATCGTACTTCACGCATCGCCTGAGCTACATCATCCTCAGACACTTTTCCTTTGCCGCGCAGTTTACTGAATACATTTTGCAAGCGAGTCGATAATCCTTCAAATGCCATACTTTCGCACCTCCTTGTCTACCAGGGTTGTTTGTTCTTATATCTATATGTCCTACAATTCCTGCAGGCGATTTACAATTTGATGGACATGTTGCAGAGTGCCTTCATCGGACTCACCGATTTTACCGAATGCCTCATACAACGTCTTATTTAATTCTTCGAGATCTTGGATTCTACGCTCATACTTACTTAGCAAACCAAGCTTTTCCTCGTACATTTCCAATACCTGTTCAGCACGTTTAATATGTTCATACACTGCCTGACGGCTAATTTGAAATTCCGATGCAATTTCCCCTAAAGAAAAATCATCATGGAAGTAATATTTTAAAAACATCTGTTGCTTCTCTGTAAGCAGAGGTTCATAGAAGTCAAACAGTCGGTTAATCCGGTTTGTCTTTTCCAGCCGATTCTCCTGACTCATCTTGTATACCTCCATCGTCAAGGAAAAACACTTTACAGTTCTTTTCAACGTTCCTTATGATACATAAAAGAAAAGAAGATGTCAAGCGTTATCCCTTGTCATACAAAAAAAAGCCGATCCACTGCCCTTAAACGGAAGTACGGATCGGCTTTTTGCCCACTGTTACTTAAACCCTTACTGGAGTAAGATACAGCAGAACAGCCAGAAAATGAAGTATGCTGCCTGCCAAAACAAACAGATGCCAGATCGCATGGTGATATGGAAATGCCCGCCACACATAGAAAATCGTGCCCAACGTATACATAAGACCACCTACGAACAATAACGTCATCCCTCCGGCGGGAACAGTCGCAACCAGAGGATTCCAGGCAATTGTGATGAGCCAGCCCATCACAATGTAAAACACGGTAGACATAAACAGGAAGCGCTTGGTGAAAAACGCCTTGAACAACACACCAAACAGTGCAATCCCCCAAATCACCCCAAACAGTGTCCATCCCATAGTACCTCGCAGTGCAACGAGCATAAACGGGGTGTAGCTGCCTGCAATGAACAGGTAAATGCAAGAATGATCGAATATTTCGAACAAATCCTTCATTTTCCCTTCACGCAGGCTATGAAGCAACGTTGAATTGGTGTACAACAGCAACATCGTAATCCCGTAAATCGTAAAGCTGACGACATGCCAAGTGGTTCCTTTCATGCTAGCAAAAACAATGAGCAACA
Organism: Paenibacillus sp. FSL P2-0173; assembly: GCF_038008045.1. NCBI lineage: Bacteria > Bacillati > Bacillota > Bacilli > Caryophanales > Paenibacillaceae > Paenibacillus > Paenibacillus sp. FSL P2-0173. Next base: position 339,926 of record NZ_JBBOYK010000002.1, read on the forward strand.
CAAGCGCTGCTACGCTTAAAACGGCTCCAATTCCATGTGTAATGGCGTTGGCTACTTCTTCCCGTCGGGAGTAGGTATAGGTGTTTGCCATCGGTTTTTCACCCGGCTTCCTGATTTATATTTTACATACAAGATACATTACATATACGGCATCGACAGACTTCTTGCTTTCATTATACATCTGGGCGAACTTGAGCAGCAACAGGATGGCTACTTAGTCCCAAACGTAGCATGAAAGCCTACTTTAAACGTATCAGTTCTGTTCTTCCTCACCTGTAGCAGTTGCTTCGACCGTCTCTTCCTGAATCAACCCCGCAAACAACGCATGAACGAATTGCTCGGAATCAAACGGTTGAAGATCATTCACTTTTTCACCTAAGCCCACCAGCTTAACAGGCAAATTCAGCTCCTGACGGATGGCCACAACAATTCCACCCTTCGCTGTACCATCCAACTTCGTTAGTACCAGCCCGGTTACACCGCTTTTCTCACCAAACAGCTTGGCTTGGTTAAGTGCATTTTGTCCAGTCGTCGCATCAAGTACCAACAACACTTCATGTGGAGCATCTGGAATTTCGCGTTGAATCACACGGAAAATTTTGTTCAGTTCCTCCATTAGATTGCTTTTATTCTGAAGACGTCCTGCGGTATCACACAACAAAACATCCACTTTACGCTGCTTGGCAGCCTGTACGGCATCAAACATAACCGCAGCCGGATCGGAACCGGATTGCTGCTTAATAACCTCTACACCTGCCCGTTCGCCCCATACCTCCAACTGTTCAATCGCACCCGCGCGGAACGTATCCCCAGCAGCCAACAATACTTTTTTGCCCTCTTGTTTAAAACGGTGAGCTAACTTGCCAATGGTTGTTGTTTTGCCGACGCCATTGACTCCCACGAATAAAATGACTGTAATCCCGTCAGGACTCATTTTGAGCTGACTATTGTCATTACCCCGCAGCAACTCGGACAGCTTTTCCGACAATACAGGCTGTAACTCGGATGCGTCCTCGATTTTGCGCTTTTTCACTTCTTCTCGCAGGTCTTCAATGAGGTTCATAACCGTGTTGACGCCTACGTCTGCTCCGATCAGAATTTCTTCCAGTTCCTCATAAAATTCCTCATCAATCTTTTTACGGCGAATCATCAAGTCCGTTACTTTTTCAACAAAACCTTTACGTGTTTTTTCCAAACCATCTTTGAACTGTTTTGTGACAGATTCAGTTTTGTTTGCAATGCTTTCCTTCAATTTCCTAAAGAAACTCATGGATTCCCTCCGTTGGTCTGAAAGTATGTTATTTAATGTCAGGCAATCTCAGCTTCATCGTTGTCCAGCTTGACAGATACGAGTTTGGAAACCCCGCCTTCCTCCATCGTAACCCCGTACAGCACATCAGATTCCTCCATTGTGCCCTTTCGGTGTGTGACTACAATAAACTGTGTCTGCTCCGAGAATTCTCGTAAATACTGGGCAAAACGCACCACGTTTGCTTCGTCCAATGCAGCCTCTACTTCATCGAGTACACAGAATGGAACAGGTTTAACGTGTAAAATGGCAAATAGTAACGCCATCGCTGTTAACGCACGCTCACCGCCTGACAGTAGCTGCAAGTTTTGCAGTTTTTTGCCCGGTGGTTGAGCTACGATGTCGATTCCCGTCTCCAGCAAGCGTTCCGGGTCAAGCAGCACGAGATCAGCACGTCCGCCTCCGAACAGCTTGGAGAATACCGTTCCAAATTCGCGCCGAATAGCATCGAATGTAGTCTTAAAGCGTTTGGACATTTCTTCATCCATTTCACGAATAACCTGATAAAGCGTTGTCTTGGCCTCCACCAAATCAGACTTTTGCTCATCAAGAAACGTATAACGCTCATGCACACGCTGGTATTCCTCAATGGCACCTAGATTCACCTCACCTAACGCGGAAATACCACGTTTGAGCCTTTCTACCTCACTCTGCGTACCTTCAATATCTTCAGGTATAGGGTAACGCTGCTTGGCTAACTCATAGCTGAGTTCATAATCATCACTTAATTTTTTCAGAACATTTTCCAGTTCCACATCAAGTCGATTTACTCCAATTTCCGTTTGACGAAGCAACTCCTCCACTGACTTGAGCTGAATTCGCTGTTCTTTCGTGTCGTTCTCAGCCACTTCCAGCTTTTTGGACAAGCTACTGCGTGCAGCCCGCTTGAATTCCAGTTGCTGTGCGGCTTCTTCCTTTTTCAAACGGTATTGATTGAGATTTTCAATCTGTTTCACGGTCTCCTGCTCATTGGTCAGCAAATCTGCTTCGATGGAAGCAAGCAAGGTCTTGTTTTGTCTCGAATCCTTACCAAGAGTATCATAATCCCCACGCAATCTGCGCAGCTGCTCTTCCAATGAAAAGCGCTCCTGGTCCAGCTTTCCTTCTCTTACCTTGAGATTCGTGAGCTCTCCCTGCAGCTGCTCTTTGGCAGATTCGTTGGCTTTACGGGCGAATTCGGCAGCGTGAATGGCCTGATGCGTTTTCTTCTCTTCTTCCTCTAGCGCAGCCAACTTTACCAACGCTTCTTCACGGGAAGTTTCCAGCTCCTTGATTTCCTGATCAAAGCCCTTTTTCTCCTGACCAGACGCAGCGACCTGCTCCAGAACATGACGAAGTTCATGCTCTAGTTGCTTGAGTTCCATTGCCATCTGCTGCTCTTCACCGCGCTTCACATCGCCGCCCTGGCGCAACTCATCCAGACGGGTCTGTGTCTCCTCCAACTGGCGTTTGGTATCTATTGCACTCTGGCGCAACCTTGCAATTTGCTGCTCCGTATCTACAATATCTTGATCCAACTGATCTAGCTGACGCTTACGTCCAAGCAGATTAGCATTTTTCTTGAACTGGCTTCCCCCAGTCATGGAACCCCCTGCATTGACAACATCGCCTTCCAAAGTGACCACGCGGTATCTATATTGGCAACGGGCCGCAATACGGTTTGCATCTTCCAACGTACGGGCAATGACCACATTCCCCAAGAGACTGCCTACAATTCCGGCATATCGATCATCATACTGAACAAGATCTGCACCGATCCCGACAAAGCCTTCAGCGCCTTCTGCAATTTGGCGTTCCCCCGCACCGATTTGACGCGGGCGGATAACATCCATAGGCAAAAATGTCGCTCTGCCCAGTTGACGTTGCTTTAGAAAACTGATCGCCTGTCTGGATACGGATTCATTTTCCATCACGATATGCTGAACTGAAGCACCCAAAGCGGTCTCCATCGCCTGCTCTAAATGCTCAGGCACTCGAATCAGCTCCGCTACCGCTCCATGTACACCGTGCAAGGTTTCTTTTCGTGCAGCCTTCAATACCTCTTTAACTCCAAGCATGAAGCCGTCAAAGTCATCCTGCATTTCCTTCATCGTATCTCGCCGTGAAATTAGAGCCTCTCGTTTTTGTTCCCATTTACGAACCGTACCCTGGTTTTCTTCCAGAAGTTTTTGCAGGGCTTGGTACTTTTCACTTCCCTGAATATAGCCACTACGCAAACTACTTATTTCCTGCCCTAGCTTCTGAACAGCAGCTTCCAATCCCTTTTTGCGCTGTTCAAGCTGTACTTTCTGGGCTTCCCATTTGCCGGATTCGTCACTTACGCGAGTCACACGCCGTTCCAATGCTTCCTTCTGTTGGTCTGTATAACGAATTTCGTTACGGGCCTGTGCCATTTGATTCATCAGCTCCAGCAGACCACCCTTTAGGCTTTCTTCCTGCTCCTGGCTGATTCCGCCTGTAACACCAATCAGTTTGGCTTCTTCGTCAGACAGCCGCCCACGCAACTCGTCAAGCTCTACATTCAGTGCAGACAGCTTTTCGTTCAGTTGATCCAGTTCACTCCTGCGCTCGGAATGCCGTGATTCGCTTGTGGTAAGTGATAAGATCAATTGTTCCCGATTAGCCTCCAGATTGCGTGTGCGCTCTTTGAGCAATTCGCCGTAGCCTTCACTTTTCTCCGTCGCTTCACTGTATTGCAGCAGATCCCTTTGCAACCGCTCTACTTGCTCCTCCAGCTGGCGTAATTCGTTGCGGTCGCTTTCCAGCATCGCATCGTGGCGGGACACCACCGTAGACAACTGAAGTTGCTCCTGCTGCAGCAAAGCTAGTTTGGAAGTCGCATCGCTCCACGAAGTATGAATTTGTTCAATTTGATGGACGTACATTGAAATTTCTTTGGATTTCAATTCACCGCGCAGCTCTTTAAAATGAATCGCCTTTTCAGACTGCTCCTTAAGCGGTCCAATCTGATCCTCCAGTTCACTAACCAAATCGTGAATACGCAGTAAATTTTGCTCCGTTTCATCCAGCTTGCGAACCGCATCTTTTTTACGCGATTTATATTTTACGATACCCGAAGCTTCCTCAAAAATACCTCGGCGATCCTCAGATCGGGTACTCAGAATTTCTTCAATGCGTCCCTGTCCAATAATTGAATAAGCTTCTTTACCAATCCCTGTATCCATAAACAGCTCTGTAATATCTCGGAGTCTGCATGATTGCCGATTAATGAAATATTCACTATCTCCACTTCGATGTACACGTCGCGTTACCGTGACTTCACCAAAATCCAGAGGCAATGCCTGATCTTCATTATCCAGCGTAAGCGATACTTCACCGTAATTAACAGCCTTACGAGCATCACTACCCGCAAAAATAATGTCCTCCATTTTGCCGCCACGCAGTGATTTGGCACTCTGTTCGCCCAGCACCCAACGAATCCCGTCGGAAATATTACTTTTTCCGCTTCCGTTGGGTCCGACGACTGCCGTAATGCCGCGGACAAATTCCATTTCCGTTTTATCTGCAAACGATTTGAAGCCCGCCAGCTCAATGCGCTTTAAAAACATGCTCAATCTCACCTCTAACATTTCAAATATGCTTGTACAACACCGTATACCTGATTGATATGAATTATCCCTATTGTAGCATAAACTAGCTTGTATAAAGCACAGTACCGACACTCACATTACACCAGCAAAGCCACGAAAAAAGAGCAAAACGCAGTCCATTCGCCATTACGGGCCGGGACTCCCCGCGGACTGCCCTTTGCTCTTACTTTGTGTCCCCTGCTTGTGTAACCCGTCCGGGCTGCTCAGGTACCGATTACGATTCTGCCAGCTTCAAACGGTTTAAAGCTACTGCCGCCGCTTGCTGCTCAGCTTCTTTTTTGGAGCGTCCCGTACCTGCCCCTAGCCGTTCGCTGTCCATATATACCTCAGCTACAAACTCGCGCTCATGGGCTGGTCCGCGCTCCTCTACAATCTTGTATTCAAGCATCCCCATGTTATGATGCTGCGTCAGTTCCTGAAGCTCTGTTTTGAAATCACTCATCTGAAGCTTACCGTTTAATACAATTTGAGGAAAAATATAACGTTCCAGAAACGACCGGACGGCCTCCAGACCCTGATCCAAATAAAGCGCACCTACGAACGCTTCGAATACATCAGCCAACAGAGCCGGACGAGTACGTCCACCTGTCAACTCTTCACCTTTTCCAAGCAGTACATATTGCCCAAACTCAAGCCCGACAGCAAACTTCACCAGAGAAGGCTCACAGACAATAGCTGCACGCAGCTTGGTGAGTTCGCCTTCGGGTCGGTTAGGGTACTGATTGTACAATTGCTCGGACACCGTCAGTTCCAGAACAGCGTCACCTAAAAATTCAAGACGCTCATTGTCTGCATGCTGACTGAACCGATGTTCGTTTACGTAGGAAGCGTGCGTAAAGGCCTGCTTCAGAAGCTGCCGATTGTTGAATTGAATATGAAGTTTCTGCTGTAATTGCTTCAAGTCTCCACTCAACGAACTGACCCCTTATGCTTCATATTTTTTTAGAATAACCGTAGCATTGTGACCGCCAAAACCAAAGGAATTGGACATAACCACATTCAGTTCCGCTTTTCTCGGCTTATTAGGTACATAATCAAGATCGCATGCCGGGTCTTGATTATCCAAATTAATCGTTGGCGGAATCGTCTGATGCTGAAGGGCGAGACCACAGATCACGGCTTCAACGCCGCCCGCTGCACCCAATAAATGCCCTGTCATCGACTTAGTTGAGCTGATCGCTACCTTATAGGCATGCTCTCCCAGCGTTTTCTTGACTGCTTCCGTTTCGGATTTATCACCGACTGGCGTAGATGTACCATGTGCATTGATATAATCAATCTCTTCAGGATTCAATCCAGCATCACGGATCGCCATTCTAATGCAGCGTGCTGCTCCCTCTGGATCAGGCTCCGTCATATGATGGGCATCGCCAGAAAGACCGTAGCCAATCACTTCACCGTAAATACGCGCACCACGCTTCAAAGCATGATCCAACGATTCTAGAATAAGAACACCAGAGCCTTCGCCCATAACAAACCCGTCTCTTTCGGTATCAAAAGGACGGCTTGCCTTTTCAGGCTCGTCGTTACGCGTGGACATTGCTCGCATGGAACAAAATCCAGCCATACCAATCGGACGAATAGTCGCCTCAGCTCCTCCGCAAATCATGGCGTCTGCGTCACCACGCTGAATCATGCGGAAGGAATCACCAATAGCATGACTGCCCGTGGCACAAGCCGTAACCGGTGATGTATTGGGGCCTTTAGCACCGAGTGAAATTGACACTTGACCGGAACCCATATTAGCAATCATCATCGGGATGAAGAAAGGGCTTACGCGTTTAGGTCCTTTTTCAATCAGTGCGTTGTGCTGATCCTCCCAAGTTCCCAATCCACCAATACCGGAACCGACAGATACACCAACACGCTCAGCATCCGCATTTTCTCCGATTACAAGTCCGCTGTCCTCAAGCGCCAATTTACTAGCAGCAACCGCAAACTGCACAAAGCGGTCCATTTTACGCGCATCCTTACGTTCAATATAATCCTCTGGATTAAAATCTTTAATGGAAGCGGCTATTTTCGTAGTGTACTCACTTGTATCGAAAGCTTCGATTTCACTGACGCCGGATTTTCCAGCCATCAGATTATCCCATAGTGTGTTCAAATCCTGTCCCAGCGAAGTGATTACACCCATTCCTGTTATGACAACACGTTGTTTCAAAGATAATCACCTCTATGTCTACTGCATATTGTATTTTAAGACCGCACTCTCTTGTGCGTAAAAATAATATAGAATCAACTAAAGTTAGTAATGCCGCATACTCCTCAGCCTTTGACTAAGTGAAGCTGAGCCAGACTCAAAAACACGCGGCAATTCCGTCTTTAGTTCAATCTGTATAATTAGGAGAAAGTCCCGCCTGTAACAGAACGGGACTTTTGATGACATGAATTAGGTATGAGATTGTATGTACTTCACAACTTCACCTACAGTTGTAATTTTCTCTGCATCTTCATCAGAGATTTCCATATCAAACTCATCTTCCAATTCCATTACCAATTCAACTACATCGAGAGAATCAGCGCCTAAATCATCTTTAAAAGATGCTTCAAGTGTAACTTCGGCTTCGTCGGCTCCCAAACGGTCAACGACAATGCGTTTTACGCGCTCCAATACATCGGACATCCGGCTCACCTCCTCTTAGGTATTATACGAAAATTACAATTAAAATGCCATAGAAGAGAGTTTTCATTGACAACTCTTCATCGGGGCATGCGGATTGCAACATGCTACTACATATACATGCCGCCATCCACATGCAAAGTCTGGCCCGTCATATATGAGGAAGCATCCGAGGCCAAGAACAGCACCACGTCAGCAATTTCCTCAGGCCGTCCAAGACGGGCCAGCGGAATACCGCTCAGCATATTGTCACGCAAATCATCAGCCAGCACCTGCGTCATCTCAGTATCGATGAATCCAGGAGCCACACAGTTCACTGTAATACCTCTCGAAGCAAGCTCTCGAGCAGAGGATTTGGTAAGACCAATTACCCCTGCTTTAGCAGCAACGTAGTTGGCTTGTCCTGCGTTGCCAAGTACACCAACCACGGAGGAGATATTGATAATTCGGCCAGAACGCTGCTTCATCATTGGACGTGTTGCCGACTTAAGACAATTAAACACACCCTTCAGATTCGTTTCGATCACCTGATCGAATTCCTCTTCCTTCATGCGCATGATTAAATTATCTCTTGTTATGCCGGCATTATTCACCAGGATGTCAATCTTGCCCCAAGCGCCAATCACATCCTTGATCAACTGATCTGCTTCGTCAGCGCGACCGACATTTGCCTGAACTGTAATAGCCTCTACACCTTTGGCACGAATCTGCTCTGCTACCTCAGTCGCAGCCGCTTCACTACCAGCATAGTTTACCGCCACATTAGCACCTGCTTCAGCCAGCGCCAGCGCAATACTACGGCCAATTCCGCGCGACGCTCCCGTAACGAGCGCCGTTTTTCCACTCAATGGCTTAGACATCATAGTCCCCCCCTTGCAAGTATATAACCCGTTAAGGCAATGATTATACTTTTAACGGGCCTCCAAGGCTTCCGTTACAGAAGCAAACGACTCCAGGCTGCTTATATTATACAGCTTAACCGATTTGTCGATTTTTTTAACCAGTCCAGTCAATACACTTCCCGGTCCAAACTCAACAAAGGTGTCAACACCTTGTTCTAGTAGCCATGTTACACTGTCTTCCCACAGTACCGGAGAATAGACCTGATCCACCAACAGTTGGCGAATTTCGCTCCCCTCACGTACAGGTTTAGCTGTTACATTGGCAACAACCGGAACCTGAGCTTTGGAGAAAGTTACAGCCCCCAACTTGCCGGAGAGCTTGATCGCTGCTTCCTTCATCAGTGACGAGTGGAAAGGACCGCTAACCTCCAGAGTAATAGCGCGCTTGCCTCCTGCTTCCTTCACACGTTCAGCGACAGCAGCTACGCCCTCCTTCGTACCAGATACAACAATTTGTCCAGGACAATTGATGTTGGCTAGTTCGACCAGTTGACCAGACTCTGTAATATCACGGCACAATGCTGCCAATGCTTCACGATCAGCTCCCAACACAGCAGCCATCCCGCCTTGCCCATCAGGAATGGCCTGCTCCATGAACTCGCCACGTGTACGAACGATTTCAACCGCATCCTCAAATGCGAGGACACCGGAAGCGACTAGCGCGCTGTATTCTCCTAGACTGTGTCCAGCCACATAATCGGGATGAATGCCCATTTTTTCCTTGAACGCTTCATACAACGCAATGCTCGCCGTTAACAATGCAGGCTGCGTATTGGATGTTTGCTTCAAAGCTGTGTCCGGCCCTTCAAAAATCAGTGTGCTTAGTGCGAACCCTAACCGTTCGTCCGCTTGGCGAAATACTTCTGTTGCAGCTGGAACTGCTTCATAAGCATCTTTAGCCATACCTACAGCTTGTGAACCCTGACCGGGAAATATAAATGCCGTTTTGCCCATCGTGTATGCACCTCTCTGTATCCAATGCTTGTCCTGTAAAACACTACACAAATTCAATATTATATCAAAACTTCCATCTTATTACCAGACAAGAACCGACGCTCCCCAGGTCAAGCCACCGCCAAAGCCCACCATTAATACACGGTCGCCTTCCTTCATGCGGCCTTCCTCAGCTGCTTCCACAAGAGCGAGAGGGATTGATGCTGCCGATGTATTCGCATATTTATGAACATTAACAACTACCTTTTCCTCTGGTAAATCCAGACGTTGCATCGCCGATTGGATGATGCGAACATTGGCTTGATGCGGAACGAACAGATCAATATCATCTTTGGACAGCCCTGCTTTTTCCAACACATCGACCGTTGCCGTTCCCATAACACGAACCGCGAACTTGAACACTTCGCGTCCGTTCATGTAAATATAGTGCTGTTTATTTTCCAGTGTGTCTGCACTCGCAGGCAAACGCGAGCCTCCTGCTTCCAACTTGAGTAAGCTGCCTCCGGCACCCTCAGCCCCGAGATCAAAGGATTGGAATCCTCTACCTTCAGGCACTTCGCCAATCACTACAGCTCCTGCACCATCTCCGAATAGAACACAGGTATTGCGGTCGGTATAATCTGTAATCCGAGAAAGACAGTCTGCCCCAATGATTAATGCATTATTATAGATACCTGTCTTAATGAAGCTCGTTGCCGTAGCCAGTCCGTATACAAAACCCGAGCATGCCGCAGACAAATCGAAAGCTGCTGCGCCTTTGGCTCCCAATTTGTCCTGAAGAATGCAGGCAGTTGACGGAAACGCCATATCCGGTGTAACCGTAGCTACAATAATTAAATCCAGATCCTGTGCCGTCATACCCGCGGACTCCAACGCCTTAATTGCTGCTTCATAAGCTAAATCAGATGTAGCCTGCTCTGGAGCCGCAATATGGCGCTCCTGAATCCCTGTACGGCTGACAATCCATTCATCACTTGTTTCTACGATTGCTTCCAAATCTTTATTGGTCAGAATTTTCTCAGGTACGTATTTCCCTGTTCCGATAACACCAACCGGCCGTAATTTATTCATATCGTCACTCACTTCCTGCTGATTTCCTTGGATATACTTTCCACCAACCGGTTTTGCAAGGCCGTACGAGCCTGCCTTACCGCATTTTTGACGGCAACGCCGTCAGACGAACCGTGACTTTTCAGGACGAGTCCACTCAAACCCAGCAAAGGAGCCCCGCCATGCTCTTTATAATCCAATTTACCTTTCAGACTGCGAAGCTCAGGCATAATCAAGGCTGCCGCAAGCTTGGTCTTCAAGGATTTGGTGAATTGCTCTTTTAAGAGAGAAAATATGGCTCCGGCTGTACCCTCTAGCGATTTTAGCATGATATTTCCAGCAAATCCATCGCACACCAGTACATCGCAATTCCCGGTTAACACATCTCTCGATTCAACATTACCCACAAAATTGACAGGTAACTGCTCAATAAGTGGATATGCCAACTTCGTCAGTTCATTGCCCTTCCCAGCTTCGGTCCCCACATTCAGCAGACCCACCCTTGGAGAAGACACACCGTGAACTTTCTGACGATACAAGCTCCCCATCAGTGCATACTGGGCAAGATGCTCAGGCTTGGCATCCATATTGGCTCCCAGGTCCAGCGCTAGAATACCCTGATCATCTATCGTTGGTATCATCGGCGCGAGAGCCGGACGTTCAATGCCCTCCATTCTTCCAACCACCAGCAACCCTGTGGTCATTAGCGCGCCTGTATTACCTGCGGATATCATGGCATCCGCTTCGCCTTCTCTGACCATTCGACCAGCTACGACCATCGAGGCATCCTTTTTACGGCGCACTGCCTTTACAGGCTCGTCCTGCGCATCTATCATTTCGGATGCATGGCGAATGCTGAGGTTCGTCGGCAACGCCCTACCGTTCAGAACCGATTCAATTCGTTCCAGGTCACCAACCAGCGTAATGTCCGTATCCTTCCATTCCGCTGCCGCAGATAGCGCGCCCTCTACTGTCGCCTCAGGAGCATTATCTCCCCCCATGGCATCAATGGCGATCCGCATGCTGACTTCCTCCTTCGCTATACTCTTCCTCCGTGGAGCGATAAATGACAAAGTTGCCTTGGAACACCATTTCTTCTCCTACGTAGGCAAAGACTTCCACTTTAGCCTTCCCTTTTTGTTCTGGATTTGAGCGTACATATGCCTTGGCAATGCACTTCTCACCTAAATGAACCGGGCGGACAAAGCGTATATCCGCTGATGCAGTCAATGCTATCTCATCATTAATCACGGCAACGGCCAATGAATTGGCCTGAGCAAATACATAATGCCCCCGCGCAATGCCAGTACGCGAAAAAATATGTTCCTCTTTAATCTCAAAAATCGAAATACCGCTTCGATCCAACTGTAGATCAACGATATCCCCGATCACTTCATGCAAAGGCAAGGAACGAACCTGGTCGTAGGAGCGCTCAGCCATCAGCTTTAGCCGTTCCCGCAATTCTGGGATTCCCAGTTCCATCCGGTCCAGCCGAATAGTCTGAATACTTACCTTCAGCTGTCTTGTCAATTCCTGATCCGTTACGAACGGATTATCATCAATTAATTGAGTCAGCCGCTGCTGTCTCTGTCTCTTCGGCAAACGTTCGATGTCAGTGACGCCTCCTTTCCCTACAATAAACTGTCGTTCAGACGACAGTTCGGGTTACTTTACTTCACTTTCTAACGGCGAAACTTCAAGCCGATTTGTCTTCTTGTATGTATAAAGGAACCTCTTCGGCCCTTCTTTCTTAGAACCTGGTACTAAAACAGTATATAGCATGCTGACGTAAAAAGGAAGCATGCAGACAAAAAAAAGTAGCGCCTCACTGAAGTGAAGCGCTACTCTTCCTGCGAAGATTCCAAAGAATCCGCTTATCGGACATTATTGAGAGATGATCTCTCTAGCTTTGTACGTTCCGCAAACTTTGCACACATGGTGAGCAAGTTTCAATTCGCCGCATTCGGAGCATTTCACCATACCTGGTACTGCCAGTTTAAAGTGAGTACGACGTTTGTCGCGACGAGTTTTGGATGTTCTCCGTTGAGGTACTGCCATTATTCCCACCTCCTTAACCAGATCACCCCCGCATAGCGGGTATGACTTCTTATCTCATTCAAGACTGAAAGAAAATGCCAGAAGCAATTATCTTACAGCCGGTGAATCAAGCCTGCAACATCCACGCATCGGTTCAGTAACTCTCCGGCACAAGCGGATGATGATTTTTCAGAATTGAACTCAATTCTCATTTAAAAAAATCCTTAAGCCCTGCCAGACGCGGATCAATCTTTTCCGTATCACCATCGTTACTGTCATCGGAGCCAATACTCCAGTTTTGTCCGGTCTTTGGTGCGATTCCCTGACAATCCTCACTGCACAAAGGCGCAAACGGCACATGCAGTACAAACAGTTCTTCACAATACGGTGCAATGTCGAAGGAGTCCTCCGTCACTGCGATAAAATCGCCATCTTCATCCTCCTCTTCAACACTCGAAGAGGTTTGCTTGAACCGTTCACGGAATTCAATCTTTAAATCCTCGTGCATCGGGCTTAAACAGCGTGAACACAGCATGTCCAGACCTGCGGTCAACGTGCCTTCCACGCTCATCAAGCCTTGACCCAGACTAACGGCGACCAAGTCGGTCTCCAGCGGGGAAACGGCCGTAACATCAGCACGATCATCCACCAATTCACTCACATTAAGAGATTCACGGATAGGAAAAGGACCGTCACTTGTTGCTACTTTTCGAAAAAATAGTTGCATCACTATCACTCCAAACAAACAAAAATTATTATACCGACTGATCGAGTCGTTTGTCAACACCTTTCACTTTACACCACTCACAAATCCACTGGTTTTCCAATGGTTCGACAAGTTTTATGCAGAAGCAAAAATGCATTGTGCTAAACATGTACCGATGAGTATTCGTACCCCCGCCACTCTTCGTGTACAATAATGCGAGTATAAAGCTTTTTCGTCCAGGTCTCAATGGTCTTGTTCATGCCGACGATGAAAAACAGTATAGCTGCCCTGAAAACAATCATTCACGGGTACTTAACCATTATTATCAAAATAGTTACCCAATAAGTTACTTTAAGAAAGGAGCCGACATACGGTCTTGAAAACACTCGGTATGATTGTAGAGTACAATCCTCTGCATAACGGACATGTCCATCACTGGGAGGAGTCTCTTCGCATCACTGGTGCACAGCGCACAGTGGCTGTGATGAGTGGTCCTTTCCTTCAGCGGGGTGAACCCGCGATTACAGACAAATGGTCCCGCACCGAAATGGCACTCGCCATGGGTGTGGACCTGGTTCTGGAGCTGCCTGTGGCCTATGCCGTCCAGCCTGCAGAATGGTTTGCCCGCGGAGCGGTCGCCCTGCTCCATGCGACGGGCATCGTCGATGCGCTCTGCTTCGGTAGCGAGAGCGGAGACATCGCCCCGCTGCGCGCGCTGGCCCGCGTGCTGGCGGCAGAGCCGGCCGAGCTCAAGGCCGGCATCGCGCAGCGCCTAAGCAGCGGCGCGAGCTATCCCGCTGCCTACGCGGGAGCCGCAGCCGCGCTGGCGGCCGAAGGAGAGGACGGCGCTGCGCTCGCCGCCCTCATGCAGCAACCCAACAATACGTTGGGGCTGCATTACTTGATTGCGCTGGAAAGGCTGGGCAGCACAATCAAGCCCTTCACGGTAGCCCGTACGGGATCGGGCTACCATGAAGCCGTGGCCCCTGCGGACGGAGTCATCGCCAGCGCCACGGCCATCCGCCGTCTGCTGCTGGACGGCGGGCCGGTGGCAGCGTCGCCATACATACCTACGGCGACACTGGAGATTTTGCGGCGCGAGTGGCAAACCGAACGCGCGCCGCTGCATTGGGAAGCGTTCAGCCAGCCGCTGCTGAACGCCCTGATCACACGTAGCCCGCAGCAGCTGGCGGAGCTGCACGAGGTCACCGAAGGGCTGGAGCATCGTCTGCGACAATCGCTGTACACGCTCCCCCAGCCTTCTGTGGAGGCCCTGCTCGCCGCTATCAAGACAAGGCGCTATACTCGTACGAAGCTTCAGCGGATGTGTACACATATTTTGCTGAATCATGCCAAAACCGATATGACTCCTGCTGAGCTGGCGAAAGGTCCTGGCTATATCCGCGTGCTCGGCTTTAACAGGGCTGGACGCGAGCTGCTGGCACGTATGAAGCAGACAGCCACCCTTCCGGTATGGGTCAAGCTGTCTGCCGGATCACATCCTCAGCTGGACTGGGATACAGCCGCAGCCGCCATACACGCAGCCGGGATGCCACGTCCCGCCATCCGCGACATGTATGCTGATTACTTGCGACCGCCCATTATGGTTTGATGGGCAGCTTTTCCATATAATTCAGCGCATCGCCAAGCTTGCGAACCGGAACAAGCTTCATCCGGGTTCCAATTTGCTCAGCTTTGGCCTTCGCCTCTTTATAATTATCTGCAGGGACGAAAAACAAATCCGCATCCTGACGGTCAGCAGCAACTATTTTATACTTTGCACCACCAATCGCTCCAACCTGACCGTCCTTATCAATAGTACCCGTACCGGCTGTACGATATCCCTTACTCAGATCACCTGGTGTCAGTTGGTTATAGATTTCCATGGTAAACATCAAACCTGCCGAAGGACCGCCAACATCCGTAGATGTAAAATGAATCGTTTTACGTCCATCCTTCGGCTGTACCTTCTGTACCGTGGCAATACTGACGCCAAATCCAGAACGTTGCTTGCCCGTCTCACTGTCCTTGATGGTCGTTAAGGGAGCTTGCACGGTCAGCAACTTTCCATCACGCTTTAGCTTCACTTTAGCCATTGTTCCCGGTTTTTCGTCCTCCAAAGCCTTCCGAATGGAACGATTATCGGTCACCCTCACTCCGTTCAGCTCCAATATTTCATCTCCAGGCTTGAACACGCTGTTCGAGCCCGGGACCTTAAATACATACACGTAATCTGGCACAATCCGATAGGGGACATGGGCACGGGTGTATGCAGCCTCCATTGCGGAAGATTGGGAATCCCCCATATACCATACCTGCTCTGCCGCATATTCGTCTTCACTTCTTCCATGCAGACGATCCTCTTTGCGTTGAATCTCCGAATTGCGGTCCAACTTGGACAGGCCCAACATGATAACATTGGCATAACGCGCCGATACCGTCGTCATCATAAAAGTCCCCCGTTCGATGCTGTCACCCTCCTGGACTCTAACCATCGGTTTGATCTCGTTTGCCCCACCTGGTCCATAGATCAGATAAGGGGTTGGCATATAGACCAGCACATAGACCATTGCAGCCAGCATTAAGACATAACCGGTTGTAAAAAAAGCTCTTTTCCGGTTTATTCGTTTCATTGCTTCTCCCCCTTGCAGCCTAACTTCTCCTATCTTACCCAAGTGCCTCTACGCCACCTGTTCTCAAGCCTTCCGAAAAAGCATACATTGTTTACGACAACGTATACGAACAACCTATCCCAAGACAACGAACGTGAATAAACGCTGGAGACAGCATCCGACTCTCCTTAGTATATTTATGAGAGGTGAATTCTTTGATGCAAAAGGAAGCCCATTCCGCTCCTTATTGGACAACCGTACTGCTTGGCCTTGGAGCCATTTTACTTGTACTGGCTGTTGTCGCCTCACCAGAAAAAGTATTTCAAGCCTCTACTCAAGGCCTTAAGCTATGGTGGAGTATTATTTTCCCGGCCATGTTGCCTTTTTTGATGCTGTCCGAAATGCTCATCGCCTTTGGTCTAGTACATGGACTAGGTGTCCTGCTGGAGCCGTTTATGCGATTCTGGTTCCGTCTACCCGGGCGAAGCGGCTGGGTGTTGGCCCTCGGCCTGACCGCAGGATTCCCGGCTGCTGCGGAAGCAGTGCGCCAATGGGCACAACAGGAGGATATGACCGCGTTTCAGCTTCGACGTCTAACCGCTATCGCTCATTTCTGCAATCCGATTACCATCCTGCTCGTCATCGGGACAGGGCTACTGCACAATGCTGCCGCAGGTGTGATGTTACTTGCCGTTCACTGGATTTCCGGGCTGCTGGCAGGCTGGATCACAGCCAGACTACCTGTACCGTCCAAAGAATTGCAAAAACGGGAAACGCCAGCTGCCCTCCGGCGCACCTCAGTTTCCCGTACTTCTCCCTCCCTGATCCGATCCGCATGGGAAGCTACCCGCTCTGCCAGAGAACGGGACGGCCGCAGTTTCGGAAAACTGTTGGGCGAAACCGTATCCCATGCTGTACAGACGCTGATGGTGACAGGTGGATTCATTATTTTCTTTTCCGTACTGATTCGACTGCTGTCCATATATACAGGCCAAGGATCGCTTTCTTTCATATGGCCTGCCTGGATGGAAATCCATCTGGGTTCCTATGAAATCAGCCGTCTGCCCTTTGATCTCCGTACACAAGCAGCCCTGATTAGTGCTGTGTTGGGCTGGGGTGGCCTGTGCGGCTGGCTTCAAATTACCGCCGTCACCAGGCCTTCCGACAAGGGCATCACCTTCACCCTGTCACGAGTGCTCCATGGGATCATTGCTTTTGGACTTACCTTGGCGACATGGGTCCCGCTTAGCCGCATCTTCAGCAATACAACTCCCGCTTACGTCAGTCGCAGTTCTGTGTCTTCTTTTGCGGAAAACGTAAATGAATCCGCCACGCATCCTGTCATGGCCGAAGCCAGCGGCTTATTAACACAAATTGAAGGAACATCTATGTACCCCTGGCAACTAACCGTACTGTCCATTGCACTGCTAGGTACAATTATAGTTACCCTGCTGGCCTTTTCCTTTATGACTTCATGGTGGAGCCGCCACGATTCGCGTTGACCTTCGCACGCAGTGCGTCTTCCACCTCCGGTGCCACCAGATCTACAACCTTGCCATCAAAATGCGCAATTTCCTTCACCATACTGGAACTCAGATATGAATAAGCTGGATTGGTCATCATAAAGATCGTTTCCGCATCCGGGTTCAGCTTATGATTTGTAGAGGCTAATTGTAGCTCATATTCAAAATCAGTCACCGACCGAATTCCTCTGACAATAACCTGGGCCCCTTTTTGACGTACATAATTAGCTGTCAGATCACGGAAGCTGTCCACTTCAACGTTCGGGATATCGCGAGTTACCGTTCGCAGTAACTCCATTCGTTCCTCAAGTGAAAACAGCGGATTTTTACTAATATTGTTAAGAACCGCGACAATCAATAGATCAAACTGTCTGGCTGCTCTTTGAATAATATCCTGATGCCCCATCGTCACGGGATCAAAAGTTCCCGGATATACAGCAATACGTGGTTTGTGCTCAATCATGATGGTCCTCCCCGTCTGATTCGCTGATGCCGAATTTGACCCCTCCGGCTTCTGTATGTTCTACGACATCCGACAAAACATCGGCTGCAAAATGATAAATAGATAACGCCGTTTCACCATAAACTGCTTTTCTGACCTGTTCGAACGGCCCGAAGCTTTCCGGATATTCATGTCCCGATTCATACTCCAGCACGATGATTGCATCTGAACGAAGCAAGTTCAACTCAGCCATACGGCTCATTAATTCATCTCCGTGTTTGAGACGATAGGGTGGGTCCAGAAAAACAGCATCAAAAAGAGCTCCACGTTTTGCCAGCACCTTGAGCGCTCGTCCGGCATCATTGCGGAACACTTCAGCCTGTCCTTCCAATCCAGTTTTTCGCAAATTTTCTTTAATGACATCAATGCTTTTGGATTCCATATCAATAAAAACAGCCTTGTCCATTCCCCGGCTAAGCGCCTCTATACCCAGGCCACCACTGCCAGCAAACAGATC
Source organism: Paenibacillus sp. FSL P2-0173 (assembly GCF_038008045.1). NCBI lineage: Bacteria > Bacillati > Bacillota > Bacilli > Caryophanales > Paenibacillaceae > Paenibacillus > Paenibacillus sp. FSL P2-0173. Next base: position 358,212 of record NZ_JBBOYK010000002.1, read on the forward strand.
AAGTGCGACTCCCCCATCAAAATAAGGACCTATCATGCTAAATAGCGCTTCCTTGACCTTATCCGTGGTCGGCCGCGTCCCTGTGCCGGGAACTGCCTTTAACGGCCTTCCTTTGGCACTACCCGATACCACTCTCACGCTGAAACTCACCTATTTTCTATATGTGTTCATAACCATATAAGATTATGACGCTATCGTACCACATGCACCGCCGTTTGAAAAACTTAGGATGAGGCAGGTATAAAAAACCATTCCCTGGGCATCCTTAGGATATCGGCATTCAACCAATGTCGTAGACAACCGCGGAGAAGACTTACGTTTCCCCATAAGCTCTTCGTCCGGTTTCTCCTCTCCCATTCGGGCGCTCTTTAATGGAGCGCCTGATTTTTTTTGCATAAAAAGAAGCTGCTTAATAGCAGCTCTATGTATCATTTTTCTATTTCAGTATTTTGTTTATTTCAGCAGTTCCTCGGGTGTATCCCCTTGATAAACATACACGTAACTCGCCACTGATACAGCAAATGTTGCAAACATAGACAACGATGTAGCTAATCCATATACCATTTTCCTCATCATTCCACTCACCTCCTTCCCCGGATCAATGTTAGGCTTTGGACCAAAAAAGCAATAGCCACTACAGAGGAACCGATTACAAAATTAGTACATACAAGCAAGGAGGATAACAGTCGCAAGAGGGGATAAAATTGTACTGGAATGCGCGACTGCTTTTCAATTCTGGACGGGGCAAAACATAAAACGAGAATGAGAGCTATTCCGGTAAACAGGTTTGTCCACCAACTATTTAAGGCCATGCAGGATATGTAAGTAAAAGCTGCTGAGGTCACCAACACACATGCCATGCCCGTTTTCAAATGAATGCCTCCTGATATTTGGCGCAGCAGGGCGAAAGCGACGAGAATCATTAGAGCCTCTGCCATCCGCCCCGTGAAGATTGAGGCGAATAGTGTTAACACGATGATCATGGACGCATTCAGAATGAGAGCAAGTGCGTATTTAAGTACCGCGACAGAGGCCGGATGATCAGGCACAGTACGTTTGATCTGGTTAGCAAGTTTGAAAGCCATCGCTTCAATCATCCCGGTATTCCTTTCCGATTGCATAATAGATGAAAAATCCCGAAACCAGTGCAAAAAATATCATATTTAACCATACCTCGTTATAGTAGAGCACAATAGAAGTTGAAATGAGCGACAGGATAATCAGCGTGATGACAATTCCATATTCCTCTTTGAACTTTAGCTTCTTGAAATTAGGGGAAAAGCCGATCCCTTTTCGATACAACATCAATGAAATAAGCAGTCCTACTGCCGCGCTTACCACTTGTAGCAGATAGCCCTTCAAGGACCCATCCTGCAGCTCAGAAACCGGAAGGTTGCCGAACATGACTTTTAGGAATACCGACTGAACAACGGCATATGCAAAATAACCTGTAACCGTCATAATACCGGACCACACAATCGGAATCTTCACGACCGTAGCAAGTAAAAAAATAAAAAGCAGCATATTAACGACGGGCACCAAATACGAAAAGGAAAACTCCTCTCGGAGCATATAACTTTGCAAATTCATAATCAGGTTAACAAAAATGGCCTGCCATAGATAAGGGGTCATTTTAACTTTAAAAATACTCAAAATCAGCGCAAAAACAGCTACTCCCTCAAGCGTGGAGAAAAGCAAAAAGCCGATTGGCTTCAAAAGCATGCGTGCATCTCCTTTACAATTCCAACAAACCTCATCGGTGTATTCAAAAACTTGGATGTACATCGAATATAAAGGGCTGGGAGCTACTTTTCAAGAGGTCTTTTCAATTATTTCATAGATTTATTCAAGCACTTCAACCAAATGTTATCGGATGCTGCTTCAAGTTGCAGCTTAGGCAACACTTTCTTTGACCGAATCTCCCTGCTTGTGCACAGGCTTCATACGTGATATAAGCTTTTTCCCCCAACGGATGCCGGGCTGTTCAATCCACGAGTAGGTAAACCAGGATAGTCCGATGGTGAATAGCAACGTCATGATAAACATAAGTGTGAGGCTGACTAGGGGAGCAAAAGGTAGTTTAACCTGTACGATTAGTCCCAGAACCAGCATATGCGTCAAATACATGCTGTAGCTAAGGCGGCCGATCCATGACCACACCCGATTAAGCAGCCAGATCGGCTGCCAGTGATACAAAGCATACGCTCCCAGCAGCAACCCGACACCCATGAGATAATCGGTCATGCCTCCAAAAAACGCAAATAGCACAGAAACCAGCAGCCAACCTCCACTGACCCGGTCTATACTTTTCCAATGCCGCTCGTCTTTCCAAATGAAAAACAACAATATACCTAGCCCAAAGACAGGCAATTGATTCGGAAACCATAAATACAGATAGTGCCCCCATAAAGAGTGATCATTAATCCATGGATATTGAACAAATACCGTATTTAGCCCGAAGCTTACCACAAGTGCCATCACAACAAACCAGGTCGCATGGCGGACTGATCGGATCAGCTTAAATAATAGGGGGATAAACAGATAAAACATACATTCCACCGCAATGGACCATTCCACACCAATAATGCTGTTGATCCAGTACGGATTCAGACCATTCAAAAACAGGAAATGAGCAGTGATATTGGTGGCAGTGACTCCCTCCTGATCTCCAAGCCAAAATCGTGGACCTGTCCCGTTCACAACCAAATAGATTCCTAACATCACGTAATACAAAGGAGCAATTCGAAAAAAACGACGCAACAGGTAAGCTGAAGTTCTTTCCCTCTTGTCACCTGAACGTCTGCTCAAGGACAGAAATAGTGTAAAAGCGCTGGCCATATAAAATAAAGCGACTCCTTTAGCTCCTATACTCAAGCCTTTTTGCAACCATCCGTTTAATCCGTCTACATGCTGGCTGACATGCACAAGTAAAACTCCAATAATAGCCAGCGCCCTCAGCGTATCTACAAATTGCAGCTTGTCATCTTCCATTTTCCCCTTGGCTTCGGGCATCGTATCCCTCCATAACAGTCTCGAATGATACATTTCGTATCTATAATACACAAAATGTATCACCAAAGTAAATATCTCCGTTATGCAAAAAAAAACACCCTCCGACCGCAAAGAAATGCGGCCAAAAGATGTTCATTTTGTCCTTGCTATAGTCAGTTCACGCAAATGAGTTGGGCTAATTGGCAGTGACTTTATTTCAGGATTTTGCAAAATTCGATTCCAGTCGCTCCGAAGTGCAAGATATAGATGAACTAAAGCATTTCGATCTATATCCTGTTCATCGGAAGTCGCTTATGGGATTTTTGCAAAATCCTCATTTGTTTAAATGAAAAGGTACGGTCGTTACGATCACGTCTTTGTAATTAATCAAATAAGCTCTCATCAGTAAGCTGGTCTGATTGTGTAGAATATTTTCCCACCAGTGCTTGGTGATGAATTGTGGAATGAGAACAGTGATATGGTCCTCGTCTGCTTTTTTCCACTCTACTGTATCGATGAACTTGCGGAGCGGATTAATGATGCTGCGATAACGGGATCTCAGCACTACTAAACGTATGCCCACGTCCCACTCTTCCCACTTCTGTTCCATTTTTTGAATCGCCTCATCATCCACACCCACATATACGGCAACCACATTATCCGACAAGGTTTTGGCATAGCTGATCGTATTCATAACGACTCGCGTAATACCTGCCACCGGAATAATAATCGTATTGCCTTTCACCATAGGTTTATCCTTGGTAATATCAATGCGCAGTTGTTCAGCCGTATTTTTGTAATGCCTGTTGATCTTCATAAAGAAATACAGAACCAAAGGCAGAAAGATAAAGATTACCCACACCTGGCTAAATTTGGTGAAAATAAAGATGAGCGTAATCGACAGCGTGGTCAGCATCCCAACCGTATTAATAGCAAGTTTGACGATCCAGCCTGGCGGTTTGAGCTTGATCCAGCGAATCATCATGCCAAGTTGCGAGAGCGTGAACGGAATAAATACCCCTACGGCATAAAGCGGGATCAGATTTTCTGTGTTGCCGCCAAATACGATAACCAGCAATGCCGAGAAGATACTCAGAAACAGGATACCATTAGAGTATCCAAGCCGATCTCCACGAACCATGAACATGTGCGGCATGTATTTGTCCTTCGCAAGCATAAAAGCAAGCAATGGAAAGGCCGAATAGGCTGTATTCGCCGCCAAAAACAAGATGAGCGCCGTTACGCCCTGAATGATGTAATACATCACACCGCGCCCGAAAGTGGCGTTCGCAATTTGCGAAATGACCGTTTCATGCGGATTAGGACGAACACCGTACCAATAAGCCAGCAAACTAATTCCGATAAACATACACCCGAGAATCAAACCCATCATCATTAGTGTAGTTGCTGCATTTTTGGCAGCTGGCTTGCGGAAGTTCGGAATGGCATTCGAGACAGCCTCTACCCCAGTTAACGCCGAGCAACCCGAGCTGAACGCCTTCAGTAGCAGGAACAGGCTGACGTTGGATACCGTAGCTCCAAATTGCGGTGCTGCAGCATGAGCTCCCCCTGCCACGTAATGAATGATACCGCTAATAATCAAAACAAAAATAGCAACAACAAATAAGTAAATCGGTACAGCCAGCACCGAGGCAGATTCTGTCACCCCGCGCAAGTTCATAATAGTCAAAAAGATAATCATAATCAGAGCAATGGCGATCCGATGATCATGTAACGACGGGAACGCAGATGTAATGGCATCTGTACCTGCTGATGAGCTAACTGCTACCGTCAGAATATAATCGACCAGCAAAGAACCACCTGCAATCAGACTCGGACTCTTTCCCAAATTGTCCTGTGCAACAATGTACGCTCCGCCACCACCAGGATAGGAAAATATGGTCTGTCTATAGGACAGGATCAGAATGATCAGCAAACCCAATACCGCAATGGATATAGGAATGGAATACCATAGGGCAGCGAAGCCAGCTGTAATTAAAACCAGCAGAATTTGCTCCGTTCCGTAAGCTACAGAGGACAAGGCATCTGAGGACAGAATGGCCAGTGCCTTGAGCTTATTCAGTTTCTCATCTTCAAGGGCCGTCGACTTTCGCGGACGACCGATTAATAATCTTTTGACTTTACTCAGCATTTCGTTGACTCCTTCTTTGGATGAGGGTTTTGCAAAAGAACTATGGATCTTATGTTTATTATGTCACCTGCACATCAGTTTGATGAAACAAATGAACTATTATTTTATACTCCCTCATCCTGAAAAAAACAATAAGGAATGCTCCCTAAAAAGAGCATTCCCGAGTAAGAAAGAGTATTTCGATAAAATACCCTTATGTATACAGTAATTTGAACCTTTCCGGGGTAATTCCTTCAGCTCGGCGGAAAGTTGCCACAAAATGACTGGCATCTCGGAATCCTACTCGCTCCGAAATCTCCTTTACTGTTAATTGCGGATATTCCGTCATCATTTCCTTGGCCTTCCGCAGCCGAATTACAATCAGATAAGCATAAGAAGTCACACCAAACGCTTGCTTAAATAATGTATTTAAATGACGGGAGCTGACATTCATCATAACTGCCATATCACCTAGGCCCACATCTGGACTGGCATAATTTTGCTCCATAAAGGCCAGTACAGGGGTTAAACGTTCCACATTATGGGATAGGGAAGGCATCGAGCTATGTTGTCCATGTTTACGCAGTAGAGTCAGAAAACGATACATATTGGCCGAAGCATCTAATCCAGACAAATCACGTTCACTAACCATGGAATGGAGCATAGTTTCCCCAAAGCTGTGCAGCTCGCTATCCGGGTCCCAATGATACCCACGCGTATGCTTCAATCCCAGTGCAGTCAATACAGCAGCGGCGATGGGGCCGTCAAATGTAATGTATAACGTTCGCCATACCTTGGTCGCCCGTCTGTATGCATGGGATTCCCCGGGCAGCAACAGAACCCCGGACTGCTCTCCCAGACGGAAGGTCCCCCCTTTAAATGTAAACATCCCTTCACCAGACACCGTCTGAATCCAGTGAAAGCACGGATAACCCTCTGGACGGGACACATCCTCCTGCCTGCTGTTAAATCCGATACTTTCAATAAAAAGGGGTAAAGAGTGCTCACGTGTAGTCAGGAAAAATCTTAAATGATGGGGAGTTAAAATCATAAAAAGCACCTCCGGCGTATGCGGGTATGTATTCTTCATGTAGATCCATATTGTTATATACATGTTCATTTTATTATATTTAAAAGCAGTTATTTGTATTATAAGATAGAATTATTCTTATATACAGAGGTGATTGGCATGATAAGCAGCAAACTTCCTAAAGTATTTTACGGTGGAGATTATAATCCTGAGCAATGGGATGAGGCCACGCATCAGGAAGATTTACGGATGTTCAGGCAAGCAGGGATTGATATCGCCACGGTCAACGTATTCTCATGGGCTAAAATTCAGTCCGACGAAATCACATATCATTTTGAATGGCTGGATCAATTGATTGACAGTCTTTATGAAAGCGATATCTTCGTTTGTCTAGCTACTAGCACGGCAGCGCACCCTGCTTGGATGGCTACCCGCTACCCCGACGTTCTCCGGGTAGACGCTGACGGACGGAAGCGGAAATTCGGTGGCCGCCACAACTCCTGTCCGAACAGTCCAACGTATCGAAAATACGCGGAGCAGATGGCTGACCGAATTGCAGAACGATACAAAAACCATCCCGCGATCCTCGTGTGGCACGTGTCCAATGAGTACGGCGGGGATTGCTATTGTGATAACTGCGCGGCCGCATTCCGGGTGTGGCTCAAGCAAAAATACGGATCACTGGAAGAGCTAAACCGGGTGTGGAATACTTCCTTCTGGGGTCACACCTTCTATGATTGGGATGAAATTGTACCGCCAAATAACCTGAGCGAGCATTGGGGAGAAAATCACTCCTGCTTTCAGGGCATATCCCTCGATTATGCGCGCTTCAATTCAGACAGTATGCTGGATTGCTACCTATTGGAATATAACGCGATTAAAAAACATGTTCCCGATGCCGTGGTAACAACCAATCTGATGGGCTTTTTTAAGCAACTGGACTATTTTAAATGGGCTAAGTACATGGATATTGTATCTTGGGACAGCTATCCCGGGGCCAATACTCCGATAAGCTATACGGCGATGGCGCACGATCTGATGCGCGGCTTGAAGGATGGGCAACCCTTTATGCTGATGGAGCAAACACCGAGCCAGCAGAACTGGCAGGCGTATAATTCGCTTAAACGGCCCGGCGTTATGCGGTTATGGAGTTATCAGGCAGTCGCGCATGGCGCGGACACGGTCATGTTCTTCCAGCTTCGCCGCTCGATCGGCGCTTGTGAGAAATTCCACGGGGCCGTCATTGAGCATGCCGGGCATGAGAACACACGTGTATTTCGCGAGGTGGCACAGCTTGGCAGTGAGCTTGGCGCATTAGGCAACACACTACTTGACGCGACCGTTAATGCCAAAGTAGCCATTTTATTCGATTGGGATAATTGGTGGGCTTTGGAAAAATCAAGCGGCCCTTCTGTTGCCTTGAAATATATGGATCAGGTACACAAGTATTATGCTCCCCTCTTCCGGCGGAATGTACAGGTAGACCTGGTTTCTGTTGATGCAGATTTCCAGAAATATGATCTCATTATCGCGCCTGTACTCTACATGGTCAAGCCGGGTACCGCCGAGAAGCTGGAACAATTCACAGAGCATGGCGGCACCTTCGTAACGACCTTTTTCAGTGGCATTGTAAATGAAAACGATCTGGTCACAACCGGAGGATATCCTGGTAAACTGCGTAACTTGCTCGGGATCTGGGTGGAAGAAATTGACGCGCTTCTGCCGGAATCACACAATCGCATTGTATTGAAAGAAAAGGTGGGCGTATTACAAAGTGAATATAAATGCGGTCTACTCTGTGACTTGTTACATAGCGAAGGCGCCGAAGTACTGGCCGAATACGGCGATGATTTCTATCAGGGCATGCCAGTGCTGACACGCAATCGTTTCGGTCAAGGTGAGGCATGGTACGTTGCTTCAGACCCTGAAGAAGCTTTCCTTGATGGCCTGCTGGGCTACATTTGTGAGCAAAAAGGGATTCCATCCCTGCTGCGCGCTCCTGCGGGTGTAGAAGCCACTGTACGGACCAAAAATGGAAAATCATATCTATGCGTTCTGAACCATAACGCCCAGACGCAGCAATATCATCTGGATGATCAGAAAGGGAATGAGCTGATCAGCGGTAAATACCTGGAAGGAGAAATTTCTATTGAAGGCTACGGCTTTCAAGTACTGGAGCTATCATAATCACTCAGATTTGACTCATGCAGTTTAGCTTGCCGCATGAGTCAAATCTAGGTATCAAAGGAGTTCATCATGAAACGACTGCTATGGATCGGCAGCTTATCTTATTTTTTAATCGGCCTGGCACACGTGGTTGTAGGCTCCCTACTGCCTGTGTTGTTAGAGCATTACGGTAGAAACTATACGGATGGCGGAAGTCTAATCTTCGCTCAATTTTCCGGTTTTCTGGCTGGAGTCCTGCTGTCGCCGTGGCTTGCCCGGAGTTTCGGCAAACGCCGAAGTCTGGTATTCGCCCTGCTCCTGCTATGCGCGGCGGAAGTGCTGTACTCATTGCTGCCGTCTTGGGGTTGGCTATATGCCGTCGGGGCAGCAGCCGGGTTTGGCTTCGGTATGGTAGAAACACTCATTGGCACTATTATTATCAGCGGTATTACTCAAGGAACGGGCGCGGCTATGAGCCGTCTGGAAGTCTTTTTTGGGATTGGCGCTTTGGCTATGCCCGCTATCGCCAGCCAGCTCATTGCACTCGGTTGGTGGCGATTGGCCTTTCCCATCATTTCCATGTTTGCAGCCGTCACCGTTATAGCTTGGCTGCGCGGGTCCTTCGGCACGCTGGACGCTGTATTAGACCAACAGGAACACCAAGGTGACAACCATACGCGTTCCACTAACTCACCCAAATCCCCCACGGTGGAGGCTTCTAAGGGTAGCCCTATAGGCAATTGGAAGCTACTTGCACTATTTATCGTCTTTTTCTTTATCTATGTAGGGACAGAGATGAGCCTGGCTAATTTCCTGCCCTCCATGTTCATCGAACGGCTGGGTCTCACACAAGCCGAAGCAGCACTTAGTGTCACCTGCTTCTGGTTAGCAATGGCTACTGGCCGGTTATTCACAGGCTACATTGCCGATCGATACGGCTACGGTGTCTTTGTCGCCCTGAGCTCACTGGCAGCGACCGTGCTGCTGTGCGTGTTCCCGCTGATCAAAGGGACTGAAGGCGCCTTTATCCTTATTGTACTGCTGGGGCTGGGCATGTCCGGCATCTTCTCCATCGCACTTGTTTTTGCCAGCAAAATGATGCCGGGTACAGAAGAATCTACCACTAGCCTGCTTATCGGCGCAGGTGGAGTTGGGGGAGCTCTGCTGCCTTTATGGCTCGGAAATAGCATGGATCGTGGTGGAGCAGTCTCATCAGCGTGGTTGCTGGCAGGCTTCGCCTGTATCCTGTGCCTGCTTGGGGGCATCTTGTACGCCCTATATGTGCGCAAAAAACGGCTTCAAACCGCTTCATCATGAGACTCGTCTCTACTGGCGCCTTTGTCTGTTCCTTGGTTGTCATCCAAGTGCACATTCAAAGGTGCTTTTTTACATACTAGACGAATGCACCTTGTACAGCAGCCCGTTTTTAGTCAAAATAGATCGTTTCCTATGAATCACAGGACAGATATCCATGCCTCCTCTAGATGAATGGAGTAGTATACAACAAACCATATGGAGGTGTTTGTATTGGGTCATCCTGAATTAAAACGAAAAAAAGGCCGTAAAAAAAATGTTTTTGTCCGTGCCTGGTTTGATAAGTTAGAAAAAAAGTTTGAGGAGAAGCCCCCAAAGAGAAAAGTCCGCTCGAAACGGAAAGGGGTTGGAAAAGATATCATCGTCAAAAAGCAACTTGTAAGTGTGAATATTAATCATAGCGCTTTAGGGCCTGAAGGGGATCCTGGAACCATAGGTGATTTAGCGCAGTTCGGTTATATTTATAATGTGAAGCCCCAAGTTGTTCCGATTGAAGGGGATGTCATTTTGGATACGAACGGTATACTTACACCTGGAATTGCTCATGTTCCAGGAACTACACAGATTGCTGTATCCGATGCTGGAAAATATGAAGTTCACTTTTCGGTGTCCGGTGTGGAACCTAACCAATTCGCCATCTTTATTAATGGCGCACTGGCTGTGGGAACTGTATACGGCTCAGGAGCCGGGACACAACAGAACACAGGGCAAGCTATCCTCGCTCTGGCATGCGGTGACGTCCTTACTCTGCGAAACCATAGCTCTACTACTGCTGTTACCCTGCAAACACAAGCCGGAGGAACTCAAGCCAGTATAAACGCTTCTGTCCTCATTAAAAAATTGAGATAGGCTTGAACTCCCGCAAAGTCTCAGTGTACTAAAAAGGGTTTATCCATACAGCGAGGATAAACCCTGAATATTTTTAAAAAGCCATAATGATCCCTTTGTCATTGGCATACATTGAACTAATCCCTCTGGTGGACACAATATGAATATCTTTAAATTGATAGCGTTTCTTCAGCGCATTCATTAATTTTTCCGCCAGCCCAGGATTATTGCAGTGAGTAATGACGATGCTTTCTCCTTCGGTAGCCCGGCCACTTTTTTCAATAGTATCTGCCAGCTTTTCGATAATTTGATTCTGACCGCGTGCTTGAGTAAAAAATGCGATATTCCCGTCACCATCCGAGCCTAAAATAGGCCTGATATGCAAGAGTGAAAGTATCTTTCCTGTGATTTTATTCATCCGTCCGTTTTTAACCAAATTATCCAGATTTTCTAAAACAAAGTACGTTTTCATCTTGCTGATAAAGCTCTCCAAGGAAGAAATAATTTCGCTTTTATGATAGCCCTCGTCGATTAGCTTGCGTAGTTTTAGAGCTAACAAGAGCTGTCCAGCCGAAGCGCTTTTCGAATCAAATACATGAACATCCGCCCCCTCTTCTTCCGCCATATCTTTTCCTACCAATGCACTGGAATAAGAACTGGACAGGTTGCTGGATAATGTAATGGCAAAAGAAGTATGCGCACCTTGAAAGGCTTCCTTATACAGCATAGGTGACGGTGATGCGGATCCAATTTTGGTTGTACAGGCTTTCATTTCTTCCATAAACTGAGGCAAGTCCAATGTGTCATCATCTACGAAGCATTTATCTCCTAGCGTCATATTTAACGGAATCGTAGTAACTTGCATCTCTTCTCTAAGCTCTCTCGTTAAATCACAGCAGCTGTCTGCTATTATTTTATATCTCACCCGGTACACCCTCACATTATGTTATTTTTCAATAGAACCCGCATTCATAATACTCAAAGAAAGCTCAATTAACCGTATAAATTCCTTCACATTCTTCTCACCCAAACCTACTACAAGCGCTTCAAAATAACCTTCAATTCTCTGTTGCTTCTGTTTGATCAAGGATTCACCATCTACTGTGAGCCTTACACACATTCGTCGTCTGTCATGCTCAGACATTTCCATAGTCACATAGCCTTTTTTCCTTAATCCCGTAAGCGCTGCCGTAATTCTTGATCTGGATACATGCAGATGATCGCTGAGTAAGGAAGGATTAATTTCATCATCCCGATGCTGAACTAAATATTGAAGCACATGGTTTTCCCCCTGAACAAGCTCCGTCAGGCTACTGAATAATTCCATGTCATAAATCCGGTTAACGGATTCTCTCAATTCGTCTCTTAGTTCATAATCTTTCATAGTGAACCTCCGCAAAACACATAATACATACAGTTAACTATTAATACTATGTACTATAATGAATTGCCCACGATAATAACAATGAAATATTTGTGAATTTTAATACAAGGGTTAATGAGCTCAGCGTCGAATAAGAAAAAATACGCTTGATCACCTCTTGCCAGTTTACGGTAAAGGAGTTGTTACATAAGATGAAACGGTTTACTCTTCGCCAATCCCACAATTCGGATATTGAAAGCATTGCTAATTTACGGGCGATTGTACTGCGGAACGATTTAACCAGATTAGGAAGGTTTGATGAAGAGAAAGTTCGTCAACGCTTTCGTGATGCATTCGATTCTGTCCATACCTGGATCATTGAGGAAGACTCTTCTTTTGTGGGCTGCATAGCTTTTAAACCGAGATTAGACGGTTATTTATTGGAGCATTTTTATATTCATCCCAGTTACCAAGGTAAAGGAGTCGGCAGTCAAATATTAAAAAATCTGCTAGAACAAAATCATGTAAAAGGAAAACATGTAACCTTAAATGTTCTGCAAGGAAGCTCAGCCAGACGTCTTTATGAACGGTTTGGTTTTAAAATTGAACGTGAGGACCCTATTGACGTTTACATGTACTTAATCGTAGAGGGACATTCCAAAACCGTCGAAAGATCATAGAGTCATGCTTCAACACACCCTTGAATGTCCAGTTATATCTGCCCCAAGATGCTATTACAAATTCAAAAGATCTATGAACTGGGATGTTGGAGATATATAAGCACTATAAGAAAAGGCCAACCACTAAATACGGGTTGACCTCATCATTTAAAGAATGTCTTACGTTTCTAAGAGAACATAAACTGACTTTACAGCACCGTTTTAACCGTGTCTTGGACTTGCTTCAGCAGTCCTTTATAACCATCTTCATCAAGGTAACCAATACTTCCAAGCAGCAAGTGACCGACGGATTCAATTCCAACGAAATCAAAAATTCCCGTATCTGATGTGATCTTCAATCCTGCGGTCATACCGATTTCATCGTAGATCGCGTTGGGAGTACCATGTGTATTCACGATAAAACCTTTTTTACCTGTAAGCAGCTTATTAATCCCTTCCGCACCAGCCGTATATGCAAATCCGTATGCAAATACACGGTCAACGTAACCTTTCAGGATGGCAGGAAGACCTGTCCACCAGATGGGAGAAATAAAAGTAATTGTATCCGATTGTGAGATGTATTCCTGCTCCACTTTGATATCAGCCGGAGTTTGCCCTGCTCTCATAGCGGCAGTATCCTCAGGTTTTAATACAGGTTGAAAATCAAGGGCATATAGATCACGTACAACGACTTCGTCACCTTTTTCTTTCAGAGTATTTACAACCGTTTCGAGTATCGCGTGATTAAAGCTTTCAGCGTTAGAGTGAGCATAGATGATAAGATGTTTCATTTAAATAACCTCCAGAAGTTTTATTGTTATTTTGATATTAATATAGATATCTATGCATTTATTCAAAAAAAAATTATAATCTGTTTTTTACATGCTCTAACAGATATTCCAGTTGTTCTTTTTCCTCGTCTTTCAGACCACCATAGATGGTTTCTTTTAATCTATTGGAGATCGCCGCAAACACAGGCTCCAGCTTTCTTCCTTTATCGGTCAAATATATCAGGGTAACTCTGCTATCCTCCCTTTCTTTTTTTCTTTCGACATATCCCAACTTCACTAGCTTGTCGATCAAAACAGTAACAGTGGGTTGCTGACGAGAAATTTTTTGCGTCAATTCCTTAATGGAAAGCCCGTCCTTTTGATAAAGGAACATTAAGATTCCGCCATGAGTAGGAACAATCCCTTCAATTCCATTTGATTCGAGCTCAGACACAATCAATTTATTGATCGAGTCTCTAATGGTTCCTATCAGTGCAGCTGCATTATTTTTTAACATACAAGCATTATTACATAGACATCTATATATATCAAGTGTTTATGTCAGTCTGATTTGGTTTTAACGTATGAAATGCTTCAAAGAATTAAGAATAAGTTTGTTATAATGGGATCTAAAATAGATAGGAGCTTATTAAATGGAGCAGCTTTTAAAGAAAATTAAATACTTGAGTACCCAAGAAAAGAAAACTTTAAAGCAAATATGACTTAATCTAAAATGGTTCATGGTGACTACTGTCGCAGACGCATTAAAAAGCCAAAATACCCGAAGTTCCTTACCTGACTTTGAGTATTTTGGCTTACACTGTTTATTTAAAGAGGTATTCGAAGTATAAGATGTTTTAGTTGAGCGTTTGAAGTACCTCAGGTGTAAAGGTTTGAAGATCATGAATTCGGCCTTCACGTATTTTTGTAGCCCATGCAGGATCACCCAGAAGCGCACGCCCAACAGCTACCAGATCAAATTCATTGTTGTCCAGCCGTTCCAGAAGTTCATTAATATCTTGGTGTCCTGCCCCTTTCCCTTCCGTATAACTTACAAAATCCTCATCCAGACCTACAGAGCCAACCGTAATCGTGGTTTTTCCAGTCAGCTTCTTCACCCATCCGGCAAAGCTCAAATCGGAGCCTTCAAATTCAGGTACCCAAAAGCGACGTGTCGAGCAATGGAAGATGTCCACGCCCGCTTGTACTAACACATTCAGGAGCTGCCCCAGTTTATCCGGTGTATCGAACGGCTTTGCGTTGTAATCATTCATTTTCCATTGGGATAGGCGCATGGCAATAGGGTAATCAGGGCCAACCTCAGCACGAATAGCTTCCACAAGCTCAATGGCGAATTGTGCACGTTTTATGATATCGCCACCATAGCGATCCGTACGTTGGTTCGTTCTCTCCCAAAAGAATTGATCAACCAGATAGCCGTGCGCTCCGTGAATTTCAACGCCGTCAAAGCCCAATCGTTTTGCATTCGCAGCTGCATCGACATAGGCCCCAATGACCTTGACGATTTCTTCTTCTGTCATCGGCTCGGTCACTTTTTTCCCTTCCAGATCCAGCCCTGATGGACCAATCGACAGCGCTTCTGGGTTCGGCTGAGATCCCAAAGGGCGAGCCATCCCCATATGCCAAAGCTGTGGAAAAATTTTACTACCGGCTTCATGAACCTGTCTGACCACTTCAGCCCAACCGTTTAAAGCCGCTTCTCCATAAAAATTAGGTATCCTCGGCTCACTTGTTCCAGCAGGATGGTCAATTACTGCACCTTCAGTAATAATAAGACCTACACCATTCTCTGCGCGACGGCGATAATAAGCGGCTACATCCGGTCCTGGCACACCATTTGGTGAAAAAGCGCGGCCCATTGCCGGCATTACAATACGAGTCTGTAGGGTCAGATTATGAATGGTATAAGGTTGAAATAAAGCTTCTGTTGAATGGACATTTTGCGGTTGATTACTCAAGGATTGTACCTCCCCATTTTCTTTTATCGTTTTTAGCGATATATAAAAAGCTCGTGCACCATCAAACGGGGTGCAAGTGAAATGTTAGCAATGTTTAATTTATCATTCAACCGACAAAATGTTCATTCTGTTGCTTAACCAAAAGGGTTATAAAATTGTTGTATATCTAAACTCACTTGTTGACAAAACAACACATGTTTATAATGGGGGAATCATTTGATTTACCTGAAAGGAGTGTCTTGAGGATGCCTGGTGTAACTTCACCCAACCCAAACGATCCGCGCGTCATTCGAACACGTAGATTAATTCTCGACGCATTCGTTGACCAATTAAATAAGAAAGACTTCTACACGATTACGATCAATGACATTACCCAAAAAGCCACCATTAACCGTGCCACGTTCTATGCACATTTTCAAGATAAATATGCACTGCTTGAAACCCTTTTGTCAGACGCATTTTTGGAGTATGTTATCAAGAGGATTGATGCTGAGGCACGTTTGTCGGAGGAGATCATTCAGAAACTTATTCTTTCGTTATGTGACTATCACGACTCAAGTAACCAATGCGTTCATAAATATAATTCAGTGGCACCGATCCTGGAAGAACATATTAAGAATCAATTAGAGCAATTCATACTTCAACTCATAACAAGAGAAGCCAATAATACAGACCAAAGAACGTTAGAACTTGCCGCGACCATTTTAAGCTGGTCCATTTATGGTGTAACCTTTCGCTGGAATGTGGAAGGAAAAAAAGAGTCTCCTACAGATTTAGCCGAGAGAGCTGTGCCTTTAATCTTCAATGGGGTTGTCTTATCTCTAGTCTCACAAATCTCTTAGCAGAAAATGCGAATAAAAAGGGCCGTTCCCAGTATACTTCGATCAGTTCCTGGGACAGCCCTTATAGTATTTAGTAAAATAATTGCATCTTTTATTTAAAGAATTTTCTTAAACATCTCGATAACTTGTTCTTTGCTAGGTATGAACGGATTGCCCGGAGCGCAAGCATCCTTCATTGAGTTCTCGGCAAGCAGATCCAAATCCACTTCATTTACACCCAGTTCAGAAAGTTTGGAAGGAATCCCTACTTCCTTCGACAGGTCTTTGATTCTTTGGATTACATAGTCTGCGCATTCCTTATCTGTTTTCCCCTTATCTTCAAAACCGATGACCTTAGCGATGGCACGAAACTTCTCTGGTACATGCTTGGCATTCTCCTCCTCCACAATCGGCAGCAGCATGGCATTACAAACACCATGAGGCAAATCGTATACGCCGCCAAGCTGATGCGCCATCGCATGAACGTAACCCAATCCGGCATTATTAAATGCAAGTCCTCCCAAGAAAATAGCGTATACCATTTGCTCACGTGCTTCTATATCATGACCGTTGCTCACTGTACGAGCCAAATGATTAAAAATAATCTCTACTGCTGCCAACGCAGTCGCATTCGTTACAGGATAGGAACCTGGCGTAACCAAAGCTTCAATAGCATGGGTCAAAGCATCTAGTCCTGTAGCTGCCGTTAACGCGGCGGGTTTGTCTACCATCAGCTCAGGGTCGTTGACCGAAATCGTAGCTACACTATTCTTATCAACCATAACCATCTTGACCTTGCGCTCTTCGTCCGTAATGACATAATTGATCGTGATTTCAGCCGATGTTCCTGCTGTGGTATTAATAGCTACAATAGGAAGCGATTTATGCTTGGATTTATGAACGCCCTCATACTCGGTTATATGTCCCCCGTTGGTAGCAATAATGCCGATTCCCTTAGCCGTATCCTGTGGTGATCCTCCGCCAATCGAAATTAAAAAGTCACATCCGTTTTCTTGCAGAAACTGAACACCATCATGTACATTTTTACAGGTCGGATTTGGTTTTACTTCATCGTATACCGCATAGTTCAATCCAATATCATCCAGCAAAGATGTAACCTTGCCTGCAATGCCACTCTTCATCAAAAATTTATCCGTAACGACTAGAGCTTTGTTTAAATTCAGTTCTTTTATATACGGCCCAACTTCATGCAAACAGCCTGTTCCCATAAGATTGATAGATGGTACAAAAAATACATGTGCGCTCATATAAAATCGGCCTCCTAAAGGATTCACTTCTTGTTGCCTCGCTAAATACGGAATTATTCTATAAAGTGAAATATTTCACATTTATAATTTTATCTTTATTTTATTTTGATGTCAATAATAAAACACAGATATTTATTGGTTTTATTTTTGTTTGTTTTGTTTTTTTAGTGAATCCAATATTTGGTACACAACTAATCGGAGGAAGCCTCGTACAACTTAGATGAACACATTAACAACGAGGTGATGACAGCATGACAATCAACAAGGGAGTATTGCTGGCTCTGCTGGCAGTATCGCTGCTCCAAGCAAACCCGTCTTATGCGAAGTCGGTACCACTGACTCCAGTGACGACCGTTTATGTGGATGACCACCCGCTTCAGCTTGCCGCCGAGCCGCTGCTGCTAGACGGGACAACGCTCGTCCCCATGCGTCAGTTGTTTGAGGCGCAAGGAGCTGTGCTTTCCTGGAACGGATTCAGCAAAACCGTAACAGCAACCAAAACCGACACGGTGCTGACCTACCACATCGGGGAACTCGTTGCTACCCTAAACGGCAAAACGCTGTCCCTGAATGTTCCGGGACAGATCGTTGAGGGCAACACGATGATTCCACTGCGTTTTGTGAGCGAAGCACTTGGGAGCACAGTGAAGTGGGATGCCCTTACCCGGACAATCCGGATTGCCTCCAGGGACGATTTTTTCACAACAGTTCTTTCCAGGGTCAACCTGCGCAGCGAACCGGATTCATCGGGAGCTTCCCCTTCCCTGCGGCTTATTCCAGCCAGCGAAAAGGTTCACGTCATCCGCGAGGTCAATGCTCTCTGGCTGGAAGTGCGCACTAAAGACAACCTGACCGGATACATATCGGCAAAACCAAAATACAGCGACTATTCCAGCCCATCCCTGGCGGAACGGCAGGGAGATGAACTCATCGCCTACGGAGAGAAATTTCTCGGTACCCCTTATGAATTCGGCGCAGCAACCGGACAGACATCGACCTTTGATTGTTCTTCTTTTGTGGGGGAAGTGTTCCAGCATACGCTCTCTATCGACCTCCCCCGTGTCTCTTACGATCAGGCTAAAGAAGGGCGGGAGGTCGGGCTGAACGAGCTGCGCAAAGGCGACCTGCTGTTCTTCAGCGCACGCGGGCTAGAGATCGGCCATGTGGCTATCTATGCAGGGAACAACAAATTGCTGCATACATTCTCCAAAGAACGCGGCGTTCATTTTGACACGCTTGACGATAAATGGCAGAAACGTTTCGTAACAGCGCGCAGGCTGTTTTAGGACGAACCAGATAGCCAGTAACAGTAGGCTATTCCAGTCCACATTCATTATCTTCTAATTGCCTTTTGCCGGACGCTCCCTTGCGGATTGCGTTCAGGCGGCAAAAGGTCTGGATTCATTGTAAAATGGAGGTCATAACGTTTAAAGACTACGTTCGCTTAAAAAATTGGATTGAGGTATTAATCGTTTTGAAATACTAGGTAGAGTCTTTTGACTATAGACAGGAGGAATAAATAATTATGCAATTTGAGACAAACCGGCTCATCATTCGTGATATTTTCAGATCTGATTGGGAAAGTATACATACGTACACGTCATTGCCTGAAGTTACTAGATATACAGCCTGGGGACCGAATACAGAAGAAGATACAAAGGCATATATAGAACAAGTTTTAGCTTCGCAGCAGGAACAGCCACGACAAGACTACGAACTAGCCGTTTGTCTGAAAAATAATGGAATCCTGATCGGCGGTATGGGTATTCATGTCAAAGATACTAATGCAGAATTGGGTTACATTTTGAATCCAGATTATCAAGGGAAGGGTTATGCAGCAGAGGCAGCACGAGCGTTACTAGACTTTGGATTTAGCACACTTGCTGTCCACCGTATTTATGCAACATGTCGTCCAGAAAACAAGGCTTCTGAGAAGGTTATGCAACAGATCGGAATGCAACGTGAAGGTTTGATGCGTGAACACTGGTACTATAAAGGCGAGTTTCATGATTCATGTTTGTACTCTATTCTTGCTGAGGAATATAACAGGACATAAACGGTGTTTTTTATATCTAAATATATTTTTGATTATTCAACAGACAATTACTCCTTGAGAAACATGTTACTGCGATAAAATGATATTTAAACCATTTAATGAGAAATAAGTTTGAGGAACTTTTCTGCACGATATAATTTTTAATTAAGGAGGGAACAACATGGAAGCTTTTGCAGAATATTTAGAGCATATTGATAACCCCCAACATCGGGCCCGAACGCAAGAGGTTTTGGCTTGGGTAACCAAGAAGTTTCCAAATTTAATGGAAAAAATTGCGTGGAATCAACCTATGTTTACGGATCACGGCACATTTATTATTGGCTTTAGCGTAGCCAAACATCATTTGGCCGTTGCCCCTGAAAAGGCAGGGATTAATCATTTTTCGGAGTTAATTGTGCAGGCTGGCTATGATCACACCAAGCAGTTGGTACGTATCCAGTGGGATAGTCCAGTTGATTTCTCATTACTTGAGAAAATGATCGAGTTTAATATTTTGGATAAGGCAGACTGTTCAACCTTTTGGCGGAAATAAAAAAAGGTTCCTTTTCTCGTAAAACTATACATCGAGCATCACAAATAAGTATTTCTCTTCTCGCCCCCTCTACCATCCTTCCAAATCTCATCATGCTAATGACCCTTAAAGTGACCCTATGCTATAATGTGGAAAGTATGGATTGTTACATGCACAGGAGGATTGGAGCAGAATGATTGGGAAATTTTTAATTTTCTCTCTACTATGGAGTTTGCTCGGCAACCCGTTTTTGGCAATGCTCGTACTCCTAATCGTGATCTATATATTAGATCGCAGCTTTGTCGGTGTATTGCCCAGCATCAGCAAACCATGGAAAAGAAGACGCAATGCCGCTCGATTGCGCCAACAGATTACGCTAAACGCCAACGATGTGGCTGCCAAGTTCGATTTGGCACGTATCTGGATCGAAAGCAAGAAATATCCGCAGGCTTTGGAGCTGTTATTGGAAATTGAATCCCGTTATGAAGAATCAGCAGACTATTGGAACGCACGGGGAACGGCTGAAGTACACACAAACCATCTGGAGGTTGGAGAACAGCATTTATTGAAAGCACTGGATATTAACCCGCGGGTGCAATACGGTGAGCCTTATTTGCATTTAGCCGCTGCTTTCAAAGAACGTGACGTAAATAAGTCACTTCATTATCTGCAGCAATTTCAGGAGATTCAGTCTTCTTCCAGTGAGGGCTATTATCTGACAGGCTTGATGTACCGTATGCTGGGACGCAAGGATGAAGCCACTATAGCCTTTAACCAGTCCATTGCCGTCTATCGCTCGCTGCCCAAATACCACAAACGAAGTGAGCGCAAGTGGGCTGCACGCAGCTTATTCCGTAAATTAATCGGCTAAACAGCTTATATTTATTTTCTTAACGACCTTTCTCTTCTTTTGAGAAAGGTCGTTTTTACGTTTGTCTACCATGTACTTCCACGGACCTGAATCGGCTCCCTTTCGCTTCCTGAATTTGGGGCATTTTTTTGTAATCAGTTGTTGACATGCCACAAATCAGGTCATATAATCCGTTTATGAACTGATGAGTTTATGCATAAACTTTAAAGTACAAAAAAGACAGAAAGGATGATCATCTTGTTAAAACCCAGTCTCTACATATCTGCTATATTCATTCTTCTGTTCACCTCAGCTTGCTCATCTACAGGATCGAGTGATCAAGAAGCAGCAGAACAACAAAATCAAAAGGTAGAAGCGATGGTTGTTAAAAAAGAACCGCTGTCTGCTTCTTTTGACCTTTCAAGCACGCTACAGCCCTATGAGGATACCTCCGTATCTTTTGAGTTATCCGGACTGATTCGCGACACAGTTGTCAATGTGGGAGACTCCGTATCCCAGGGGCAGATCTTGACGATGCTTGATTCATCCAGCTACCAGCTACAACTGGAGCAGGCTAGTACAGCTATCCTTGAAGCACAGGCAGGTATCAAAAATGCTACAGCTGCCATTTCAAGTGCAGATGCCTCCATTCAATCCGCCGACGCGCAAAAGGCAGCAGCTCAAGCTGGAGTTAACAAAGTGAACAAGGGTGCCCGTGAGCAGGAAAGGGCACAGGTCCGTACCAAAGTGCAAAGAGCACAGTCCGCTTTGACTAAAGCACAGGCTACCGCTGAACGCACCAAGCTTTTATATGATCAGGGAGCTGCAACCAAAAACGATTATGAAAATGCACAGCTTGCTTTAACCAACGCCTCCAGGGACCTGGAGGATGCACAAGATGCCCTCTCCTTAATACAGGAGGGAGCGACAATAGAAGATCGGCAATCGGCAGCATCCAGCTTGCACCAAGCCCAAGCCGGGAAAGAGTCTGCCATCGCC
Organism: Paenibacillus sp. FSL P2-0173; assembly: GCF_038008045.1. Lineage (NCBI taxonomy): Bacteria > Bacillati > Bacillota > Bacilli > Caryophanales > Paenibacillaceae > Paenibacillus > Paenibacillus sp. FSL P2-0173. Next base: position 379,948 of record NZ_JBBOYK010000002.1, read on the forward strand.
GCGAAGGAACAGGCAGTAGCCACTAAAGATAACGCTACTGCAGCATATCAGCAAGCGGTCATTGCCAAAAAGCAAGCCGAACTTTCCCTCTCCAAGACAGCTTTAAAAGCCCCCATTTCCGGCGTTATTCTGGAGAAAAAAGCAACGGTGGGACAATTGGCGAGCGCTGGACAGCCGGTATATCGTATCGGACAAATCGACAAGCTCAAGGTGCTGCTCCCTGTTCCCGATCATGAAATCACGAACTGGAAGCAAGGTCAGACCGTCCAGCTTCAACTGTACGATGAGAACAGAGAAGGAACGGTCAGTAAAATTTATCCGGCCACCAACACCAATACGGGCAGTATCAACGTGGAAGTGATTGTTCCTAACACCCAGCATGATTGGGCCCCGGGACAAGTCGTAAAGGCAGGCCGCCAATTGACCCAAAGTGAGCAAATTTTGCTCCCAGCCAAGGCTGTCATTAATAACGGTACAGATACTTTTGTCTATAAAGTGGTGAACAACAAAGCGGTCAAGACGGTCGTGAATGTCGGTCAGATGTCCAACAATAAGCTCGAAATTACCAAGGGGCTGAATGTCGGGGATCGTATCGTTACCACCGGAGTAAACCTGATCTACGATGGGCTGCTCGTTCAGATCATGGGGGGAACGAGCAAATGATTGCATATTTTATCAAAAAGAAAAAACTGACCCTCTTTATGTTTATCATGTCGATTGTTGCCGGGCTGTATAGTGTCTCTCAGCTTCCCCGGCAGGAAACGCCGGATATTATCAAGAAAACCGCTGTGGTCACGACCCTCTACCCTGGAGCTACACCCCAAAAGGTAGAACAAACGGTCACAAAGCCTCTGGAACAAAAAATGAAAGAAATCAATCATATTAAAAAGATTTCTTCTACATCCGAAAATGGACTTTCGACGATTATCATTGAGACAGAAGGCAACGCCAATGCCACAGAAGCCTGGGATACATTACGCAAAAAAATGAACGATGCCCAGTCTTCTCTGCCCACAGATGCTCAAAAGCCTCTCGTTAACGATGATTTGAATAAGGTATTTATCCATTCCTACGCCATCACGGGGGACTCTGTGGAGCAATTGTATCAACTAAATGATATGGTGAAATCGTGGAAGGATCAATTAAAAACCATTCCCGGTGTATCGGAAGTAACAATCAAGGGATTACCGGATCAAGAGGTTCAGATTCAAATTGATGCTCAAAAGCTCCAGCAGTACCATATCAGTTGGGAACAGCTCATGAGTGCAGTGCAGAAGGAAAATGATCAATATCCGATAGGCAATCTGGATTACAATGAACGTACCTATCGCTTGAATGTAAAGCAGTCCAAGGATGCTCAGGATTTGAGTAAAGTCATTATTTCCAGAACAGACAGCGGCGCTCCTGTGTATCTCAGTGATGTGGGCACCGTATTGCTTACACATAACACCAGCAGCTATATGGCCTTTTTTAACGGTAAACCAGCTATTACACTGACGATTAACGGTAATACCGGCTCTGACGTAGACACGATTTATAGCAAAGTAAATAAAGAAATGCAGTTGTTAAAACCAAATCTGCCTAATACGTTTCAACTGAATACGTTATTTTCACAGACCGAGCGGATTGATCATATTTTTCATGGCTTGACCCGTGAATTGCTGTTTGCCATTGCGGCGGTTGTGATCGTATGTACATTGGGCTTGAATCTGATTACATCCTCTTTTGTGGCACTGGCTATTCCTATTTCAATCGCCATAGGTCTCATTATTCTCCCTATGCTCGGAATAACATTGAATCAGGTTACGGTCATTGGCTTAATTATTGTAATGGGGATTCTAGTCGATGATGCTGTGGTGGTTAATGATAATATTGAACGCAGAATGATGACCTTGGGCGAGAGTCCCAAGATAGCAGCATTAAATGGAACGAAAGAAGTTTCCATTTCCATTTTGACCGCAACCCTGGCAACTGTAGCCTCCTTTGCCCCGCTGTTCTTTTTATCAGGCGATGCAGGCTCCCTTATCAAACCATTACCGTTTGCTGTTATCTTTACGTTATTGGCTTCCATGCTCATGTCCTTTACCGTCATCCCAATCTTTAGAGAATGGTATGGACAACGAAATCAAAAAACGCCCAACTCCACCATGAAGCCGTCGGGACTGCTGGGAAAACAAATTGATGCTCTTCGTAACGTATATACCAGCAAGCTGATTCCGAGAGTCATTAAGCAACCTGGATTATATGCTGCATTAGGATTATTGATCAGTACCACGCTGTACGGCATACTTGCTCTGATTCCGATCGACCTGTTCCCCAGAACCAACGATCCGGAATTAAGCATTAATGTGCGTATGCCTACAGGTACTTCTATAGAAGAAACCAAGCGGGTCACCGAGGATATTGCCAAATGGGTGAAGCAGCAACCTCATGTGGAAACGATCAGTTATGCGGCTGGCGGCGACGCTCCCCGGTTGTTTCAAGATATGACCGCTGACGCCAAAACAGGCACAACCGTGGGTCAAATTGCTATTATTGGGGAAGAAGGTGCATTTGATCCCGATGAAATGGCAGACAAATGGCCCTCCATCTTAAAGGATCGTTATCCGGGTCAATCCATTTCCTTGAAAATAGCCAAAGTGGGGGTGCCTCTCGGTAAGCCGATCTCCATTCGGATTTTAGGCAATGATGTAGATCAGTTGCGTTCGTTGTCACAGCAGTTAAAAGAAGGCATTATGGCTACCAGAGGAACACAGGACATACAAGACAATATGGAAAATGAAGGCTATACGTTGGATTTCCAAATCAACAAACAAGCGATGGATCAATATCAGGTAAGCAATAATGATCTGACACGTACACTCTTGTTAATGGGTAATGGCGTGAGCTTTAGCCGATTTGATACGGGGAAAGATTTGATAAATATTAAGCTGAAGCTAAGCCAAACCGATCAAAATCCTGAAATTTTGTTTCAGCAATTGAATGTGACCAATGCCAATGGTGTTCAAATCCCTTTATCTCAATTGGCTGAGTTGAAGCCATCCTTTGCAACACAAAAAATTAACCATTATAATTTAAAGCGTTCGATTACTGTTGAAGCTGAAGTTCACGGGCGTACAGCTTCCGAAGTCATGAAGGACGTCAAGCTTAAATTGCAGGACATTAAATTTCCTCCAGGCTACACTTGGGAAATTGGCGGCGAGATTTCAGGACAAGATGACATTTTATCAGAAATAGGATGGTTATATGTTGTCGTCATACTATTAATCTTCATGCTGATCTTTTTGCAATTTTTTTCTTTCTCGACTCCACTCATCATATTGACTACCGTGTATATGGCAGCAGCAGGCGGATTTCTTGGCTTGTTCATTCTAAATACGCCGGTTAGTTTTATGGGCGTGTTGGGCTTAATGACCTTGGCAGGTATTGTCGTACGTAACGGCATTGTGCTGATTGAGTTTATTGAGGATGCAAGACGTGAAGGGATCGAACTGAAGGAGGCCGTTGTTGCAGCGACCAAAGCGCGTTTCCGCCCCATATTGCTTACTTCGCTGACAGCCATTGTCGGTCTGATTCCGATTGCTCTTATTGGGGAACTTATGTTTAGACCTCTGGCGTATACCATTATGTTTGGATTGATGTACTCGACCATTCTTACGATGTTTGTGGTTCCGTCCCTGTATATGGTTATTGCCCGCTGGAAATTAAAGAGACAGAGCAAAAAATTGGGGGTACAATGAAAAAAATAACAAGTGAAGATATCATATATGCTGCCCTTTCCCTATTTTCAGAAAAGGGATACGATGCCACCTCGGTCGATGAGATTGCACGTGAAAGCGGGATGGTGAAGGCTTCCTTTTATAAATACTTTCAAAGTAAAGAAGAGTTGCTGCTGGGGACAATCGTCCTGATTGAAAAGCTTCTTGATGCAGATATTAAAGAACTTTATTTGAAGCACCAGCTACCTTCCCGTGAAAAGTTGAGACAACTGTATTTGATTGCGCTGAGCCGGATTTATAAGAATAAAGTTCATTTGCTGGTATACTCCGTTCCTTTAATCGGTTCTAAGGAAGAAAAAATCGCACAAGCCATTGATCGTGTTGAACATCATTTATCTAACGTGATGATTGATTTATTAATTGATGCTTATGGAGAATCCATAAAAAACTATGCGTATGATATTGAGTTTGTCGTCAAAAGCATGATTGTCAATTCCCTCCGATTGAGCGATTCAGAGCTGTCCTGGACGGAGCAGCAAACACTGGCTGAATTTATGCTCAGCATTACGGATATGCTAGCACAAGGAATGCTGAGCCCTGATGTTCAACATCAAATCATGTGGGGCCGCGATTCCGTATTCCATGAAGATTCTGATCAAATCTGGACCAAGGGAAAACAAATCTCCTATGCACTGCAACGTATGGATACGGTTCTGAAACAAACTAAATTAAATGAAGCTCCCCGGAATGAATATGTGCAAATCCTAAGCAGATTAAAGGGTGAACTCTCAGAAGAAAACGTGGAAATAGCTCACGTGAAAGCCCTCCTTCTATTTTTGGGTCAGCTGCCCGAGTTACAGGCGGACTGCACCAAGTTGAAAGCTATATTGGAGATTTAGCACGCCGAAATGCATAAAAAGAGGTTCATGATGGTCAGTTGCTACTGCCATGATGAACCTCTTTCTTTAATATACTTTGTCCGATCCCAAGCATCCTCTCACGCTCAGCGTAACGGCGCATAACCAAGCCGATTCAGCTCTTCCGCAATCACACGATAACCACGACTGTTCGGATGCACCCGGTCTAACGAAAGTAGTGCCCGTTCATAGCCCTCAAATGCGGGATAAATGTTCGCCACCCGGTAATTGGGTCCGCCCAATGTGTAGAGAAACGAGTTGTACTGGCGCACATATACTCCCGCCTCCCTTACCTCAGGAAAAGGATTATATAATCCCACCATCCGGATGATACATGGCTCACGCTGACCGGATTTTATCTGATACAGGGCATGTACAATTTGGCGCACATGTTCTTTGGTGTGATTCAGCGCTTGCGAAATGGAAGAACCTGACGAGCCGGAACCTCCAGCAAGGGCGCTGATGTATGGGCGCAGATCATTCCCGCCGATCGTTACCGTTATAAGTTCAGCCCGGCTGAGCGCCGACCGAAAAAGCGGATTGTTGCGGACCATTGACAGCAACTCCTGCGATGTCAGCCCGTTGATTCCCAGATTCTCGTAACTGACTGGCGTACGGAGATGTCTTTCTGCCATTCGCCGATAGATAGGTACAAATCCGCCGCTCAGCAACGTCCCCGCACCTGTTGTTAAAGAATCTCCAATCGCTGTATAGTGGTACGCCAATGAAACCCACCTCCCTCTTTCTACATAACATATCTTATGTAGAAAGAGGAACGCGGGACCCGGAGATTCGCTTATTCTTCGTCTATTTCATATACACAATGGAATTGCCCACCATCCGGCAAATCCTCTGATCCATATACGGCAAAGCCCACATTGCGGAAGAAATCTGCCCCCTCCGCATCCGTGTCCACAGTAAGCCGTTTCGGATTACGCTCCTGAATAAGCGTAAGCAGCATACCTCTGGCATATCCTCTATGACGGTTTTCAGGCAACACGGCCAGATGGCGAATTACGGTTGTTCCATCCTCCTGCTCCTCAAAGCCAACAATACCTACAATAAGTCCTTCATCTTCTACACCGAACAGCTTCCAGTCATCCGAGGCTTGATAGGTACGTAAAGCTGCTTCTCCGCGTTCAGGATGATCCAGCACAGCGTAGGTTAACAGCTCCAGAACCTCCTCACGATCTGAATCTGTTTTTATATTTTTAAACATTGTATGTCGTCTCTCCTTAATATCCTGAAATTAGGATTACCTCTAATTCTCCATAATAAGCAACGGCCAGTTATCAAGCCACTGCTTCTCAAATACACGCTGACGAAAAGCCGTTGTGTGACGAAACAAAGGACTTTGCCGTACCCGCATATCCAGCAGATCTTCCAATCCATGCGGACAAATGACCTCTATTTGATCCTTGTCATTCAATCTAACCGCCACAGCCGTTGCCGTCTCTGGCCAGCGGCTCATCGCATCCTCTATCGAGGAATAAGGAGCCTCTCCGTTGCGAATATGCATCCGAGCCTGATTTTTGACAGACCAGTTACGTCCAGCCTGCTTACGGTTCAAGGACAATTCTAGATACTCATCTCGTTCCTCTAGCGTATTTTTCGGGTCAAAGTAAATAACATCAATATCGTTTAAAGGTGTAGCAGTTGTATAGCCATGGAGCTTGTCCCAAACCCGGTTACGTACATAGCCTGCGGCAATACATCCTTGCGGCAACTTCAGCTCTCGCACATATCGCAAGTCTTGCAGTACCTGCGGATCATTCATATATTGTATGATTCGTAGCACATTTTCTTCCGACTTCATCCTGCACTCAACTCCCTTTTTATGATGACAGTTGCTGCACCGATTCTCCTCCTTGAGCCGCGATCCGTGCTGTACGCTGCGCCAGACGGCGGCGTGCGACCAGAAGAAACGGAATGCCAATCACAACCGACAGGGCAACCGGAACAAAAACGGCAAGCGGCGCCGTTTGACCATAGATATCCAGCAACCAGCCACCAAATAAAGGAGCCAGCACGCTTCCCAAATTATTAAAGCCGATTGTACCGAAGTAGGTCCCTTTATATTGAGCATCTGCAATTTGGTCAATCAGTACGTCCAACATCGTGAACAATAACACTTCACCAACCGTAAACAGCACCATATCCAGTATAAACATCCAGCCTGAGTTTAGCATACCGCACAGCAACAGGCTGACCGCAATACATATATTCCCTGCAATCAAGGAATTCACCGGGGAAAATCGACTTGCCAATCGCACCAGCGGATATTGAAATGCCAATACACAAACCGCGTTGACCGTCAGCATGTATGTAAACCATCGGGTTCCTTCTGCGAAGGATAAGGACAAGAATTGAGGCATTGTGGAATTGGAATGAGCATAGCCCATCACACAAAATACCGTTCCCAGCAAAATCGGCATAAACACCGGATCACGGCTGGCTGTACGGAATGCCTCGCCCATCCGCAGTGGAGCCTCTCCCGCCGTTGTACCTATATGCAGATCCGATGCATACCGGGCAAATTGGATCAACAACAGTACCCCGTACAATGCGTACACACCAGCAGCTACCATAAACGGCGTCCCCGTGGATGCAGATCCTAACATTAAACCAAGCAACGGCCCTGCCACCACCCCAACATTAATGGCTGCATATCTCATATTGTAGATAAGCAGTCTTTTCTCCTTCGGGGTTACATCTGATAACAGTGCCCGTGAGGTTGGCTCGAACAAGGATCTGCACAGTCCATTCAGAGCATTAATGACAAAAAAGGCCCAGGCCGCTTCCGCCAACGCAAAAGCAACGAATACAAGCGCCCAGCTCGCAATGGACACCAGCATCACCTTTCGCCGTCCGATTCGATCTGAAATATATCCACCGTAAAAGCTGGCAAAAATGCCGACCAACGAGCTGACCGATACGATCACCCCCGTATGAAAGGGGGACACCCCTAGACGGGTGGTAAGGTAAATAGACAAAAACGGGATACTCATGGATGTCGCCATCCGTCCAAAAATTGTACCGACAATAATCGTCCAGGCCAGCGGGTGAATGGAACGTAACTGTTCTTTCATATATGTCTCTTACGTCCTCCTTCCGTATGCAAGTCTAACAAGGGGGAAACCTGTCTAGCACTGGTGAATATAGCGTTCCAGCTCTAAACACGTTGCTTGATAGACAGATTGGAGCGCAGACAACTTCGCTTTCGCATTCTCAAGTCGGTTCTCCCGTGCAAGCTGTTCAATATCGGACAGCAACGAGGACAAACGCCCGACACCCAGACTCACGCTGCCTGATTTCAACTCATGAGCAGCCTCTACTACTTTTGTGGCTTCGCCCGCAGCAGCCAGTTCTCTTAACCTATTGATTTTGGCAGGTGTATCACTAGTATACATTTCGACCAATGACTCCAGTAGTCCCGTGCTGCCATCCTCGTCCAGCATCATAATTTCACGTATAACTTCCTCATCCAAAATCGGCTTGGTTTCAGGCTTTGGAAGCCATTTGACAAGCTTTTCAGAGAGCCTTTCAATCGTTACTGGCTTCATCAAGTAATCGTTCACTCCAACCTCCTGGCCCCGTGCCTGATCCTCCTCGGACACATTTCCGGTCAAAGAAATGATTGGCACAGGTGGTTGCTGGTTTTCTGCTTCCCGCTGGCGGATCGCTTTCGCCGCATCATGACCATTCAGCAGAGGCATATGATGATCCATTAGAATACAAGCGTAGGATCGTTCGGAGGCCGCTCTTACAGCAGCTTGTCCATCCTCAGCAAAATCAATATGCTGGAATCCCAAGTGGTTAAGCTGTAATTGCACCACCTGACGATTTACCCGATTATCCTCAGCCACCAAAATAGTTTGAGAATGACTGTGCTCACGCAGCAACTCGCTAAACACCTTCAAATCACCAGTTTCATGCTTCTTCATTTCGTCTGCCTGCTCCGATCCTTTCATGAAGGGAATTTCAAACCAGAACGTAGAGCCTTGGCCTTCTTCACTGACGACCCCAATTTCTCCCTGCATGAGTTCCACAAATGAACTGCATATCCATAGCCCCAGACCCGTTCCTCCATATTGGGAGGCGCTTCCTTCACCGGCCTGTACATAGGGCTGAAACAGCTTATTCTGATCCTCCGGTGAAATCCCAATACCCGAATCCTGCACCTCAAACCGAACACGTTGGGAATCTTTTGTTTCCTCCACTAATTTTGTTCGAACGATGAGCAATCCTTCACTCGTAAATTTATTCGCATTGTTCAACAGATTGAGCAAGATCTGCATGATCCTTGCCGAATCTCCCTCCAGATGCTCTGCCACACTGGTATCGGTCTCTATACTCAACCGGTTACCCATCTGATAGATTTGCGGCTCCAACAACTGGGCAACGTGACTCATAATCGCCTGAACTCTGACATTTCCGATCTCCAGTTCCATCTGTCCTGCTTCCACTTTGGATATATCAAGCAGATTATTAATCATGTTCAACAACAGGGAGGCTGACTCACGTATCACACCGATGGCCTGCCGTTGATCTGGGGAAAGTTTGGATGAACCTAACATTTCGATCATTCCAAGTATTCCATTCATTGGCGTTCTGAATTCATGACTAACCACAGCCAGAAAAGTGCTCTTTAGGTCATTAGCCCGTACCGCTTCTTCCTTCGTCCGTGTTAATTCCGCATTACTTTTGGCAAGCTGACGCTGCAGATTGACCAGTTCGTTGTTCATTGATGAAAATTCATTCAGCAGCTTTTCTTCCTCAGCCTTGCTTTTCACAATCTCATCCGTTAATTGTTCGACCGTTTTCCGCAGGACAGCCATTTCTGCTGTCGGTTCCTTCATATTAAAAGGCCCCCTTTACAAAATGACTTACAGGTTCACAAAACTAACCTTATTTCCTGAGCGAAAGTAAGTCACCTGCAACCTCCAGCGCTTCCTCCGCACCTGGCGCGTATCCGTCCGCCCCTACTTCCTGCCACAAGTGGGAATCGAGATTAAAAGGCCAGCCTCCGACCATAATTTTCACATGGCTAGTAGTTGGGTCTTGCCGAATGAGAGCAATCAACTCTTTCACTAAATGGACATGGTAAGCCATGGTAGCTGAGATAGCCACCACATCCGCCTTGTAACTCACAATGGCCTGAAGCAGACTCCGGTTAGGTACATTGGCACCTAAATAATACGTATCCCAACCATCCATTTCAAATATATCAGCCAGCATACGCAGACCAAATTCATGCTGCTCGCTGCCTACACACGCCGCCACGAGGCAGCGTTCCTTACTTCCACTTCCCATCCATCTGGGGTACAGGCTGGAAATAATAAATTGAGTCGCGGCAGTGCAAAAATGCTCTTGACCGACGGTGATTTTGCCTTCATGCCATAGACGGCCTATTTCATATTGCGAAATTTGAAAAATATATTTATACGTATGTTGAATAGAGATACCCTCATCCAGCAAACGGACGATCCAATCCAAAGCCTGTCTGCGATTACCTGAGAGTAAATATTCCAAATATTGAGCCGCATTAGCAGCATAAGGATTATCATCTGTAATAAAAGAGGCATACTCCTCTTTCTTCCCAATTTGCTGTATCCCCAAATCCAGATGCTCCAGCACCATGGTTTTATCCGTATGATCGAAGTGCTCTATCAACGTCTGCTGGATTAATCTGAAATTGATGCTCAAATCTTCTTGGGTTATGCCGAAACCCTCCAGAAGCTTTTTTAACCAGGAAACATACTGTGTAAATAAAATAGGGCTGTTCATGATTACACTTTCAGCTAAATAGTTCAAACTATATATAGAATCCTGTTTTGTCTTTATTTTACCGTTATCCCCAAAACGCTGCAAAAGATCGGGCTGTAATTCGTATTGCTTATGGGTAACTAATTCAGCCAAAGCTCCTGCTTGCATCAATAGCGATTCACCTGCGGTATATTGCTGTATACTCATGTACAGCTCCTTCCCCGACAAGGTATTTGTATTCGAAACAGATACTGGGGATTTGTTCCAGACGTGACTATTAGACAATTATACCTGATTTGCGTCTCTACATTAACCCTACTCCCCAAAATACGACAAAAAAATAAAATACCGAGAAGTCGGTATTTTATCTAAAAGCAGTTTTAACCTGCATACGCACAATTTATGATCCGTTACTCTTCTGCCCCTCAGCCGTTAGTCCAAGCTTTTTTAACAGATGAATAGCCTGCTCTTTCTCTTCCACAGATAAGCCATCTACGGTCTCCATAATGACACGATGATGCTGCGGGAATATTTGCTCAAAGAAATGACGTCCATCATCAGTCAATTCTGCATAAATCACACGCCGATCATCTTGTGATGCACGACGGGTAAGCAAGTTTTTTTTCTGAAGTTTATCTACCACGTACGTAATATTCCCACTAGAGATTAGTACCTTTTCTCCAATCTTCTGCAAAGGCTGTGGTCCCCGATAATACAGCAGATCAAGCACTCCAAATTCTGTTGTATTTAATCCATGACTATGAATGTCCCGATTTGTACGGGACGTGACCGAATTATAAGCACGAGCCAGAACAACGAACAAATTAAGTGCTAAGTCCTGATCATCTGGTTTTACAGACATATTAACAGCCTCCGTTACTCATATCTTTATTCCAAGATATCTTAATTGTGCACTTTTGTCAAGTTTAAGCGTTCCTTTCCCTGCTCTTACGGCCTATAAATGGAGGAATTACCGTCTATTATGAGAAGGTTACAGTTCATTATGTAAAAAAAGCCCGCTCTCAGCCAGTCTTAAAGCACTGATCCAGAGAGCGGGACGATTATGTTGTTATCCCTAACTTCTTACGTACAAATACGTAGGCAACACGGCCGCATAATACTCCCAGAACATTCAGTATGATGTCATCTACATCCATTGTACCTGCGCCCAGTAGCATTTGGGACACCTCAAGAATGACCAGTGCGATCACTATCGTTAACAACAGACTGCCTATACTTCGCATGGACACCCAAATGATAGGCACAAGGATACCGAAGGGAATAAATACGCCAATATTACCGAGCAAATTAACACCCCATACCCGAAAAGGAAACGACTCCATTGCCCGCCAGTATTGCCTAATCGTATCAAACGGAACAATATTATACGAATACGGGGGGCCTGGTCGTAATGTACGACCAAAACCGAGAAACATCCAATATAATAGAAGCCCTGTATATAAAATCAATAACATCAATGCCACATGATGAAGCAGGCGGGTCCTAGACATTACTTGTTACGGACGTCGATCTGTCCATTGGCCCGTGCGATAATAACCTGGTCCGCCATATTAATGAACAGTCCGTTATCGACTACACCCGGAATTTGATTCAAGCGGATTTCCAATTCCTGCGGATTCTCGATCTTACCATAGCGACAATCGGCAATATAATTACCATTATCCGTAAGGAAGCGCTCGCCGTCTTTCATACGCCATTCTGCTTTACAGCCCGTCCCCCGCAAAGCCTCCAACGTCCACTCACTGGCAAAGGGTACGACCTCAACGGGTAAAGGAAATGCACCCAGCACCTTCACATCCTTGGACTCATCGACAATAATGATTAATCGGTCGCTATTGCTTTCCACAATTTTCTCTCTCAGCAGGGCTCCGCCTCCACCTTTCACCAGTACCAGTTGCTCGTTCACTTCATCTGCACCGTCGATGGTAACGTCAAGCCTTCCAATCTGATCAAACGGAATGATGGGAATTCCCAGCTCCCTGGCCTGATCCTCCGAGGCTTGGGATGTAGCTACAGCCTGTATATGTAATCCTTGTGCTACACGCTCACCGATTTTTTGAATAGCCCAAAAGGCTGTCGAGCCTGTACCAAGTCCTACTTTCATGCCGTCCTGAATCGCCTCAACTGCTTTTTCGGCCGCTTTTTGCTTCAAATTCATTATCATCTCTCCCGCTATATAGGCTAGTATTGATCATCATCCATTTTATAAGAGAACGCTTTATAATAACAGAGACAGCTTTTTACCATAACAAAGGCTGTTTTCATCGTGTTCATACTCCCCAAACCGTTCAATAGGTTCGTATCCCCGCTTGGTATAGAGAGCAATCGCTTCAGGTTGAGCCGCTCCGGTCTCCAGTTTAATTCTTACAACTCCTCGTTTGCTGGCTTCCTCTTCCAAAAAAGATAATAGACTCACCGCAATTCCTTGTCTGCGATAAGAGGAATCGACATAAAACCTTTTGAGCTCCATTTCTTCCGCATCTATAGGCCTAAGCCCTCCACAAGCCACCGGTTTTTCGTCCACATACACAACAGCGAAAACCATTTTTTTAACTTTCGGATTGGAAAAATCGACCAAGTAAATTTCGTCGGCAGGATACCTTTCCAGCAAGTCCTCATCCAGCCTTTGAATCAACTTATGCAGATCCTCATGATTACTCTCAACCTTTAAAATCGTAAGCTTGGACATTCTTCTTATCCCTCTTCTCTTTACATGGATATAAGGACTCATTTCGCAAACAATTCACAAAAACCGCGCTAAATCAAGCATTTCCAACGTCAAATATGAAAAATGTCCCAAATTGATAAGTGCATTTGACTCTATTATAAAGTATGATGGTTTCTGTTGAATAGTTGCTTATGGACTGTAATGAAGTCGAATTTCAAGTAGAAGTATAAATTGGAATATACTGAAACACAGACAGCGTTTACCTATTAAAAATTAATTTTTTATTGTGTAAGGTATTCATTTCAAGGGCTTTTCGTACGACATATATATAGGGATATCATACTTGTCTATAAAAGGACTTAAGACCTATTACTTAAAATTCAAGGGTCTATGATCTCGATTAATATGTTTGTAAGGGGGACTTGATTATCTCATTCGATAAGCGGTTCAACACCATATACAAAAATACAACCAGGGAGTGGAACATTTTGAAAAAGTGGAGTAGCTTATCATTCTTCACCAAAAACTTATTATTATCCTTCTTCAACATCGTATTGATTGGGCTAGTCCTTATTGTGTCCAGTTATTTGATCCAACGTACGATTTTGATAGACCAATTGCATGGGCAAGTGGAAAAAATCACATTGAAGTGGGCCCAGGGCATTAATTCCGATGAAGTAACCCAAGCGGTTCAAGAGAAAAATTATGATGGACCCGTTCAAACCAAACTCCGCGCGTATCTAGATAACATCATGGCGACGAATCCGAATATCTCTCATGCTTATATTTTCGGGACGGAGCTCGAAAATGGCAATCTAACATCTATTGTGGCGATGCCAACGGATCTCAGAGAAGCATTTGAAAAAGATAAGCTGCTCGTTGGCTCCATGTACGAGCAACCCAATGTCGTAGCAGTAGGCGTAACCGGTATGCTGGACAGTGGCAAACCAACATTCACCAGCTTCTACGATGATTCTTTTGGTACATGGACGACTTTGATGACTCCGATTAAAGATCCAAGTGGCAAAATCTTTGCATATTTTGCAGTTGATGCAGATGCCGGTGCCGTACCTGCAGGATTGACCAAGCTGCTCATTAGCGGCGCTACCATTTTAGTGATTTTCCTACTGATCTGCCTGGCGCTTCAATATTGGGTTGTGAAACGCACGCTGTCCCCGATTAAGCAACTGATGTACGGTATCAGTGAAGTAAGCAGAGGAAATCTGGATGTTCAAATTCATGCAGGTCATGATGATTTGGGGCTCGTGAATCAGAACTTCAACAATATGGTAAGTCATATTAACAGCATTATGACCAAAGTGAAGCAGACAACGGATGAAGTCAATGAATCTGCCAAGGAATTACTCGCAATCTGCGAGCAAAACGGAATCAATTCCAACATCATCAATCAAAACATCAGTGAAATCACGGAGAATATCCGTTCGCAGGAAAAAGCAACAGGTGATAGTGCACGTGCCATGGCTGAAATGGCTTCGGTAATTCAAAATATTGCCACTAGTTCTTCCAATGTTGCGGAGGAAGCCAATTCGGTAGAGAAACGTTCTAATGAAGGCAACGAGATTGTAGGTAAGGTATCATCCCAAATGCACTTGATTACCGATACAGTAACCAATACTTCCCGTATCATCAAGTTGCTGGACAGTCGTTCGCAGGAAATTGGCAATATCATCAGTACCATTTCAGGCATCTCCAGTCAAACCAACCTGCTCGCTCTGAACGCTTCTATTGAAGCTGCGCGCGTTGGCGAAGAAGGTAAAGGCTTTGCCGTTGTTGCCAGTGAAGTACGTAAGCTGGCAGAACAATCTGCGGATGCAACCAAACAAATTACGTCCCTGATTGAAGAAATTCAAAGTGAAATCGGACAAGCTGTGAAGTCGATGGAGCAAGGAAACGTTGAAGTTCAAAACGGAATCGTCGTTGCCGGACAAGCAGGCGTGCTGTTCAATGATATTCTTCAAGCAACTAAAAATGTAGCATGGCAAATCCAAGAAGTATCCAGTGCTACTGAGCAAATATCTGCGGGTACACAGGAAATGACAGCAACAGCAGACGATCTTTCTTCCACCGTAACCAAAACAGCCAATAACAGTGTTCACATTGTGCGAACGGTGGAGGAACAAAAAGCTTCTTTGGATTCGATCATTGATTCATCCCATAAATTGACATCCATGTCTGAAGAGCTTCAAGAAATTACATCTTATTTCAAAATTGCAGACACCAACCGTACCAAATCATAATAACCATTTATCGACTCCAAAATTTATTTCATAAGTAAATCATTCGGTAATGCCTCCCTCCTGTTCATGCATTTGAAGGGATCGGAGGCATTTACTGAGTTTATCATTTATATTAAGACATCATACATTCAGGAGGTTAGCGTAATGGCTTCATTACTACAAAACAGCACACAGACAATCCCATCCCCATTCCTAGTTCCCTTGGATTGTGCACGTATACAACGCAAGCATACATCCTCTACTTATCAAGTAGAGTTAGAAGCGTCCATCTCGGAACAATTAAATCAGCAAAAAACTGCGGAAGACAAGCAAGCGTTGCTCTTATCAGCATATACTGCATGGGTATATCGCCTATCCGCAGAAGAAGAAGTTTCTTTTTCTACATTTGTGCCACAAACCGGTCTGCTTACAGCTTCGCTGACAGTCGAAAAGGAAACGACTTTTCATGAACTAGCAGACTTATTTCAGGACATGCTCCGTGAGCCTAATGCATACCTTGCGGAACCACAAGCCGATACTTCATTTTCGGCAAATCTGCCTACGGACAGCGGTGTAGAATCCCGTATTATGGACTGGGCTGTTAGTGAACACAATGGCGCTTATCAAATACAGATACGTTATGATCAATCACTCTTGCTGGAAACAACGGTTGTCCGATACGCAGAATACTTTGAAACCCTTTTGCGTGGCGCGCTAACCAACAGCCATGCACTTGTGAATTCCATTGATATATTATCGGATGCGGATCGAGCTGCTCACGAAGCTTTAAATAATACAGTTGTGAAATATCCTGAGCACCAAACTATTCATGGAATGTTTGAGGAGGCGGCTTCACAATATCCTGATCGTCCGGCTATTGCTTCACACACTGGAGAGTACACGTACCGTGAGTTGAACGAACGTGCTAACCAAGTCGCACGTGTCTTGTTATCCAAAGGTCTTACCAAAGGTGAATTCGTGACTATCTTCATGGAACGGAGCTTAGAGACCGTCATTTCACTGCTTGGTATCCTGAAAGCCGGAGGTGTATATGTACCTGTTGATCCCGCCCACCCTGCTGACCGGAGTAGCTACATTGTCGAAGACACGCGTTCTCCTTTTGTCTTAACAACTTCCGCACTCATGGAACAAGCGACTGAACTGTGCGGTTCGATTGAGACGGTAAAAGAAATTTTAGCGATTAACGGGCCACTGGCAGGCTATGCTGCAAGCAATCCGAACGTTAATGTAAGTCCGGATGATCTAGCTTATGTCATCTATACATCCGGCTCTACAGGCAAACCGAAAGGTGCCCTGATCGCTCACCGTGGTGTCGTTAACCTAGGAGCTGTCGTGCAACGCGATTGCGACATTACACCTCAGGATGTGTTGACCCAATTTGCGACCTACAGCTTCGATGCATCCGTTTGGGATACAATTGGAGCCTTGTTTTACGGTGCAAAATTGTACTTGCTGTCTTCCGAAGAACGTGTATCTGTTGAAGAATTCGCTGAAGCCATTGCACGTACAGGCACGACGATTATTACCATTTTGCCGACCGTATTCTTTAATCAGCTATCTACGTACTTGTCAGACGAAGGCTATCGCAAACTCGCTAAGGTACGGATTGTTACCGTGGCAGGCGAAGCGCTGTACGGCTCACAAGTTCGAGCGTTCCAAAGCAAATTCGGTACAGATACCGACATCGTAAACGTATATGGACCGACAGAATGCACCGTAGCAACGACGACCCATCGGGTCCGTGGTGCCGTGCCTGAGCATGTCGTCAATATTCCGATCGGCAAGCCTATTTACAATTACAAAGTGTATATCGTTAACGATGATAACAAGCTTTGCCCTGTCAATATTCCGGGTGAAGTATGCATTGCTACTCCTGCATTGGCCCATGGCTATCTCCATCAGCCAGAACGTACAGCCCAATCATTCGTGGACAATCCTTTTGTTCCGGGTGAAAAAATGTACCGCTCGGGTGATATCGCCAAGCTGCTGCCAGATGGTACAATTGAATACGTAAGCCGCAAGGATTCACAACTCAAAATTCGGGGGAATCGGATTGAAATTGGAGAAATTGAAGACCATTTTTCCAAACATCCAGGTGTTCAGGACGTCGCTGTAGTAGCCGTCAAAGATCACACAGATCAGAACATGTTAGTTGGCTATTTTACCACTTCGGATGGACAATCCATTCCACAAGACGTTATTCAGTCTTATATTGGGGGCAAGCTGCCTTCTTATTTTGTACCAAGCCATGTCGTTCATCTGGAAGCCATGCCAATTTCACCAACTGGCAAGATCGATCGCAAAAAGTTGGCCCTGCGACCACTTCCGGAAGCGTCTGATCTTTCATTTGGCGGGGAACCTCTCCGAGAAGGAACCGAAACACTTATTGCCGAAGCATGGACTCAAGTGCTTGGTAAAAATAACATTGGCGCTACCGATGATTTCTTCCTGATTGGGGGCGATTCGCTTCGTGTCATTCATGTGCTGGCTATTCTAAAGCCGCGCTATGGCGCGCTGCGCATCGGAGATTTTTTCCGCTACAAAACCGTTCGCGAGCTTGCTGAATATGTGGAACAATTAGGTACGGAACAAACGCCGCAACGCAAGCCACTTGCGATTTCTCAAGAAAAAATGGACTTGAATGAGCATCCTATTGAGTTGTCTGGTGCTTCTGACTTAGCTGAAGTCCGCGACTTGCGCGTGATCTTGTTGACCGGTGCTACAGGCTATCTGGGCTCGCACATTCTGTATGACCTGCTTCAACGGACAGAAGCCAAAGTATACGCGATGGTACGCCCTTCTCAGGACGGTCCATCCGGTATCGAGCGTATTCAGTCCGTATTGATGGGATATTTTGGACAAGATATCTCCAGCTTGATCGAAGGACGGGTAAAAGCTGTCTATGGGGATCTGGAGCAAGCTGATCTTGGTCTCTCTTCCGTCGACCGCCATATGCTGGAGCACCAAATCGACGGCATCATTCACAGCGCCGCTGACGTTCGCCATTTTGGTGATTCGGCAGCTTTCGATCGCACGAATGTGACCGGTACACTGGAACTGCTGAAAATCGCCCAAGCCAAGCCGGGAGTATCGTTCCATCATGTCTCCACTATGGGGATACCGGAGGATCTTGCAAACGAAGGAAAATGGGAGTCGGCATTGGAGCTTTCTGCCTTCCCAGACGAATTGAACGTGGACAACCTGTACACGAACAGTAAACTCGCAGCAGAGAAGCTATTGTTCCAAGCAGCTCAAGCGGGTACGCCTGTCTCGATCTATCGCGCGGGTAATTTGACAGCCCATTCGGCCAACGGACGCTTCCAGCGAAATATCGACAGCAATGCTTATTATCGCATGATGAAGGCGATGCTGCTGCTGGGCAAAGCGCCACAAGCCGATTGGCATACGGACTTCACACCGATTGATTACGCCAGCCGTGCTATCGTAGAGCTGTCCGTTCATCAAAAAAGCGCAAACCGCATTTTCCATATCTGCAATCCGAACCCACTGCCATATGATGAACTGATCGCTATGGTAAACCAACTCGGTTACGCAGTAGAAACCCTGCCTTTTGACGATTACAGCGCTTGGCTGCTGAATCCGTCTTCCGGCATTCAGGAGGATGCACTTCACCTTGCTATGGGACAACTGGAAGGTGACGGAGCCAAGGATTCAGCTTACCGTTACGGATGCTCTGTAACCGCAGCTCTGCTGGAACAAGCTGGCGTTCAATGCCCGGCAACCGACCTTAACTTTATTCGGAACATGATCCAGCATGCCGTCGAGATCGGTTACTTCCCGACCTCTTCATCGGTATCTGTAAAAGCAACACAGAGGTAACAAAGTTGTGATATTTCCCCCGCATGTTTTCGGTATGATAGACTAGATTTTGCTAGTTTCATATTTAGTATAAACCTCTATACTTTCAGAATTTTTTTGCATGCGGGGGATGTCATTCAATGAAACACACTTTTTTTAAAAGAACGTTGCTAATCATAAGTTTGTTGGCTATTTTAGGGATTTTGGTGTATGAAGCACGTAGCATATACCACACACCTACAGTTAAAGGGACTCATCGTACACGTACAGCTCATGCAGATCGACTGGTACGCCATTTATTCTCACTGACGCCTACACCAGATAAAGTATATTACCAAAACAAAGTCATTGTCCTGATGTATCATGAGGTGACCAAGACTCCACCTGATCCCGGCGCTCTCAAGCTTAGTAATTTAACGAGGCAGTTGGACGAAATGAAAGCTAACGGCTTCCACTGGATCACGATGAAAGAGTATACCGACTTTATTTTACATAAAGCCAAGGTTCCTGATAATGCGGTACTCATGACATTCGACGACGGCTATGAGTCCTTTTACACGGACACTTTTCCCGTGTTGAAAAAGTACCAGGTACCGGCAACCAATTTTCTCATCACGTCCACGATCAGCAATCCCAAGCACATTGGTATTCCAAAGCTCACATGGGATCAAATTCATCAGATGCATGCCGAAGGCATTGATTTTTACAATCACACCAATGACCAGCATGCTTACGGATACTCCAACACAGCCCGCACCAAACAAAAGCCGCTTCTGATGGGCCCGGTGTATTCGAAAAAGCTGGGGCGAATGGAAACAGAGAATGAGTTCAAACAGCGGGTTTATACCGACTTGGACATGGCTGACAAGAAGCTGTTCAAGCATCTACACAATGATCAGAATGTACTTGCCTTCCCTTATGGTGGGTATACCAAGGAGACGTTGGAAATTTGCCGTTCCTTGGGAATTGACGTTACATTCACGGTAAAACGGGGGATTAACTCGCCTGGGCAAATGAACGGCTATCGCGTCAATGCAGGTGGAATACACAATATTCCAGAAGTATTGGTGCAATACATGAAGGAAGGTGCTCCTCTTCGCCCACTTCCTTTTGCCCAAGGTCCCAACAAGGTATCCTAAACATTGGCTAGCTTAATAAAGGATAAAAAAGAACCTTTAAAACCATTTATGTCGTGGTTTTAAAGGTTCTTTTGCTGTATGAGATGTAGATTAGGGCCAGATGCGAATTGTCGCGATAACAGCCAGATGTACCGGGTAAAAGCTGCGCCACAACCAACGCGGTACCCGACTATAAAATCCGCTCTCTCCCGTTGCAAAACATACGATCAGAATGCTGGACAGCAGACTAAAGTGTTGGAGATTTGCGTGGTGCACCATATCATACACAACGTTCAAAGCAAAATGGGCTGCAATCATCATATATGAGCGAGTGTATCGATAAATGAGAACCAGCAGTAGACCATAGGCCCCGTAATCCATCTGGCTGAACTCCATGACCAGAGCTGTAAGGACGTACAGACCCGTTACAGCCGCCCAATGCTTCAAGCGGGATGCAGCAGCCAGCGCGAGCAACGAGGCCAGTAGCGTCCAGATTACATTCGGTCTGTATACATCAAACGCCAGCATATAGGGCACCTGAGAAATCAGAGCCAGCCCGAGTAGACGGAGCATATAGCTCCGCATATCTCGGGTACGGGTATACCCCATATACAGCGCGTAGGCATAGATTGGAAAAGCAAGTCTGCCGGCAATTCTCCAAGCCGGATCCGTCGGAAAAAACACAAGTCCGACATGGTCAATCAGCATCGTCAGCATGGCCAACCAATACATACAAGGCCCCCTTATTCATCTTTTACGTTTTTTCTTCTGTCAAGCTCAGAATGGCGTTCATGATGTCCGTTTTCGTAACCCGCCCTACCAACCCTTGAATTGGAGTTGAGGAGCTACATTGCTCGTCCAAAACTGGAAGACAATTGACCTGATGCCGAATCAGTCTCGATATCGCTTCCAGTAAAGAGTCTTCTGGAGCAAGCGTCGTCATTTGGGCCCGGCGCGTCATTGCCATGGTCACCGGGACGGTGTGAAGATCGGTATGCCCCAGCATGACCTTCAGCAAATCCTTGCGCGTAACAATTCCAATGAGCTCCTGCTCCTCCCCTGTGACCATCAGCGTGCCTGTATTTTGCTGAAACAGCATCAGCACCGCATCATAGGCGGTCGTTTCACCGGAAATCAAAATCGGATCACTAAGTATATCCGCCACAGTCAGCTTTTTGAGCATGTTGCCGATATGACTATCATATTTGGGGTAACGTCCTGGCAAGTAGCCTACCTTCGGCTTGGCATCCACCAGCCCGAGCATAACGAGCAGAGCAAGATCAGAACGGAGAGTCGGACGCGTCAGTCCCAGTGTTTCAGCAATTTTATCCCCTGTTACAGGTGCCAGACGCTGGACAATATCAACAATTTCCCGCTGTCTTTCAGACAGTTGAATAATGATTACCTCCTTATGAAGTGGGGTAGTATATATTATAAATGAGCATAGATCGGTAAATTTCAGCATCTTCCGACAATTCATCAAATTTTAATCATAGACAGCTTGTTTTCAAATTTAAAATGTGTCACAATTAAGGATGTAATACATACTAATTATAAGTTTAACGTGTGCAATATGCTACATTTAAATGAGCTAGTGTACATCGCATGTGATATGTATTATGAATTATATAAACCTGAGGAGGAAATCAAATGAAATTTTTCTTGGATACTGGTAACATTGAAGAAATCAAACGTATTGAACGTTTGGGTCTGGTTGATGGTGTAACAACGAACCCTTCACTGATCGCTAAAGAAGGTCGAGTGTTCAAGGAAGTCATTCAGGAGATTTGCAGTATCGTTGAAGGTCCCGTAAGTGCTGAGGTTATTGGTCTGAAGGCTGAAGATATGCTCAAAGAAGCTTATGATATCGCCAAGTGGGCACCGAACGTGGTTATCAAGCTTCCTATGACCGAAGACGGCTTGTACGCTTGTAACGAGCTGACCAAAAACGGAATCAAAACGAATGTAACACTGATTTTCTCCGCGGCTCAAGGTTTGATGGCAGCCAAAGCTGGCGCTACTTTTATCAGCCCATTCGTAGGACGTCTGGATGATATCGCTGTTGATGGTATGAAGCTGATTCGTGAACTAAGACAAATTTTGGACATCCATGGTCTGAAATCCGAAATCATCGCGGCATCCATCCGCAACATTAAGCATGTAGAAGATGCTGCTCTGTCTGGTGCACATATTGCCACCATTCCAGGTTCCTTGCTCCCTTCTCTGTGGAAACACCCGCTGACAGACAGTGGTATCGAACGCTTCCTGAAGGACTGGGAAACTGTACCTAAAGCTTAATTCGCCAGTCATGGCAAACGATATTATATCAACCTAAACAGCCCGTATTTTATGGGCTGTTTTTTTGTTTTGTTTTGTGATGGCAGAATTAAAAACGCCGAACAACTTTTTTTGACAAAATAACTTGTTGTTCATATAATTGTTATAACAACTAATTGATTTCAAAGTAATTTATGTACGGGAAACAGAAAGGAGTACCTTATGAATAACTTGCCTCCCGATTGTTCCATTGGGATGTTGCTCGGGATTACTCACCGCAAAATGAGTCAGCAGCTCCTACAGCGCCTCAAACCTTATGATATTTCCCCAGAGCAATGGTCGGTTCTGTACCAAATCTATCAGGCTGAGGGTTTAAATCAGAAAGAAATTGCAGCTAAGGCCGTGAAGGACCAGCCTACCACGACTCGAATTATTGATTTGTTGGACAAGAAGGGCTGGGTACGGCGTGTGAATAGCCCACAGGATCGTCGGGCCTATTTGCTTCATTTGACTGAAGCAGGCCGACAGCTTGTAAAAGAGATTCTTCCTATTGAATATGATGCCAATCACGATTTTGTAAGAAGAATTTCCTCAGCCGATCTGGAGCAATTCCGCCAGACTCTTTTACAAATTCACGCCAACATGACCGAATCAGAAAAACAAGGAGAGAACGATTAATATGCAACAAGGCAAGCAACCTCTTTGGACCAAGGAATTTATCGTTCTTACGGTTTCCAATTTATTTTTGTTTTTGGAATTACAGATGATTCTATCCTCTATTCCTTCTTATGTGAAAAATACATTCCACGCTAGTTCCGTTCAGGTTAGTCTCGTTACCACTTTATTTGCTTTAAGTGCGATTGCGGCACGGCTCTTTTCCGCCCGTATGCTGGAAAAAGGGCATCGCAGCACTCTGATCTTCGTGGGGCTGCTGTTTGCATTGGCAGGAACGCTGGGGTACAGTGTTTCGCCGACGATTACAGTGCTTCTGCTCATGCGGATGTTATTCGGGATCGGCTTCGGTATGAGCAGTACGGCTTTTCCAACGATGGCCTCTGACGTCATCCCGTCCAAGCGCCTTGGTGAAGGAATGGGTTTCTTTAGTCTGTCCACCAGTCTAGCGATGTCGATTGGGCCAACCATCGGCATTTCGATGCTGCAATACGGGAGTTTTAACCTGCTTGCCTATACGACAGCAGCCGTAATTGTTGTGATATTCCCGCTGGCTTACTGGCTGATTCGTACACTACCCAAAGGGCACATCGAACCACCTATGGTTCCTTTGGAAGAAGGGCGAAAACCGGCATTTAACCGTAAATTGTGGGTTCCCGCCTTGTTGAACATGCTGATGTCTATCACATATGGTGGGCTACTCGGCTTTATGGCGCTTTACGGGGATGAAGCAAATCTGGCGCACCCGGCCTACTTTTTCCTGTTTAATGCGGTATCCGTGCTAATCGTGCGTCCCTTCTCAGGCCGTATTTATGACAAAAAAGGAGCAAAAGCACTGCTCATCCCCGGCTCCCTCTTTTTAATTGGCGGTCTGCTCCTGCTTTCCTACGCGCACAGTGATGATTTCATGTATGTGTCGGCTCTTTGCTACGGTATCGGATTTGGTGTGATGCAGCCAACCCTGCAGACCTGGATGATTCAGATTGTATCTCCTAAACAAAGAGGCATGGCAAATGGTATGTTTCTCAATTCCCTCGATTTCGGGGTTGCAGCCGGTGCGCTTATACTTGGCATTATTGCCAAAGCAAGTGATTATGCGTGGATGTACCGCCTTTCCTCGCTGTTTATTGTACTGTTTTTGCTGATCTATGTTATACAAATCATCGCAAGCCGTAAGCCTAAATCGCATGTTTCTCTCAATGGGTAAAGCTATTGTTTTCAAATACATTTAGTTTATAACTGCTTATAATCAAAAGCACCCGTTGCCATAGTTTCATGGACAACGGGTGCCTTTTCATTTATTTCGCAGGAGTTTTGCGTTTTAGCTTGGAAGAAAGAGGCTTTTCTCGGGCCACCCCTGTTAGCTCCTCATTTACACTCATACGGTCACTGGATTTGTCATCTGTTGGTTCATCCTGCTTGGGTTTGACCGCAAATAGCATCAGCAGAGCTGCAATGCCTCCCACTGCGGCCATCACGCCAAAGAGCAGACCATGTCCACTGCGACCCAGCAGCAAGGAAACAACCGGAGGGCCTAGCGATACCCCGACAAAGCGCATGCTGCTGTACAACGAAGTAATGGTTCCGCGCTCCTCTTTTTCAATTCCCTTCGTAATCAGGGCATCCAAACAAGGCAATGCGAGCCCAATTCCGCCTCCCCCTAACGTAAACAACCCAATCACCGCATAAATATGTTGAAAAAATCCGAGAATGGCAAAGCTGATCGTCAATATGGCCAAACCGCTGAAACCGATCCATTTCATGCGCTTTTTGTGCTTGCCGATAATCTTGCCTCCTACATAAGAGCACAGACAGAGGGAAATAAGCGGAATGGCCAGCACAAAACCTTTCCAGACTCCACGGAGGTTGTAACGACTTTCTAGTATGTCGGATAAATAGAACAAGACGCCAAAAATGACAAACATACAAATACCGCCCATAGCGAAAATAGCATAGAGCCAGCGTCCTTTTTCAGCAAGCACCCGCTTCACATTTCCCACAAACTCTCGAAACATAATCGGTTGGTTCTTACGTTTGGGCACATGGATCAGCCAAAGCACCAAAATGAGCGAAATCAGACAGAGTCCTGGAATTACTGCCAATGGCAAAAACCATAGAACTGCTCCCAACGCGGCACCGAGGATCGGACTTAACACTTTACCGAATGTGTTGTAGGTCTCGACGACGCCCAGGTTCTTGCTGGCCTCATCCTCGTTTTCGTACAAATCACCTACAAGCGGAATGACTATAGGAAAAGCCCCTGCCGCTCCCGCACCCTGAAGTAGACGGCCTCCAATAATGGTCCAGTATGCTGCCGAATCGTGAAGCAGCCATGCTCCCGCCGCAGAAATCCCCCCTCCAATCACAGTCAGAATCAGACAGGGAACAATCACCGCCTTACGGCCAAATCGGTCGGAGAGATAGCCCGCAATCGGTATCAGTAAAATGGCCACTACCGCATATACTGTAATCAACATGCTAATCCGAAAAGAGCTTACATGTAGCTTACGTCCGATTTCCGGTAAAACAGGAATCAGCATGGAATTACCCAGCGTCATCATCAGCGGGATGGAACCTAACGCAAGCAGATTCCCTTTATTTTGTTGCATCCCGTTACCACCTTTGCAAAAGTAATAACACAGCTGTTCTGATTCGTTCAACAGATGTTATTGTGTTTACATTGGTGGGGATTTATGCGGTTACACTTTAAATCCACCGACCCTTGCATTCAGCAGTTGCGACATATCCGCCAGTGTATGAATAGATGATGCAATTTCCTCCATGGAAGCCAGCTGCTCTTCAGCTGCCGCACTGACGCTCTGGGTTCCCCCTGCCGACTGCTCTGCTACTTCACGTATGCGTTCCACCGCTTCCACCATTCGCTCGGAACCGCCGGACATCTGTTCTACAGACCGATTTACACTGTGAATCTGTTCGCTGACCAGTTGAATGGAACTTCCAATCTGACGAAATGCGGTTTCTGCGGATTGCATAACCTTTACGCCAGACTGCACTTCAACCGTCCCTGTCTGCATACTGGAAGCCACATTTTCAACATGCTCCTGAATATTTTGCACAAATTGTGTGATTTCTGCTGCTGAAACCGATACCTGCTCGGCCAATCTTCTTACCTCAGAGGCTACAACTGCAAATCCTTTACCCTGCTCTCCGGCTCTTGCCGCTTCAATCGACGCGTTGAGCGCCAGCATTCCTGTCTGTTTGGCTATCCCAGTAATAACAGCTCCGATCATGCCAATCTGTTCGGCCTGTTCACTAAGTGAACGTACAGCACGTGCAGAGCTGTCTACACTTTCGCTTACCTTCTCCATCTGAAGCATAGCCTGACCTATAGATTGTTCTCCTGCTTCTGCATCTTTAGCGGCTGTATCAGACAACTCATACACCTGCTGGCTCGTAGCTGCAATATGCTCCAGTTCGTGGGCTAGCTCTTTTACGGTATCTGTAGTTTGTGTAATATCATCGACCTGATGCTCCATACCAGCCGCTAGCTCTTCCATTACACCGGAAGTATGACGATTGGCCTGATTCATTTCCTCTGTACTTACGCTAACCCGCTCTGCGGTTACGGTTAATGTACGCGCCGTATCCTGAGCATCCACTATAATACTGCGGAACCCCTCAATAAGCTTGTTGTAGGAGCTTGCAATCATACCGATTTCGTCTTTGGACGTAATATCCAGTCGGCTACGCAAATCTCCCCCACCTTCAGACATTTCCAACAGCTGCTCATTCATATGGTGTAATGGACGAATTGAACGAATCAAAACGATGGATTGAACAATACTGTAAATGATAACTAGAAGTCCTACAATACTCGTAATCAAGGATGTATTCGTCATCGTTTGGTGCGCTTGCTGTACTTTCACCGTTACCATATCTTCTTGAGCTTTGACAAAGGCTACTACCTTGGTATCAAGTTGCTTACGCAACACCCGTTCGTTTTCAAAATCATCGAGCAAATCAGAAAATGGCGGGAAAGCATCGTCTCTTGTACTCTGATACCCCGCTGTAGTCAGTAAACGATGAACTTGATTCATGTAAGTATTAATCCCCGTCTTGAGATCAGTCATTTTTTTCTTAGAATCCTCATTACCTGTATTAAGCAGAGCTTCTGTCTCCTGTAGCAACTTTGCAACTTCACTTTGCTTGTTTCCGATCTCTCGCCCGTACTGTTCATCACGAGTTAGCAAATATGCCCGCTCATCATTAGATATGCCGTTTAACAAAAATTGAAGAGACTTCGAGTTATACGCAATAGCCTCTTCACGATTCATAATATCCTTGTACTCATTCTCACTATGTACGCTTAAAATGTAATTGGTCAGCAGCATAGCTGCAATCACACTCGGAATCAGTATCGCGCTAAGAATCATTTTGGCCTTAATTGTTAAATTCATGAATCGGTCCCCCAGTTATTTCTGAATAAAATGTCCAACTTACTATATATCGTTTTATTCGATTGTTTTTTTGAATGAAACAGAAAAAGTGTATAGATTTTTAAATATACTTGTGTCTATTCAGTGAACATATATATCTTTTTTAATATCAAAGAACAAAAAAATTCAAAATTAGTAAATGAACTGTTTTCAGTTTGTACTCTTCGAATTTCGGACTATTAAAATGATATACTATGTATTGCTATGCCATAAGCCTCAAGGAGGATCTGCATGAAAAGTCTGGAACTTAAACCGCTTATTCACGTGCTTAACGAATTGGAAACCCGCAGCTGCCTTATTGAGCAGCAGGGTAACATGATCATGAATTACTATCGTGAACCTCAAATTGCTAATGAACTCTATAAAATAAATTCCTGTACCAAAAGCGTGATTTCCGCATTAGTTAGTATCGCTATGGACCAGCAACGGGGACCGAAACCGGAGACGCCGATCCTCGAATTCTTTCCCCAGTTGGCCACAGATAGTGATTCTCGTAAGCGTGATATTACGATTGAACATCTGCTGACGATGTCCGCAGGCTTTAACTGGACGGAATTTGGCGGACAAAATTCTTTTCCTACCATGAGCAAAACGTCAGACTGGGTGCAATTTGTGCTTTCACAGCCATTATCGGATGTGCCAGGTACGCGAATGGAATACAGTTCTGGCTGTTCTCAACTTTTGGCCACCATACTACGTAATGTTTCTGGACAAACAGTTGCTGAATTTGCCGAGCAGCAATTATTCCAACCGCTCAGTATCGAAAGCTATCATTGGGAAACCGATCCTCAGGGTACTCATACGGGTGGATTCGGACTGCATCTCAGGCCGATGGACATGCTCAAATTCGGGCGGCTTTATCTGAACCAAGGAGGCTGGGAAGGACGGCACATCATCCAAACAGAGACAGTCCGATATTCAACCCGTCCGTTTCTTCCTGCTGCCAAACCACAAAAGGCATTTTACGGCTGGCACTGGTGGACTTCTTCCTTTTCAGATGAAACAGAGATAGGAACTGAAACAGACTATTTTTACGCTCTCGGCTTTGGTGGGCAATATATTGTTGTCGTCCCGTCGTATGACATGGTTGTTGTCGTTACCGCTGATAGATTTAAAAAGAAAAGGACTCCTGTAGATATTTTCCGGCAGTATATTGTACCGCTGCTACTCCAGCAGAATAAATAGAAATAAATACCAAAGCTAAAAGTTGCAACTGGTCTCTATCAAAAATCTGCATCAAAAAAGGCTTGCCTATTGGATCAGGCAAGCCTTTTTTTGCATATAATCGCTACATTATGACATACTTCATCCACTTTCTAGCGCCTTACCTAGCCCAAGTGAATCGTAAGCTCTTGCTGTCCGCTGGAAGCTGGTGTAATGATTACACCCTGTTCTCCCGACTGGCTGCTGCCTTCCTCCACTTGAACAGCCTCGTGGATACCGCGCAGGACTATCGACCATGGTTTAACAGCACCTTCTGCCTTCACCGTAATGACAGAATTCTTGCGGCTAGCAGTAACCGTTAGCTCTTCTTCACCTGACGTATTCACGATAATCGTTCGAGCCTGTTGCCCCTCACCAAGTTCAAACAAATGAAGCGCCACTTGATCAGCATAATCATAATCCGGACGACTGTTCTCATGACCGATTGCCAAAAGTGTGTTCGGCTTCACGAGCACAGGCAAAGTTGTAAAATCATGATGCTCGTTAACCCAACGACCACCTAACACGCTCTCATTCGTAAGTAAATTTGTCCACTTACCCTCTGGTACATAATACTGCACATTGCCTTCTTTATTAAAGATCGGGGCTACCAAAATGGAATCCCCCAGCATGTATTGCAGATCCAGCGTTGCACAGGTTGGGTCCTGCGGGAATTCCAATACCATAGCCCGCATCATCGGCAGTCCCTTTACTGAGGATTCCACAGCAGAAGGATACAGGTATGGCATTAGCGAGCATTTGAGTTTTGTAAAGCTGCGCACCACGTCGACTGATTCTTCATCAAACAGCCAAGGCACGCGATAGGATTCGTTTCCGTGCAGACGGCTATGAGAGGACAGAAGCCCGAATTGTACCCACCGTTTGTACACGTCCGGCGCAGCCGTTAACTCAAAGCCGCTAATATCATGGCTCCAGAAGCCGAAGCCGCTCAAACCAAGCGACAAACCGCCTCGCAAGGATTCCGCCATCGACTCATACGTCGACGAGCAGTCTCCGCCCCAGTGAACCGGGAACTGTTGCCCCCCGGCTGTAGCGGAACGCGCAAATAACGCGGCTTCATTTTTACCCAGCTTTTCCTCCAGCACATCAAATACAGCCTTGTTGTACAAATGCGTATAATAATTATGCATCTTCATTGGATCAGAGCCGTCATGATATACCACATGGGTAGGGATGCGCTCGCCAAAATCAGTTTTAAAGCAATCCACCCCCTGATCTACCAACACCTTGAGCTTATCCTGGTACCATGCGACTGCAGCTGGATTCGTGAAGTCAACCAGCCCCATCCCCGCCTGCCACATATCCCATTGCCACACGCTGCCATCGGCGGTTTTGACCAGATAACCATTCTCCATACCTTCATCGAACAAAATGGATTTTTCCGCAATATACGGATTGATCCATGCACAAATTTTGAGACCCTTTGCCTTCAATCTCTGCAGCATGCCTTCCGGGTCCGGGAACATGTCTTGATCCCACTGGAAATCGCACCATTGGTATTCCTTCATCCAGAAGCAGTCAAAATGGAATACCGAGAGTGGCAGATCCCGCTCAGCCATCCCGTCGACAAAATGGTTCACTGTCGCTTCATCATAATCTGTTGTGAACGAAGTGGTCAGCCACAAACCAAAGGTCCAGGCTGGTGGTAATGCAGGCTTACCCGTCAGCTTGGTGTAATTGTCCAGTACCTCTTTAGGGTTAGCTCCACCAATAATAAAATACTCTAACGATTCGCCGGAGACGCTAAACTGAACCTTTGATACATTTTCCGATGCAATCTCATAGGATACCTTTTCTGGATGGTTGACGAACACACCATACCCTTTATTAGATAGATAAAATGGAATGTTTTTATATGCCTGCTCACTGCTAGTCCCGCCATCTTCATTCCAGATATCAACCACCTGGCCATTTTTTACGAACGGAGTGAAACGCTCTCCAAGTCCGTATACGTACTCACCGATGCCCAACTCCAGCTGTTCCCGGAAAAAAGGCTGATCCTGCGGGTCTGTAATATAGCCTGGTCCCCGATGTCCGCTGCCTGTGACTTTGCGATCCTCGACATAAAAGCCTACATCCCAGCTCTTCCCACGGCCGACTCGCACACTCAGATCGCCGCTTTTCAGTACCGCTACGTCCTCATCCACCGTAATGTCTACCTCTGTTGGCAAGGTGTGAATTTCAAAATTCGGTCCCTGATGCACCCGTCCCTTATGGTGGTTCAGACGCACCTGAATGACATTCGGCATAGGCGAGCTGTAGGTCGCTTTCAGCAACGCTCCGTTCAGCGTATCTCCTTTATGCTCGATCCGGTGGGTGGCTGCATATACCGTCATGGAAGCATCGTCCGTCACAATATCACGGATTTCAGCAGGATTTTGTATTTCATAGCCCTTGCGAACCATCCAATAGCCATCAGTAAATTTCATCTGTTTCTTCCTCCGCTTCAATCTTTATTTTCTTAATCCCAAATCGCTTGTTGGATTTTTTCGAAATCCTTACTATAATAATATTGATTTATGTAAGGGTTTACTTCTTTTATTTTGACGTATTGTATCAATATTTTGATGTTTTATATATAAATCAGTTTGCGGAAAAGGAGTCATAGAAATGCAAAGAGAAATGTTGCGGGAAAATCGCATTCACGGCAATCCCATGTATCCGGTTAGCGTATATCCGAGCGTAGAGCAGCTAAATGGAAATAGTGTACTGGAGTCCCATTGGCATGAGGAGATGGAGTTTATCGTAGTGGAACAGGGGAGCGCCATATTTCAGACGGATATGGTCTATACGGAGGTGAACGAAGGTGAAGCTCTTTTTGTCAACAGCGGCGAGCTTCATGCAGGTTATTTACAAAAAAGCGCTCGTTGCGTATTTTCTGCGGTGGTGTTTCACCCCGACATGCTGCACAGCCGCACGCAGGATACGGTGCAAACGCAGTTTATTGACCCATTTATCAGTAAAAAGCTTGTCCCTCCCCCTCACATTCGCGGCGTGCAGCCCTGGGAGCAAGAGGTGCTGGCTGCATTGCGACACATTATCACCAGCCATGAGCAGAATGCGCCTGCCCGTGAACTGGCGACCAAGGCGCAGCTCTATAGCATGATCGCCTGTCTGTACCCACACATGACCCCCGCTAACGGAGAGGATGTGATTATGGCAGGGCAACGCAATAAAGTTGAACGGATCAAAAAAGCGCTGGTGTATATTAACAGTCATGCTCATGAGCCTATACGTTTACGGGAGATCGCAGATGAGATTGGAATGAGTGAGGGGCATTTTTGCCGTTTTTTTAAGCAGATGGTTCAGAAAAGCCCGGTAGAATATATTAACTATCATCGGATTCAAAAGGCTTGCAGGTTGCTGGAGCAAAGTGATCGCAAAGTGGTTGATATTGCGCTGGATGTTGGTTTTGACAATCTAAGCTATTTTATTGCGACCTTTAAAAAATGGAACGGCCTGACCCCTTCGCAGTACCGTAAGCAGCACGAAGCAGATCAGGCGCTTGCTGTCCCTTATATAACAGACTAATATGCATAGGATAAATCATTTATTTTTTTTGGGCTTCATAAGTACTAAAATTATTTTTCTTCCTCTTAACTTAGTAAATATGTAGCCAGCTACGCCTCCTAAAACAGAGGGAATTAACCACCCTAACCCTACATTATATAATGGAAGAAGATGAGTGAAAAAATCATTAATTACATTAATTTTTATTCCAGCAGCATTCAAGCCATCAAATAAACTAATGATAAAGGTTAATATCAAACTGCCTTGATATACTTCTGACCTTCCTTTAAATACGGGATGTAAAAAAGTTAAAAATATTAGAGAAATAGCAATAGGATATATTGCCATTAATACTGGCGTTGAAACCTTAATGAGCTGTGTTAAACCTATGTTGGCTACAAGGGTACTAAATATAGATAACATGAGAGCAACTCTTTTATAAGAGACTTTTGGAAATAATCCATGAAAAAAGGAAGAGCAGGAAGTGATAAGCCCCACACTTGTCGTTAAACACGCTACTGTAATCATTAAGCCTAATAGAATAGAACCATAAGATCCAAAATAATAGGAGGAAACCTTAGCTAACACCTCAGCTCCATTTCCTAAAACACCCAATTTTTCAACGCTAGAAGCTCCCATGTATGAAAGAGACGTATAGATAAAAGCTAAGAGTATAACCGCAATTGCTATCGCTTTGGCACAAATGATCATCAACTCTTTTTTGGAAGTAACTCCTCTATCCTTAATTGCATTCACAATGATAATTCCAAAAATAAAGGCTACAAGAGCGTCCAATGTTAAATAACCCTCTTGAAAGCCTTTGAAAAAGACATTCGATGTATAACCCTCCGCAGGTTCTTGGAACTTTCCTATTGGGTGAATAATAGCTACAATCACAAGTAATCCAATGAATGTCAATTTAATGGGTGTTAAAAACTTTCCGATTACATCAATAATTTTTGTAGGATTAAGTGATAACAAACATGCAACTGCAAAAAAAAGGATAGTAAATACAAAAAGTGCGACAGGATGATCTGCATTGTTTGAAAAAAAAGGTTTTACTCCAATTTCAAATGACACACTACCGGTTCTAGGAATTGCATATAAAGGCCCGATGGCTAGATAAAGAATGGTTGTAAAGACAATGCCGAATACAGGATGTACACGACTCGCTAAAGTTTGCAAATTGCTTTTGCCCGAAAAAACAAAGGCTGTGACGGCTAGTAATGGTAAGCCAACTCCAGTAACCAAGAAACCTGCATTGGCTATCCATACATTCTTTCCAGCCATTTGCCCAAGCATAGGTGGAAAGATTAGATTCCCTGCACCAAAAAATAAGGCAAATAGCATTGATCCTATAATGATAATAAAGGACGAAGAAACACTTTTCGACATAATAAATCCTCCAACTACGAATTCACAACATTTTGTTTTTATTCGTTTTCTCTTTAATTTGTATAATATATGTTAATAGGGACGTAGCCCATGTTGCATCCAAAGAACGGTATCTGATTGCCTAGAGTATGTAATCTGGTGCTTTTCACAAATAATGCTCAGTTCGATCTAAATGCCATCACCAATCAGGGACAGCCATCCGCTCCCCCCTTCTGACTAGTGTAGGGTGATAACCTGTGCCTTTAGGGTGAGTGGGTTTCGTCTTAACTCGTCGTTACACAATACTCTATATACGATCACTGTTTCAAGTAACTTTGTACTTGCAAAATGAATCACTTCATCCCCTTGCTTTTACAATTATGATGCTACCCTATGTTTCTCCTCCTACTTAGTGAGCTTAATGAACTATAAGGGAATTTTACACTTAGGACTTATTTCTTACAAGACGTAGATGTAGTTACACACACCTGGTAGGTCTCGTAAAAGTTTTTAATTAGTTCAAACACCCATGTAACAGCATATTCTCATGTTACCGTCATATCGCTTACATCAAGAGCTGCCTGGTTGCTTTTGGATAAAGAAAGTGAGTTAACTCTCAAGCGTTCGCTATGTTAGATTTCTTTAAAATCATACGCATTCTTCATCTCTGTTCGAAAGAGTAATACATAATCTGTTTTGTATATTTTACCATATTTAATCCATATCAGGATCGGCTGTTTTATTCGAATTATCAACTGATTGTAATAAGCACAGGAAATCTTGGGAAAATGCCCTATGGAAGCATCTGAATAATCCTTACAATTAATAGTACAGACAATGCATACTGACGTTGTATACAATTTGATCCGCTACAATTTAAAGGGGTGCTTAAACATGATGAATTTGGCAAAACGCAACTATTGGTCTTTGAGTATTTTTAACTTCGCTTATCTGTTTACATGGTCTGCCGCCATGTCTTTTTTTGTCATTTGGCTGGGACAAAGCCTGGGAATTTCACAAACCTACACGGGATTTCTATACGCGGCTAATTCAATCGTCGCCTTGATCATGCAGCCCCTGTTCGGTTACTTATCTGACAAGCTGGGCTTGAGAAAACATCTGCTGTACATACTCTTTACAATCCTTTTGCTCGTCGGACCCTTTTTTATCTATGTGTACGGTCCATTGCTTCAAACGCAGTTCGTCATTGGTGCCATTGTTGGTGCGCTATTTATCGGCCTGGTGTTTAATGCAGGTAACGGTGTCGTCGATTCGTATATGGACAAAGTTTCGCGTAAATATGGCTTTGAATACGGACGGGTTCGTATGTGGGGTTCGCTCGGATGGGCGGCGGCTACTTTTGTTGCTGGACGGGTCATCAATATCAATGTAAATCTGACCTTCTGGATCGCCTCGGTATCTGCCATTGTTGCCATGATCTGCATCTTCCTGACCAAAGTCGAAATTTCCGGACAGGAGCAGCAGAAAACAGAATCGTTGAAGCTAATTGATGTACTGCATCTCGTACGTACCAAAAAGTTCTGGTTTCTTATGCTATTCATGGTTGGCGTGACCCAAATTTATGAGGTATATGACCAACAGTTTGCCACATACTTCGTATCGCAGTTCAGTTCCAAAGCGGAAGGAAATCAATTCCTTGGCGATTTGAGCGCTGTGCAAGTTTTCCTGGAATTTGTGTTCCTTTTCGTTACCCCTTGGTTTGTAAACAAAACGACCGCCAAATGGGCATTAATTATTGCCGGGTCGATTATGTCTTTGCGTATTATCGGCTCTTCGTTGCCATTCGGTTCCATATGGGTCGCTGCAATGAAGATGATTCACTCCCTGGAGAAACCGCTTATTCTGGTAGCCATCTTCAAATATATTACCGTTAACTTTGACCAGCGCCTGTCCTCCACCATGTACCTGCTGTATTTGTTTATGGGCTCCCTGGTGGTTTCCATTTTCTCGCCCATTGTGGGGCATATGTATGAAGTATTAAATTTCCCGATTACCTATGTAATTCTGGGTTCCATTGCAGGCCTGTTCACCATCATATCCTGCTTTACACTGACAGCAGACAAGAAGAATGGGGAACGGTATCTGGAGGAACGCCGTAAACAAGATTTGAAAAGAGCAAACAAAAAAGCTGAAGCAGTTCATTCGTAATCTAATGGTTTGAGCTTAACAGAACAGCGGCAGTCTAGGACTTGTTTTTCTCGTCCAAGGCTGCCGCTCTTAACTCCAGTTAATTTGAAGCTTATTTTAAATCTTGAATACCGACACCGTTTGATTCATCTCTTCCGCCCGCTTGGCAAGCATGTTAGCACCTGCAGACACTTCCTGCATGGAAGCGGTAGTTTCCTCGACCACGCTTGCGACTGTTTGAGTAGAATCGGCTGCACGTTCGGAGATTTCAGCAATTTTTCTCATAGATTCCACCATAGAAACGGTTCCTTCATTTACAGATCTTGCTTCTACAGCCGCAGTGTCCACCTCACCGCTCACTTCTTCAACGGCACCTACAATCTCAGAAAAGACGTTACCGACACCTTCGACAAGCATCATACCTTCATTTAGAGATTGAACACCTTCGTTCATTGAAAGCACGACTTCGTTTGTTCTTAAGGTAATTTCGTTGACCAGAGAAGAGATCTTGCCTGTTGCTTCACTTGCTTGTGCCGACAAATTGCGTACTTCAAAAGCAACAACCGCAAACCCTTTTCCCTGCTCTCCCGCCCTCGCAGCTTCTATACTCGCATTTATTGAAAGCAAGTTGGTTCGGGCTGCTATTTCACGGATCATAGCTGTGATCTGTCTGATCTCCGCCGACTTTTCTCCTAGAATATTTACCACTTCAGCGGATTGAGTTACCTTGGTATGCACATCTCTTATTTGGGAGACAGTCGAAGACATTTGGGTTTTCCCGTTGTTTGCTTTTTCTTGTGCTTGGGTTGTGAGATTAGCCACATGAACAAAGCGATTCGTTATGTTGTCTACACTTTTAGAAACGTCTACCGTGTAATTCAGCGTTTCAGCTATATCTGCAAGCTGTGTCTGAGATCCCTCCGCAACTTGAGTGGCACTTATAGCTATCTGCTCGGTAGCGATGCTTGTCTGTTCCGCACTGGCCGTTAACTGTTCAGCCGTAGAGGCAACCAGTAAGGAATTATCCACAACTTCCTTTAAAAGGTTGCGCAGTGAATCGCACATTTCATTAAAATCGGATGCCAGTTCCCCGACCTCATCTTTTGATCGGATACTAAGGGGTTCCACTTGCAGGTTCCCCCTCGTTACCAGCTTTATCTGTTCCGCTATCTTTAATATGGGCTTAGTGAACGATTGAGCCAGTAAAAAAGAACCAATGATTCCAAGTATCGTACATATGATCGTCAGAGAAATCATTAAAATTCTACCTGAATGGTAAGATTGACTCGATTGATTAGCGGCATCAGTAGCGTACTGCTCATTAAGTAGCTTCAGTTTATTTACATCGTCTAATGCTGCCTTATAAATAGAAGAATTTCCATGAATGATCATGTAGGCCATCACTTTGTCGTTTTCTTCCATGGCAGCGGAAACCACTTTGAGATGGCGAAGATACATTGCCCACTGACCATAAAAGTTGGTGAACAGTTCTTTTTCCTCTGCCGTAGAGGCTAAACTTTGATATTCATTTACACTCTTATCCATTGAAGCAGTAGCTTTGGTTAGTTCTTCTTGATAAGTGCTGCGAACAGCCGCATCCTCTTCAAGTATCAATCGAACGGTGAGTCTATCGATTTCTGTAATCTGCTTATCCATACCCTGAAGAAGAATAACCGCGGGTAAAGACCTGTTATTTACCTTGTCAGAAGCCTCTCCCATTTCCGACATCTTAATGACGCCTATAACACTTGAAAGGGAAAGTACGATAACCAGTATGAGCGCTGCACTAATTATTTTTTTCTTTAACGTTAATTTAAACATCTTTATCTTCCTCCCGTGACTGGTCTCGTGTCATCACTGCTGAGCTTTCCAATATATGCGTATTTGGCGCAACAGCTCAGCCTTATCTATCTTTCCACTGATGTAGCTTTGGATAGATGCTCCTGTGATGGCCCCATGATCAGGTGGAAGGGTTGACATAAACGGCAGCGTCTTTCCGCTCGAGATATACGACTTGATTGATCTTCCCAAAGGATCGGCAGGCTCTAAATCAATATTTTTGAACGCGGGTACCGTATTAGCCTTGTTTACAAGAAAATCTTGTCCGGACTTGTCGTATACCAGCCAGTTCAGAAACTTCTTTGCTTCCTCTTGCTCCTGAGGTGTGGTAGCTGTGGAGTCAATGAAAATATACTTTGTTACACCGACTGTAATCTTAGCATTGTTAGGGTCATCCGTATTATCGCTTAACGGAAGGGGCAAAAAACCGTATTCCTCATTTGCTGTATCATTGCTCTTAATCCCCGCCCAAGCCCAGTTGCCCATAAACCAAAGCCCCACTTTTCCCTCTCCTAATGCTTTAGCTCCATCGTCATACGTGCTGTCCAAAGGCGAATGCTTATTGATGCTGTTATCCTTGAGTAGGTCTAAAGTTTGTACCCATCCAGACATCACACTGTTTTGGGACATGTCTATGGAGTTATCCTGCATACCTTTAACAAACTCCGGAAAACCCCCAGGCTGAACAGAATAAGATAAAGCTAAAAGATGAGAGCCGAGAGACCAGTCCATTGGTGAAAGCATGACCGGTGCTACTCCCGTCTTCTGAATCTTAGCCATTAATGAGTTCAGGTTGCTTCTACTTTTTACCGAGGAAGCATCAAAAGCCCCACCTGTTGCTTTGTCCAGCACTTTCTTATTGTAAATTAATCCGTAGCCTTCCACTGCAAATGGAAACCCCAGCACAGCATCACTTTTCTTAACGGCGTCAAGTCCATTTTCTATCGTATCAGCTACCCACTTTTCTTTGCTTAAATCAACGGCTTTATCCAGAAATTGCTGAGCATCCCCAGGATCCAGCATCGACATGGTAGCGGGACTTCCTGAGCCGTACATCGACATCAGCTTTTGATATGCAGACGTCCCCTCAGGAGCGGTAATAATCTCCAAAGATACTTCAGAGTGCTCTTGATTGTATTGTTTTGCTACTTCTTCTAACTGAGTTTTTATTTCACTTTTGGAATTCAAAAGTGTAATCTTGGTCGTCTGCTGTGATACTGGTGAGGCTGAGCAACCTATAAACATCATTAAACATGCTAGAGAAATCGCAACTTTTAGCTGTATTCTCATTAACTTTCCCCCTAAGGATTTACTTTGATAAATTTTATGAATAATATTCAATGTTATCGACATAATTCCCCAGGAAGATTAGAAGTTTAAAGTTGGTAAATGTCGGAAGTTAATTAAATAGTACAAACTGGTTGTTACGTTAAGTTAACAGACAGGACAGCGCAACGATCTTTATCCAGTTGCGTCTTAATATGGGGTAAAATTGCTCGCAACAAATTAAACCAAGAAAGGAGCAATCATTTATGAAAAAAGCTTTCTTTGGGGCTTTTCTTACAATTTTTTTATTTATTTCATCGTCCACTACTTATGCAGCAGAAAATCAAATCAAAGTTGACGGTGTGACTACTACATCCGATGTGAAGCCCGAAATGAAGAACAAACGCACAATGGTACCTCTACGTGTTATTAGTGAAAGTTTGGGGGCTAGCGTCGAGTGGTCCAATTCCGAGGTTATTCTCGCTAAAAGCGATATGAAAGTGAAATTAGCAATAAATAGAAACACCGCGAAAAAAAACGGAGAAAAGATACTGCTTGATGTAAAACCATACACGAAAAATAATCGCATATATGTTCCACTTCGTTTTATTGCAGAGACGTTTGGCTGTAATGTCAATTACAACAACTTTGCAGTGACTGTTGATACTAAACCATTGTTCATAGACGGTGTACAAGTAAAAGCATTGCAATATGAATACCATATGTTTATGGGCGGCGTAGTTCAGCAAATTAATGTAAATGCATTTAATGAAACCATTTATAATATTTTCGCAAAAAACATAGGTGAAAAGGTTGAAGCACCTGCAAACTACTCTTGGAGCTTCACTATTGACACATTTGGGTCTTATTATAAAAATGCACAATATGATTTCTTAGACCAAAAAGGGAAAAGCTTAGTTCGTTTTGATATTTATTCTTTAATTAGTCCTGTTCCATCTGAACTTTCAACAGAATATCCAGAGATTTTAGTTCATGACGTATCGAAAGATGAGTGGTATTTGTTTAACGATACCGCAAGAAAATCCATTAATCAGTTAATGTTTACCGCTGGGAAGAACGGTTTTCTGAAGATTATAAGTAACACAACTGTATAATGTGATTTTTTCTAATTACACTTTTTTCGTCTCCAAAAGATAAAAGGCGAATTCCCTGCTGAATATGCTTCACATGGGTTTGCTCTACAAACCTGTTCCAATCCTGCTCTATAATCGAGGCATGATGAGCCATCTTTTCTAATGAACGATAATAGGGATGCATCTGCTCACCTCTCCTTGACTTTTATAAAGGAATCGAAGATAACTTTTTTGGCTTCGTATATGAAAAACAGGGGTTATCCCTCAGGTCTGGTCAGACCTGCAGGACAACCCCCAGCGACGTGTTCTATCAGACTTCCGCAGCATCCTCTTCCACGAAAAGAGATACCTTGCGGATGCCATCCGCTCCGATCACGACAAGCCCCTGATCCGACAGACGGATTTCAGGGATAACGACCAGTGCGAGCAGTGACAGTGTCATCAGCGCGTTGTTCAGCATGCAGCCGGATTGCTGAAGCGCCCGGCTGATACTTTCGGACTGCGCAGCCACCTCTGCAAACGGAGCTGGGGACATCAGCCCGGCGATAGGCAGCGGGAAGCGCGTCTCACCCGAGGCGGATACGACGACCACGCCACCACGCAGGGCAACAGCCTGCTTCGCCGCCTGGGTCATGAGCCCGTCATCATTACCAATGACGAGCAAGTTGTGGCTATCATGCGCGACGGTCATGGCAATCGCAGCCGGCTCGGTGAAGCCTACACCTGTTACAAGTGCAACCGCGTGACTGCCACTGGCATGATGGCGCTCGAAAACGGCTATTTTGCACAAATCCTGTGCAGGATCTGCCGTGACTTCTCCATTACGGACCGGAACGGTCATCCGCACTTCCTTCGTGTCCACGTGATTTTCCGTAACACGAATCACTCGTACAGGTACATCCCCCTCCTGTACTGGAGCCGCAATGCGGAAATCTGCAGCACTCAGCTCTCGCCCCAGATGGACGGTGTCCATCACTTCCGCAGGATAAACGAAGCCGTCCCAATCGGCGACCATTTGACCGTGCTCGGCCACCAGCTGGCCCGCTGCGATGGTAGCCGTCACATTCACTTCGGCCAATCGGCCATCAAGCAAAATAATGTCGGCAATCGCACCCGGAATGATCGCTCCGATATCCCGTGCCACGCCGAAGCGCTCTGCCGTATTCAGCGTGGCCATCTGAAACGCGGTTACGGGCTTGACGCCCTGTGCAATGGCATGACGCACGACGAAATCCATCTGTCCTTCATGGAGCAAGGATTCTGCGCTGCGGTCATCCGTTACCAGCATCATGCGGCGCGTGTCGAGACCCATTTCCGTGCTGGCTCGGATCGTCTCGGCCACATCATGCCATGCGGAGCCTTGCCGCATCTTGGCATACATGCCGAGCCGGATACGCTCGGCTACATCCTCGGGCGTGACACACTCGTGATCGCCCGTAATTCCCGCGGCTGCATAGACCGGCAGACGCCAATCATCGGAGGCCCATGTAAAATGGCCATCCGCCACCTTGCCCGCGCGCAGCGTGGCCTGAATTTCCCCGATCATCACATCGTCTCCATAGACGACACCAGGGAAATTCATGACTTCGCCCAGCCCGATCATATCCGGGCCCCAGCTTAACGCCTCTGCGACTTCCGCCGGGCCGAAGGAGGCACCCGTCGTTTCCAGTTCCGGACCTGTGGACGGCACGCAAGAAGCCACCTGCATGTAAGCAGCCAGCGGTGTCGTACGTGCTTCGTCCAGCATCAGACGAAGCCCTTTTAGACCCAGTACATTGGAAATTTCATGCGGGTCAAAAAAACCACCCGTCACTCCCAGCGGCAGTACAGCCTTAGCGAACTCAGTTACGGTCAGCTGTGTGCTTTCGATGTGACAATGTCCGTCCAGTAACCCCGGTGCCATATAGCGGCCTTCGGCTTCAATGATTATGGTGTCTTCTCCAATCGTATGACTGACGTCCCTACCGACGTAAGCGATACGAGAACCTTGCACAGCAATAGACATGCCTGGCAGCAATTCGCCCGATACCACATTGACCAGCGTTCCTCCGCGGATCACCAGCGATGCCTTGCGCTCCCCTCTAGCTGTAGCCACCAGCTCGGGTACACAGTCCGCCAGCGGCGGGCGTTGAAATACACTCTTCATGTCCATTACGTTTGTAACCTCCGTTTATGCTTCTTACCTTTTTTTCTTATTTGCTTATGTTACTGGAATACGCTCCATAATGCCAGCCAACTCTACATCTATTCAAGCATCGCATGGGTTTCTAAGGTATTTGCCCCCAGCTGATTGCCAATGTCCTCTCTATAGAACACGATCACTTTCTTCCACTTTGCGAGTATACGTATCCGAATCCCGTAAACTCACGAATGGCGTAATCTCCCCTATGCTATAAATATGCAGCAGATGCATCGCTCGCGTACAGGCGGTGTAGAATAACTTACGCTCACTCTCACGCTGGTATTGTTTCGCTGATCCGTCATAAATCAGGACCGCATCGAATTCCACGCCTTTTGCCAGGTAGGCCGGAATGATATGAATCCCCTTTTCAAAAGCGGGAGTTGTTTTCTTAATCAATTTTGGCTTCACTGACAGCTTTCCTTCCAGCGCTTCGTAGGCTGCCGCGCTTTCGTCAGCATTTTTACAAATCACCGCAATGGATTCATACCCTTCTGCCAACAATTCTGTGACATTCCCAGCTATCTGTTGATGCAACTTTTCACGCGAATGCACCTCGGTTACAAGAGGCTTCTCACCCTTACGATTAAACGGCACAATGTGCTCTCCCCCAGCGACCATTTCCCGGGTAAATTCCACAATCTCCTGTGTTGAGCGATAGCTTCGTGTCAGGGAAATCATTTCGGTCTGATCTGCACCATACAAGTCATACAATGGCTCTGCATCCTGAAGCACCGAGGCATGGGCATAGATAGCCTGATTAAAATCACCCAGTGCCGTCATTTTAGCCTGTGGAAATAAGCGCTTGAAGAAAGCCAGTTGGAATGGGGAATAGTCCTGTGCCTCATCAATAAACACGTGACGGATGTTGCTATTAGAACGGAAACCCAGCATCAACTCACGCAAATATAAAAAGGGTGTCACATCCTCATACGCTAACTCCCCAGCCTGAATTCGTTCCAGAGTTTGTCGACTAATTTCACCCCAGCTGACGGGCAGCTCTGCATGATTCGCCAGTTGGCTCAGCAGCGTCTCGTTCATAAACAGCTCGCTGTAGAGCCGGGTCGTATCTACGAAGCGAAGCGCCTTAATCCATTTGCGCAGGGGCTTTAAGCGGTCACTGACCACCATACGCGCCAATATTTCTCTTTCACGCGTAAAATCGTCGAAGGTATCGCCCTTATTCTTGGATTTACGGCGCATGCGGTTATAGGCACGCTGATAATCCTCCGGCTCCATCAGATCCATCTGTTGATCCACCCATGGGGCGGAGCATTCTTCCTTACCAAAGCGGGCCAGCTCTTTGAGCATCCAATCCCGCAGCAGTTCCAATCGGTTCGCCAGCCGCACCGTAGAGTCGAATTCATAAAACTTGCGTGCCATTTGCTCTACTGAAACCACCTCACGTCCCTGAAAGCGGATGGGTTTAAAACGCATTCCCTCCTGTTCCAAATACGTCTTGTAGCCTGTAATCACGTGTAAGAATGTCTTGGACGACTTAAAGCGGATACCCTCCATCCTGGCTTCATACCCAGGCTGTAACGACGCTGAAAGCACATATTCCAGCTGTTCAAATGGATCTTCTAACTGAAACTCCCGGCCCAAACGCCGCTCCAAATATTCCTGAAACGTGGCCTGAAGCATATTTTCCTCACCCAATTCAGGCAATACTGTCGATACATAACTGTTGAACATCGGGTTAGGCGAAAATAACACGACCTGATCCGCTCGTAAGCGATCCCGGTACTTATACAGTAAATACGCTACTCTCTGAAGCGCAGCAGAGGTTTTGCCACTTCCTGCCGCCCCCTGAACAATGAGCATCCGACTTCGATCATCACGGATGATGCGATTCTGCTCCTTTTGGATGGTAGCGACAATACTTTTCATTTGAGCATCCGAGCTGCGGCTCAATACTGCTTGAAGAAGTTCGTCTCCAATCGTCACCCCTGTATCGAACATAAAACGGATCTGTCCATCACGGATCGAGAATTGGCGCTTAAGCGTGAGTTCCCCTTCCATCTCCCCTGCCGGGGTCTTATATGAAGCGGGCCCCGGCATGTTATCGTAATAAAGATTGGAAATAGGCGCGCGCCAGTCGTATATCAGAAACTCCTCATCTTGATTATCCAGCAGGGAGGCAATCCCCAGATAAACACGTTCCGCAGTCTGCCCTTCCTCAGCAAAATCAATGCGTGCAAAATACGGTGAATCAAGCAACTTTTTCAAACG
Source organism: Paenibacillus sp. FSL P2-0173 (assembly GCF_038008045.1). Classification (NCBI taxonomy): domain Bacteria; kingdom Bacillati; phylum Bacillota; class Bacilli; order Caryophanales; family Paenibacillaceae; genus Paenibacillus; species Paenibacillus sp. FSL P2-0173. Next base: position 424,506 of record NZ_JBBOYK010000002.1, read on the forward strand.
ACCTAACGCCTCTGTAGAATGCTTGTGTCTTCGTTCCCGCTCAGACAAAATCTCAGACTGCTGACGCAAACTGGTGGACGTCTCGCCCACATCATCCGCCTCACTGAAATTGATCGTTACCTCATCCCAGAAGTCTTTACGCATATCGACGACATCTCCGCGCACAGAACCAACCTCTGTCTCTAGCTTCCGAATACGCCCGCTAATCACTGCGGTCACATCTTCTACTCTTCGTTGTTCTTCATTCCATTGCTGTTCAGTAGTCACTGACATCGCTCCTGTTCCGTTTCCTCCTGCTCCACGCAGGGCTCCCTTGCGTACAAACTATGCTCTATTATGGACCCGGGCATACTCGCGGCATCCCCCTGATCCGGGAAAATTGACTAATCCTTTGAAGCATGCTATAATATAAAAAGAGGTGTGATTTACAACTTAAGCATATGGTTTTACCATAAAACAGAGCATCCTCTATTGTATCAAGTTCAGTCCCTGTTCGCAACCAGCGGGCTTTTTTTGTGCGTTCTGGCAACCTTCTATTAACCTGTTCTTACATAATTGAATTCATTACATAAAAAAGCGACCAGCCATCTGATTGATGAATGCGGTCGCTTTTCTTTTAGGAAATTCGCCTATCTGCTCTCTTCCACAGGATGAATATGATCGGCCAGTCTGCTCAGCCTCTCCAGCTGATGACCATAGTCGTACATCGCCGCAGCTACAATGGAAAGCCGCAGCATTCCCTCCTGACAATGGTCAAAACGTGTAATCGCATGCTTCATAAATTCGCCGTTGGCTTGCTGAAACAATTCACTTTCGTCCTCATTCGGTTTTAGCTTATTTTCGAATTTCAATAGAGCATGCTCGTGAAAACGAATCAGTAGCTCCAGATGACTGTCAAAAAAAGCATCCGTTCCCTTTGGCCGTAGAGACTGGAAGTAGTGCCTTTCCACTGCATCCAGTACCTCATATCCTTTGTGCAAACTTCCGAGCATTTGTTTGTATACTACCATTTGTCTCGTTTGACTAAACTTAGAGCGCTTGAGCTTCTTCTGCTCTTCCTCGAACAAATGATATTTGTCCGACAGCGATTTAATTGCTCCCTCCAGATTTCCTTTTTCCTCTTTAAAGACAGACTCCTTAATCTCATCGGAAATGGCAGTACGCAGCAACAAAGACATGCTGTTAAATACATTTTGAATCTGATTAATAAACTGCCTTTTCGGTTTCGGGGGAAAAACGCTAACATTGATGACAAAAGCAGATACAATCCCAATCAAAGTGAGTGCAAAGCGGGTCACCGCAAATTTCCAGTCCCCTGAGGCTTCCATTACAGAAACAACGGTCACAAGTGTCAATCCAACCGTATCAGCCATATTTATTTTCAGACATATCATAAGTACCAATACACATACCAGCCCGACTGCAATCGGCTCATTCGAAAATACCATTCCGCCCAGCAACGCCATGATTGCACCTAGTGTGCTTGTTTGGAGTTGATCCAGAAAATAACGCCACGACCTATATATCGACGGTTGCATGGCAAAAATAGCGGCTATCGCTGCCCCCACAGGCGAATGGGTGTTCAAAAGCGTGCTCAGAAAAAGGGCGAGCGTCACTGCGATTCCCGTTTTTAACACCCGTGCTCCAAAAGCCAAAGCCATCCCTCCTGCTTACCTTTCAAATTTATTCATACCGAATTACTATAATGAAAATTCAATGTAAAGTCCATGCTTTATTATTACCCAAAACAATCGGAGATCAGGAATATTTATGAAATGTACAGTTCCTGATAGAATACATATCAACAGAATTAACTTATTTGCAACAACGTCACAGGAGGAACTCATCGTGTCATGGATTAGCAAAATGTTAGAAGAGCCCCGAAAGTGGCCGCGTAATATCCGATTGTTTTTTATGGCCAATCTGCTGTACCAGATGGGTACGGGAATGTTTTCTGTGCTGTACAACCTGTATATCCAAAAGCTTGGCTTTGACGATGATATGAACGGCCAAGTGGTCAGCATGCAGGCGCTAGCGACGGCGTTGCTGTTCATTCCGGTCGGATTTTGGGGCGATCGGACGAGCCGCAAAAATATGCTGCTCATCGGCGCGTTATTCAGCGACCTGGCCTTTCTCGCCCGTACCTTTACAGATACCAGTGGAAGCATGTTGGTATTTGCCGTAATCTCAGGTGTATTCGCCGCCTTTATTCAGGTGCTGGCTGTGCCTTTCTTAGCGGAAAGCATAAGTAAAGCCCAACGCTTAAAAATATTCAGCTATTACTCAGCTCTTGTACTGGCAGCCCAAGTCCTAGGCAGCTTCGGGGGTGGTGTACTCGCAGATGGGCTGCAGACGTGGGGAATCACACCGCTATCCAGTCTGCGGGTTGCTCTGTTCCTTGGAGGAATGGCAACATTGACCGCTTTTATTCCTCTATTATTCATCACAAAAACTACGGCAACCTTAGAAGCACCAGCTCCTGCCGAATCTTCACCTCAAACAGAACAAGTACATACGCCGCACAGTACATCCGATATACCTGACTCGGAGACGCCTGCTGCTGCTTCTGATCGCCGGGTTATTGGACAATTTGTTCTGGCCCAGTTTTTTCTTGGGTTAGGTTCAGGTCTGGTCATCCCGTATCTTAATTTGTATTTTACGAACCGCTTCTCCGTATCACTCAGCGCAATGAGTTTACTGATTGCACTCGGCCAGCTCATGACCATCCTCTCCATGTTGATCGGACCTACCCTCGGTAGCCGAATAGGACTGGTCAGAGCTGTAGTTGGCTTCCAAATGCTTTCGCTACCGTTCCTTCTCATTACAGGCTTTACGAACGTGCTATGGATCGCTTCCATCAGCTTTCTATTCAGGCAAGCGCTAATGAATGCAGCCAATCCGCTGCAAACCGCCATTCTCGTCGAACGTGTGTCAGATAAAAATCGTGGCATTGCCAACTCCATTCTCCAGACGACCTGGATGCTAGGCACCGCAGGTATGGGACCTGTACAAGCCTATTTGGTTACAACTTATGGCAACTACTGGGGCTATGCCATCACATTTAGCATGACAGGTGTTTTCTATATTTTGTCTTCCCTCGTCTATTACAGAATGTTCCGAGAAAAGCGCCCGTCCGCGGGCCAGGTTTTACAAAACCCGGCAAGCCCGTAAACAAAATCATGACACAATAAAAGCCGGAGCCTCCAAGCGGACTCCCCTGGAACGTCATAGGATAAATGAGAATGGCGGAGGAGGAATGAAGGCATGCTTCGAGTTGCATTATTTACGGACACGTATACGCCTGACGTGAATGGCGCTGCTCTGACCCTGGAACGATGGATTGGCTATCTGGAGACACATGGAGTATCTACGCTCGTCTTCGCACCGGAGGCAGACCATCATCTGCCCTCTGGGCCGGGTGTGGAGCGATTTCGGAGTATTCCCTTTTTATTGTACCGGGAATGCAGACTTGCGATCCCCAACGCCAAACAGATCAACGAGCGTCTGTCAGCCTTTTCCCCGCATTTGATTCATGTCGCTACTCCGTTTAACCTTGGCCTGTATGGAACAAGCTACGCAGCCAAACACCATATTCCACTCGTCGCCTCATATCACACCCACTTTGATAAATACCTCGAATATTACAAGCTTCGCTGGCTTGAACCTGCGTTATGGAAATACATGCTCTGGTTTCACAGACATTGCGAAAGGGTGTATGTCCCTTCTCAATCAACCATGGAATTGTTGCGCAATAAAGGAATGGGGCAGCTCGAAATCTGGAGTAGAGGCATTGATACTGACCGATTTCAACCAAAGGTGGACCGGAATGCAGTATGGAGGAAATGGGGCGTTCATGCAGATGCATTTGTTATTTTGTATGTGGGCAGGCTTGCACCGGAAAAGGGGATAGACACGTTACTGGATTCCTATCTCCAGTTACCCGACGACGTCCGCGCAGCCTCTGTGTTGGTCATTGCAGGAGATGGTCCATTGTATAAGGTCAAAACTACAGCGGATATAGGGGTACCGGAGCATGCAGTCCACTGGCTTGGTTTTGTGAAAGGGCCGGAATTAGCTGAACTCTACGCCGCAGCCGACGTATTTCTCTTCCCTTCCACCACGGAAACCTTCGGCAACGTTGTACTGGAGGCTATGGCGAGCGGTACACCTGTGGTCGGTGCCAATGAAGGCGGGGTAAAAGATAATCTAATCCATGGAAAAACAGGACTATTGTGTCCTGCTGGGGACGCCGCTGCCTTTGCCAAAGCTGTACACCTGTTGTACGAGGATGCCTCACTTCGCGATTCTATGTCCAGATCGGGTAGAGCCTACAGCCTGGAGCAGACGTGGGACCGTATTTTTGAACGGCTACTGGACAGCTACATGGACGCAGCAACCCTACACCTCGACAGCCGTCCCATGACGCGAATGTAGCCTTCAAAAACAGCGAAATTCCAGATAGCATGATAAAAGCGAGGTAAATAAATTCTGCTAATACCTTAATTGTTTCAGCAGCTTGTTATGTACCCCACTCAACAAAATCACTGCGGTCAAGGCACCGATGAACGCAAGAAGCATATCCCATTGGGTATCCCATACATCTCCCTGTGTGCCCAAAAAGGCTTCTGCTGCCGTTCCGGTTGCCTTGGCTACAGCAAACTCAATCAGCTCGTAGACAGCGCTGATCGCAAGACACACACTAACCGTGAGGAAAGTGAGCCAGCTCCCGCTTCCCAAGGCCGTTTTACGCAACAGCACTTCCCTGACAATGAGTGCAGGTACAAAACCTTGTACAAAATGCCCAAGTCGATCATAATAATTGCGCTCCAGTCCGAACGTATCCCGGATCCAGTTGAACAGTGGCATTTCGGCATAGGTATAATGTCCACCGACAATCAAGATCAATGCGTGCAGCCAGATTAGGGTGTATACCAGATTGGTAAACCGAAATCTACGGTACAAAGCCGTCAGCAGCACAGCTCCCAAAACCGCGGGTAGAACTTCCAGTACCCATGTAAAATAATCCACCGGGCGAATCAAGGACCAAATGAGGGCAAGCGCCAGCAATACAAGTAAAACAAGCGGGTAGCGATCATTTTTAGACCATGCCGTTGCCTGGTTCATCTTCATTCCTCCTCAGCCCAAAGCTCTAGCCTTCGTTCGTTACGATATGTTTGACACGCCCAACCTGTCCGTCTGCCAAACGCACTTTGATTCCATGCGGATGACGCGGGGAATTGGTCAAAATATCTTTCACCGTTCCTCGCGTCAGCTTACCGGTAGGCTGATCCTTTTTAAGTACAATATCTACCTGAAGACCAGCGCGAATATCGGATCGATTCTGTCCGTTCATTGTAGCTACTCCTCCTTTGTTTTTACAATTTTTTGATGATATCCAGCCACTCAGCTGCAATCAAATCACCAGCGACGCCATTCGTCCTGGCGGTTGTTCCCCATCCAGACTACGCACATCGTGGATACATAGCTGACGAGCAAAATAACAAATACCATCCCACTAAACTCCACAAAATGAGTACGTTGCAAGGAGTCTGCCCATATAGAAGATACCTGTGCATACAGTTGAGAGGGCGCAGAAACAATATCCCATGTGTTCCCTCGAAAGAAACGGCCAATGTAAATACCCAGGCTGCTCAACAAGAGTACCGCCAACATAAACAGCCAACTAACAAGCCCACCACGTGCACGCTGTACCAATTGTCGTACGGATTCGAGCGATACAAAACCCATTGTCAGGCCAAGTACGGCTACCAGCAGCATTCCCAGTACATGATTCCAAAAGTACGGATTTCCCCAGAAACGTTGCTCCCCGAGAAATGGATATCTGGCGAATACATGCAGCAAATCTGTGATCAAATAGGGTGTATTGGGATAAAAGAAAAGCCATGCCGCCCCCGTAACCCAGAGTAAAAATGTCCTTGTTCCCCGCCTCCACGAGCTGTACATTACATCAAGCAGTAGCGTCAACAGCATAGGAATCCAGGCCAACATCATATTCCACCAAATAAAAAGATAAGGGCGGCCCCCTGAGGGCAGTCGCACGTTAATGATCCACAATGTACTGATTACGGAGCATAAGGCCAGTGCTAAAAAAACATAGAGTTTTAGTGGATAATTTAACGATCTTAAACGGGCATACATATGTGTCTTTCCCTCCTTGTAACCGTCTTGCCTTCCTGACGTTCCAATTTACACCTGTTCTGGATAGTGTACACCACAATGGCTTCAAGCTCAATGGAAGCGCTCTACCCTGGCATAAATGAACATAAAAAAACATCCGTTCTCCGGGAATGGACTTCATCCCCGAAAAATAGATGCTTACTGTGTTTTAGACTTCACTCACAGGTAAAGGCGACATACGAATGCGGATCGTATGATCAAACGGAGCCATCCAGTTGACCAGCAATGTATGGCAATCCATGGGGAGAGTGGCTCCCCTTACGGAATTAGCCATATGCTCTACGGTTGTTCCCATCAACTCAAACCACGCATTCCCAGATTCATAGCGCGCCATACCGCCAGTCCAACATTGAATCGTTTCGTTAACCAGCCGATATTCCCCGCAAGTGAAGCGTCCTTCGCGCCCAAAAATAAATCGAATCTGTGTCATGCAATCTACTGGACCCTCTGAGCGAAAACGAAGCGTCCACACATCACCCTGACGATCCACATCGACCCGAATTTCATGCTTTTGTTCATGGGTTAATGGCCGTTTGTGATGCGGAAGCAAGTACCACGGACTGACTTCCTCCTGCGAGGTAGGCGGCAGATCTAAGGTCGCTACAGGGCCATAATAACCTTTGACCTGTGTGCCCGACAGAGTCCAACCATGTTCGTGAGCTGTCAGCTTCTGCATGGGTACAAAACCAGGCGAGAAATACGATGCAGCCTGAACCGCCAATAATCGTGCATCTCCGTGCCGCAACGATAGGAACGATGAAGCCTCGGTCATCAGTGTGGCACTGGTATCCTCCTGCCGATATCGAACGACTGGCGCTCCAAAGTCCGTATGCAGTCGGCTATGATAAATCTGCTGGTGATGGCCTGCCTCATCCATTCGACTCAGATAGTCAGCCCTTGGGAAGTCTCCGTTCAGTAGTTGGTTATAGGTGACAGGTAATGTAGCTGGCGATACTTTACGAGTTTGCAAACGCGGATCTAGTAAAAAGCGCACAGCCGCATTGATAGGAGCACCGCCAGGATGATCCATGACTTGAATAGCGGCGACAGCCATCGCTTCAAATATAGCGTCCTCATCCTCTGTAGCCAGCATGGCATATGGTAGAAGATAAGAAGATAAGTTCATGATCACCCCAAAATCCTGTCTCCCTGAATACTCTGTGACCACTTCACCATCAGGATGGACAAGGTACACCATCATGCGTAAATTACGGCGCACCGACTCTAGTAGCTCCGGCAGTTTTAATAATCGGGCAGCATGAATCAGCATAATATCGCTAACGGCATTATAAATTCCGTTGCTGCGCTCCGTCCATTCGCCATCTGGCGTCCCGTCCAGCCCTTCGGCTAGCCAAGCCTCAGCCCGCACGAGCGCCTCGGGCAGATCAAACAGCTCATGTAGAAATCCCAGCGCAGCACACAATACCCAACGGTGATTTGGCGTATGGCAACCTCCGGTCAGCATGACCGGAATCGTCCGCTCCAGAAACAAGTAGATCGCATCAGTCACCCGACGCAGCTCCAGCCAGTCGTCACCAACCAGCAGCTGATAGACCTGGGCGTAGCCTACCACCACGAACGCTGTATCCGGTGGCGAGTGAAAATTGGTCCAGCCCGGTGAAATAGAACCGTCCTCATGCTGCACACGTAGCATGTACTGCGCAGCCAGCTCCAGTCGGATGAGTACATCCTCATTCCGATAATATGCAGAATCCGGATTGACGAGCGCTGCCGCCCAGATCGCCATTGCGGCAGGAGTACCAACCGAATGATTAGGCCAGGCGATTCCATTCTCATCATCAGTCACTCCGCCGTAATAACGGCTGTCAGCATCCAGTACCTGATGGTCCATACCTGGTTTTACCCAGGCATCGTTGATCGCTACGATTTTACTATACATTCCTCTCAACCCCTGTAATATCCATAATCGTTTATCATCCTTGCGGCTGAAGCTTCGCTATCTTACTTGTCAGCAACTCATGGCTACGTTCAATATCCTCCGGCTGACAAGCTGCTTTCAGCTCATAAACCTTAATAGGGGCCTGCCGGATAATATTCACAAAACGATCGAAGAACTCCAGATCACCACTATGAATATAAGGGCACCAGTGATCGGATAAACCAATGGTTTCATGAATATGAACACCGAGAATATAGTCGATCATTTCATTGGCTTCCTTGGCGTTGTCGTACAGTCCCATTCGGTCCATAATCATACCGTGTCCAATGTCATACCACAGATAGACAGGTGCACCCTTCAAACGATCTATAATCGTCTTTGCCTCCTGCAACGTAGGCATCTGATAGCAACGTGAACGCGTTTCAATGCCAATGGCTACATCATATCCCTTGGATGCGATGCGGTCACACACCTCTTCCAGACTATCACGGATGCGTTGTACATAGTGCCCACTCAGTGAATTCCGACGCTCCAGCATTTGGCCCCACAACGTTTGATAAGCAGCAGAATCCCTGCCCTGCTCATTGAAAATATCCTCTAGTTCCTCACTGATATCATATGGAAATGGAACCTCTCCGGGATGCACAACTACCGCTTTTGCACCATAACGATGCGCATATTCCGCAGATTGCACCAACAGCTCTATCGCACGTTGTCGCTTGCTTTCATCGTCAAACCCGAGCAGAACGGAATCCGTGCCGTAATCCGGGTCTGGTGTATGAGGAAATGTATTATGCACACTCGATATGCCGATTTCTCCCCGCTCAATCATAGGCTCAATCGTCGTCAGCATTTCCCGGGTAATGTTATAGTTCAACTCCACCCTGCTAAAGCCCAACTGACGGATTTCCTCTACAAGTTCTCGGCCGACCGTATGCTTTTTAATATTCCAACAGGTGGAAAAGGAATATTCCCCCTTCGCCTTCATTATCATCACCCTTTCACCGCTCCCACCATCACGCCGCTGACAAAATATCTTTGCAGCCACGGATACACTAGCAGAATTGGAACCGTTGCAAAAATGACACTTGCTGCCTTCAACCCTTCAGGCGTAATTCTCGCGCCACTGGCTCCTTCCAGCCTGGTTAGCTCGGATACCATATTATTTTGAATCATTTGATACAGCTTGAGCTGTAACGGGAACAAGTCGGGGTTTTGAATATACATCAGCGTATCCTGAAATCCGTTCCAACGGCCTACACCGTAAAACAGGCTTAATGTCGCCAGCACAGGCAGGGACAGCGGCAGTACAATCCGAAGCAAAGTGCCGAACTGGCTGCTGCCATCGATTTCTGCTGCTTCTCCCAAGCTTTCTGGAATCCCATTAAAAAAGGAAATCAAAATAATCAGATAAAACGGGCTGATCAGCCCTGGTAAAATAAGGGACCACATATTATTCAACAAATGTAAGTCGCGCACCAGAATGTATTCAGGAATGATGCCGCCGCTAAAAAACATCGTTACTACAATAATGAACATAATCGTTTTACGACCTCTTAGGTGTTTCTTTGTTAATGGATATGCTGCGATAATTGTCATTAACATACTCAGCACTGTCGTGATCAGCGTCAGCATAACTGTAAACCCGAGCGAACGGATCATGCTCATATCAGAAAAGACCTTTCCGTATGCCTTCAAATTGAACTCTACTGGGAACAAAGTAACTTCCCCGGATGTAATGGCCCGGTTCGAGCTAAAGGAAATAGACAAAATGTGAATAAACGGGGCCAAGCACAGTAGTACAGCCACAGCCACTAACACGGTGGTTACGATATCAAAGGTGCGATTTGCAGTACGTTCACTCATCAGATGTCAGCTCCTTTCCCCTTACATAATACTTTCATCTGTCAGTTTCTTGGAGGCATAGTTAGCTCCTAATACGAAGATGAGACCAACCACAGCTTGGAACAGGCCTACCACCGTTGCCAGCGTATATTGCCCGGATTCCATCCCGATGCGATACACGAACGTGCTAAGTACATCGGAATAATCTCGAACCGCCACATTTCCAATTACATAAGGACGATCAAAGCCAATGGTGATCATATTACCCAAATTAATGATAAGAAGCGTAGCAATAGTCGTTTTCATGCCAGGGATCGTAATGTACCAAATTCTTTTCATGCGTCCTGCACCATCTACCTCGGCAGCTTCGAACAATTCCCGGTTAATCCCGGTCAAGGCAGCGAGGTACAAAATCGTTCCCCAGCCTGCACTTTGCCACACTCCTGTCAGCAGGTAGGTGAGTACCCAGTCATTTTTATCTGTCAAAAATGGAATCGCCTGAAAGCCGAGCGAAGTAAGCACATTGTTGATCATGCCGGACTGCGTACCAAACACCTGGTACACAATCCCGCCAATAATCACCCACGAAATAAAATGGGGAACATACAAAATCGTTTGTGACAGCTTTTTAAACCAGACTACTTTCATTTCATAGAGCAAAATCGCCAAGATTAAAGGTGCTGGAAAAGATACCAGCAAATCAAGCAGGTTTAGCACGATGGTATTGCGCAGCGTTCGATAAAAATCATCCATACGAAACACTTCTCTAAACGCATCGAACCCGATCCACTCACTCCCTGTAATTCCCTGAAAGAAGTTGAAATCCTTAAACGCGATCTGTACTCCCCACATCGGACCATATTTGAACACAATGAAGTAGGCCAGGGGCAGCACAAGCAACGCGTATAATTGCCAATATCTGCGGAAGTAAACGTTCCCTTTCATGCGCTGTCTCCTCCTTTACTTTCCGCCTTCTTACTTGCCTGTCATGGCCTTATAAGCTTCGGTACGCTCATCCAATATCGCTTGACCACCGCTCACCATATAATCCTTCAACGCCGCTTCGAATGTTGCATCAAACTGCGCCGGAGGCACCATCACGGATTTAACGACCATTTCGTCAAACTTATCCAGCAATGAGTTACTGTATTTGGACTCGGCTTTAATCGGATGGTCAAATTTCACTGGTGAAATTGTGTCCGTGTTGGAAATATCCATCGCCTTGCGAACATCCTCTTGGAATTGGGACGGCATGCCCAAAACAAAGGCTTCCTTGTTTTTGTTATCGTCTCCTGCAATCTTGCCATTCGCAATAATGACCACATCACCCTGATTATAGATACGATCCTGCGCTTCTTGTGTCGGTTTCTCCTTGGCAACTGGAATTCCGTCTTTCAAGGTATAGTTCTCGCCTTCCACACCATTTTGCATATCAAGCAGCACCTTCTCGGAAGACATCCAGTCGAGATACTTGATCGCCTCAATCGCATGCTCACTGGATTTAGGTACCATAATGTAGAGTCCATTGGATGCAAATTCTGGCTTGGCGTGCTTACCCTCACTGTTGGTATAAGGGTCCATTGGAGTCAGCTTCGCTGCGGACTGGTTAGCCAACAGATTCGGATAGGCGGAGTCGTTATAATAGATGTTGTCGTAATCTTCACTGAAAAAACCGGTATTTCCGCTTTGAATATCCTGAGTCAGCTGTTTTTTGTCCTTATCCAGACCAAAGTCCTTGCTGATCAGATTCTCATTGTAAAGCTTGTTCATAAACTGAACTCCATCCTTGAATCCAGGTAGCAGGATTGGATAGTCACGGGAACCCAGCTCTTGGGTTAGCGTATATTTCTGCTCATCTGTCACTGGCTTAATAAAAGACCACAACAGCGGATCATATTGCCCCGGCTCCATCGTCATTCCCAGCGGAACGACCTTACCGCCGGTCTTGCCGGGGTCTTTTTCCTTGAACGCTTTTAGCGTGTTGTATAGTTCGTCTGTCGTTTTAGGAACAGGCATATTCAGCGTATCGAGCCAATCCTGACGAATAAAAGAGGAATATTTCCCTAAGATGGTACGTTTGCCGGGAATGGCGAACTGCTTGCCCCCCACCTGACCGTAGCTGAGCGTATCTTCACCGAGGAATTTTTTAAGATTTGGGCCGTACTCATTCAGCAGAGGGGTCAAGTCTGTCAGTCCACCCTGCTCCGCATACCGTTCAAAGGTTCCGGAATCATAAGTGAACACGATATCAGGTACATCACCACCGCTAGCCATCAGAACATTCAGCTTGGTAACTTCTTCGGAGCGCTGAACGGGCACGTACGTCAGATCAATATCGTTGGGTTTGCCAAAGTTTTCTTTTGCATATCGGGTTAAATAGCTGTCAGTAATGGTATAGCCCTGAGGTGTATTGCCTCTGTCAAAAATTTCAACCTTCAATGAACCACCCTTGTTTCCGGTAGCGGTCGAAGCCTTGTCCGCCTCACCCGACGAGCATCCGCTCAATACAACCGACAGTGCAACCGTAGCTGCAAGCAGCAGACGAAGCTTCTTCAATGTTCCTCCAGCCTTATTCCCACTCATTCCTGAACACCCCTTTGTCTGCTTTTCCCGTTCGTCGCCTCTTCTGATGAGGAGGTTATGACATTTCATGCATCTGCATGAGTCTGTCCCTTTTGGTCCGGGATGTGCCTTAGTATGACATGACCGCAGGAAAACTGACAATAAACTAGTTTCCCAATCATAAACCGGTTGATTGAAAGCGATTACTGAACATGATGAAGCGCTTACTCTTATTAAAAATCACTATTTTCCTGTGAATAAACCATTTTCTTTGTTCGTTTCGTGTGAGCTATAGTTCCATATCACGTGATTTAAAAGTTTTTCGCACGAAAAAAAGAGCATCCTCACCCTCATCAGGGATTCGATGCTCACACTACATTTTGTTAATTTCAATGAAATACTAACGTCACTACTCCTACTGTGAAGTCTCTGAAGGGAGGCTCATGGATAGCTTGCGTACCTTCCCTGTTTTCCCATCCTTACGGCTACGTGATACATAAACCATCATTAATGCCCCCAAGGTTGCGCTGATCAGACACGCCAGGTTCATTAATTGCGGCCCTCCAGCGTGAAGAAGAAAGCCATTTAACAAATTACCTACAATCCCTGCCAGCCCGGCAAATACCATATTGAACACGCTTTGTCCGGTCGCTTGCATATCCTTTTCAGTTACATGTGAAACATACTCGACCGCTGCGATGTAGAAAAAACCAAATGACAATCCGTGCAGCACCTGCACAGCAATCATAACGGTAGGGTCGGGAAAAGCTAATTGAATTCCCCATCGAATCATATAAGCGACTGCTCCTAGCAAAAGAGTTCTCTCTAACCCAATCTTTCGAATCACTCGTGAAGCGAGCAGCATGGAGGGGACATTCGTAATGGACGCAATCAGCAGAGCAACCCCGACCAAATTCGTAAGTCCTCCCGACATCTTAAAGGCCAATACGAAATAGGTGTTGAATGCGGTTAACGTCTGATTTACTAAAAAACTGCCCCCCAAAAATATTAAAAATGTCCTGTTGCGTATCAATTGACCAATGCCGTCCGAAAACGATTTGCGCAGCACGAGATCTTCCTCCGTATTTTTCGGCAACGCCAGCGCCGTCAGGGCCGCAAGACTGTTCAGCACCAAAAAAGGTACCCACATCATAGTCACAGATAACAGCGATACAAATAGCCCCCCGGCGTAACCGCCCACCGCATTGCCTATACTTGCCATAAATCGTATACTGCCATAGGTCGTTCCTGCCTTCTTGGCCGCCACAATCGCATAGGAATCCGCAATCGGCGCCTGCGTTGCCGTAAATATTGCCATAGTGGAATACACAAGCGCCATCAGAACAAAACGCTCCGACTGATAACATACAGCCATAATCCCCGGAACCGCTACACTCAAAATGAGCACCAGCCGCATTTGACGATATTGATCCACAATAATTCCCCATATCGGCTGAACCAAAATGGATACCAGCGTACCAATCGCCATCAGAACACCGACACTGCTGCTCGTCAATCCATTCTGAACCAGCAGTAGTGTCAAATATGGATTAAACATGCCCCCTGCCAAGCCAATAAACAAATAGAAGCTTCGTAGCTTCAGCATTTGTGAGCCTACCATCTGGAAACCTCCCTGTTGTTTAGCGTACCGAGCTGCCCAGAATCGTAGCCAACGCTCCGATGGCCCCGGCTTCATTCCCCAGACCAGCAGGTACAATAGTACAAGGAATATCCGTCCATAAGGCTACTCTTTGCCGAATTTCATCCAAATAATACGTGTTACCTTCTGCTACACCGCCACCTACAACGATCATTTCCGGGTTCAGCAGGCTGATCACATTCGTCAAAGCCATCGCCATATGCACTAGCGCAGGCTCCAAAATCATCTGTGCTTCTACATCCCCTTCGGACGCCGCTTGCAATACATGTCTCGCCCCTACCTCGTCCCTGTTTCCTCCTGCTAGCCGGATCATGTGTGTACCTGGTATGCCAGAGGCGAGTGCTGATTTTACACTGCGCGTTATCGCCGTCCCCGATGTTAAAGATTCGAACACACCGAACTCATCCGTCCCCTTCTGTTTTGCTGCTTGCCGTGCCTGTTCCTCGCCTGCAATCCAATAAGCCATTTCACCTGCTCCGCCTGCGGCTCCCTTATACATCTCTCCATTTAAAATAAGGCCACAACCGATACCTGTTCCCACCGTTATCATCATCACATGCCGTAATCCCCGAGCTACCCCTAACCATTGTTCTCCCAAAGCAGCCATATTCACATCATTATCCAGCACCAAGCGACCACTGTATCGGTGTGCAACGATAGATCGTATACTTTCATGCGCATTACCGCCATGCGTACTGTCGCCATGTATACGATCTTGAACACTCCATGGAATTGCCGGGGCGTGGGTAATCGTTCCGCTATCGTTATCTACCACACCGGGGAAACCGATACCTATGCCTTTTAACTGTGCCAGCGACAAGCCTTCCTGCTTTAGACAATGTTCCAGCTCCTCGAATAGACTCTCAAAGAAAAAATGGGCATCCTTCGTATGAACCGTCGGAAATTTATGCCTCACCACTACTTGCTGTTCCGCTGTGCCGATACAGATCAGCGTCTTCGTCCCGCCAACATCAATGCCTGCGGCCCAGCCGGAAGCCTTCGGCTCATCCCTGTGTTGCTTTTGTACATACATGTCCGCCATAGCCATCCTCCGTCATTCCGGTTCGCCATCATGCCTGCCAATACATCGGCTGTTGACGCCCTGTAGGTTCAAGATATGGACATAAGTATCGCATTTGAACACCTGTGCCGCAATAAACTAAATTCCGCCCCATAAACTGACGCGCTTTACTCCCCCTTTTAATGAAAAAAACAAAAAAGGCGAGCGCCTATAGCGCTCCCCCTGTTAATGAATCCTCCGGTTTTAATCTCAGCTTGCGATAATCTCCCGGCGTTACGCCGACTACCCGCTTAAATACCCGCCCAAAGGTAATCGAATTGGCATAACCAACCTGAGTCGCAATATGCTGAACCGTTTCGGTCGTATTACACAGCATTTGCTGGGCATGATTCATACGGAGTCGAGTCAAAAAATCGACGAATTTCATATCAAATTCTGTTTTAAACAGATGACTGGCATATTTAGGTGACACATCAAAACGTTCACTCAAATGATTTAACGATAAATCCGGATTCGTATAGTGCTCTTCAATATATTGCTTCATCTCGCTAACCATGGCCCGGTAGCTTTTGGTTTCACTGGCGGCAACATAAGTCCGATACACAGTGGTCATGTGCTCCAACATCAGCGTATGCATCACAGCCAATGAAGAAGCAGACTCGACCTCAGATTTCCATCGTTCTGCTTCCGGCCCGTTAAAATAACGATCCAGTGCCCCCGATACATCCTTCATCTCACGCATTTCTCGTTCCAGCAGTTCTTGCAGCCACTGCATTACCGTTAAAATATCTCCATCCTTCAGCTTGTCTGTTTCCATCGCCCCAAATAGTCCTTCCAGCTGTACACGCCAATCGTGGCTGGCTAGCCGAAAAGAACGAATTGTCTCCGAAATCAGCGGCAAATAGGAGTATAATGGAATGTCATCGGCCTGCGGAACCTGTTCACTGGTTACAATATCACGCACTCCAAGCGTTAACCGGTACCGCAGAGCAGAAATGGCGGACCGATAGGAATCCTGAACATGCGCCAACTCATGAATCTGACCGCCTATCCCAATCGTGAGCTGTACACCCAGATGCCCATGCAGCCACTCACAGCCTGTTTGTGCCATTTCTTGCAGCTTCACACCCAGTAAGCCTTCCCCATCATCTACCTCTTTCCGCAATAAAATGGAAATTCTTTTACGACTCATCCATTCTGCCCAGCCCTGCCATCCATAGGTAGCTGCTAGTTCCTGTACCACACCAAGCAACGACAGGCTTAAACGCTGATCTTCGCCCCCATGATCCTCTAAACGTCTGCTACCGTCTGCTGTCTGTGGCAGATCCAGATCGTGCAACTCTACCACCATGACAGCATAAACCAGAGTAACACCTCTCTTCCCGCCATCCGCAAAAGGAGAAAGATCATTCAGCCGAAGCTCTACCGTTTCGGTGCCTGTACCTTCCATAAGATCAAGGAACAGCTGCCGCCGCCGAATGAGTATATTCGCATGCTCCTGCTGTTCATAATCAATCGTTTGCCGAATCAGACTTTGCAACGCATGATCAATCATCCACAGCTCGTCCTTGTTGTTTTCCTCACCCGGACGGCTGGGCAGTTGTTGAATACGCTGCATCATCAGCTGAATTGGCCTGTAATTTCTGCGGGTCACATAAATAATGTAGATCACCGCTAATATAACAACAGCCAATCCAACTACAATCCAGACGTAAGAGATAACAGACACCCACTCGAACAACTGTCCGGCACGAATACCACTTTCAAAACTCCATCCCAGCCGGGGGGACATCAGATGAGTCAGTTGCTGCCCGTCCTCTGCTTTTACAGCATCTTTTGTACCGGATGCAGCTGGATAAATGGTTTGACCGCTAGCATCATTAATCACCAGATAGGAAACTGTCGGATTCGTCATTTGACCAATCATTTGCTGCAACGGATACACACCGATATTGATTACCAGCAGCCCTTGTCCTCCAAAAGGCAACGGGAGGCGCTTATGCATCGAAATTACACGTTCTGACGTATGTGTTCCCGGCTCCGTCCATTCCCGCACAGGTGACCACTGCCGATCCTCCGACCGAAGAGCCTGCTCAATATACGGATAATCACCGAATGTCGAAGCATCCTGAAGTCCACTTCTCGTTAACACCGTGTGATCCTTCGTTCGATAAATATAAACGGAATGTACCAGTTCATGATTATCCTTAAGCGCGCGTAGGCTTCCAACCAGCCCATACAGCATCGTGCTGCCACTTTGCGCCTGCCCATTCAGAAAAGAACTGTAGCTCTTGTTCGTCTCCGCCTCGCTTAATACGTCCATTTCTACCTTTGTCAGCGACTTCTCCACACTGTCCATCACAAATCCGGTTGTAATCCGATTCGCCTTTCCAGTTTCATTGCGCGATATTTCGTTTACAATCAGGAAGGATAAAAAAATGAGGATCGACACCGTTAACATAAAAATCGGGAAATAGGAAAAAAGCAATCTCCTGTACCAGCTCTTTCGCATCATGTCCTCTCCCCCTGCCGCCTAATGCTTTCATGACCCTCTCTATAGGGCTTCGCTCAACACTAAGCATACTCGCGATGTCAGTTTTAATGCGGCTTTGATTATACTTTGAACCTATTCTACCAAAATTAGATGCTAAATAGATAGATTTCTTACAAATGATCTGTTATCACTTAAGTCGAAAACCCTCTTTTGTTATGTATATTAACATTATGAAAACGCTCTACATATCATAAAATAAATTTATATTATAAAAAAAGCTTATCCATCATCTACTTAAAGACGGATAAGCTTTTACTTCTGTCTAACCTTGTATCCAATTGACCAATGAATGTACTGTCAATGTACCCGGCGCAGCTGCCTCAAATACTGAGGCACCGTTGCGCAAAGCCAAAAATTCCACTGTTTTTGGAATACCAGGAGCCAGATCCAGATGGTTGTCGCTGAAAATACCTTCCTGCTCTGCCGATAGCCACACGTGTCTAGCAAGTATATCCGAACACAGCATGAATCTGCTGCCCCCGCTTCCCTGAATCTCTGTCACTTCAATTTTCGCCTGCGGTAAATCCATCTCTTTTGTGTCTGCAAAATAAATTTCACCAGAGGCCACCTGTTCACCATTCTGCGTCAGACGCGCGACCAGCATATGCTCCGCCCGCTTCAGGCCACTCAGCCATTTGTCGATAGGCAGTATATGTACAATTCCTGCACCGCCTGCTGGTTGATTTACCTTAACGTTTTCTTCACGAATAGCCTGGCTGCTACGGATATGCAAAAGCGTCAGCCGCAGCGTTCCTGATATCGGCTCTAGTGTATCGTTGACCAGATGCAGGGCCTTATTCCCCTGTCCTGTATCTGTTGCACTCAACAGCACATCGGCAAAGCTGCGCTTAGCCGTATATTGGAGCGCTTTCCAACGACCAAAATAGTCCATACTCGACCAGGAGGCAACGGGCCAGCAGTCATTCATTTGCCAGTATAATGTTCCCATGCAATAAGGCTTGTGACGACGATGCGCCTCTATAGCTACTTTCATTGCTTCTGCCTGTAAAATTTGGCTCATGGGAAGAAAACTTGTAAAATCCTTTGGCTCTCGCATGTACCGCTCCATATATTCTTTAATCAGACGATTGCCTGCGCTGTTCTTCTGATGTGCCAGCATCACCGCAGATTCCAGCTCCAAATCCTTTTCTTCCGCATAAGTACGAACGGACTTGTATTCTGGAAAGGACTGAAAACCATATTCACTCATAAAACGACCCACATGGACATGGTAATTCTCAAACGGCTCAGACGCGTGCCATACACCCCAATAATGAATATCACCTGCAGCTGAAGACCGATGGGCATGCTGGTTCCGATCTCTCGTCAGGTCAATCAGTGGGGAGGAGGGCCAATATGCTGTCTGCGCAGACCAAGTGTGTACCGCCTCCGGTAGAATCCGATGAAAGAGCGTTTCATAATCATCCCACAGGCGCTCCCGTTGCTCAGGTGTGTAGTCCTTTTTCCACCCCCAGCCTCCGTTCTCTTCATAATGCGCCCATGCAGAATCGATCTCATTGTTGCCGCACCATAAGGCAATGCAGGGATGATGACGCAGCCGCTTGATATTGTCCTCGGCTTCCTGTGCCACATTGTCCATAAAATCCTCATCCCCTGGGTACATGCTGCAGGCGAACATAAAATCTTGCCACACGAGCAAACCGTATTCATCACAAAGCTCATAAAATACGTCTTGTTCATAAATACCGCCACCCCACACCCGCAACATATTCATATTCGAGGCTGCTGCACTGGCAATTTCATACCGATATCGTTCCATCGTAACTTCAGTGACAAAGCTGTCATTCGGAATATGGTTAGCCCCTTTTGCAAACACTGGAATTCCGTTCAGCTCAAAATAAAAGCTCTCTCCTGCTGCATCCCGTTCACGTACAAGACGGATGGAACGCAGCCCCGTTTTTACTGATTTTTCCGCGATTACAGCTCCTTGTTCTTGTTCCACCAATTCGGCCACAAACGTATATAGATGCGGCTCCCCCAGCCCACGGCACCACCACAGCTTCGGCTTCTTCATCTCCAGCTCCAGCTCCACCGTCTGCTTCCCCTTCAGCAGCCGAACTGGCTTGGACCACACCTTCCCGTCAGCGGAAATACGCAACTCGGCATCTCTAATCTCATCTGCATTTTCGATCTCTACCACTGCCATGAGTTTAGCCCCTACCGAGTTCACCTCGTCCTGTCGAATAAACAAGTCTCTCACGATCAGACCAGACCACGCTTCGATCCGGACCTCTCTCCAGATACCGCTCGTCACCAGCCTCGGTCCCCAATCCCAACCATAGTGGTAGGGAGCCTTACGTGCGAAAACGCTTACCTTTTTGTCGGACAAACCACCTATCTCGGACTGATCATTGGGTGCAGGGAGTCCATAACCTAAGCTTTCCAGCTTGGGTACATCTTCAGCAATCGGAGAACGAAAACTGATTTCCAGCCGATTTCCCCCTTGCTGAACAAATGCCTTCACATCTTGTCTCCATACCTGAAACATATTATTGGCTGACAAGACAGATTGACCATTCACTTTTACATCCGCGTATGTGTCCAGACCTTCCAACACCAACTCTACACATTGACATTGAAGCTGATCTGCATTTATCTCAAAATGGGCTTCATATACCCAATCCTGCTTATCAATCCACTGTACCTCCATCTCGTTCATACCGATAAACGGATCAGGAATTTTGCCATGTCGTAAAAGATCGGTATGCACACAACCCGGCACTTTCGCGCTGAGCCACTCATCACTTTGTGCTTCCCTAAACCTCCAGCCATCCAACCCTATCACATTAACCATCGTCACAAGCCTCCCTATAAGCATGATTGGGAACATCTGGATTCATCAGTAACATAACAAAAATAACATTAAGCTAACAAAGTAGTCAATTGTTTTTTGGAACAAATGACAAAATACAAAATAAAAGTCGCCCTCTGCCCCTAAACAGGCTAAAAGCGACCTCCTTCGTCTCCACGGTGTATGGTGTCATAACACGTACCTGGACATTAACTATATGTGATTGTGCTGATGGAACGCTCACGGTCATCATTTTCCCGACTGATCCGGGGTGCATGAACTTCCCGTACGAATAGCTCAGCATGTAGCAATTTTTTCTCGACAGGCGAGTCCGGGTTCGTTATGCGCCACAACAACTGGTCCACTGCACGCATTCCCAGCAATTCCTTATCCACTCTCACCGTGGCATAAATCGGCATTTGTTCATTCGTATCGTCAAACCCGGTCACTCCGCAACGCCTCGGAACGTCAATCCCCTTTTCTTTCAGCACATCCACGACTTGCGCAGCAGTCACATCATTAGCACATACAAAAACCTCAGGCAGTTCGTCCTCAGACAACTTGTCCATTTCCTCAGCAAGCGCCTGCGCTCCTCCGTGAAGAAGGGCTTTATTCTGCCGCAATTCTACTCCGCTCATTTCCAGTGTGGAACGACAAGCTTCCCAGCGTTCGTAGAAACTGTGAGCGTCATCAATATGACCCACAAACTGAAAGCGGGTATAGCCCCTGCACAGCAAGTCCTTCATTAATTCACTCATGCATGTGCGATTATCTGTAAACACCGTATCACTTAAAAATGCAGAATCCCAATGATCTACCATAACGACCGGAATACCCATCCGATAAATGTTCAGCAACAACGAAGTTGAAATCGTTCCTACTGTGATAATCCCTTTAATCGCCTCCGGGTTCAGTAGAGAAAACGTATCTTCAGTCGAGGGCTCCGTTAACGTGATCATATCCATACCCTTACGGTTCAGACGCTCGGAAATCCCTTCAAATACAGGCCCCCAGTACCTGGATTCCCTGTTCTGGTACCTAATATTCGGAAATAACACTAGCACGGTACCCGACCATTCTCTGGGATCTGTGTCCCGAGGCTCTACCCCTGTCATTTTGGGATGACTGCGAAAATAGCCCATCTGGGCAGCAAGCTTGACCAGAACCGCCCTTGTCTCTTCACTTACACCGGGTTTGCCTGACAGTGCACGCGAAACAGCGAACTTTGAAACGCCCGCCGCATCCGCAATTTCTTGCAACGTTACTTTTCCACGCATCTTCTCACCCAACCCTATTCGGAATCTTTTTCTACCTTAGCCTTTCTAATACACGGGTGTACCTATAAACTGGTACCATCGTAGCATACTTTGTTTTAGATCATCAAATGATAGATTTGTACAATTCCACACCCTCCACCAAAATATGTTTGCTTAATAAAAAAACAAACCGCATAACAAATAATCATAAATAACTTGACGTGAGGTTTTTTATTTCCTACAATTTACTATTGAAAGCACTTACATTGTGTAAATCATACTTATTAAGGGGGATTTGCAAATGTTCATGAACAGGTCGGTACGTCAGAGCTCCATCCTGCTCCTGTCTTTGCTGCTGCTCGTTACAACGGGCTGTGCGAACGGAACAAGCAGTAAGGCAGAAAAGGAAGATCCTAATGACACCAGCCCTATTACATTTACTTTCTTTGGCGGTGATTCCAGCTCTAACTGGAACAACATGAAGGATGCTGTCGGGCAGGAAATTATCAAGAAAACGGGCGTTACGCTAAATGCTGAACATGCTGTCAATGGCCGAGGCGAGGAAAAGTTTGCTTTAATGGCAGCGAGCGGAGAGTATCCAGATCTCGTGTACCCCAAATCAGACATTGGCAAGCTGGTCGATGCCGGAGCACTCATTGACCTAACCGACCTCATTGACAAATACGGCCCTAACATTAAGAAAGTGTATGGAGACTATTTTAATCGTATTAAATATAGTAGTGAAGATCCAGCCATCTACACGATCCCGACTAATTTGGGTGTGGATCACATCGCGTTTGATGCACAAGCCGGCTTCGAAATCCAGCATCAGGCACTTAAGAAGCTTGGATATCCTAAAATCCGCACCGTTCAAGATTTTGAAAAAGCACTTAAAGATTATGTCGCCAAATACCCTACTACCAATGGCCAGCGAACCATCCCCCTATCACTTGATGCCGAAGACTGGAAAATTCAAATTACAGTGACTAACCCGGCTGTTACTGCTACAGGTGGACCCGACGATGGCGAATATTATATTGATCCTAAAACACACAAAGCCATTCTTCACTACAAGCGCCCAGAAGAACGTGAATATTTCCGTTGGTTGAACCATATGTACAATGAAGGACTGTTGGATAAGGATACTTTTGTGCAAAAAAGTGATCAGTATAAGTCCAAAATCGCCGCAGGCCGTGTCATCGGACTCATTGATCAGGAATGGAACTATCAAGATGCCGAAAATGCGCTCAAGGCAGCAGGTAAGGATGAATTCACTTACGCCCATTTTCCAGTCACTTTAAATGAGAAATACGAGGATCATTCCCTCCAGCCCATTGGCTTCGATACCGCATCCGGGATCGGAATTACAACCTCATGTGAAAATCCAGTGCGAGCTATCAAGTTTCTGGATTTTCTGGCCTCCGACGAAGGACAAATTTTACGCAATTGGGGAATTGAAGGCCAGCATTACAACGTAGAGAACGGCAAACGAGTCATTCCGGCGGATGTGCAACAACGTAAAAACACCGATAATGCTTCTTTTAGCAGAGAGTCAGGTATCGGTTTGTACTGGATATGGGGGCCACATTACGGCGATAGCGTAAAGGACCCTTCTGGCAACTATTACACAACCAATTATCCGGAGATGATTACCGAAAATTATAGTCAAGCCGAAAAAGAGTCCCTTCAGGCATACAAAGCCCAGACGTGGAAAGACCTGTTCCCGAACGAAAAGGATTTTCCGGTAAAAGAGTGGGGGGCTGCCTACAACATGCCTGTTCCGACCAATACAAATTACAATGTTATTTATCAGAAGTCGCAGGACATTGTACGCAAACGGATTCCTGAGGCCGTACTCGCCAAGCCAGATCAGTTCGACGCTGTGTATGACCGCATGCTCCAAGAGCTGGATCAGGCGGGTGTGCCAAAAGCTGAAGAAATCTACACTGGCCTAATCCAAAATCGCCTGAAACTGTGGTACGGCGAAAAATAGGGTTTGTCTTTTAATGAAATATTATAGGGCTGACAGACAATACTGTTCAGCCCTTCTACATACTTATCTGCAATAGCCCCTGTGGGTACCTCAAACAAAAAAATACTTACAAAGAATACAACTAGTAAGAAGTTTGCACTCTGCAAAGAAAGTCCTTTAGCTAATAGAAAAAGGATGAGCGTAGTCCCCGTGATTTCACTCATAAAAAATTGAAGAAAGCTGACGGAGTAAAATAGCTTATGTGGTTGCACTCTTAGGATTCCGTCGATTGCTCTGCAGCCTCATATTCACTTCGCAAAATCCCCATCTGAATAATGTCATAGTGTTGCCCTTCCCTGAATAGCTTTTCCCGTAGCCGCCCTTCCTCCTTGAAGCCGCATGCCAAATAGCAACGGTGTGCACGTTCATTGAACGCATAGACCTCCAACTCCAGCCGATGCAGGTTCAGCGTATGAAATGCAAATTTTTGTAACAGCCGGATCGCTTCCCGTCCGTAGCCTTTGCCCAGGTCACCGTCACGCCCGATCACAACACCAAGGGTGGCGTGCCGATTTACCCAGTTGATTTTGAATAAATCCAGTTGTCCGATATAGTCCAGTGTGTCTTTATGCGCAATGACAAAACCTTTGATCTCGGGGTTGCCGTCAATCATCATCTGCACAAAGGATTCGCTATTCACCTGTGAATGCGGGTAGATAAACACGTCGCTTAAACCACGTGTGATTTCCGGGTCATTGACCCATTTTCGGATAGCTGGTACATCTTCTTGACGGTATTCTCTCAATACAATTCGTTTTCCAATGATATGCGGCATCGTAATCTTCCCTCCAATTATGTATTTGTTTTGGCAATACTAACTCCCCGCCAACACCTTTATGCTTCCATTACTCTTACAAACTCCAGAAAACGTGTACCTTTATAATGAAGCTTCCCACGATCCCCGATCACAATCATACCAAAGTCCGTATCCTTCACCTCCAGCTCCATACGCTCACCCCCGTCAAACTCAAAGGTGATATAATAATATGTCGAAGCTGAAAAATCGCCTGATCCCCCACGCACTCTCGTCCGTTTATCCACAACCTTACATGAACGTTGTATCCGTTCGGCTGCTTGATTGGACAGGCCCGCTCCTATCGTTTTGACAATTCCCATAATCATTACAATAGCAATGAGTCCAAATACGATAAAAAAGATCATATTAAACGATTGAAATTCCATAAAATCATTTCCCATCTGCTTCATCCTTTCTACAGTAAAATGTAAATTTTCCATTCTATTGCCCATTGACAAATCGTACATCTTCACCCTCAAAAACTCCAATACTTTTTTAACATACTTACGAAAAAAAAGTTCTTTCGCTCTTTTCCGTACCCCGCTTGGACTTATACCCGATCTGGGTCCGCTGATCCCCTCTAGACCGATTGACAAAACTATATATAGATATAAAATAGAGAATGTACTCTAAATATAGTGTAAAAAACGTATTTATGCCCGATATCTTGAAGATACAGGTATGAAAATACATGTAAATATAGAGTCAAAAATTTTAAATGGCACAGCCAGCAAGGGTTTCCAGCTATGATGGATCTCGGGCAATGCCGTTTTCTTTTTTCGTTAATTGTTTAAGGAGGTTGCATACCATGCTGATTGCATATGATTCCAAGACCGGCAATGTAAAAAGATTTATAAACAAGCTCAAGCTTCCAGCGGTTCAGATTGAGGAGCAAATGACTATAGAAGAACCTTACGTACTTATTACATATACAACCGGGTTTGGGCAGATACCTGAGAGGGTATCTTCCTTTTTGAAAAAAAATGCACAAAACCTTGTTGGTGTAGCTGCAAGCGGCAACCGTAACTGGGGTGAGAAATTTGCCAAAAGTGCGGATTTGATTTCCGACCACTATAATGTCCCCGTAATTAGTAAATTTGAATTATCTGGAACGTTCGGAGATGTAGAACGTTTTAAACAGGAGGTGAGCCGAGTTGCGGCATATTGAATTGAACAACATGTTGATGAAACGCGATACAGACGGCTTTTTCCAATTGGAAAAGGACCAAGAGGCTGTAGCGGAATTTATGAAGGAAGTTCAGGAACGGAGTTTGAAGTTTGCTGACACAGCCGCTCAAGTGCTGTATATGATTGAGAATGATTATTACGAAAATTTCTATAACAGCTACACGGCTGACGAAATTAATGATATTTTCCATATCACTCATAGCTATAATTTTAAATTTCCTTCCTATATGGCAGCATCCAAGTTTTATACCGACTATGCAATGAAGAGTAACGACCGTAAAGTCTATCTGGAACATTACCCTGACCGGGTTGCTGCTGTCGCGCTGCATTTAGGACGCGGTAACGCCGATACGGCACGCCTGTTGTCCCGCTCGATGATGGAGCAACGTCTCCAGCCAGCGACACCAACCTTCCTAAATGCAGGCAAAAGTCGTCGTGGGGAATTGGTATCCTGCTTCCTGCTCGAAATGGACGACTCCCTGAACTCAATCAACTATGTGCTGAACACTTGCATGCAGTTGTCCAAAATTGGCGGCGGTGTTGCCGTTAACCTGTCGAAGCTGCGGGCACGCGGTGAAGCGATTAAGGGTGTAGAAGGCGCAGCAAAAGGCATTATGCCTGTGCTGAAGCTGATGGAAGACGGCTTCTCCTACGCAGATCAAATGGGACAACGTAAAGGTTCTGGCGCAGCCTATTACAACATTTTCGGATGGGACGTGCTTGAGTTCCTGGATAGCAAAAAAATCAATGCTGACGAAAGAGTACGTCTCAAGACACTTTCTATTGGATTGCTGGTGCCAAACCGCTTTTACAAGCTGGCTCAAGATAATGAACCGCTGCATGTATTTGCTCCTTACAGTGTGTTCAAAGCCTATGGAACGCATCTGGACGACATGGATTTGGATGAAATGTACGACACGCTGCTTGCTGACGATCGGGTGAAGAAAAAAATAGCGATGAGCGCACGTGACATGCTGACGAAAATTGCCATGATTCAGTTGGAGTCTGGTTATCCATATATCATGAACAAAAGTAACGCGAACCAGGCACATGCTCTTAAAAACGTGGGTCAAGTCAAGATGTCGAACCTATGCACGGAAATCTTCCAGTTGCAGGAAACTTCCGAAATTACAGATTACGGACAACAGGATACTATCCGCCGGGACGTGAGCTGTAATCTGGCTTCTCTGAACATTGTAAATGTGATGGAACATGGTAAAATTCGCGAATCTGTTCATGAGGGTATGATCGCGCTCACTTCAGTCAGCGATATGACCCAAGTAGCTAATGCACCAGGTGTTGCGAAAGCGAACCGTGAAATGCACTCCGTCGGTCTGGGTGTTATGAATCTGCACGGCTACTTTGCCAAAAACAAAATTGCGTATGAAAGCAATGAAGCAAAAGACTTTGTCCGTACCTTCTTCATGACGATGAACTATCATTCCATCGAAAAGAGTATGGAAATCGCGAAAGTAGCTGGACAAAGCTTTTATGGATTTGAGGAATCGGATTATGCGACAGGCGTATATTTTGACCGATACCTGAACACAGATTATCGTCCGACAACTGCACGTGTGCAAGAACTGTTCAAAGGCATCTATGTTCCGACTTCAGCGGACTGGGACAAATTAAAAGCAGATGTGATGAAAAATGGCCTGTACCACGCCTATCGTATGGCAATTGCGCCGACTGCTAGCATTTCGTACATTCAAAATGCAACATCCAGCGTCATGCCGATTGTTGAGCAGATTGAAACCCGTACCTATGCCAATTCGACGACCTACTATCCAATGCCTTATTTGCAAAAGGATAACGTGTTCTTCTATAAATCCGCTTATCAAATGGATCAGTTCAAAGTGCTTGATCTGATTGCAGAAATCCAGCCGCACGTGGACCAAGGAATTTCGACCGTGCTTCATGTGAACAGTGACGTGACTACGCGTCAGTTAGCACGTTGTTATCTGTACGCCGCACACAAAGGACTTAAATCGTTATACTACACACGCACCAAAAAGCTGTCTGTGGAAGAGTGCCTCACCTGCTCCATCTAAAGCATAAATGGTAACAAGCTGTAGTATAAAAATTAGATTTTGAATAGATATGGATGCTTTGCATTAGAAGCTGTATCCAGCGTGTGGTTCAGACCTTTACGGGACTGGACAAGACCCTCGCGGATACAGCTTCCGTATGTCAAGCATACGATGATTCGCCTGCACTATTTCAATATGTGTTTCCAGGGAATCTCGCAAGCTGAAGGGAGAATGCTAACAATGACAGGTATACAAGCTGTAAACTGGAATCGCTCGGACGATGATTTCACACTGATGTTCTGGAACCAGAACATTATGCAATTTTGGACGGATGATGAAATCCCGTTGTCTGACGATAAAATGTCCTGGGTAACCCTCAGTGATATCGAAAAAGAAGCCTACATGAAGGTGCTGGGCGGATTGACGCTACTGGATACCATTCAAGGCGGCGTGGGTATGCCGCAAATTATGGAGCATGTGGACGGACTGCAACGCAAAGCCGTACTAAGCTTTATGGCGATGATGGAACAAATTCATGCCAAGTCGTACAGTAGCATCTTTACAACGCTAGCTTCCACGGAAGAAATTGACGGTGTGTTCCGCTGGGTGGAAGAAAATCCACATCTCCAAACCAAGGCAGAAACCATTCGTCAGTATTATATGAATATCCACACACCCAAAGACCTGTATCTCGCTATGGCAGCGTCGGTGCTGTTAGAAAGCTATTTATTTTATAGCGGCTTCTTCTACCCTCTTTATTTGGCGGGCCAGGGCAAGCTGACATGCAGTGGAGAAATTATCGATTTGATCCTGCGGGATGAAAGTATTCACGGTGTGTACGTAGGTGTACTGGCACAGGAGATTTATGCAGAATTGGCCGAGGAAGAACAACGTGATCTTTACCAGACGCTGGTAGGCTTGCTCCGCTACTTGCACAATAACGAGGAACAATACACCGAGCAAATTTACACTCCTATTGGACTCGTAGACGATGTGAAAGTCTTTTTGCGCTACAACGCCAACAAGGCCATGATGAACTTGGGCTTTGATCCACTGTTTGAAGAAGAAGAAGTTAATCCCATTGTATTCAACGGTATCAGCACCCACACTAAGCAGCATGATTTCTTTTCTAAAAAAGGAAACGGCTATGTGCGGGCGATGAATGTAGAGCCGCTGACAGATGATGATTTTAATTTTGGCGTATAAGTACAAATACGTGAAATTAATTTAGCAAGGTGATACTATGAAGAGCCATCCGCATGCGGATGGCTCAGACTGTAAACAAAGTAGATAGTTTACATATTTCAGGATTTTGCAAAATTCGATTCCAGTCGCTCCGAAGTGCAAGATATAGACGAACTAAACCATTTCGATCTATATCTTGTTCATTGGAAGTCGCTTATGGGATTTTTGCAAAATCCTCATTTACTTGCGTTCGCTTATATAAAACTGGTATTGCCGCTGCTATAAGGATCATACCCATAAAAGCGGGTGCGGCATTACCAAGTGACACATAGATTTGACCTCCAATGATAGGCCCAATCATTCTTGCTAAAGCCTGAATAGATTGACTACCTCCTTGAATCCTTCCTTGTTCACTAGAATCGACAGACTTGGAGAGCATCCCATTGAATGAAGGCCCAAAGATCGAATCACCAAAACCAAATATAAACATTCCAGCGATAAAAAGAGGATAGAATGAGAACAAAGTAGATAGCGCAATAAGACTGTAGCCTATAATCTCCGAAACCATTCCAAGAATTGCTATCTGTTTATCACTAAGTTTTATCAAAAGCTTTGGCATGATGAAACCTTGTGAAATGATGTCTTGGAAGCCCATAATTGAAAACATAAGTCCGATTAGTGCAGGCTTCCAACCGAAGGTATCCATTGTAAATTGTGAAAAAACGGCCTGTAAAGATCCGTTGGGTATCCAAAGTAAGAACGCCGAGACAAGTAGCCTTTTTAAGTTTTTCATGGAAAGTATGTTTGCAAGCTGTGTAAATGGATTCAGTCTTACAAAGGTAATCTCTTTCAGTCTATTATTCTTGGCAAGGCTCTCTGGCATAAAAAAGAATCCATAAACAACATTCAATAAAGTTATGATTGCTCCAAAATACATAGGTACAGAATAACCAAACTTGGCAAGTAATCCGCCTACAGTTGGGCCAATGACAGTGCCTACACCTACAACCGCACTCACCCATCCAAAGTATTTGG
This sequence comes from Paenibacillus sp. FSL P2-0173, assembly GCF_038008045.1. Taxonomy (NCBI): domain Bacteria; kingdom Bacillati; phylum Bacillota; class Bacilli; order Caryophanales; family Paenibacillaceae; genus Paenibacillus; species Paenibacillus sp. FSL P2-0173. The sequence continues at coordinate 454,580 of NZ_JBBOYK010000002.1, forward strand.
TTCTCTGTTCTGGAGGAATGATGTCTGCAAAATATGCGAAGATCGTGCTTATGCTCCCACCTGTTATCCCCTCTATTATGCGTCCCGCAAATAGTACCCATAGAGCTCCTCCTATGCCAAAAACCAAGTACCCGATTGCGGAACCCAAAAGGCATACTAAGAGCAATGGACGACGGCCATATTTGTCACTCAGAGCTCCAAGTACGGGGGCCGCAAAAAACACGCAGAAGGCATAAACAGAGGTCAGCAGCGTGACAACGATAGCTTGTTGTCCCGGATTGCTTATATAAGGCTGTACTAAGAATGGAACGACAGGTGCTATGATACTGAAGCCTATTCCGCAAAGAAATACAGAGATAAGGCCGAATATTAAAGCGTGTTTATCTACAATTTGTTCTGTGTTCTGTTCATGGTGTGATCTAAATTTGAACACTTAAATTCTCCCCTTAAAAATTGTTATTTTGCTTCCTCGGAAGCAAAAATATCGTATCACAGTTTTGCTTCCTCGGCAACAAAACAGTAGCAAAAAAAATGCAGCCCGTTCTCAATAGAACCCAGCTGCCTGTGGTTTAATTTTCATTATTCAAATTTATTCCGACTTAATATCTACACCCTGTTTCTTTATTTCTGCATCCAAATGCCTACTATACTTTTCCAGGAAGCTAATCATACTGTCAAATTGCTCCTCAGTTACCTGCTCAAATACAGCTTTATCCCGCTCTTGAAACTCTTTGTGCAGTTCCTCATGGATTTTATAGATTACTTTCCCTTGCTCCGTAAGCCTAAAATAGATTTCTTTCTTGTTATCCGGCTTCTGGTAGCTTTCGATAATGCCTCTTTTTATGAGCTTCTTAGTTATTTTACTTATGGCACCGCTAGTCATATAAAGGGACTCCGCAAGTTTTGTCACGTTGGAATCTACATTTCTTTCAATGTATTCGATGCAATGTACTTCAGAAGACTTATAACCCTTAAGACTGTCTTCCATCTTATCCTTATTAAGCCAAACCATCTTGTTATATAAGTCCCTGAAGCCCATTATGACCTGTTCTTCTTTGTTCATGGCCTGTCCTCCCACCCGTTGGTGCATTAACAACATAATATAATATATTTTTGTTTCTATTTCAACAATATTAAAATCATTATTTATTCTAGGAATTGAACTATACGTAAAAAAAACGGCCAGATCGCTAAAGTAGCGGAATCGAGCCGTTTTCCATTTCTTAAGACCGAGCCTCTGTGAACATTTGAAAGGTGACACCAAACTTGTCTGTTACATTCCCATAAGCGGGACTAAAATGGGTTTCCTGCAAAGGCATTCCCACCTGTCCTCCTTGCTGTAGAGCATCAAACATTTTTTGAGCTTGCTCCACACTATCGGTTGTAATACAGATACTCACCTGATTCCCGCTGCTAAACGGTGATCCGGGAAAGGTATCAGAAAACATGAGCTCTGTCTCACCCACTTTAAGGGTAGCATGTCCCACACGTTCCTTGACCTCTGCGGGAATGGGAAAATCGGGGTTTTCCGGCATTTCCCCAAAGGTTTGAATAAAAAGCAGTTGAGCATCCAATGCCTCTTCATAAAATTCGATTGCTTCTTTTGCATTTCCATCCATCGTGATGTAAGGAATCAAACGTTTGGACATCTTCAACACAGCTCCTTTAACTCGAGGTGATTACCCAGCCATTTCTCCTGTATTATATACAAAACTTGTCAAGAAAAACAAATCTGTATTCTTAGCTTTCATGCACTTGAACGCCAAGCTGCTTTAGCTCCTTTATCGCTTCCGTAACGTTACGCTGTGGATGAAGCGCAGAGATCATCTGTGCAGTGATCGAAACGCCGTTGAAAATCTGGCTTACCACTCCTAGAGAAATCGGCAACTCATAGTAACTTTCAGCCCAATCCTGATATTCCTCCGGTGTAACTATAATTTTCCCCAGCAAAAAGGATGAGCCATCGTCATACGCCTCGGGAATGTTCGCATTGCCCATACGCCACTCCTTATCTTCCGCTTCCCTCCACATACAAAAGGTAACGTCCTCCTTCTTCAGGGCTTCGTCTTCCAAAAGCTCCATCATATCATCAGGCACACCGTCGTACATGCCCGGCCAGACCTCATATTCGTCTCTCGCATGAGGACTTACAGGAGATTCGTGGTCAAAACCCTTCAACAGCACACCTCCACGCGTCCATAGCATATGAATCGTATCTCCAGCGCCGTTGTTCACCTCACCCAGGCATACATCACCAGACCATTCAGATTGCATACGATACGTGCGTAACCAATCTTCTGGGGACAATATAATGTCCAGCGCTGACAGCAGCATCATTCTGTCTTTTAAACCATTCGGCGTTACCTGTGCATCAAGCATCATATTCTTCATCATTCCTCCACCTTGTCCATGCGTACTAAGAATTCATCTGTCCCTGCCTATATCTTTCAAGCTTCGCCCGCTCAATCACCTTCCGAATGAATGGTCCTTTGGCTTCGGTATACGCTGCACGGTCATATTTGAATTGGTACGCCAAATCTTTTTTTAAAGTATCATACGCTCGCAGGCTATCAGGATGCGCTTTTAAGTAATCTCTGAACAATAGATGGTTTTCCCAATGCTCACCTTTATACTTGTAAATATGCAAGTGATGAGTCCCAGCTCCCCATTCTCCACGGCGAAAGAAAGCTCTCTCTGGAAAATCAGGCTTATGTACATATTCATATTGAAACCCTTGTAGACGCTCTCGATGTTCGGATTGAAGACTTGCCAACTCTTCTACTCCAACCATAATATCAATAATAGGCTTGGCTCCCAGATTAGGAACGGACGTACTACCGATATGCTCTATGCCGACACATACATCTTTGAGAGCCTCTACAATTTTCCTTTGCTCTCGCATATACTCTTCAGCCCACTGCGGGTCATACCCGGATATTTCCACCTGCGAGGACATACATGAACACACCTCCACTAGCTTTCTAAAAAATGCCTTCCAATCGTGCTTGGCACAAATCAGAAGGCATTCTCTTGTTCAAATTAAAAATCATTCAGCAATTCCAGCCCTATTATTCGGCTTCTCAATCACGATCAGACAGGTACTGTCTGGCAAAGGAACCCGCTGGCCCTGCTCATCCATGAACTCAACACGGCTGGACAGCGCCTCGGCATAGCCCTCCTGTAAATAGTGGCGGCTCACCCGGATAATCGCTTGTGATCCAAGTGTGTTACGGATACACTCTTCATACTGTGACGGGGTAAAATAACCAAACTGCTCCTGCACTTCATGTACATAGGCTTCCGCCCCCCATGTATAGGTATATAGAAATTCCATCGCATCGTTCACTGGCAAAACAGCCTCATGCTCACCCACACGCTCTATTTCAATGTGGCGGCCTGCAAAATCTTGCGCATACCGCATCAGCCATTCCATTCCGTCCGGCTCCAAGAATCGAATTCGTCTGCGCTGCTCTACTGGTTCGGTCATAATACCGTCACGAATGATGATACGCCCGCCGGGTGCAAGCACACGATAGGCACTCTGCAAAGCAGCCTCCACCGTTTGTGGATTGAACCGAATTCCATCTCGTTCGATGTAGGAATAGAGCTCGTGAAGAATCGAAGAGAAGATGACCGTGTCCATGCTCCCCGTTTCCACATATTCCTCCAACCGAAGCGCATCTCCTTTGATGACATCCCAACGATGGCGCTCCAATTGCTTTTTACGTTTAAGTGCCTCAATGACATTCACAGAAATATCAAGACCTAATGGCTTCGCATCTGGTCTTTCCTGTTCGATCAGATCCAGCAGCACGCCCCCGCCGGGTCCAATATCCAGTATGCGGGTTCCCGTCACGTAATCCAAAATGACCCTTTTGTAATCTACGGTCTGGTTCATATCTGTAAGATACGTTTCCTCATTGTGAAAGCGATCATAAGCATCACGCCGTAATCCGAACAGATCGAACAGCAGCAGTACTGCTTTGTCATACAGAGGCGTTTTTTCTGCTTCAATACAAAAATCGATTAGTTTCTCAGCCGCAGATGAAAATACAAAATTAAAAAATACAGTACTCGGCAGCTCCTCTTTATGCTCCACGATCACACTCAAATGAGGATTATGCTTCCGTTTCCCTTTTGAGATGTCCTGCCAGGACAGTGCACTTAAATATTTTTCTATCATTCGTTTTTTATATACGTTAATTTTCTTGACACCACGATAGTCATAATACATCGTATTCATAAGCGATTCGAAACTGATATGGCGAACGGTCGCAGGCTGTTCCTGCCCCGTCCCATCCCTTAATGTGAGTAAGAATACCTTTACCAGTTCTTGAAGTGAAAAATCCTGCAAAGCTGATTCTACATACCAAAGTGTCCGATTCTCCAACGGAGCCAGCGCCTTCTCTACATTCAACTCCTGCTCTAGTTCTGTGTAAGCCTGCTCGAACGGCTCTCCTTCATGAATCGAAACCGACCGTAATCTCTCCAGTCGCTCCTTTACACTCCAGACTACAGGAGCGTTATCCCATGCAATCCAGCCGATCAGCTGCTCTACTTCACTGCGTACTTGGTCCCATAATGCAGGTTCTACCCCGGCGATAATACACTCGTTCAGGGCCCGTAAAACAAGCTCCAGTTCCTCAGAGCTCAGCCAGCCCTTACGAGTAATTTCAAGCAGCAGTCGATTTTCCGCAAAAGGAATTTCTCCCCGTATATATTGCCCGATCAATCCATGCGTCTCAATCAGAATTCGGGTCATGCTATTGCGTGGGTACGCAGGGGACTCCGCTTGGGCCTGTCTGACATACAGTTGGGAGGAGCCGATGTTATGTACAAATAAATTAATGCCCTCATGCTGCCAGCGTAGCCGTTCGCGGACTGTACCTCCTTTGGCTGTCTCAGACCACACCAATACATCCTCCAGCAGCTCTTTAACCCAGAATGACAATGGAAGTCCGTCCAAAATAAGCAACGTACGCTCCACGTAATCCAGTACAGGATTGGCATCCTTTAACTCACCTATAGATCGAATGCGTTCCAAATTTACAATACGCTCCTCAGCCGAAACAAGCAGCTTTAACCAAGTCGGTGTATCCCAGGCCAGATCATTTTCTTTCCTGTAATTAGCAATGGCTTTTAACGATTGCAGCATTTTTCTCACCTCGTGTGATTCGGATTCGGTATGCACAGGAGACTTTGGATAGGACATTTGGATAAAACCTTGTATATATTACACTTTACCATACATTTGTAGCTTCCATCTCGTGGAAAATATTAAACATTTGTATCAATCAACCGCTTGACATACTTGCCAAACGCATACATAACCCCCAAATGTACTTTGGCCTGTGTATATTTATAAATAAACCAAGGCAGCGATGGCACATAATCATGAATGGCTACGACACAAATATTTGTACCGGGAATTTGCAGGAACTCAAGCCTGCCGCGATGGTCTTCCTTTACAGTGGCAAAAGTACCTCCTGTGATTCGATAGAGTGCAAACTCAGAGGTGCTCTGCGCACGGTCATAAATCATTTCTAACAACGGCTTTCGACTACCCAAGAGATACAACTGATAGGTATCCGGGCCTCCTGTCTCGACACGCACCCAAGGTTTTGCAAAGACCGGAAGCCAGGCCAAATAGCGTTCCCCGGCCCATGTTGCATCCTTACCAGGCGGGAGTTTGATCCGTTGCACCGAGCGTACATCAGATTTTAATGATCGAATTGCTGACTTTAACGGCTTTTTGGACTTGCTATGGGAATTCTTCTTATGCCGATATTCTTCTTCCTGCTCGAGTGAGGTTCGAGCTGCTTTGTCAAAGGAAATCTTCCCATCGCTGATGCCTTGAACCTTATGTTTCCGTTGCGCCACCATCGGATGAGCCAAGCTTTCAATCAGCGGATAAGCCATCTCTTTGGGGGCTCCAGTCACTAGGGTAACCCAAAGGCGGGACAGTTTGATCGTCAGCAACGGCACATTAAAAAAGCGACGCTTTTTATCCATTATTTCCGCTGTTCTTTGCATCATTTCTCTATATGTCATAACCTCCGGCCCGCCTACGTCTATAATTTGTTCATCAAGAGTACGGTTGCCGATGCTCCGATCCAGCGCATTCAAAATATCCTCCAATGCAATCGGGTGGGTCTTGGTTCGGGTCCAACGAGGTAGAATCATGACTGGTAATCTGCGAACGAGCTTGACCAAAATTGGAAACGATGAACCCTGTGGGCCGACGATCAAGCCTGCACGAATTGTGGTTACAGGTACTCCAAAAGACTTCAATACACGCTCAACCTCCAGACGGCTGCGTAAATGTCGGGATAGTTCATCCTCACTTGTATGCTCGGGAAGGATACCGCTCAAGTATACAATCTGCTTCACCCCGTTATTACGCGCTGCCCGGGCAAAATGCTCTGCCAAAATCACATCCATATCCTCAAATGTTCCTTGTGTCAGCTTCGCTGAGGGCAACATGGAATGAATGAGATATACGGCATAATCCGCTCCATGTAATCCTTGATTTGCATCCTCCATGGAAAAAAAATCACACGAGCGCCATTCCACGTGCTCTGTATTTTTACGCTGATCTCCACTGCGGGATAAGGCAATGACATCTGCATGCTCAGTCAGCCTCTGCAGCAGATTATGCCCGATATAACCACTGGCGCCTGTCAGTGCAATTCGGGATCTGCCTTTTGGATACAATGCTTCACACTCCCGCTCTACTTGTCTTATCTCAGGTTCCGGTCGATACTGCTCATCTATACGCCTTTGTCTGTCATTACGTTGCTGCTCATTCACTACACACCGCTCCCCACTCGTTATCACGCTCTGTGTTTCACATACCCTGATTTACAGTACCCGTAACAAGCCCCATGACAAGACATGGAAACGTAAACTAGACAGTGCCACCCCAGACAAAACAAATGACCGTAACTTCCATATAAGGAGTTACGGTCAGCCTGTTTACTTCCATATATAGTTTAACGGGACGACTCCCACTACCTCCATCTTCCGAACTTATCATTCTGCACTTCGTTAACCTGTCCAAAAAATACCTGCTGGATCTATTTCTACCTGTTCGAGCTGTTCTTCAAAGCACGGATTAGGTGCAATCTCTTTTACGCGCTGCCAGCTTTCAGCCTCTTGCCGGGCATATACATGCCAATGATTTTCCTCCCAGCGAAATTGGACAATGTCCGTGCGATCCCACGACTCAGTTTCATTAGAAGGCCTTTCCTCCGTCAAGATCAAACAGTTATCCTCTATTTGATAAATGAGCCGCACGTCAGAACGCACGTAGCCTGGCACCTTTAGCGCAATATAGCCATTCAGCAGGTATTCAACCTTTTTAACGGTAAACGGATCAATCCGCTCGTTCACGAGATTTCCACCCCTTGATCAATTCGTAAATATTACGATTTAAATATAGCAGAAATCGAAGTTTTTGAAAAGAGTCCTCCTTGCCGTCCCAAAAGCAAAAAGATATCCTCCAGCCTGAAGGCTCAGAAGATATCTTATTACTCTTGTTATACGCAGTCGAATCATAATTCCCTATGATTTCTAGAAAGTTACAGTACCGCTGTGCAACACGTCAACCATCTATAATAGATTTCGCTTATTTATCAACAGAAACGCCATCTGGTGCTGGAATACCAAAATCAGGTGTTCCATCTTCCTTCCAGTTGAACGGCTGAACACGTGTATGACGATTCGGATCATACAGCGGATCACCTGTAATTTCCTTGTAGTTCCGGGCGTGATATACGATTACATCGCTACCGTCAGCAGCAACCGTAAAACTGTTATGACCTGGCCCGAATTGTCCTGTTTCCTCATTGGTGCAGAATACCGGCTCAGGTGATTTCGTCCATGATTTCGGATCAAGTAAATCCGCATTCTCATCTGCTGTCAACAGGCCCATGCAATAATTGTGGTCTGTGGCGCTAGCTGAATAACTGATAAAGATCCGCCCGTTCCGTTTCAGAACCGCTGCTCCTTCATTCACCTTAAAACCGATGATTTCCCAATCATATTCAGGAGTGGAGATCATGACCTGCTCACCGCGCAGCGTCCACGGATTGCTCATTTCAGAAATATACAGATTGGAATTACCGACGATGTCCGGGTCCTTCTGAGCCCACACATAATACAGAACTCCATTATGCTGGAAGGTTGTCGCATCAAGGGCGAACGTCTCCCAACGGGTTTTGATCTGTCCTTTTTCCACCCATTCCCCTTCCTGAGGATTAGCTGAATCATTTTCCAGCACGAACATCCGGTGGTCGAACAGGCCTTCCTTCGTCTCCGTTGTACGAGCTGCTGCAAAATAAATGTACCATTTGTCGTTAATATAATGAATTTCTGGTGCCCAAATGTTCGCACTTAACGGGCCCGTTTCATATTTGTGCCACACTGCGACAGGCTCTGCTGTACTCAAGCCTTGAATAGTACTTGCTCGTCGAACCTCAATGCGGTCATACTCTGGCACAGATCCGGTGAAATAATAGTATCCGTCACTATGCTTGTAAATCCAAGGGTCTGCCCGTTGCTCAATGACCGGATTATTAAAGGGTACAGATTGATTCATGGTTTTTCTCTCCTCTATGTGTAGTATGTAGTTCATACAATTAATCGCTGATACGTTTTCCCCAGATGGAAATTCCCTTTTCATTCATACCTGTGAAAATTAGAGTATGGCGACCGAGCTCCCAGTCCCATGAAGGAAGCAATAACAGTTCTTCCTTTGTTCCTTCGGATGTATTGCTCCAATCCATTGTTAGAGTACGCTTACCATCAAAGCTCCAGTGACCTTCAAGAGAACCACTGGTTGCCCGCCCTCCATCTTCAAGACGGAGCGGTTCAGCTTCCACCTGACCATCTACTTCCTGCCTTATCACGATGCGCTCCCAGTTGCCGGATAATAGCCTTTTGGGTATATCCTGCTCCTTTTCCCCCGCATAGCGCTCCGGAGAGACGACCGGCCAGCCCTCTGCCGTCCATAATATTTTGCGTACATGCAGGTACGGCCAGCTCTTGTCCGTTTCTCCCCGCGCATGATGTACAATATAATAATCCGCACCGTCCTTCAGGACAGAATTGTGACCTGGCGCAACCCAGCCTTCTCCTTCGCTGAACCGATAACCGCCCAATACCTTGTTTCCAATCTCGTATTGAGGCAAATAGCTGGTATCTGCCATGTCATGTCCATTCATGTCCACATAAGGCCCTGTGATAGAATCTGAGCGAGCAACGCGAACATTGTAGTCCTCGAACAAAGAATCATACGAGACGAACAAGTAGTATTTACGGAACATTGGATTGTACACAATGTAAGGCCCTTCTACAGCACCGTCCTCAGTTGCCCGATCTCTGGCAGCGATATTTTTGCCATAGCCGGACTCTTTAAGCTTTCCAGTCAGGGGATCAAGCGGCGTAATGTAAATACCGCCGAAAAAAGAGCCGTATACCATCCATGGATTTCCCTCTGCATCCAGCACCGGATTGGCATCAATCGCATTCAGCTTGTCATGCTCTCCCGTTTTAACGACCAGCCCCTCATCCTTCCAAGGGCCTTCCGGGGAGCTAGATGTCTGCAATCCGATCGCAGACCGTGTGCTGCCAAAGGTAGAAGCGGAGTAATACATCCGATAGGTATCACCCATCTTGATGATGTCCGGTGCCCACAGATTGGTTGCTGATGACCACGCCTCCGCTTCCTTTGGAATGCCGGGGAGTGCATACTGAACCCAGTTCCAGTGAATCAGATCAGTCGATTTGCGTACCATAACACCAGGTCTCAATTCTCCACCTGTCTTTACATCCGTTGAGTAGACATAATAGCCTTGATCTGTTTTGATAATCGCCGGGTCATGTGCATTGTTAATGGTCCAGCGCTGTTCATCGTTAATCGTACTTTGATCATACAAGTGATCGGGAGGCGGAGCCTGCGGATACACAGGGTCCGGAGTGTTATCCCCACAGCCGGATAGACCCAGCATGAACAGCATAACCATAACTGTTATTCTCCTCCTTCCTTTACCCATTACATATTGTGACTGCCTTACATCATTCATCCATACCCTCCAAGTGTCAATTAGCCTTTGACACCCGAAATGGCAACCGATTCAATAATTTGTTTCTGGAAGATCAAGAATATAATCAGTACAGGTAACAAGGCTATAATTGATGCTGCCATGATAAGCGGATAGTCCGTCTGAATGGCGTAAGTCGCATTAAAATTCGCGATAACCAGCTGCAGTGTCTGCGTTTCTGGTGAGTTCAAGTAAATAATCGGTGCCAAATAATCGTTCCAAATCCCCATGAACCATAAAATAAGCTGTGCTGCAACTGCTGGCTTAATGAGCGGGAACGTAATCGACGAATAGAGTCGGAAATAAGAACTTCCGTCAATTTTAGCAGCTTCGATAATGGCATCTGGTACACTAAGCAAGTACTGCCGCAGGAAAAAGATCATAACTACATTTCCGAACAAACCTGGAACAATCAGAGGCAAAAGTGTATCGACCCAGCCAAGTTTGGAAAACATCATAAACTGTGGAATCATAACCGTTGGGTATGGAATCATCATAGATGCGATGAGTGCCAGAAACAGTTTATTTTTATGAGGGAATCTCAGCTTTGCAAATGCAAAAGCGGCTACACTGGATGTAAAGGTACCTATAACGGTAACACTTACAGCCACAATCACACTGTTCTTGATCCCGCTTAACAAAGGTCCTGCTTCCCAAATTTCCTTATACTTACCAAACTGGAATACCTCTGGTATCCATACTGGTGGAAGAGCAAAGACATCCTGCTTTTCTTTCACCGAAGTGGACAGCATCCAAAGCAGCGGCGCGATCATCACAATCGCTCCAATCGCTAGTACAATAAAGATAATGGTATTGGTAACTTTCGTTTTTTGACTATGGGACATAATCAGACTCACTCCTTTCCGCGAAAATCAATCCCCATCAAAGGACGATTTTTCATTCATTTTGAATTGAATCAAAGTTACGATAAAAATGAAGATGCCGAGAATCATAGCCATCGCGGAGGCATATCCCATTTGCAGGTTTTTAAATGCCTTATCCCAAATATAAAAGACGATTGAGGCGGACGAGTATTCCGGACCCCCTGTAGGTGTCATAATGTTCATTTCAGTAAAGATTTGCGAACCACCAATGATATTAGTTACGACCAGGAAGAAGGTTACTGGTTTCACCATTGGCCATGTAATATTGCGGAACATCTGGAATCCGCTCGCTCCATCTAGCTCTGCTGCTTCATAATAAGAGCGAGACACGCTTTGCAGGGCTGCCAAATATAGCAGCATCGTATATCCGAGACCCTTCCAGACGGTCATGAGAATCAAGGCCGGTTTGACCGTATCCTTATCCATCAGCCAGTTAGGACCCTTAATACCGAATATTTCGAGGAATTGGTTCACCAAACCATAGTCTCCGTTGTATGCCCAGTTCCACATAATAGAAACGGCAGCCAACGAAGAAATAACCGGGATATAGTAAATCACACGAAATGTTGTCGTACCTGGAATCTTGCGATTCAAACCTAGTGCCAGCAGTAAAGCTAGTACAAGACCGATTGGAATACCCAGCATTAAGAAAAGAGTATTGTACATCGATTTATAAAAGAGCTCATCGCTAAATAAATCTTTAAAATTGTCGAAACCAATAAAATTCATTTGTCCCAATCCGTCCCAGTCTGTAAAAGAGCCGTATAACGAATAGACAAACGGGAATAACGTAAAGATTAGCAGACCGAGAATAGGTGGAAGAATAAATAAGTATCCATATATCTTCTCTTTGCGGTAGAGATTAGATTTGGTTATCACAGGGCTCACCTCTGTTTCTAATTTGGAATGAAGATGATGTTAGCAGCATGATATTTAGCCACTAACATCATCCTTTTTTCCTCTATTTACGCATTATTTCTGTGATTTTTTCTCTTGCTCCACCGCTTTATCCAGCAGTTTCTGCATTTTCGGTTGTTCTTGCTTCAGATAATCTGCCGCCGTAATTTTGCCGTCCAGTACAGGCTGAATATCTGTGAAGAAAATATCATACCATTCTGCATTATACGTATAGTTGCCTGGTAATGAGCGTCCATAGTCATTTACGATATCAATAAATTCCTGTTTATTGTTAGGCTTGGTTTTCGTATCTTTGGACCATTCATCAGCCATGTCCAGCAGATTCGGAATTTGTACCTTGGCATCTACCAGCTGCTTCATTCCTTCTTTGGAAGTGGTCAGGTAATTAACCAGTTCTACAGCTTCATCTGGATATTTTGTTTTAGAGGAAACACCGATACCCAGGGAACCAATCCATGTTGCCGATTTTCCAGTCGATCCGGCTGGGAACGGCAGCAAATCATATTCGAATGGCAGTTTTTCAAATGTACTCATATCCCAAGGACCTACCGGGAAGAATGCCATTTCGCCCTTCATCCAACGTTGGTATGTGTCCAATGTTTGCGATTGTTCAATACCAGGTGTGATTTTATATTTGTTTTGCATGTCAGCAAAGTACTGAAGCGCTTCCGCAAATTTCGGATCATCAACCGTTACTTTGGTTTTGCTCTCATCCAGCCAATCCGCCCCATTGCTCCATACAAAGGCTTGTAATGCCCACTGAACGTTAAAGCCTGTACCGTACTGATCTGGCTTGCCGTCACCATTCGTATCTTTGGTTAACTCTTGGTTGACCTTGATGAACTCATCCCATGTATACGGTTTGTCTTTATCAGGCAAAGGCACGCCCGCTTTTTCGAACATCGTTTTGTTGTAGCCAAGTGCGAATGGACCCAAGTCCTTCGGCATACCGTAAATATCTCCTTGACCGGCCATTTTACCGTCATAGCGATATAAATCCACACCGTATTTCCAAATGTTATCTAGGTTTATATCCTTATTCTTCTCAATGTAAGGGGTGAGGTTCTTCAGTACACCACTGTTTACATAAGCTTTCACATCTCCAGGGTTAAAATAAAAAACATCTGGAAGATTATTTCCTGTGATCGCAGCTCTAAGCTTTGTAGCATATTGGTCCGCTGCTGTCACGACCATTTTAACCTTTACGCCAGGATGTTCCGCTTCAAATTTCTTAATTACTTCCTTATAAGCCTTTTGCTCATCTGTTCCACCACGGAACATGAATGTCAGTTCCTTGCTTCCATCACTACTGGAACTTCCCCCGCCACAACCAGTCAATGCAGCCATCATTAACAACAGAACAACCATTGCTATTGCAAAACCTTTTTTCTTTATCAACGCGACCCCTCCTAAATTTAAATGAAACCGCATACATTTGGTGTTAAAATAACTTCATACCACTCGGCCTAATCTTTAACTGTGCGGTACACAACCCGTTGTTGATTGACGCTGTGATTATCATCCCTCTCATGTACCATATAATTAACATTTTACTTTATCAATAATGAATTCGTTTACAAACAAAATATAGCATGCCCTTCCTCAGTTCGTCAATGTATTTTTCAATCTTTTTAAATAATTATAAAACATAGATTAGAGTAATATGAAAAGCAAAATTAAATCGTATTTAAGTTAATTTTTGTCTAAAAAACTAGAAATAAAACTTAAATACGATTCATTTATGAAATAATCTCTAATTTGGAGTCTAATTCACTCCCCTCTTTATTTAGTAAAAAAAATTTACAAAAAAGCAGTTTACTTCTTTTTGATTTTATTTTAACATAAATCAAAGTAAAAAATATAAGCGCTTACATCACAATTTTTATAGATAAGGATGGTCTATAGATATGATTTATATTAAGGACTTAATGTCAGGGTTAGATATTTTTAAAGCACTGGGGTCAGAAATCCGCATTCAAATTCTCGAGCTACTTGCTTATCAGGGCCAAAGTATGAATGACATTGCCAACAAACTTAATTTGAGCAACGGTACCATTACAATGCATATTCGAAAGTTGGAAGAATGCGGCCTTGTGGAGATCAATACCGTGAGCGGCAAGCACGGTACCCGAAAAATGTGTTATTTGAACAAGGATAAGCTGATGGTAGATTTGCGCAGCAGAGAACAAAAAAATGTGTATGAGGTTGAGATTCGCGTAGGTCATTATAGTAACTACCAAGCGTCCCCCACTTGTGGATTGGTGACCCGAGACAGCATAATCGGCGATTTTGATGATCCACGCTATTTTGCAGATCCCGGGCGGCTGGAGTCGGAAATGATCTGGATGGCCGAAGGTTTTTTGGAATACCGCATCCCCAACTATCTGAAAGCGAATCAATCCTTTAAGGAAATTCAATTCTCCGCAGAACTGGGCTCAGAAGCACCCTGCTATTGTGAGGAATATCCCTCTGACATTTGTTTTCATATTAACGGTATCCCTATTGGGCACTGGACCAGCGCCGGAGATTTTGGAGAAGTGCCGGGGGTTCTGAATCCAGATTGGTGGCCACCGCATTTGAATCAATATGGTATGCTCAAATTAATTCGCATCAATCAGCATGGCAGCTTCATTGACGGGTGCCGCATATCCGAAGTCACAATAGACGATATTAACCTTAACTATAAAAGCGACATTACACTCCGTTTATCCGTAACCGATCAATCGGAAAACAAAGGTGGGCTCACTATTTTTGGCAAAAGATTCGGGAATTTCAGTCAGGATCTGCTTGTACGCGTGCTTTACGATGTGCACGGGGAGGACAGCACCAACTCCTGACACTCTACATGTAAAAAAATAGGCCGAAGCCTGTATTCATTGAATACATGTCCTCGGCCTAAACATCCTGATTCTCACTTAAAGAGATATAGATCAATAAATAAAAAATGACTGCTATCCCAAACACCAGCCAGCAAAAGGACAGCAAATGAAGCCTTGGTCCTGCATGTACTCCCCATCTCCAAATATCCGCAAGGAGCACCAGTGGCTGCAATAATACATCCCAGCTATTCCAGCGAGCAAATCTGCCAATATATACGCCTATGCTGGCCAGCCACAACAACACAAAAACTACAGCCCATGCGAGTCCACCTGAACAAATCCTCCTCAGCATATGGTGGATCACCAATACACAAAGGGATGTAAGAAAAAGGCCCAGCCCTGCTGCTGAAAAAGACGTAAATAAGATAAACCAAAATTGTGTGTTCAACCAAAAACGTGTATCAGGATTCACATCGTAAAAACGAAACGCATGAAGTAACTCAGTCACCAAATAAAGAGCATTCGGCAGAAAAAACAACCATACAATTGAAGAGAAAAATAAAAGAATACTTCTCACTTTTGTACTTTGCAGTCTGAATAAAGCCATCATTCCCAGAGTGATAAAGACCGGAACCCAGGCCAGGAATATATCCCAGTACAGAAATTGATACATCCTTGTTCCGCTTGTGGACTCTAAATACATAATGAGTCCGAAACAGCCCAACGTAGCTACAAGCAGCACTCCCAACAAACTGAGCAGCTTGTAGCCCTTCCTTCTTAACAGCAAGTTTCCATCTACCTCCTGCCTGAGTATGCGTATATACGTCTTTTCAAGCCCTATTTTATAGCGCTTTCATACTTAGAGAGAAAGCCTTTGTCTATTTACTCCACGTTTCGTATGTCCTCGGATACATGGTTTGTTATCGTCAAGGCATCAAAGGTAACAGCACAGCCCTCCCCCACCGGGGATTGAGCAACAACTCCAACTTTTAGCTGGTTAGGAACATTCATACCAAAATATCTCGCCAGCTTCCAATGCTGACCGTCTGATGAATAATGGAATGCAAAGCAATTTCCAGCTCGTGCCACTCGTAAATACGGATTGGACACGTCCATCACCCCAGAGATACAATCATCGGATGTATCCCGAGTGACCACACTAAGAATAGATGGAGTGCTTTCAAAATATTCAAAACACAGCTTAGCCCAGTGGGTATCATCCGCCATCATCATCAAGCATCCTGAATCATAAGGCTGCTTCATATCAACACGGACCCTCGTCCATATTGTAAAATCACCTTGAAGCGTTGTATGCAAAAA
The DNA here is from genome assembly GCF_038008045.1 of Paenibacillus sp. FSL P2-0173. Taxonomy (NCBI): domain Bacteria; kingdom Bacillati; phylum Bacillota; class Bacilli; order Caryophanales; family Paenibacillaceae; genus Paenibacillus; species Paenibacillus sp. FSL P2-0173. The sequence continues at coordinate 470,624 of NZ_JBBOYK010000002.1, forward strand.
GGGTGCGGACGATTTAGTCGCTGCGCCAGACGGATCCCTAAAGAAATCTGCCTGTGAAGGTGCAGAAATTTGCAAAGACTTGGAATCATCGAATCTCCACTCAGCCGGCTCATTGATCCAGCTCCAATCCGCCGGCAAAACTTCACTGCTAAAGCGTTCAAATACGTTCATATGGATACCATTCCTCTCTGGCAATATAGTCATATAACACATTGAAATCTGGGGCACAATCCCCTTGATACCACTATATACGTTATTTTCCAGTCGTCAATGATGATGATGTGTCTTTAAAGTTTATAAAAAAAAGACTTGCCATCCTGAAATGTTGTGCTTATAATTACACCTAACTTGATACGGTAACAAATTTCAATGACGAGAACGAGTAAGCTATACAGCGGATTTGCAGAGAGTTGGGGCAGGTGAAAGCCAACATTCCGAGGGTAGCCGAACGCCATCTCTGAGAAGCGGGCTGAACCTGAAGTAAGCTCTGCCGCCTTTCCAGCGTTAACCGGAACACGTATTGATGGATACGTGAACAGAGTGTCATTTCCTATGGAATGAAACTAGGGTGGTAACACGGGTATAAACTCGTCCCTTTTACAGGGGCGGGTTTTTTTGTTTTTTAAAAAGGAGGAAATCATCATGACAAATGTATCGACAGCAGTATCAATAACCGATTTTTTGACTCCAGCTGTACGGGAAATGCCACCTTCAGGCATCCGTAAGTTTTTCGAATATAGTACAGGCAGAAAAGATATTGTATCGCTTGGTGTCGGTGAACCTGACTTTGTAACCCCTCAACATGTCAGAAAGGCCTGTATCACAGCACTGGAAAATGGTAAAACATCATACACACCGAATGCTGGTCTTCCCGAGCTTCGTGAGGAGATTGCCGGATATCTGGAGAGCAGCTTCAGCACATCCTACAACCCGACAGATGAAATCATGGTTACCATTGGCAGCAGTGAAGCACTGGATTTGGCACTACGCGCCCTGATCACCGCACACGATGAAATACTCATTCCGGCTCCATGTTATATTTCGTATTCACCCATCACGTTTCTGAACGGAGGACATACCGTAACGGTTGAAACCTCTGCGGATCAGCAGTTCAAGCTGACAGCTGAGGCACTCCAAGCCAAGCTGACTCCACGATCCAAAGTGCTTATTCTCTGTTATCCGAATAATCCGACGGGTGGGGTGATGACCTATGAGGATTGGCTACCGATTGCCCGCCTGGTTGAGGAGCATAATCTTGTCGTCATATCAGACGAAATTTATGCTGAACTGACCTATGGACAGAAGCATGTAAGCTTCGCTGCTCTGCCGGGAATGAAAGAGCGCACCCTGCTCATCAGCGGCTTTTCCAAAGCATTTGCGATGACAGGCTGGAGGGTCGGCTACGTGTGCGGCCCAAGAGAGTTGATTTCAGCTATGCTGAAGATTCATCAATATACCGCCATGTGCGCTCCTATTATCGGGCAAATTGCCGCAATTGAATCCCTGCGTAACGGGCTGGAGGAAAAAGATCGTATGATGGAATCCTACAATCTGCGTAGAAAATGGTTCGTTGAAGGCCTATGTCAGACAGGACTGCCATGTCACGAACCAAACGGTGCCTTCTATGCTTTTCCCTCCATTATGCACACAGGGTTAAGCTCAGAGCAGTTTGCCAAGCGGTTGCTGGAAGAAGAAGGAGTCATTACTGTACCCGGTTCCGCATTTGGCCCAGGCGGCGAGGGCTTTATCCGCTGCTCGTATGCATCATCACGAGAACAGTTGGAAATGGCTTTGGAACGCATCAGCGTATTCTTGAAACGTCTATAAATACGATTTTTCCTATCATGAAATGAACATGAGTACTGGATGAAAGTTACTTTAGCAGCTTCTGAATAAGCTTTTTCTGGTGTGCTGGCAAGCCTTCCGGCCATTCCCCTACACGGCAATAACAAATGTCGGAGATTTCGGCGCTTGGTCGGAAAGTATCCAGGAGTCCGGTCGTCCTAATCTTTAGGATGTCCGGTATTCAGAACGTTTTGCACAAAATCAGTCTTGGCCTCCGTGTATGCTTCACGATCATGCTGATTTTCCATCGCCAGCCGTCTTTTTAATACATCATATTGCTGAATCAGCTCAGGCTGTTCACGAAGTCGATTCCGAAACAATAGCTGCTGATCCCAATGCTCACCAGATTTCAGCATGAGATGCAGATGTCCCTTTCTTTGATCCTGTTCCACTTTAACCAAAAATCTTCTCCATTCCCGACCGTCCAATTCAGGTGGAACATAGTTCCAGCCTGCTGGTTGTAAAGCAGATACGACCTGTTCCAGTTGATCCCAAGATTCTAATTTTGCCATAATATCAATAATGGGCTTAGCGGAAAGATTGGGAATTGCCGTGCTTCCTATATGTTCGATTTCCGTCACCTTAAACGGCAGTAATAACTCCCGCAACTGGTGAATGACCTTTAAGCCCTGCTCTGACCAGGCAGGATCAGCATTCACTATTTTTACAGGCTCCGTAGCCCACACCGGCCAATGTTCCTGGTTTTGCTCCTCATGCATTCATGATCCCCCCCTAATTTCCACGCATGTATTCTCTCATTCAGCTGATATTCGGAAAGGCAATGCTTCGTGCATTCAGTTCTAAAGCTAATTGGAGTGCATTATGGTAGCATTTCGCCAATAGCTCCTCTTCCCGATGGTCGCCACCATTCCACACAGGACCGACAGTATGAATAACATATTCAGCATACAGTCACGTTTAATAGTTCAATTTGGGTATCCATTGATCCTGCTCCTCTTCTAAAAATCAACCGTTTATATAGTCATCTTATAGTCTCCACAGGCAATTTCTACTATATCGTCATAGGTTTTCAGCATAAGGTGCTTTAGATTTTTCCCCCGTGCACTTGCTATTGTAGCCAATAACGGCGTATCTGTAAGCTCATCAAAGCTGCTGCCCTGCGTATATTCCCGATCAGACAGGTGCAAAGCAACGTCCAGTTCAATCATGTTGAAGTAGTAGACTTCTGTGAATATCAGTTCGTAGGGCACAAAACCATCTGTTGCTTCCGCTGCCAGCCCCCCATTAATCTCTCCCTTCAAAACTAGCTCCTTCTTCGAATAATTCATATGCACATGGTCCAAATAGATCGCATCTCGTCCATACAATGCTCCAATCGGGGTTTGAACAGCCTTTATCTGTGGCATCCCTGCTTCTTCCCTTCATCTCTATTTCCCATCCAGTAATATAAGTAAAGTCGCAACCGCCTGATCTACAAAAGAGCGCGCTGGACGTGATTTCATCATCACGGTAATCCCGATTAACAAAGAGACCATCGTATGGGCCAGAGCTCGTGCGTCCATGCTAGCCTCCAGCTCTCCTGATCGTATACCGCGCTCAAGGGTTTCCTGAAAGACGGCAGAAAGATACATCTGATGTTCTCTGGTTAAAATTTCAAATCTTTCATCATGAGGGGCTAATTCTACCATCGTATTGATACAAAAGCATCCCCTATTAGGCCCATCCTCGTACTCTTCTGCCACGATTCCTCCAAAAAAATTGTAAAACGCTTCTTTTACAGAAGAATTGCTTTGTAGTCTAGAGCGTACATAAGCAGCGTGGGATTGCGTATATTTGCGCAGCGCGGCTTCGAATAATTGCTTCTTGTCTCCAAAAGCAGCGTAAATGCTAGGGCGCTGAATTCCCATTTTGGAGGTTAAATCGCTTAAAGATGTAGCCTCGAATCCTTTTTCCCAAAAAATTTGCATCGCTGCATTCAACGCTTGATCTTCATCAAATTCCCGTGGTCGAACCATAAGCAGCTCCTTCTTTTCATATCGTTCAGTATATTAAGATTGTATGATCAGGAAAAGAAACTGTCAAATATGTACATGATAAACTCTTGACATTTTATATTTGCACGAGTTATATTGACCTAAATTCATTACATACCAATCGGTATATTATACTCAACGGTATGTAAATTACAGAAAGCGACGTGGTATGTGAAAATGAAGACGTCAGAAGAAAAAGCGGTACTCCTCCCTCATCAAAAGGTAGCAAATGCTGCCGAAACAGCCCCCATTCCCTCCTTGTCCCGATCTGTGGCACTCTTGTTTGCCATAGCCTGCGGGCTGGCTGTCGCTAACATTTACTATGCACAGCCATTGCTGGATGCGCTGGCAAACGAATTTGGCATTACGCACTCATCGGTAGGCATGGTCATTACCATCACGCAAATTTGTTATGCGTTGGGATTATTGCTGCTCGTCCCGCTTGGCGATCTTTTGAATCGACGACGACTGATTACAGGGCAAATGCTGCTATCCGTGCTGGCACTAATCGTGGTTAGCTTTGCTCCTACCCGTACAATACTGCTTATGGGAATGGCAATGATTGGACTGCTGGCTGTAGTCACTCAAACACTCGTGGCTTTCGCCTCTACCTTGGCTAATCCGACTGAACGTGGGCGTATCGTAGGTCTGGTGACCAGTGGAGTCGTTATCGGCATTCTGCTGGCACGAACCGTGGCCGGTGTATTAACTGATCTGGCAGGCTGGCGTTCAGTTTACCTTGTTTCTGCTATACTTACGCTGTTTATGGCTGTAGCTCTGTTGCGGGTGTTGCCAAAGAACGAACCCACAAGTGTGACACTTTCCTATCCGCAACTGCTCCGCTCGGTTATCGTACTGTTCGTGCAAGAACGAATTCTGCGTATTCGTGCTGTCCTTGCGCTGCTCATTTTTACGGCGTTCAGCATATTGTGGACTTCGCTTGTGTTACCTCTCAGTGCCCCGCCTCTATCTCTTTCACATACAGCCATCGGAGCCTTTGGCCTGGCTGGAGTCGCCGGGGCATTAGCAGCAGCACGAGCAGGGCGTCTTGCCGATCAGGGCTTGGGACAACGGACGACGGGTATCGCACTAGTTGTATTGCTGCTATCCTGGTTACCTATCCGCTACACCGAGCATTCTCTGTTCGCTTTAGTTCTTGGCGTAATACTTTTGGATTTGGCCGTACAGGCTGTACATGTCACCAACCAAAGCCTGATTTTCAATGTTCGCCCTGAGGCACGGAGCCGACTTACTGCAGGCTACATGATATTTTATTCCATCGGTAGCGCCACCGGGGCCATTGCTTCCACTCATATGTACATCTATGCCGGATGGAACGGGGTGTGTCTATTAGGAGCTGGTGTCAGTGCTCTGGCTCTCATCTTTTGGGCTGTAACTCGACGTTCAACTTGATGGGGAGACTGCTATTGATTGAATCAGAAAAAACCGCTTGGTCCACAATAATGGCCAGGCGGTTCTCTTCTGTCACGACAAAATCATCACTTGATTGCAATATAAATCAAAACAGGTTCATCTGGACTGCCATACACTTCAAAATCACCTGTGTATGTCCGCTCCCCTTGTCCCATGGCAGCCCACTCCCAAATCGTCTGCCATACACGGAAGACAGAAGAAGGTTCCTGAGTTGCCTGAAAAATAGCATAGCGTGCAGCCGGAATGACAAGTTCTTCAAGATCGTCAGGAGTCTGGAAATCAACAGCCACTTCCTTCCCGATAAAAAATGTATACTCGCCCAAAGCTCCATTTTCATAGTCAGTATAGCAACCATAGACAGAAGCATGTCCTGCTTTTTCCTTTATCCGACCAGGCACGTCCTCACTCCAAAAATGTTCCCACATGTTTGGAATGATCCCGTGAGATGTTTGTTCATTCTGATTACTTGTACGTGCTTTCAACCCAATCAAACGGATCTCACCTCGATATTCTTCCCGAATGGGTCCATCCAGTGTAAGCCCCGTATCCTCTGAGGACCGCCATCGTTTCAAAAACGGCAGGTAATTACGCAGCATCGAAGTCGCTTCTTCTTCCTGCATCCCCTTCTCTACCAGGAAAGGCACAGACTGCTGAATCATCCCCTCCATAGTCAATTCAGGCTGTACAAATTCGCCTTCCTTGTAACAATACTTGCAATACTCATCCGTTTTATGATGTTGTGCATCCGTTCCATATTGGTCCTCATGCTCCAACGGCATCCCGCAACTTTGACAAGCTTTATCCATCCTCGTAAATCCCCTTTCGCTAACTGATATCAGGTATGCCACCAGTATAACGAAACAAACCTGACAACTATGGGTCAGGTTTGTTTTACTTAATCTAAGATGATTCCCGAACTTCTTCATAATTAGACGCAATACTCAGCGCCATCTTATGAATCTTGTCTCGCAAATGGGCTGGTTCCTTGACAACCACATCCGGTCCCAGGCTTAAAATAAATCCGTACGCCCATGCATCCTCGGGAAACGGGACCGAAACCGTATAGATCCCTTCCTCCTGCTCGGTCAATGCTTCTACACCAAACCAGTCCTCCGCCAAATGCCTTGAATTACGGTTAAATTGTAGCGTAAATGGTTGTATGGCTCTGGATGCCTCCATCCGTCCCTCATTCCACGGCAGCACTTCATAAGAAAGGTCCCTGCGAGCAAAAACTGTCTCTGTAACCACAGGGTCACTCATGCGGGAGAGTTTGAATAGACGAAACTGCTCCCTATCGGGACAATACGCATATACAAACCATTGTTGTCCTTTCAGAACGAGCGTATGCGGTTCAACATTCCGTTCCGTTATGGCTCCTTCCGCATTTCGATAGGTAAAAGCGACAGTACGCGCTTGGCTCATTGCTTCTTTCACCTTTTTCAATTTGCCTTCCTGTGCAGCTTGATTTCCCCATCCCGAATGATCGACGATAAACTGTGTGGTACGGACACTAAATCGCTCTTTCCCGGACTCCGGCATAATACTTTCAAATTTATGAAGTAACCGCGACACATTTGGGCTGCCCAACGTCGAGGACAAACTCTGCAGCCCCATCACAATGTCCTTGACATCGTTATCCGTCAGCATACTGCGATCCAAACGGTATCCTTCCATCAGACCGATTCCCCCATTGGCTCCCTGATAAGTCACCACCGGAATACCTGCCATACTAATCGCTTCAATATCTCTATAGATCGTCCGGATCGAAACCTCATATAAATCAGCCAGTTCCTTCGCTTGTACTCTATTTTTCTTTAGCAGCAAAATGACGATAGAAAGCAATCGGTCAATTTTCATTTTTTCAAAACCTTTCACCCTTAGTAAAAATAAGCCATGAGTTCCTCATTATATTCCTGTCCGTGATATTCTAAAGCATTCTTTTCTATACCATAGGTTTCAAATCCCAACTTCCTATACAGCTTAGCAGCAGCTTGATTGGTAGTTACCACACTCAGGTTAATTTGCTTCAAACCTTCCAATTTTCTACCTTGGCTGATGACTTCCAATAAAAGTTTTTTAGCGATCCCCTGACCTCGGTAGGTCGATGGTACATAAACTCCCCAAATCGTTCCTTTATGCTGCGTTTTTATTTTTTGTTCTCTTCTAAACCCAGTCATACCAGCCAGCTGATGATCCTTTGTAAATGCACCAAGTATGTAATGATCTCGTTTATTTTGTATCTGCTTCACCACATCAGATAATGGAACTCGTGCAGCTTCCTCATAGGAGGTTCCAAAAGCTTCAGGGTTCATTTGCAGGGCTTCCAGTCTCAAATTCCAATACGTTTCAGCGTCTGCTGGTTGTATGTTCCTGATTAAAATCATGGTTTCCCGTCCCTCCAAATGTTTTCCTTCATCTTACTCTATCTCTTCTCTAAAATGAATCTGTTATTCTTCGATTAAAATAACCTCAGGTGCTCTATCCAGCCGGATAGAATGCCTGAGGTTTCAATAACTCCTTACAAATTATGACTCGTAGCGCTTCAGCACAATAACCGCATTATGACCACCGAAGCCGAAAGAATTAGATAGCCCAATATTTAGTGGAACCTTGCGCGCTTCGTGAGGCACATAATCCAGATCGCAAGCAGGGTCTGGATTATCCAGATGCATGGTTGGAGGAATGATACCTTCTCGCAGGCTTTGCACAAGTGCAATCGCTTCAACACCGCCCGCAGCCCCCAGCATATGACCCAGCATGGACTTATTCGCAGTAACCGGAATCTGATAGGCATAATCACCAAAAAGCTTGTGGATTGCAAGGGTCTCAGCGACATCCCCGACAGACGTACTCGTCGCGTGGGCGCTAATCACGTCCACTTCTTCAGGGGAGATGTGAGCCGAACGAAGGGCCGCTTTCATCGCCAAGTAAGCTCCGGTTCCTTCGGGATGCGGTGCAACCATGTGATAAGCATCCGAACTGGCTCCATAACCGATGACCTCACCATAGATTTCCGCACCACGTCGGATAGCGTGTTCCAGTGACTCCAGTACCAGAATACCTGCACCTTCGCTCATGACAAAGCCGTCCCGATTCTGATCAAAAGGTCGACTTGCTATAGAAGGCTCCTCGTTACGTGTGGATAAGGCAGTCGCATTAGCGAAACTCGCCAAGGCCAATCTAGTTACCGCCGCTTCAGCCCCACCGGCAAAAATGACATCCGCATCTCCTGTACGAATCGTCCGAAACGCCTCTCCAATTGCTGTATTCCCAATAGAGCAAGCCGTCACGGGTGAAAGCGTAGGTCCCATCGCTCCAAACGCGATACTAATTTGAGCAGCAGCCATATTCGAGATCATCATAGGTACCAGCGTTGGGCTAACTCTACCCGGTCCACGATGTAGCAGCACATCTACATTGTCCACCAACGTATCCAAACCGCCGACTCCCGATCCCACATAAACACCGACACGCTCCAAATCGGTGTGATCCAGTTCCAGACCGGAATCCTTGAGCGCTTGCTCTGCCGCATATAATGCAAACTGAGTAAACCGATCCATTCGTCTAGCATCTTTACGTCCCCATTGCTTTTCTGCATCAAAATCCTGTACCAGTCCAGCAATTTGTGCTTTCAAATCGGACACATCGAATGTATCAATTTTACGTATACCTGAATTGCCTTCCAGCAAATTCTTCCACAACGTGTCCACTTCATTACCCAGTGGGGAAACGACACCCATACCTGTTATCACTACTCTTTGCATAAGCTATTCATTCCTCCTGCTCGGTGACTTACTTATAATCCTCATTTTAACCTCGTCTTATCCTATTACAAGTGTTTGTTTATCCTGGTATAATGAACACTACTATAGTAAATGCCTTATTTGCTCACTTCGGATATACCCATTGAATGGAGAGAAAATACCTATGAAAACGGAAGCACGTCTGGAAGCACTATCTGTTTTTCTAAAAACGAAAAGAGCCCGCCTACACCCACATATGGTCGGTCTCCCCCAAGGATCACGTCGCAGAACACCAGGCTTGCGCAGAGAAGAAGTCGCTCAGCTGGCAGGTGTCAGTACGACCTGGTATACCTGGCTGGAACAAGGACGAGATATTAAGGTGTCCGCCTCTGTGTTGGATGCTATTGCTGCCGCATTGCAGTTGAACACAGACGAGCGCAAATATTTGTATGATTTGGCGATTGAGGCCGGGTCTCACAGCCTTCCTGCTCCTGCAGAGCAAGCCGTCATTTCCCCCTCTCTGCAAAAGATCGTACAAGAGCTGCACTACTGCCCTGCTATTATTTCAGATCGGCGCTGTCATATTGTCGGCTGGAACGCCGCTGCTGCTCATGTTTTTATGGATTTTGCCGAGCTACCCCATGAGCAACGCAATATGATTGAACTGCTATTCACCAAAAAGGAGTTTAAAAGTCTAGCCGTGAATTGGGAACACTTTGTAAAGGGATTCCTTGCTATTTTCCGTGCTTATTACGGGCAATACGTGACAGACCCCTGGTATGCACAATTTATACAAAATATGAGCCAGGCCTACCCAGAGTTTAACGAGCTTTGGAATCAGAGTGAAGTAAGCTCCGCACCGGAGGTGCTCATTGAATTTCGTCATGCCAAGGCTGGCAAAATGCTATTTGACCTGACTTCTCTTCAGGTACAAGGCAGTGTTGATCTCCGTTGTAGCATTTACACCCCCAATGCGCAAACCTCTACGGAAAGTAAACTCCAAAAGTTAATGGAAGGCAGCTAAAGGATTTCATCCCTCCTGTTATGAAGATATCTTTTTCCGTCCATACTACATCTACGATCTGTGCTAAATAGATGCCACATATGTGACAGAACCAAGAGCTTCAACTGTGCTACTACCAGGAGGGAGGGAATCATCATGAAAGCCAAATCGACAAGTTCCCCGCATATACACAATCAAGCGCCACTGCCTGTTCCGGTGCAATTTGATCGAAGCTGGCAGGATGAGCTGGACCAACGCCTACGCAAAGGTGGCCCTTGGGGAGATTGGAATCTGTATCAGCTGGCCATTGAGGCTGAAAAAGCCAAGCTGGTGCCGAGCTTCGATGAGCTTCAATGTCTACAGCATTTGCAAGACCTCACTCCACTACCCCATCAGCTGGATACCGCTCGGAAGGTACTGTTTCAAATGTCCGGACGTGCCATTCTTGCCGATGAAGTCGGCCTAGGCAAAACGATCGAAGCTGGAATGATCCTAAAAGAATATCTGGTTCGCGGGCTGGCTTCCAAAGTGCTTATTCTTGTACCCGCATCCCTGGTCCTACAATGGGTGCGTGAGCTGAACAGCAAATTCGGTATTCCCGCTGTCGCCCAGAAGAAAGCGTATTCTTGGTCTTCCGAGGTCGTCGTGGCCTCTATGGATACCGCCAAGCGGGAGCCCCATAGTAACATCCTGCTAGATACCGATTATGACCTGCTCATTATAGACGAGGCTCATAAGCTGAAAAATAAAAAGACATCCAACTACCAGTTCATTATGAAGCTGCGTAAAAAATATTGTTTGCTCCTGACAGCAACACCTGTACAAAACGATCTGTCTGAGCTGTTTAACCTGATTACACTGCTCAAGCCCGGTCAATTGGGAAGACATGGCGATTTTTCAGCCAACTTTGTTGTAGATAAACGTCTGCCTAAAAATGAAGATCAGCTCAAGGATGAGCTGTCTAAAGTCATGATCCGCAATCGTCGCGGAGAAGGCCCGGTTCAATTCACCAAACGAAATGTTTCCAACATTCACTTGGAACTTTCGCTGGAAGAGCAAGCGCTGTACGATGGGGTGACCTCTTTTGTCAAAGAGCAATACCAGGCGAATGGCGGAAATTTAAGTAGCATGCTGTCTCTCGTCACCCTTCAACGGGAAGTGTGCAGCAGCCGGGACGCTGTGTTCGTGACTCTGGTCAATTTGTCTAAAAAGATGGCTCCAGACTCTCCTCTACGCGATCGTGTCTGGGATTTGGTTGCACACATTAAAGCGATCAAGGCCAATTCCAAAGCAGAAAAAGCGCTTGAGCTTATCCGTCAGATGAACGAAAAAGTGATCATTTTTACAGAATACCGAGCCACACAGGAGTATTTGCTGAACTATTTCCGTGACCGTGGCCTATCTGCTGTTCCTTACCGAGGCGGCATGAACCGTGGACGCAAGGATTGGATGATGGATCTGTTCCGTGGGCGCATTCAGGTCATGATTGCCACCGAAGCGGGTGGTGAAGGCATTAACCTGCAATTTTGTCACCATATGATTAACTTCGATTTACCGTGGAATCCCATGCGTGTGGAGCAGCGGATCGGACGGGTACATCGACTTGGACAGACGCATGATGTTAATATTTTTAACTTGTCCACAACTGGAACGATTGAGGAGCATATCCTGCATCTGCTGCATGAAAAGATAAATATGTTTGAGATGGTCATTGGCGGATTGGACGTTATTCTGGAGAAGTTTGAGAAGAAAGAATCCATTGAAAAAAGTTTGTATAAAATTATGCTTGAATCCAGTAGCGATGATGAAATTCGCAAAAAAATGCAAAATCTGGGTCACTCGCTGGATTCCATCAAACAGGAAATGGAACAACTGCGTACAGACCAGCCAAACACCGAGGATTTATTAGGCTTAGCAGGCAATACGGTTCCTCCGGGCAAAGCTCGACGCAGTGTGAAAGGAGGTCGCTAGTTTGACCATGAATGCACAGCAAGTCCAGCGCTTTGTCCACACCTATCTGGAAGCTACCGGATGTAGTGTCATCGAGAGGTCGCCCCACCATGTAACCGTCAAGCTTTCTCCAGAAGCGGATAAAGCCCTAACAAACCGCCCCTACTATTGGGGATACGTAGAGCGTACTGGCGTTCCAGCGCAGACGATGTCCTTCACTTTTATCTTTGATGGGGAAGCCTATCGCACAGAACAGGAACGTTTAGCCGATCATACGCCACCAACTCCAGCATCAGGCAACGCAGCACAGGATCAGGTCATGGGGCGTTACTTCGGTCATGTACCGACGTTACCACAATTAGGACCTGGACGTATTTTGCAGGAGGAGCTTCGATATGGAAGCCGTCGGCTGCATCAAATTTTTGAAGCCGCACGGGATGGAGGGAAATATGTTTATTTGTTTGAGCAGCCTGATGCCCGTCAGCTGTCTGCCCGCTCTCCCGTAGTCTATGAAGCTTGGCTCAGCATTTGCTATAAGATTGAATTCGCCTGCGATTTGAAGCGTGAGGAACTTCAGTGGCTAGGTATTTCGCTCAAAAGCGGCACCATTGTAACCGATTTTGGCGCCATGCTCGAAACCCGACAGCTCAGCCCGCTGCTGGCGGGCAATATGCATGTACAGCCTGCCAAGCTATCTGTCCCTGAAGCTTCCACCTCGCTTGAAAGCTACATCACTGAACAACTCCGTCAGCAAGATTATGGTTGGGCTGAGCAGGCGAAGGAACGATTGCGCGAGGAATTGGAGGTTATTGACCACTACTACGATGATCTAATCAAAGAGCAGAAAGAGGAAGAGGATAAAAAAGAAGCCATTTCAGAGCAGCATCAAGCCCGCCGTAAAGAAATGGTATGGCAATATGAGCCAAAGGTACTCGTATCCGCCATTAACTGCGGGATATTTCATCTGCGGTAACCGATATCTCTCGCTCCTTCGCAGGAAAGTTGCAGAGGTATCGTCAGCTTGTAACATCTTGCTTCAGCCTGCATCAGTTTCCGCTGCTGTAACCACAAGTTTGGTTAAACATGTCTCCTATGTATCGACAGCAAAAAACGAACCTGGATACGACATTTATGCCGACAAGGTGCAGCAGTCTTTTTATCGGACAGGCTGTATGCTGGATAAAATAGAATGCCTCCGTCGGGCAATCAAGCCGACAGAAAGGTGGATTACATTGAATAAGAGTCATTCCGGGCACTATAGCATAGGTATGATCGCAGCTGTTCTGATCGGCCTGTCCGCAGTCTGTCCGTTCACTTCCATTCATGCGGCTCCCTCAGCCGCACAAGGCAACAATTTAAACTCGGTGTCTCTCTACAACGAAAGCTCGTGGGTTCCTCCATTGAATTCCACGAGTCCTATTCCCCCTTCCCCAGGTGACGTTTCAGCAAGTTTTCCTACTGAGGAGCAAGGCGTGCCCGCAGACGTAAAACAGACTGCGGACAACACGGTACAATCCCTATCATCGCAGCCCCCTTTTGCCTCGTGGAAAGATGCTGAGCTTAGCTATCATCCGCTCGGACCTGGAACCCATAGTTGGCTTGTTCAAGTAAACCGTGCGGGAGAATACATCGGCTACCTGATTATCGGCTCAGACTCCAATGGAGCATATCAACTCAACGAATACGGGAATGGTCCGGGCGGGCCTTATAGTATGGCTGTACTTCGTCAATCCCTGGTGTCGCTCACAGATACTGATCTTTCCTCTATCGACAAGCTGCAAATCACACCTATGTATGAGGAACCGCTACTAGCCTACTGGCTGGTGCGTTCCTCTACAGGCAGCGAAATATGTATTGATGCTGTGACTGGCGATCCGTTACCTGTAGAAGTGGCAGATGGGAGTTGGAAACATAAGCTCCAGAACAACGCATTCTCTTTATCTGTACCCTTTTTGAAAACAAAGGCGCAAGCGGTTACGGTCTCGTCTGCTCCTTTTGATCCCTATGACGATCTGGGTTGGCTTCAACCCAAGCAAAAACTTTCTGTCCGTAACACAGCCCAATTTATGGATACACTGAGTATTTCACCGCGTATTATATTTTCTGCCACAGGTATCAATTTTGCCTTTGGAGGTCCCTTATCCATTAGTGGGTATCAGTCCTGGATATCCCCAGATCATCCGTCCCAACCCAATTTATATGCGTTAACCTACCATCATGGACTGTCCCGATTTGTACCATTAAAACAGTTATTGTCAGCTGGTGAATTTTTTCGTTTGGACTCTTAGTTATTAAGAAACACGCAAAATGATTCGGAATGATCCCTACAACACAAAAAGAGACCTCAAATGGCATCCCCTATGCCTCTTGTGGTCTCTTTGGCGAGTTTAATGTCGCTCTCTTCGTTCTCTGCGTGTGGATTTCATCCACATTTTCAGAGCCAGAGGCAACATGCCAAACCATTTGCTCACCCACGGCTCTCTGGCTTGTTTTTGACTGCGTCGAACATCACGCGGCGTTTCCATATAGCGAACAATTCGCTGCGTAATATACGTCACCAGTTCGTCACTCTTCGCCATCCTCCATGACCTCCTCTATTCTGCCCCTATCATGTCCATTCACATTGCTTGGAAATATCGGATTTACACGTTAGGTGCAGATACAACTAGCTTGCTCATTTTCCAAAAGGTCTAACCCCTGTGGGAATAACTATGCATGGTTTCCCTTAAATGGAACATACTATCTTCAACATAACAGTTACCTCAAGGCTAATTGTTATGTTTGAAGGCAGCTACGTTGCTTTAGGTTTGATGTCTGTTATGCATGGTTTTTCAGTAAACAATCAATTCGTCCACTGGAGGAATAGAACGTGCGAAAAAAAAAGTTAAACAAGATATGGCTGAAAGGGCTGGGGTTGAGTCTATGCATCCTTTGCAGTGCTGTATTTGCCCCATTTACCTATCTAGCTGCTCAGCCCAACGAGAAAAGTAGCGAACCGAACAAGTATACAGAGGGTCCATCCAACGTACATTCGTCCTATCACGCTTTTGCCAAGCCCGTTGTCCTGATTGATGTAGGCCATGGCGGTGTGGATGGTGGAACAAGTCACAAAGGGCTTTTGGAAAAAGATATCAATCTCGCCATTGCTCAAAAGCTGTACTTGATCTTACGCTCCCAGGGTTACCCTGCTGTCCTGAATCGGGACAAGGACTACGCACTGAGTGACGATAACCGTTGGTTGCAGTCCAAATCCCGGCACCTTAAAGACCTGGCTCAACGTAAAAGTCTAACAGAACAACTGCCCACCGCTTTGGTTGTAAGCCTGCATGTCAATTGGACCAAACGTACCGAAAAACGTGGACCCATTGTGCTGTATCAGGATGAAGGCAGCAGCTATCTGTTGGCTGAACGGATTCAGCATTCATTAAACCGCTTATTTTGCATGAATAGAGAAACAGTGTACGGAAAACCCTTTTATCTTCTGAATAAAATCCAGCATCCCGCTGTAATTGTGGAAACCGGATTTATCAGTAACGAACAGGACAGAGCCATGCTTTCCGGGGATCGCGGTCAAAAAAGCATTGCTGAAGCTGTTGCCGAAGGCATTATTGCGCATCTGACGGCATGGTAGTGTTGGTGGCTGGGTCTCCAGTCCATCCCCATACAGCACGCACCAAATCGCTAATACCCACAAATTTGGCGTGCTCCTTTAGCTTGGGAACCGATGAATGAAGAGCCGAGGATGTATACATGCCAGACACGCCAACGTGCCCAATCGTTACGCATGTATCGTGCTCGTCCAGCCACTCAACCACTTTTGTAAGTTGCCGATTCACATGAGCGAGTGTATGGACATCATCCAGGAAAACATCATTGCGTACCGGTGGCATTCCCTTTTTAGCGGCAAGTTCAGGTACCACTGACCAATAATTAGTACGGCTGTCGACAAAAAATAGTCCATGCTCCTTACAAACATCAAGAACAATAGACATAATGCGTTTATCCGAAGTGACCTTCGAACCCATGTGGTTGTTCATTCCTATCGCATAAGGAACATCCTTTATGGCTGCTGTCACCTTAGCACGTACTTCTTCATCCGTCATATTTGCCTTAATTGCTCCGGGTCCAAGCCATTCGGGCTTTCCCTGCTTTGGTTCCATTGGAAGATGGACGATGACATCATGACCACGCTTATGCGCTTCCATAGCGTCCTGCTTGGTTGTAGGCAGGAAAGGCATCACAGCAACGGTAATCTTAACGGGTAAATTTAAAATTTGCTCAGTCCCTTTCATATTATTTCCCAGATCGTCGATAATGACGGCAACCATCTTTTGCGGCACGTCCTGTTTGTCTAATGCTTTTGCAACACCAGTACTACAGACCATGAATAACATGCATACCGAAATACAGAGTACTACGGTTCTCCGTATTTTAGAGCTTGAATGGAATACAGGTACATAAGCTGGCTCTTTCCGGCCGCGAGATGCCTTTAAAGCCTTTTTTATTATGTTTCTCATGTGTAGCTTCCGTCGTGTACTCATTGCGGGTCAGCCTCCTTCTCTGTCCCTTCATTGTGTGAGTAACCTCGTCTAAATATGTATAAGGCAGATCCATGGAATACTCCCTGATCTGCCTTATCGTGCGTAGAAACGTATATTAAAGCCGCTTACCAGTTCTTATCAATAAATTCATCACGGCCTGATTGGGCCCGATCTTCCTTATAGTGCTTCACGTTTTTCTTGTGGTAATCCTGATGATAATCCTCTGCCGGATAAAAAATAGAAGCAGGAAGAATCTCCGTTACAATTGGCTTATCAAAACGTCCACTTTGTGCCAACTGCTCCTTGGACTGTTGCGCAAGCTCACGTTGCTGCTCTGTATGATAAAAAATTGCGGGTTTATACTGTGTACCCCGGTCCTGGAATTGACCTTCCCCGTCGGTAGGATCTGTTTGCGGCCAATATAATTCGAGCAGCTTTTCATAAGGAAACAGCTCAGGCTCAAAAGTAATCTGCACCACCTCGTAGTGACCTGTAGTTCCTGTTTTAACCTGCTCGTAGGTCGGATCGGGAATCGTTCCTCCAGTGTATCCTGACACAATGCCATGAATGCCCGGCTGCTCCTCAAACGGAGTCACCATACACCAGAAGCATCCACCTGCAAAAGTTGCTTTCTCCATATTTCATCCAACCTTTCAATAGCTTCAATCATAAAGTGCGTTATTTTTTATCATATCTTAAAAGATAACCTTATAAAAGAAATTTTCTCCCTTTACAAACCTCAACCGATATCCGTATTACATAGTCGTCTGGATTTTTTTCTGCGAAATAGTTGAGCAAATCCACTGCGTACGCACTCCCGCACACAGTCATCCCTTTACTCGCTATATACTCTTTTATAACGGAGTACGCTTCAGACATTGTTTCATATGATCCTCTGTGATTTAAGACAGCATAGAGGCCTTTGGGTTTGGTAACTATTCTCTCTCCCACAGTCGGAACCTTTAGCTTATTGGCAATATAGTCCGAATAATAATCCCCTGACACTACCCGATCCTTGCATAAAATAGTCCAGATCGGAAACTCATAATCAGTAAAGTGATTTTCGCAATAATCTCGATGTTCACTTAATTTGTGAGCAAATTCCTTATCACCATCACCCTGTTCCAGTTGAGTGGCAATGAAATATTCCTCTTCACATTCTTCTATCGACGGTCCATCGTGTAACTCTCCCTTGGCTTGCTCCGTCATTTCAATGGCACCTTTCAATAGGCTTTGCATCCGTTTTATTCTAATCCGTTCCACTTCAAGGTCATGCAGTTTCTGTTTGAATAGCTCTATGAGCAGAGGCGTATTCTGATTCTCAATAAATTCCTTGATTTCCTGTAGTGAGCTACCCGCCTTCTTTAGCACATTAATAATATCAAGCGCGTAGCATTGCTGAATGGAGTAAAAACGATAGCCTTTTGAGTTTGTGAATTCTGGTTTCAAGAGCCCGATCTCATCATAATGGAACAGGGTATGTTTGGTGACTCCGCAAGTCTTGGCCAGCTCACTGGTAGTAAAGTATAGGCTGTGACTTTTTGACATAACTCATTCCTCCGTTATGTTTTAGAAGTTTTGTATGTCTATTTTATCCCGAGAATCAACACTTGACTATAGGGTAACCCTATAGATTAAGGTTTTAAATTGTAATAACTTAAATTTGTATTCACGGAGGAACAACATGTCTAAATTCAAACGCTGGTTGGTTCTAGCTATCGTATCAAGCGCTCTTTTGCTTATTGTGATGGATATGACCATCCTGTATACCGCATTGCCGAGCTTAACCCATGACCTCGGTGCATCAGCGTCAGAAAAATTATGGATTCTCAATGGCTACTCGCTCGTTATGGCCGGTCTGCTGCCAGCAATGGGAACGCTTGGGGACCGCTTGGGTTATAAAAAAATCTTTACCCTCGGGTTGCTTGTATTTGCTGCTGCTTCGCTTACTGCCGCCTTTTCCCCCGTGCCCTTTGTATTGGTGGCGTCTCGAGTTCTTCTTGCAGTCGGAGCGTCTATGATGATGCCCGCTACCTTGTCAATCATTAGGGTTACATTTACAGATGAACGCGAGCGTGGATTCGCGATCGGTATTTGGGGCTCCGTTTCTGCAGGAGGAGCAGGACTAGGTCCTATCGTCGGCGGGCTTCTTTTAGAGCATTTTTGGTGGGGTTCTGTATTTTTGATTAATTTGCCGATTGCGATCATTGCTTTTGCATTAACTCTGATTTATGTTCCAAAACATGCGGGCAATACAGAGAAAAAATGGGATCTTACCGGCTCCATCCAAATCATGATCGCCATGGTGGGACTCATCTATTCCATCAAAGAGTTTACCCGTCGTGACGGGTCTCCAATATTAGCCGTAATAGGTGCGGTTATCGGCGTCTTGGCACTTATCATCTTTATCCGTCGTCAAAATAAAAGCGCTAGCCCTCTTATTGATCTTACTTTATTTAAAATTACAAGGTTCAGCACCGGATTTATAACAGCCTTGGTGGGTGCATTTACACAGATGGGGATTCAATATATTGTAACCCAGCGTCTTCAACTGGTGGAAGGTCTGTCGCCTCTCCAAGCAGGACTGTACACGATTAGCATACCAATTGCATCTCTCATTGCCGGCCCCTTAACCGGGTCCATATTGCATCGCTATGACGTTATCCATATTAAAAGCTTCTCTCTTCTGATTGCCGGTCTGGGAATGGGCATCTATCTCACGCAATTTAATTCAGGCATGGCCGGGCAGATTCTTGGATTGGCTTTACTTGGTGTGGGTTTGGGAGCAGGTATGACAGCAGCATCTCACTCCATTATGAACTATGCCCCGGCACACAAAGCAGGCATGGCTGCATCGATTGAAGAAGTTGCCTATGAAATGGGGGGAGCATCAGGGATTGCTATCATCGGAAGCATGTCAACTCTTGCGTATTCCCTAGCTATGAAAGTCCCTACGGGACTCCACGTTCCAGCGAATGTGAAAGACAGCCTGGATGAAGCGCTCATAGCTGCAGAGGGTTTGCCTGCCCAGGCTGCAGAAGCACTGAAAGATGCGGGCCGTTCTGCTTTTGATCAATCCTTTTTTGTTATCCTTGTGGGAGTAACTGCAATTTTGGTGGTAGCTTCGCTAGTTGTCCGTTTGGCAGGGGCGCGCTCCAAGAAAAAAAGAGATGTTGAGTTTTGATACAGTTAATTCCATGTAGTTAATTCTAAACAACTGCCGCTACATCTTACGAGCGGCAGCTGTTTTATTTGTTATTTTTGAGTGCCTCCAAAAGTCTCGTATTTAGTAAATTCAATTAGGAAAATTTCGACAGCCATTGGTAAGCATATTGAGTAGATTGAACTGAAATAAGATCAAGCATGGCAAGGCTGGAAAGAAAGAGATAGAAGAGGTGAAAATATCGACTTCATAATAGAAATGGGAAAAAATCCACCGGAATGCGCTTATAAGGTCATTCCAACAGTAGACTTATTATCCTGTTCTCATAGCTTCGGAGAGATTTCTTCGACACAGGTCTTGGGTAACAACTTAAATTTTTTAAGCATACAAAAAGGTCCGCAAACTGCTATAAAAGCAATTCACAAACCTGTATATTATAAGATGATGCGGTCGAGAGGACTCGAACCTCCACGGGGGTTAGCCCACACGGACCTGAACCGTGCGCGTCTGCCAATTCCGCCACGACCGCATATATGTTGTCATATACCTCGAAAGATCTATCTTTCTTAGCGACAAGATAGATCATACCATGCTCATATCAAGATGTCAAACCTTTTATGTTTGTTAATTTCCCCTTGATAAAAAAGGAATAATAAGCTAAAATAAGAACATAAGTTCTCAGGAACGAAGGTTCTTTTTTTCAATCGGTTATGAATTATCATCACATTTTCCTAAGGCGGTGAATGGTAATGACTTCTTTAGATACTACTCAGCATGAATGGTCTCTTGTGAAAAGTTATCTGCTCCTTACCTTTATTCAAAAAGTATTTGAGCGGGACAGCCTAATTCTTGAAGAAAGCGGTATGCTGAAAACCCCTGATCTTTATGTCGAAATGGTTAACGCAGGTGTAGATCGTACCGGAATCCTGCTATCTGAAATAAAACATGAATTTAATAAATATCACATTCATGTTCTAGACATACAACAAAACCACTCCGGCGTTCACGCCACCTATATAAGTAAAGGAAATAAAGAGCAGTTCAATATGGCTATGCCAGCATTCCGTAAAGAAATGTATGAGCGGATGCGAGCATATCTGGGGCTCTCGACCTCCATGCCTCATACAGCCGCCCTTCCTTTACTAGAGAAACATCGCCCCGAATTACCAAACAATTCAACTTCCAAACCCCTACGCATCGTTGAACGAAGTTTGGTTACATCCTCTTTGGCCTATAAGCGTAAAACGTCTCGCCCTGCTGCTTTTGCCGCAAGCAGAAGAGCATAATCCCCGCACAACAAACACGCAAAAGAAAGAAGCTTCCGCAGACACCAACTGTGCTCGGAAGCTCCTTTCCATAACCATCATATATCAAAATCGATCTATATTCGCTATCACGAAGTATAAGCATATCTATTAATGATTTGCTTTATTGCAACGCCTTCTGTACACGCGTAACCCCTTGACTTAGAGCATGTCCTCCACCTACTGCTGCGGCCACAGCAATGGTCTCCATAATTTCCTGATCACTGGCTCCTTTGGACCGCGCCTCGTCCACGTGATAAAACGTGCATACTTCATTGTTGGCAAATAAGCCAATGCCTAGCGCAATCAGTTGCTTGGTTTTCTCATCTAAGCTGCCGGCTTGAAAGCACTCTCCGGTAAAGCGATGATATGCATGAACTACCTCGGGCAACTGATCTTCCAAATGGCTGATTTGATCCTTGTATGCATGTACTTTTTCGTCCATAACCGTCATTGACACAGCACGTCCTCTCTGTTGGATTTCCCTTCATTACTGTGTCCGATTTAGAGTTTCTGTATGCCTAATGAATCGCTCAGTTATTTTTATCCAACACCCATTTGGAACCCCTTCCTAACCCAGATCTATCGGATTGTGACGCGGCTCGCCGAACGGCTGGTATGTATAACTGCGATCCAACTTGACCACACGTCGATTCTGGCGGCGAATAAGCACCTGTTCATCATCCCATGCCAGTACAATGCCAACAACATCGTTGGACTCCAATCCATCGCGTACGACACGCACCTTTTCACCGGAGAGTCGATAAGCATCCAATTCTTCGTCCATAATCATCCTTGTCCCCTCCTTATTCACTTTTTTAACACAGCAACCATGATTCTATATACATGAAAAAAGTTTAAAAAGAGACCTAAACAATCATTTAGGTCTCTTCTCTCTTACTACTTATATGGATTGCCAACAGAGCGACAAATTATCCCGACTGGTTTACACTGTGATCATGTTCTTTTGTATCGTTCTTCTCGTACCAGAAGTCCAGCACTTGTGCAGACAACACTCGCTGATCTACATACTCCACTTGGTGAGCAGTAAATTCTTCTTTCCAAGAGAAGGACAATTCTTCGCATAGGTTAACCAACGTCAACAACTCAGACCAGGCCACATAGCGTTTATACCAAAAAAACTGAGGATGTTCAATCATATAGGGATACAAATCGTCGAATTCCGTATGCTTACAATCCAAGGCACGCTCAAAGTGTACTTTAGCCGCTGCCAGTTTTTCCAGAAAAAACTGTTCGGTCAATTGTTCTTTCCCCATGTTGCTGCCTCCTCTCCAAAACCTTATCTATATTATAAGCGAAATTGAAGCTCATGCAAAGGTTATTATTAGAAATAAGGATCAGGAGTTTTGAATTGTTACTATTCAGCAAACTCAATCTTGCCGTCAGCTAACGACGAAATTTTGACCAATGACTCTACACGAATACCCTGCTCACGGATGGTTCTCGCTCCGGCCTGAAAGCTTTTTTCCACCGCGACACCGAATCCAATCAACTCCGCTCCGGAGCGTTGAATGATTTTAACCATGCCTCGTGCCGCATCACCATTAGCAATAATATCATCAATGAACAGAACACGATCATCTTCGTGAATAAATTGACGAGACAGCATAATATCCGTCACAATACCTTTAGTAAACGAAGGTACGCGTTCACATAGCGCGTCTGGATCAGCTAATAGGGTCTTTTTACGACGAGCGAATACCAACGGTACACCCAATTCCAATGCTGTCGCAAACCCGATGGCAATGCCTGAGGACTCCACGGTCACTACTCTGGTGATCTTCTCTTCCCGGAAACGTGCTGCGAACTCTCTTCCCATTGCCATTGTCAGCTCTGGATCAACCTGGTGATTAAGCAAACCATCCAGCTTCAGCACCTGATCTGATGCAATCACGCCTTCATCTAAAATTCGTTTCTTTAATACTTCCATTACATGACCTCCCACGGCATTCCTATGCGGTAAAAGTACCATACTTCACCCGCCGCTTTCAAGCTATAGCTGCTTTCCATGCGGTCATGTGACATTTTTTTTACGCTTGTTCCAGAACCATGCGGTGATTCCTCCCACAACGATTAAAAGAATAACGACCAGCCCTATCCGATGCGTCACCTTCTCCATTAGCTTCGCCACCTGCTCCCAATGCATACCCACCGCATGTCCAATCCCCAAAAATGTACCGCACCACAGCAAAGCTCCTGCTGATGCATAACTGATATAGCGAAAAACGCCTAGACGGGTTGTACCTGCCAGATATGAGGATACATGTCTCAAGCCGGGGACAAAATATCCGAACAGGATTCCCCAGGTACCATAGCGCCCAAACCAATTTTCAGAAGAGGCAATTCTAGAAGGCGTAAGCCTCACCCATTTTCCGTATCGATGCAAAAGTGGTTTGCCCAGCAGACGCCCCAGGGTGTAGCTAAGCATCATACCCGTCATACTACCGAAAAATGTGACTGCCAGTGCAGCAATGAAGTTGTAGTGCCCTTGAGACACGAGCCCGCCGAAGGCGATCATTAGCACTTCGTCGGGTATCGGCATACCCGCTACTCCAAGTGCAAGCAAACCGAACATTGCCAAATATCCGTATTCCAGTATCCATGCAAGGATTTGACCCATAAATTACGCTCCCGTCAAGCTATTCATTAAATTCACTTTAATTATTTTCAGTCTCATCCAGTCATGTCCTATTTCAGTTGAACATAGTTTGTATTATATGCTCGCTGCAGCGTTATTCAAGCAGGCAAGGAGGGACTGGGGATGAAACGTAATATTCATGTTTTCCAGATTGCTTTTACATACATCGGTACAATCGTCGGTGCCGGATTTGCTACCGGACAAGAAATTCTGCAATTTTTTACGCAGTACGGTCGTTGGGCTACACTCACTATTATGCTATCCACAATCATATTTGTATGGTTGGGTACGAAAATGATGCTGATCGCTCATGATATTTCAGCCAAATCCTACGAGGACCTGAACAAACATCTTTTTGGCGCCAATGCCGGGAAATGGATTAGCTGGTTCACACTCATCGTGCTGATTGGCGTAAACAGCGTCATGCTGGCAGGAGCTGGCTCTGTTTTTGTAGAGCACCTTCACCTGCATTACCAAACCGGACTGCTTATTACACTGATTGGAACTTATTTGCTGCTAAGTAAAGGCATTAAAGCCATCTTGCACATGAACACCGTGGTTGTCCCTTTGATGATCATCATGTCTCTTCTGCTCGTTCACAGCACGCTCTCCATGCCTAATCCTCAGAGTTTTATTACGAATACGACAGATCACAGTACATTTCGAACCTTGCTCTCTCCACTGCTGTACACGTCCTTCAACCTGACTATGGCCCAAGCCGTGCTTGTACCACTTGGCAGCCAAACCTTTTCCCGAAGAACCATCCGCTGGGGCGGAGTTTTGGGAGGAATTGGTGTCGGATTTATGCTGATGGCTGCGCACTTTGCCATGTCAGCACATATGCCGGGTATTCAGCAATTTGAAATCCCTATGGGAAGCATTGCTTACCGTCTGGGTGCCTTTGTCGAAATCATATACATTCTACTCATTTTCATGGAAATCTTCAGTACCTTTGTAGCCGACATTTATGGAGTCAGTCTGCAAATTCGTCAGCATGTCCAAATTTCGCCCAAGCTCATCACACTATTCATTATGCTCACCTGTTTTTTAATCAGTCAGTTCGGCTTCAGTTCACTGTTATCTGTCCTTTATCCTATTTTCGGAATGCTCAGTCTGATGTGGGTTAGTAAACTGATCATAGCAGGACGCGGGAGACCTTTCCGTTCCTCACGTCCTCGCTCCAGCTTTCGGCATTCCGATTCCAAACCAGGTGATACTCGTCATGGTTAATGTGGAAATTTCAAATACATTTTCTTCAACTCGTTAACCGCTCGACTTAAAGAATAGCTTGATTTAGCCTTATCACAGGCAGATCTAGCCAGCTCATAACGATAGGCAGGGTCAGCAATGACCTTCTCTAAAGCGTCTGCCAGTGCCCTCGGATTGTCGGGTGGCACGAGCAGGCCATTTACCCCATCCTCAATCTGCTCCGGTATTCCTCCCACTTCTGTACCTACCAATGCCAGACAACTCAACGCTGCTTCCGCAAATACCGAACCAAAGGCCTCCGCCCGAGAAGGCAAAACAAATACATCAAAGAAAGGCATAAACTCTTCTGGATGAAGGGTATATCCATAAAAAATCGTCTCATGGTATATATCGAGCTGTCGTGCCATCTCTTCCAGCTCAGGGCGAACCGGACCGTCTCCAATAATATGAAGCACAAATTCCAGATTTCTTTTTTTAAGTTCAGCACAGGCCCGCAATAAAATATCCAGTCCTTTCGCCGGAACAAGGCGGCAAACGGTTATGAGCTGTGTCACTTCATTTTCGTGTGGAATGGGCTTGAAGCGCTTCTCATCATATCCGTTCGGAATGACTGCAATGTCTTGCGGATTCTGAACGTAAGGAGTTAAGTAATGCTGAAAAGAATGAGATACCGCTATCAAGCGATCCGCCTTCTGCTCCATTTCCCCATACAGTGACACCAAGAATTGGTGTTCAGGCCCGTTCTCCTCTATTTTCCCGTTTAGAATTAACTCCTTCTCATAGGAAGAGTGAATCGTCTGTACGAGCGGAATGTCAGGAAAAACAGTTTTCATGGCGATTCCGGCAATAGGATGATGGGCATGAATGAGGTCATAGGGCTTCTGAATACGAAGCCGTGTCCACCACAAATAGTCACGGTACGTCTGAATATATTTTTGGACGATTGGATATTGTTCATATCTCGTCCAGTCAAAGGTATCAAAAGTTACTTCGTCCCTACCCTTGTTGCGAATCCGTTTAGGGATTGAAAATAGCTCCATTTCCCAACGGGGGGATGTAAATCGCTCTTGCAGATATGGAATCATGGATGAAACGCCTCCCGGTTGCTCGGGTGGGAAAAAGAGAGCCTGTAGCAATTTCATGACGTGCTTCCCCTTTCAAGCATTAAACTGCCCGGATCACAGATTGTATGTATAGGTTTCCGGATTTTCTGAAAGATGATATATTGAGAATAAATGTTAGTCACAAAAGAAAATTATAACATTTTAAATGGGATAAATCCTGTCTATTGTATCGGAACGGTATCATCCGTTCAATAGATTGACTACTTTTGCAAATGGAGTCGGTGATGTTGACGTTGTTGTCCTTATCGGGAACCTTGGGTTTCCCATCTCTGGCCGGGGCCGTAAGTGCAGCCTGCGGTTTGTATATTATACTCATGATGGCACTGATGTGCGTGATCATATATAGCAGACAACGAAAAAGAGCCTATATCCTTTTTTCGGTTGCCGCTATTATTATTATGACATATGAAGCCATGAATCTCTATTCAGCAGGCGGAGGCAAGATGCAACTTCAAGGAATCGTGTGGAAAAATGCGCTGGAGGCGTCTGCCTTCGTGCTCATCAATGCCGCCGTATTTCAACTCTACCGGAAGCTGAAACGTGTGCAGACATGGACCTTGATGCTGCTGGGTGCGTTATTGATTTTGCCGGTTATTGCCTGGACTGCAGGTTTGTTACCCGCTTGGATCAGCACAGCGAAACTAGTTGGATTCACTCTGTTTTATCGAGTACTGGTACTTATACTGAGCCTTGTGTTCATAACCCCACGAATCGGACAGCCAAAGAAGTATGTAGCGGGCTTATTCATGTATTTGCTCTGGCTCGGCTATTTGTGGCTGCGAAATGACATCCCTGAAGAAGCAGGCAGGTCAAACGCAGTCCTATATATGTCATTTTTACCATTGCTGTACTATACTACGTTGTTCATCATCCTGTTTGAACGGATTGTGGAGCTGCTCCAAAGGATTTACCGTTCTTCCATCACCGATGGTCTGACAGGGCTGTATAACCGCAAATATTTTTCGGGACGACTACGGCGATATATGGATCAAGGAATCCGCGTGTCGGTCATTTTTTGCGATATTGACAATTTCAAAAAGCTGAA
Source organism: Paenibacillus sp. FSL P2-0173 (assembly GCF_038008045.1). Taxonomy (NCBI): domain Bacteria; kingdom Bacillati; phylum Bacillota; class Bacilli; order Caryophanales; family Paenibacillaceae; genus Paenibacillus; species Paenibacillus sp. FSL P2-0173. Next base: position 497,638 of record NZ_JBBOYK010000002.1, read on the forward strand.
TGATACGCAGGGCCATGCTCGTGCGGATGAAGTACTCAAACAGGTCGCACAGATTATGGAGGATGAACTGGATGAAATCGGACTGACCGGACGATACGGTGGCGAGGAACTGGTCGCAATGGTTGTGGATCGACGTGCCAAGGTTGGACATGTCGCAGAACGTATCCGCGAGCGGGTCGCGGAAGAAAGCATTGTCACGATCAGTGTCGGATACAGTACAGTGAAGAAAGAAATGAACCCGGATGAACTGGTCAAGCAGGCCGATCAAGCAATGTACATATCCAAAACGACAGGTAAAAACAAGGTTACAGCTTATAAAGCAGCCGAAGTGAAAAAGAGTCGGGCAGCACGCGCACAATAATTCGTAACCTGCAATTCAGTGTTGAACGTTGAGTTTGAATAATTCTCTGTCTGGTTGCCTATATCATAAAATGACGCACAGGAATCTCATAAGAACCTGTGCGTCATTTATATTTAATCTGCCTATCATACTTCTGACGTCGCAGATGCTATATCCCGGCCGATCCATGCCAGTTCTTCACTAGTCAGCTCTCGATAGCTGCCCAGTGGAAGCTGTTCATCCAGCTTCAATGGCCCCATGGCCGTTCTTTTCAAATAGGTCACCTTTTTACCAACCGCCTCGAACATACGCTTCACTTGATGAAACTTACCCTCATGGATTACAAGCGAAATATAGGAAATGACTTCTCCATCTGCCTGGTACGGATGTTCGTGACGAAGAATGGTCAACTGCGCGGGAAGGGTAACATACCCATCATCCAGTTCCACTCCTGCTGTAAATTGATGAATATCCTCCTCCGTGACATGACCCGACACGGTAGCCTCATACGTTTTAGGGACATGCCGCCGTGGAGAAAGTAGTTCGTGCGCTAGCTTACCGTCGTTGGTCAACAACAATAGTCCTTCTGTATCTTTATCTAAGCGTCCTACTGGAAAGGGCTCAAAATGTCGTTCTTCCGCACTCAGCAAATCCAACACCGTCCGCTCCCTCGTATCTTCAGTTGCAGATATGACGCCCGGTGGCTTGTGCAGCATGATGTAAATATACTCCCGAAAAACAACAAGTTCCCCGTTCACTTCAATCTGATCCTGGTAGGGATGAACCTGTAAGCCGCTATCCTTGGTGGTTCTCCCGTTTACCGTGATCATCCCTTGCTTCACCTGTCTCTTGATATCACTACGGGAGCCATATCCCATATGGGTTAAAACTTTGTCCAAACGTTGCGTTTGTCTTCCTTTTCCACTCATACCGATGTCCACCTCCAGCCTGTAGGGTATTCATTTTTGAGCATGCCGTCCTGCCATTTGCCCCACCCAGCCGAATAACCATCAATGCACACGAGAGTATAGCCTTTGGGCTGGACTTCGTTCCGCAGTGCCATTCTCTCAACGGGGATGGACAAGGTCTCACCTTTTAAATACCGGATGGCCTCAGCATCTGAACTGGAGAGATTGATGCTTCTAACCGCCTCTGAAGGGCGTAATGCCACCGCCAGCGGATGTGAAGGCACAAAGCGACCATTCTTGTCGGTACCCATAAACCAGCCTGGTCGCACCACCTTCAGGCCGTCCAAACGATGTGATGCCAGTGGCGACTGATAAATGCGATCTCCGTAAACCACCGTATAGCCTGTTAAGCACACCTCCAGCTGCTCCTTCACAAATTGGTGATAGGACTCCAGCACATCCTGTGGGGAGCGTGCAGCGGATTTTACATTTTCTTTGCCAGAACGGGACTTATTGCCACCCAAGCCGCGCGCGGACTTTCCTTTACCGGACTTCCCATCCATTCCTTTACCACTTCGTTTAGGCTCACCAGTCGCATGTCTTCCTTGACCGCTTGGCGTCAACGCTTCCTTGACGGACAAAAACTGCTTCTTCCGTGGATACACTGCATCTATGTTCAATGCCCTGTCATTCTTGTCCTCACGTTGAGTCAAATCCCCGGATTCAGTGTGATCTTCCATCGCAGCAGCATTGCCACCCTGATGTTGCAACACAGCGATAAAATGGCCTTCTCCCTCTACGAGATGCGGCCAAAGGCGTGCTGTTCCCCGCAGTTCGGGGTGTGCTGCCGCGACCTCTTCACTCATCCATTCCGGATGACCTGGTGCAAAGCCTGCTTCCGATGGAACAGGGACTACGTCAAAATCGGGATGAGCTCCCAGAAATTCTGCGATCATTCCTTCGTTTTCTTCTGGCGCAAAGGTGCAGGTCGAATAGACAATTCTCCCTCCTGCGCTCAGCATTGAGGCCGCTACACGCAAAATGTCCCGTTGCATGACTACACATTTATCCACCGAATGCGTCTCCCATTGTTTTGCCATATCCTCATCCTTGCGGAACATACCTTCTCCCGAGCAAGGTGCGTCAATTAGTATCTTGTCAAAAAAATGTGGAAAGGCAGCGGCGATTCGATCCGGGCTTTCATTCAGTACCACGGCATTACGCACACCGTACAATTCCACATTTTTAGCCAACGCTTTGGTTCGGTCCGCGCTAATATCATTTGTCACCAATACGCCGCTTCCTTGTAGTTTGGCAGCTATTTGGGTCGATTTCCCGCCCGGTGCAGCGCACAAGTCCAATACAGCTTCGTCCTGAGCTACATTGAGTAGCTCAACTGGAGACATTGCACTCGGTTCCTGTACATAGTACAGCCCCGCATGGTAGTAAGGATGTAACCCCGGCTTTGTACCGTGCGGAATGTAGAAACCCGTGGCACACCACGGAATCGGCCGCAGTTCGAACGGAGAACGTTCCTTAAAGTCCTCCATCGGAATTTTTAACGTATTGACGCGAATCCCGGCATGGGGCGTGTGGTCATAGGCGGTCATAAATGCTTCAAATTCGTCGCCGAGCAATTGCTCCATGCGCTTTACAAATGCTGTGGGGAGCTGTACACCCATAATCGTAATCATCCTGTCCTTTTAAAATAAATTTTATTGTACCATATTCAACCTGTTATCCTGCAATATCGGTGTGATTTACAAACTTTCACTACAAGCTGTAATGTTGTATAATAATGAGATTCATAGCTACATATTTTGAATTTTGATAGGAGAGATTGCATTGAACGCACAAAAATCCAACAAAAAAAAGCTTATACCTGTCATCGGCTTTTTTGTTGTGCTGGTCATTTTGCTTGGAGTGCTACTCGCTTTAAATTCAGGCACTAAGAACAAGCTGTATGGCGTTTCCACAGCCTCGTTAAATCCTGCTACTCAAGAGTTGCTGAATGACCCGAACTATCAGCAAATTATTAAGCCGGAAGATCTACAGAGCAAAATTGATAAAAAGGAAAACTTTTTCGTCTATCATTTCGCGTCCGACTGTGTGCATTGCCGCGCCACTACTCCCAAGCTCTTGCCTTTGAGCAAGCAGGAGAACATCACGATGCACGAATTTAACCTGCGTGAGTATGAGGATGGCTGGGACAAGTATAAGATTGAGTATACCCCTACGCTCATTTATTACGAAAAAGGCGTGGAAAAGGAACGTATGGTAGGCGGGTTGAAGGAAAGTCCTTCGGACAATGGGTACACACTCGACGATTTCAAAGCCTTCTTTGAGAAATATAAAAAGAACGTAACCTCCTAGTCAAACGTTCACACACCTGAAACGATAAAGCAGCCCGATCCCCATGAAACGGATCGGGCTGCTTGCTTACCATGTGCATGTGCTTCAAACTCAAGGCGCATCCTTCGTTTCCACCGAGACAAAGCCCGATCCGCCAGCGGCCTGTCTTCGCCTAATTGAAGCTTCCAGCGCCTGCTGACGCTGCTCATGCTTTTCCCCACGCCGAGGACCTCTCTGCTGCGGGATGTTGACTGGAATGGACGACGATGCCTTCTCCACGGCACGGCGCAACCCGGGCTCGACGATTTCAATCGTCAAATCCCGATAAACCGGCGGTTGGTGCTGAAGCTCTTCCGTGCAGGTCATAACAGCTTCAGCAAGCTGACGGGCGCAAACGCGCGCCTCGTCCACCAGTTTCGCCATATTAATGCCCAGCGCCTGCGAAGGAGCATATTCCAGCCGGTGGACCGCACTATCCAGCATCATATGTCCACCACGATAGTTACCATTCCGAAAATGATACAGTCCTACAGCAACTTGCAGCAAACCTTTATATACAGGGTCACGGTCCAGCTTAAGCCACAGCTCTTCCAGTACCTCATGACATTCAAAGTAATCCCGATCCCGATTGAAGTATACCAAATAAGTCACGTACAGCGGTTCGTAGGAAAGGTTTGCCATTTAATATTCATCCCTGTCTTCTTCCTTGGTAGAGGCTTCTAGCATCTCTTTAACCTCATCGTGAAGCAGCTTGATTCCTTCCATGTCGTGCCGTTCCCACAGTTCATTAAATCTGCGCTGCGCATCAATCGTTTCACTGATCTTATGGTAGAAATACAGCCGATGCATACCTGTTAGCACTTTGGATACGATATTGGCTTCATCCTCGAACTTTTTCTGCGCTTCCAATATTTCAAGACGCATGGAAGACATCTCATTATCCAATACAAAGGCTGCCTCAGCTGCCTTTTTCAACCGTGTGCGCATATTATCAGGCAAGCTTTCACGATACTTATAGCTAAGAGAATGCTCAATAGTTGCCCAAAAATTCATAGCCAACGTACGGATTTGAATCTCTGCCAGCACGATTTTCAACCCCACTGCTGTCTGAACCGGATACTCCACAATCATATGAAAGCTGCGATAGCCGCTGTCTTTATAATTGGTGATATAGTCCTTTTCATACAGTACGGTCAAATCCTTACGTCTTCTGATGTATTCGGCCACCCGCCGAATATCCTCTACAAATTGACACATAATGCGAATGCCTGCAATATCCTCGATTCCCGTCTCCAGCTGATCAGAAGGAACTTGTAATCTCTTCGCCTTATCGAGGATGCTTGATATTTTTTTAACCCGTCCGGTTACGAATTCGATAGGAGCGTATTCCTCGCGCTTTTTCAGCTCCGCACGCATTGTTTTGAACTTGACCTTAAGCTCTTCCACCGCCTGATCGTATGGCAGTAAAAATGTTCCCCAGTCTCTTCCGTCCATCCCCGTACCTCCTGTCTCTTCCGACAACACTTTTTTATCTGTGATCTGCACCAACAGCCTCGTTAATGTGTCTAAAGCCGTCCTTTCGAAGCAGCTCACGCAGGCCAGCATGTATAGCCCTATTTACTTCCGGCCCTTCGTAGATCAATGCTGTATAAATTTCAATCAGGCTTGCGCCTGCTTTAATTTTGTCATAGGCATCACGACTCGTGAAGATGCCGCCTGATCCGATAATAGGCAGCTTACCTTCCGTCTGGCGGTACACCCGTCCGATGACCTCTGTGGAACGGTCACGCAGCGGCTTACCACTCAGCCCTCCTGTTTCACTCGCATTTCGGTGCGTCAGACCAGCTCTGGATATCGTTGTATTGGTCGCAATAATGCCGTCTACTCCACTGGCAGCAATCGCATCTGTCATATATTCCAATTCCTCATCCGATACATCCGGCGCAATTTTAACTAGTACAGACTTGGCATTGCCGTACTTTTTCGCCTGGACTCCCATCTCTGCCCGAACCGCTTCCAATAGCGACTTCAGTTCATGACCATGCTGGAGCTTTCGTAAATCCGGCGTATTCGGCGAGCTAATATTCACTACAAAGAAGTCCGCATACGGATACAGTGCGGAAATACACTTTTCATAGTCCTTATGAGCATCCTCATTGGGCGTGATTTTATTTTTACCGATATTAACTGCGACCGGAACAGGTCGATGTTTGAGTGCAGCCAGACGTTTGGCCATGCTCTCAGCACCCAGATTGTTAAAGCCCATCCGATTGACTAACGCCTCATCGGGAGGCAGTCGGAACAAACGAGGTCGATCATTGCCGGGCTGTCCCACAGGTGTCACCGTTCCCACTTCCATAAATCCAAACCCGATAGAAGAAAAACCAGTAACCGCTTCTGCATTTTTATCCAGTCCTGCAGCCAGTCCAATCGGGTTGGGAAAATGAATGCCAAACAGATCAACGGCAAGATCCTCCGTTTCCTTGACTCCGTACATCCCTCGCAGTGTCGCTGCTCCACCAGGGAGTGAACCCGCATGTTTTAAGCCGTCAATGACTACATGATGGGCCGTCTCTGGACTCATTTTAAAAAAAACAGGTTTCGCAATCCTTCGATACAACACGATTCATCCACTCCGTTCTATGCCCTTGCACAATCCTAAAAAAACATCTCTACAAAATAGTTTAGCTTTTTCCATACCAAAAAGAAAGTAATTTGCGAGGTGTAGTATCAGAACAATTCAGTTGTCATGGAGATGTCATTGAAAATGTATAATCAAACCATTTACAATGGACATAGTAAGACAAGACCTTAGCCCGTTAGAAAAGAGGGATTGCTGATATGAAGACCAAGCGCAAGCCGCCCAGTCTGCAAAAGAAAAAGGATGAGGTGAACAAGAAAGCGATTGTATGGACCGCCGTCAGCTTTGTTCTCCTCATCATTGTGATTATTCTGGTCATTGTTTTAGCACAAGCAGGAAATCGTTAAACACCAAGTAGCAATAGCATCAAAACGTTAATTTAGCCAGTGATAGGTTTTGCGGGGATTTGTCTGGTCATGCTGCGGCTCACTTGTAAATCGAGAACCAGGCACCAGCACTTGATCAGGCAATCCCCCGTTACCAATGACCACCTCCGTACCCGAAGGTACAAGTGCAAACAATTCCTCCACATCCTCTTTACCCATTCGGACGCAACCCAACGACTCATTTTTGCCAATGCTGTCCGGCTCGTTCGTGCCATGAATGGCATAATTCGTTGCAGACAGTTGCATCCCACGACTACCAAACTCACCGTTGGATTTTCCGTTCGGATTTACTACTTTATCGGTAATCACAAATTTCCCTTCTGGTGTTCTTTCTCCACCCAAACCGATAGGATAATTTCGAATAAGTACATTGCCACTTACCAGGGCGAGCCTGTGCTTAGATTTGTCCACCACAATTCGCAGCGGTTGCCCTAGAAAAGGTCGTCCGTGCAATGACGATGCCAGTAATGGACTGCTTTCGGCCGACGAGTCAGCGTCTAAATCTACTGCCTTCCCTGTTCCCTGTCCAGGTGAAGCAAGTAAATTACGCATAGGTGTAAAAGCCTTCTTCATCCCGTCTGTCGTACCGTACATCGTGTTAGCGGGAAAGTCTCGAGTCAGTTCATCAAGACTCTGGGGAAGACGTTGATGCTGTGAGCGAAAAGCACGCATGGAGCTATTCAACACAGCTAATTCCTCCTGTCCAGCAGCCCATTTCAGACCTGCTTTGCGAAGATTTTCACTGTCTGACGGCTTGCAAGCACACGCAGCGGCGTCGTAAGACTGAACAGCTAATCCGCCGTTTCCTTTGTTCTGTACACTAAGTAATGGCTTCATGCCCTCTCTCCAGAGCAGCCACGAGCCCCCTTGCTCCATGCCCAACATCGTAGTCTTGGACGGCAATCGGCTAGTCTTAGCCAACATATCAGTAAGCCCCGTTCCAGCTCCACTCCCTTTTCGAGCTTGAGCCGTAAACACACCACCAACCACACCGATCTGGGCCATCTCCTTCGGATCAGCAGTGGCCACTTTCGTAACTTCAATATTATCAATTGCTGCCTGCTCAGTTCCGGATGGAACAGATGTATTTTCATTTGAGGGTCTCGGTGAATTGGCTGAAGGAACCCATATGAGCAGTAGTACCATTAACGCAGTTAACAGGTGGCGTGTTCGAGCCGTCCTTCGCTCCTTCTCCTTGGACATCTGAACCAGTTTATACTGATATTCCATCCATACGTCTGCCGGAATCTGTTTATGCTCGAAGGCTTCGAACACTTCTCCTGCGCGATTGAAGCAATAATTTGCTTTGCCCTCCTGACCGCTGCTCTCATACTCTTTGCCGAGTAAATACCAGGCCATTTTATTATCAGGGTGTTTTTTTACATACGATTTAAGATGAGGCGAATGGTTCATCGGATCCTCCTGATCGTGTAATCTTGCATACTTCCTATTATGTATATCGGTAAAAATAGACTCGATGGACAGCACATAAAAAAAACGTCTATCGATGGACTTTCACGGAAGCCAGACCGCGTTTGGCAGAAGTTTTTTTTAGATTATAGAATGGCTCAGCTCCGCTGAACCATTCTATAATCTAAAAAAACAGCACCGACAGCTTACTTTCACCGTTATACGGCGAAGGGAGCTGTCGGTGCTGTGCCTATCAAAGAAGCCTACGCTTAACCTTCTTTATTGAACGGCTCGTCTGCTACTTTAATGGAATCTGTAGGGCAACCGTCACAAGCATCCTGCATATCATCAAACAAATCATCCGAGATTGCCTTGATGCCTTGGTTTGCATCCCCTTCAAAGATCACTTCAGCCAAACCTTCATCATCATAATCATAAATGTCAGGTGCTGTAGCGCCACAGGCTCCGCAAGCAATGCATGTATCTTTTTCTACCCAAGTGTATTTAGCCATAACTTTTCTCTTCCTCCTATACAATCAAACAAACCAGCTTTTACATTCTATTCACATATTAATACAAACCCAATATTATTACAAATTATTTTCCTTTATCCTTCGTGTAAAAAATGCTTATAACGTAAGCTTCTGATGCTTGCAATAATCTATCCAAAAGCTCACTCCGGAGTTGGTAGATTGTCTTTTTGCAGCGAAGTTCCGCGCAGCTTGGAGTTGCGCAGAAGTACCGAAGGATCATCTCCCAGCATCCCAGCGGTCAAAATTGCATTTTCACCAAACTTATCGCGCAGTGCATCCATCGTCTTCAATAAGCTTTCTTTCTTAGGCTGATCCTGGTATTCAAATAGATCCATTTGAACGGCCGCTTCCTCCTTTGGAATGAGCTGCTGTAACGTAATCCCCAGTAAGCGTACAGGCTTATCTTCTCCCCAATGGCGACGATACAACGCACAAGCTTCCTTATATATGTCCTCTGCACTTTCCGTAGGAGTGCTCCTGACTTGAGAACGCGTAAAGGTCTTCATATCCGGCGTCCGAATCGTCAATTGTATACCTCCTGCCAGCATACCGTGTCGTCGAAGCCGCCGGGCTACCTGATCACTAATGTTAAGAAGTACCCGTTGGGCTTCTTCCAGCTTTACCACATCCATAGGCAGGGTAGTCGTGTGACCAATGGACTTGTTTGGCTCCCGCTCAGTGCTGACAGGTGAATGGTTAATTCCGTTAGCGGCCAATTTTAACCACGAACCCGTCACACCAAATACGCCAACCAGCATATGCTCATCGGCCTTAGCCAGCTGCCCAATGGTACGAATATTCATTTGTAGAAGCTTATCTGCCGTTTTGCGGCCCACACCAAACAATTGACCACAAGGAAGGTTCCACAAAATATTGGGTACATCACGCAAACGTAGAATAGATATCCCGCGTGGTTTTTTCAGATCAGAAGCCATTTTGGCCAGCAACTTGTTAGGAGCAACTCCAATTGAACAGGGCAGGCCCAGCTCGTCTTCTACTCTGCGCTGGATTTCCTCAGCAATTTCCATAGGTGTTCCAAACTGTTTGGATCCAGAAATATCCAGATAGCACTCATCAATTGAAGTCGCTTCCAGCATAGGCGTATACGAATATGCAATGCTCATAAATGCTTTGGAATAACGACGATACAAGTGAAAATCAGGCTGTATTACAATGAGCTGTGGACAGATCCGGCGAGCCTGCTGAACGACCATCCCTGTTGAAATACCCAATCGTCGGGCTTCATAAGAGCAGGTTACAATTACACCTTTGCGCAGCTCACTACTGCCTGCCACCGCGGTAGGCAGTCCCTTATATTTCTCCGGCTCCTCCGCTGCATGAACGGAACAATAAAATGCATTCATATCCACATGCAGAATAACTCGCCCACCAGCCGGATAATAAGCACTGACATCTTTCATGCTCAACCCTTCTTTTAACTGTAAATTCACCCATCATCGCGGGAATATGTGTTTTGATTTTATACTTGAGACACTTTTAAATGCTATTTCTATTTTACATAAAAATAATGGTTTTGCGGCTAAAAATGATAATTATATATTACAATTGAAGTCATAAGTTGATATAATCGACTAACATACGAACACGATAAACTAACGCTTTCCTGTTTTTAAGCGTTAAACAACTAAATTAATATGCTTAAAAAAGCAGAGCATCACCAATCTGAGCAATCTGCAAAGGAGGAGTCCCTCATGTCCACCGCTATTTCTATCTTTGACACAACGCTGCGAGACGGCACTCAAGGAGAAGGAATTAGCTTGTCTGCTGATGACAAATTGAAAATCGCCAAAAAACTCGATGATCTCGGTGTTCATTATATTGAAGGCGGGATTCCCGGAAGCAACAGCAAGGATATCGAATTTTTCAAACGGGTACAAGAGCTGGGCCTTCAGGCAAAGATTGTCGCCTTCGGCAGCACGCGCCGCAAAGATAGCATCGCAGCACAGGATGTCAATCTGCAACGAATTCTGGAATCCGGCGCTCAGGCTGCTACACTTGTGGGTAAATCATGGGATTTTCATGTACACACCGCCTTACAGACGACACTAGAGGAAAATCTGTCTATGATTTACGACTCCATCGCCTTTTTAAAGCAAGGGGGCATGGAGGTTATTTTTGATGCCGAACATTTTTTCGACGGATATAAAAACAATCCCGAGTATGCAATGGCCGTTATGAAAAAAGCTGAGGAAGCAGGCGCGGATTGGCTCGTGATGTGCGATACAAACGGCGGTACCCTACCACATGAGATTCAGGAAATTGTCACTATGCTGCAAAGCCAGATAACGAGGTCACAGTTGGGTATTCATACACACAATGACTGCGAATTGGCAGTAGCGAACTCTCTAAGTGCTGTACAAGCAGGCGCAAGGCAGGTTCAGGGTACCATCAACGGCTACGGTGAACGGTGTGGTAACGCTAACCTGTGCTCCGTCATTCCTAATTTGCAGCTCAAGCTGGGCTACGACTGTCTAGATATTGAAAAGTTAAATCAACTCCACAATACAGCCCGCTTTGTGAGCGAAGTCGCCAACGTCAATATGCCTGTGAACCAGCCTTATGTTGGCAATGCAGCTTTTGCCCATAAGGGGGGCATCCACGTGTCAGCCATTCTACGCGACTCGCGAACTTATGAGCACATCGCTCCTGAACTCGTGGGGAACAAGCAGCGGGTTTTGGTCTCCGAACTGGCCGGGCAAAGCAACGTGGTATCCAAAGCGCAAGAGCTGGGCATCACCCTTGACCCATCCAGTGATGAGGCACGTGGCGTAATTAGCCGCATCAAGGAACTGGAGCATCAGGGATACCAGTTTGAAGGCGCGGATGCTTCGCTGGAACTGCTCATTCGTGAAGCAGGCGGTGAAGTGAAGGAAATGTTCTCTTTTGAGTCCTTTAAAGTGCTGGTAGAGAAAACAGCCGGCCGCCCGGTCGTATCCGAGGCATTCTTGAAACTGAATGTCGCAGGGACGAGTGTCTATACCGCAGCTGAAGGCAACGGTCCTGTCAACGCGCTCGATAACGCACTCCGCAAGGCTCTTTCTCAGTATTTCCCTGCCTTGCGGGACATGCATTTGGCTGACTACAAGGTACGTGTGCTTGACGAAAAGGATGCCACCGCCGCCAAGGTACGTGTGCTCATTGAGTCTAAAAATTACGAGGACGTCTGGAGTAACGTAGGTGTATCTGAAAATGTAATTGAAGCCAGCTGGGAAGCTCTCTTGGACAGTTTCCGTTACGCATTGTTGGAAGCACCAACTCCAAAAAACGATCAGGCAGAGCTTACTCATCATGGATTAGTTAATCACTAATCAGGTGCTCGCATGAGCTATAAGGTGCCTTTGGCGGTCTACTCGGCTCCCAAAGACACCTTCTTTTTTTGAAGAGTTTTTATTTTGCGTTCCAACTCCTGCTCACTGAGCATGCCGATTATGATTTCGCGGACCTGTCCATGATGATCAACCATTACATGAGTTGGAAAAGCCACTCCTCCAAATCGTTCAAACAATGCTCCTTGCTCATCAAGTAAAATGGGAAATTTGAGATCCAAAGAGCGGGAAAACTTCTGTACATCCTCCAATCGATCATAGCGAGTTACATTGATACCATACACATCCACATCATCTTTGTACTTACTATACAACTCATTCAGCATAGGCGCTTCTAATCGGCACGGATCGCACCACGAAGCCCAAAAGCTAATAACCAAAGCTTTATTGCGCGTGACCCCTACATCGTAGGTCTTGCCGTTTAACCCCTTTAAAATCATAGAAGGAAGCCGTTGACCAGGCTTTATCTTTTTCATTACCTCTACCGCATCTGTTTCATCCTCTACCTCTTTCTCAGCTTTAAGTCTTTCTCTACCGTATTCCTCTTTTAATGGTGCATTTTCCATGGACAGGTTTGCTGCATAAGTTGTGTTTTCAATAACTCCCCACGAAGCCCCAACCACAACCAGCATAACCATCGCTCTGATGAAAAGAAATCTTTTCACAGTCTTATCACCTGTCTTTCGTCTAAATAACCCTTACCTTCTCCATAGGATGCCCATACTGTTCCCACCTCTAACCTTCTAAATCTGAACAGGACGCAAAAAAAAACAGCAAACCCACGAAATCGCGAACTTGCTGTTTTATGCTATGCCTTGTACTGAATCAGGCATGACTTAAATGCGCGTAGACATCTGCCAAATTGGTCACATTACGCTTCAACATTTCCTGAACATAAGCAACCCACAGCTTAGCCGTCATTTTCGCATCCTCTAACGCATGGTGCCGCCCTTCAATCGGAATGGATTGGTAGGCCAACAATTCATCCAAACTGTAGGTTTGATGTTGCTGTGGCTCGAGCCATTTGGCAAGCATCATCGTATCCAGAACACGATGAGTCAATTGGACTTTAGATGTTTTCCATAATGCAGCATTCAAAAAGGCCTTATCATGAGCGCTAGCATGTGCTACAAGTACTCGCCCACCTACAAAGGACATAAAGTCGTGCAGTCCATTCATAAGTGGTGGAGCTTGATCCGTCATTTCCCGGGTAATCCCAGTTAGCTCGGTAATGTGCTCAGGAATCACAGTCCGTGGATTAACAAGCGTATAAAACTGCTCTTTTTCCATAATCATGTCCCCGACAACCCGAATCGCCCCGAACGATAAAATCTCATCACCATGCTGTGCTGAAAATCCCGTTGTCTCCAGATCAAAAACTACCGTCTCCAAACGATCCAGCGGGGTCCGCAATACTTCAGAGCGCCGTTGCTCCCGGGTTAAGGAGCGAATAAACGCCATCTGCTGAGCCGTAGGAGCCCCCATTACAGACGCGATCGCAGACGGCACTCCTCCTCTGCGGAGAGCGCTCCAGAAGCCACTTCCCTGCACTGGTTCCTTCATGACCTTCTCCCTTCCATAAATCGCAACTGCCTTTGCAACGCACGATGCAGCCGTCGTACCGTGGAAAGCGCCTCGCGCAACTCATGCCAGCCTTTACCTTGTTTCAGCGGCTTTACAGCCAGGTAGCCATTGCTGACCAGCAATCCATCATTCTCCTTCACTGGCGTAGCCATTCGTAGCTGAAGCGCAATCCGAAAGGCTCGCTCGCAAGCATCGAGTAAAGGCAACGGTGCCGCTTCCAGTGATGCGAGACGACTGAGCCTTTTGAAGGTGGAGGTTTCCTCTACACCATGTTGCAACGCCAAAAAACGGACTGCGTTCACCAGTGGAATGTACAATCCGTATTTCACATCAAAATCGCCCGCATGCTCACCGAAGCGCTCGGTAACGATCTGACCTAAAATATTAAGTGTCGCTTTATGCCTCACTGTGTTCCTAAGTACCGCCGAGGGTAAATCAGGATGTTTTCGGAACAACTCATAAAAACTTCGTTTCCAGTTTGCAGATAGTCGCTCATCTCCAGCGATATGCCTCATATCAGACGAGATAATCAGATAACGGATCGGCTCCCAAGCAAAATCATCCGACCATTTCGTTAGCTGTTTTTGCCATCCAGACAATGTTTGACGCCACAACGGCTCCGAGCACATTACTTTCCCTTCACATTTGGGATATCCCAAATACTCTAACATCGCAGACACTCTGCGACCAAACTCTCTAAAATACAATTCTTTGTCAGCAGATATTGTGTCACTGATAATCATACCGTTATCCTGGTCACTCCACAGCGTCGATTCCGAGCGCCCCATGCTTCCGAAGGCTATAAATGCGTAAGGGACGGGAGGAGGGCCGAAGCCATCCTCAACCATCCCTTTTTCGCACATTTGTACAGCTCTGGCCGCGATGCGGTCATGCATTTCATTCGCCGTTCGTAACCAGTCTGATAACGGAGCGGAGGCTTGGGAAGCCAGCAGCCATTTTTGAGAGTCGACCCTGGCCTGCCTTAGCGATTCAGGTGTATCTGCATGATCTATCGCTTCGGCGGAACTCACCCAAGGGGCCATATTTTGCAGTTCCATACTTCCATCTCCTCCGCTCATCCATACTGGTTCTTTATATTTTACATATTAGTTCACAATTCCAGAACGCTTTTCAGCCTCAGCAACCAACTTCATTTGCTCAGGATAGCCGTACGTACCGTGTTCACTGATATCCAGTCCCATCGTTTCTTCCTCTTCCGTAACGCGAATACCCATAATTGCTTTCATCGCACCCAGAATAATGAAGGAAATGACGAACACGAAAGCCAAGGTGCCAATCAGTCCAAGCAGCTGTACTCCTAATTGGGTAAATCCACCACCATAGAACAGACCCGCTTGACCTACACCTGTTATTTTTACAAGCTCAGGAGTAGCGAAGAACCCTGTGGACACTGCGCCCCACATCCCTGCAACACCATGCACGGAGAAAGCATATACCGGGTCATCTACTCTTGCACGCTCAAACCATTGCGCTGTGAAGAAAGTGACGATCCCTGCAACCGCACCAATGACCAGTGCCGCCCAAGGTGCTACAAAGGCACAAGAACCAGTAATGGCAACCAAAGCCGCCAGCACACCGTTTAGCATAGCAGGAATATCTGCTTTTCCGTATACCATCCAGGATACGAGCAAAGCGAAAACTCCACCTGCCGCAGCAGCAATATTGGTAGTCAAGGCCACATATCCAAAGAATCCGTCGTTCATAGCCGATACAGCACTACCTGGGTTAAATCCAAACCAACCAAACCAGAGAATAATAACACCCAAGATAGAGTACACCTGATTATGACCAGGGATAATGTTCGGCTTGCCATCTTTATTGAACTTGCCCAGACGCGGTTTGAGCAGCAGTGTAGCGACGAGTGCCGCCGTAGCGCCTGTCAAATGGACTACCGTCGAACCGGCATAATCCTGCATTCCCAACTTACCAAGCCATCCGCCGCCCCACACCCAGTGAGCTACAACCGGATAGATTACGATGGAGAATAAAATACCGAAGATAATGTATACACTTAATTTTGCACGCTCTGCCATCCCCCCGCATGCGATAGAAAGTGATACCGCAGCGAAAGCAAAGTGGAACAAAAACATAATTGTAATCGGAACATCCAGACCTGAAAGAGCATCAAACGATACTGCAGCATCCGTACCACTCATGAAGAAACCCGTCAGTCCCATAAATCCGTTGCCGCCATCATTACCAAAGCCGAATCCAAATCCAAGTGCCCAGAAGGACAAAGCCGCAACACCCGTGGTGAGAATCGTTTTACCAGCGACATGGCCCGCATTCTTCATTCGTGTCGAGCCTGCCTCCAGCAATGCAAATCCCGCTTGCATAAAAAATACAAGTATAAATGCCAAGAACGTAAAGGCCGTGTTTAGCCCAGCTTGAAGTTGAATATTTGTCGGACCGTCAGCAGCAAACGCACCTACCGGAAAAGCTAATACTGTCAGCATGGCCAATAATACAACTAACCACTTTTTTCTCATGAAGACCACTCCCTCGAATGTTAAGTTTCTTTACATTTCGTGAAATTCTTATTGTCATTATAATCAGAATACATGAAAGTTGACAAGATTTTTTTTATTATGTTAAAAAAAGATGGTCCCAAACAATCCATGTCACATTTACTAACTATAAAAGTAGCTTGTTTCTGTCCGGAAAAAAGCATGACGTTTGACTGTATGGTTGGGAATCATGTAAAATATTCTTTATAAACACTCCGTTTGCAAATGCTAATATTGAAGGTTGAACGAAGAGCGCGAGGTGAAGACAGATGGGGATATGAAGCTGTATCGAATTGGTGAGCTAGCCAAGGCGGCTGGTGTCAGCGAACGAACTATTGATTATTACACAAAGCTTGGTTTGATCACACCTGAAGAACGATCATTGAAAAATTATCGGCTTTATAATGATGAAACCTTAAACAGGCTTGAACGTATTAACCAAATGAAACAAGAGAAATATAGCCTCGAGGAAATCAGACAGACACTGATTAAATGGAACTCGGTCGCGGGGGAAGAGCACGTCACGGACAAATTAACGAGTCTAGAAATGCACATGCAGCGTCTGGAACGTGAAGTCAATGAACTACAGCCTCTTCTGGGGCAGCTCAAGCCCGTTCAAGCGCGCAAGTTGCTTACTGGTCTACTACCACAAAGCGCCGCTTGTATCGAAGCTCTGAAGTATCTGCTGGAGCATAGTTCTATGATGTAGATGCCCGGGCTAGTGATGAACAATAATGGAGGGTTGCTTTATGATGGGTATGTATATATTGATTATTCTTGCGTTCGGATTATCCTTATGGGCGCAATTCCGTGTAAAAGGTACTTTTAATAAATGGTCTGATGTCCCAAATGAAAATGGGTTGACCGGTTATGATGCTGCTCGGCATATGCTGGATCGCAATGGTTTGCATGATGTGCCTATTGAACCAGTACCTGGTGCGTTGTCTGACCATTATGATCCAATGCAAAGAGTCGTACGGCTGTCTGAGCCCGTTTATTATGAAAAATCCATTTCTGCAGTTGCCGTAGCTTGTCACGAGGTCGGTCATGCCATTCAGCATAAAGAGCATTATCCCATGCTGGCACTCCGTCACCGGATCTTTCCGATCGTAAACTTCGCTTCCGGGATTGCACCGTTTCTGCTGATTGCCGGTTTCTTATTCAGCTACACGAACCTGATTGGCTTGGGTATCATCTTTTTCTCGGCTACTGTCGCTTTTCAATTAATTACATTACCGGTTGAATTTAATGCTTCCAACCGCGCCCGAGAAATTATGGTTTCCGAAGGGTTTATCCGTAGTGATGAAGAACGGGGTATAGCCAAAGTATTAAATGCTGCTGCATTAACTTATGTGGCTGCAGCTCTCGTTTCCTTGCTGGAACTAATCCGCTTAATCGGTATCTTTAACAGCCGGGATTAATTGCTTGTATTACAAAAAAGGTTGTTCCTCCACCAAGAGGAACAACCTTTTTCCTTTATCTAAAACCAATCAGCTATACTCACTGCCCTAAATCCGCTTTAGCACTTCCATTCGGAGTAGCAGCACTACCTTTAAGGCCAAAATATTGCAACAAAAAAGTTCGGAATGACTTTGCAACTAAGGGTAGTTTGTCATCTCTGCGATGAATCAAGCCAATAGTTCGCGTGACCTCTGGATCAACAATCGACACTCTTGCAGGTTGAAGCGGGTTGGTCTGAAACAACGCCATTTCAGGCAAAAGACTGACTCCCATACCAGCCGCAACTAATCCGCGAATCGTATCTGTCTCTTCACCTTCAAAAGCGATATCTGGCGTAAACCCCGCCTCCAGACAAGCCTGCCAGACAATCGGACGTAACGAATATCCATCTCTGAACAGGATGAATTTTTCTCCTTTAAGCTGACTCAGCGTAATGTGTTTGGCCGTAGCTAAAGGATGATTGGGCGGGAGAACAGCAAACAACTCCTCGGTTAGTACCACGTCCCCCTCTACATGATCATGACGATCCGGAAAAGGAGATACAAAAGCCAAATCCACCTCACCCGCTAACACATCACGAATTAAACTCGGGTACATCCCCTGTTTAAATCTGAATTTAACATTGGGATACCGCTTTCGGAATTCAGCCACCACTGTAGGAATAAGATGAATCCCCAAACTGTGCGGAAAACCGATGCGGATTTCGCCCCCCTCAGGATCCAAAAACTCATGTACTTCCAAAACAGCTCGCTCTAGATCTTTTATAATCGTCTCAACCCGTTTGCAAAATAGTTGTCCCACTGGCGTAAGCTGCAAATTGCGACCCTTTTGCATAAAAAGATTGACTCCCAGCTCCTCTTCAAGCTGATGAATTTGCCGACTTACCGCAGATTGCGCCACATGTAGCTCCTCGGCTGCCTGAGTGACATGTTCTTTTTGCGCTACCTTCATGAAGTATTGCAACTGTCGTAATTCCACTCCGATATTCGCTCCAATCTGTTTTTCAACATCCGGAAGAAGACGTCAATCGAACATCATCCTCTTTCTTCCCCTGCTAACTTACGGTAAAACTGTCTTTAGTGACGTTTGCGTTGGCCAGTCAATCTGATCATTAATCCATAAAAGAAAAACCCACTGAGCAATCCCCCGAAGTGAGCGGTCCAGTTAATGTTCGCTACAGCGAAAGAAAACAGGATACCAAACCCAAGCAGCGTGTACAGCGTTTTACGCGAGGCGTCATCCATCAGTGACCGCTGGAACAGGGCAACGTATAGGAATGCTCCATAGATGCCATAAATCGCTCCTGAAGCTCCTACAGAGACTGTCGTTTCCGTCATCATATTGTAATGCGCGATGGACAGTATGTTCCCTACAATGCCCGTGACCAGATACAATAACACATAGCGGAAGGACCCCAGCAAACGCTCCAGCGGAGGAGCGAAGACGAGTATGGCGAAGGAATTGAACAGAAGATGATCAAACCCTGCATGTAAAAACATAGCTGATACATATCGCCACAGTTGATCAGTGAATGGCGCTTCATTAATCAAAGCTCCATATCGGATCAACGTCAAACTATTTTCCGATCCACCCTGTACGGTGAGTACAATAAACATCACAATATTAATGAGCAAAATCAGACAGGTTACTGGGTAAAACCGCAAATAACTTTTCCAGTTCTCATAACGTAAAAAAATCAAGGCAATCCTTCCTTCATGGGTGTCTCCACCTTATTCAAATTGGACAATGTCTTTTATAAAAGATTATAATAGATTTCGGCAACGATAACCAATGCTAAAAACCAAGGAGGCTATTACATATGGCACAAGAACGTACAGGAGCTGCTACTTTTAAAGGCAATCCTTTGACACTCTTAGGTCCTGAACTGAAGGTTGGAGATCAGGCACCTGATTTCAAATTACAGAAAAACCTGCTAGAAGCAGCTACGCTCCAAGACTTTGCAGGCAAAGTCAAATTGATCAGTGTTGTTCCTTCTTTGGATACAGGCGTGTGTGACGCACAGACTCGACGTTTTAACCAGGAAGCTGATTCACTTGGGGATCAAGTCGTAGTGCTGACTGTCAGCGTCGATCTGCCTTTCGCTCAAGCTCGTTGGTGCGGTGCTGCCGGTATCGACCGCGTATTGACACTGTCCGACTATAAGGATCATTCCTTCGGCGAAGCTTATGGTGTGTTCATCAAGGAATTCCATTTGGATCATAGAGCTATTTTTGTGATTGATCAAAATGATAAAATCGCTTACGTAGAATACTTGAGCGAAATGTCCGAGCACCCTGACTATGAGCAAGCGATTGCAGCAGTGAAAAAACTCGTCTAAATCAAGACTGAATATTAAAAAAGCGAGTGAAGGGTTGCCTTCCTCGCTTTTTTTGATGTTTGTCTGCCACATCACTGCTCACACATCTACAATTACTGCACGACCTTATGAGCGGACAGCTTCTTGTCAATCACAGCGAACAGTTGCAAAATGATGCGGTAATTCGCGCCCAAGTCCCCTAGCGATCCGCGCGAAGCAGAATAAATATCCACCGCACTCCGAACTGGCGAGACGGACAATATAGAAACGGTAATGTCGACAGTTCTACCGAACGCCGTTCGCTTCTCTAACGTAATCTCACCTACGGATGCTACCTCATGGAGTACCTTGTAGCCAGGAATTTTTTTCAAAATAGATGATACTTCTTCCCAAGCCTTGTCTCTCGATAAGTTATAATAGCGTGTCTTCATTTGGGGGTCCTTGACCCGGTCGCTTGTACCTTCTTGGCTGCGCACAATCCCTACCAGAGTCCTCTTCAACGACAAGACATTTCCTCCTTCACGATAATCGTTGCCATAATGCAGCACATCGGTTTTTTTGCTGCAAGCGCTTTATAAAAACGTTAAACAACAAAAACTTAACCGACCATACCTGTGGTATGCGACCTTAGTACCTCATGTCTTAGTTTAACATTGTTACATACAAAAAACACCCTGTTTCTGCACGAAGCATGAACAGAGTGTATTCATTATCTTTGGAGTACCCGCCGATGCCGTCCGACCATAGCGTCTTCTGAACCTGCTTTAGCAGGTGGGTGACCGCAGAATAAACTTTTGAAGTCCCCTTGTCAGGAATTGACAGGGCTTTTCAGCTGTTCATCCGTATAGATCTCCCTAGACATTGTCATTGGTTCAAAACAACAAATGACCGTAACGTGCATCGCAGGATGTGACCTTATTATAGCGCTTCTCACTCAGAAAGTAAATGCTAGGAGAAATATGTTTTATTTTTAGAGGTTATCACTTTTCTTGTCTTCAATGGTTGCCGTATCTTCATCTTTCTGCTTCATCTTTTCCATTTGATCTTGCATTTTGAGGAATGTTCCATAAAAATTAAAGAAAGCGAACCAGGCAACCACGCTGCCGATGAAGAATAGGAAAAGCACAGGATATTTGACTCCAATAAATATAACAACGGCGCTGCCGAGCATGGTGGAAAATACACGGAATGGTCGAATCAGCGTCAATAAAACCGCATTTTTAATAATTTGTCCGGTAGACATATGATAATGAGCCACCATCGAAAAAAAGTTAAACATAGACACAAGCAAAATAATGATAAGAATAAGCATAATTACGCCCACGATTTGCAAGTTGCTGAGTTGTGTCATATATACGGTATAATCCACATACATGATGACAAACAGCAATGTGTAAAAGATACCCCCGATCAGACTCTGCTTATAATTCTCTTTATACCCTTTAAAAAAGGTGCGAAACACGCCCGTATCGGTATCACCCATTACCCATTTGCGAACCACTGTGAACATAGCCGATGTGGCTGGAAATAAAGTAAGCGGTGCCAAAATAGCCATCGCCCAGTTCATTTGTAAAGACTCATTAGCCAAATTCTGATTCATTACAAGTAGTTTCAGTATGAGGCAGAATACAAAAGGCGACGAACATAACACCCATAACAAATTTGTAGCCGCCAGTCGGGTAATCCACTCGGTCAGGCGGTAAATACCACCCATAGCTCCTTTAAACTCCAATGTCAGTCTCTCCCTCCGCAAGCCTTGGCAGTTCCAAGACTCATGTTGCTATGCCTATAAATTCCGGCTCTTGACTATATCATACCGTATTTCAGCCCTAATACGCCAGAGAAATCAATACATGACCCATTAAAGCAGATCGCTAAAAGGTTCATTCATACTGATCAATCATAACAAAAAAGCCGAAGCTTCATCTGCTTCGACTTTTCATTATTTCATTTCTTATTCGGAAGAGGAATCTTCACGTCTTGCAGGACGACGAGTTTCTCCATTGCTGCTCGGGCGTGGTTTACGATCTCCACTGTAGCGGCTTCCTGAATCACGGTTGTAGCCACCGCCTTCTTTGCCACGGTTGTAACCGCCATATCCACCTTTACTTCCACTACCGCCGGTACCGCCAGAACGGTTGGAATTGTAACCACCATTGCTGCGACCGCTATAGTTGGAAGGCTTGCGACCGCCAGAACGCACGTCTGGTTTACGACGTTTTGCACGGATCGGATCTTCTGGAGTCAACTCAATCGATGCTTCTCTTTTCTCACCAGTCATCAGTTTCAGAGCTGCGGAGAGAAGTTGTACAGAATCATATTGCTCCAGCATTTGAATAGCCAAACCTTTGTACTCGTTCAGCTCACCGCTTTCTACAGCCTCTAGGAGACGTTCAGCAATGATACGTTGTTTGCCTTCCAGAGCTTCAGCCAACGTTGGAAGCGGCTTGCGTGGAATGCGGTGACGAGTTACACGTTCGATAAAGTGCAAATGGTCAATTTCACGAGGCGTTACGAAAGACCAAGCTTCCCCTTCTTTACCTGCACGTCCAGTACGTCCAATACGGTGAACATAGCTTTCTGGATCTTGCGGAAGGTCAAAGTTCACAACGTGAGTTACGCCGGAAACGTCCAAACCACGGGCAGCTACGTCAGTCGCTACGAGCACATCGATGCTTCCGTCACGGAATTTACGCATTACAGCATCACGTTGGTTTTGAGACAAGTCACCATGCAAACCGTCTGCAGAATATCCGCGTTTTTGCAGAGCTTCAGCCAGCTCGTCTACCCGACGCTTAGTACGCCCAAATACGATAGCAAGTTCTGGGGATTCCATGTCGATCAAACGGCTCAATGCTTCGAATTTTTGACGCTCAGGAACTTCGATATAGGCCTGATCAATCAGTGGAGCACTAACTTGTTTAGGAATAACTGAAACATGCTCAGGATTTTTGAGGAATTGCTCAGCCAATCTTTTAATATTAGGAGGCATTGTAGCCGAGAAAAGCATCGTTTGGCGCTCGTCTGGAACTTGCTTCAGAATGGATTGAATATCTTCCATGAAGCCCATATCCAACATTTCATCTGCTTCATCCAAAACAACTGTGTTTACATCTTCCAGCTTGATGGTTTTGCGATTAATATGGTCAAGCAAGCGTCCTGGCGTACCAATAATTATTTGAGGTTTCTTTTTCAAAGCACGAATCTGGCGTACGATATCTTGTCCACCATAGATTGGCAAAGTACGAAGACCTTTGAAACGGGAGAGTTTTTCGATTTCTTCAGCTACCTGGATAGCAAGCTCACGTGTTGGTGCCATGATCAGGGCTCTGATTTTTTCGTCGCTTCTAGAAATTTTGTTGATCAGCGGAATACCAAACGCAGCAGTTTTACCAGTACCTGTTTGGGCTTGGCCAATCATGTCTCTGCCTTGCAGTGCAATCGGGATGGATTGGGATTGAATTGGTGTTGCTTCTTCAAAACCCAGTTCTGTAATCGCCTGAATTACTTTCGGTTCAAGATCAAATTCTGCAAATGTCGTCAAATTTATTCAAACTCCTTCATAATGGTGGATGTGGTGGACAATCCACAATGTTGTCTGTATTCTTAAGTAGCGATATTATTGTATAAGTTTTCCCCAATACAGTGACAGTTTATTTAGACCTATAACTGCATCTTTCTGTAATGAATTTGGGGAACCTATCCGATACATCTTAAACGAATTTATCCTTTTTAAAACAGTTTAAATTTTAAGTGTTTCTCTGGACATAGGTCCCTACTCAAGAATATCCACATCGCATTATAGCACAGAACAATTCATGAATACCAGCAAGTTGCTTCCCGTATAATTTAAATGAGGTGAAATTAAGTTGTTAAAAATAGTGTTAAACTGCTTAACTGTCATTTTTGGAGCCGCTGCCATTGCATGCGGTTTTAATCTGTTTCTCGTGCCACACCACTTGCTGAGCGGAGGAGTAGCCGGGCTTTCCATGTTAATCGGCTACTTCACAAAATTTGATATCAGCGCGATGTATTTTATTATCAATATCCCGATGCTTATTGCAGGCTGGTTTATTTTAGGCAAGCGTTTTATTAGCCTGAGCATTTTATCCGTTGTCGTTACAACGTGGATTTTGGCGTGGGTGCCGGTGCAATCTGTCGTGTCGGACCCCCTGCTGGCCTCCGTTTTTGGTGGGGTAATGATCGGCGTTGGAGCAGGAATTTCCTTTCGGGTAGGAGGGTCCACGGGCGGTTTTGACATTATCGGTTCCATCGTCACTCGTTATCGTGACTTCCCCGTAGGAACTGTACTTGTTGGCATGAATGGACTGGTCATTCTTGCAGCAGGATATTTGAACGATGATTGGAATATTGCACTTGCGTCGATGCTATCTATTTTTGTGACTGGCAAGGTATTGGATCAAATCTATGTCAGTCACACGAAGATTACTGTCTACATTATTACAGAGCACACCGACAAGCTACTGGAGCGTATGTTGACCACACCACGCGGTGTTAGCAAAATAAAAATTGAAGGCGCATTTTCACATACCGAAAAGGACATGCTGATGACTGTCACGACACGCTACGAGCTAGTTGAATTAAAACGCATCATTAAAGAAGTGGACCCTTCTGCTTTTGTCAATATTGTGGAAACAGTTGGGGTGATGGGTTCATTTCGCCGAAGATAAGCACAAACCCAAGTGTCAAAATACAGTTTCTGTGGTACACTATATGTGCGCTGTTCCCATAGTATATAAAGACCAGCTTTACCTGCTATTTCACAGGCACTTTGCTTTTCCGAATCGTATTGAATGATTCTTTTGGAATGATTCCGAGCAGGAAAGGGTGATTTTTGTGGAAATGGAAACGGTAAAACTGTCCGACATTGTCTTAAGATGGTACCCGGAAATGCTCCCTTCTCTCAAAAAGGATGAGCTTAACTCGATGATTGTGCTTCGGGACGGGATGGCCATACTCAAGCCAACGGATGCGCTAGAAATTATTCAGTACAGTATTTGCGAGCATCAAGACAATAATTATCTTCAATAAATTTCTTTACCAAGTGCCGCTTCTTCCGGTTGCATCTACGACCGCGAAGAGAGCGGCATTATTTATGCATTTTTATGGATTCAATGAACACCGGTTGGGTTAATCATGTAAGACTGTGCCTGATGATTCCAGTATTGGTTACAAGCGTGTTGTTTTTCGATACATAACTTTACGTATAATCAGGTAAGCGACATACATAAGGGAGAGAGTTAGGAAATGAATATGATTTGGGCAATTATGCTATTGGCGATGGGGATAGGCGGAAACGGGGATCAGTCAGCCAACGCTCCAAATGTAAAAGATACGGTGGCAACAACAATTAGCAGAGCCATGATTCAGGCTCAGCACAATAATATGAAGGTGGATGCCTCCAATCCTCCGGTTAAAATTGACCCACAACCGACGACTCCTGCTATCAAGGGCATCTATGTCACGGCTTATAGCGCAGGCGGTTCGCGTATGACCCAGTTGCTTGAACTGCTTGACAAGACAGAGCTCAATTCCATGGTTATTGATATTAAAGACGATGCAGGTTACATCACTTATCCAACGACCACTCCCGAGCTGCTCAAATTGGGCAAGCCGCAAAAATTCATTCGGGATATTTCCGGTTTGATGGACCGATTGAAAAAGCATAATGTTTACCCGATTGCTCGTATTGTCGTATTTAAAGATACGGTACTGGCCAACAAAAATCCCGAGATGTCTTTCCGTAACCCTGACGGCTCTGTCTGGAAAAACGGCAAAGGAGACGGGTTCGTTAATCCCTATAATAAAGAAGTATGGGATTATAATATCGCCATCGCTAAGGAAGCAGCCAAACTTGGTTTTAAGGAAATTCAATTTGACTATGTACGTTTCCCCGAAGGCTTTGAGAAAAGAGCAGACAAGCTGAAATATACCAAATCAGATCAATCCCGCTCGGATGCAGTCGCTGAATTCGTACAATATGCCCGCAAAGAGCTTGCTCCATTAGGTGTACGAGTATCGGTAGATATTTTCGGATATGCTGCATCCGTTCCTGCTGCGGAGGGGATCGGACAGGATTTCACTAAAATCTCCGAAAATGTGGATGTCATTTCGCCCATGGTTTATCCAAGTCACTACACCACAGGCTGGTTCGGTGTAAAAGATCCCGATAAAAATCCTTACCAGACGATTAAAGGCTCCATGGCCGATACCCACAAAAAGCTCGATCCGACGGGCAAGCTAAAGCCAATTATTCGTCCTTGGATCCAGGATTTTACCGCAAGTTGGTTGGGGAGCGGACATTATGCCAAGTATGGGAAAACTCAAGTAGAGGATCAAATTCGCGCGCTTAAGGATATGAAAGTGGATGAATATTTACTCTGGAATGCCACAAACCGCTATACAAGTGGAGTAACTTACAAATAATTTATCCCTCCGGACTTCTCGTTCTCTTATACAAAATTTAGAAATTATATAATTATTTCAAAGGCTGTCCCGTTGTTTGGCGAACGGGTGCAGTCTTTTTTATTACTGTTCAAATGTAGCGGTATCCCTTACAATAAATACTTACATGTTATGATATATACAAATAATCAATCCCTAGTAAATGAGGAAAACAAAAATGCAATTGACACTAACAACGGGGCAGAAATGGAAGCAGCTTTTCTACATTTTGCTCCCTATCCTGATTACCCAGCTTGCACTATCTGCCATGACTTTTTTCGATACGAATA
Organism: Paenibacillus sp. FSL P2-0173; assembly: GCF_038008045.1. Taxonomy (NCBI): domain Bacteria; kingdom Bacillati; phylum Bacillota; class Bacilli; order Caryophanales; family Paenibacillaceae; genus Paenibacillus; species Paenibacillus sp. FSL P2-0173. The sequence goes on from NZ_JBBOYK010000002.1 coordinate 524,200, forward strand.
TGTCAGGGCACTTTTCCCCTGCCGATCTGGCTGGAGTAGCCATTGGAGTAAGCCTATGGGTTCCTGTACAAACAGGCCTTAATGGAATACTTATGGCTATCACGCCCATTGTATCTCAATTGGTAGGAGCACAGCGCAAAGATAAAGTCTCCTACTATGTCATTCAAGCACTTTGGCTCTCTCTCGCCCTGTCTATGGTCGTTTTGATTGCTGGCATTATTTTGGTCAAACCTATTTTGAACGGTATGAATTTGGAACTGAGAGTTCATAATGTGGCCATATACTACCTTTGTGCCATGGCCTTCGGGATTGTTCCTCTATTTGCCTACACTGTGCTCCGAAGCTTTATGGATGCATTGGGACAAACCCGCTTTACGATGTTAATCACGCTCATGTCGTTACCCATCAATGTATTGTTAAATTATCTACTTATTTATGGAAACTGGGGTTTTCCGCGTCTGGGGGGTGTGGGTTCCGGGGTAGCGACGGCGACCACCTACTGGATCATCATGCTGGTTGCCGGTATCACTGCGCATCGTGGAAAAATATTTGCCGAATACCGAATCTTTAACAAAATATACGGGATTGCTGCTGGTGCTTTGAAAGAGCTCATCAAGATTGGAGTACCGATTGGATTTGCTATATTTTTTGAGACTGCCGTCTTTTCAGCCGTCACCCTCTTCATGAGCAGTTATAATACAGCTACCATAGCCGCACATCAGGCCGCCATGAACTTTGCATCTACGCTGTATATGATTCCACTCAGCATTTGCATGGCACTTACGATTCTGGTTGGCTATGAAACAGGGGCTACTCGCCCGCGGGATGCCAAAGCTTATAGTGTAATGGGTATCAGCAGCGCAGTAGGTCTATCACTGATTACAGCTATTGTACTGCTTATCTGGGGTGAACAGGTTGCTCGACTTTACTCCACCGATCCGCAGGTCATTCAATTGGCACAGCATTTTCTAATCTATGCGATTTTCTTTCAGATATCTGATGCTGTCGCTACACCTACACAAGGAGCGCTACGCGGGTATAAAGACGTCAATCCAGCCTTTTTGCTCACATTCCTCTCCTATTGGGTCATTGGGCTTCCTGTAGGATATATACTGGCACGCTGGACTTCATTGGGGCCCTACGGCTATTGGATCGGTTTGATTACAGGATTGGCAGTAGGCGCTATTTTACTTCTCTGGCGTCTGGTGAAAGTACAACGTCGTTTCTCCGAAAAAAAACAACACGCAGAGGCTATTTAGCCTTTGCGTGTCTCGATTACATATGCTGCGCCTAAAGTTATTCGTTTTTTCTCCACAATCGCCACTTCGTTCAGCTTGGGAGGAAATAGAAAGTGTCTCTCCACATGTTGTTCAATCTCCTCAAATGCCTGTTCTTCATTTTCAGCAGCGAGAATGACGGTCAGCGCTCCTTCCGAACTGTCCACTTCGATTTTGAATAGGTACATGTATGACTACCTCCTGATAGGATTCAAAGCTAAAAAAATAGCGGATGACTCGGGTCATCCGCATAATTTTGATCTTTTCCAATATCAGAGCCGATCTATTTTACATAAAGGCTCTTATTATTGGGACAAACGCAAGGCCAGCTCATAAAGCTCCATATTGAAATCTTTTTTGGTATTTACAACCTTATCAATATCTGTAGCTACCAACTTACCGTCGATCGTTCCGCAAGCCTTGTCAGATATGCCCTCGATCAATTGGCGAACAGCAAAGTCACCCAAACGGCTCGCCAGGTTGCGGTCAAACGCTGTTGGTGTGCCTCCACGTTGGATGTGTCCAAGCACTGTAACACGAGGCTCATAATCCGGACAGTTTTCTTGGATAACCTGTGCTACTGTTTCGCCTTTGCCTACACCCTCAGCAACAATAATGATACTGTGGCGTTTGCCATGCTTAAAGTTTTGTTTCATCCGATCGGATACTTCATTCAGATCAAATTCTACCTCAGGCACCAAAATCGTTTCTGCGCCAGAAGCCAGCCCTGCATGCAGAGCAATATCGCCACAATGACGTCCCATAACTTCCACGATGGAAGAACGTTCATGCGATGACATCGTATCACGCAGCTTGTTGATTGCGTCCACTACGATACTAACCGCTGTATCAAAACCAATAGTGTAGTCCGTGAAGGAAATGTCATTGTCAATCGTACCCGGAAGACACATGGTTTTAATGCCTTGCTTGGTCAGTTTGTTAGCTCCTTGATAGGAACCGTCTCCACCAATCACGACTACGCCGTCAATTCCACGGTTACGCAAAATTTGAGCGCCTTTTTTCTGTCCTTCTTCAGTCGTAAATTCCAGACATCTTGCAGATTGAAGTACAGTACCCCCACGTTGGATAATATCTCCAACGCTTCTCAGATCCATTGGAAAAATATCATCGTTCAAAAGGCCTTGATAACCGCGTTGAATCCCGAATACTTCCAGTCCAAAATACAATCCGCTACGTACGACGGCGCGAACTGCCGCGTTCATCCCTTGTGAATCTCCACCACTTGTTAATACTGCAATTTTCTTAACTGCTGTCATGATTTATGACCTCCTCAAAATAATCATATAAGCCTTCTTATCCATCGACTGTTTAATAAGAAAAACAAACGCATGAGCGGACTATTTTTCATTAAACGTCTCGAAACAGCGCGAACGTCCTGCTGCTCGCTAACTTTAGGGTCGGATAAATATAAAGCCAGCAATCCCTCGATAATCATCCGGTGAAAGGAGCTGGCAGGGACATCTGCAATATCAGCCCGCGCCCGATTCACAACGTAGGCGATCCGGTCTAGCATCATGTCGGTATCTTCATAATAATTGCAAAAGTTAAGATCTCCGCCCTTCCGGTCTTCGTCTTGATCGATTAGATAATCCAGCAAAATATGAAGACTGCACACATGTGGAAAATACGATGCATGTATTGAGGCAGCCCCTGCATCGGTCAGATGCTGGTCGCTGGCAGCAAGAAACAGCATAAAGACCCCCAGAGTTGAACCGGTAGCCGCAGCAAACTCATTCCAGCGCAACTCTGGTGTACGGTCTTTATGAAGCGACCACCAGTCCAAAAGCGCTTGTTCCCGCAGCTCGGGTTTAATATGCTTGTATACTTGCAAATCCGTGTATAATCGCGCCAAATCCTGAACGTAAGGCATTGCCGCCTCATAGCCCGGAAGCCTGCTTACACAAGACTGACAGGTTGTCACCAGCCCGGTCAAATAACCGCCATCCTCCTGCTCACGACGCAACTCATAATAATTCACTGGCCTAGCCGTCGGATTAACCGCATCCAGCATAGCCTGATGCAACAGCCTGAAATCATCCGGGTCCATGGACGTACTGCGATCACACAGGTTGTCCAGATAATCACTAATGGTCTGATACGCTACGATCAGCGGAATTAGCGTCTGCCGGGCAGACATATTGGCTGCGGCATAAACCGCCCCACCCACGCAGTGAAACGTCTTATCCGCTATGCTCGCAAGCGCCTGGCTTCGCAGCTCAGGGTCCGGAATTTGTTCGGCCTTGCTCTTCCAGTTACTCAATTCTAGTTTCGTTTCAGGGAGAATGTGCTTGTACATTCGGCTCATTAGACCTATGGGGCCTCTCGGTACTTGATAACGTCCTTGCTCAACATAACTCAAATGACGGTGCCTCCACATTGTTGTCTACGTAATTATACCTATCCAAACCATATCCATTATAATATGTTCGTCCTTTTAGCACAAATGAACAACCTCACTTTTTTCTTTAAAATTCAAGAAAAATGAGCTATTCTCACAAAAAGACTTTATACCTGTAATGTTTTATTAGTCAAAAATAGGAGTTACACAAAATCTATCCTTATAAGACTTTAATCGCAAATAGTATAAATGGCCTACCGCCAACCTATCCCTTGTCCTCTGCTGGCTTCACCCCTTGGATTCCCTCTCCCATGCTTGCCTGCTTCCATTTCCCGAAAGCATAATAGAAAATGACTGCTACGGCAGAGATAGCAAAACCAACAGGAAAACTCCACCATACAGCATCTAGACCATACTCATCGACAAATGCATAGGCCAAAGGTATACGAATGCCCCATAATGAAATAATGGTAATTAAAAGCGGTATCATTACGGAACCCGTTGATCGAACAACACCTGTAATGACATTGGTAACACCGAATATAACAAAAGACCACAAAGTGATCAGATTAATCCGCATGCCCAATTCCAATGCACCCCCCGTAGAAGGAAGGAACATGAGCAAGGCCTGACGGTTAAACATGTAAATTAATACCACAGCTCCACCAGTCAACACAAAATTATACACAATCCCAATCCAGGTTGTCATGCGCACTCGATCCCAACGTCCGGCTCCGATATTTTGAGCGGCAAAGGAAGATACAGCTGCACCTAACGCCATTGCCGGCATCTGCACATAGCTGGACAAATTATTGGCTGCTGTATAAGCTGCTGCTGCCACTGTTCCGTAGCCATTAATCAGATTCATTAAAGCAATCGCGCTGGTGGAGACAGCAATCATTTGCAACCCCATCGGCACTCCCTTACGGATTAGGGTCCAAATAATCTTCCAATCAAATCTGAGTAAATGAAGCTCTGAAGAAGTAATGCGCAAAAAATATTTTACTCGATATAGGTAAATGAGGATCAACACAAAGCTAATCCCTTGAGCGATCAGGGTAGCAGTAGCGGAGCCTCCAATGCCCATAGCAGGAATCGGTCCCCATCCGAATATTAACAGCGGGTTGAGTAGTACATCCAGTACGACAGAAACGATTAGAAAATAAAATGGTGTTTTGGAATCTCCAGCGCCTCTCATTACGGTCATTATGTAGTTATAGCCGTACAAAAAGGGCATACCTGCGAAAATAATACGTGTATACGTGATCGCCATATCCACCGATTCGGCAGGTGTATTGAGTACATGAAGAATCCAAGGCGAACTCAAAAATCCGATAATACCTATAGCAAAAGCGAGCACCAGAAAAAAAACTGCACTTGTACCTACTACACGCTTGGTTTCAGCTACGTCTCCTGCTCCGATATTTTGTCCGATCATAATGGTGGCCGCCATGGTGACGCCAAAAATCGAACTGATAAGAAAAAACATTATAATATTTCCGTTGGAAGCGGCAGTCAATGCGGCTTCTCCCAGAAACTTTCCAACCCAGATCGAATTGATCGTTCCATTCAGGGATTGCAGAATGTTTCCGAACAGCATCGGCAAAGAGAACATAAACAGCGTTTTGGCAATAGGACCTTCAATCAGGGAAGGCTTACGACTAGCCTCTGCTGCACTCATTTTCTCAACTCCTTCAATTAAGATGTCTTCTGCCTAGTTTTATTACGTATAATACCCTATTCCTGCTCAATCTTCTCATATCATAAACGTATTTACGCAAAAAAGCGCAGTCCCTTAAATGTAAGGAACTGCGCTCTCAATTCATAGTTTAACCGTAATATATAAGACATCCGTAGAAACGGAACCATTCTTACAATTCAGTTACACTTACAGTTTGATTACGTTAGCTGCTTGGGGTCCACGGTTACCTTCAGTAATTTCGAATTCAACCGCTTGACCTTCTTCCAAAGTTTTAAAGCCGTCGCCTTGGATTGCGGAGAAATGTACGAATACGTCCTCGCCACCATCCATTTGAATGAAGCCATAACCTTTTTCTGCGTTAAACCATTTAACTGTACCTTTCAAGTGAACAACCTCCTAAAAATACCGCCATCTATGGCGAATATCCATATTATACTTCATGCTTTTTCACAATGCAATTGATGTTTTTCCTGGTTTTTCGGGCTGGAATGATTTGCTTTTGCGGCGGAAACTGCGGTATCATGAACCAAAACATCTATAAAATCGGAGACATGCATATGATGAAAAAACACGAAATATACAAAAAAGACAATTGGAACATGATGACTGTCGAGGTGCAGGGCCGTTACATCGTTCTACGGGAAATATCCGATGATTGGGGCGAGGAAGCCCACACGTTTTTAAGCCGTCCGGCGCTGATGCATTGGGCTCAAAATCGGTTTCCCAAGCAGTCCTTTCAAGATAATGAGGAAGAGTGGCAGCGGATCATGAACGCTTTCAAACAGGTCTAGCCTATTCATGGTGTCCAACAGCTATCTCATCTTCATTATTCTGGCCTTCACGCTGGGCGGAGTGCTGATCATGAAGCGTGATACGATACCGACTCCTCTCAAAAAGTGGATGGCCCTCACTGCTGTAATCATGGTTTGCCTTGCCTTTTATCTTATTGTATACAGCTTATTAAATATAGGTTCCAACCCACAGTAAGGAAAATTATACTTTCGGGCGTAAGAGGTCATACTATGGCATAACAAGCCATGGTATAAGGAGGATCTGCCGTTACATGCATCCTGTAAAACCTCTTGCCCTGCTGCTTACGGTAAGCGTGGCGGTTTCTTCGTTTTGGCATCCGTCCCTTACTGCCGCAGCCCTACCCCACATTACGTTCGATCAGAGGAGGCTCTCCATGAGTGAAATTGTAAAACGCGCTGATGCGCCAGTGGAAAATACATGGAAACTGGAAGATTTGTTTCCTAACCGCAAAGCATGGGATCAAGAATACGAAGAAGTCAAACAACTAGCCAAAAAGGCTGAACAATTCCAAGGCAAGCTCAATTCAGCAGAGTCGATTGGCAGCTGTTTTAAATTGGAAGATGAATTGTCGCTTAAAACCGAGCGTGTATATGTGTACGCACATCTGCATCATGATGAGGATACAGCTGAACCTACATACCAGGGTCTTTCGCAAAAAGCAAAAAAATTAGGCGTTGAGGTTAGCGAGTCTCTTTCTTTTGTGACGCCTGAAATTTTGGCACTGCCGGATCATCAGCTTGATGCCTTCATTGAAGATCCAAAGCTTGCAGATTATCGGTTTACACTTCAAGAAATGAAGCGGGAAAAAGCACATATTTTGGGGAAGACAGAAGAAGCGCTGCTCGCTCAGGTTGGCAATCTGGCTCAAGCCCCGCAAACGATTTTTGGCATGCTCAACAACGCTGATCTGAAGTTTCCAAAAATTAAGGATGAGAACGGCAAAGAGGTTGAGCTGACTCATGGCAGCTACATTCAATTCCTCGAAAGTCCGCACCGCGAAGTACGCGAACGTGCTTTTAAAGCGGTATATGACACATATGCCAAAAATAAAAATACAATTGCTTCTACACTAAGTGCCAATGTAAACAAGAATATTTTTTATTCTCGTGTTCGCAAATACCCTTCTGTACTGGAAATGTCACTGTACGGTGACAATATTCCGAAGGAAGTGTACACGAATCTCATTGACACCATTCATGAAAGCTTACCCCTGCTCCATCGTTACATCAAACTGCGTAAAAAGTTGTTAGGTGTGGATGAGCTCCATATGTATGATTTGTTCGCTCCGCTTGTGGACGAATACAAGATGGACATTACGTATGAAGACGCCAAAACGCAAACAAAAGAAGGCCTTAAGCCACTGGGCGAGGACTATCTCGCTTCGCTGCAAAAAGGCTATGATGAGCGCTGGATCGATGTATACGAAAACGAAAACAAACGTACTGGTGCATACAGTTGGGGAGCTTATGGTACCCACCCATATGTGCTGCTGAATCATAAAGACAACCTGAACAGCATGTTCACACTTGCTCATGAAATGGGGCATGCGTTGCATTCGTACTATTCAGACAACGCATTGAAGTATAGAGATGCACAGTACACCATTTTCCTGGCTGAAGTGGCATCCACAACCAATGAAGCGTTGCTAATGGACTACTTGCTGAACAAATCAACCGATCCGAAAGAGAAAATGTACCTTCTCACCTACTATGCAGATCAATTCCGCACAACGGTATTCCGTCAAACCATGTTTGCGGAATTTGAGAAAATTGTACATGAACGCGCTGAACAGGGGGAATCCCTTACACCGCAGCTTTTATCGGAGATTTACTATGATCTGAATGTGAAATATCACGGGCCTGGCATGAAGGTAGACAAAGACATTGAAATGGAATGGGCACGGATCCCTCATTTTTATAACAGTTTTTATGTCTACAAATATGCTACTGGCTTCTCGGCAGCAACTAGTTTCTCGAAACAGATTCTGGAAGAAGGCCAACCAGCCGTTGATCGTTACTTGGGCTTCTTAAAGAGCGGTGGCAGTGATTATTCAATTAATATTTTGAAAAAAGCTGGTGTTGACATGTCCTCTCCGCAGCCGATCCGCGAAGCGATGAGCGTATTCGAAGAAGTCATTACAGAAATGGAAAAGCTAACTGAAGGAAAGTAAAACCGTGCGCACTTAAAATCCAGCATTGAAATGATGCACGGATAAATCCCTTGTCCATGGCGGGCAAGGGATTTTATAATGTAACGGGAGGAGGTGGCATTTTGAAAACACAATGGTCTTTGATCGCAGCTCTTGTTATTGCTCTGTTAACAGCTGTATTTGCTGTTATTAATGTGAATTCGGTTCAAGTGAACCTTCTATTCAGTATGGTTAGCATTCCTTTGATTCTGCTTATTCTTGGTTGCACTCTTCTAGGTGGACTTATTGTCGGTTCTTTCGGTATTTTCCGCCAATATAGGCTTCAGAGAGAGATTAAACGTCTGACTACTCAGCTTCATACATTACAAGAAGAGCACACATCCACGGTGGAAGCAAACGCGGATGTGACCTATGACACGACTGGGTCTTCCAGCACAGGGTCTACTTTCGACCAAGATATAGAGCAACCGTCCTCTAACCCTGATCGGTTGTCCAAATGAGGAGGAGCAACAAATGACGATTCAATTAAATGAAGATTATATGATGAACTTTTTAAATCAGCTACTGAACACGCCCAGTCCCAGTGGGTACACACACCATGTGATGGAGCTGATTCATAAGGAAGCTGAGAGCCTCGGGGTACCCATCGAATGGAATGCAAAAGGCGGTGCCATCTTGACTCTGGAAGGTCAGGAAACGGACCGTACGGTGGCGCTGAGCGCACATGTGGATACATTGGGCGCGATGGTACGTTCGATTACAGCACAAGGCACCCTACGTCTGACATCCGTCGGCGGTTTCATGATGAACAGCATTGAGAACGAATACTGCCTTATTCATACCCGAAGCGGACAAACGTATACGGGTACTATTCTGTCCAGCCATCCATCCGTGCACGTCTATGATGATGCACGAAGCTTTGAGCGCAAGGAGAGCCACATGGAGGTTCGGATTGACGAGCTTGTTGAGTCAAAAGAAGACGTGCTTCAGCTCGGTATTGCGGTGGGCGATTTTATTTCGTTCGATGCGCGTCCAGTCGTAACACCGAGTGGATTTATCAAGTCACGGCATCTGGATGATAAAGCTAGTGTAGCTGCACTGTTTGGTCTACTGGAATCTGCTGTACATGGAAACTGGAAGCCTCGACATACCGTTAAATTGCTCATTTCTAACTATGAGGAAGTGGGGCACGGAGCGGCTTACATACCTGAAGGAATCAGTGAGATGATAGCTGTCGATATGGGCTGTATGGGTGAAGATCTGAGCTGCAAGGAAACGGATGTTTCTATCTGTGCCAAAGATTCCTCCGGGCCTTACGACTATAATATGACGACCCGTCTGATTGAACTGGCCAAAGAGCTGAATATTCCGTATGCTGTAGATATTTATCCGCACTACGGTTCGGACGCTTCGGCTGCACTAAGAGCAGGTAATAACATCCGTGCTGCTTTGATCGGCCCTGGCGTACACGCCTCCCATGCAATGGAGCGCACGCACAAGCAGGCCGTGGTGAACACTGCACGTCTGCTTGCAGCTTATGTGACAGTTTAATTCGAACGATAAAAACCGACCTGTTCCACTGGAGAATAGGTCGGTGAAGGCTTAGTGAAAGGAAATCACAGCTATGGATCTGAAAAAACTACGTTACTTTATCGCAGTAGCGGAAGAACTGCATTTTAACCGTGCTGCGAAAAAACTGAATATCACCCAACCTCCCTTGAGCCAACAAATTCAAAGCCTTGAAGAAGAGCTTGGTGTGAAGCTTTTGGAACGAACCAAAAGACAAGTTCGACTTACGTCAGCAGGAGCGATATTTTTAGAAGAATCCAGAAATATGGTTGCTCAATTGGAAAGATCTATTAAGATCACACAGCTTGCAAGTCAGGGGAAATTCGGACAATTATCCATCGCTTTTGTAGATTCAGCCTCTGGCAGTCTGATGGTTAATGCCTTGAAGAAATTCCAAGAGCGCTTCCCAGATGTGAAGCTTACGTTATTTGAAATGACATCTGCCCAACAACTAAAAGCCATACACGATGGCAAAGTTCATGTGGGCTTCCTGCGCAGTGCAGATCCATCTATACATATCACTTCTCGTCTTTACACCAACGAATCACTCATGGCCGTTCTTCCTCAGACACATCCGTTAGCCCACCATTCAACCTTGTCTTTACGTTCTTTAGCGGACGAATCTTTTATCCTGTCTCCGCCTCATATGGGAGCTTCTTTTCATAATCTCATACTCGACTTTTGCGGACAACACGGATTTCAGCCTCAAATCGTACAGGAAGCCGTTCAAATGTATACGATCGTTAACTTGGTAGCGGCGGGTATAGGTATCTCCATTGTCCCCTCTTCCGTATCTGTCTTTCAACGCAGTGATGTCGTATTTCGTTCATTTCAAGAAGAGTCTCCGTCCATCCCACTTTATGCTGCATGGAAAACAGGTGCACATGAAACTGTTCTGACTCATTTTCTGGAAGTGGTTGAAGAAACAGCTTGTAACGAAGAGTTAGACATGTAAATCTCCTTGATCGTATATCTTAACCTGTTTTTCTCGGATCACGTTCAACAATACCATTTAAAACGCTATCCAATTGTCTCATGACCTGCCCATCTAGACGGACACCCGCAGCTTTTACGTTCTCTTTAACCTGCTCGGGCTTGGAAGCACCGATAATAGCTGAGGACACTTGCGGGTTTTGTAAAACCCATGCGACTGCAAGCTGGGGCAGCGTCAGTCCGCATTCTTCTGCAATCGGCTGAATTTTCTTTACTGCCAAAAGGACTTCTTTACGTAACCATTGTCCAGCCAAACGTTCGAAAAATGGTGACCCTGCTGTCGTAGAAGCTCGTGAACCCTCGGGTAACGGCTTGTCTGCTGTATATTTACCAGAAAGGATACCTTGTGCCAGAGGTGACCAAACCACCTGCCCAATCCCTTCCTGCTCACAAGCGGGAATCACTTCAGCTTCAATGACACGCCACAGCATGGAATATTGGGGCTGACTTGCCACGAATGGGACCTTTAATTCCCTAGCCAGAGCAGCTCCTTGCTTAATCTGCTCTGCTGTCCACTCGCTTACTCCTACATACAAAACCTTCCCTTGCCGCACCAAGTCGGATAAGGCCAAAAAAGTTTCTTCAAGCGATACGGTTGGATCAAAACGGTGTGCATAATATACATCAATATAATCCGTTTGTAGGCGTCGAAGAGAAGCATGGCAGGCCTCCATGATATGTTTGCGAGACAGCCCTTTATCATTCTGTCCGGTACCTGTGGGATGAAAAACCTTAGTACATAATTCAATACTTTCACGGCGTATTCCCCTTAAAGAATGACCCAAAACCGTTTCCGCCAGGGTATCCGAATACACATCAGCGGTATCAAACGTGGTAATCCCTGAGTCTAATGCAGCGTTTACACAGGCTTGCGCTATGGTATCATCCACTTGAGCACCGTGGGTGATCCAGTTTCCCAATGCGATCTCACTTACCATCAAACCACTTTTTCCAAGTTTACGATATTCCATTTTCAATTCCTCCCCTCCATCTGCAATCCATTATACCCACTGTAATTTAATATTAGAAATATATAATTCACTCGCTTTTAATATGAAAAACGTATTAATAATTCGATAAAAAAAGCAAGCCCCCACTCTGAATGGTGACTTGCTTCTGTATTTTTAAGATTTACTTTGTTCAATCTGCTCGGCTAGCTCATTCAGGTAGGTCCAGCGTTCCATTTGGTGCTCCAGATGCTGTTCGGCCTTTGCTTGCTCAGCCATGAGCTCCTGTAGTCGTGCTGAATCACTGAAAGACTCTTCCATCTGCCGCTGAATGTCGGCCAACTTCTGTTCGGCTTGTTCAATCAGCTCATCAATTTGCTCATATTCCCGCTGTTCCTTGAAGGTGAATTTAAGCTTAGTTTTACTTGTCTCCTTGACTGAATCGGAAGGACCCGCAGACTTAGGCGCGGAAGAGCGATTCGAGGAAACCGTACTCGTCGAGACAGACGTATTCACAGAAGATTGAGCATTTTTACTGATCCATTCTGCATACTCGCTATAGTCGCCTACATGTACACGTACCTGTCCGTCCCCTTCAAACGCCAGTATTTTGTCCACTGTCCGATCCAGGAAATAGCGATCATGAGAAACAATAAACACCACGCCCGGGAATTCATCCAGATAGTCTTCCAAAACGGAAAGGGTTTGGATATCCAGATCATTTGTTGGTTCATCCAGCAATAGCACATTCGGTGCCGACATCAGAACACGAAGCAGATACAAGCGCCGTTTTTCGCCCCCGGACAGCCTGGAAATAACCGTCCATTGCGCGCTTGGTGCAAACAGGAAACGCTCCAGCATTTGTGCTGCTGTAATCGTCGAACCGTCTGCTGTACGAATCACTTCGGCTTCTTCCTTAATATATTCAATGACACGTAATGATTCGTTCATTTCCTGATGTTCCTGAGTAAAATATCCTATCTTCACGGTCGGCCCCAGGACAACACTGCCGGAATCCGGTTCTACACGCTGTGCAATCATTTGGAGCAGGGTGGATTTCCCACTACCGTTAGGACCTAGGATACCAACACGATCACCAGGAACCGCAATGTAGCTCAAATCCTGTATCAGCTTACGAGAATCTACCGATTTGGACAGATGCTCAATCTCCAATATCTTTTTACCCAGACGTGTGGAGGCAACGGACATATCTACAGATCCAGAACGAGCTTCCGGTTGCTGATCCCTAAGCTGCTCATATCGATCAATACGCGCTTTCTGCTTGGTGGAACGAGCCTTTGCTCCACGACGAATCCAGGCCAGCTCATTACGCAGCAAGTTCTTCCTTTTTTGTTCCGTAGACGCTTCCCGCTCCTCACGTTCTGCCTTCAACTCCAGAAAACGGGTATAGTTAGCCTCATAACGGAAAAGGCGGCCATGATCCAGCTCCAGCATGACATTTGCAACTCTATCCAGAAAATAGCGATCATGCGTGATCATTAACAACGCACCACGTCTTTTTTGCAAATACTGCTCCAACCATTCAACAGACTCATTATCAATATGGTTTGTAGGCTCGTCCAGAATGAGCAACTCGCAGGGTTGGATCAAAGCCGCCGCCAAAGCCACCCGCTTACGCTGCCCGCCGGATAGAACGCCCATACGAGACTCAAACTGGGTGATCCCCAGTCGGGTAAGTATATTTTTGGCCTCACTCTCCAGCTGCCATGCCTGGAACGTATCCATTTGCTGACTTGCTCGCAATAGACGGTTTTGAAGCTCCTCGCTACCCGGATTTAACTCCAACAACTCCATGATTTCCGTATATTCACGCACCGCTTTCATCTCAGGCTGGTTGCCATGAAAAATATGCTGGAGTACCTTCATTTCGGGATCAAACTCCGGATTTTGTGCTAGATACTGAATTCGCACATCGTTGTTCACTGCAATATTGCCATCATCTGGCGGCTCTAAGCCGGAAATTACCCGTAAAAACGTTGATTTGCCGGTACCATTTACACCGACGACCCCTATTTTGTCACGTTCATCCATACCAAAGGAAGCATCCTCAAACAACATTTTCTCGCCATAGCTTTTCGTTATATGTTCAACGGTCATAATATTCATACGGATTCCCTACTCTTCCCCAATTTGTGATGCATCCTGTTTATTTTAACACAGACACAGCCAATGATTAAAAAAACCGTTACCTGAACGAAGTCAGTACGGTTTTTTAGCAACAAGATGTCAGGATTTTTGTACCCCGGCTTTACAGCCATGCATAAATAAGTTCGCCGCTAATTCAGCCGTCTGATCTACGTCACATTCGCGGAAATCTTTATTCAATAAAATATCCATTTTTAGGCGTTCCAACATACCAATGAATGCCTTCGCATGAAACTCAGACTGCTGTACACCCTCTGACGCCAGTTTATTTTTGACCAAATCAGTATAGTCCTGGATAAATCCCCACATAAACTCCATTAGGTCGGGGTCACTGTTGGGGGTCATAAAAAATAATTTAGTATGCTGCTTGCGCTTGAAATAGTAGTGCAGATGCAAATTTGCCATCCGCAGCAGTCCTTCTCCCAAAGTACGATTGATTAATGCGCCTTGCATTTCGGCTAGGTATTGCTCGCAATCTCTACGTGTGACTGCTGTAAATAGCTGCTCTTTGCTTTTAAAGTACAAGTATACTGTGCCTTTGGCAACTCCCGCTTGTTCTGCAATCTCGGAAATTTTGCTTTCATAAAAGCCTTTGGTGCCAAAGACGGTGTAAGCGGCGTCCAAAATAGCTTCATATTTATCTCCTTGTATATCGCCCATCTTAGCACCTCCTTATACAAGGATTGAAACACGGTCAATTCTTATAACAATTTTTTCCTTGTAATGATCTCCAGCTCCGTGTTCAAAGTATAAAAAAAATACCTGCAAGAGCGACCAATCCTCCGAAAATAGAACTAATGCTATTCACCCGATCATTGCTCATCCAACGCCAGCCTCGTACATAGACCGTCGTTTGTCCACAATGTGAGTCTACTTCTACTTCCCGTCCGCAAACCGTGCAGGAACGCATCATTTGCACCGTAGCACCTAGATAGGAATCAGCAAAGGCCCCGGCGCTACCGGATATACCTCCAACCAGTGCCCATATCCATAACGGCAAGCTCGGCGTTCCAATGGCGTGTCCAAAGCCCCATGCACCTATGCCGATCAGTACACCCCCAGCCAAGGCCGCAACCGTTCCCAATACAGATACTCCACCTGAGGTTCCGGGTGCCAGCACCTTCCCGTTAAGCACCGAACGGGGTGGCCTACGACTCAGGCTGCCAAATTCCGTTGCCCACGTATCGGATGTTACCGTAGCCATGACACCGACAAAAGCCAGCTGCCACGTAACATGAGGCCATATCGCATAGCCCAGGCATAGCAGCATACCTAATCCCCCATTGGCCCATACTTGGCCTGCATCCCGGTTTCCGGTTTTGGCATACGATTTTTCCAGCTCAGCCTTGCGCTCCTTTTTGAACCTCGACAGGAGGGTCGACGTGATAAAGAACAAGAGCAATGTGCCGAACCAGAACAGGTTACCCGCCCCATAATATACGGTTCCCATCAGTACAGCCGTGGCAAAGCCAGATAAGGTTAAGGATTTTTTATAAAATGCAGCTCCGGCCACCACAGCAGCACAAAGCAATCCGATGATCCAGTCCATGATATACCTCCGCTTTTGAAATGAATCTCCGTTTTTCTTTTTTCGTTCTGTATATTATTGTACAATGCTCTACACTTATATAAAAGCCGTGTCCCATGCTTTGGCACAGGACACGGCCTTCACAATGCTTTTCTAAGGGAATCGCTCTTTATTTCCCAACTACCAAGAACATTCCCTTTTTTAATCCTCATCCATGAATGCCGTTCACAAGTTTATGCGATGGTGAAGCTCCCCTGACGATCACTCCCCCAGAAAAGCTCAAAGCGATCCCCGCTTGCTGTAGGCCCTACTCCTGCTGGAGTACCTGTAAAAATAATATCTCCTTCACCCAGCCCATAATGAGTCGCTATATATTCGACGATGTGCTGGATAGAAAAAATCATATCTTTAACATGTCCACGCTGGACTTCCTGTCCATTTTTGAGCAAGGAAAAATCCTGCTGCTCCAGCATGTCCAATTTTTCTAAAGGCAGGAATGGTGTCACGGGAGCAGACGATTTAAAGCCTTTGGCGGCGGTCCATGGATGGCCTTTTTTCTTGAGAACACTTTGTACATCACGCAGGGTAAAATCAATGCCGAATGCAAATGCGTTCAGACACGTATCTGCAGACATGCCTGGTTCGTATTTACGTCCTACAGCCACGACCAGCTCAGTCTCAAAATGAATATCTCCCTGCCCCTGAGGAAGCTCCAGCGTGGCGCCATCCAGCGGCACAACCGCATGAGACGGCTTCAAAAAAATCATCGGTTCTGCGGGAACCTCATTACCCAGCTCCTCCGCATGCAGCTTATAATTGCGCCCAACACAGTAAACATTACGAATATCCACGTTCATCACGATCCGTCACCCTTCCCGCGTATGTAGTCCAATTGATTAACGAATAAGTTTACGTATATAGTGCCACATCCGGTGCTTGGAAAGCAAAAAAACCTGCTCCCAGCGATCCGGCCAATTAGTGCAAATCATCAATTCAGGATGCAATGAGGACAATTTCCGCATTATACGGCGGTCATCCACCGTCCACGCCATGACAGTAATACCGCGGCCAGTGAGATCTTTCATCAGGTTTCGATCCAAACGCGGATAGCCCATGGATAAAAAAGTGCATTGTAGCTGCTCCAGTTGCTTTGCCAAGTCATCTGGACGCGCATCGATAATCAATCCTGTACGGATCTCAGGAGACAGCTCCTTAGCCCGGCGTACTGCGGCACGCTCAAAAGAGGTTAATACCACCTCTCCCTCCATCCCTCTCATCACAATTTCACGGAGTACGGCTTTCTCCAGTCCCGGATACATATCTCCCGCTGTTTTAAGCTCAATATTGAGTGATACGCGGCCACGACATAAATCCAGTACCTGTGCGAGGGAAGGGATCATTTCTCCACGGTATTCTGCACTTTTCCAGCTACCAGCATCAAGTTGTTGCAATGCTTTCCAGTCTGAATCCTTTACTTTCCCTATACCATTCGTCGTGCGCTCCAGCGTAAAATCATGAATTACCACCGGAACACCGTCCTTTGACAGCTGTACATCCAGCTCAATCCAGTGTACAAATGGCTGCTTCAACGCAAGCTTAAAGGCTGCCATCGTGTTCTCGGGAGCAATCCCCGAAAAACCGCGGTGAGCCACGCACAAATGATTCATCTTGTTATGACCTCCATCCACAAAGGAGTCCTTCATACGATCGTTCCGTCAATTCCCATATAAAAAATTTCTTTTCGAGCTTCTATTGAGCGCTTACTGTACCATCCGTCCCTATAGAGACATTTCCCGGTGACAGTGCCGCCACTCTCTGCAAAATTTTGCTGGCCTCCGTATCCTTCAATGGAATCGGTTGACCTAGCTCCGCCCGGTAAGGGGTCAGCTTCATTTCGCAAGCCCCTTTTCGGGTGCAGGTTGCCTGAAATATGGCTGTATCCCAAGTGGCTGGCACCGTTGATTTAGAAAAAATAAAATTGCCTGTGCTGTATGCGATCCATTTACCTTTATATTGCTCCATCCCTTGAAGCACATGTGGATGACCGCCAATGACAAGATCAGCTCCAGCATCAATAAAAGCATGCGATAACTCGGTCTGATGGGGCTCAAGTGCAGTAGCGCGCTCCTTCCCCCAATGGGCAATGACAATCACCAGATCGGCCTGCATTCGTGCCTCACGGATGGACTTTACGATAGCGGACGAATCATAGGCTCCTGCTACACCGGGCAGTTTGGCGCCCGCATTCCAGTTGGCTTCAGGCATGACACGTGTAGTCCCCAACAACGCAATTTTGATCCCTTTACGTTCAAAATAATGCGGCGCATACGCTTCTTTTGCATTACGTCCGGCTCCAGCATGGGCTATACCTTTTTCATCCAGATACTTCAGTGTATCCAGTAATCCGCCTGTGCCCTGATCCAAAATGTGATTGTTGGCCAAATTGACAGCATCTATCCCTGCCGCAGCCAACGCAGTTAACGCCTTGGGCGAAGATTTATACACATACGTTTTATTTAACGCACCCACACCATTCGTTGTCACGGGCGTTTCCAGATTGGCAATCGTCAGATCGTCTTTATGAAACAAGTTTCCGAGATATTGATACGGAAACTCAAACCCATTCTGTTCCAATCGCTGCTCAACTTTACCGGAAAATTGCACATCCCCTACAAAGTGAAGCGTGACTGTCGGAGAATCTGCACCGTCTGTTTTGGATCTTTTTACATCCTCCGTTCCTCCCTTATCCGCGGATGGATTACCGTCGTATTCCTTATTGGACGTATCGTTCCCTGCTTGCCCGTCTTTCCCCGAGGATAATTTTGCTCCTGAAGAGCTGCCTTCGGGAGCATTTGTGTCAGACGTTGTCGCGGGACGATGGCTTGTGTCTGAAGCAGCAGATTGCTTCGTTTCATCGTCAGCAAATTGCTTATCTGCATGGGAGCCTTCGTCCAGCTGTTTATTTGACAAGTCTGTAACATTTTCACTGACCGAGGGAGTAGACCGCTCTTCACTAGCAGATTCCGTTTGGATTTTCTTCTCCGTTTGCGAATACCCGGCATTTTCCGCAAGAGAGCCACTGTTGTCGTGTTCAAATATGTAATAATAACCGAAAAGACCTACGATCATAAGCAGCAGGACCAGATTCGTAATAATCCAAGCCTTGCCTATTTTTGGTTTTCTTGCTTTCTTGCGACCTTCATTTCTCTGTGATCTGGGAGGGTACATTCTTCACTCCTTCTATGCTATTACATATGCATAACTTCTTTATTAGCTGGCGAATTTTACACCTTCTCCATTATATATCAAATTTCAATATAAATAGAACCCCTCGCCTGGATCGCGAAGGGTTCATCATTGAACATTTACACCTGTACCTTGACCGCTTCCTGCTGTGTCGTTTGGACGGCATGGGAGGCCCATTCCTTAGCCTGACGGATGCAATCCGGTAAACCAATCGCATCATAGCCAGCACCCAACACATACACTCCCGGCATGGCAGTGCGTAACTCTTCCCGCAAATCAGCTATAGCCTGCGGATGCCCTACCGGATATTGCGGCATGGAATTGCGAAGACGTGTAATTTCCGTGAACAGCGGAGTTGCTGTAACTCCCATCATCTCTTTCAAATCCTTACGTACCAGTGCAATCAGCTCATCATCCGGTAACTCTACAGTGTCTTCAGCTCCTGCTCGCCCTACATAACAGCGCAACAGCACCTTATCATCCGGGCTAGTATGTAGCCACTTGGCAGACGTCCATGTGCAAGCGGTCACGCTGCGTCCTTCTTTGCGAGGGACCAGAAAACCAGAACCGTCAAAGACATTCTCAATATCATTTTTATCGAAGGCCATGACCACGTTTGCTACGGAGACATAATTAACGGCTTCCAGTGCAGCCACATTGACATGATCTCGCAATAGCGGCGCAGCAGCAAAGTTGGGAGTCGTTACAAAAATATCATCCGCCTCCAGCGTCTCTCCATTATCCAGCATAACGCGATATGGGCTGTCTCCACTTTCCGTGGTCTTTGTGAATTCTGTAACAGCAATTCCGGTGCGTAAATCACAGTCATACAAATCATTCAGCAACGCATGCACCAAACTTTGCAAGCCTTGACGGAAGGTCAAAAAGGCGCTTTTTTTCGTACCTGTATGTGTTTCAGCTGGTTTTCGGCCTGTCATCATCCCGTGAATGAGGCTTCCGTACTGCTGCTCTACCTCAGCAAATTGTGGGAAGGTCGCCTGCAAACTTAGCGTCTTCATGTTGGCAGCATAAATCCCCGCCAGCAGTGGCTCGGTTACATTTTCCAGCACTTCTTTGCCCAGTCGGCGTTCAATAAAATCACCCAACGCCTCATCTCCCGGTACACGGCGAGGCGGAATGACAAAATCCATCATAGCCCGCATTTTCCCGCCTAGAGAGATCAAGCCGCTGCGCAAAAAAGGTTTCAGCTCTGTTGGAATCCCCAGCACCAGCCCAGGAGGCATCGGATGAAGCTGTCCTTCATGCAAAATGTATGTCTTTTTAGCCTCAGGATTTGTGCTCACCAGTTCATGATCCAACTCCAGCTCTTTTGCCAGGTCTATCATGGCCGTTTTACGGGCCAGAAAGGAATCTGGCCCCTTTTCAATTACAAAACCATCTTTATGCAGCGTTTCAATTTTCCCGCCCAGCACGGAAGCTTTCTCCACCAACGTAATTCGAGGTGTATAGCCAGCTTCTTTGTACATTTTTCGTGTATAAAAAGCAGTGCTAAGCCCGGTCAAGCCTCCGCCTACAATTACAATATTACGTAACTTTTGCTCCATTATGTCCTCATCCCTTTTTCCATTGGTCTATGATGACATCACTAAGCGTCTCCATATACAGTGGATCACTGTTGAGTGAATCAATACGCTGAAAACGCATATCCAATTCCTTCGCTAACGCCTGTGCTTCAATATCCAGATCGTATAACACCTCTAAGTGATCAGAAACAAAGCCAACTGGCGCAGCCAGCACATACTCCACTTGCTCCTCTTTAAGACTGTGCATGGTATCCAAAATGTCTGGCCCCAGCCATGGCTCTGCTGTACGACCGGCGCTTTGCCACGTAAACTGCCAGTTGGTAATTCCCGCCTTGTCCGCAACAGCCTGCGATGTAGCCATTAATTGCTCAACATAAGGATCACCCATAGCCAAAATCCGTTCAGGCAAGCTGTGCGCACTAAACAGAACACGAACCTCATCCCGCTTGGCTCCAGCTTCTTCAAAAAGCGCCAGTTTGGCGTTTACACGCTCAGTCAGCGTCTTAATCAGCTTTGGATGAAGATAATAGCTCTCCACAAATGATATGGCTAGATCCAGTTCCTGTGCCTTAGCCTGTGCGCGCTTAATATAAGTGCCTACACTCATAACGGAATAGTGAGGAGCCAGCACGACACCCACCGCTGTACGAATGCCATCATGCACCATAGCTTCCACACCGTCTTCAATAAACGGTTTGGCATGTTTGAGTCCCTGATAACAGACAAATTCAATGTCCGGGTTGCGATTTTCCCGATTTAAGGTTTCCTGCAAGTTTTGAACCTGCCGATCCGTGTTCTGCCGCAGCGGAAACACACCGCCTACAATAGCTTCATAACGATCCTTTAATTCTTTTAACTGCTCCGGCGAGGGAGCATTGCCGCGACGAATATGTGTATAATAGGCTTCCACCTGATCCAGACTCTCCGGCGTCCCGTAGGACATGACCAGTACACCCACTTTTGTTTTCATTAACAGATCACCTCTTAACATTTCTAATGTATTCATTTTTTGACAAAACCGAGCGGGAATACTCATGTACATAATTAGTAAGCTCTCTTAGCTTATCTAGCGAGGCCTCAGGAAATAAACCATGACCGAGATTGAAAATGTAACCCGGCTCCAAAATGCCTTCATCTACAATGGTTTTCGCATACTGCTTGATAACATCGATTGGCGCAGTAAGCACATAAGGATCCAGGTTTCCCTGTACACCAAAACCGTTCCCCAAGCGACGACGTCCTTCAGGTATACTTACCCGCCAGTCCAGTCCAATCACATCGGCTTTTAACCCATTCAAGTGTGGGAGCAATTCACCAGAGCTTACGCCCGGAAAATAAATTTTAGGTACATCCAGATCAGATAGTTCATGGAAAATACGTGTGATAGTCGGCAGCACAAAAGTTTGAAAATCATAAGGCGAGAGCGCACCTACCCAGCTATCAAACAATTGAAAAGCCTTACCGCCATTAGCGATATGGGCTCGCACGTATGTAATAACCATGTCTCCTAGCTTATCCATCAGGCGATGCCACAGCTCAGGCTCTCCATACATCATCGCTTTGGTGCGAATATATCCTTTCGAAGGCCTTCCTTCTATTAAATAGCTTGCAATGGTAAAAGGCGCTCCAGCGAACGTAATCAATGGCACGTTCAGTTCACGGTCCAAAATACGAATCGTTTCCAAAATATGACCCAAATCGCGTTCCACATCAATTGGACGCAACTTATCTACGTCTGCAGCTGACCGGATCGGATTATCAATAACCGGGCCAATATTTTTGACAATATCAAAATCAACCCCTAGAGAGGCTACCGGATTCATAATATCAGAATATAAAATTGCAGCGTCCACCCCAAGCTTGCGCACGGGCATCAAGGTCACTTCTGCGGCCAACTCGGGCTGGCGGCATATTTCAAGCAATGTGTATTTTTCTTTAATTTTGCGATACTCAGGGTCATACCTTCCGGCCTGCCGCATGTACCATACGGGAATATGATCCACAGCTTGCTTGCGGCAAGCGCGGATAAAAGTATCATTGTAGGTCATGACTTCAGCCTCCAGTTCGAATCATAAATACTATATTTTATTATGCCCTTTTTCAAGAGTCGTAACAACCGCAGCTCTCGAACAAACCATGACAAACCCATGACATTTGGATAAAGTTTCAATGAAGTGTGCTATACTAGAGAAATGGCTTTTTTAAAGCTCCGGAGAAGTTATGCTTGGATAAGTAGGATTTACAACAGGATGAGAATGGGCAGAAAGGAAGTGAAAGCACATTGAAAACGTGGGAGACGTGGAAAATCAATCTCATTGTGCTTTGGTTCGGTCAGTTTCTGGTCAATGCGGGTATTACGATGATTACTCCGTTCCTCGCCCTGTATCTGGCTCAGGACCTTCATGTGAAGGGAGAGCACGATATTGGTCTATGGGCCGGAGTTATTTTTGCCGCTAACTTTTTGACCTCATTTATGTTCCAGCCTTTGTGGGGCAAGCTGGCTGACCGATATGGACGTAAAGTCATGCTGCTTCGCTCTGGCTTTGGTATGGCTTTGGTCATCGGATGTATGGGTTTGGTCACCCACCCGTGGCAACTGCTAGCGCTTCGCCTGCTGAACGGTACGATTTCGGGTTTCAATCCGGCATCGATTTCCCTAGTGTCGGGTACCACTCCCAAAGAGCGAACCGGATTCGCTATGGGGATTATGCAATCCGGTCAGATGGCTGGCACGATTCTCGGCCCTCTGCTAGGCGGATTTTTGGCTGATTGGGTCGGATTCAGACCGATCTTTTATATTACAGGCGCTCTAATTCTTATAGCCTCGCTCATCGCAATGTTTCTGGTTAAAGAAAATTTCAGCAAAACGGAAGCTGCACGCATACCGCAAATTTCGGTTCTTGCCGGATTAAAGGAGCTAAGCCATACGCCCCAGCTTCCGGCTTTGTTCACCGTAACGTTTCTGCTCCAGTTTGCCATGATCAGTACGGTATCTCTGCTGCCGTTATATGTGCAAAAACTGTACGGGTCGGCAGAAGGAATTGCGCTGATTGCCGGATTCGTTACGGCTATTACAGGCGTATCCAATATGGTTGCTGCACCGCTCCTTGGAAGATTGAGTGACAAGATAGGGGCGCACAAGATCTTGACCATTGCACTGCTCGGAACGGCGGTTATGCTCATTCCGCAGGCTTTTGTCAATGAAGTATGGCAACTTGTCATTATCCGTTTTTTCATGGGTGTATTTATGGGCGGTCTGCTACCAAGCGTAAATGCGTTGATTCGCACGTATACACCGGAAGGAATGGAAAGCCGTTCTTTCGGCTTCAATACCAGTTCGCTAGCGCTCGGAAATATGCTGGGTGCTGTCATTGGCGGGGTGCTATCCGGGTTTATTGGCATCGAAGGACTGTTTATCATGTCAGGTGTCCTGTTAATCGTCAACATATTCTGGGTACGCATGAAGCTTTTTGATCGTAAGGCTACGCCTGATTTCAGGTAAGATAACCTTCGGGTAAGACAAGCCTGCCTTAACAGACAAGAACCACCTTGTTCACGCTGCCGTGGACAAGGTGGTTCTTTCTTTATATGTGGCTATACATGGGGAATGAACGCTATTTAACTCGAGCTAGCGCCAATCCATCGTACGCTGGCAAAAGCGTGCTGACCAGCCGTGGATCTGTTGCTATCGTTTCATTAAAACGTCTCACGGCCTGGACGGCAGGGCCGTTCTTATCCGTATTCAGCGTCCGTCCGCGAAGGAAACAGTTGTCTCCCGCAATAATGGCACCCGGATTCGCCAGAGCAATCGCATATTCCAGATACACTGGGTAATTTTCCTTATCTGCATCAATGAAGAAAAAATCGAAAGTTCTTCCCTCTTCCTGAAGTTCCTTCAAGCTGTCCGCTGCGGGTCCGATACGATATTCGACACGGTCACCGTATCCGTTGTTTTCCATATGTCGATGTGCCAGCGCTGCGTACGCTTCTTTCAGCTCCAGTGACACAATGCGGCCCTTTTCTCCCAGCCCACGAGCCAGACATAATCCACTGTAGCCGCCTAATGCGCCGATTTCCAGTACATGCTGTGCGCCAGATACTTCAATTAGAAAGGTCAACAGTTTTCCGTAAGGATGAGCAACGGATACTTCCGGCATACCTTCTTTAACGATAGCCTCCCTAATACTGCGCAGTGCTTCATCTTCTTGTACCAGCTGGTCTACATATTGTTCAGGCGTCATATTTGGTGTAATTTCCACGGTTCATCTCTCCTTCTTGCTTAATCATAGCGCAGGTTGGACGTGATGTCCTTCGTAAATTTTTTACCTTAATGATTTGTCTCTTCGAGTACAATGACCTATACTATAGGGATTGAACCAAGCTTACATGATTATGGGGACGGAGTGAATACGTTTAATGACTCAACTGCAACTAATTGCAACTGCGCCAATGGGACTTGAAGCCGTCGTGGCCCGGGAACTCAGAGAACTCGGGTACGAAGATCTGACCGTTGAAAATGGCCGCGTCGTTTTTACCGGAGATTATATGGATATATGCCGGTGTAACCTGTGGCTTCGCACATCAGACCGCGTGCTTATAAAAATGGGTGAATTTGCTGCAACTACCTTCGACGAGCTGTTCGAGGGTACCAAAGCATTGCCTTGGCAGGATTGGATTCCTGTAGATGGTGAATTTCCCGTAGAGGGACGTTCGCACAAATCACAGCTTAGTAGCGTACCAGCCAGTCAGGGAATCGTCAAGAAGGCGATTGTAGAGAAGCTCAAGGAAACCTACCACACAGATTGGTTTGCTGAAGATGGCCCTCGTTACGTCATTGAGGTCATTCTATTGAATGATCGTGCATTGCTGACACTTGATACGACCGGTCCAGGACTGCACAAACGCGGCTATCGTAAGCTCGTTACAGAGGCGCCTCTCAAAGAAACGATGGCTTCTGCTCTTATTCAGCTTAGTCGCTGGAGCCCTGACCGACCATTCTATGACCCATGCTGCGGTTCCGGTACTTTATTGGTCGAAGCTGCCATGCAAGCCTGGAACATTGCGCCAGGCCTGAGACGTACCTTTAACTCGGAAGACTGGCCTGTCATTGGCAGAGAATTATGGGATCAGGCTCGCGACGAAGCGATGGATTTGACCCGCGATGACATTCCTTTTGAGATTGCAGGTAGCGATATCGACCCAAATGCCATACAAGTTGCTGAGGCAGCTGTAAAAGCAGCAGGCTTTGCTAAAGACATCCCTCTTAAGGTAATGCCTGTAACTAAAGTCAGACTCGAAGGACAATATGGTGTGATGATTACAAACCCACCTTATGGCGAGAGACTGAGCGAGCAATCCGAGGTGGAAAAGCTGATCCGTTCACTCGCACGCACGGCAGCCGAAATGAAGACTTGGTCCTTCTTTGCCATCAGCTCCACCAAGCAATTTGAGCATTATTGGGGCCGTAAAGCAGACAAGCGCCGGAAGTTGTTTAACGGCCGTATTGAATGCCAATACTATCAGTATCTAGGCCCTCTGCCTCCGCGCCGCAAAGATACTTCGCCGTTGCAGCCTTAAATATGATGAAGTTTAGGCCAGGAAACGAACCCTCTGTTCGTTCTTCTGGCCTGATTTGTGCTGTATTTTCTTTACTTAATCATTGAAATGCGCGAGATGAGCGCTATAATAATTAAAGGCATTTCGGTTTTAACATTACGTTAATATGTAGTTTATACTAGCCGAACATTTCTGCCGGAGGGGGTAAAGTGTTGGTTATTCGCACGTCCAGTGCAAGTCGCACTGGTAACACGTTCAGCAGAGTGCTGCTGTCTCGATATTTTGGATTAGGTCTGTTTTTTGTACTTATGATCGGCAAGCTCGTACTGATTCACTATAACTTGCATGCCCAAAATATTGACATGAATCCGCTGGATTATGTCATCGCTATTGGTTCTCTTTTACTTGTGAGCTTCTGGACCTTATGGCTACCACGTCGCGGACGTTTGATTGCTCTTGTGGTGCTCGATGTTTTGCTCACCGCGCTCATTTATTCCGACATGGTTTATTATCGGTATTTCCAGGATTTCATTACGATTCCCGTCTTACTTCAAGCCGGACAAGTTGACTCTCTGGGCGGAAGTATCGCATCCCTTATGTACTGGTGGGACATTTTCTTTTTTGCAGACTGGATTCTATTCATTCCGTATGTCATATTTGTGGCTTCGTTACGACGTCGACTTACAACGAATGATACTTATTTAGAAGCATCCCGAAGCTCGTTCACAAGGAGGTTCCTGCTTCGCTTCTCCAAAGGGGCATTGGCCTTCCTGATTGGCTATGTATTGACATTTGGGCCGATCAAATATTATACCTCCACATGGGCAACTGGCATATTTGTCGGCAACTGGTGGTCGATGGCCTTGTACAACGTAACCGGATTGATCGGATTTCATGGATATGACATCTACCGCTATGGTCAGGATCACCTTGGTCCCCAGCCTACATTGGCTCAAGCAGAATCCGATAAGGATAAGGAATGGTTTAATCAGCACCAAAAGTTGCTTCAGGTTAAAAATGATCTATCTGGCAAGTATAAGGGCAAAAACGTGATGGTCATACAAGCTGAAGCGTTCATGAACTTTTTTATCGGCAAACAGATCAACGGTCAAGCGATTACGCCTAACTTTGACAAACTGACGAAGGAAAGCATGTATTTCAACAATTATTTTCACCAGACTGCGCAGGGTCGTACTTCGGACGCGGACTTCTCTACACATGCTTCGCTGCATCCGCTCCCTACTGGCTCGGTATTTATCCGTTATGCGGACCATAAATTCGATACGTTACCTTCCATTTTGAAGGATACTGGGTATAGTCCCAATGCGTTTCACGTGTACGATAGCAGCTTCTGGAACCGTTACACCATGTATAAGGCAATGAACTATGACAAGTTCTACAGTAAAAAAGATTTTAAAATAGATGAGCCACTGGGTTGGTCCCTAGGAGATAAATCCTTTTTCCGTCAAACGCTCAATGATCTCACCACCGAAGTTAAGCAGCCGTTCTACGCCTATATGGTCGGTATCTCCAGCCATCATCCGTACAACCTGTCACCTGACGCGGTAGATTTGGACGTTGGCGAGTTTGAAGGTACCATGTTCGGAGACTATCTGAAATCTGTCCATTATGTAGATGAAGCACTGGGCGAATTGGTAGATCAGATGAAGAAAGACGGACTGTGGGATGATACGATCCTGATGTTTTATGGGGATCATGACAATTCTATTAAAGACAAAGCACTGTATGAGAAGTTTTTAGGCAAGCCACTTACGGATCTGGACATGCAGAAAATCATGAATCAAGTGCCATTGCTTGTGCATCTTCCTGACGGAAGTCAGGCGGGCACGTATACGGAACCGGCAGGTCAGTTGGATCTGACGCCTTCCGTAATGCACCTACTTGGGATTTCTACAAAACCATATCATTTTATGGGAAACGATCTGTTTAGCGGGAAGCCTCGTATGGTTGTGCTGCGTACTGGTGCTTTCACCGATGGACGAGTGTACTACATTCCATCTGAAGACGGTACATTTTCCAAAGGGACCTGTTACAACCTGAATACAGGCCAGCCTACAGATGTAAACGCCTGCGGACCGGGCTATACCGAAGCTCTCAATCGGTTGAACATATCCGATCAGGTTATCACATACGATCTTATTCGCGAATGGGAACCACAAACAAAGAAGTAACTCCTTCTTTATCTAATAGACTTTCTGTGGGAGGTTGCTAACATAGCATCCTCCCCGAACTCTTTTAAGGATGCCGATCGCATACCCACCCTGTATATAACAAAAAAGCACGATCCATCAGCTTGTAAGTGCTGTGGATCGTGCTTTTTTATATGGATTGTCACTCGACTGCGCTAGGAACGCAACGTTTTTTTAGCTTGTTCAAGCCGTTGTACCTCTTCACCAAGCATGTCCTCTGCAACTTCTACTGAGTCGTCACCAAGGCTATCCTTTGCCTGCTGTATGGCATGTTCCGCATGAGTGCGAGATTGCTCCGCCTGTTCAATCAGTTGCTCAGCCGGATGTGACAATGCCTGAGAGACGGCATTGTGTAGCCTGTCCACCGAGTTTTGTGTTTGAGCTTCAACACTGTGATTGTCGAGATTAGAATCATATTGGGCCATGAGTCACTCCTCCTTCTGGGCAGTGGTCTACATCCATTAGCATGGATCAGAAGAAGGAGAACTATTCAAAAATTGCGAATGCTGCGTACTGGAACTATTTGATAAAGCGCGCAGCCTTCTCCAATACTTCATCCTCTGTGGCCGCACTCACATAACGTCCGTTCACATATACAAACGCTCGTTTCCCACAAGGACCGCAATACGATTTGCAGCCGATTTTGATCTCGGCATCTGGTGCCATCTTTTGCAACTTGGGCAAGATCGTTTTCAAGCGGATATGATTGCATTCATCACATACGCGAATATCATTGGCCATCTGTCATCCCTCCGAGCTCCGGCTTAGTGGTCGCCGTGATTACCTTGGGAAGGGTTAGTAATGACAAATCCTTCTTCGGGGAAGTACAAGTAATCAATTTTCACACCATCCAGCAGCGGCTGGCCGTTTTCCAAAATTACGTCAATGCCTTTATCTGTAGATACGACAGTATCTGTTTCTTTAGGCGTGTCCAAATCCAGCCCGTAATGAGCATGATCTCCATGAGCATGAGTAATAACAACGCGCAGGCTCTTCCCTTGGTTCTCTTCCTTATCCAGTTCAAGTTTCAATACTTTAGCTGCGTTACGAGTAATTTTGCAGTTCATCAAACTTCATCTCCTTCATATTCATTAAATGAAATGTGGTTCATTGGATACATATCCACACCACACAACCTAGCGGGTAAAATCAACAACTCAAATAATTAGCCTCTATCCCAGAGGGAAAGAGGTACTACGGCAGCACAGCTGCGTCTGAAACATCATCATGAGCCGATAGACCACAATTATATTCAGCATAGCAAAAGGCAATATTCCTATTGTAAAGAAAATCGTGAAAAATCGCAATCACGAAATTCATAAGCTTATCTACCGAACACGTACATGCTGCTTTTCAAGCACATCTGGATATTTTCGTTCGGCACGGGTGACAAACCAATTCATAAGCAATAGCGTCACACCAATATCGTCGATGGGCATAAATGGCATGACATCAGGTAATACCCAATAGAGCAATACAGGCACCGCAAAGAGTAACTTTTCTCCCAGCGGAATCCTTGATGAAGTAATAAATCGGGGCATACGACGAAATACATGTGACCATTGACGGAGAGATAGTAATCTTTTCCACTTCATAGTTGTTCACTCCATTTCCAATGCTCCTAAGTATATATACCCCATTGAAGGGACATGTAAAGAGGAACACTTATAAAAAACGTGTTCCTCCTAATACGCGCAAATGATTCGATACGTTTCAGTAGGCCGAATTTTTCACCATGACAGCACTGTTGCCATTAACATGCCCACTTCTGCTGCAATATCATCGTAATCACGCGTGGGCAGCGGATTTACACCTAGACCGACTTCAACGGTAAACCCTGGTTTACCAAATCGCTGTATAAACCAATCCTTGTACCCTGCATCGCTCCCCCCCAGCTTTACCGCCCGGTACCCTGTTGCGGCAGCTAGCCGTAAGGCCCAATCTCGGCTCTCCTTAGGCTCTAGATCCCGATAATTCCAATAGATCTCCTGTCCCTGACTGTGTATGGATAACACCATGTCGAACTGTTCGCGCTCCGTCAGATCGGCAAGCGCCTTGGACTCTGGTTCAGACAAAGGTGCAGGTCCTGCATAGTCTCGTCGAGACGGACCTATTTTACCGCGTCTGCGTACCTCTTCTTCCCAATATGCCGGAAATTGATCGTTGAGATCGACACCACGAATATTGGCCTTCCAACCGCGATAATCAGCACGTCCTTCATTCCACTTTTTGAGATCATGATACAACGGATGAGTTGGGAGTACACCTTGTTGCACCAGCTCTACCCCATCCGGGTTGACCATCGGAACCACCCATAGGGATGTATGCTCCAGCAAATCCTGCGGAGAACCTCCATACACCCATTGAGAGGTCCCTATATGTTCTTCAGTCCCATCGATCCCTTGTGCATATTGCTCTATAAAACGCAGCAAACAAGGCGTCGTCAGCCATTCATTAGCATGAACAGAAGCATTGGCATGAATTTTACGGGTTCCCTGCCCAATACGTACATAAGGAATATCCTTCCCCATGACACTGGTGCCAATGCTGCCAACTTCAATAAACGGATATCTGAGGGCCAAGGCCGCTAGGTCTTCCTTTAAATCTTCATATCCATATTCTCCACGTAATCGTACAATCTGATCCTGATGGTCTTCAGGAATAACAATAGTTTTTCCTTCCGTAAAATCATGCTCCGCAAGTCCTGGATTGGCTAGCCGTAACTCATCAAGCTCCACACCAAACTGCTTGGCAATCTGTCTTGCATACTCACCAGGCTGAATAACGTATTTACGATCCGTAGACGGACGAATATATAACACTTGACCACTAATCAGATAGGGTTGCGTGGCGGCCCACGGATTATCTACGATCAAAGTATCCGCCGATAGTTTAAAAGCCGAGGCGACCCGGTGCAATGTATCTCCTTTTTGAACGATATATTCCCTCATCTTACTACGCCCCTTCCATCTGCCTTACTGCATGTTATGCAGACGCGGCGTGTCTTGATGTAGCGAAAAGCAAAACAACCGACTTCTTTTGTCCAATGACAAAAAAAGTCGGCTGTCTCGTTAATCCAAATTGGTGACTTGCCAGACGACAGGCGTTTGGCGAATTTGCTCCCCGAGCCACTGTGCGGCAATGCGCTGGAACAATTCAGGATCGCCGGAACAAAAAAGCTGATGCACCGGCGTTTCGTCCCCAGCTTCCAACTTGCCTTTGTTATACAAAATGGTACTCGTCTCACGCGCCGTTTCATCTGCCGAGCTAATGAGCTTTACTGCAGGCCCCATGACTTCTTGAATCGTTTCCTTCAAAAAAGGATAATGCGTACAACCAAGAATCAGACAATCAATCGGATACGTTTGAATAGGTCTCAATGTCTCCTCCACAACCTGCGATGTCGTCTTGGAGCGGAATAACCCTTGTTCCACCAATGGAACAAGCGCAGGACAAGCATGGCTCACCACGTCTACATAAGGAGACAATTGCTTGAGCGCAGCTGTATACGCTCCGCTTCGAATCGTACCGACAGTCCCAATCACCCCGACATGCCCGGTAGCCGTCGCGCTAATCGCAGCACGAGCCCCAGGGTGAATGACTCCGATCACCGGAATGGATACCTTTTGGCTTATATAGTCCAATGCCGCGGCAGTAGCCGTGTTACAAGCAATAATAATGACTTTCGGATCAAATTGAATCAGAAAATCAACCATTTGCTCTGTAAATTTTTTAACCTCTTCCGATGGTCGGGGGCCATACGGAGTGCGCGCAGTGTCTCCAAAATAAATGATTTTTTCCCGTGGAAGCTGACGCATGACTTCTTTTACAACCGTCAAACCTCCTACACCGGAATCCAATATTGCAATCGCTTGCTGCACGTACACACCGCTTCCTTTTTTGTTCAAATAT
Source organism: Paenibacillus sp. FSL P2-0173 (assembly GCF_038008045.1). NCBI lineage: Bacteria > Bacillati > Bacillota > Bacilli > Caryophanales > Paenibacillaceae > Paenibacillus > Paenibacillus sp. FSL P2-0173. The sequence continues at coordinate 556,171 of NZ_JBBOYK010000002.1, forward strand.
GAGTTGTTTCATCTCGGAAAGCTATCCGTTGCTACATACCTTATGTCGTATTAATGTAAAAGGTACCCCAAAAGATTACCCTAAAACGAGGAAGTGATCAATAAAAAGGCTCCACCCCAACGGGAGAAGCCACGAATTCAAACCGTATTCAGTGTTTCACCTACGTTTTACAGACCGTTACAGAGCATCTTTTTCCGTATCTTCTTGAACAGTCGCTGATGAAATACTAACCTCAGGAATAATTTCACCCTTTTTACGCCATTGCCCAATTTCATGAATGACGGCTGAGGCTGTCTCCTTAATTTTGTCAGTATACTCAATTGAGGTGTCTGAAATTTTCCCCGCTAGCTCCTGTCCCTTATCACTTACGTTGCGCGCCTGATCTGTAATATTCTGACGCAGCTCACGACCAGACTTAGGGGCAAATAACAAAGCAGCAACCGAACCAATAATGCTGCCTGCCAACGCGCCTCGGATAAAACTTTTGCAGTTCTCCTTCATCATCATCTCTCCCTTGTGCCCGGGCGAATGCCCATCTGTTAGTGCATTATAAGCATGGAGAGCTTGTCATGATACAGAAAACAAGCCTGAAAAGTTTTACTTTTTTTTAGAGCGGATACGATACAGGCAACAACGGCCCCCATCCGCCAAACAATCCTCACGAACAACCTCGGCATCAAGCAGCTCCTCAAACATTTGCTGCTCGCATTCACAAGCCTTGCGGTAACGGCCTGCAATTTGAGAGATAGGACAATTGTATTCCACAATAGAGTAGCTACCATCCTCTTCCTCGTGCCACTCTGCCATATATCCGGAAGCATTCTGGATGCCCGAAAGCTTTTCCACACGTGAGGCCAGTGTAGTCTTCCCCTCCATGTGAGGGGCGTAGCGCTTCATCATTTTACGTTTTCTACCATCAAACAGCGAGTAAACAGCTTCCATTCCCTGTTCTTCATCCAGCTCCTCTAACAGTTCCAGTAACAGATGATCATAATTACGAGGAAACTGCTCGCTTCCCTGCTCGCTCAGACTGTATAAAAACGTCGGGCGTCCCATCGCCTGTCTCACGATCGTAGCCACGATCAGACCATCCTGCTCCATCAATTTGAGATGCCTGCGCACTCCCATTTCGGTAATGCCCAATTGAGCTGCCAAGCTTCCGACGCCCACAGGTCCCTGGGTTTTCAATAATGTCATGATCATGCGCCTAGTGGGCATTTCGGGTACGATATACTTATCCGTCACTTTTGCCTTTACACTCCCTCGGGCTGGGGACCCAATTCCTTATTTAAATAATCATGCACGTTAGATGCAAAAAGCTCCAGCAACCCAGGCAGCTTTGGTGTAAGCGGGTGAAGGCTTGTCCGGTCCCAATGGAAGTACTCCTGTACTAGGGGTTTACGTAAGCCTACCAGCTCTACTAGCGAATGAAATACGGTATCATCCAGTACACCCTCCTCATGAATGATACCGATAATATCCTCATAGCTACTAGCGTCACGCATAATAAATCCGTCGATGATATAGCTTCCTACGTCCGTTACCGTCTCAATTGCCAGATGAAGGCAGCGCTCCTGCACTAGCCCCTGCAACAGATCGCCGTTCCAGGCAGCAGAAGTCTGGCGAAGTCCGGCGACAATGTCGGGAACAGCCCCTAGTCGAAGCTCAATTTGTTCCCGGTTGACATAATACAAGGTCCTACACCTCCAGTAATCGCTTTAGATTTCATAATCAACTGCGATAGATACATCCTTTACTTCATTCATGTGTACAATAATTTCCTGGTGCACAGGATGTACCTGATACGTTTGCAAATCCTCCAGTGTTTCGACAACAGCGGTAAGGGAAATATCATAAGAACGTTCCGAACGAATCACATCCGTACCTACTTCGAGTGACAGCAGCTCTTTGATTTTGCCGTTCATGCTGCGCAAAATGGATGCCGTGTGCTCAATGCTTTCGGGGGAGCGGTCTTTCAATTTGAACAAAACAATATGTTTAATCATGCGTATAGGCTCCTTATCTTAAAATGTTCTCTTGAAAATTTTATCATAACGCCCCACATACGGAAAGAAACTTTGTAATTCTAGCGATCTTTTCCGCCATTTTTACCATCAGACTCCTTGTCCTTTAATAGGGCAAAAAAATTCTTGAGCTTCGGTGGGAGCGGCAGACCCATTCGTGAACAGTTTTCCGTAATAGAGATCAATTCATTGGATAAATAAAAATACGTTGTCGCCCCTTTCATGATTTCGGTACCCATCAGGAGATCCACATGATGCGCCAAAGAAATTACCATTAGCATTAAAGCCTTTCTAGCCAGCCCCCAAAAGCCGGCTTTACTGCTTAAACCTTGCCCAGTCTTAATTGCTGCGGCGACTCCAGTCACATAATCAACAGCCATTGCAACCGTGAATAGCACCATTAGCTGATTCCAGCCGCCAAAGGCAAACGTAATAAGGGCTCCTGCGGTAGCGCAAATCATACTAAACATACTCGGATTAATATTCATACCTCTCCTCCTCTCGGGGCGGTTACTGTAATATATGCAGCGACGTGGTAACCCGTAAAGTCATATGACCTGTGCATAGACATGAATTCATAGATTCATATAAAGCATGCTGCAAACTTCACAATTCCGAGCGAATACAACAAAAAGACACCTTTTCAACCACTATATAATGGTTGAAAAGGTGCCTTTTCTTTCATGCTATTCAATTAACGATGATCATTCCAAAAATTAAGCGGAGTCAGGTTATCATTCAACGGCTCGAACGAGTATCCTTCTTTCTGCAAAGCGGCCATGATTTGTGGAAGAACCTTGATCGTAGATGGCTTATCATGCATAAGAACGACTGGTGTTCTGCCTTGCTTTTTCAATCTTCTAATATCACTTAGGACAGTCTGTACAAAATGCTCTGGATTTTTAGTATAACGCCAATCATTGGAATCGATATTCCAGTCCCAAATATGATAACCTGCACCCGTCAGTTGATCACGATATGCTTTCTTCAAATACGGTTTGCTGCCATAAGGTGTACGAATCAAAGAAGTGCGTTTTCCTGTAGCCTTAAATAAAATTTCATTATCCTGATTCATCTCTGCCAATGCTGCTGCCGGGGATGCATAGATTTTCTTCACCTGATGCGTCATCCCATGCAGGCCCAAACCATGACCCGCCTCTACCATTCTTTTCATCACTGCGCTATGTTGACGAATTTCAGGTCCCAGCATGAAGAAAGTAGCCTTCGCATTATATTTATCTAAAATATCCAGCAGCTGCGACGTATGCGCCGTAGGACCATCATCGAAGCTCAAATAAATCGTACGACTGGATGATGAGGCAGTTCCCTTGTTGCCTGAATTGCTGGCTTTGCCCGGTTTGACAGCTGCATACTGTTTAATTTCTGTTGCGAATGTATTCAAAAACTGAGCATCAGACAAACTAGCATTTGCGTTCTGAATTCGATATAGATTACTTGTTGGAAGCGTAATAGTGAAGCCGAACGCATCGGTCAAAGTGCGAATTGGCACCATTGTACGATCTCCACGCTCGAACACATCCCCCTTGTTCAAATCCAGCGTAAAGCTGCGATTATGTCCAGTCAGTACCAATGTGTTGCCGTTGGCCGAAGTAGAAATCCCCATCTTTTGCCCTAATGTAACGATAGGAACATACAACTTATCATTTTTCATTACGGGCTGAATGGTATTCGAATCTAGCAACACATCATTGACCCCCAGCAAAGGAGCCTTCGCTTGTGCACTCGCCGTATTCGTATGTATACCTAGCAAACCCAAACAACAGATTGCCATCAAGCATACAGCCATCCATTTTGCATTTAAAAGCTTCATTCATTACACCATCCTGTGCTGTATTTTATAATGTGCGGGAGCTATCTCTAGCTTGTCTATGAAGTTATACAGACATGACGATATAGACATGGCAATATAGACATTCACTCAACATATAGAACATAAACGCGTATGAACCGACTGAACCTGACGTCTTTTCGTTCCCCCTATATATATTAATAGATTACCAGACTATAGTAGGTAAATATAGTAAAACAATTTGAAAACAATCTCGCAACCCCCCTACCAGAGAAGGTTACAAAGTTGTGAATAAATTGGCCGGAGTTAATAAGAGTACAAGCGATTAGTAGATTCTTTTGATGGAACTAGAACCTATAAAACAAGTCTTTTATGAATTTTATACTCAGTATTAAGTGGCTATACCGACAAATTCCCCTCTGCCCGTTAGGAAACTATCTGATTATCATTTATAATATACTTATTGTTTCAGCAATAGTTATACATAATTATTTAAAATTATCATCTAGACACTCTTCTGCTCATAAGAAATACTTCATTTCTCGAACCTGCTCGTGTATTCTTTAAATAAGTACATCCTAAAATTCTTTTTTTTGTAATTTCATTATTTATCTTTGGGAATACATTTAAATTATATAAATCTAGCTATGTTCGAAAAAATTATTTATGTACTTTGAGTGGATCACAAAAGAAGACCTTGAAGAGAAATCTCCAAGATCTTCTGAAGTATTAATCCAATGTAAAATAACCATCATCGATTTTTCCATTTAAAATCAAATAACAACCTCATTTAATCTTAACGTCTTACAATATTGGAATAAAAGATATTACTTGGTTTTGACTACATTCCGAAAAGTTACCTAACATCAAAGCACCTCGTTGCAATTCAACAATTAATCTTGTTTCTGGAAATCGCCAAAATAGCTTTTAAATCCATTCGGATAATCTTTACTATAGTTATCAAAAGCATTCCTCATCGCTTCTTCAATTGTAGAGAACTCCTTCACCATCAATTGCGTTATACTCTGCAATTAAACGCGACATGCCCGAAAGGCTACCCTCTTCATATCCTGATTCCCTTAGCCCCGATATAATATTGAAAAGAACTCTTTTCCATTCTGATCTAAAAGACTTCTTAGATAGAGTAATAGCTCCTTTAGTGGTCAATAATTGTTCAGTATGTCCCAAAACAGAACCCCATTGAGAGTTTATTTCCATTTGCTCATCCGACCAACTTATATTCCATACATTAGCAAATGTATCAGATGCCCAATGCAAAGATATCTCACCAGATGAATTACTTCTTAATTTTTCAAGAATATAAAGAATATCATCTATCATATAACTAATGTCATATTTATAACATAGCGGTATATATATGGATTTCCAAACCATGACAGCCTTTTCAGTCATCATTGGAAATATTGTTTCAATTGCATTTGATAAATTTTGATCTTCTCCATCAAAGAAACCTGTACATCTAGGACAACTTGCTTGAATCCAAAAATCCACAATTCTTGACCTCCTCTTATTTTTTAGGGCATAGGATACCCATGCCAAGTTCCCGTGCCATTATTTCGAACCCACATTTTTGTAGCTGGAACTGTTGTTCCATCGGGCAAGTGTATAATGGATTTTGAACCTGATGGCAAATCAAAATATCCATTTTCACCAGGTTTTAATGTGTTCGCCTTCTCTGTAGCATAATCTAAATCAGCCTTATTCCACTGACCTTGAGGTTTCCCTTCGTTTTTGGCTCGGGCCGGACCTTCTTTCCAATTCACACCGTGTTTTTTACTCCCATTTACGGCTGCTTCCGGTTTGACAAGACCTCCTTTAGCACCTTTAGCAGCCCCAATAGTTTTGCTAAGTTTCCCTGCCACGCCTTTAGATCCCGGACTCAGAGCGGCTAGTCCATTGGATATTCCTACGTCCCTTCGCCATTTGGTATAATCTGCAAGAAGCTGGCTTTGAGCCCAACTTGCATTACCTGATGTATTCCCATATGACCCAGTCCGGGTCATCATCCCAAATAGATACTTATAGCGATTGTTATTAGCTTCTCCATATATTGGTCCAAAGATTGTTCCCAATTTTTCACGCGCTAACCAATAGGCCGCATCATTTGGAGTAAACTGCTTAGAATATCCCAACAAATTTTCTATGTCCGGTACTGAATACAGATGCCCACTCGGATCCACATAGAATAGTGGATTATTGGCTGCATACGCATACCCGTTCAAGCTTTGCGGATCGCTCATCTCTCCCTGATACGTATCCTCGCCCATAAAACGGGCTGTGCCTGGATCATACCAGCGAGCCCGCAGGTACTGGAGTCCGGTCGTATCGTCCCAATACTCGCCAGCATAGCGCAGCACATTCGGAACGGTCTCTTTGACCTTCTCCGGGCCGCCCCAGATATCGTAGCTGTAGCTATTCAATTCCTTGCCCGAACTATCACTTAGGCCTACTACATCACCGTGACCGTTGAGCTGATAATATTGCAACTGCCCGCTTACCTTGTCTTGTCTGGCCCACAGTTGACCGGACAAGTCATACACGTAAGCGTAAGTGATCTTGGCTGTTCCACCTTGGACCTCGGCTTCCGCAATCAGCTTCGCTTCTTCGTCATAGTAATACCGAGTCGTTTTGCCGCCCTCTGTACGCTCGTACAGTAGACCGTCTCCGTTATAGCTGTACCCGACCTCTTTGCCTTCACCGGTCACCTTTGTCAGACGGCTGACAGAATCATACGTATATTCAGCATTTTTCATGCCGAACACTTTGCCACTGCTTTCAGCGCTTCGGTTTCCATTCGGATCGTAGCCATAGGTCTTATTTTTTTCACCAGCGGCTTCGCTGGCAATCCGATTTGACGGGTCATATCCAAACTGGTCTGTTGTTCCGTTTTGTGTACGTCCGATGATGTTTTTATTCCCATCCCGTTCATAACCAAATTGGTGTAGCGCCGTACCGCCTTGCTCCACCGTAACCCCGGATAAATCCAGTCCGTTATAGCTGAATCGTGTACTCAGTCCTCTGCTCGAAGACTGACCTTTTAGCAAACCATTAGGAGCATAATCAAACGTCATGCTATCTAGTGATCCACCCGCAGCAGCACTCGCTTCTCCCAAACTCTGTACATTTGCCACACCGGTCCCAGCGCTAATGTCCATTTGGGTAACTCGGCCCACACTGTCCAGCTTGGATTGAACATGCATAGACGTGCCAGCAGCATCTGTTAGCACATAGCCTGTACGAGACTGCTTGTTGTATTCATAGCTGATGTGCGTACCATCAGGGTACTTCAGCCCAGTCAACGACCCATCTGATGGATCATAGGCATAGGTGGTCGTTCCCTGACCATCTGTCATGCTTTTTCTTCGTCCTGCGCTGTCATAGGTATAATTGGTTTTAAAATCGGGACCTGCCGCTTCGGTAACTAATCCGTCAGTGTTATATTGAAAGGTAATGGCATCCGATTTTCCTGTCAACATACGGGAGATAGTTCCATCCGTATCGTAAATATTTAACGTAGTTCCTCCGCTTGATTTCTCAAGTAACGTACGTCTGCCCAACTCATCATATGAATACACATTTTTTTGCCCATCTGGAAACTGAACGGTCTTCAAATTTCCGGCTAGATCATACACATAGCTGACCTGCTGTCCGGATGGATCAGTGACCGAGGTCATTTGTCCCAAAGCATCGTAATCATAGAGCGTGCGTTGACCATTACCGTCTGTACGGCTAGTGACCATACCCGCATAATTATAAGCTAACGATTCCAGCGGCTGAAATGATCCATTTTTAGCTTCTTGTGTGGAAGTCACACGACCTAAAGCATCTGATACTTCACGCACACGATAACCGGACACATCCGTCTGAGTGACAGTACGATCCACCGCGTTATACGTCACGGTATCTGTTGTGCCATCCGCATAGGTCGTCTTCACAGGTCGTCCAAAGGCATCATAGGCATAGCGAGTGGTTGCTTGTTCGGCATCCGTGCTTTCTACCAAATCCCCATTCTCATCATAACTATAACCATAGATTGCATCACCCACTTGCTGCTGGAGCATTTGCCCGAACGGATTATACAATCTTTCGGCGCTGATACCATCGGGTCCGGTGACAGTGACATCATTCGTATCATCCTTGTACACCACGACGGTTTGAGTTCCATCTGGATAAGTAACCTTTGTTACACGTCCCAAAGAATCATATACATAGGACTCTGTTTTGCGCTTGGCATCTGTTTGGGACTTGATTTCTCCAGTCGGATAGTAGTCATACGTGTACTCAACACCTTTAGGCAAAAGCTGCCTTGTTGGGAGCTGAGAACCATAGGGAGACTTATAATCAATAGAAACATCCGTATAGTTTCTGTCATCAATAAGAACTTTCTGACCACTTACATTCCCTTTTGCATTGTAAAAAGTATAGGTATGTGATAAAAGCTTCCCTTGCTCTGTACCTTCATAGTTTTTCAGTTCATACAATGCGCCCTCTGCTTTATAAGTTCGAACTGTCGTTCCAGTTTTTCCTTCACTTATTTTAGTAACCGTCTGGGTAGGTTGAACCCAGAAAAAAGGCTCACTAGAGGTTTTATACGTATGAACAGTCTCCGATCCCGTACTTTGGGATATTTTCAAAGGAAGGCCATATTCATTGTAGTCATAGGAGGTCGTTACAGGTTCTGATGAAGAACCTCCCTCCGTATAGGACTCTCGCATTTGCACAGGCAAATTCCAGTCCATGGCATCATTATACGTGTAATCTATATGATAGCCGGTAGAATCTCCCTCTTGATCATAGCTGTTTAGAACAAGCTTGTCCGGTACGTTATCTCCTCTAAAGACTTTACCGAAATGGAAGGTTTCCGCTGTACGTGTCCCTTTGGCAACTACCGTCCATTCAGCGTTTTTCCCATAGTTGGCTAGATCTTCCCCGGAATAGGTGAAATCAATTTTATTTAAATAACGATTGCCTGCGGTTGTACTGTACATATCAGCGCGTGAAACCACCTTGAACACGCCTTGTGTACCGTATACACCTATCTGCTTGTTAAATGCTTCATAACGAATGTCTGTGATCGATGAAGTAGGTCGTACAATTCGTGTAAGCAACGCCGATGCATTTTGCTGTAGGGCTCCAGTCTTTCCTTCACCATCTACGACCACATTAAAAGGAGCGTCCATGAATGTATACGCATAGCTTGTGCTTCTGGAAAGAGAATCCAACACTTCTGACAGCACCTTGCTGCTTCCCTCGCCACTTTGACGATAAGTGTACTGATGGTCTGTACCCTGCTCTTTAACAACAAGCTGTCCAGCATTGTAAGTGAAGTCAAGCTCTCTGCCATCATTATTTCGAATCGAACGAATGAGCTTTGCTCCACCAGAACTTGTATAGTCAAATTCCACCCGATTCTTATACGCATCCTGGATTAAAATCAAATAACCGTCCTGATCCAGAAAATAGTCGTTTCCATTCAGCACTGCTATTTTGTATGCACTGCTTACTCCCTGCACGCTTGCGCTTTGATCTGTACTGATCTTCAGATCTTTGTATGCATATCCTTCAAGCTGCAAATCATTTTTCATTTCATAGGAGCCTGTTCCCGGCATATACAAATACCGCTTACCATCCTGTTTCTGTATATGAGGAAGATCCCACTTCCAGCCTCTTCCCAGACCAGAAGCTGCTTCCTCCTCGCGGATGGCACTGGTGTTTGTATACAACCCTTCATTTTGCTGCACACCAATCTGGTTATTTGCCAATGAACTGTTATACACACGAGTCAGTGCGAAGGGTAATGAACCCGGCAGCACCAAGTCCGTATTTTGCACGACAAGCTGTCCATAAGCGGTGGATACACCGTTGTCACCGTAATTCAGCCCATAACGTGAAGCATCATCACTCAACCTGCTTTGTGCAAGCGCCGCCTGATCAAAAGGAGCATACACATCTGTTGTAGCAGATACCTGCAACAAACTTTGTTTAAGTAAATCCTTCCCGATCAGTCCGTTTTCTCCTGGAGTCGGAGCATATACGGAATCATTTACTCGGGGGATGGATGGTATATCCATCTCAGTCGTGTCTGGAGCCGGCGCTTTATCCTCTTCCTTATCTAGCGGTTGTTGAGTTGCCTTTTCATCCTGGGCGGCCTGAGTGGGCTTTTCACCTTCCTTCAGCTCAGCCGACTCATCAGACGGTTCCGCCTTTGCATTTGTGCTCAATGTCAGCCCATTCTGCTGTACCCACAAGCTTGGACTTTGCTCCGGTAATGAATTTTCTCCACCATCTTTTTGCCAAGCTTTATAAATATCATATAAAGTATAGCCTTTGGATAACTGTGCATTGACCCAAGCCTGATCTTTACCAGTTTGCTGCGCAAGCCATGCTCTGGTAATAATCTGTGGAGTGGAAGACGAAGAAGACTGAGAAGCTGCCGCCTCTCCGTGCCCTTCTTCTCCATATGCCCATGTGCTCCATGGACCCAGCAACATTGCCATACATAGTAGACTACAAATATAACGTTTAAACACTCGCTCACCCCTATTTAATAATGCCTGTACATCTAACTATCTGTTATGTTTTTTCGAAGCAAAGACATCCTTTTAATCTGTAAAAGGAAATACCTTCTTCGTCCGTCTAATGACGTTTCCGTTTAAGTCATAATCCAGTTGAATTTGATCACCGGTGAACAAAATAACTTTATTCAGTCGGTTCCCTTTTCCATATTCATATGAAGTATCCTTACCAAGCGCCATATGTGCTGCCTTAATTACGGTTTGTAATGCGCCGCTATTGGTTTCTGTCAACTTCACATAAATCGTTTGGCCTGCCTTCATCTCATACTCTAAGACCGTGTAATCCCAACCATATATTTGTGCTTGCTCTGTTGAAGAGACAAGCTGGTTACTAAAATCAGGGTCCGTAAACAAGCTTACAATGGGTTGCTGCGCAGCAAAGTTGGATTTCTCCTTCACCGCAAAACGGTAAATCCCGTCTTCTTTGGGTGTAAAACGATATTTTCCTTGCTGACCTGCCGTAAAGTCAGCTTCTTTATCTATGAGCTCAATTAGCTCGTCCAGCTTGCTGTCATCGTTATTTTTTACAGCAAACACACGATAAGGCGCTCCAAAGTTAACAGCAGGAGCAGCTGCAGCTACGGCAAGATGAATATTTGCATTAGCTGGCACTTCCTGTTGATTATCTATCGCCTCTTTATGTTCACGAATCACTTTTCCAGCCTGATCCGTAACGGTATATTGATACGTTCCACCAGCCGCCTTCGCATTCGTCACGATAGGGGCCTCCTGACTTCCGCGATTGATCCATATCTCCTGCTTGCCGCCAGACAAAGACGTTTTTAACAACGCCGGTTCTGTGCTTGGCTCCGCTTTAATTTCATTCTTGAAATGAAAGGTCACGGCTTGCGGCGAAGTGACAGTCACAACGAGCGTACCTCCGGCTCCAAGTGAGATTTCAGGTAGAGAAGCATCCATACCTGCTCTATCCACCTTGGAATTTACACCGCTACCTTCTTCATATATGGCATAGTCGTAGAGGCGGCTTTCGTTTGAAGCATCTGTCGTTAATGAGGAAGCCTGTGAACCAGTATTATGGAATACATAGCTTTCTCCCTGCTTGACAGTGACTTGATTGCCTGTCGGCACCTGAGCATCCTCAACGTCGAATATTCCTAACACAGCTCCATAAGTCACTGGCACATCCGAAACCGTCGTTACAATGGCATATCCACCAGCCTGTACCAACGGCAATTGAGTCGTATCACTGGCCTGACTGTACACCGTACCGTCTGCCTTGTAATTCATGTAATTCCACTTCATACCGCTGACTGAAATGACATCCAGAGCCTTGTCCAAAGTGCTTACATTGATAAATTTCCGGCTTTCACCGCGTTTCAATGTAATTCGATGGAAGGCTGCCTGTGCGTTAAGCATAGCCTCTACCTTACTGCTGTAACTAAAGGTGATTGGCCGATCGGATACATTGGTGACAATGGCTTCACCGCCTGCAACAATCTCTGGGTCCACTGTATTGTTGAAATGATCTGATGTCAGTAAACGAAGCCCTCGATAGCTTGCCGAATCAAAGCGTGCACTTCCACTACTTTTGTCATGCCGCAATGAATTCGATTTGCTATCATGATTGCGGAAAATATACGAATCCCCTGGCTCCAGCGTCGTTTGCCCGATACCATTATCATCTTCGCTGGCCTTAAAGCTCCGATAGATACCACCAAACGTGATTGGCGTGTCACTGGTTACCGTCACACTGGCCTTTTTACCTGCACCAACCAAAAAGGTTGAGTTCCCGGTATTGCGCCTGGATTGCTCTGTACCATCTGCTTTGTACAGAACCACATCATATTTTCCTTTAACGGTACTGGCAGTGCTGTGCAGATTCCTCAAATGATCACTAATATTGGTAAAAGCATAACTTTCACCTTTCGAAAGTGTTACCCGCAAGAAAGCAGGATAGCTACTCGTTTCCCAGGAAAAATCATCTGTATAGTCAAAGATAATAGGACTCGGACCGATCACAGTCACAATGGCATATCCCGAAGGCGGGATCATGGGACCAGACTGGCTGTTAAAACCAGAGGAATTTACCGTTCCATCCGGCTTGTAAATAGCATAGTCGAACAAGCTTCCTACCTTTTTGGAGTTATTGTAGATCGGATTCATTAGCGTACCATTATTGTGGAAAATGTAGCTCTTGCCCACCTCAAGCTCCACACGGCTGATTGCATCACCACCCACAGGACGAGCAATAAAATTGCGATATGGAGCCCCGTATGTAACCGGATTGGCAGTGACCTGGGTAATTACCGCGTATCTGTCCACAGCAATCTGCGGCTTCGCCGTAGTGCCACTGCCGCGTGAAGCCTCTGTTCCGTTTGCCAGATAAACAACATAGTCAAGTTTATCTTTAGATGTACCGTCACTTTCCACCGTATCCAATCGGGTTCCCACATTGATAAATTGGTAGCTTTCCCCCTGATTTAGGGTAACCCGTGCATAAGCCGGCTCGCCGGTGCTTTCTATACTGTATTTGCCGTATGGAAATCCGAAGGTCACCGCATTGGCAGTGGAACCTGTAATAATCAGTTCCTCGCCATCACCCAAAGAGGGATGAGCAATGCTATTGAGATCAGATGCGGATAAAGTTCCGTCTGCCTTGTATTTTGCGTAATCAAAACGGCGATTGTCCGCATTTGACCCATCATGCTGAATCGAACGGGCAGTCCATCCTTCATTCACAATCCGATAGCTTTCATTTTTAGAGACCGTAACTCGCTCTAGTGCCGGGTCCTCCGATGTACTGTAGGTGAAGACGTCCGTTACTTTTACGGTTAATGCTGCTGTTCCTGTATTCGTAATAAACGCTGTGCCTCCCCCAGGAACACCAATGGGGCTAATGCCATAGTCCATATGGACAGTGCTGATGTCTCCGTCCTCTTTGTAACTTACACTATCGTACAAAATGCCTTTTGATTGAGAAGCGTTGCTATATATGGACTTACTGATCGTATCTGTATTCTCGAATTCATAGGTTTCCCCAGGTTCGATAACGATTGACGTATACTCCACCGTTGCCGCCAAGCTCATCATGAGTGCATTATAAACGCTGTTTGTTACAGAAGTTGGCGGATCAAAAGAAACTGTTTCATTAGTGATCTCCTGTTCCTTCTGTACCAAATCTGCTTGGTCCAGTTGCATTCCGTCCTTTAAATCTTGTTTTTCCGCTCCTGCCACACTAGGCAAGCACAGCAAAGTGTTCGTTGCCAAAAGTGCCGTCAGAAACCATACCATTACCTTTTTACAAATCATCTAACTGTATAACCTCCCTTTCTCTCGTCAAAAAAATTGCATGTTGGGCTGCAAAAACCCACTTTTCTCTCTGTACATCCTTACAATCGTAAGAGAAGAACATATTACCTCCATTTCCATTAATAATGTCACATTTTAATATATCGACACCTTAAACTTCCATTTTTATAGGCCAAATGGACCTTATTTTCCATAAACCGGTTAAGCCCATGGGATTAAAAGAAAATCAGGAGAGGAGTCACTTGCAAACCCCCCTTCGGGTATAGTAGTATGTGGTTAAAAAAAATCGGAGGGTATATGCCTAAACAACAAGATAAACATTCCATTCAGGCGTGGTCTCTGATCAATCGCAAATATTTGGGAAAAGGTGTGCGTGTCAAACGTTTTCGTAAACCAACACGCTGTCAAGTGCGCAATCGCGTTTTGCTTGCCGTTTTGATGGCTAATGACATTAAACTGTCCCAACTTGCCGAGGAGCTTTCCATTTCCTCCCGTAGTGTCAGTGCGTGGGTATATGAAGGTCGCATTCCCGGCAACACTAATCTGGAAAAGACGTGTAATACACTTGGTTATCCGCACCATATTCTATTTAATGAAGAGGTTGTCCGGCGTTCACCACTCATCTGTCAACCAGCGCCGTCCCGTTTTATGAAACGGACTGTGACTCGTTCTCCGGTTAAAAATCGGATCTTGGCGGGTCTATGCATGGTACATGATATTTCGGTGACCGATGTGAGTCATTGGATTGGTGTTCACCCCGGTACATTTCGGAAATGGTTGCATCAGGGTACCGTTCCTTCGCAAACCTTCCAGGATCAGGCGGAACAGTTTTTCCGTATTCCAAAATCCATTTTGTTTGCTGATGCCATGCTGAAAAAGTAAAAATGTCCGTAAAAGAGAAATAGTTGTAATTTTCATGAAAGTCTTTGAAAGGAACGCATTACCATCTTTCATCCGCTGAGACTTTCACATCATGTAATTCACAGAATATAAAAATGCAAAAAAGCACAGTCTGCCGATTCCTCGGCGCACTGTGCTTTTTAGATAACAGACCTTTAAATACTTCTTGCTTATATTTTGTCAGCTTTTTAAGAATGAATGCTTGCCGTTTCAGTTGAACGTTTGGCTTCTTCCTTGATGGACTTTAGCTTTTTCATCATCGGATTGCCTCCACGTCCAAAGTAGTCGTGAAGACGGCTGTATTCCTCGTACAGCTTATCATACACGGCCGCGTTCTCAGGGATCGGCTTGAAGCTCTCGTCCCGTACACGCGCCATATGACGCGCTGCTACGACGATATCGTCGTACCCTCCAGCTTCAGCTCCCGCAGCCACTGCTGCGAACATGGCTGCACCCAACGCAGGAGTTTGGGTAGAAGCAGCGACCTTAATTTCCCGTCCGGTTACGTCAGCATAAATTTGCATCAAAAGACGATTTTTCTGCGGCAATCCACCGCACGTATACAATACGTCTACTGGCACGCCGTTATGATGGAATGCATCGATAATTTTACGTGTTCCGAACGCAGTTGCTTCCAGCAATGTACGATACACTTCCTCTGGCTTCGTCAGCAACGTATATCCGACAATCAGCCCCGTCAGGTTGGTGTCAACCAACAAAGAACGGTTACCGTTCCACCAGTCGAGTGCCAGCAATCCGGTTTCGCCCGGTTTATATTCAGCCGCTTTACGCTCCAGCCATACATGGACGTTCACACCTTCCGCAGCTGCCTGCTCCTTCACTTCGCCCGGAACAGCATGTTCCACAAACCATGCGAAAATGTCTCCTACCGCCGATTGTCCAGCCTCATACCCGTAATAGCCCGGAATAATTCCGTTCTCTACAACGCCACACATACCTTCTACTTCTTTTTCTTCCTCACCGAGGAGCATATGGCAAATGGAAGTTCCCATCGCCATCACCAGCTTGCCTGGTGTGACGACGCCTACTGCCGGAACAGCCGCATGAGCATCCACATTGCCTACCGCTACTGCCGTTCCCGGGTTCAGTCCGAGTTTTGCAGCCATCTCCTCTGTTAATCCACCCGCACGGGCACCCAATTCATAAATCTCACCGCGCAGCTTCGTATCCGTCAAATTATCTAGACGCGGATCGAGCGCTCTGAAAAATTCACGATCCGGATAACCATCGCGATGATGGTAAATAGACTTGTAGCCAGCTGTACACTGATTACGTTTCAGTTCCCCGCTGAGCTGGGAAATTACCCAGTCGGTCGCTTCTACAAAGCGGTCTGTTTGATTATAAATGTCCGGTGCCTCGTTCAGAATTTGCCAAATTTTTGCGATCATCCATTCGGAAGAAATTTTCCCTCCATAGCGGGGCAGAAAGGCCTCTCCTCGCTGCGAGGCAATGGCATTTAAACGGTCCGCTTCATCCTGTGCTGCATGATGCTTCCACAGTTTCACCCAACTATGCGGGTTATCTTTTAGGTTCTCGTCAAAGCACAACGGTTGTCCTTGCGCGTCGATCGGCAGCATCGTGCATGCTGTAAAATCAATTCCGATCCCGATGATATCGTCTGGAGAAATGCCAGTCTCCTTCATAACGGCAGGTATAGAAATAGTCAGCACTTCAATATAATCAGCCGGATGTTCCAGCGCCCAATCCATATCCAACTTGCGTCTGCTACCAGGCAATACTTCATCAATAACTCCATGACGGTAAAGTGTTACATGTGTAGCAATTTCAGCTCCGTCAGACAGGTCAACAATGACCGCACGGCCAGACTCCGTTCCATAATCGACACCAATTGTATACTTGCTCATTTGTGTGCCTCCTCCTTTATCGTTGACCATCATAAGCGTTCGCCCCATGCTTGCGCAGAAAATGCTTACCCAGCAGCGCCAGATCCACTAAGGTGAATTCTGGATTCCGAACGAAAGAACGGTATAGTGCCAGATGATGTGTAGGCGTATCTGACGAAGGCCGAAGGTCAACCTCGACAATATCGCCTTGTAGAATCAGTACAACCAGTTGCTCCGCTTTCAGTTCTTCATAGGCCACTCCTTGGAAGAGCCAAATTGGCCTCCCATACTTCCTTTTTCAATTGTTCTAATATGTATAAAACACACCTTTTACTATCATTTCTGAAATCTGCAATGGAGGAGGTGACTGAAACTAACTTCAAATGGAAAATTACAGGAAGGTCTTAACGACCCTTTATCCTTGGTTCCGCTTTCATTATATGCTTGTACGTACAACTTAGCTAGTCTTTTTTATGTATTTTCTCGATAGATTTATGTACTCATTTTCAGAAAAAACATAGCAAAAACAGTCTATTTCTGCAATCCAGAAAACAGACTGTTCGGTATGGCGAAAAACATGCCCATCAAATATTAAGCGTTGAAGCTGTACACTTACTAACTTGTCCTTACATGTTAAGACTGATCTCCCTGCCTAGTTTTCTCCAGGCATTACCTGAACAGGCCCCGTAGATTCACGAACGATGAGCTCAGGCGGTAGAATTAACTGACGATCTTCTTCATGGTACCCCTTCTCTTCAATCATCGACAGCATGGTATCGGCAGCACGTAACCCCAATTCTTCCTTTGGATGTCGAATTGTCGTTAGCTTGATTTCCGTTGCTGTCGCCAAAAATGAATCATCAAACCCAACCAGCGATAGATCATTGGGAATGTTCAGGCCCGCCGAACGTACAATATCCAGGAGTCGAACAGCCAACTCATCATTATAGGTCACCCATCCAGTAGGACGCTCTCCCGCCTCCATCGCCAGCAGCCTCGACGCACGTTGTAGCGGAATCTCATTTTTTTCTTCTGTCCGGTAAGTCGTTACTGCGTTCGGGTGTAATGTCACTCCATATTTGCGGTGAGCAGCCACAAATCCTTTCATACGAAGAATTCCTTGCATATCATCGGTTTTGAAAAATCCGGCCAAGCGTCGGTGTCCCAGCTTAATCAGATGCTCGGCCGCCAAAAAACCACCCTTTTCATCATCTACTCGCAGACATGGCGCATCCATTTCCTCATAACGCGCATTGATCATCAAATAAGGGATTTGGCGATTTTCCACGGTTAAATAATAGTTCAGATTGGGGTTACGCTCTCCACTTTTGGTCGGTTCAATAATAATTCCGCTCAGCGGTTGACTTAACAGCATTTCTAGGCACTGACTTTCTTGCTCAGGGTCATTACCTGTGCTTGACAGCAGCATCTTGTATCCCTGGCGACTCAATTTGGATTCAATTCCCTGTACAATGGATGGGAAAATATAATCCGATATATAGGTTGTAACGACTCCAATCGTCTTTGGATCTTCGGGCTGCTTGCTGTCCCGTGTCGCGACAAAGGTTCCCTTGCCCTGCATCCGAAACAGCCAGCCTTCCTGCACCAGCTCACCCAGCGCCTGACGCACCGTTTGCCGACTAACGGCAAATTGTTCAGACATTTCATGCTCAGATGGAAGCTGGCTTTGTGGTTCCAGTTTAGATGAATGAATCCAGGACAAAATTTCTTGTTTAACTTGTATATATTTGGGCGCCATAATTTCCTCCGTACTTGCAATATCGTGTACCTGTTCATATTCCACGATTATAGCATACCGTTCATTTGTACATACAAATGTTACAGGAACAGGATATCGTCGTATTGCTGCCGGAGGTGTAAACCCATTCGCTTATCCCTTCCTTGCCACACATAACTGGCCGAATATCTAAGGACAATTTGTGTAGATGTTACACATTACGAACGAAGCAATTGATGTTCATTCATATACTTGAGTCCAGTATAGCGATCACGCAAGGTATGGGCCGTGCGCAATGCACGCGCAAGCTGTTCCTCCGTAACCCCCAGCTCGGCAATGGTAGATGGGCCTCCGACCTGAGCCAGCCATGCACGCATCTGCTCCGACGTAGGCAAAGCCCGATACACCTTAAAAGCCTCTACATCCTGACTGGCTGCTAAATCCCTGTACAGGTCAGACAGCAATGCGGATGCTACGCCTACTTTGGCACCATGCAAAACTTGCTTGCGTCCCTCTGCAATAAAATCCATTTCAATTCGGTGGGAAATATGGTGCTCTCCCCCTGACGCTGGACGGGAATGATCTATCATCAGCATCGAAATACCAGATGCAATCAGCGCATTCATCAATACCTCGACACCAGCCTTGCTGCCTGCCGCAATCTCGTCGACATGCTCTACACAGTCACGCAGAGCCTCCTCAGTAATGCGATTAGCCACAGGTGAATATGGCTCGTTTCCCAAATCTCTGGAAACATGCCAGTCCGCTAGTGAGGTGAACTTACCGAGCATATCGCCAAAACCGGCCGCAGTCATCGTCTGTGGCGCATTTGCCAGCACGGACAAATCAGCAAAGATCGCCTCTGGCGGAACTGCTTGGAATGTCTGCTTGCTGCCGTCCACAATTAGTGGTGCGCCTGCGGAGGTAAAACCATCCACCGAAGCAGCCGTCGGAACTGACAAGAACGGACGATTCATTTTATAACATACGAAGCGAACCAGATCATGAATCGTGCCGGAGCCTACAGCAAGTACAGCCTGACTATTATCCGCCACACCCAGCAGCACTTTCATAATGTAGGTTTCATCAGCAATCACATCCCCTACAGCATTCGGAGGTAAGCGGACTACATCAACTGTCAAACCTGCCTCACGAATCAGCTCAGCTACTTTTTTTCCAGCCGCCGCCGAAGTATGCTCATCTTCTACCAGAGTTACATGACGATAATCCTGTTGGTTCAGATAAGGAACAACAGACTCCAGTGCTCCATCCCGTACCTCAATAAACAATTCAACCTTTCGGTGAGGATGATCAGCGTTACTAGCCTGCGCCTCTTCGTTCCACAGCTTGATCTGCTCATTCATATTCATTTCATCAGCCTCCTGAAAAAGGAATAATTTGCACAAGAATGATCCATAATGATTAATAGATTCCGTTTGAAAACGATTACTATTTAATTGTACGCACAAGTGTGTGTCCAAGTCCAGCGAAAAAGTACAAGTTACTTTTTAATTTATATATTCGAAAGGAACATGTTTATGAAATTTGGAACGGATATTGCCTGTGCACTTGGGTTACTGGCAGGTACAACGTTTGGCAGTGGTATTGCTTTTTTGTTCGGCTGGCAAGCTTATCGGGCACTGACTTCTGTTGCAGTCTTTGGCGTTGCGGGGATTGTCATTACCATTGCCGTTTTTCGCTTGCTGCACCGTAAGTCACTTTCCACGTCTAATTCTCGATAAATGCTGTTAGTGAAACGAGTGCAACTTGTTTTTTTGCCAATATACATAAAAAACGGGTCTCTTAAGCAATTGCATCGCTTGAGAGTACCCGTTTTTGTTTTACAAATATTCACTTATAAAGTTGTATCAACCTCTGGATTAACATCTAATTCATAATCAATTTCATCAAACCCGAATCCAAATAATTGAAGGAAATCCAGACGGTATTGTTCGAGATCGCCTAATTCAGATACATTTTCTGTAGTGATTTCGGACCAAGCTGCTTTGACAGCCTGCTGCACATCGTCTCTCATTTCCCAGTTATCCAGACGGATGCGTCCTTCTTCATCCGTTTCCACAGTGGACCCACTGTATAGCGTCTCGAACAGACGTTGTGCCTGCTCAATACATCCCTCGTGCAGTCCCTTTTCCTTCATGACCTTAAACAGCAAAGAAATATACAAAGGTACGACTGGAATAGCCGAACTGGATTGTGTAACCAAAGCTTTATTCACAGAAACGTAAGCTTTTCCATGATAACGCTCCAATTGCCTTGTTAAAGTATGTGCTGTAGCTTCCAAATCATTTTTAGCTTGGCCAATGGTTCCTTTACGATAGATAGCCTCCGTAATTTCGGGACCAATATACGAGTAAGCCAGTGTGGTTACCCCTTCAGCCAGCAGATCAGCTTCTTCCAACGCTTTCAGCCACAAGGACCAATCTTCGCCACCCATTACCGTAATGGTGTTCTCAATTTCCTCCTGCGTAGCCGGTTCTAGCGTAATTTCTGATACGACACCTGTATTCGTATTCACTGTTTTATTAGAAAAAGACTGTCCGATAGGCTTGAGAACGGAATTAAAGGTCTCACCCGTATCGGGATGTGTCCGTCGCGGTGAAGCGACACTATACACAATCAGGTCTACCTTGCCCAGCTTTTCCTTTACCAGCTTCAACGTCTCCTGCTTAATTTCATGAGAAAAAGCATCTCCATTAATGCTTTCTGCTATGTAGCCAGCTGCTCTGGCCGCTCTTTCAAAGGCTACCGTATTGTACCAGCCTGCTGAAGCCGTGCGCCCCTCTGATGCGGGACGTTCATAGGATACCCCTATGGTGTCCGCTCCCAGACCGAAGCTCGCAGCAATACGAGAAGCCAGCCCATATCCAGTAGATGCTCCGATCACAAGTACCTTTTTAGCTCCTTGTATTGATGTGCTATCTTTGATGTAGTTGATCTGACGGTTAACATGAGCCGCGCATCCTGCAGGATGTGCAGTCGTACATATGAAACCACGAATTTTCGGTTTAATAATCATTGCAAGGGTCCCCCTACTTTAGCATTCATTTAATATGGATGTAATGGTTGTCCAGTCATAACTATATAGCAAATCAGCTTGCGGCTCAACATATAACCTAGCACTTGAAGGCAGCCGAAGAAAACCGTCGTAAACATCATAGTCTACAACGCTTTTTTACTCCACTATTCATTTTGAATCATTTTCTAACAACATCACATCTTCTCCTTGCTGTTGTCTTATTTGGATATTAGCCCTTCCCCAAGAACACATTAAGTCAATAATTTCATTTGCTGTAATTCCATATTCCGTTATATAATACTCCACTTTTGGAGGCATTTGATTATACACATGTCTACCTATGATACCATCCTTTTCAAGTTCGCGAAGTTGCTGTATAAGAACCTTTTGAGAAATGCCCGGAATACTACGCTGTAATTCACTTGTCCTTTTTCTACCAGACATTAATAAACAAATGATTAATGATTTCCATTTACCTCCGATGATCTCAAGTGTTGCTTCTATGCCTAAATTATATTGTTTCATAGTACCACCTCTTCAACGCTAAAAATAACAAAGTTTATCTAATTAATTTTATAATTGCGTATCTTCACTCTAAGTCCAATGCACACTTTCAAGTAACTATCTTACTTTATTGTGTGTATTTACTTTTTTTGAAGCATACAGAAT
Source organism: Paenibacillus sp. FSL P2-0173 (assembly GCF_038008045.1). Classification (NCBI taxonomy): domain Bacteria; kingdom Bacillati; phylum Bacillota; class Bacilli; order Caryophanales; family Paenibacillaceae; genus Paenibacillus; species Paenibacillus sp. FSL P2-0173. The sequence goes on from NZ_JBBOYK010000002.1 coordinate 578,080, forward strand.
AATAATAGAGCATCTACAAAGGCAAATATGTTACGTAAGAAAGGTGATTTATGATGAAAACTCTTGTGATTTTAGCTCATCCCAATATCGAAGATTCTAGAGTAAATAACAGATGGAAACGAGAATTACTTCAATATACCAATGAAATTACAATTCACGAAATTTATAAAGAGTACCCAAACTGGAGCATTGATGTTTTGAAAGAGCAAAAGTTACTTGAAGCACATAGTAATATCATATTTCAATTCCCTTTATATTGGTATAGTTACCCGCCTTTATTAAAAAAATGGATGGATGATGTTTTTACTCATGGATGGGCTTATGGTTCACAAGGTGATAAGTTAAAAGGAAAGAAGCTAGGGATAGCCATGTCCATTGGCGATAAAAAAGAAAATTACTCACCTACTGGTTCCGTTTCTTTTACTGTAGATGAAGTTATAGCACCTTTTAAAGCAAGCGCAGTGCATGTTGGCGCGATAACATTACCCTATTTCGCTGTCTTCGGAGCCTCGTTTCAAGCAAGCGACGAAGACATTAATCAGAGTGCAAAGGACTATATTAAATATATATTTCAGTATAAATAAAATAGTTATAATGGTACACGCATCTTAACCATATAAAAACAGGCTCTTGGTGGCATCCAGCCAATCCAAGAACCTGTAAATGTTAGGCTATGATGCGGTCGAGAGGACTCGAACCTCCACGGGGGTTAGCCCACACGGACCTGAACCGTGCGCGTCTGCCAATTCCGCCACGACCGCATATTATGTACTCACACCGATGTTTTTCAGTCACCGTAATTAAGATTATATCTTCCATAGAACATAAAATCAAGCCATTTTTATTTTGTATTTTCTATGAATCATTTCCGCAAATATAAGAAAATCACTGGATATCACAATCCATATATGGTAAAATGGGTCCATCAGGAAAGGAGGTGCGTCAACATCAATAATCGCATGTTGAGCGTATCCCTTACCCGGTCCGTTATTCTCTAATTTACAGAGTTGACGGAGGCGCGGGATACGGATCAAAGCTTTAATTAAGCGCCACGGGTAGAAAGACCGTCCTCGGACGGTCTTTTTTATTTCAACATCATCTATAAGATTACATACTGCACTGTGAAAGAGGAGATACGATGTCGATTAGACCCGCAAATGTGGAAGAGCTCAACGAGTTGACAGCCATCTGGCTGGATGCTTCCATAGAAGCCCATCATTTTATTGCTCCGCAGTATTGGGCATCACAAGTTACCGAGATGGAAAACAGGTACCTTCCCCTCGCTCAAAACTACGTTATCATACAAGATGATCATAGCATTGGCGGCTTTGTTTCCATGTTGGATGGATACTTGGCGGCTCTGTTTATACGTGTTGGTTCTCAAAGAAAAGGCTATGGCAAGTTACTACTAGATTGGGTGAAGAAGCAACATAATGAGATTCAATTAAAGGTATACCAGTCGAACACGAAAGCATTTAGCTTCTATACTAAAAATGGATTTACCATTCAAGCGGAATCTGTTGATGCCGAAACTGACGAGAAAGAATTTGTGATGGCATGGACAAAACATTAACGATAATGAAACACCTTTAGCTATATAGTCTTCTTATTTAACCTATAGACCTCGGTATATAAAATCTCTTTAAACGGAGCAAAATCCTGTTCAGCCAGCGCACCTGGATAGCTCATTATTTGAAGCCGCAGATCAGCCTGTCCTTCTCTTAAAGGAGGCTGTACATAGTCAAAATGGTTCAGATGAAATCCCAAACGTTCATAAAAACCAATTCTTCTCCGGGTCCATTCATCCACTGGTGGCTCAACCTCCAGTACTACCGGTTTACCGGACTGTGAAATAAACTTGCTCATAAGCTCTTTACCTAACCCGCCACCTCGTATAGCCGAATCTACGGCAATATGCTCTACAAACCGAAAATCTGTAAACTCCCATCCCGCCAAAAAAGCAATTATTTGCCCTTGTTCGTCCTTTTTGGTAAGTAAACGATAACATGGATGATGAAGCAGAGCCCTTTGTGACTCGGATGTTCTGCATTCCGTTTCAGGAAAAGAAGCCTCCATAATCGCATATACTTGAGAGAATTCTAGTTCATTCATTTATACTTTCAACTCCTCTAACGTTAACTTGTTGGTCTACTAATGTCATTTACATTAGGGCCCTAACCCTTTAGACCTTGTTTAATTCCATAAGCGTCAGCAATATGTGTTCCAACAGCTCTGGAATGTCTTCCATCTGATCTTCGTTAATTTGTCTGGAAAATCGGAGTTCAATCCTGTTTTGGTACATAGACGTCTTCTCTCCGTAAATCTGACTAAGGGTTTGTACCGGTCTAAGATCGGGCTTCCAATTTTCGGCCAGTATATTTTCAATCCGGCTGCATTGTGACTCAATCTCACGAATTTCCATGTAAAAACTCAGCAACAAGACACATCCCGGAACTTGATCTTTGATTTCCAAAATTTCCGCAGCCAAGTTGTTTAAATCCGCCTTTAGTTGAATCTCTGCTGTCACACTCGGGTGTTCTCTCAGTCTGAATTGGACAGCAAATTCACGTGACATCACGGACATTTCCAATCTGTCGATCCGCTGTGTAATGTCAATACGTGAATCCAAATTATCCAGATCGTAAACCGTATTTTCCATAGCCACTTTTAAATTATCAAAAACCGTAGGGTCGAACATGTACAATTCACCTCTGCCTATCGTTACAATTTATTTCCCCAACTCATGTCGAAGTTTGTTCCTAATCCAATGAGTATACCATATATATTTTCCTCCAAGAAACCTAACCTTTAAACAGAAGTCCTGAAAAAAACCTGTAAACAAGCGAAATGCAATTCTGTAACAAAATATTCTATTATATTTATTTTATTGATAAATATCCCTTTTATTATTCCAATTTACTGGTAATTAATATACAATAGTTCACGTTGGCTACTAATATATTCATATAAATGAATATAAATCCTAAAAAAGAAAGGAATCTTATTCATGAAAAAAACGTTGTTAGCTTCATTAGGTCTTACACTTTTGCTAAGCACTTCTGCAGGTGCCGCTTTTGCTGAAGATGCAAATTCTGTACCAGTAGCAAAGGAATCAAATCTCACCTCCTTACTTGAATATCATGAACAGGAACCAAATGATAGTTTTGAACAAGCTAACTATTATTTTATAACTGATGCTGTCATTGGAACCCTCGGGGAAAAAGTACAAGGAACTTTTGAAAACTACGATGTATATAAAATTATGGCCTCTAGATCAAACGAAATTCAGTTTACTATTCAGGGCGACAGTTATCCTGATTCTTGGTTGGAACTAACTCTTTACGATAGTAATAGTCAAAAGATTAAAAGATCAAGAAACGGTCAATATTTTTTAAACGCAGATCTTGAAAAAGGTAAGGACTACTACTTGACCGTCACTGCGTTAGGACTTCAACCTGGAGGACATATATTTGACTATAAAATCTCTTCTGAAGTTGTAAGGTAGACTAATTAAATTTATGTAACTTACCAAATTGTTAATCATTATTTAATGCCTGCTGTTATATTGGATACATACAGAAGGCAAATAAAAATCAATAAATCACTAACTACGCCAAAAAGCCTCACCCCTTTCTTAAGGGGCGAGGCTTTTGTAGTTCAGTCATTCTATTCAGTGCACTTAGTTCTTTTACCCCTGTGTAAGCCTTACGACAAACGCGAGCTAAAGTCCTCGTAGGAGAACTGACGGATTACCTTAATGCCTTCCTCGTCGTTGTAGCTGGCGATGGCTGGCAGGTTGACTCCGTTGAACATGTGGTTTTTGACCATCGTGTAATGGGCCATGTCGCAGAATACAAGCTTGTCTCCCGGCTTCAATGGCTCTTTAAAGGAATAGTCTCCAATCACATCTCCAGCCAAGCACGTAAGTCCACCAAGTCTGTAGGTGTAAGCATACTCGCCAGGCTGGCCTGCATCGATGATGTTCGGGCGATATGGCATTGCCAGTACATCAGGCATATGACATTCAGCCGAAGTATCCAAAATGGCAATATCCATTCCGTTTTTCATCGTATCCAATACGGTAGCCACCAGATATCCAGTATTCAAAGCAATAGCTTCGCCCGGCTCCAAATAAACCTGCACACCATATTTATCTTGAAAATATTGAATACAGCGTACCAGCGTGTCCAGATCATAGTCTTCTCTGGTAATATGGTGGCCGCCGCCGAAATTGAGCCATTTCATGTTCTTAATGTATGGTCCGAATTTCTCATCCACGACTTTAATGGTGCGCTCTAGCGTATCTGAATTCTGTTCACACATCGTATGAAAATGAATACCGTCTACGCCATCCAGATCCTCAGGTCTAAAGTTAGCCAGAGTCACACCCATTCTGGAGTTGTTGTAGCAAGGATCATACAGCGGCGTTTCGATTTCCGAATATTCTGGATTAACCCGAATGCCGATGTCGATTTTTTTGGAAGTTACGCCTTGCACTCTGCTTTTGTAGCGTTTCAGTTGATCAAAGGAGTTGAAAACAATATGGTCAACATACTCCAATAGCTCATCAAATTCACTGTCAACATAAGCAGGTGCGTATACGTGAACCTCTTTGTCCATTTTTTCGCGACCAAGTCGTGCTTCGAACAACGAACTGGAGGTTACGCCTTTTAAGTATTTGCCAACCAGAGGAAAGGTCGAAAACATCGAAAATCCCTTAAGAGCGAGCAAAATACTGCAGCCTGTCCGCTCTTGAACGGAATTTAAAACCTCAAGGTTTTTGACAAGAAGTCTTTCGTCAACAAGATAACAAGGTGATGGAAGTCCTGTAATATCAATATTCATCGCAGACCTCAATCAAGCAACGTTGGCGTAAAGTTCTCTTGCCATGGCAATCCGTGTTTATTTAGTGCTTCCATAAATGGATCTGGATCAAATTCCTCAACGTTGTAAACGCCTGGTTTTTTCCAGATACCTTTGATAATAAGCATTGCGCCGATCATGGCAGGAACACCAGTTGTGTAAGAAATGGCTTGAGAGCCAACCTCTGCATAACATTCCTCATGATCACAAACATTGTAAACATAATACGTTTTTGGTTTTCCATCTTTCACACCTTGGATGATGCAACCAATGTTCGTTTTGCCTTTTGTTCTTGGTCCCAGAGAAGCCGGGTCTGGCAAAATAGCTTTCAGGAATTGCAGTGGAATGATTTGTTGTCCTTCGTAATCAATAGGCTCGATAGAAGTCATGCCTACGTTTTGAAGTACATTCAGATGATTCAGATAATTGTCCGAGAACGTCATCCAGAAGCGGATTTTTTTCACGCCTTTAATATTCACTGCAAGAGATTCCAGTTCTTCATGGTACAAAAGATATATATTTTTCGGTCCAATTTCAGGAAGGTCGTATACCTTTTTCTCAGAAAGTGGCTCAGTTTCAATCCATTCTCCGTTTTCAAAGTAACGGCCCTTCGCCGTAATTTCACGAATATTGATTTCCGGATTAAAATTAGTTGCAAAAGGATATCCGTGGTCCCCTGCATTCGCATCCACAATATCAATCGTATGAATTTCATCAAAGTAGTGCTTTTGAGCATAAGCCGTAAATACTCCAGTTACGCCTGGATCAAAACCGCTGCCCAGCAGAGCTGTAATTCCTGCTTTTTCGAATCTTTCTTTGTAGGCCCATTGCCAGCTGTATTCAAACTTCGGCGTATCCGGCGGTTCATAGTTCGCCGTATCAACGTAATGAACACCTGTCTCAAGGCAAGCATCCATTATCGTCAAATCCTGATAAGGGAGAGCCACATTGATAACTACATCCGGTTGAAAGCTTCGAATCAAGTCAATGACCATGTCGGTGTTGTCAGCATCAAGCTGAGCCGTTTGTATCTTCGTACGACCTCCACCCAGCTTCTCTTTAAGCGCATCGCATTTCTCAACAGTTCTGCTTGCGATACAAATTTCTTCAAATACATCTGGGTTTTGGCAACATTTATGCACCACAACGCTGGCCACGCCACCGGCGCCAATAATCAATGCTTTTCCCAAAATAAATAACCTCCTTATTCCATACGCTAATCGCTAATCATTCTTGCAAACAAAATGATTATAAAGACATCCCACCAAATAATCAAGAAAAACGACAATTTGCTGTATCAAAATTCACAGGAGCATGTCACAAAAACTTTACAAATCCCAAAATTAGGAATAAAAACTTCGTAAAGTGTGCAGAAAACAAACATTACCCCATACATACCAGGGAAGTCAGCACGCATTTAACGGAAGTTTTTTTGAATATAATGCTCATAGCCCTAAAGAATTAATATTATCTTATTTCTAAACAAAAGACCACCCCTCCGCATCCTATGAAGAAGATTCATGTGGGGGTAAAATTATGGGCTGATAGCGTAATGCCTCATCTACGATCTCTGCCGCACTCAAATCACGATCATCCCAGTAGATCAAATTACTGATCCCCGGATGGGGCGTATTTTGCATCACTATGGTCAGCATGCTGTCGATTTACTCTTCTGTTCCCTCATCTCTGATGATTTTTTCCACCAACTGTATAAGCTCACTTCGGTTTAAATTTTGGAGTTCCTCGCTGGCTCGATCCAGACTCATGTAATCGCCCTCCTTTGTATTGAGTATGATCGGCATTGTGTGGCCCATCCTTTCTTCTGTAAGCGCTATATGACCTATTATGGAGCTTTAAGAAGCGTTTATGATAAATAAAGCCGCCCCCAGTATGGGAACGGCTCTATACAGTAAAGCTTTTTAAACCATGATTTTGCAAATATCATTCGTGAATTCAACCGGATCTTGCAGCGGCAAGCCTTCGATCAGCAAAGCCTGATTATACAGTAATGCCGTATAGAGGTTTACTTTCTCCTTATCCTCGGCAAAAGCTTCTTTCAAAGAGTTGAACACCGCATGGTTTATGTTGATTTCCAGCACTTTATTCGCTTTGACATCGGCGTTATTAGGCATAGCGTTCAAGATTTTCTCCATCTCAATCGTCACTTCGCCGTCTGCGGACAGACATACCGGATGTGTCTTCAAGCGCTTGGAGGCTTTAACACTGGATACCTTGCCTTCCAGCAAGCCCTTCATGTACTCGAACAGCTCTTTGTTGTCGTTTTGTTCTGCTTCTGTTTCTTTCTCGTTTTCGTCAGGCTCAATGCCCAGATCGCCGCTCGATACAGATTTGAATTCTTTCTCTTTGTAGCTTAAGAGCATTTTAATAGCGAACTCATCAATATCATCGGTGAAGTACAGAATTTCGTAGCCTTTATCGGCCACCATTTCGGTTTGCGGCAGTTTTTCAATACGCTCGTTGGACTCGCCGGAAGCATAATAAATATACTTCTGATCCTCTGGCATACGTGATACGTATTCGTCCAAAGTAACCTGCTTTTTCTCTGTAGAAGAGTAGAACATGAGCAGATCCTGGAGAGTTTCTTTATGTCTGCCGTAATCGTTGTAGACACCAAATTTCAATTGTCTGCCAAATGATTTGTAGAATTGATCATATTTCTCCCGGTCATTTTTGAGCAAGGTCAGCAATTGGCCTTTAATTTTGCTTTCGATATTTTTGGCAATCAGCTTCAGCTGACGGTCATGCTGCAGCATTTCTCTGGAAATGTTGAGTGACAGGCTTTCGGAGTCAACCATACCTTTGACAAAGCTAAAATAATCCGGCAGCAGGTCAGGAGATTTTTCCATAATCAGCACACCGTTGGCATACAATTCCAGCCCTTTTTCATATTCCTTGGAGTAGAAATCAAACGGGATATTTTCAGGAATAAACAGAATAGCTTGGTACACTACCGCGCCGTCCGCGCTGACGTGGATATGCTGGAGCGGCTTGTCGTAGCCATAGCGTTTTTCCGCATAGAAATTTTGATAATCCTCGTCGGTCAGCTCGCTTTTGTTTTTTCTCCAGATAGGAACCATGCTGTTGATACGCTGTTCTTCTTCGTAATCCTCGAATTCGTTGTCGCTTCCCTCTTTCAGACGCTTGCCTGTAATATCCATTTTAATCGGATAGCGGATAAAGTCGGAGTATTTTTTAATCAGTGCTTTTAAACGATACTCGTCCAAATATTCGTCGTAGGACTCATCTTCGGTGTTTGCTTTGATTTTCAGAACAATCTCGGTTCCGACCTCGTCCTTCTCAGTTGCTTCAATGGTATACCCGTCTGCACCTGTGGATTCCCATTTATAAGCAGTATCACTTTCCAAAGCCTTGGTAGTCACTGTAACCACATCGGCTACCATAAAAGCTGAATAGAAGCCGACGCCGAATTGACCGATGATATCATGACCATCCTTGGATTCATTTTCATTTTTGAATGCCAGTGAGCCGCTTTTAGCAATAACACCCAGGTTATTTTCTAGTTCTTCTTTGGTCATACCAATCCCGGTATCACGCAGGGTTAGCGTTCTGTTATCCTTATCGGCAGTTACTTTGATATAATAATTTTCTTTGTCAAAGACCAGTTGATCATCCGTCAATGCTTTGTAATAAATTTTGTCAATCGCATCACTTGCATTGGAGATCAGCTCTCTTAGGAAAATTTCCTTTTGCGTGTAAATCGAGTTAATCATCATTTCTAGCAGACGCTTGGACTCAGCCTGAAACTGTTTTTTCTCCATTCGGATATCTCCTTTCAGATATGAACCTATGTAAGGCCAGCAGATATGAGCTATGCAAACGATTCAACTTTGTTAGCACTCCCATCATTCGAGTGCTAGCCTACCTTTTTTATAACATTCCTCATTTTTTATGTCAATATCTCGGTTGGCTGAGCAGTAAAATTACATTTTAGGAAATCGCTAGTGTCTAATGTACTTAAACATCACGTTAAACATTTCGACAGAAGATGGAAACAGCCCCTGTACATGGGGAAGCAGATTACTCCTGATTCGCAGCTCATCCTCATTCAAATGCTGTAGGTCCTCATGAAAGAACCAAACAATAGGATAATCGCCGTCCTTATGTCTGCTGCCTGCATTTAAACAAACGGGACCCTGATCGTCCTCTGCTATTGCAAAAGGAATGTAGCCTGCTGACAGCAGAGGTGACCATTGATTAATCAAATCATAAAATGCCTTTAAGCCTTGACCTACAGGCAGACGTGGAAACTCAACAAACGTACAATCGCTCCAGTATACTCCCGGAATGGATTCATTATCGAATTGTAAAGATACATAATGGTAGGCCATGATAAAACTCCTCAGCAGGGGCGGCAGCTCAAAATGGTATTTTTCCTCCATCTCCCGAACTTCCTGTTCAGTAATCTGTGAAGGGAGAGGCTTCCATTTGATCCATCCCTCCTCGTCGACATTCCCATCACGCATTTCAATCGGTACATTTTCTTCCACATCCATAAAAAAGGCTTCATCCATTTGAGCAAATAGTTCCTTCATGGATGTACGAATATCCGCTTTCTTGTCCATGTCCTCACACCTCTTTCCTCTCTATTCACATTTTGCATCATGGGTTAATGCCAAATGCCCTCTATCTGAAAATAGCATTGTAATCATGTGTTACTACACTTTTTAAGTTCAGCTTATCAGAACTTGCTTTTATCACCATTTGCGGAATATTAGTATTACCAGCGCAATGGCTCATAGTTCCGCCAGATCACCCAACGCGCTGTCTCGTGAATTGGCGCGGTGCCAATGCTATATTCGTCCTTCGTGCCGCTCTGCAAATCAATCAAATGAAGCATACCTCCGTACGTTCCAACCGCCAACATACCTTCATCAGGTGTAACTGCCAGCCCGGATATCGTACTGCCGACAAAATAGCGCCAAAGTTCACGACCCTTCCTGTCAATCAGACGGAGATAACCGTAGGCATCACCCAAAATAGATCCTTGTGTCAGCGCTGTTGCGGCGTATACTCGCATTTCTTCATTGATTATCGGCCATTCTTCCTTATTCTGAGCAAGACCCTGCTCCACCTCAGCAATCGATACTTGAATGGTGGCACCGTTATAGAAATGACAGGCATTGTACCAGACGTCCAGATCATCTTTGGAAAATAGGGCATAATGCGGATAACTAGAACTTGGCTCCAATGTATGCACCGTCTTATCGGACAGATCCATAAGCATATGCTCACTCATCTGGCTGCCGTAAGCGATCCAGCGTCCATCCCTCGACACAGCTCCATGAGCCATATCCACAATCGTGTCTTCCAGCTCTAGTTCTCTTCGTTCAGACGCCTTGGGATGGATCAAATCCACCTGATCAACACCCAGCAAATAAACACCGTAACCGCAAACCAGCAGAAGTCGCTGTCCATCGCCAAACGGGATCACTTCATCTAATATATCTTCAGGATGCTCCTCATCTCCCAAGCACTCCAGACCAGGAATGGATGCTTTTAAGCGTCCTTGTATATCCTTCCACTGAAAATGTGCTGTCTCTTCTCCTTGCAGATTTCGGTCCGGTTGACGAACAATACGAATCCCCTGTCCATCCACCAACGCAAAATAAGTCCCGTCCGGCGAACAGCCTACTCGATGCAGTCCGGGGATTTGCAAGATTCCATCTTTTCCCGTCACATAGATCGTCCCACGTTCCCGAGGATTGCCCGCATGTACAATGATTTCATTGGCTCCATTCACAAAAGCTATCGGCCTAACGGCTTGCAAAGCCTCCTCGAACGCTGGTGTAAGCGGCCAAGACGCGGCTGGAATTTCTCGACGTAACTGCTCCATTTCACCAGCCTGATTTGCCTCCTGAATCATACGAAAAATATCTTTAGCCATCTTGGGGCGTTCGTCCTGCTTTGGCTCTGATTGCTCCTGCTGCCATTCACTTTCCATGCCGACTCTGATAAATTCATTCACATCTGCGGCATACCTTTTTCCTTCCTGTCGCCACTTTGCTGCCATTTCATGATTCAACCAACTCATTTGCTTCCCCCATCCAGTGTATGTATGCCCTGTTTGTTCTACAGGCTTTGTTCATTATGTAAGGTGGTTTCTCACCTTTGTCAGCACAGACCACAGGTCTGTCACTGCCTTCACCTCTTCATAGTCCAGATAGGCATCTCGTTTGTCATAGTATTTTACCGCCATAATCACCATCTGAAGCGTCACTGGCTGTCCAGCAGCCTTAAGGACTTCTACAATACTTTCGAAGGTCGCCAACTCAAACCAGGTTTGAACCTGACGATCCGGCACCCACTTGGGAATATACTCGTCCTGTTCGTTGGTTACGGCTGTACCCTCCTCTGCACATTCCTCTAGCCAATGCTCATCCCAATAATAAATCGGTGTGTAAACAGGGTCCTGATCCCATTGATCCACATTCACATATAACCAGTTATTATGCAGTTGCCCCACGCTACGCACCAATTCCTGTAATCCTTCAAATACACGATAAGACGGGCGCTCTCTGCGACGGTAATCCTCAAGTCTTGTCTCATACCTGCTCATCTCCAACCTCCCGCTTCCTATATCAGCTAAACACTCAAAATTCGCATAACATACATTTACAACTTATAAAACCCGATATAATTACAAGCACCTCGTAAAGTGTCAAGACTACATAAGGAGATTGATCTATTCATGAAAAGAATCACCGCACTTGTTATCCTGTCCTTGCTATTACTTGTATCCCCGATCTACGCTGCTGCCCCAGCACCTATGCTGGTCTATGTGGACCAGAGTAACCACTCCTTCATCCCGCTTCGTCTCCTGAACAACTATGAAGGGATCACACTCAACATGACGGCAGCGGACAAAAAAATAGAAATTGCGCAAGGCAATACTCGGATTACCCTATTTGCCGGAAAATCTACTGCCAAAGTGAACGATCAAACGGTCCGTTTGCAAAATGCTCCTTTTACCGATAATGGTTCGACCTATGTACCCTTGCAGTTCATCAGCCAATATCTAAACCTGCAAGTCTCATGGCAAAAGGAAACCTCAGCTGTACGCATTAAGCAGGGTACAACGTCCGTCACGCTTCCGGTACTTACCGGTAAGCTACCCGGAAATACTACACCCATTACGACGGCTCATAAAAGCTTCAAGGTCGGATCTCGTACCTTTTCCGCTAAGGTGGTCACCATCTCTATGCTCCATCCCAAGGTAAGCCTGGATGTGGCTCTGGCAGGCAATACTATCGGCAAAGTGGAAGACTTAAGCAGTCTCGCCAAACGTAATCAAGCGGTTGTAGCCATAAATGGTACATTCTTTGACGCCTATACCAAAAGCTCCTACAAAACGCCTTACGGCTACCTGGTCAGTCACGGAAAGATGTTGAAAAAAAGCTCCGGCGACCAACGGACAGTCTTCACCTACGATGCGAACCATTTAGCTGAACTGGTGTCAGGTTCTGCCTTTGAACAACGGTTAAGCCAAGGTAACGTCGAAGGTGCCCTGCAAGCTGGGCCTCGTCTGGTCACAAATGGACAGGTTTCCCTAAATGTCAAAGCCGAAGGCTTCAAGGACCCAAAAATATTAACAGGCGGCGGCGCCCGCAGCGCAATAGGAATGAGTCGGGATCATAAGCTGATCCTCCTGACCACAAGCGGAGCGACTATACCGCAGCTCGCCCAAATGATGAAACAGGCCGGAGCTTATCAGGCCATGAATCTGGACGGCGGTGCTTCCAGCGGGCTGTATTACAACGGCTCCTACCTCACCACACCCGGCCGCCAAATCAGCAATGCCATTATTGTAAAGTATCAATAGACGGATAAAGGGCTGTCTTCACGGATGTGTAAGCCGTGGGGATAGCCCTTTTTCCATTTTCCCCGGTTCCGGTTGTTCCTGCTTCCACCTGTTCAGGTGGCTTGTATGGGCCATTACGGGTTGATCCTGCAACCTACAATCGAATCAGACCCGTAAAGCTATTGGTGCCTTCGCTTCCTTTTTTTAAAGAAAGATAAATACGATTGTCTTCTCTGCTCGCCAAGCATTCATAAAGTCCGGGTTGCACAGAAAGGAACGTCCCTCCCCATACACATTCAGGCTCCAGTCCACCACTTGTGGCTTCCTCCCCTGCTCCAATAAATAGGTTACCTGAGGGAACCTTCAAAAACAGTCGTACAGCAGGCTTGTCAATATGATCTGTCATCACAACCTCATAGGTCCCGTCGACTCCCAGATTCAAAAAAGCTACATTTCCCGCATTCAACTCGCCCAGCTCGTCCTCTTCGATGGACCACCAATCCGGATCATCGTCCAAACGATGCTTAAGTGCTTGCGTATCAAATAGGCAGAGAGTCGCCGTGTCTGTCGTAAATTGAAATGGACTGCTTGCCATATTCATCATCCGATCCTCCTGATTTTGGTCAGCGAATTTCCGTTTTTCCACGTCTTACGCTATCCGTATTGCTATATACTTGAGGGAAAATCTCCCTGTATGTAAAGTATAACAATGCTTGCAGAGCCAGACAACATACAGGACTAACACCCATTCTGCATAAAAAAGCCCTCCCTCACGATGTCGTGAAAGAAGGCCGATTTGTGGATTTAAGCGATGCTAACCTGCTGTTAGATCAGAAACGACTTAGTAATAATCACCAACAAAATGAACAATACCAAAATCGCTCCTGTGGATGTCCATGCTCCACCGTAACCTACTTCACCCATGTCTGAATCCCTCCTTGCGTTAAAGCTTACTCTTATCGTATGAAGAAAAGCGGATTACGACAGGGCGAATTGGCAAGTTTATTTGCCATGGAAGGGCTATTCAGAAAATGGACTGATACGTCTCGGATGGATCGCTAATCACTCGGGATGACAACTGGCAGAGAATGTCGTCCGTTCTTCGCAGTAACCTGCTCACATCCTTGTACTTCATTTTTTAAAGGAGCGGGGTTTCTAACTGGGATGAAAGAAATTGAGTGGTACCTATAAATACAACAACATCCAATCCCGGGTTGGTTTCGGTATGTAATAAGTGCAGCAGATCAGTCATAGACAGGAATCCGGGAGGGAAAAGGCTGTTGTTTTCTTTCATATGTATAGCTTTTAACATGGAGGTTAACGCCCAGTCACTTAGGATAATGCAACATTGGAGTTGGTTGTGCTTGTGCAGAATTCGGGCTAGTTTCATGTGGTATTGGGATAGAGTGTGGAAATCGGTTATTGAATTATGTAGGTGTTGTGAGGGTCTGGACGGTTGAGTGGAACTTGGAATAAAGGTAGAAGGAGCTTCTTTCATATCTATTCCTCCAGAGAATTTCAATATTAGTCTTATTATACTCTAAAATAATACTTATAGATATAATCAATGCTGAATATACGATTCTTAATCTCATGTTTACCCAAGAAAATCTTGACTACACTTTTTAGTATGAAGGGGTGTAGATAAATGCAGGACAAAGAAGTACTAAAGCTAGTTGGGGCTAGAATAAGAGTGTTACGCAAAGAAAAAGGTCTCTCACAAGAAGCTCTTGGGGAAAAAGGTGGATTTCATTTTACATACATTGGACAGATCGAACGTGGAGAAAAGAATGTTTCTTTGATAAATGTAGCTAAAATTGCAAAAGCACTAGACGTAAACTTAGTTCAGTTGTTTTCATATGTAAGCGAGGACCCCAAAATTGTGGAGTCTGATGAAGATATTATAGAAATTATTACGATGCTCAAAAAGTCGAGTCCAGAGAAAGTACGTTTGGCGAGGAATGTGATAAGGGAAATTACAAATTAAAAGGATTTTTTTGTTTTCAAAATTGGGGAAGTATCAGGTCGTAGTAACTCTGACTTTACACGGGATAAATTAACGGGTTCTGTTTGTGGTTCTAAAGGTGATAAACTGATCCAACCATTCCCTTTCTCTGTAATTCGAACTTTTTCGTTTTTGGATAGCCCGCGATCCATTTTCTCCAATCCATCTTTCATAGCTTGTTTCAGCATTTCAATAAAGACATGGGCGTCCAAAGATTGCTTTAGGGCCTTGTAGTTTTCTTCACGTCGTTCCTCAAAATCGGTAGATAAGTCATCATCCGGGTTCCGATATCGGTTCGCACCGACCGCCCATATTTCCTTACAGCGAAGCTTATCTCTTAATGCTTGCAAAACACTGATCTCATAATTCATACGATTTATGCGCTCTGCCCTTTCTCGTCTTTCTCTACAATGATTTCTCTATTAACGTTACGTATGACTCCATCAATCGGGACATCTTCCAACAGGGGTAAATAGTGTTGGCCTGTATCTGAATACCTTTTGACCAGTTCCAGCGCGAGGATTACTGGCTGATGAACCTCGTTATTGGAGCGGAAGTCCAGGATACCCAATATCTCAGGAACCATGCGGGGATAATGGCTCCCATAGGAAGCACGGATAATCGTATGAACTTTCTCGCGATAAGCCGGGCCTGTATGCTTGAACTCTTTTACTAGATCCCTCAATGTTTGCTCGTTGACGATTGGAAAGATCACATCCTGTACAATTCCATCCGGATTATTGACGGCAGATTGTGCTAGGTTAAATAAGATACCGTACTTATTGCCCACTTTCCGCAGGTCGTTCAGAATTTCCTTCTCAACCTATCGTTCAGCCCGAACGCCGATACAGTGAACAATCTGAATGAGCAGTTCAATTAAATTATCGGTAATCTCCATGCTCTGGAGCCAAAAAAAAGGCCGACCAGAAGTTTCTGGCTGACCTAATAATACGAAAAAAGAGCAGAGACGGTAGACGCAGGCCGTTCCGCTCCTTTTACTCTTCTTCTTGTTAGGCATTCTATTTAAGATACCAAAAGCCCATTACGCAGATTACCTCGTGGTATTTACGGCCGTTGATTTCTTCGCTCATCAGACTAGGGTTTGTCTTCAAACTATAAAACAAGCAAAGAGTCTCAAGGATGAAGATCTGAAAACGGCAAAAGCGTAACACTTGAAGCTCACATTTTCGAAGTTGTGGAAGCAGGAAACGCCTGAGAAAGCGAAAGTGTTCTTGGATAGCTGGTATTTTTGGGCGACACATAATCAAATCCCTGATATGGTGAAATCCGCGAAAACGATTCGTCAGCATGCAACAGGGATCTTAAAGTGGTTTACATCGAAAATAACAAACGGTATTATGGAGGTCATTAACGGTCTTATTCAATGTGCCAAACGACGGGCACACGGCTACAGGTCGCTCAAAAACCTGAAGACGACGATTTATTTGATCGCTGGCAGACTTAAACTGAAGACAGGCGAGATTTAAAACAAAAGAGAACCGCGATCAGTTTGGAGCCACAACCCGCTCATCTCACCGAACACGATTCCCTTGTCCGATTTTTATAGATTTACGTGACCCACGCTAAACTACGAATAACCCGAAATAACTATAAAGTCATAAAAGCGACGGTGAAAATGTGGAACAGACACAAGGATTTATTGAAATTGAAGCTTTGATGAAAAAGGAGAAAGATAGGCGTATGTTCGAGCATTATCAAGACATTTATCAGCATTTGAAAGAAAAGAATGCACAAGAGATCTCAGAAATCATCGACAGAACGGAACGAACGGTCTACAAATAAGTAGTCGAACTACAAGTGACTACGCGGTTCCACACGAAGTCGGATTTCTGAAAAAATATTGTTGGGCTCTATCTCTTATTGGCGAATACATCAAGCGGGAGTTTGGTCATCCCTATTCTCTGCGTGGTATTTCTAAAATGGTGCACCGACTTGGACTCAATCACACCAAACCCACGTATAACTTGGCCGCGGCGGATGAAGCTAAGCAGAAGATATTTACCGAAGTGACTTTCCCCGGTTTGAAAAACGACGGGGGAACGAGCTGACTGCTCATACTGCCTCTTTTCGACGTTGTCCCTCAACATTCTACGAATGCTTGAAGCTCTAGCCAGACCAATGAAGAATCACATCGTTTGTGAAATACCCATGGATAAAGGGTCTGAAGATTTTTTCCTCAGACCCTTCTGTCATCAGTCCCGGCGGTGTTCGGTGGTATGGTGTTAACCTATCGTATCAACAAAGCCATATCCCAATCCGGGCTTTCCTCGTAAAGCAAAGAAGCTAGCACAAGTGCCACGCCCGCGGCACCCGTCAAAAAGCCCGCTTCATCCACTTGCTCATACTTGCCATTCACAAAATGTTCATCATAATAACCAAACTTCGACTCTGCCGCATACTTATCCAGCACAGCCACAACTAGTTCATCACGCATCACGCCAAGCGTCACATGACCCGTATCCGAATACATACGTTGAATCATATGAAGCAGTCCCCCTACACCGTGGCACAAGGTAGAGGCGGTGAGTCCACCCATAGTCTGGATGCGATTCTCTATCTCTACATACGCCTGCAATCCAATTGCGCTCCATTCCTGATTATCCATCGCTTGCCCAGCTAGCCAGATGGATCGTGCAATCCCAGGCACCCCATAGCACCAGGAGTCCCACGGGTCTCGGATACTGCTCGGATGCAATTCACCCTGAAGTACCTCTTCAACAGCGACTCGCCCCGGCCAGAACGTTCCCGCTTCACCGCTCACTCGCCATCGACATGTCCACTCGGTGAGCCGCCGTAGATCTGCACGCATCGCTTCTGTTGTCATGCCCTGCAATTGCGATAGACTCAGAAAAGCCAGCGGTCCTGAGATACCATGGGATAGACCTACGTTAAAATTCCCATTTGGATACTGCACCTTTTCATGTTCGAGGAACTGATTCGCAGACGGGATATGCCAAGCAGGGATCCGATGTCCTAGATAATCTTTTTCCCCACAGAAGACATGGAATACTTCAACAATCCGTTGCCAGATGATCTTCATCTGCGGTCGATCTGAGAAAGCCAACACAACTCGTCCAATTCCTGTCAAACCTTCGATTGTATCGTACTGACTAATACGCAATTGCCCTTCTTCCCACTGGTTTTTGCATATCTCTACATAATTTAACACGGCTTCCTCGAACCAACTAGCCAGTGTATCTAGCATGCCTTGGTAGCGCGTATTCTTTCGTGACAGAGCACGGACGCCTATCAAAATACCCGCTAACCCACTGTATAAAGATAGAGTATGAATACCTTGCTGTTCGATTACCTGTTGAATCTTTTGCAGGTAACTATGCCCTACCATATCCCAACCTTCATCAGGATATAACTGATCAAGTTGTCCCATTAATACACAAATACCTGTAAATCCACCCGAGAAGCTTGTGTCTGACCATCGTGCTACCTGTTTCCCTTCAATCACTTGCCCAGGAACTTGCTTCATCTGGGCACGTACCTGATCAGGATCCTTATAACGCTGCACAATCGCCTGCAACACTTGTGCTACTTGCTTTCTAACTTCCCCTTTTAAGGGGATCCATTGTGTTGATACCGCACTTGCCGCTTTCACCCTCAATCATCTCCTTCTAATTCACCCCAACTTCTTCTGCAAATGAACTTGCTTGCACTTGATACATCTGCGCATATACCCCACCTAAACGCATCAATTCAGCATGCGATCCCTGCTCAATAATCCGGCCGTCCTCCATGACTAAAATCTGATCCGCTAGACGCGCAGACGAGATACGATGTGTAATGAAAATCCCTATCGTATCTCTCATTAAATGTATGAACAATTGCAGTAAGTCCCGTTCAGCCAATGGATCCAAGAACGAGCTCGGCTCGTCTAGAACATATACATCCGCACTTCGCAGAATGGCTCTTGCAATTGCAATACGTTGCCACTGTCCCCCCGAAAGTTGATGTCCTTCATCGAACCATTTGCCAAGTTGTGTATCGAGACCGCTTGGCAAATTCGCAATCATTTGGTCAATAGCTGCAACTTTGGCTGCATCCATCAATCGCTCATCTTGTTCGAGCTCAGCCAATGAGCCGAAGCCAATATTATGGCGAGCCGACATTTCATAGTGAACAAAATCTTGAAACACAACCCCCATGCGTTCTTGGACTTGTTGCAGATCGTAGTCGAGAACATTTCGGCCATTGACTTGGATGGTACCACGATAATCCGTGTACAATTGCATTAACAGCTTCACGAGTGTGGACTTACCCGAACCATTCTTCCCTACAATAGCCACAGTCTGCCCCTTCTTGAATGTCACATCCACTTCTCGAATCGTATCCGAATCTTGTCCTGGATAAGCGAAAGATACCTGATCGAACGAAATCTGTGTAATCTGGATACTTGCATTTGCGTCACACGATAGTTCTGTTGCATTGGGAAACTGTTTCTGTCGATGAACAGGATCTGACGTGGGCAATTGCAAGAACAAGAGCAATTGCTCCATGTAAAGATTGTTCTGTGAGAACTGGACAAGCCCCTGAATAACCCCCTTCGTCTGGTTCTGCGTGAGCATAATCGCTTGGATATACCCATACAAACTCCCGATCATCATCGCTCCTATAAATGTCTCGTGAATTACAAGCCCAATTAGCCAGAACAAAGCCACCATTTCTAGCATATCGTACAGAAAAGTAACTCGAATTCGCTTCAACAATATGCGACGATCCACAAGGAGGAAGCCGTGCAACAAATCGCGGTATCGGTTTAACAAGTAAGAACCCAATTGGAATATTTTCACTTCCTTAAATGTGCTATCGTTTGTTAATAGATACGTCATGTACCACGATTCTCGACTCTGCGGAGTGCGATCCAAGTAGATTTGGAACTGTTCTCGATTGATTTTGAAAATCGAATAGATAGAAACCGTTGATATCATGAGAATCACGAGCACCACCCACCATTTCCACAGAACAAGTAAGATAGCAGATGAAATAAGTGTAATGAGTCCAGAAGCTATGCCAGCCATCTGGCTATACAATTGATAGGGGCGATAAGTGGCTTCTTGTGAAACCCTTTTTAATTGGTCATTAATCGAAGCATTCTCAAAATCGGCCAATCCCAACGTGGTTGATTTCTCGCAGATCATGACATTCATCGAATTGGAAATGACCGCCTGAAGATTACCCTCCACATAGCTTTGAGCGACGTCGATGAAATTCTTCAAAACATAGATGACGATGAACCAAACAAATTGAGAAAGTACCCAATATTCCCCTTCTTTCCATCCCACGGAAACACTATTCAACAAATTCTGTGTAACCATTAATGTCATCACAGGCACAGCGCCTTGAATGATGTGTAGTATCATACTTGGAATCATATACTGTTTATTCATATGGAAAATCAATTGGAAGAGTTGCAGCCCGTGTCGAACCGTCTTCCAGAGTGAAGCTAATTCATGCTGACATCCCTTCCAAATAAAGTTCATTGGCTCTTCCTCCAATATTGCAACAAGCTATTAAGGGCATGACGAGCCATAATCATTACCTTACGTTCTTTATCTCGATCAATCCCAATCAAGCGGTTTAAGTACATATGAATCACACTGAATAGGATATCGTCTTTGTTGTTCATAAGAGTGCCCTGCCGCTCATGCTCAAGAAGTGCTTGCTGATAACACTTGACAGCCTCTTCCCTGTGCTGACCAATCTGATGAATCAGCTTACCTTCTTGATGCAATGATATTAATTCGGATGAATCCCTCCCTAACAACTGCAGGAATAAACGCCGTTCATTACGGAAGTCATCCAGATATTCTTTTACATCGAAGCGCTCATTGAGGAGCTCGTAAACCTTCTGCTCGTTGTAACCAAACTGAGTCATGTATTGTATTACACTACACACCGCCACGACCTCCTGACTTAGCTGTATCTGCTTAAATCGAAGCAGCCGAACCAAATTCGCTGTGACATCGCTGTCACAAGCAAACATACGTTCCGCTAATCGCATAAGCTCAGGTCCACCATATCGTTCGATCTCTGGTTCATACGTATCCACAACAACCTTATTTATCATTCCATCTTGAAGTAACATAGTCGTCCATTCATGGAAGATTGGGATGAACGAAGATATGTCATTACCGCTTGGCATGTTGAACCGTACCCGAATATGACGAATTGGATCGGAGTAACGAATGAAATACGCTTGTTCAATTACACCTGCCTCACGGCATTTCTGAACAAAATCTCCCCACTGACGACCAATGAATTCATCTTGGCGACTGTCTATCCCATAGAACTTGGCATAGAACCACGATCCACCCGGCAACTGCACACGCTGCGATGCATCAACAACAGTCAGGCGAGAGATTTCTGTCTCCTTACTTACCGCCACTTCCGCTTGGGTCAGATCCATCTCTTCCGTGCGTCTAACGAGTGGGAAGACAAATTCCGCCGTCAGGCGCCCATCGCTCCGCTGGATCGGCATATCCTCGAATCCCCCTATATGCTCGATCAGCGTCACTTGACCATTTGATTTCAAGTCTTTGCAGATCTCCTCCACATGCAGAGAATGCTCCATATCGAACAAGATACGATTATCGAATTGGGTCATATACACATACCGAGGTACTTTCCACTGTATACTGAATTCCCTAACCAGAAGCGCCAATTGCTCCTCGCTCTCGCGCTCAGATGTCTTGCCACTCAATTGTATACGCCATGTCGCTGGACTTAACACGATGTTCCCATACCTTAAACGCGGAGTAAAGGGGGATTGATCCATTACTCCCCATTCTAATGTCGACCATTGTCGATACCCTTCCTGACTAACTTCCACCAAAAACCGGTACACATTCGGTGCACCCTGGTAGTTCAGCATATGCCCCGCTGTCGGGATCACTTCGCAATTGTGCTTGCGTGACTTCAAATAAAACTTATCGTCTCGCACCCCAACCATCAGATCGGACACAAGAATCTGTTGATCCTCTGGTACAGTGTGATTCGTGCCAATTCCGATTTCATAAGTGCGAAAATTTTCCGTGAGAACGACATTCGTCGATCTGGCTGCACTGGGTAAGTACGAAATCTCTGCAAGTAGTTTACCTGGTGATAGGCGTTGCTCTTCCTCATGAATCTCATTGAACATGTTTTTAAACGAGACACCCATTAAATCAATAAATCGTCCGAACGTTTTCCCCGCGCCACTCGATCCAGGATTCGGTCCAAGTACTAACGTGTACTCTCCGCGATTGAGCGCTTCCCGATCCTGCACAACCATTAAAAAGTAGAGTTCCATTGACGGAGTAGGAATTAACTCACTGGTGGTTTTATCAGATTCATCCTCCAAGATCTGTTGAATCCTTTCGTTCGTGAGAACAATCTCTTGTTCACCCTGATGCATACACGAGACGAACCATTTGAAGAGTAATTGTTCACACTTCGTACTGAATGGCACACTCGGATTCTTCAACTGCCTATGAACGCTGCTCGGATTTTGATAGGTGGCCGGTGCCCCTAGCCCAATCTCCTCATCCAACAACTCCAGAATTGGTATCTCTCGATACGGACCGTATTTCTCTAGGAATTCATTGCAGTATTCCTCCAGGTGTCGGTACTTACGCGTAGAAATTCGACTAAACAAATGTGCAACTTTCTCAACATCCTCACGAACCTGAGAGGGCAAGGTCACGGAACGGTCTTCCAAGGACAAGTCAACCTGTACCGTCGTCTTCACCTCCGCCAAAGCATTCATCATCTGTCGCAACTGAAGTAGTTGCTCCTCGCCCTGCCCAATTGATCGGCTATTATAAGAGCGAATATTCCGACGAATTTCATTGAGAGCAACCTTCCATTCATCTATACCCTCTACCCGATCCAACACAGACAAGATATGATCGAAGGGCTCTATACTCGTCGTCGGAGGTCGCAATTCCGAAATTAAGAATTCTTGTTCAAAAAGCTGCCAAATGTAATGATGAATCGTATCTAATTCTGCCTCCATGAAAGCACTCTTAATCCGGGATACGAGTTCTAGGTACGGAATTGGATTCATACTAGCTTCCATCACCAGATCGAATACTGCAGAGGCTCGTACGGATACGCTATCACTTTCTCCGACGCCGAGATCGCCATATCTCGCTACGTAAGGAATCTTTGCTCGTTCGCCTTGACGGTAGATAAGAGAGTTGCGCTGAATACGAAACTGAACCACAACTTCACGTTGTTTCTCGATCTTATCAACAATCTTTAACAACCATTCCATATCTGGTCGCACGCGTTTGCGATACGTAGCGATGCCTTCTATGTTCATCTGCGACTGTTCGGCGAATTGCCCGTAAGTCACACCGGAAAACAGGCCAAATGGTGTGGGACGCGTCATCATGCGGAGCAGATAGCGCATGAAACCTTTGATAGCCTGCGCTTTCTTTCGTGCATTCTGGTCATTACCAAGATGAGAAAGTGACTCAAGCAAGCTCGGGCTCGCTACCGCAATCGCTTCGCGAATGATCGGGTCATTGGATAATTCGACAAGTTTATTTAGCGAATAACGCTTAAGCTCTTCTTGGTCTTTCCAATCGGAAGGAAAACACTGTATAAACAAATTGAATGGCAAAACAGGCGTACGAATCATAAAAAAATCGAGTGCACGATAAATATTGGGTTCTTTCGTCATGTTTCCTCCTAATTATAGTGGACTAAAAAAAAGATTTAGGGAGTACTTTTAGAGCCTAAATACTTTCAGACCTCTTTACATTCGACACATACCCGAAATCTTTTATAATCCTAAATTTTGAAAGCACGTAACAGCGTTGAATCAAATAGAAGGATGATCAGTATGACTATAATAAAATGGCAAATATATAAAAAATGTTTATTACCAAAAATGAAGAATATTCACCTCTTCCCCACGAACAGGGCAAAGTGATCTCCATGTTAAATTATGAGTATTATTATTCTAAATCGGCTATGCTGAATTGATGAGCAAGTCAATCTCATCAACGGTAAAGTCACTAGTCGTACCGCATCACCACACTGCTCACATCCAAACTACGGTGCATTGGTTAAATGCTACTAGAGTAGAAAGTGGACATGGAGAACCGAGAATGCGAAAATAAAAAAATCAGTATTCGAGGTGAGCGATATGACTAAGAACTACGACAAAGAATTTAAAATCCAAACCGTACAGATGATGAAGAGAGTAAGTCGGTGGCGCAGGTAGCCCGCGAGCTTGGCATCAGCACGAACACGTTATATCGCTGGAAAGCTGAATATGTACAGCATGGAAAACAGGCTTTCCCAGGCAGCGGGAATTTGTCGCCCGCAGATCAGGCTATGCGCGGTCTGCAAAAGCAGATCCGTGAACTGCAGGAGGAAAACGAAGTCTTAGCACTACTTCGCAAAAGACCAGCGCTAATCTTTTCTTTCATCCACAATCACCGCTTCAAGCTCCGTGTCGTGAAGATGTATCTGTATTTAAGGTTTCACGAAGCAATTATTATGAAGGGGTAAAGAACAAGGGCAAGGAAACCCTGCGTAAGAAAAAACGGAAGGAGCTCGAGCAACGCATACGCCGAATCTTCTTGGATTCGTGTCGCCTTTACGGTAGCCGAAAAATAAAGGAAGCGCTAGAGCAGCAAGGCGTTTATGTGACGGGAAAAACCGTTGCACGCATCATGAAAGAACTGGGCTTTGCTTGAAATCGCGAACCATCAAGAAGTATAAAGCAACTACGAACTCTAAGCCTAACTTACCCGTACATGAAAACGTGCTGGACCGCGCGGCGAAGTTCTCCACTATTCAGATCGTGGTAGCCAGTATGCTTTCCTGGAATACCAAGCACGATTGCAGAAATACGGGATGAAAAGCAGCATGAGCCGCAAAGACAATTACTACGATAACGCGTGTACAAGCCAAGAAGAGCATATTCGTGTATATTACCTGCTTCTATAATGGCAAACAAATTCATTCTGCCATCGGGTACTTAACGCCCAACCAATGCGAACGTGTGTACCGTCCCGCGGCGTAATCTTCTCAATTCTATGTGTCCAATCTATTCATTCACCTTTACTACACCCTAAAACAAGCTGCGGATTAACTTTTTTCTGTCTTCCTTTCTTTGGGGCTTCTTCTTTTCATTTGATTGGTTTCACTCCCGGGTTGCTACGAAAGACTATGTGGGTTTTATCTGTATCAACAATAATGCGTGCTTTTACATTCCTCTCTTACTCCAAATCCAGAAACTGATGATTGGACATATCACAACAATCCCGGTTAAGTACACCCAGAAGATCATACTTCCTTGTCCGCAAAGTACTCTCAAAATACTGACAAACGGATCATGCAGAAAACGAAGTTCAGAGACGATGACATAACTGCCAAGCAACCCTAAAATGGTGCATGCATACACAATTGAAACTCGTGTGATAAGGATAGAAAAAACACTGCATATCACAAGCACCGCAATGCTAGTCAGTACAAGAAGGAGATCGTATTGGATCGTTAGCCACAACACATTGCCATATCCAATCGATTCTGGCACTAAGTACACCACTGTCGATTGCGGATGAGAAAAGAACAACCATCCACACGCTAGCGAGACCAGCGTTGTCCCAAAGATAAACGAGACAATCAAAACGATCTGTGTAAGTAATTTAACTAGCCAGTGCTGATAGCGATCGAACGAACGTAACATATATATGCGATACGCACCCGAATGTATCTCATCAGCAAGCGACTCTACAAATAAGCCCGGCAACACAAACAATTGCAACAAGAACGACATATCCTTCATAATGAATACCGGCAGATTTAGTGCATCAACCGAAAACCACGAGCTTAGGTCAATTTTAATACCGCCTGTTAGACGTAAGAATCCAATATCGATCAATAGAGCGAGTAGATAAACGCATCCAAACGCTCGAATCCGCTTCCCCTTCCATATCCGTTCCAGTTCACTGATCCACAAGCCAGTGTTCACACGCCAACACTCCTAATTTAAATAATCTGCTCTCGTAAATTTTCTCCGAGCAGCTACAATACATACGAAAAAGTAAATAACTAAACCCACGGCTATTGAAATTTGTGCATATTCATCGCCCGTCAATGCCTTCTCCACACCAACAATCTGCATACCTGGAATTAACCCTGCATAAATCAAGGCAAGCAAGAATGCATTTTCCGTTATTAAAGGACTTCCCGGATCGAAAATACTTGTAGCAAATATTGATATAATGATATAGATCATCGCAATACCAATTGTACGGGCCGCAGTCCTACAGTACATGGCAATCCAAATAAACAAACCGCCCCCCCCGATCAATGTAGCGAAATCAAGTGCATATTGTTTCAAAGTATAGAATAGTATTGCAACATTTGTGGAAGGAATCCTATTCCCTGATATCATTACCTCTGGGGGAGATGGAAGTTTCATTACGCCAAAAATCGTGAACGATACGCCTAAAATAACCATCATCAACAGGATGAATAAATTCATTATCATCCATTTGCTAACAAAGATTTGACCCCGAGAATAGCTTCTTAAAAAAAACATTCGCAATTTACCACCCTGAAACTCTTCTGTGTATAAGAGACCAGCCAACAGCGCGACCATTAAATTCCCAAATAAATATATACTTTCTTTCATCCCTCTCGATGCCGACATGCTCGCAGCTACATAGAATGGGCTATCAGGTAGATGTCGCTGATCAACCCACACAAAATATGTTATCAATGCATAAGCAAACGGAATGCAAGAAACTAATATGAACCATGCCCATTTCTGATGGATCAACTTCTCGAATTCAATCCTGATTAACACTTTCATGACAACATCAACTCCAAGAATGCGTCTTCTAGCCTCTGACCATCCACAATCAAATCATTCACATTCCCCGTCCATATGACCACCCCTGCTCGAATAACAATGAGATGGTCACACATGAGTTGCAGCTCATCTAGAAGGTGGCTGGATACGAAGAATGATAAACCTCGTGATTCCCTCAGCCGGAGGATCAGATTACGAAGTTCCCGCATACCTAGCGGATCAAGTCCATTGGATGGCTCATCCAAAAGCAGCAGGTCGGGGGACCCTAACATAGCTTGCGCGATACCTAATCGTTGCTTCATCCCTAACGAATAAGTCTTCACTTTATCATCTGCTCGGGACTGCAATTCCACACTCTGGAGCAACTGATCGATGTGCTTTTCTCGATCTGCTGAGCGAATTTCAGAGTGCAATCGAGATAAATTTCGAAGCACCTGCCTTCCGGTCATATACTCAAAAAAGATGGGGGATTCTATAATCGCCCCTACATTAGCTAGTGCCTGTTTTCTCTGCTTTTGCACATCATATGTCCCAATGCGAATCGCTCCGCTTGTTGGCTGGATAAGCCCTGTCATTAATCGCATTAATGTTGTTTTTCCTGCTCCATTAGGACCTATAAATCCGTAGATCATACCTTTTTCCAATTTAAAGGACGTCTCTTGAATAAGAGTCTTATTACCTATTCGCTTCGTCACACGATCCACTTCCAGAATCAGTTCGGTCATCAGTCACACCTCTGTATGCTATATTGGTTACTCTCTTCCTTTCACTACAAAAAAGTGCAGACATCTGTCTTGCATTAGCCCACACGACTAACAACTAGACAGAAGCCTGCAGAACGTTAACATTACTGACTACATATGATCATACTTGGTTTTTTATTAACAAAGTCTCGATGTTGTTTTACCACAAGGCACAGTTCCGCACTCACTAGATCCACAATTCGGTCCAGTAATACATCCTGGAGTGCAAGCAAACACACTGGTAACTTGAGGCTCGATTTTACCAACATTTTTGCTTACTTGTACATCAAGATCAAATTGATTATTAGACATAATAACTACCTCCTCAGATTTTCATTGTCTCTCGGTATTTCACCAAGCTAGACAAATTCCTAATTAGAGAAGCAGTGATAGCAATCTATACCGGCGCCAATACAGATAGCGCGATCCAGCTCCTCTATTACAAATTATATTATAGATTCTATTTTTTACTAGGGTTACATTTTTCTCCCCCTATCGCATAACGTAATTGTTATCAAACAATCCTCGCCGTCTTGCTACTTTGACTGCGTCTTTGCAACTACCCACATCTAGCTTTGTGAGTATATGTTTCACATGTGTTTTAATTGTTTCCGGTTCGACATGCAGAACTTCGCTTATTTTTGATTTAGAGTACCCTTCGTGTAGATACACGATTACTTGTCGCTCGGTCCGCGTAAGGGAGCGTTCAAGCTCTTCCAATCTTAGTTTGCGGAACTCATCGCACAGCACGCTAGCAGCGTCAGGATGAATCGCTACGCGATTATGATACGCATCGCGAATAGCCGCAGCAAGATCCGTGTAGTTCTTCTTCATAATATAGTTGACGGCTCCAACGCTAAAGGAGTCTGCAATCACTTCCAAATTATCTACTGAAGATAAGATAATAATGCTAACATGTTTTCTCATCAAAATCTCTCTCACTGCATCCAACCCATCATACTGCGAAGAGGTCAGTGTTACATCCATCACGATAACATCGACTTTATACTGTTCTGCAAAATGAATGGCTTCCTGCTCCGTTGCTATACTTGCGACATATTTCATATCTGGCTGCTGCTTCACATATTTGCAGATTAAATCACGCCATACCGAATCAGTCTCCACATGTAACACACTGATAAACTCCATAATTTGTAATAGCTGCGCAATATTTCCTAACAACAAACCTAAAGGTATACTTTTTAGCGCAGCAAGTACCTCCTTTTCATTTTGTAATTCTTGGTACTAGACAACGTTTTCTTAAACGTACGGGCCTCCTTGAAATACGACGATCAACAGCACCAGAGATGTTACCCATAAAAATACGTTTTTCACATTTCATTTACATGGGGTAGTATCAGCTACGCTGGAACTACCCCATGTTGCAGCGATATATTCAATATAATCATGTAGTACATTTATATCTCCCGACAAAAGCTTATATACGTAAGTATTGCCTTCCGCCCATTGTTGAAACAAACCAATCCAGTGTCGGGTATCCTCATCAGTCTCTATGGCCCAATCTAAATCAGCGTAGTCATATGTATATTGTAGAACTTGTTGATAATCGCCTTGGGCTTCACAGACACTAGCACACAGTAGATCAGCATAAATGATGTACACAAAGATGGGACGACTTAGCTTCTTGGCGGAATCATCACGCTCTCGACTTTCTTGTTGATGTTTCATCGAATATTGGATTTCCGCTTTAGCCCTCATTTCCTCGCCATTTCGTCAAACTTGTCCCATTTACGCAAAGACCTATACATTAGCCAGATCCTTCAATACGTTAAGCTGCTCTATTTCATCCAGTCGTTCGACAAAAGCTTCAAAAACGGCTACTGCTCTGACATTTCGGCTTTGATCGTCTCCAACCTGAATCGTGAATATACGATACTGACAGACTGCCAAGCGCTCGGAGTGCTTATATCTTTCCATTTCTGAAATATTCTAACATATAAACAGTGCAGCAGCATGTTGTCGCTGTGAAAATAATGTTTCTGCAATTTGATATAGTCTGGGAAAGTACATAAGCTTGTCCATAATATGTCCAACCATTCGACGGATCGCTTCCAGCTTGTCCAGCTCCGTACAACGATATAACAATGGTTCAATTCGTCTCATGTTTAGGGGGAGGTCAATGATGTAGTTTTCTATGTATAGATCGTAAAAGTGACCTTCCGATAAACCCATAGTCACAGTGATTCGATCAAGCTGCTGCACGGAAAGTGGACGATGCTGAATAATCCAATTACTAAGTGTTCTTTGATGGACACCTGAATATTCCGCAAATTGAGCCAGTGTCATATCGTTTAGTTTTATATAATCTTCAAACTTCGCCGAAACTGTAGGTGTATTGTACAAAAATAACCACCCCTTATCAGGAACATATAGAAAATCAACTCATGAAACGAGGACTACTGCAATCAGATGAATCGCATAGACCTTTCCGCAATTCATCATACCATTTTTTAGAATAAAATCATATACATATCAAAATTTACTTAGGATACCTATTTAGATACTTGCAATGATTTCATTATTAAGGGTGTCGCCATTTTTCTTATGTCAGTATTTTCATAATTCAATTTCCAACGCTCGTAGTTACAATATATAGACGAACTAAAACGTTTCGATTTATATATTGCTGATTGGAAAACGCCCCTGGGCTGCTATTAGACCGGAACCAGGCATGACCGATGCTTATCCGAATTTGCAACCGGTACTGACTCGCCCGATCAATTGGGAACTGGTTAGGCAGCAGTACAACCAAATGATGAAGTATGCTACTGCTTTACGCCCAAGCTGGTTACCGATATTACATACATACGAGCTGGAGAGCGGTTTGTATATCTCTCTGTCATTCAAGATCTGTTTAGCTATGAAATTGTGGCTTGGCGTCTTTCGGAACGAAATGACCTTGCTCTAGTTAGCGAGACGCTAGACGTTCTAAGTAAGAACGTGAACATGGAGGGTGTCATTCTCCATTCAGACCAGGGGTTTCAGTATACCTCCAAGCCGTTTAACCGCAAACTTAAGCGGCTTGGAATGCTTGGAAGCCATTCAAGGCGTGGAAATTGCCTAGACAATGCCTGTATAGAATCCTTCTTTTCCCATCTTAAAACAGAGAAGATTTATTTAACGAAACCCGGAACCCTAGCGGGGGTAGAACAACACGTACGGGAGTATATCTTATTTTATAATGAAAATAGATTTCAGAAAAAATTAAACAACCGTTCCCCGATTGAATACCGAGAAACGGTTGCCGCTTAAAGATGTCTTTTTAGTTCTGTCTACTTGACAGGGGTATGACCAAATTTCTCCAAGGTATTTCTCCTAAACCCTTACTTCCAAATCTCGTCCGCAATCTCTTTAATGAAAGCAAGCTTTTTCCACTGCTGCTCTTCTGTCAGAATATTGCCCTCTTCTGTCGAAGCAAAGCCGCATTGTGGGCTGAGGCAGATGTGGTTGATGTCGACGAATTGAGTCGCTTCCTTAATACGGTTAATGACCGTCTGCTTGTCTTCCAGTTCACCCGTTTTGGAGGAAACGAGGCCTAGTACGACCTGCTTTTGATCTTTCAGATGCTTAAGCGGTGTGAAATCACCTGCACGGTCGGTATCGAATTCGAGGTAGTAGCCGTCGATGTTGTCGATGCCGAACAGAGTTTCAGCTACAGGCTCATAGCCGCCAGAGGATGCCCAGGTGGAATGGTAGTTACCACGGCATACGTGGGTCGTAACGACCAAATCGGCTGGGAGATCATTCACCGTTTCCTGATTCACACGGGCAAACAGCTTTTTGGTATCTTCCACATTCTCACCCGCATGCTGTCTAGCTTCCCAATAGTTTTTATCACAGAGCATACCCCATGTGCAATCATCTAGTTGTAAGCTGCGGCAGCCCTCATTGTACAACGCTTGAATCACGGATTTGTAAGCTTTGGCGATATCCGTCACCAGCTCATCCAGATTGCTGTAATACGTGTCGGTTGTTTCTTTATTTTCGCCACGCAACAGCTCAGCCAGAAATTGCGCAGGTGCCGGAATCGTTTGGCGCGCGATGGCATCCTCACCTGCTACTTGCTTCAGGAATTTGAAATCTTCAATGAAAGGGTGACGGGAATGTCCGATTTTACCGGACAAGCGTGCGGTTTCCGCTCTTGTTTCCACACCTTGGAATTGGTAGCCGTTCGAAAGCTGTACCTTTTCCACGCCGTCCAGACCCCACATAAAATCAAGATGCCACCAGGAGCGTCTGAATTCACCGTCTGTCACGGCTTGAAGTCCTACGGATTTTTGCTTTTCCACTAGCTTGATAATTTCGTTATCTTCAATCTTTCTCAGCTCGTCCGCAGAGATTTCATTATTTTGAAATTGAATTCTGGCGTCTTTAATTGCTTGCGGGCGCAAAAAGCTTCCGACCATATCATGTCTAAAAGGGGTCACTTTACGTTGGGATGCATTGTCAAGGATGCTGCTCATTAGGGTTATCTCCTTTTTCGCTTCTGTAGTGAAGTTCTTGTAAGAAAGATAACATACATTTTCAGTTATAAGGTAACTCCAATAAACTATAGCTAGTTATAGCCTAAGGCTATATCCAACCTTTTATTCCCCTATCGCCTCATGCAGCGCTTCTACATAGACGGTAGCCAGCTTGGAGAGCGCAGCGTTTTTATGGCAAATCCATCCCACATTAATAGACTCATCACATTCCAGAGGGACGGAAATAATGTCGTTACCGTTCAGATCCGCACTGATCACCCCGGTAGAAATCGTATAGCCGTTCAAGCCAATGAGCAAATTAAAAAGGGTCGCCCGGTCATGGACACGAATGCTTTTGGGATGTGATAACGTACTGAGAATCTCCTCGGAAAAGTGAAAGGAATTGTACTCCCCTTGTTCAAAGGACAAATACGGATACGGATGAAGCTGATCAATGGTCACGATAGACTGTCGGGATAGCGGATTATTGGCACTGATAAAAATATGCGGCTTGGCCGTAAACAGGCTATTGAATTGCAGATTCGCATCTTTTAGCAGCTTGTTAATGACCTTGGCGTTAAATTCGTTCAGATACAGGATTCCAATCTCACTGCGCAGGCTTTTGACATCCTGTATGATTTCATGGGTTTTGGTCTCTCGTAAAGCCAATTCATACTCTTCTTGACCATATTGATTCACCAGATTCACAAATGCATTTACAGCAAAAGCGTAATGCTGCGTGGACACAGCAAAATGCTGTGGTGAAGGCTTGGCATCCAGATAGCGACTTTCCAGCAGCTCCGCCTGCTCAACGACCTGGCGTGCATAACCGAGGAATTCCACGCCTTCCTTGGACAAAGAAATCCCCTTATTGGTACGCTCAAAAATGGTGATATGAATTTCTTCCTCCAAATCACGAATCGCGTTCGACAGACTGGGCTGGGAAATGAACAACCGCTTTGCCGCCTCATTCATGGAACCGCGATTGGCAACCTCAATGACATATTTTAATTGTTGTAAGGTCAATGCATAATGTCCTTTCCGTTTGTGTTTCTTCTATTATATAATACATAATCACACTTCTGGAAAAGGGATAATTGTTGCTTAAATGAAATCAACCTCTCCCCCTAAGGTTTAAAAAATATAAACACCTCCCTAAATGGAAATCTTCCATTTAGAGAGGTGCTCTAGTTACGATACTTTAATTAACGAATTTCACCGTTTGTGGAGATCAACTTTTGATACCAATAGAAGCTTTGTTTACGAATACGACGCAGATCCTTGAGATCAAACTCCTCACGATCCACATAGATAAACCCGTAACGCTTGCTGGAGCCCTGATGGGTACTAACAAGATCAATCGCAGACCACGGACAGAAGCCGAATACTTCTACACCGTCTGTAATAGCCAGTTGAATCTGCTCGATATGTTTCTTGAAAAAGTCAATGCGGTAAGGATCATTCACTAAATCCCCTTCTTCAAGCTTGTCAAAAGCGCCCAAGCCGTTCTCTGTCACGATTAAAGGCAAGTGGTAGCGAGAATAAATTTGGCGTAATGTGGTTCTAAAACCGACCGGATCAATCTCCCAACCAAACTCCGTCGTTTGCAGGTTGGGGTTGACGGAACCTCGATATGCTCCGGGTTCACCCACAATTTCATGCTGATCTCCTGTATGTGAAAAATCATTTCCGTCATCTAAACTTTCTCCTACGGTTTGAGAGGTATAATAATTAAATGCGATAAAGTCCGGGTTCCCCTTCGCTAAAATGTCCATATCCCCTTCTTCAATGACAGGCTCATAGCCTTTCTCGACCAAATAGCTCCACGCAATGTGATTGTAACGGCCAAATACAGCCATATCCAGATAGAGCCAGTTGCGAATCGCTGCATAGTTATCAGCCGCCAGTGTATCTTCCGGCTTGGAACTGGCTGGATAGATAACCCCGATATTCGGCGCAGGTCCAATTTTCGCGTCAGGTAGCATTTCATGGCACAATACCATTGCTTTCGCCTGCGCGACTAACATATGATGATTTTGTTGATACAGTACCCTTTGTGGATTTTCGAGACTTGTATCTAATGTGCCAATAGAACCGGGATGGAGAATCAGCATGTTCTGCTCATTAATGGTTAACCAATATTTCACCCTGTCTCCAAAGTTCTCAAACAATGTTTTGGCATACTGTTCGAAGGCATCAATCGTCTCCCTCTTCGACCAACCGCCTTGTTTTTCAAGAGCATAAGGCAGATCAAAATGATACATAGTAACAATCGGTTCAATCCCGTATTTAATTAGTTCATCAATTAATGAGCTGTAAAACGCAATTCCCTTCTGATTAACTTCACCTGCGCCCTGGGGATAAATACGTGTCCAAGCAATAGAGAAACGATATGCTTTAAAGCCCATTTCAGCCATCAGAGCTACGTCTTCTTTGAACATATGGTAATGATCACTGGTTACCTTAAAATCAGTGACCCCTTCGACGTGATTAGCCATGTCAATGACAGAAGGTCCTTTTCCATCTTCGTCCCATGCACCCTCTACTTGATAAGCGGAAGTGGAAGCTCCCCAGAAAAAATTTTCAGGAAATGCCTTCAATTGATTATGTTTCATGATCTAGTCCCTCCAGTTATAGTTATATCCTTCTGATGTTCGCAATTCATATATGTGATGATGATGCTTGCCAGTATCACACAACCAAAGTTAACAATACTTCATTTTTTTGAATCTGCTCCTGATTTGTCTCAAATACGTCCACTTTATGTTGCGTAAGTGTGACGATGACAGGCGTTACGATTTCGTATCCTGCTTCAATAATCTGCTCCCTGTCAAATTGGATTAACAAATCGCCCTGTTTCACGCTGTCGCCCTCTTTAACCACTGGATTAAAATGCTTCCCTTTCAGCGCAACGGTGTTAATTCCGATATGAATTAATATCTCTGTACCTGCACTGGAAGTCAATCCTATGGCATGTCCTGTGGGGAACAGCGAGGTTACGACCCCATCTATTGGCGCTACAACCTCGCCGACAGACGGTTCAATGGCTAACCCTTTTCCCATAGCCCCTGTAGAAAATGCAGAATCATTCACTTGACTCAGTGGTGTGGTCCTGCCTGTGATCGGGCTGTAGATTGTTTCTTTCTTGATATCAACGGCCTTGGTTGCTGTAACAACAGGCTCTGGTTCTGCTGTTTTCACGGATTCAACTGTTTCTGGGGCCTCCCCCTTCACCTTGCTTTCATATCCAAAAATAAGGATCAGCATCGTTGCAGCTATAAATGAACATGCAATGGCGATAACATAAATTAAGGTTGGCGTATATACTGGAATCGCAAAAATGTTGTGAAAAACATAAGCCGTCATTTTCACCCCAAAATGTCCATTGATGGCACCGCCTATAGCCCCTGCAATAATAACGATTGGAATGACACGTTTAAAGCGAAGTACAAGTCCATACACTATCGGCTCTGTCACACCAGCCAGCAATCCTGTAATACTCGTGGAACCAGCAAGAGTTCTAAGTGTTTTATCTTTTCTCGCCTTCAGGAAGATACCAAATGCGACACCAATTTGAGCAAATACAGCTGCTGCAGCCATCGCCTCAATCGGATCACCGCCAACACCGATATTTTGAATCGTAATGGGTGTAAAACCCCAGTGAAGTCCGAAGACGACCATAAAGGTCATAAAACCGCCAAGAACAATCCCTGACAAAATGCCACTTACACCGATTAACCATGTCACACCTGAAGAAATCCAATCTCCTACCCCTGTACCGAAAGGTCCGAAAGCCATCGCAGATAGCGGAACCATAATCATTAAAGCCAGCATCGGAACTAAAAATAGTTGTAAATCCTTAAGAATGATCTTCTTCAAAAACTTATCCACCAACGCATATATGCTAATGGATATGAAAATCGGGAAAACACTGGCGGAGTAGTTCATCATGACCACTGGTATTCCTAAAAACGATACATCAGAGCCTTTGTCCATCAGCCCCGTAAAGTTGGGTTCCATGAGAGCCGCACCGATCACACCAGCTACATAAGGATTCGCCTTCAGCTTTATACCAAGCGTGATCCCAAGCAAAATCGGCAAAAAGTAAAACACAGCATTCCCTGCAGCAGACAGGATCATATAAGTATCACTTGTTGCAGACATCCATCCCAGCAAGGTCAAAACCGTCAGGAGTGCTTTTATCATTCCCGAGCCCGCCATCGCCGGAATCAACGGGGAGAAACTGCCGGAAATGACTTCAAAGATTGTGGATATGACCGATGTTTTTTTACCACTAGATTCACTGGCTGTAGAGGAATTCGATTCAAAATTCCTGTTTTTCATGATCTCCGCATATACATAGGCAACATGGCTGCCAATAACAACTTGAAATTGTCCTCCGCTTTCAACAACTGTAATGATCCCCTCGTGCTTCTCAAGCGCTTCTCTTTCGGCTTTTCGTGAATCCTTCAGGTCAAATCGGAGTCGTGTAGCACAATGGACAAGCCCATTGATATTTTCTTCTCCTCCAACGAGACGTACGATGTCTTCGCCCATTTTCTTATGGTCCATGTTCATTCTCCTCTTGGGCAGATTGCCTGAAAACAAAAAAATACCTAAACGAAAGGCCTGTATGATCAAAGAACATGATCACTGCCATTCATTTAGGTATCGCCTGCTTAACCAGTAACAATCCTTATATTTAAGTTGTGAGCCTACTATAAATCACTTAGAAATCGTTTGCAAGCTTTTTTTTCTAAGAAGTAGCCATATCGTTTCTGGAGGTTACACGCTGTATATGAATCGTCAAATACACTTTTTCGTCAATTGACATAGCACTTTCATGCTTTAATTCCAAATATTGATTGATTAATTGGGTGCATTGAAAAGCCCTCGCATATTTATCTTTGACCTGATCATACAAGAAATTGTCACCTGAAGCCAGTTGCTCTTGTTCATTGCTCAGCAATCGTTGGGCAAAGTACTGCAAATGAGTAATAAACCGGGAATAATTGAACGAAGTTTCATCCAGTGTAATCTGATAGTAATCGGTTACAATGTTGAAAATATCATCAATGACCTCGGTAATCTCAACCGTTTGTTTCATTCCCTGACCGTCTTGTCTTGCATTTACAAAATGCATAGCAATAAAGCTGGCTTCATGCTCATCCATTTGGATGCCAAATTGAGCATGGATGATATCCAATGCATTCATTCCAATCATAAATTCTTTCTTGTAAAATTTTTTAATTTGCCATAACAGTGAATTTTTAAGTCCCACGGATTTTCTGTATCGAGAGATGGCAAATTGAATATGGTCAATCAGAGAAATATAGATATTATCACTAAAAATATCTCCCATTTCCCTTTTCGCGCTGCCTACAATTTCATCCGCCACCTTTAAATACTCTACAGATGTTTCTCCAATGAGATCAATTAATTTTTGCGGAATTTTATCAGACTTTAATACAAAGGTTTTTTCTATTTTTTCCTCATCAACCCTCTGACCATTTTTCTTTTTAAAGCCCAGACCATTCCCGATGACAACAAATTCATGACCCACCTGATTTTCGGCCCGGATGACATTGTTGTTAAATATTTGCCGGATGATCATTTATCTGCTCACCTCATTGATGTAATGACAAAGTTTGTAATAACAAAAAAAACCAAATAACGACTAAATCAATTAGTCATTATTTGGGTATCGCCTGCTAACCAGTAACAATCCCGAAGGGCACTTGACCCTTCATTCAATTACTCTTACTATACCGCTTTCAAAGCAGAATAACAATACAATCATGCTGAAAAGTCTTCTGGGAAGATCGTTTATGAACAAATCAGATAAAAATACTGAGTATCATCACGATACCAAAAGCACTGAACCCGAGAATGGTTTCCATGACTGTCCACGTTTTCAGCGTTTGAGGTACGGACAGGTTCATGTATTCTTTAACAATCCAGAAGCCGGAGTCATTCACGTGGGACAAAATGATCGAGCCTGCTCCGGTAGCCAACACCAGTAGCTCCGGGCTCACCCCCGGCATCGTGACTGCAATCGGAGCGACAATACCTGCCGCCGTCGTCATGGCTACCGTGGCGGAACCAACGGCGGCCCGGATAAGACCTGCAATCACAAAGGCCAATACAAGCGGAGACAAATGTGCATGCTGGGCAAAACCTGCAATCGCATCTCCTACACCGCTGGCAGTCAGAATCTTGTTGAAACCACCGCCTGCACCGATCAGCAGGATGATAGAAGCAACCGGACCCAGGCAATCGTTCGTAAACTTCAATAGCTGCTTGCTATCGAAGTTGCGTGCATAACCAAAAGAGTAAAGCGAGAACAGCAAAGCAATCAGCAACGCAATAATCGGACTGCCGATGAAATCAATGACCTGTCTGAAGACGTTGGCTTCTGGCAAAATCAGATCGACAATCGTCGCCAGCAGCATCAGGATAACGGGAAGCATAATGGTGAAGAGTGTAATACCAAAGCCCGGCAATTCTCTTTCTTTCGTTTCTGTAAATTGTTCCATCAATTCACTCGAAGTCTCCACCTTGATACGTTTGGAAATCCAGCTTCCGTAGATCGGACCCGCAATCGCTGCGGACGGCAATGCTACGATAAGCGCAAGGAAGATCGTTTTACCAATATTCGCGTTAAAGATACCTACTGCCAGCATCGCTGCCGGATGCGGAGGGATAAGACTATGCACAACCGCCAATCCAGCCACGAGAGAAATTCCGATTTTGATCAGCGAAGTTCCGGTATGCTTGGCGATTACGAATACGAGCGGAAACAACAGTACGATACCTACCTGAATGAATACCGGGATACCACAAATAACAGCGACCACCATCATGGCCCAGTGAACATTTTTCTCACCGAACACCCGCACCATGGTCTTGGCAATCTGCTCCGCACCACCAGACTCAGCCATCAGCTTACCCAGCATCGTACCCAGACCAAGAACAATGGCGATAAAACCGAGCACACTGGCCACACCTTCTTGATAAGCTGTCACAATACTTTTCAGCGGCATACCTGCAATTAGACCCATGAATACAGCACCGACGATGAGCGCGACAAATGGGTTCATTTTGACTTTAGCGATCAGCACAATCAGTCCAATAATAGAAATAAGTGCATACAATAACAAACTTGCATCATGACTGAGTCCGAATACGGAATACATGTTATAACCCCCTCATTAAGTAAGCGCTCTCTAAGTTTGTTGAAAAACAGGGGTTAACCCTGCTCGTTTTCAATTTTCTCTACGGTTTCCAGCAATGTTCGTTCTCCGCCCACATTACCAGGGAACACAATATACGGAATGCCGCTGAATTTGGCTTCGTTTCCGGTCAGCCACACAGGGATGCCTGCCGCAACCTGGCCGAGTACACGTGCTTTTCGGATAGCAAGACCTTTGGTTGCCACATCACTGGAAGTAATGCCGCCTTTGGCGATGATAAACTTAGGCACCGTCTCAAGCGACTGTACGATTTCGACCAGTGCACCGGATACCGTTTGACTAATTTTGAAATTATCAGCTTTATTATCTACCGCAATGAGTTTGCGGCTACTGTATACCACCACATTGTTGCCCGCAGCCAGTTGTGTATTGGCTTCTGCGATAACACGGCTTAATTCCTGTGTGTAGCCCTCAGAATCCAACACCCGTTCCACATCAATTTCAAGACCCACAATTTCCGGGTACGTAAGTAACTGCTCCAGCTGTTTTGTTGTTTTTTGAACATAGGAACCGACGACCACAATACCACCGTGACCTTCCTGTCCACTTGCAATCAGTCGTTCCTTTGGCAAATATTCCTGGTCAGATATCCCGGCATACGATTTCACAAAAGAAGCAGCTGTGCGGAAAATAAACGTTTTCCCTTGCTCTTCTGCTTTCAGCAGCCCCAGTGATACTACATCCATATCCGCATACGAAAGCACGTTGACGATGATTGGTACGTTATCCTTCGCTTGTAGCAATACTTCTTGCACAGCGTCTGGTCCCTTGCGAATCTGTTCCAGTGAAATAACAAGACATTCCGAGGCATGAATACGGCCTTCTGTCTTTTCTTCCACCCAAGCGGTTAAATCGCCGTTTTCATAGCCAAATACCTTATCCTTGGCAAACTCCGACTCATGTACGGGGATTAGCGTATCATCCTCCACCATATAGTGGGTGTTGCCTCCGGTTACTCGTCCAGCTTCGAAAAAGGCTGGAATGATCAAATGACCGTCGTAGCTCCGTCCACTTTGACGCGATCCTTCTTCTGCCAGTACGTCCGTTTCCAGCGGGTAATACCCACGCAACATGGAATCACTACGGCTGACAAAGGTAAATGATTTTCCCTTTTCGGTGGCGACAGCCTGTACGTTGCGAGCAATCTCGCGGTTAATCCGTTCTGCGGTTTGCGCATCAAGTCCGCGTGTATTGGTCAGGATATAAAAAAGCGTTTCCGGTGAGTCGAATGCTTCACGAAGCAATGCTTCATCCCACTGCGTCAAAACATCAATATCATGAACGGTTTGTACCCCGGTCGGATCATCGTCTAATACGATAATTTTCCGTCCTCTGGCGTCATTAATCCGGCGAATTTCCTGACGCAATCCTTTGCTGTCCCATTCAGGAGGCAATTCTGCTTGAAGAGCTAACAACGAAGTATATCCTGCATTTACATTCATGTGATCTCCACCTTATTCAAATTCTTGATTAGCATGCTCTACTACTCTGCTTTTACCTGTACGCCTGCGAGTTTTTCAAAATATTGCACGATTCCGCCGTGATCATCCGCCGCTTTACCATCCACTTTGAGTGCGTGGAATATTTCCAGCAGTTGGCTACTAAGTGGCAACGGTACACCGATGTCATGCGCGGTTTCCATAACGTTCGTGATGTCCTTGAGGTTAATATCAATCCGACCCCCAGCTACAAAATTCCGTTGCAAGATCAGAGGAACTTTAGCATCCAGTACCGCACTGCCTGCCAATCCACCGCGAATCGCTTGCACCATTTTTTCAATATTAATTCCCGCCTTGGCTGCAAATACAAGCGCTTCGGACATGGCCGCGATATTCAGGTTCACCATGATCTGGTTAGCCAGCTTTGCCGTTGTGCCGCAGCCGTTATCACCAACCAAGGTGATATCCTGACCCAGCACATGCAGAACATCCAAGACATGCTCAAACACTGATTCTTTGCCACCAACCATAATCGCCAATGTCCCATCAATTGCTTTCGGTTCGCCACCACTGACAGGGGCATCCAGCATGTGCAGACCAGCCTCAACGGCTTTCACCGACAGCTCTTTGGAGACGACTGGAGAAATCGAGCTCATATCAACGATAACGCTTCCAATACTAGCCCCTTTTAAAATCCCGTTCTCACCCAAAATGACTTCTTTCACATGATTGGAATTCGGCAGCATCGTAAAAATGATTTCACTGCGCTCCGCAACTTCCTTCGGGGATGCCGCTGCATGTGCGCCTGACGCAACCAAAGTAGCGACGGTTTCCTGATTAATATCAAATACGGTCAGCTCATAATCCGCTTTCAAAAGATTTAACGACATCGGACGACCCATAATACCTAATCCAATAAATCCAATTTTCTTTGTCATGTTAAAGTCCCTCCATAGCTTTTCGAATTCGATTTCCTATTCAGGATTTTAGATAAATCCATTTGTAAACGCTTTTTATCACATGTAAGCGCTATTAATTTGTATTTACATTTGCGATTGTACACAATAAATTAATTTTTGTATACAAAAATTTAAAATTTGCATCAATTTTTATCAAATACATAGGAAAGACATTGTTTAACCTCCATCTTTTCGCTAAAGTAGACGTAGAGGTGAATGACATGCAGTACAGCAGCAATAACTCTCGAACGGCGCACCAGCAATCTTATGAAACACTGCGTGATATGATCCTGAACGGAACCATCCCTCAAGGAACCAAGTTGGTCGAGGAAAAGCTTGCCACGCAGCTCGGTGTAAGCCGCACGCCTATCCGTGAATCCATCCGCAAATTGGAGCAGGAAGGGCTTATCGTCAATAAACGTGTAGTCAAGCTATCTGAAACCGACCTGCGCAATACCTTTGAGCTACGGATGCTGCTTGAAGGACATGCGGCGCGCAGCGCGGCTGCCTACTTGTCCGAGACAGAGCTACTGGCTTTGGAGCAATGTGTGGACATCGGGCGTTCCGGCTCGCTGGATGAGGTGATGCAAGCGAACAAAGAGTTTCATGAGATCATTATGAAGGCCAGTAATAATTCGATGATGATTGATTTGTTTGATCGGATGCAATCCGTTATTTATTTATTCCGTCATACGGTCGTCTACTATCATCGTCCCTTTCTGATTGATGAGCACCAGCATATTTGTGAGGCTATCCGCGCACATGACGGCGATGCAGCAGAACGGCTGATGAAGGAGCATCTGCAGGCCGATCTGGACTTTTGCCTGCATCTGATCAGATAGTCCTTCGCTTCTCCATTTGTATGCCATACCAAAAAACCGCCAAACACTCGGAATCCCTTGTGCTTAGCGGTTTTTTTAGGTTCATGTTTAACTCTCTTTCTCTTTACAAAATACCTCTTTGGCAACCTGAATAGCTGAGGCTGCCCGGGGCCATCCTACATAAAAGGCAAGCTGTGTAATGACCTCAACCAGTTCTTCCTCCGAAATCCCGTTCTCCTTGGCCAGTTTCAGGTGATAAGGGAGTTGATTTACATGCTCACCCGCTACCAATGCGGAGACGGTGATGAGACTCCGTTCTCTGAGAGATAGCTCACTTCTTCTCCATACATCTCCAAAAAGAACATCCTCCGTATAACCTACAAAAGCGGGAGCAAAATCACCGATGGTTTCTCGAACACTCGATTTGATCAATTTATGCTTCATACAATCATCTGGGCAAGTCCGTTGCCAAAGGACCAATCCTCTAATTCAGTCTCTACCAGTGTTACAAATACATCCTCCGGTCTAACCTTACATTCAATAGATAAGAGTTCCGCTAACTTTTGGTAGAAACTCTTTTTTTGTTCCGTAGTTCTACCCGTTCCCATTGTAATTTGAATATACAGCAGCTTATCTGTTCTGGGTACATTCAAATAATCGGGACTATAATAAAACTCGCTTTGCTTATGAGCATGAAAAACCTGAAAGTAATCTTTTTCCGGAACCTGAAAATGTTCGATCAAAGCGTTCATGATACAGCGGCTAATCCAAGGCAGCTCTTGCTCTGTGTATTGCTGCTCCATGTATCCAACTCGTACAAATGGCATGCTCATCTCTCCTATCCGTTGGGATAAGATAATTGTACTCCCCTTACTTTCATCTGTATAATTGAAAATAATCATAAATATATTCAATTTCACCGATGGAGATGAGCATGCGTGGATCTGAAAGAATTAACTACATTTCGTACCATAATCGAAGAAGGAACGTTTTCAAAAGCTGCTGCCAAATTAAACTACGCTCAGTCTACAGTCACGAGCCAAATCCAGAGGCTAGAGAAAGAGCTGGGATTTCAGCTTTTTAAAAGGGGTTGGGATGCGGAGTTAACGTCCCCAGGCAAACTATATGCCGAGGAGATAGACGGGCTTATTCAGCATTGGAATTTTGTAATGGACCAGGCGAAGTCTCTGAAAAAGGAGGAGATTGGCACGCTTCATATCGGTGTGATTGAAACGGTGGCGGCTACCGTACTGCCCTTGGTTCTACAGCAGTTTCGAGAGCATAAACCGAATATTACGTGCCATTTTACAGTTGGAAACACGGATGCACTCGCAAATGCTTTGGTGGACGGTAAGCTGGATTTTGCAATCTCTGGGGAACCTCACTCGATTCCTTCCTTACACTTTGAACCCATATATCACGAACACATCGCCTTTATTGTGTCCCGTAATCACCCTTTTGCGGTAAAAAGTGAGCTTCATCTCGAATATCTGTACGAGTACCCGCTTATCGTCGGAGGTAAGAACTGCTTGTACCATATACGACTGGAAAAAGAACTTTCCCGCTTCCCGTCGATGCCGTTTTTTTATACTGTCAGTCAAATCTCGTCGATCCCCACATTTGTAAAAACGATTCCTTCAGTTGGAGTGGTTCTATCGTCAATGCCTTTGCGGGAGGAGCTGGTCACCGTCCCCCTCCAGTTAATAGACCCGAATATTCCTATTGGACTATTACAAAACAACCATCACCAGCAGTATATGTCTTCGGCCCGAAAGCTGTTTATACAGCTGGT
The DNA here is from genome assembly GCF_038008045.1 of Paenibacillus sp. FSL P2-0173. NCBI lineage: Bacteria > Bacillati > Bacillota > Bacilli > Caryophanales > Paenibacillaceae > Paenibacillus > Paenibacillus sp. FSL P2-0173. Next base: position 622,127 of record NZ_JBBOYK010000002.1, read on the forward strand.
TAAGGAGCTTTGTAGGCTATAGCTCCAATGCAATAACTACTAATAAGCTATATAGGCAAAACCGACACCTTTGCATAAAGAAAAAGCCGCCAAACACTCAGAAACCTGGTGTTTAGCGGCTTTACTATTTTGAAGGCCTAAGGAAATGTGACCCTCTTTTTATTTTTTCACTCCTGTGATACCCGTTATTTCGCTTCGAGCGGTTTTTTCCACAATCCCAGAATGAGCGCGGAAATCACGGAACCAATCGCCACTGCAAGCAAGAACAACAAAGCATGATTGGCAAGAGCTGCTACAAAAATTCCGCCATGTGGAGCTGGAAGATTGATTTGCCAGAACTGCGTCAGACCACCAGCAATCGCTGAACCTACAATACAAGAGGTCAGGACACGCAGAGGATCAGCAGCTGCGAATGGAATGGCTCCTTCCGTAATGAAGGACAATCCAAGTACATAGTTCGTCAAGCCAGACTTGCGCTCTTGCTCAGTAAACTTATTTTTGAAGAACGTCGAAGCTAATGCGATCGCCAACGGAGGTACCATACCACCTGCCATAACAGCCGCCATCATAGCTCCGTTCGTGTTACCACTGGAAGTAAAGACACCGATCGAAAATGCGTAAGCTGCTTTGTTAAAAGGTCCACCCATGTCGATCGACATCATTCCGCCCAGAATCAGACCCAAAATAACTGCATTACCTGTTCCCAAATTGTTCAGAACATTGACAAGCCACGTATTAATACCACCGAAAATCGGATCGAACAGGTAGAACATAATCGCGCCTGAAATTAGGAGTCCAAATACAGGGTATAACAAGATTGGTTTTAAACCATCCAGCGCTTTCGGCAGACCTGCAAAAGCTTTACGCAGGAAGATCACCACATAACCAGCCATGAAACCAGCTGCCAGACCGCCAAGGAAACCTGCATTAGAGTTTACAGCCATCAGACCCCCAACCATACCTGGCATCAGTGCCGGGCGGTCTCCAATGCTCATCGCGATAAATCCGGCCAGTATCGGAATCAGGAAGTGGAACGCACCTGTTCCACCGCCAATTGTCTGCAACAGTTGGAACAATACATTGTCTTCTCCTGCCACTTGTTCAATCAAGAAGGAAATTGCTAACAAAATCCCCCCGCCTACAACGAATGGCAGCATATGAGAAATACCGTTCATTAAATCCTTGTAGATTTTGCTGCCCACGCTGCTCTTCTCCGCTTTCGACTCTTCAGCACTGCCTTTACCTTCACTACGATAAATTGGGGCATCGCCATTCAGCGCTTTGCGGATCAGTTCCTCAGATTTACGGATACCGTCGCTTACCGGTCTTTGCAATACAGGTTTACCGTCAAATCTGGCCATTTCAACCTTCTTGTCAGCTGCAACGATTACACCTTTGGCACGGCGAATTTCATCCGCTGTCAGTACGTTTTGTGCGCCTTCCGAGCCGTTCGTCTCTACACGGATATTTACACCCATTTCTTTCGCTTTCTTAATGAGAGCATCTTCTGCCATAAACGTGTGTGCAATGCCTGTAGGACAAGCGGTCACTGCAACCACAAATTCGTCAGAATTCGGATTGCCAACGATAACGTCTGGCGTTTGCTGTGCTTTGGCATCCTCTTTCTTAGCCTCTTTTGCTTTCTTGGCAGCTTCTTCTTCCGCCTGCTTGGTATCAAACAGCATAGATACTTCATCCGGTGTTTGCGTTTTCATAAGGCTCCCGATAAAATCGGTATCAATCAACAGCCGGGAAAGGGCAGCCAATGTGCGAAGATGCGTATTTGCTGCTCCCTCCGGAGCCGCAATCATAAAGAATACTTTCGCCGGCTCACCGTCCAACGATTCGAATTCTACGCCTTTACTGCTTTTGGCGAAAACGACGGTCGCTTCATTCACGGCTTTGGTCTTGGCATGCGGCATCGCAATGCCGCCGCCAATTCCAGTGCTGGATTCTGCTTCGCGTTTGTAAATCATTTCTTTAAACAACGCCCGGTCATTAATACGTCCACTTGCTTCGAGACTAGCGATGAGCTCCTCAATCGCCTCGTCTTTTGTCGTCGCCTGCAGGTCCATGATCATCGTTTCTTTAATCATCAGGTCTGTTATTCTCATTTTTCACACTCTCCTAAGTTCGATCAGCGTGTTGACACACGCATAATAAGCTCATGATGCAGCTGGATTACTGTTTTGAAATCGTGACTTGCGGCCGTAATTGTTCAATCTTCTCTCTAGTAGCCAGATCATCGGAGAACGCAGTTGCGCTTCCGGATGCCACCCCTGCACGGAATGCTTCGATCGGATCGCCATGAAGAGCCAGCGTACCCACGAATCCAGCAATCATTGAATCACCTGCGCCTACAGAATTTTTCACCGTTCCTGCTGGTACATTTGCGTGATACACTTCATCTGCCGTAATGAACAAAGCCCCTTCTCCTGCCATGGAAATCAGTACATTTTTTGCACCTGCTTCCAGCAGCTTACGACCGTAAGTGACGATCTCCTCCTTTGAATGAATAGTTACGCCAAACAACTCAGCCAGCTCATGGTGATTCGGCTTGATGAGCAGCGGTTTATGAACCAGTGCCTTCATCAGCGCCTCACCTGTGGTGTCGATGACGAATTCAGCTCCAGTTTGCTGGCATACGCTAATCAGCCGATCATAGAAGTCTCCTCCAAGTGACGGCGGGATACTTCCCGACAAGACGACAATGTCATTTTTCTGGAGTCCCGCCAGCTTTTGCACCAACGCATCGGCCTCTTGCTCACGAATCGCAGGTCCCAAACCGTTAATTTCCGTTTCATCGCCATGCTTGAGCTTAATGTTAATCCGTGTGTCATCTTCGATAATTACAAAATCAGTTTTAATGGATTCTTCCCGCAATGTATCGTCGATAAACCTGCCTGTGAATCCTCCGAGAAAACCAATCGCCGTGCTATCTGCTCCCAACTGGTTCAGTACACGTGATACATTAATTCCCTTACCACCTGGCAGTTTTAAATCACGTTTCATCCGGTTCAAATCACCAAGCTTCAAATCATCAACTTCCACGATATAATCAATGGAAGGGTTCAGCGTTACTGTATATATCATTGTTATCCCTCGATTATCTTAGTTTTCTGAGCGATGGATCGGCGTGACCGTTCTGGCATCGATTCGGTAATAAGTATAGCTTCCTTGAGCTCGAACAGTTTGGCGAAGGTTACTTCTCCAATTTTGCTGGAATCGGCTAACACATACGTTTTGCCAGACAGCTGGTGGGCACGCCGCTTGATCAGCGCCTCTTCGGGATCAGGAGTTGTATACCCCATTTCCATATCCACCCCGTTCGTTCCTAGAAAGCACTTGTCGAATCGAAAATTGTCCAAATTTTGTAGGGCAATACTCCCGATTACGGCTTTGGTATGAATTTTCATCATCCCTCCCAGTAGATAGCTTCTGATTCTTTTGCTTACCAGTGCTTCTACGTGGGATAGTCCATTCGTCACGACCGTCACGTCTTTAGCTTCAATGTAAGGAATCATCGCCATCGTTGTTGTTCCCGCATCCAGATAAATACATTCGCCATCCAAAATTTCTTTGGCTGCTATACGGGCCACTGCATTTTTTTCTTGAACGTTTTTGAATGTTTTTTCTTCCATGCCAGGTTCCTGACTTTTCTGATTCAGCAAGGTTGCCCCGCCATGAATCCGCTTGAGCAACTGACGGCCCTCAAGATCTATCAAATCACGCCGAATCGTTGACTCAGAAGCTCCCAACAGATCAGCCAATTCTTGCAACTTTACAACACCACATTCTTGTAAGCGCTGTATTATTAACTTGTATCTTTCTTCCGTCAGCATCATCATTCCCCCAACTGTTCATATCGTACCACAAACTTGACAAAAAACAATCATTTTTCTTCAAAAAGATTCAAAAAAATTCATTTCTAATTCATTTTTTTACAAAATGGTGAATTCCTGCTCCAATCATTATGATTGCGTTTACATTTTAAAGAAAATCCATCTACTTTTATGTAAATTCATTCTTCTTACATAGGAATTCAGCAGTAAACGTTCAAAAACGTTCTAAGGCTTCCATCAGTACTATTTTACCATTATGCGCACAATTCGTTCCCACCTTCTCTACTCAGAAAAAAGCTAAACACGAGGACTGATCCCCTTTGTGTTTAGCCAATCGAGACGCTTAGCGTTCAGCCCTTAACGATTCCAATGACGAAACCGTCATACCCCTTGCTCCCCACGGTTTGGATAGCTGTAGCTGTAATTCTTGATTCTTCAGCCAGCATATCATAAAACTTTCTTACTCCCTGCACCCGAGGGTCTGTGCTATAAGCTTGAATTACTTCTCCTTCACGGATAACATTATCACCGATAATAACGGTGCCAGGATGCGAGAAGCGAAGTGCCCCCGCCCCCCCCAAGTCACCCTAAACTTCACAGGGCTGCATGAGGCGATTACCGCGGTTATTGCCGGATATGGTGCCAACTTTGTGTCCTCACTGGTCGTGCGTGAATATGTAGAACGCGGCGAGCTGTGCCGGGTATATGTAGAAGACATCCAGCTTCTCAATTCAATCGCCATCTGTACCCGCAAGAACGAACCCCTATCTACCGCTACCCTAAATCTCATTCAGCTCATACGTAACCATTCCTGATGAGCATTAGGCATCTGTGTACACTAGCGCTGTATTTTAAAATAACAAGAGCCATGACTGCGTGCATACCGCATTCATGGCTCACCTCGTTATGATAAATATTCACCCTCAATAATCTTCTCCAGATAATCTTGCGGCTGTGCAAGAAACTCGGCAAAGCTGCACACATCCGCATATTCCTGATGCTCCTCGTCATAATAACCCAGGCACTTCTGCTTCGGATTCCACACCAATATAATATCCGAGTAATTATCTACTTTTAGAGACAGACGCAACAGCTTTTGCCGACCCACCTTCATCTCAACCGTATCTATGAATGAGAAGAACTCAACAAATTGAATATCAAGATCATTTTCTGACAGGTCCACACGGAGCTGATCCCCCGTCAGAAAGGCTATAAGATCCTTCGGAAGCTTGTAGCTTTTTAAAGCATGTCGTTTATTTTCCAGATTATGTAATGCTGGAGGCTCTACAGACTTTAAATACTCACCCATTTCTACGTTTTTATTACTTAGTGCAATTGTATATGCCCGTTCTCCATCTTTTTCTGCCAGCGTCACATCAGCGCCTTGCTGAACCAAATACTTCACCATCGCAAAATCATTGTTGCGTGCCGCCACTGTCAAAGGCGTGGCTTTATAAGGATATACCATATTAGGGGCATTGAAATTAATATCTACGCCATGTTCCAATAGTAATGCTACTGTTTTCAGGTCATGCTTACTAACTGCGTTGCGGAGTGTTGCTCCAGCATGCTGCTTCATATCGAGGCCCAGCTCATGGATAAGCAGCATATTGCTTTTGTTACCGTAGTAGGCTTGCTCATAGGCACCGGATTTGACATGATTTTTCCCGTCCAGCTTGGCGCCATGGGCGACCACATAACGGACAATCTCTTCGGTACCATAGCGAACAGCCGTCAGGAATGCGGGATTATCCTTCACATTAAGTTGAACCCCCTCATCGACCAGTAGCTTCAAGACTTCCATTTGCTCAGTGATGAGTGTAATATCCAATGGACTTAATGTCGTATATTTGCTGAGTACGATCCCTTGTTCTATATCCCAGCCTTCGGTCAGCGCTTGGCGTAAAGCGGATATATTGCCTTGAACGATATGCATCGCTCTCTCAGGAAGGACCTCGAAATTGCCTACATCTTTTAATTTAATCATCGTTATTCCCTCGCTCTTTATGTATCTACTATCAAACATGCATATCTATTTTATACCAACCTCCCCTTTACATAAATCCGACAGATTCCCCAAAATTCATTATTCACTCTAGCGCAAACAAGTGAGTAATAGAGGTCAAAATACCTCAGAGAAGCTATAATTGTATTATGATTCTGTATACCCTGTGCAACGAAAAGGAGAACATATGAATAGCATTCAATACCTGTCCCAATTTAATTTGCTTCATAGTCTCTCATTAGAAGATTTAATTGAAATGGACCAAATGACCTCCATTACGACTATAGCGAAAAAAACCTTTATACAAACCCCAGAAACCTTTTCCGAGGGACTTTATTTTGTGAAAAAGGGAAAAGTACGTCTGTATAAGCTAAACGCTGACGGAAAGCAATTTACTTTGGATATCCTCAGCGAAGGAAATGTATTTGGTGAAATGGATATGATTTCACTAGGAACAAGGGATATGTATATAGAAACGATAGAAGAATGCGATATCTGCCGGATGGACAAAGACCGATTCGAGCATTTTTTAATAGAACATCCCCGGTTCATGATGAACATGATCAAGGTGTTAAGTGACCGAATCTCAGGAATGAGCAGTCTGGCCCAGCATTTAGCTTTGGGAAATTTACAGGATAAAATTTTGTATGTTCTTCTGAAATTGTCCGATCAGTTCGCCCTCCAAAGCCGTGAAGAGTATTGCAAAATCAATTTTCCTCTCTCCCATCAGGAAATTGCGAATCTGGTCGGGGCTACCCGTGAGGCTGTAACAACTGCTCTTCAGGAGCTTGTCAAAGAAAAGGTCATTAAAACCGGCTTTAAGGCGATTTACATCCATCGCGAAAAGCTAATGAAGTTGTAAACTACATTACATCTATACTCCTACCCAAAAAAGTATCGTATACCTATCAGACAATTTACGATATGGAGTGAATGAAATGTTACACCGAAAAGGGGCCCGCAAAGGGTCAGATATTCCTAATGATGTGCTTCAGCTGCTACAGCAGGGGCGGCTTGAGACGGTGAATCTCACCGAATGGCTGGCTGTCGATCATGTTGTACTATTGCAAAATACTCTTGATGAATTTGGCTTGCAGCGATCATCCGATGTCTTCATGACCGAATTGAATCAGCTGAAGGAAAAGAAGATCATGAAAATGATACCTGCAATCGCGCGAGCGTGGCTTCATGTGTTTGAGCAACAAGCGATAGAAGAACGTATTCGCATCTTTGATGCGATGGCCTCCCATCTTTCAGACAGTATTCGCTGCTGGGCTGCCTACATCATCGGGATTGATCCCCGTTTAAGTGTAAAGGAAAAATTGGCTGGCATTCGCCCCTTTACAGCCGATTCCCATTTCGGAGTACGTGAAATAGCCTGGATGGCCGTGAGAGAATCCATATCCTTGCAACTGCTTGAAGGGCTTGCCCTGTTAGACAGTTGGGTGCGAGATGAGGATGCTAACATACGTCGTTTTGCCATTGAATTAACCCGACCGCAAGGCGTTTGGGCCAAGCACATCCCTGAACTAAAAGAACATCCCGAGCTGGCTCTTCCTCTCTTGGAGGCTGTTCAGTCCGATCCGGCCAAATATGTCCAGGACTCCGTTGGTAATTGGTTGAATGACGCCAGCAAAACCAACCCAGAATGGGTTTTTCAAGTTTGTAATGCATGGCTGATGATTTCGGATACCAAAGAAACGAAGCGAATAGTAACCCGGGCCCAAAGAAGCTTGAACAAAGAGAAATAATTGGAAGACTCCTCCCCCATCCAATCCATATCTAGAATATTCACATAAACTATAATATTTATCTGGAATATTAGGAATGGAGGAATTCCTATGTCTATTATTCGAATCTATCTGGAAGCAGACAGTATCGTATCTGGAAACATTGCTATTACAACAAGTATCAATGTCACTCCAGTGGTTAATCGTTACACAGCTATTGTCGTGCTTGGTAATATATTAGGTGGAGTGACCACTATCCCGGCACAAAATTTCACAAATGATAGTGGTACTTCAGTCGCGGCAAACAGTCTTGTTGTTCCGACCAGTAGCGGATACTACAATGTATTTGTAAATGGGACGTTGCAGCGAGGCGGCTTAACAACGCTTTCTGCTACAAATCTAATTATAAATACAGGCCTGATTGTTGGTGCAACAGTAGTCGTTGAGGTTGTTAATTTCAACTCTAGTGCTTCCTCAACCTCTGTCAACAATGTCACAGTAACGACTACCATAAGCGACTGAGTGAATGCCTTCGTAAAATTACTATAAAAAACCGCCAAACACAGGGTTTATCCTCGTCTTTAGCGGTTTATTTCTCTTTGAACCTCGAATATTTAAATCTTGAAGTTCTCTACAAGCACCTGAAGCTTCTCGGCCAGTGATGAGAGGAGCGCTGCGGAGGATTCCACTTCTTGCATGGCAGCAAGCTGTTGCTCCGAAGAGGCGGACAGGGACTCTGCCCCTTTAACCGTATGGTTAGAGACCATTACGGTATTCTGAATGGCTTCAACGAGCTCTTCAGAGATCAGCGCCAGATCCCGAACTGTGGCTGATATTTGCTCGCTTTGGGAAGACATGTCGGAGATGGAGACTTCAATCTCGGAGAAGGAGCGCCCGGCTGATATGATCAACTCCTTGCCCTGCATCATTTCGTTCGTGGAACGCTTCATAGTTTCTCCTGCCTTGTCCATTTGGGCGATAATCAGACTGATCAGTTCGCTGATTTGTGTGGCAGAATTGGCAGAACGTTCGGCCAATTTGCGGACAGAGCCAGCGACAACGGCAAAGCCCTGACCTTCTTCTCCGGCGCGCGCAGCTTCTATCGCTGCATTCAAAGACAGCAAGTTGGTCTCCTCGGCGATGCTGGCAATGGTGCCGACAATGTTCTCAATCTCCTTGGAGTGGCTGCCAAGCGTATGAATAATGCTTGAGAGATCGCCGATGCTTTCGCTGACAACTCCCATTTGGGAGGTGGTGGAATCCATTGATTCCCGGCCAAGGCGTGCTTTCTGGACATTATCCGCGGCCTTGTTCATTGCGATGTCCGCATTGCCAGCAATATCGCTGATGAAGCGGGACATATCCTGAATAGCTTTATAGCTTCCTTCCAGGTTTTGCAGTTGGGTATGCGCCCCATCTGCCAACTCAATCGTAACATTCACGCTATGCTCTCCAGCACGGTTCGTTGCCTGTGCGCTGGCAGACAGCTCTTGAGAGGAAGAAGCGACCAGCATAGAGGTGTCATTGACCTGAGTAATCAGGTTGCGCAGGTTCATTGTCATATCGTTGAAGTCGCGGGCCAGCGTCCCGATTTCATCCTTGTTTTTGAAGAGAAGCGGTTCATGGGTAAGGTCGCCCTTGGTAATGGTGTTCACAGAGGCTGACAGCTTGGTAAGCGGACTTACCATATGGCGAATCAACAGGTAAACAACAAGGATAGCCACGATGAAAATGGAGCCGCCAATAATAAAGGGCTGAACAATAATATCCAACGTCCGTTCCTGAATTAACGAGCCGTCAAAATTGATGGCCATCAGTGCAACAATGGGCTTGGTGGGATCATGGTCCTGATAAATGGGGCCGTATCCAGTTTTGAGCGAGGTTCCTTCATATGTATAAACCTTGGAATATGCTGAATGTTTCATGGTAGTTATCATTTCTTTGTCTTCGTCTGTAAAGTAGAAAGAATCGCCAGCTTGATAGCCTCTTTGCTTAAAGTTGGCATCGGCGGCCAAAATTTTTCCATCCAAAGAGATAATAAAAGCCTCCTTAAAAATAGGCTTATGGGCTACAATCCAGCCGATCCGGTCTTCAATGGCAGCAAGTTTGCTGTTATCTCCACTGACCAAAGCCGATATATCCGCAGGATCTATAAGGCCAGTCGTAATATTGGCGCAACCCACCAGCTCGATTCCAGCAGCTTCATCCACTTGATGGTAAGCGGTACGATATCCGAAGTATCCAATGGAGGAGCCTACGAGAAGCAATATGATGAGCATCATCCAAGTTAATTTTGTTGCCAGCTTCATTATTTGAACCACCAATCCTGACTCTAATAAATTTTTGTGACAATCCGTTTTCACTGCTACGATTATAGCCTATCAACACTTACTATAATATGGCATTCCAGTGTCGGAAGATGTCGTTTTTTGTGAGAATAGTCACTGTTTTTTGTAAACGAGGATGTTGCAGCGAACGGCAGTCATTAATGGCGTGGTGACGACTACAATAAGCGACTGAGGTGAGTGCCTCTGTTGAATTACGACAAAAAAACTGCTAAACACAGAGGTTTACCCTCGTTTTAGCAGTTTTTTTGTCTATGAATCAAGTGTTTCATCGGTAACGTATTTTCGATTTTTATAGCTGTATTCAGCTTTATTTCTTGTGGGCTAATAAGAGATTAACTATGGTATCCAATTGAAGCTCCAATGAATAAGGATCTTCCATCACAAACTCATCCCCTTTATCGCTAAATGAACCGTACATATAAACCTGTCCTTTTTTTACAGCCGGAAGGCCTTTCCATAGCTCACTATGCAGAATCTGATTAGCCCCTTCATCTTCTGAACCGTATACAAAGATGTGATCTCCCATATACTCGGGTAAAACTTCAAGCGAAATATTTTCAAATCCTTCTTTCATGTTCAATGCCTTTTTGGTAGGTGGCAGCTTTAGCATCTGATAAATGGTCGGACTTCCGTAATTGCCGCCTTTTGCTGCCAAAACATATATCGATTTATTGGCGACTTGTACAATTGAAACCGTCTCTCCGTCTTTAACGATACCTTGAATTTTCGTTCTGGCCTCTGCAGCTTTCTTCTCATATTCAGTAATCCACTGCTCGGCTTCTTTCTGCTTGCCAAAGATTTCGCTAATTCTGCGGAATTTATCCAGCGGTCCCGCTGTAGATTCGCCTTCCCAATACGGCAGGAACACAGTCGTTCCTACCTTTTGGTAGCTGTCGATGTTCTTTTCGATTGAACCGATAATTAAATCCGGTTGCAGAACGGTCAGTTCCTCCAAATCCATAGGAAATTCACCGAGATCCTTGATTCCGGCCAATTTCTCTTTGGGATATCCCGATTGATCAATCCAAGCCTCATTCAGCATAAAGCTTCTGACCCCCACCGGAATAATCCCCAGCTTCAAAAGATGACCCATATACTGATCCGATGCCACTCGTTTCGGGTTTGCAGGTACTTCCACATCGCCTTTTAATGTCTTAACCGTTCTTGTCTGTGCTTGCACTGCCGCTTGTCCATCGCTGTTGGATGATGTCGCTGTATGATTAGCCTTCGTTTGCGAGCTTCCATTTGTATTCGTCGGAGCCGAGCAAGCTCCCAGCATCAATGATAAACACAGCATAATCATCATGGCCGTTATTTTGACTCTTCCGTGCATAAACAAATCTCCTTCCGCGTTATACCGATATTGATAATCAATATCAGTATAACGTGCGAAAGATGTCCGCTGAAGGGCATATTTAAGCATCGTTTGGGGCATATCCTGATCTTGCTTCTGAGCATGATGCTCCCGTTCCTTTTTGAATCGTACGGGAGATAGTCCCTTATATTTCTTGAAGCTGCGACTTAAAGAATGGGCATCTGGATATCCCACACGCTCTGCGATCTCCTGCAAAGTGGCGTCTGTCTGCATTAGCAGTTCTGCCGCTCGATCTGCTCTTACTTGGCCCAAGTAATGAATCGGACTGGTATGCATTTTATTTTTGAACAACCTGGATAAATGTCCAATACTGCATTCTAGCTCCTCTGCAATGGACTCAAGTGCCATAGGCCGACTAAAATGCTCACGAATATAGGCTACAGCCTGCGATACCAGGTCGGGCTTAAGAGGCTCAATGCCCTGCCGATACAACTGCTGCATCAACTCATATACAAATTGTTGAAATAAGGCTTTGACATGCAGTTTGCCAAGTCCGGAATCTTCACGCCATTCTTGCTCCAACAGCTTCACTTTATCGTACAGGGGCAGTGGGTAATGAGGTGCGAAAGCATACTGGTTCTGAAAAGGATTTTCCTTTTCCAGCAATTGTGCAATCTCTTTGCGGCTAGGCAGGGCCAACGTTGCCTTGTACAAAATGATGTAATATTCAAGCACCTCTTCCGCCAGGATACTCAGGCACATTCCTTTTCCGCCATGCAGTACATGGAAACGCTCTACCCTGTGAATACTGTTATCCAACCGTACCCGTGCGTTTCCACGAACGGTATACAAGAACGCACTGGCAGGAAGTCGATAGGTTCGTAGCTCCTCCACTTCTTCGATCTTCTTATGACGAACATCCATCACCTGTATAAAAACATGATTCCACAGCAAAATGTGATCATTCAACTTCATTGCTTTTGTTCAGCCCCCGATCCAAACCATCCACGTACCTGCTCAAACTCATATTCAAACTATAATATATTATAGTTGATAATTATTCTCACAGGCAATGAAGTGATTTCATACGGAGCCTCTACTTTGGACGGTCCATTTTTCTGACCGCATTCTCCGCAGCCTCCATGATTACTTCTCCCAATGTAGGATGGGGATGAATGGTTAGAGCTAAGTCTTCTACGGTTGCTCCCATCTCGATAGCCAGAGCAAGCTCGGAAATGAGTGTTGAAGCTTCGACGCCGACGATTTGCGCCCCCAGTACGATCCCCGACCCCTGCTTTGCTACGATTTTGATGTACCCCTCTGCTGCCCTTAGCGCCAATGCTCTGCCGTTAATTGCAAAGGAAGCTCTGCCAATGACAATCGGTAAGGCTTTTTCCTTTGCTTCTGTTTCACTTAGGCCAACACTAGCCAGCTCTGGTTCAGAAAAGACAACCAGCGGCATGGCTTTATAATCCACTTTAGCAGCTTGACCTGCAATCGCTTCTGCCGCAATCTTCGCTTCATAGGAAGCCTTATGGGCAAGGGCTGGACCCTCCGTAATATCTCCAATGGCAAAAATATGCGGAATAGCCGTTCTACACTGCTCGTCTGTCTCGATCAACCCCCTGCTCGTCAGTGGCAAGCCAATGTGCTCCAATCCTAATCTGCCATCCGTATTCGGTTTTCTGCCTACAGTAACTAATACAAACTCAGCGGTGACATGATGCTGCTCTTGATCTTTTGAATAATGCAGCGTAATAGTATCCGTATTATGCACGACTTTTTCGGCTATCGCCCCAGTTACGATGCTTGCACCATCTGTTTTCAATTGCTTAACAACAGGGGCCACAAGGTCCGTCTCAAATCCCGGCAGCACCCGTTCCCCTCCCTCCAGAATCATTACCTTTGTTCCAAATTTGGCATACATTTGTCCAAGCTCAACGCCAATATATCCACCACCTATCACGATCAGGCTGGACGGAACCGCTGGAAGCGAAAGCGCCTCTGTAGAGGACAAAATACGTCCGCCAAACGGAAATGCTTTCAGCTCGATTGGACGGGAGCCGGTTGCCAATATGGCATACTTAAAGGATATCGTTTGTTCCGCTCCATTTTGATTGATGATGGCTGTATGCCCATCAACCAAACTCGCCTCCCCTTCCAGAATGCTCACACCTGCCGTTTTCATTAAAAAGCCAACTCCGCCTGCCTGCTTATTCACAATCCCCTGTTTGAAAGCCTGAGCATTCACGAATGACATCGCTGCATCTGCCTGATTTACCTGCCTGAGTATCTCATAGCGATGTGCTTCGGCAATCAAAGCTTTGGATGGAATGCAGCCCACATTCGTGCACACTCCACCTAGCTGACTGCGTTCAACAATCGCCGTTTTCATTCCAAGCTGAGAAGAACGCAATGCTGCCACATAACCTCCTGGCCCTGATCCAATGACCAGTGTTTCTACAGATTCAAGCTTGCTCATAACTAATACCTCCTGTTAAAATGGCATGATTTAAAATATGATGATTATAATATATTATAGTCATCATATTTTAAAAGCGTCAATAGTCTTGATCAGCCTTTCTGAAGTTGTCGTTATAGGAAGACAAATTGACACGTTTTATTATGATGATTATAATATTTTGAAGTTAGCATTATAAACCCGTGGAGTGATTACAATGCCTTATCCAAAAGGCCATAAGATGAAAGTGCGGAGTAAGATCGTTGAAAGTGCTGCCCAAGCTTTCCGTGCCAACGGTATTCAAGATGTAAGTGTGCCCTTTATTATGAAAGGGGCAGGATTAACTCACGGCGGGTTTTATTCACACTTTGATAACAAAGAACAGCTAGTCGCCGAAGCCTGTCGCTATGCCGTCAGTGATACCCTCGCACTGCTTCAGGAGGCCGTTGACCAAGAAAAGCAAGATCCTAAAATTAATGTTGTCATCGATTACTATTTAAGCACCCATCACCGTGATCGAACAGAAATAGGCTGTATTATTCCTGCCCTTTCCGTAGAAATAGCCCGTTCTTCCGAAGAAATCCGGCAGATATTCACGCAGGAGTTGGAAAGAATGATTACGTTTATCTCCAATTTGGGGGGAATGGATCAGTCCAAGGGCAGTGCATTGTTCAGTAGTATGGTTGGTTCTCTTGTGCTTGCACGTTCTGTTAATGATCCTAAACTGAGTGACAGCCTTCTCTCGGCAGGCAAACAGTATGCCAAAGCGCTGGTTAATAGTTGAATGTAAGTATGTTTTACGTATGCAAAAAATCCGCTAAACACCAAGAAATCCTTGATGTTTAGCGGATTTTTCCTAAGAATCTAAACTCAAAACGGAGGTAACGATTTGTCAGAGATTCGAAGTCTCCACCTGCCAAATCTCCGTTATGTTCCAAATCGTTTGCGGTACCCGCATTTTCGGCATAACTCTTCTACCGCTTCTCTCTTAGAGAACCCGAAGTACAGACGGTTTGCACGCTCCCCTTCCACAATGTCGGAAAAAGATTGTTCATGCACGTTACCTAAATTTATGACACCTTCTCCATCCAGACAGCAAGGGACCACCGTTCCATCCACCAATACCGCCGCTTGGCTACGGAGTGCATGGCAAAAGCCTTTTCCGTCATCTTCCGGGGCGCTGAGGCTCGGCCATTCAAATTCATGGTCTTGATTCAAATAAACGTTTGGTGCGATTTTGACCCCACTGCCCGGTATCACCTTTTCCTCAATCCGATAGTCCAGTCCAAATTCTTGCTCCAGTCGTTCAAGTGTTTCCCGGTTGCGCTGACGCTGCACATTAGTCAAATTATCTTCAGTCAAGTTCCAGAGACGGAACGAAATAATGACATTGTGTTTCACCGCTTCTCTTACAAACGTGAAAATATTACCCAAATACCCTTCTCGATCCACGGAGCCTTCATGCCCGTCAAAACTGTGGAGAGAGAAGTTCATCTGACGCAGCGCTGGTTGCCCAAGCAGCTTATGTCCGGTCTTCGGCAGCAAGGTACCATTGGTGGTTATATTGACCTTCAAGCCTTTCTCATGAGCACTTTCCAGCAAAAGATCAATTTTCGGATGGAGCAACGGCTCTCCTTTTACATGCAAATAGATGTAATCCGTATGTGGTTTGACCTGATCAAGCACATTTCGAAAGACTTCCGGATCAATAAATTTTTTGACACGCTGTGTTTGAGGACAAAAACTGCATGCGAGATTGCAAATGCTCGTTATCTCAATGTATACCTTTTTAAAAGTTTTCAACATGATTTCCCCATTCTAACCTTCATCCGGAGCATCTTGTTTATGCTCACTAATCTTATGATTATAACGGGTTATCACCGACAGGTAAACTCTCCAGTCTCCCCCTTGGTGTGGGCATCAAATGCTCGACACATACGCCTATCCAAGATTTGATTTGATATTTTCTATTGACCCTAGGTCTGACCTAAGGTTTATAGTGGAGTTATTCAACTATCAGTAAGGAGTCCTGTCATTGAAAGAACACATTACGATCAGCCAGCTTGCTCAGCTCATGAATGTATCTGTACATCAACTGCGTTATTTTGAAGAAAAGGGAGTCCTGTATCCATCACATACAGAAGAAAATCAATATCGAATGTACGGGCTTCATGAGATTTATCAGCTTTCGCATATTTTATTATTACGCAAATTAAATGTCCCTGTCGATCAGATTCAAGAATGTATGACTTCCTATGCTGCCGATGACTATAACCAGCTTTTAGAGCATTCGTTGCAGAAGGTACAGGCCGAAATAGCTAACTTGAAGATGCATGAACAGTTTATTCACAAAGTGTTAGAAGAACATAATAATCGGACCCAGCAGGACGATGAGTATCAGGTCAAACGATTAGGTCCCCGTCATTTAAAGCTATGGTTTGCATTGGAGAATGGTCAAGAGCTCACTGCCGGTAACCTATTTGAACACCGCCCTGCCCCACCTCGATTATTTGAAAATGACCTGCATTACTTGTCTGATGCTGGACAGGCGAAGCTATGTTATGAAACGGCGGATGTGGCTGACTATATTCTGGAAGAGGGCAACTATCTTTATAAGCATCTTTCCGTCATTGAAGAACCAGAGATTGATTATGAAATTAAACAAATGGAACGATATGTAGCTCATCACCAATATAACTGCCAAAGCAAGATTGTTCTAGTAGAAAAATCTTATCTTTCGATGTTCGACAACAACAAGCTGCAATACGAAATTCAGGTTAAAGTAGAATAAATCTTGGAGGGCGTTAAATGAGTGCAAAATCCTTTGACATTGTTGCATACCAGAAACAAGACCATGAAGCTGTTTGCAGTCTTTTAGTCGAATCGTTTAAAGCAAAATTCCAATCTCTTGTTACACTGGAGGAGCAAGATATACAGAAGTTGTTAATGCAGGTTTGGGTTCAAAATCCTTATTCTTCATCTATGAAACAATTTGTAGCCAAAGAGAACGAAGATGTTGTCGGTGTTCTTTCCCTCAAATGGAAGGCCCCCTCCTCTTCACTTCCTGAAACAAATCCCATTTCTTTAGCTCCGCTCCTAAAACAGTTTGGTTGCTTCAATGTATTTAAATTTTTGACAGGTATGCATGCGCTGGAGTATACCCCCGCTGCAAATGAGTGTTACATTGATCATTTGGCGATTCGTTCAAGTCATCGTAACCAGGGAATAGGACGCCGTCTTCTAGCTTTCGCACAGCAATTTACGGTTGAATCTGGGTTTCATGCATTGACGCTTCATGTAGCGCATAAGAACCAAGGGGCTATCCGTTTGTATCACAAACTGGCGTTTGAAGTAGAACAATCCAAGTATAATGGGTTACGGCATTTTTGGTTCAAGGAGCCTGTATGGTATCTGATGAGTTGGAAAGAGAACCTGCATTCGAGGAGAGAGCATCGTTGAAAAAAACATTCAAGCTTACTTTTGGTATTGCGGCAGCTCTGGCTGTTGCCTTGATACTAATTGTTCTATATCAAAATTCCTACAAGATGACAGAAGAAAAAATACAAATTAAGACACCTAAAGGGCTGTTAACAGGTACATTAGCTTTGCCTAAGAACTACTCGGGAAAGGTTGGATTGGTTGTTTTTGTCCATGGGGATGGTCCTATTAATGACACATATGATGATGGATACAAACCACTGTGGGAAAAGTTCGCTTCCAAGGGTTATGCCTCCCTGTCACTGAATAAGCCCGGTATTAACAGCGCTCCTGGCAATTGGCTCGACCAAAGCATGGAGGACCGCGCACAGGAGATCCGATATGCAATAGACTGGGCAAGAAGCTTACCGATGATTGATAAGCAAAAAATCGGCCTATGGGGAGCCAGTCAAGCAGGATGGGTCATTCCGAAGATCGTTAAAGAGGAGCATGATATTGCATTCAGCATCCTTGTATCGCCTGCCGTGAACTGGATTTCCCAAGGACAATTTAATACCAGAAAAGAAATGGAACAAGAAGGAGCTACTCCGCAAGAAATTCAAAAGACATTGAACTACGATCAAGAAGTTCTACAGTTACTGAAAAAACATGCTTCTTATGAAGAATATCTAGGCATAGCCGATCCTGACGATATGATTTCCAAAGAAAGATGGAGCTTTATAGGCAAAAATTTTCTGTCTGATTCCACCGAAGAATTAAGTCACTTCCATTCTCCTGTACTCTTGGTTCTGGCTGGCAAAGATATTAATGTTGATGTAAAGGGTACCGAGCGAGTCTATCGCCAGAAAATACCTCCAGAACTGCTGTCCGTGATTCATTTACCTGAAGCCGACCATTCCATGATGGATGAAAAAATCGCGCGTTCAAAATCTCTAACTTTCTTAACAGCCGTATTCGCCCCAAGAAAATTGGTGAATGGTGAGTATCTCAAATCCCTTTCCGATTATGTCAGTCAGCGTTAAACAATGATGTTCTTTTTTGCCATACTTCTTTTGATATGCTAATGAAAAAATGCTAATGAAAACCCCATAACTGTTCTCGGTTAGACTGGGAATAGATCTATAAACAACAAAAAAACGGCATCTCTGCCGTTTTTTCTAAAAGGATGGACTCTCAGGGACTCGAACCCTGGACCAATTGATTAAGAGTCAACTGCTCTACCAACTGAGCTAAGAGTCCATAATAAAAGTTTGGTGGAGCCTAGGGGGATCGAACCCCTGACCTCATCGCTGCCAGCGATGCGCTCTCCCAGCTGAGCTAAGGCCCCATCATAAGTAAGTTAATCAACGTTTCAAGCGACTTCTATATCATATAAAATTTTTATTCCTGTGTCAATACTTTTATAAAAAAAATATAATCATCTTCCCACCTTGACCCAAGAAAGATACAGTCAGCGATCAGTCGCTGGCTGTATCTTTGGATAACAATGTTTTCAGTTCCTTCATAAACATATTGATGTCTTTAAACTGACGATAGACGGACGCAAAACGTACGTAGGCGACTTCATCCACTGGGTAAAGCTGTTCCATGACCAGCTCCCCGATCTGCTGACTATCGACTTCTGTGGCTGCTGTGTTGCGGATAGCGTTCTCCACCTGGGATACGATCATATCCAATTGCTCGACGGATACTGGGCGCTTCTCACAGGCTCGAATGAGACCGCGCAGCATTTTATCACGACTAAACTCTTCACGGCTGCCGTCTTTTTTGATGACCATGAGTGGGGTTTCCTCCACCATTTCAAAGGTGGTAAAACGCCTGGCACACTGCTCACATTCACGGCGGCGACGGATGGACTTGTTATCATTCGCAGGTCGCGAATCCAACACTTTCGTGCCATTGTAGGCACAATACGGACATTTCATAATCTCACCACTTTCTTTTTCCAATAAATTCCCGAAGATTTTTAGTAATAATTTTGTCAAAACGGATCATAATATGTTTACCACATCGCGAGGAGGTGAACAACAATGGCACAAGGAAACAATGGCAACTCCAACAATCTGGTAGTCAGCAGATCCTCCGGCGCTCTGGAGCAAATGAAATATGAGATCGCTCAAGAGCTGGGTATCAGCATTCCTCAAGATGGATACCAAGGTAACATGACTTCCTATGAGAACGGTTCGATCGGGGGCTACATCACAAAACGCCTCGTAACGATCGCCGAACAACAATTGGCAGGTCAATACCAATAATCGCGGTAATAATGCAGAAATAACAAGAAAAAGTGTATGGACGGGCTGCTAAAAACAGCCTGTCCTGCGCTTTTTTTCATTTTAAAGCGAAAAGGCTCATCATGTCATTAACTTGTCTTTTAAAAATCATTATAAATTTTCGTGTATTGCCTGTAGTAATAAATGACCCGCTGTACATAATGTCGTGTCTCACCAAAAGGGATTTGCTTAATGGACTCTTCTTTTCCATCCCACACTCCCTTATCGAGCCACTCTTGAACTTTACCCGGCCCTGCATTGTAAGCAGCTACGATTGCTACAGGATTATCCTGAAACTTCATGGATAGGTTATGCAAATACCAGGTTCCCAGCTCTATATTGGTACCAGGCTCGTGCTTGACACTGTCTAGCGGAACCTTTTGAATCTGGGCGCTGTCCATAATCCAATTTGCTGTATTCGGCATAATCTGCATCAACCCCAGTGCACCCTTATGCGATTGCTTACTGGTTTTAAAATTGGTTTCTACGCGGATAATAGACGCCACCAAAAATGGGTCCACTTCATACGTTTGTGAATACTGCCGAATCTCATCCTTATATTGAATCGGATAGAACCAGGACATCCAATTTGAATTGAGGAACAGAATCAGGATAAACCCGACAAACAAAGTGAGCAGGACTCTTTTCTTTCGCAAAATATTCATGCAAGTCCCTTCCGCTGCCAAAATTGATCAATTTGTCGTTTCGTCTCAGACTGTGTTCCGCTATTATCGATAACGATATCGGCCAAGTTTTTCTTTTGTTCAATATCCATTTGTGCGGACAGCCGAAGTCCAGCTTGTTCCTCCGTCAGACCGTCTCTGAGCATCAGACGCTGGAGCTGAATATCACGTGGTACGTACACAACCATAATTTCCTCGTACAAGCTCTCCAGCCCGGACTCGTACATTAACGGGATATCTGCCAAAACAAGCTTGTCCGGCTGTTCCCGTTCATATGCTTCCATACGCAGTCGCATTTCCTCACGAATAGCAGGATGTGTAATATCGTTAAGTGCCTGCCGCTGGGCAGGGTCTCCGAATACAATCTCACCCAGTTTTTTGCGGTGCAGGGTTCCGTCACTGTTCACTATAGCTTGTCCAAAATGCTGTATGACCGCCGCCAGCACCGGATGCCCCGGAAGCATCACTTCCCGGGCAATGGCATCTGCGTCGATCAGCAGCGCACCTTTGGCGACCAAAAGAGCCGACACGGTGCTTTTTCCGGTAGCAATACCTCCGGTTAATCCGATATTCATGCTCTTTCACCTCATAACAGCTTCAATATGCCCATCATAATCAGTAATAATGCCGGCAATACACCCAGCGCCTTCATAAATCGAAATGCTGATAGAAAGAAGCCTGCCTTCATCCCTGCAATCAAAAATGTTCCACTGAATAACGTAATAGCCAGCGCAGTAGACAGTGGCTGAAAACCAAGCATAGCTGCCCCTAATCCCGCTCCGAACGCATCGACCGATAATGCAATACCCAGCCAAACCGCTTCGGTAGCAGATATACTGCCAGAACGGTCCATATCCGCAGCAGACGGGCTTCGAAGAATCCGAATAACAAGTCCCCATTTGCGGAACTCCAGAGAAAATAGCGTTCGCTCCTGCTGCTCTACAGAAGCTTCTGCCGACAGATCTTTTCTTGAGCTAAGGAAAGACTCTGTATCAGTATCCTCTATACTCTTCTTCTCTCCAAGAACAGATCTGCTCACTGGATCAGTCTGTTCTGTAAGAAGCAGCCCCCGAGAGGCCTCCGCTGAATCCTCTAGCGAATCCTCTTTGCGGTGCAGAGCTTGAAACAAAGAGTAACAGCCGATACAGATCAGGATGACAGCGCCGAAAACGGTCGTATATACAGGAGACAGGACACGAGATAGTAATGCGCCCAATTGCATGGATATGCCAATCACCAAACCTGAACATACGGAGATGATAGCAATCGACAACAGTGGAATTTTCATTTTGCGCAGACCATATGTAACACCGACTCCGAAACTGTCCAAACTTAGCGCAAATGCCAGTAACAGCAGGGCTCCCCAATGATTAGCCACTCCAATTCCCTCCCATTGCGAAGGCAGGGCCTTATAACAACCGAAACCCTCCGCAGTATTGGTACTTGGAACAATATATGAGAGGGATGGGCTTGGGGTGACTGTGCCTGTTTAGCGCAGAGGCTGGCAGACCGGACAATGATGTGTGCCACGTCCGGCTACGACAGATTTTTCGATCAATGTGCCACAGTTAATGCAAGGCTTCGCGTTACGTCCATAGATTTGCAATTGATGCTGGAAGTCGCCCGTTTTGCCCTGTCCATTAACGAACGATTTAATGGACGAGCCTCCAACCTGAATCGACGCACCCAGCGTGGAGACAATAGCTTCATGCAAGACATGAAATTGGCTATCCGTTAGGCTTTTGGCTGGCTGTGCTGGATGAATCCCCGCCTTAAACAACGATTCATCTACATAAATATTCCCAATGCCCACCACATATGACTGGTTTAACAGCGCTGCCTTGATCGAAGTCGAACGAGTTCCAACAGCGACACGCAGCATTTCGGGTGTAAAGGCCTCGTCCATCGGTTCCAAACCAAGCTTGTTCAGCGGCTTTTCCAGCAAATCCTGTCCTGCCGGAAATAAGTGCATCGTGCCAAACTGGCGCACATCCTGATAACGCAGCTCCGTACCATCTTTAAAATGAAAGATGACATGGGTATGCTTTTCCACAGGATCATGTTGCGAATACAATCCATATCGCCCTTCCATTCGAAGATGGGAGACCAACACCAGCCCGTCCAGCAAAATCCGCAGAAACTTTCCGCGTCTCTCCACCCCTGTAATCCGGTGATCGGCCAATTCCATCGCAAAAGCATGGATATCATCGGGCCGTTGAATGATCCGCGGTAAATTCACGGTGACATGATCTATATGTTTATCAACGATAAGCTCGTTTAGCGTTCGTTTAATTGTTTCTACTTCCGGTAATTCCGGCATGATGTCTTCACCTCACCCTATATTATAACGGAAGCAGCGTCAAATTGGGACTATCTACTCATTGAAATATCTTACTTGGCCTCATACCAATTGCTGCCATAGCTTACTTCGGCTTTGAGCGGCACAGCCAGCTTTAATGCAGCTTCCATGGTAGCCGGGACAAGCTCTTTCATCGTTTCCATTTCCTCAGGCGGAACCTCGAACACAAGCTCATCATGTACTTGGAGCAGCATTCTGCTGCGAAGATTACGTTCACGTAGCGCCTTATCCATCTGTACCATTGCCAACTTGATAATATCGGCAGCGGTACCTTGAATCGGCGTATTCATCGCTGTACGCTCAGCGAATGAACGCAGGTTGAAATTGCTGGCGTTAATCTCCGGCAAATAGCGTCTGCGTTCCAACAGCGTTTTTACGTAGCCGTCCCGCTTCGCATCCTTCACAATATCATCCATGTAACGGCGAACGCCTTGGAACACATCAAAATACTGGTCGATAAAGCGAGCCGCTTCCTTCCGCGTAATATTCAAATTTTGTGACAGACCATAATCACTGATTCCATAGACAATCCCAAAGTTGACTGCCTTCGCAGAACGCCGCATGTTGGAGTCCACATCTTCCGCTGCTACACCAAACACATCGGATGCGGTCTTGGTATGGATGTCCATATCGTGGACAAAGGCTTCCTTCAAACGTTCATCATCCGAAATATCAGCTAGCACCCGCAGCTCAATCTGTGAGTAGTCTGCCGCCAAAATAGACCAGCCCGGTTCGGACGGAACAAACACTTTGCGGATTTTGCGACCCTCTTCAAGACGAATCGGAATGTTTTGCAAATTCGGAAATTGACTGCTCAAGCGTCCAGTTGCTGCAACCGTCTGCCGGAAATACGTATGCACCTTACCTGTTTTCTCCGAAATTTCTTTCAGCAATCCTTCGACATACGTCGATTGGAGTTTGGCAATAGTGCGGTACTGCAAAATATTTTGCACAATATCATGATAGGGGGCCAGCTTTTCCAATACCTCCGCATCGGTCGAGTGCCCCGTTTTCGTCTTTTTAATGACAGGCAAACCCAGTTTATCAAACAAAATCTCACCCAGCTGTTTAGGTGAATTCAGATTGAACTCTACTCCGGCAATGCTGTAGATTTCACCCACCAACGTTGCAATCTGGGCTTCAAATTCTTTCCCCAAAGCGCGCAGTTCTTCTACGTTCACCAAGATGCCCTGCTTCTCCATATCCGCCAAAATGCGGGACAACGGCATCTCCAGCTCATGAAACAGCTTGTGCATTTCCGTTTTTTCCAGCTCCGCCTGCTGCACAGGCACCAAAGCTTCAATCACCGCTGCCTTACGCGCCACATGATCGGACAGTACATCCACGTCAGGGACTTTATATTTAGCTCCTTTGCCGAACACTTCTTCGTCTGGACGGATCGAAGACAAGCCATATTTGGCTGCCAATCCGCTCAATGTCTGGTTTGCATCGGTTGGGTCCAGCAAGTACCCTGCCAGTTGCACATCAAACTCGGCACCTGCAAACTCAATTCCATGCCAGTGTAAAGCCAAATCCGTTCGATGCAGATCATGACCGCGTTTTTTGCGTTCAGGGTCAGCAAGCCATGCGCGAATAGGTGTAGCTGCATCGCTTTGCAGTGCATCCAGTGTCATAAAAAATTGCTGTCCCGTTGCGGCAAATATCAGACCTACAATGTCAGCATGATGCGGATTATCACCATGCGTCTCAACATGCAGCACATCCACACGATCCAACACTTCTACCAATTCGCTAATCCGCTGCTCATCCAGCACTGTTACGTCAGCCTCGGCTTCCTCTACGTCTACCCCAGTACTTCCAACCTCACCTGAAAAGGATAAACGCTCCAGCAAGGACTTGAACTCCAGCTTCGCCAGAGCTGGCCCGGCCGTTTCTGCTTGCAGCCCGCCGAAGGCCACATCTTCCAGCTGCTTGTCCAACGTTACATCCCGATAAATGGTCGCCAAATCTTTGCTCATTCGCGCATCATCAGCATGTGTCTCTACACGTTCTTTCATTTTGCCCTTCAGCTCATTCGTGTGCGCCAGCACTTCTTCGACTGAACCGTATTGATGCAGCAGCTTGAGCGCTGTTTTTTCTCCCACGCCAGGAATACCAGGAATATTGTCCGACGTATCGCCCATCAGACCCTTAAGATCAATAATTTGCAGCGGCTTCAGGCCATATCGTTCCTGAATTTGCTCAGGTCCATACGTCTCCACCTCAGTAACCCCTTTGCGGGTCAAGCCGACTGTGACATGGTCTGAGGCCAATTGGAGCATATCCTTGTCCCCAGTCACGACCAGCACATTAAAACCGGCTTCGTCCGCTGTCTTGGACAGGGTGCCTATAATATCGTCCGCCTCATAGCCATCCAGTTCAAACTGGGCAATGCCGAAAGCGGTCAATAGCTCTTTCAGCAACGGAAATTGCTGAGACAGCTCTGGCGGTGTTTTCTCCCGTCCACCTTTGTAATCCTCGTATCCTTTATGGCGAAACGTTATTTTGCCGGCATCGAAGGCAACCAGAATATGTGTTGGTTTGTGCTCCTCCAAGAGCCGCAATAACATCGTCGTAAATCCGTACACCGCGTTCGTCTGCTGCCCGCTCGAATTCGTTAACGGTGGCATAGCAAAAAACGCCCGGTAAATGATACTGTTACCATCTATAAGCATGAGTTTATCCATTTAGCACCTCGCAAGTTCATCAATGCATTCGTAACGTTCTTACGTTTTACGCATTCCTCTTCCTATCTTAACATACAAGACTCCTTTTTCAGAAAAAAACGGCTGCTTCCTAACCAAATTTGCCTTTTGCTCAAAGACAAGTCTGGGTCAGAAACAACCGCTATATACCTGAAAGCTCTACTGGTTCAAATCTGGTCTCTCCCCTGTCACGAGATATACAGTACTTTCACCGATATTCGTAGCATGGTCACCAATTCGTTCAATGTATCGTCCTACAAGCAGTTGCAGCATGGCTTGTGAAGCCTCTGCCGGCTTTTCTACCATAAAGGCGTACAGATCGCTGATCATGTGGCTATACATGGAATCCACACGATCATCCTCTTTGGCCATTTTGTAGGCCAGATCTGTATTTTCATCCAAATAGGATTTGATCGCATCATCTATCATTTCTTTAACAATGGAAGCCATGTGCGGAATATCCACCAGAGGCTTAATGATCTGCTGCCCTTCCAAACGAAGTGTCACCTTGGCAATATCAAGTGCCAAATCGCCCATTCGTTCCAGATCACTGGAAATTTTAAATGCAACAATGATCCGGCGCAAATCCTTCGCTACCGGTTGCTGGGTAATAATGAGCTTGGAACCCATATCGAGAATATTCTCTTCCAGCGTATTGAGGGATGCATCATTTTTGACCACCTGCTGAGCCAATTCTATATTTTTGGTCTGCAAACATTCAATGGCCTGATCGAGCGCCTTCGAAACGTGTGCACCCATTTCGCGCAGTACGGCTCTCAGCTCATCTAACCCTTCATCAAAACCTTTTCTACGTATCATTTCGAAGTCACCCCTTCTGGCATATTCATCTGGTAGGCTTTAGCCAAATCGCCCTGAAATATAATCTTCTGTACGTGAATCTTGCGGCGTGGAAAACATCGTCTCTGTATCCGCCGCTTCCACCACAACACCATTTAAAAAGAACGCAGTTCGACCGGACACACGCGCTGCCTGATGCATGTTATGCGTCACCATGACGATGGTATATGTGTCTCGCAATTCCTGAACCAGTTCTTCAATTTTCATCGTGGAGATCGGATCTAGCGCAGATGTCGCCTCGTCCATCAGTAAAATATCTGGCTGTACGGCAAGCGCCCGGGCAATGCACAACCGCTGCTGTTGTCCACCGGACAAGCTCAGAGCTGAACGCTTCAGAAAGTCCTTGACCTCTTCCCAGAGTGCCGCCTGCCGCAGGCTTTGCTCGACCAATTCGTCCAACTTGTCCTTTTGCCGAACTCCATGCAGACGTGGGCCGTAGGCCACGTTATCATAAATTGATTTGGGAAATGGGTTAGGCTGTTGAAAAACCATTCCTACCTGCTTACGCAGAGTTTCTACTTCCATAGTATCGCCGTATATATCCTGACCTGCGATACTCACGGTGCCTTCAATACGCGTTCCCGGTATCATGTCATTCATCCGGTTCAGCGTACGCAGCAGGGTCGATTTGCCGCAGCCGGACGGGCCGATAAAGGCAGTTACCGTTTTTTCAGGAATATCGAGGTTTATATGTTTCAGCGCGTGAAATTTCTCATAATATAAATTCAGCTTATCAATCCGGATTACGGAATCATTCATGGATTTATGATCTCCTTCGTGTTGCAGTTATGATCCTCAAGCATTGCACCTGATTTGCACAATATGAAGATTATATAAGCTGTGTGTAAATTTAGTGTGGTGGATTTGTTAACGGTATGTAAAATGATCAAGAACTTAGCATGAGCTCAAGCTCCTGTGCAATTTCGGCTGCATTCAAAGCCGCTTCCTCTGCGGAATGGGACATTTCGCTGTTTTTGGCTTCAATTTCATCGACAGCCTGCAATAGTTTGGCAAAAGTTTGTGTTCCAGCAGAAATATATTGAGAGCCTGTATGAATCTGCTGCATACTCGTATCCGTCAGTTCAGCAGTGTCACGCAGCATCTGCTCGATATGGGTGAGTAAGCCTGTAATCTGCGTGGAAAAAGCTTTCGTCTGGAGTGACATATTCCTCACCTCCTGAGACACAATCTGGAAGCCTCGTCCGTGTTCGCCAGCATGCGCCGCTTCAATGGACGCATTGATCGCCAGCAGTCCGCTTTGATCTGCCAGTGCACGAATGGATGAGGCCATGCCCGCAATGTCATTCAGCGATTGGGTCAACGCCGTCATCTGCTCATGCTGGCGCTTCATTTGCTCCGTGACCGCACGATAGGAGAGCAAAACATCCTCCAATTCTACTTTGCCACGGCGGGATAATTCACTCATTGAGCGGGTTAGCCGCACACTGTCATCGGCCTCTTTAGCTGCATCCAGCACAGTCAGCTGAATACGCTGGACTCCGTCATAGCTATGCCGAATCACATCGCCCCGCTCTTCGTCCGCTTCTCTTTGCATTCGCTGCACGACGGACAGGATATCACGAATCGTGAGTACGCCGAGTAATCGTGTGCCTTCCTTAATCAACACACAATCGTAAAAACGCTGTTCTTCACGCAACATCGCCAATTCCACAATATCCGATGCCCGGCTTTTTAAATCCACAATTAATGTATCGGGGTCGGCAAATATGGCCGCAGGCTTGTCATAGAACAACGCCGCAGCAAATCTGCCCGTAAAATGGCGATTGTACGCATCTCTCATAATAATGCCCAGTGGAAGATCATTTTTATCCACAACAATAACACAAGGTATATCTTCCTGTGTTTTCATAAGTGCTAACAGTTCTTTACAAGACATGTCCGTACCAATGATCGGAACCTCCCGGCATGGCACATAGGTAGTAATCGGCTTGTATGCTTCACGTTCAATCACGGCAGTGGAACTCGGCTGGGTCTTTGGTTCCGTTATCATCGTTCTGAAGTCCCCTTTTTTTAACTACTTGGAGTGACGGGAACATCATATCGGTCATTTGTTGATTCTAGCGATCAGTTTTGTTAATGAAATGTAAAATCACGAAATGGACACAAAAGTCGCCGGACACTGCCATAGATAAAGAAAAACGCTCCTCATTTATAATAAA
The DNA here is from genome assembly GCF_038008045.1 of Paenibacillus sp. FSL P2-0173. Lineage (NCBI taxonomy): Bacteria > Bacillati > Bacillota > Bacilli > Caryophanales > Paenibacillaceae > Paenibacillus > Paenibacillus sp. FSL P2-0173. Next base: position 650,324 of record NZ_JBBOYK010000002.1, read on the forward strand.
TGAGAAGCGCTTCTTTTTTTATTTACAACCAGCTTGTACCCCACTCCACGGATCGAATCAATATGAACCGAGTCGGGATCTAGCTCCAGCTTTTTACGTAAGGAACTGACGTGCACATCCACGGTCCGTTGACCGCCAATGTAGTCAAAACCCCAAACAGCATTCATCAGATCATCTCGGGTCAATACCACACCCGGCTTGCGGGACAAATAAAGAAGTACCTCAAATTCCTTTGGTCTGAGGCTGATGGACTGACCTCCAAGAATGACTTCATATTTTTCGGGGTAAATCTCCAGCTCGCCCAATTGAATTTTGGAGCTATCTTTCTGATCAGACAACACTCCTTCATCCCCGCCGGAAGTTCTTCGCAGCACAGCCGTCACGCGGGCCAACAGCTCAGAAACGCCAAAAGGCTTCGTGATGTAATCATCCGCACCCGACTTCAGCCCTTGAACAACCTCTGCTTCACCGTTTTTGGCCGTTAAAATAATGATAGGCGTCGTCAGCCCCTGATGGCGAAGTCTGCTCAGAATGTCCAGTCCGTTCATTCCCGGCAACATCAAATCCAGCAGGATCAAATCGTAGGACTCTCTGGAGGCTTTCTCAAACCCGGCACTGCCATGATCCTCCGTGTCCACTTCGAAGCCTTCTTGTATCAAATTGTAGGATAGCAATCTGGCAAGCGTTGGTTCATCCTCAATAACCAGCAAGCGTTGTCCCATAAATAACTTCATCTCCTGTTTACCTGTTAAAGGCGCATTGGTCAAAATCCTGAAACCTTTTCCATACTCATGCGACACCCGTTTATTTTATCACGGCATTGTTAACAGAATGTAAAAAATGTTCTAGTTCATTCTTCCTGTTGCAATAGTGGTAATTCAACTGTAAACGTGGTACCCAATCCAAGCTCACTTTCCACCGAAAGGGTGCCATGATGCAAATCGACCAAGTGTTTGACGATCGACAATCCCAGCCCCGTTCCGCCAGAGTTGCGCGAGCGTCCTTTGTCCACCCGGTAAAAGCGCTCAAAGATACGTGGCAGGTCCTTCTTCGGAATTCCAATACCTGTATCACTGACTGTAAATACGACCTTTTCCGTGTCATTCTCCCGCTGTATCGTTAGAACCTTAATCTTTACCTTGCCACCATCAAGTGTATAGTTGATGCCATTAGACAAAAGGTTCAAGAAAATCTGCTGAAGCTTATCTTCATCTGCCTCCATAAACAACTCATCCGGGATATCCATGTGTAGCGTAATTCTTTTTTTGGCCGCAACATTGTTCAGTTTTTCCAGCAATGAATCTATGAACGACGAAACGTGCACCGGCGAGCAATCCAGCGGAGAACGCTTGGATTCAATTTTGGATAGCTCCAGAATGTCACCGATCAGCCGATTCAATCGTTCGCTTTCATCATATATAATTTGCAAAAATGAGCGGGCCGTTTCTTCATCTTTAACCCCGCCACCGAGTAACGTCTCGGCAAAGCCCTTGACCGCGGCAATCGGTGTTTTTAGCTCATGAGAAACGTTAGCCACAAATTCACTCCGCATATTTTCCAACCGTCGAATGGCCGTAATATCCTGTAAAAGGAACAGCATCCCGCGGTATCCGCCTTCATCCTCATACATCGGGACACCGTCCAGCAACACGAGTCTCTCCTCGGGATTGTACAAATGAACCTCACCATGCAACCTCTCTCTGCTTTGTATGCTGCCCTCAATTAGCTTTGTGAGCTCATAGTGCTTTTTCAACTCATGATACGGCTTGTCCGTCACCCGTTTACCCACGACACCAAGCATTCGCTCAGACTCACGGTTTACAAGCGCAATACACTCACTTGCATCAATCATTAGAATTCCGCCTGTCATATTACTCATGACGCTCTGGAGTAGATCCTCATTGTCGCGTATCGTTTTCATTTGGTTTTGGAGACTGTCAGCCATACGATTAATGGCTTCACCCAGTTGCCCTACCTCATCCCGGCGCTGTACACCGACTCTTGCGTCATAATCCAGCCCTGATATGCGGTTGGCTACCCCTGTAATATGTTCAATGGGCGAGGTGAGGCTGCGAGCAATACGATAGCTCACCAGTCCAGCAGCAATAAACAGCAACACAAGACCAATCCCGATGGCCGTCCAGCCACGCCGTACTCCCTCCTCCACCGCTTTCAGGCTCATAGACAAACGGATATACCCATCAAAGCCCTTGTCCGATACAACAGGTTCAGCGACGTATAGCATGTTTCGTTGCAGAGTTTCGCTGTAGCGTATTGTCCGACCGATTCCTTCCGCCGTGGCTTGCCGTATTTCATCACGAGATGCGTGGTTTTCCATCTTACGAGGATCACTTAACGAATCGCCAACCACCGTCCCGTCCTTGCGAATGAAGGTCACCCGCGATTCCGTCAGACGGGCAATTTCCTTCGCCTTTTGAGAATAATAAGAGACATAATCCGTACTGGACAGGGCATCTGCATTAACAAAAGGGAATGTAGCGCGAAGCAGGTCAATCTCCCGTCCCATGTTCTCCTCTAGCACCTTCATATTCGAATTTTTAAAAATTTGTCCCATCGTGATTCCAGCAGCAAGGACAGATACGCCAATCAAAATCAGCATGATCAGGGTAAGCCTGAAACGAAACGATTTCATAAAATATGCCCATCCTTTATGTAAGTTAAGTCTCATTCTACAGGCTACCTTCATTATGTTCCACTGTGAAAAGAAAAAAAGGCTAGGGCATAACACGCCCCCAGCCTTTCCTTTATCCTCTTATCCGTTTATAACTTCACCGCCGTTGATATGAATAACCTGCCCGCTTACATATGAAGAATCGTCTGAAGCAAGGTACACATAGGCTGGCGCCAATTCTTCCGGCTGACCCGGACGCTTCATTGGCTGTGCTCCTCCAAACTCGCTGACCGTCTTGGCATCAAATGTGGACGGGATTAACGGCGTCCAGATTGGCCCTGGTGCTACAGCGTTCACCCGAATACCTTGATCCGCCAAATTGAGTGAAAGGGAACGAGTAAAGGATGTGATTGCCCCTTTCGTCGATGAATAATCAATGAGTGTCTTGTTCCCAGCGTACGCGGTAATTGATGTTGTGTTGACGATAGTGCTTCCTTTCTTCAAATGCGGCAATGCTGCTTGCGTCAGGAAGAACATACCAAAAATATTCGTACGGAAAGTACGCTCCAACTGTTCTTTGGTAATATCCTCCAGTTTTTGCTGTGGATGCTGCTCTGCCGCATTGTTCACAACGATGTCGAGCTTGCCCAGCTCGTGAACCGTCTGTTGAACCGCTTTTTTGGCAAATTGGTCATCTCCGATATCGCCAGGAATCAACACACATTTGCGTCCCTCCTGCTCTACCTGACGTTTTGTTTCTTCCGCGTCCTTGTGTTCATTCAAGTAAATGATAGCTACGTCCGCACCTTCTTTGGCATACGTGACAGCTACAGCCCGTCCAATTCCACTGTCTCCACCAGTAATAAGTGCAACTTTACCTGTTAGCTTGCCAGCAGCTTTGTAAGTTGGTTTTTCAAACTGGGGTGCAGGCGACATTTTGGACTCAATCCCCGGTTGCTGGTCCTGATGCTGTGGGGGCAAGGTTTGCTGAGGTTGGTTACTTTTAGGCATTGTACATTCTCCCTTCAAAATCAGATATTTTTTAGGATGCAACATTTGCATCCTCTCTACTCCTGATTTACCACACAAAGTTATTCGTTAAACGAAAAATGTAGTTATTTGAGCGCACAAAAAAACGACCTATGCTTATTCAGCACAGACCGTTTTTTCAATTTAGCATTTGTCATCATTCGATTACAGGCTCTCACCAAATGCATAATTAAATAATATGGCTGTATACCATTAAAAACGTAATTAAAATCAGGAAGACGGCAAGCAGCGTACTGAACATTCGCATTTTGCCAGCGTATTGCGTAATAGGCTGTTGGCTACGAATCGCTTCCAGCGACAGCCGTAACGGCTTACCCATGGCTCCCGCGATACCAGAAATGGCGAGAAACAACAGCAAAACGACAACGATCCATGCTACCGAATAAGAACCCCAGGGAAAAATCATATAGATACCGCTAACAAGCACAAGGATCAGTGCAAATTGAGCCAAACGGTTCAATAGCTGAACAGCCGATATCGTTCCCTCCTGCACGCTAGGAGCCAATTTGTCGATTTTGCCCACAACGAAGGGGAGCAATAAATAAAAACCCATTGCCAGTGATCCAATAATGTGAATAAAAAACATTCTTTACAACCTCCATTTCTTTGTTTTCTTACAAACTTTTTTTCCATAGAACGATCATATTCCAACGAATGACTACCATCTTTTCAGTGTTTTGGGACATGCTTTTCTATGTCAGGATTTTGCAAAATCCTCATGTAACTATCAATACATATGAACTCTATTATACCGGGGAAGTGGGTCAAAGCAAAGGAATACAGAAGAAAACGAATAGATTACTTAAAAGTAAAAGAGGTGTCCAGCGGCCATGACTATGGCTTGGGGACACCTCTTCAAGTAAAAGTATACCGTCTTAGTAGAAAATTGAATCTATACGGTAACTATTTTAATCACACTGCGGACCGATTCGGCGGATTGATCGAGCGCTGCTTTTTCTTCGGCTGTCAATTCCAACTCGAACACTTTTTCGATGCCATTGCCGCCAAGAAGTGTCGGTACGCCAAGGAATAAATCCTGATAGCCGTACTCTCCCTCCAGGTATGCAATGACCGGAATAATCCGTTTTTTATCTTTTACAATCGCTTCTGTCATTTGTGCAAGCGAAGCTGCCGGAGCATAATATGCGCTACCATTACCCAACAGATTAACGATCTCTCCGCCACCGCCGCGTGTACGTTGTACGATTGCTTCGATACGTTCCTGCGAAATCAGGGTTTCGATAGGTATACCTCCAACGCTGGAATAGCGTACCAGGGGCACCATATCATCACCGTGACCACCCATAACGAAGCCGCGCACGTCTTCGACAGAAACGTTCAGTTCTTGTGCAATAAAGGTACAATATCGCGCTGTATCCAGCACACCTGATTGGCCAATAACCCGATTTTTCGGGAACCCAAGCGTTTGATAGGCAGTATAGGTCATAGCATCTACCGGATTACTCAGAATAATGACGATAGAATCCGGCGCATACTTCTTCACGTTCTCACAAACGGATTTTACAATTCCTGCGTTCGTATTTACCAAATCATCACGGCTCATACCCGGCTTGCGTGCAATCCCGGCTGTAATAATGACGATATCCGAGTTAGCTGCATCCTCGTAATTGGAAGTGCCCGTGATCTGGCTGTCAAATCCCTGTACCGGACCGGCCTCCAAAATATCAAGCGCCTTGCCTTTGGTCGGATTCTCTAGTTGCGGAATATCGATGAGTACGATATCACCTAGCTCCTTTTGAGCCAGCAGCAATGCGGTAGTGGCACCGGTAAAACCGGCGCCAACAATGGATATTTTTTTACGTTGAATGGACAAGTGGTATTCCCCTTCCTTACAGGTTACTAATAATGGTATCTGCGAACTCGGAGCATTTCACTTGTGTAGCACCATCCATCAGACGAGCAAAGTCATAAGTTACAATCTTCTTATTAATGGACGTCTCCAGCCCTTTGTAAATCAGGTCAGCCGCTTCTTGCCAACCCAAGTGTTCAAGCAACATTACGCCCGACAGAATTACGGAACCAGGGTTCACTACGTCTTTGTCGGCGTATTTTGGAGCTGTACCATGTGTAGCTTCAAAGATAGCATGCCCTGTTACATAGTTAATGTTCGCACCTGGCGCAATACCAATTCCACCAACTTGGGCAGCAAGAGCATCGGACAGATAGTCCCCGTTCAGGTTGAGCGTAGCAATCACATCAAATTCAGAAGGACGAGTCAGTACTTGCTGAAGTGCAATATCAGCAATCGCATCCTTGATAATGATTTTGCCTGCATCTTCAGCTGCTTTTTGAGCTGCATTCGCCGCATCCTCACCGTCTTTTTCCTTGATTACATCATATTGGGCCCAAGTAAATACTTTATCTGCAAATTCTTCCTCAGCCACTTCATAACCCCAGTTTTTGAAGGCACCCTCGGTAAATTTCATAATGTTACCTTTGTGTACGAGCGTTACACTCTTGCGTCCGTGGTCAACAGCATACTGAATGGCAGCCCGCACCAGACGCTTTGAACCCTCGGAAGAAACTGGCTTAATGCCAATACCAGAGGTTTCAGGGAAACGGATTTTGTTCACACCCAGCTCTTGTTGGAGGAACTGAATAACCTTTTTCACGTCTTCGGACCCTTCAGCATACTCGATCCCCGCGTAAATATCTTCTGTGTTCTCACGGAAAATAACCATGTCTACCAATTCAGGACGTTTCACTGGAGAAGGAACACCGTTAAAATAACGAACAGGACGCAGACATACGTATAAATCCAGTTCTTGACGCAATGCCACATTCAACGAACGAATACCACCGCCAATAGGTGTCGTAAGTGGTCCTTTGATGGCTACAATATACTCACGGATGGCTTCCAAAGTATCGTTAGGGAGCCATTCGCCGTATGTATTGAAAGCTTTCTCACCAGCGAATACTTCATACCAGGCAATCTTTTTGCTGCCGTTATATGCTTTTTCTACAGCTGCGTCCAGTACGCGTTTGGAAGCTTTCCAGATGTCGCGACCCGTGCCGTCACCTTCGATAAACGGAATTACCGGATGGTTCGGAACCTGTAGTTGACCGTTATCAATCGTAATTTTTTCGCCTTCAGTTGGGAGCTCAAACTTTTCAAATTTCGCCATAAGTTCCTTTTCCTCCTCAGATATGAATGGGTACAGGACGAAAGACATGATCTTTATCACTGACAAAAACGTACATCTCTCGTCGTCCCCTCTATTGTACCTTATTTTTTAAATTCAGGGTATACAACCTCAATCTTCCTTCGACAAGGGGTTAGCGCAACTCTGGTGATACATATTTTTGATCCATTGGACCTGTATATTCGGCGCGAGGACGAATCAGGCGGTTATTTTCATACTGCTCTAAAATGTGTGCGGTCCATCCAGATACACGACTCACAGCAAAAATAGGTGTAAACAGGTCTCTCTTGATACCCAGTTGGGTATACACAGAGGCAGAATAAAAATCCACATTGGGCTTCAAGCCTTTTTGCCCTGTTACAATTCCTTCAATTCGAACTGACATATCAAACAACGTTGTGTCACCGTTCATTTCCCCCAGCTCGCGGGACATTTTGTGCAAGTGCTTGGCACGCGGATCACCGTTTTTATAGACTCGGTGTCCAAAGCCCATAATTTTTTCGCGGTTATCCAGTTTCGCCTGAATATAGGAGTCCACCTGATCCAAACCACCAATCTCCTCCAGCGTTTTGGCCACAGCCTCATTGGCCCCACCATGCAGTGGTCCTTTTAAAGCTCCAATAGCAGATGTGATTCCGGAATAAATATCCGACAATGTGGCTACCGTTACACGCGCAGCAAAGGTAGAAGCATTTAATTCATGATCGGCGTGCAGCACAAGAGCCTGATTGAACGCTTTAATAGCCGTCTCCTCTGGATCCTTGCCAGTCAGCTGATACAAAAAGTTTTCAGCGATGGAAATACCTTTTTTAGGCGCAATCGGCTCCAAGCCCTCGCGTATACGTGCTATCGCTGCCACAATGGTGGGCAATTGCGCCTGAAGCTTGACGGTTTTAGTCACATTAGACTCTCTCGACATATCATCCGCCTCTGGGTCATACAAAGCGAGAGACGATACGGCTGACCTCAAGGCAGCCATCGTGCTCAAATTTTTCGGGTATAACTTTAATTGAGTAACAATTTCATCCGGAATAGCAGCGTATTCGCTTAACTGGTTGCGAAGCTCCTGCAATTGCTCTTTATCAGGTAATTTTCCAAACCACAACAAATAAGCTACCTCTTCAAAATCGGCGTTAACAGCCAAATCATCAATGTTATAACCCCGGTACGTGAGAACGCCATCTACGATAGAGCTTATGGAGGAAGTGGTCGCTACGATCCCTTCCAGACCTTTAGTCGCTGTCATCGTTACATCTCTCCTTTGTAAAAACATTGTGAACGGACTTGCAATGTAAACATTTTCAAAAGTAAGATATGTCTTTTAAATAGCTGAGTAATGTTAACGCCATATGTCAATATTTAAACCTTCTTTCACTATACTGGATTTTGTCGTTTATGTGAACATTGAGGGCTATTCCAACACATTCAAATGTTTTATCGCTTCCATAAAGAATTTTTTGAAACCCCTTACAAAAATTATTGATTCATTTGCACTTTTTTACACAGGTCTTGTCTCCCCCCTTTCCCGCATATGTATAGTAGAGCATTTATTTTATGAAAAACTATCGCAAAAGAAAGGAGCCGTGAGAGCTTGAGCCGGTTAATCCTGAATCGCATATTTCGTGCTCTATGGGTGGCAATCGTGATTGTAGCTCTGTTACTGGGCATATATGCGCTTTTCCCTCTCATCTATCCTTTCCTATTCGCCTGGCTTGTGGCTTATGCCATGAATCCACTGGTTAGTTTTCTGCGTAACAAAGCCCGTATGCCGCGTTGGACGGCTGTCACGGTCTCATTATTTGTATATTTAGGTGGAATTGCAATTATCCTATCTGCGGCAATCACCCGCATGGTCCGAGAAGTTATAAAGTTGGCCATGACTTTCGACGGACATATTGAGCGTTTTAAAAGTCTGTTTATCGATTGGACACAAAGCGATTTGATTCAAAATGTAATTATTGAAATTAACCATTTTATCCGGGATAATCCGGATTACCAACATACCATTAACAGTAATATTGATAAGACAACTCAAACCGTGAGTTCGGCTGTCACTACGCTAGTCGCTCAATTTTTTAATGGAGTTTTGAACTTGCTAACCTCTCTGCCTAATATGGGAGCAGTTCTAATGGTTATTGTATTAGCAGCCTTTTTTATTAGTAAGGACTGGGACCGACATAGTCGGATGCTCTCAAATACGGTTCCTGATACGATTCGCAAACCATTGTCGGATATATGGCACGATCTGCGTAAAGCACTGTACGGCTATTTGCGTGCACAGTTTATTATTATCTCCATTACGGCATTAACAGTCATTGTTGGGCTGTTCATATTGCGTGTGGAATCCGCCTTTACCATCGGTTTGATGATCGGGCTAGTGGACTTGCTACCTTATTTGGGGGTTGGCATTGTGATGATTCCGTGGATACTGTATGCGTATATGTCTGGTAATTTGGCACTAGGGGTAGGATTGTCGATCCTTTATATCATCCTGTTGATTGGACGACAGATCGTGGAGCCTAAGGTGCTGGCCAGCAGCGTGGGCTTGAACCCGCTTCCCACCCTCATCGGTATGTTCATCGGGCTCAAGCTGTTTGGCGTTTTAGGACTAATTATCGGACCTGTATCACTGATTGTCGTTGATGCACTGAATCGCGCGAATGTCATTCAGGACTTGCGCAACTATATTCTCGCTGGAAGAGTCCGCTAGATCATGGATAGGAAAAACGGCAGCTCACGTCAAAATCGCCGAAACGTAATACTGCCGTTTTTCATTTTTTTCTCCAGCCACTTCAATAAAAAGCGTCGGTACAACGCTCGTGTTAAAGGGAATACCAACGTAAAACCAATAATATCTGTTAAAAATCCGGGGATAAGCAGCAAGCTCCCACCGAAAAAGACACATAATCCATCCAGCATTTTACGGCCGGGCATTTGCCCCCGGTTCATTTCATTTTTCGCATCGGCAATCACCTTACGACCTTCAAATTGCATCATGGCAGCCCCGATTAGGGTCGTCAGAATGATGAGTAAAATCGTTTTGCCCGCTCCAATCCAATGACTTACCCATATAAACCCGTACAGCTCCGCCAAAGGAATGAGCAGCAGCAACAGCCATAGACGTTTACGCATCATCATGACTTCTGCCCCTCCCCGCCTGTAAAAGCAAACCTTAATGCAGTGTACAGCTCAGGTAGCGCCTGATCTAGTCGAACAGGCTTCCATTCGGTGTTCAACCATACATGACGTGTCATCCCTGTGACAAGCAGTTCTCCCGGTAGCGTGTCTGCCTGGGTCCATACCTTTCCCAGATACCTTTGATGCTCATCGTCCGTTACCCGTCGAACCTCATAGGTATAGTTTAGACGTAGTCTAGAGAAGTCCGTAATTGCCGTATAAATGGTAATTAAATCATCATATCGAGCAGGACTCGCATATTTCGCATTGATTTCAATAACTGGCAGCAAGACTCCTCGTTCCTCCATGCTCCGATAGTTAAAGCCCGCCTGCCGGATCATTTCGGTACGCCCGATCTCAAACCAGTTCAAATAATTTGCATGATATACGACCCCCATCTGGTCGCTTTCCTGATAACGGACACGTAGCGGTGCGCCATACCAGCGTAATTCCGTTTGTTTCTCCTCTTGAGTCATACAAGCTCTCCTATCTTTGTGCATCTTTATCTCTATTTTGCCCTCTCTCCATTAAACCATATTTACAGCCCAGGAACAAAAAGAGGGCAGACCGACCGGTCCACCCTCGCAAATCATATATAATAATGCCTTTATTATTGTGGCAACGGCTTGGACAGTTTATAATATCCGCTATCCGAAGCCAGCTTAAGCAAACTCTTAGCCTGGCTTCCCGCCCAGGCGTAACCAAGTCGTCTTTCCTCACTAATTTTCATGATGTCGGTATACTTTTTCCCATCCCGGTCTGAAAAGAAATACTTATTGTCTTCCACATTATAGAAACGATACCACATTACGCTCGATGCATCCTTTTGAAAAAACTCCGGACCTTGACGATTGTATTTGATACCGTCGATTCGGTTCGCGTCGAACCATTTCAAAGCGCTCTGAGCCGCTTTTTTCACTTCAGCGGTTTGCGGCTGGGACATGAGAAAAGCAGTAATGCCTACTGATTCCGTAGTTGTTTTGGAAGGTAGCTCAAATGCCCGGGCTTCAACAGATGCATAAGTAGCCGGATCGTGCTGTGCACCCCAGATTGTCGGTGTACCATTATTTACAATTTGAGACTTAATTGTGTACTGGATACCTTTGTTTAGCGCTTGCTGAAGTCTGGAGCGAGATGCATCGTCCAAAATATCGCTATCAAACGGCTGCTTCTTGTTCACAATATCGTCAGCCAAAACCATAACTCTAACCATCGCATCATCATTATAAGTTACAGCATCGGAATAATTACCACGTTTAGGGTATACTTGCGGCCAGCCACCGGAGGAATACTGAGAGGTTAAAACGAAGTCAATTGCTTTTTGTACACTGTTCTTAATGTCTTTATTTTTTGTTTTTTTGTATACATCCGCCAAAAAGCGAATCTCGGTTGTCGTGGCCTCGTTATCGAACGTTCCGAGCTCAACACCATCCTTGCTCTTCCATGTGGAGCGTGCAGTTTTGCCATCCCATTTGGATTTATAATTCTTTTCCATAGCTTTGAAGAATCCGCCATGTGGTAATTGCCAGGATACAATATTTAAGGCAAGTGTAGTATCCTTGGATGTATTCCCCGTAGAGAACTTGCTAAAGTCGCGCATTTTGTTCAGGAGGCTGTCTGTATTCACAACAGCGGTTGGCTTCGTCACAGCCGACAGCCCAAATAATTGCTCACGATCCAAAACACCTGAATTTACACCGTCACCATAAACGTCCCGTCCCACAGCTGAATCTGTGGTAAGCTCATAAGAAGCAGTCGCCGATTCACGTCCTGAATCATATGTAGCCGGCACCATCTCCTGTGCCGCAGCCCATGAGGGACTTAGGAGTCCTGACGTTACTGTAATCGCCAAACTTGAGAGCGCTATCATCTTTACGGTTGGACACATCTTCTTCTTCATTTGAACCTCTCCCTTATTTTGAGTTGGGTAATTGCGTTCAGTTTAACCCTATATATTCTTGCTGAAGATTCTTTTTGATAGCGAAGGGAACTGAACCACTATTTATGCATGATAAATAGTTAGTTGTATTATATGAAAATATATCCAAACGATCAATATATTTTAATTTACTAATAGATTAAAAAAGTTACAAAACGTTGAAAACAATAAAAATCCTCTTACTAATGCTGGATTAGTAAGAGGATTTTACGTGCAGCTAATATATAGTAGGTCGATGAGCAACATCGCTTAACCAAATCGACCCATGATGTACTCCTGAGTCAGCTCATTTTCAGGATTCGTGAAAATATCGTTCGTTTTCCCATGTTCAACCAGACTTCCGATATAAAAATAAGCAGTATAATCGGAAATTCGTGCAGCCTGCTGCATATTGTGCGTCACAATAACGATGCGCAGTTCTTTTTTTAATTCGGTAATGAGCTCTTCTACCTTGCCTGTAGACACAGGGTCCAGCGCGGAGGCTGGCTCGTCAAGCAATAGAATTTTCGGTTGAACGGATAGTGCACGTGCAATGCAAAGCCGCTGCTGTTGCCCGCCAGACAGCGCCAGAGCGGAGTCATGAAGGCGATCCTTGACCTCATCCCATAATGCTGCTTTACGCAGGCTACTTTCGACGATTTCATCAAGCTGTTTCTTCTTACGCACCCCACGGTATTTGGGACCGAAGGCGATATTATTGTAAATAGATTTGTAAAAAGGGTTGGGACGCTGCCACACCATGCCAATTTGCTGACGCAGCTTGATCACGTCCGTTTCCGGTGCTGTCAAATCCTGTCCATCCATCCAGATGTGACCTGTTGTAGAGGAAGATGCAATCTCATCATTCATTCGATTAAGGGAGCGCAAAAAGGTCGATTTACCGCAGCCGGAAGGCCCGATCAGGGCAGTCACAGTCTGCTCGGGAAAGGCCAGATTCACTTTTTTCACAGCCTCAAAGCTGCCATAATAAATACTCAAATCCTCAGTACTGAACGGATGCGGCGGTTGCCCCGCAAGCTGTTCCGAACGCGTAGACTGAACGGATGTTGCTGGTGCGGCGGTTTTTGCCGTTCGCGTAATCACATGTTCCATTGTTCTCCATCCCCTTTCTAATCCATACGTTTGGCAGCTGTCAGACGGCGGTATACAACTCTTCCGAACCATCTTGCACTCAAGTTGAATGCAAGCACAAGCAGCACCAGTACGGCAGAAGCGCCTGCAGCAATATCTTTGGAGTCAGGAGCAATCCCCTCACTGTTGACCTTCCAAATATGAACAGCCAATGTTTCAGCAGGTCGCATCGGGTTAATAGGCGATCTGGCATGCAATGGATTCCAATCGGTAAAATCAAGCGGCGGCGTACTCATCCCTGCTGTAAACAGCAGTGCGGCGGCTTCCCCGAAAATACGGCCTGCGGCCAAAATCGTACCCGTAATCAAGCTTGGCAGCGCAGCTGGCAACAAAATGGAGGTGATGATTTTCCACTTGGATAATCCAAGCGCGAGTCCAGCTTCCTTTTGCTCCTTCGGCACAGCTCGGAAAGCCTGCTCAGTTGTGCGAACCATCAGCGGCAGGTTGAATACGGCCAAAGCCAAGGCTCCTGATAAGAGGGAAAAGCCAAAATCAAACGTATTTACGATAAGTAGTAGTCCAAACAATCCGATGACGATAGACGGGAAGGAGGACAATACTTCGACGACAAGTCGTATAAAGTCCGTAATTTTCCCCGGCTTTGCATATTGCGCCATGTAAATACCTGCGCCCCAGCCAATCGGAATGGTGATAATCAAAGTTAAGATTAACAAAAATACGGAATTAAATAGTTGTGGGCCAATGCCACCGCCTGCACGTAATGTTTGGGGAGCACTGGTTAAAAAGTCAAAAGAAATATGACTGACTCCGCGGGCCAAAATGAAGCCCAGTAATCCCACCAAAAGCGCAACAATGAACAAGGCGAAGAAACAGATTACAAATGTAGCGATCTTGTCGGTCGTTTTAGCTTTCATCAAACCCGGTTTCTCCTTTCAAGCAGCCTTACCAGCAGCACGAAAATGAATGTCATGAGCAGAAGAACAAGCGCCATGCTCCAGAGAGCATTGTTATGAACGGAGCCCATCGCTGTATTCCCCATGCTAAGTGTAATGACGCTGGTCAAGGTCGAAGCGGATTCCAGCAAGGAATGCGGTATGTGCGGAGCATTCCCGATTACCATCTGTACAGCCAACGCTTCCCCGAAGGCACGAGCCATACCGAGAATAATTCCTGTTAAAAGAGCAGGCAGCAGCGTCGGAATAATAACACGGGCAATTGTCTGCCAGCGGGTAGCACCCAAAGCATAAGAGGATTCACGCAGCCCCCCCGGTAAGGAAGACAACGCATCCGCCATAATACTCGTAATCGTCGGCAAAATCATGACTGACAACACTAGGCAGCCTGCCAGAATGCCAATGCCTTGTCCTCCAAACACGTTCCGCAGCAGCGGGACGATGACGGTCAAGCCGACAAAGCCATATACAACCGACGGAATACCAGATAATAATTCAATCGCGGGTTGAAGGATACGTTTACCCGATTTCGGCACGATTTCCGTCATAAATAAAGCCGCACATAAGCTGAGCGGACTGGCAATTAAAGCCGCCAGTATGGTTACTGCAAAAGAACCCGTAATAAACGGAAGCGCTCCGAAGGACTTAGGCTCGCCATCCGGGCTCCATTTGGTTCCAAAGAAAAACTCTCGCAGACTGACTCCATTCACCGCAAATGTAGCTACACCTTTGGAGGCAACAAAATATACGATGGAGACAATGACTGCAACTAAAAAAACGACACAAACCGACGTATATATGCGGCCGGTCCATTCTTCCCAGTAATGTCTTTCTTTCATAACTCGGGATCGTTTATTCTGTTCCATGTATGCCTTCCCTTCAATTGGTTCCATACTGTAACTCCTTTTAACCGAAGAATAGAGGCAGGACGCTAGTCCGCCTCTTCTTCGTGAATATACTCGCGTTAGCTGCGTTCATCGAACAGGAGGTGTGACTCTCCTTATTTCGTGATATTACCGTCAGCATCACGTTTCACTTGCATACCTGCTACTGGAATGTATCCCAAGTCTACGACATCCGTTTTTTGGATTTCATCTGACAGAATGTAGTCAAGGAATGCTTTCACATGCTCTTTTGGCTCACCTTTAGTGTACATATGCTCGTAAGCCCATACTGGATATTTACCTTGTTCTACATTTTCAACGTTAGCTTCAACGCCATCGTATTTCAAAGTAGTTACTGTGTTGTCGATGTAGGACAGAGCCAGATAACCAATCGCACCCGGTGTTTCAGCAATCAGTTTTTTCACAGTACCGGAGGAATCTTCTTGAATGGAGCCCGGCAGATCTTCCGTTTTTTGTCCCAATGCGTATTTTTCAAATGTTGCACGAGTACCGGAGCTGCTTGGACGGTTTACGATAACGATTTTTTGATCTGCACCGCCAACTTCTTTCCAGTTCGTGATTTTACCTGTAAAGATTTGTACCAATTGATCTTTTTTCAGGTCTGTAACGCCTACTTTAGGATTCGCTACCGCTGACATGGCTACAACAGCTACTTGGTGATCGACCAGTTCATCTGCGCCGCTCTCCAGTTTTTCTTTTGCAAACACGTCGGAGTTACCGATGTCCGCTTGTCCGCCGGAAACTTGAGTCAAGCCAGTACCGCTACCGCCGCCCTGTACTTGAACTGCAATGCCTTTATATTTATCGACAGCCATAAATTTTTGTCCCGCTTGCTCTACCAATGGTTGAAGTGCAGTGGAGCCAACAGCCAGAATATTTCCTGTCAGTTCAGCAGCTGCTTTATTGTCTGTTCCTGTAGCAGCTTCTCCTTGTGGTGCAGCATTGTTACCTGATCCGCAAGCTGCAAGTGCAAATACCATGGTGAGAGTCATCAGAATGAACGGCCATTTTTTCAACATTTTTTATTGTCCTCCCCTTAGTTAAGTGACGGTTTTTTATTTATGACCATCAACACTTTTACATTGTAGGCCTGGAATGTTAGACGAACGACGTGGTTTTGTAAAACAAATATAAAATATTGATAGATAAATTTTTTTTCGGTATATAATTAATCTATAGTTTGAAATTCACATATGAATGACATATAAGGAGAGCTGCTGGATTCCATGAATATTCTAAAATTGCGTATCTTGATGCTGATCGACAAATTCCATAAGGCGACGGATGTGGCCGAAGCTTTGCAAGTCAAACAACCTACCGTCAGCTTTCATATGAAAAGCTTGGAAAAGGAAATGGGTGTTTCCCTATTCTCTCTTCAACAAGGCAGGATTATGCTAACGGAAGCTGGAAAAAAATTATTACCTTACGCAAAACAGATCATCTCTCTGGAGCAAGAAGCTAGACAAGCTGTAGATGAACTGACAGAAGAGTCACAGAGTCAATTACATCTGAGTGCAGAGTCGATATCAGGTACGTATCTCCTCCCCACTTTGATGGCTAAGTTTGCTCAACGATATCCAGATTGTCGTATTCAGTTGGAGATTCAATCCCCGGATGCCATTAAGCAGCTACTGAAACAGGGAGAAATTGATTTTGCTTTTCTCGACGATAGAGATTCTCTTTCAGAGTATACGGTGGCAGAGCCAGTGGCTTCAGATCAAGTAGGAGTTATCCGTTCTGCATCTGCACTTGCACCTGCATCCATATCAGAGGAGTTCGATGGACCCGATATGCTGGACAAGCACACATGGGTAAAATATAGCGGTTCATCAGTTGTAGATCAGTATTCCTCGCTAGTTAAGCCTCATCTGGAGATCAACTCTTGGGAAGCGGTAAAGCAAGTCGTAAGCGGCGGAGAAGCGCTTGCCTTCTTTCCTGCAAGTGGAGTCGATAATAATGAAAATGCTGTTCCCTCGGTGGAATGGCTTCCTTATCCCGAGGCTGATAACAAAAGGAGTCATTATCAAATAAACATCGTGTACCAACAAGATACACACATGAACTTGACGCAACAGGCATTCCTTGATTTCATACGACGAGAAGGACTGGAAATAAAAAGCTAGAGAACATAAAAAAAGAGCATCCAAGTCTTATTGACTTGAATGCTCTTTTACTTGTTGTAACGAATACATACAGCCTCGGTATTATTTCGAGACTTTAATTACGCTTGTGCTGGAACGCAGCTAATTTTGATCAGGTTCGTAGAACCGGAATCACCAAGAGGTACGCCCGCAGTAATCACAACCAAATCGCCCTCTTTAACGAGGCCAGATTTGCGACCGCCTTCCAGCGCATTGTCAAACAGACTATCTGTTGTGTCAACGACTGGTCTGCCTTGTACTGCATGTACACCCCAGATCAGAGCCAAACGGCGAACTGTTCTTTCCTGTGTTGTAACAGCAACAATCGGAGCTTCAGGACGGTATTTAGAAATCATACGCGCCGTTGTTCCGCTTTGTGTGGACGTCAGGATCGCTTTGGCATGCAGGTCAAGCGCAGAAATAGAAACGGATTGGCTGATTGCTTCTGTAATACTAATTTCTTGAGCCGTTCTTTGTTTTTTGAACAAATCACGGTAGTTCAGAGAAGACTCAGCTTTTTCTGCAATACGTGACATCGTCAATACGGATTCTACCGGATATTTACCCGCAGCTGTTTCGCCGGACAGCATAATTGCGTCTGTTCCGTCAAAAATAGCATTCGCCACGTCACTTGCTTCCGCACGAGTCGGACGCGGGTTACGTTGCATGGAATCCAGCATTTGTGTTGCCGTAATAACAGGCTTGCCAGCAACATTACATTTGTTAATCATCAATTTTTGCGCCAGAGGCACTTCTTCAGCAGGAATTTCCACACCGAGGTCACCACGAGCAACCATCAGGCCATCCGAAGCTTCCAAAATTTCATCCAGGTTGTCAACACCTTGCTGATTTTCTATTTTGGAGATGATTTGAATATGACTTGCGTTGTGTTTCGCCAGCAATTCGCGGATTTCCAGCACATCACTTGCTTTACGAACAAAAGAAGCCGCGATGAAATCAATGTCCTGCTCAATACCGAAAATGATATCATTAGCATCTTTTTCCGTAATACCAGGCAAAGAAATAGCGACGCCTGGAACGTTAACGCCCTTCTTGCTCTTGATCGTTCCGCCATTAACAATGCGGCATTTGATTTCAGTGCCTGATACTTCAATAACGGTGAGTCCGATCAGACCATCGTCGATCAGAATGGTGGAGCCGGGCTCCACGTCCGAGGGAAGATCTTTGTACGTAATAGAAATACGATCTTGCGTACCGAGAATTTCTTCCGTTGTCAGCGTAATGAACTCGTCCTGAACAAGCTCAATAGGTTCAACTTCGAGCTTTCCTGTCCGGATTTCCGGCCCCTTCGTATCGAGCAAAATAGCAACGTTCTTGTTAAGCTCCTTACAAGCTTGACGGATGTTTTTAATCCGGTTGCCATGCTCCTCGAAATCACCGTGAGAGAAATTCAGGCGGGCTACGTTCATACCAGCCAAAATCAGTTTCTTCACATTTTCCAATGACTCACTGGAAGGACCGATGGTACATACAATCTTAGTTTTGCGCATTTGGGTTTTTCCTCCGTTTTCAAAGGTGCTACTCTTTATATCTTTTTCCAACAATTAAATCTACTACACTTTTTCCTATTTGTATAGGAAGTTCGTCATATTTATTGTTACCCGTTTACAGCGTATTACAACATAGGCTCAGATTCCGAAGACTTCAAGAAGGTGTATTGACCTATTTTTCGGAATTTTTGATACCGATCTTCCCTCAATTCATCGCAGCTCATATTCGTAAGGTCTGCCAAATGACGTTCCAATAGCTCCTTGATTGCGGCAGCGGTCACTTCATAGTTACGATGCGCGCCCCCTTTCGGCTCCGGCACAATATCCTCGATAATTTCCATGCGCAGGAGGTCATTAGCCGTGATCTTCATGGCTTCAGCTGCCTGATCGGCCTTGGAAGCATCTTTCCATAGAATCGAGGCAGCACCGTTTGGAGAAATGGCCGAATAAATGGCATGTTCCAGCATCAGCACACGGTTACCAACTGCAAACGCAAGCGCACCGCCGCTTCCACCCTCGCCGATGACCACACAAATAACAGGCACCGAAAGCTTTGCCATCTCCCGCAAGTTGCGGGCAATCGCTTCCGATTGACCTCTCTCCTCTGCTGTATTACCCGGATAAGCGCCCTTCGTATCAATGAATGTAATAATAGGGCGTTTGAATTTATCAGCCTGCTGCATCAGACGCAAGCCTTTACGAAATCCTTCCGGATGAGCACTACCAAAGAAACGTGCAATGTTATCTTTCGTATCCTTACCACGCTGTTGACCAATGACGGTCACCGGAATACCATTTAGCTTGGCAATTCCGCCCACAACCGCCAGATCGTCTCCAAACAAGCGGTCGCCGTGTAATTCAATAAAGTCCGTAAACACCTGCTCAATCAGATCAAGAGACGTTGGTCTTTGATGATGACGAGCCAAATGCATTTTTTGTGGTGCTGTAATGTTCGAATATATTTCTTCTTCCATCTCGAGATAACGGTCCTCGAGACGGTTGATTTCATCTGTAAAATCAATTTGCTTATCCTGTCCGAATTGCTTGAGTTCTTCGATCTTCTGTCGCATCTCGACCAGGGGCTTTTCATAAGGCAATTCACCAGCCATCTATTCCACCCCTTTCACACTGTGCAGATCAAGCAGTTGCCCGAGGGTATCACGCAGTTCCTTGCGGTGTACAACCATATCCAATTGTCCGTGCTGCAAATTAAATTCGGATGTTTGAAAATCATCCGGCAACTTCTGTCTGATTGTCTGTTCAATTACAATACGCCCTGCAAAGCCGAATACAGCTCCTGGCTCCGCAATATTAATATCTCCAAGCGTAGCAAAGCTGGCGGATACTCCGCCTGTAGTCGGGTCGGTGATAACAGAAATATAGAGCAAGCCCTGCTCATCCAGACGAGCAAGAGCAGCACTTGTTTTGGCCATCTGCATCAAGCTTAAAATACTTTCCTGCATACGTGCCCCGCCAGAAGTTGAGAAAATAATTAGCGGCAGACGCTTGTCTATTGCTTGCTCAATGGCGCGTGTAATTTTCTCTCCTACGACCGAACCCATACTGCCAGTAAAAAAGTCAAAGCTCATCACAGCAACGACAACAGGATGTCCATAAATAAGGCCGTCGCCTGTAACGACAGCCTCTCGCAAGCCAGATTTCAGGGTCTGTTGCTCCAGCTTGCTCGCATATCCTGGAAAGTCCAGCGGGTCAACCGAAATCATATCTGCATCATATTCCGTAAATGTGTCTTCGTCGAGCACCATGCGAATGCGATCCATTGCATTCAAACGCATATGGTATCCGCACACCGGACACACTTTCAAATTTTTCTCTAGTTCTTTGCTGTATTGAATACTTCCGCACTTGCCACATTTGGTCATAAGACCTTCGGGAATTTCCCGTTTGGGACGATCCGGCATGTCCGCTTGATCGCCGCTCAGCGCCCGTTCCGAAGGGATGGTCGCGTATTTACGCTTCTTTTGGAATAAATCTTTAAACACAACTACACCTCTCCAGCCGTTTATTTGTCAGCCGTAACCGATACAAGGTCCTCTGCCGTCTATGCGGCACCTCTAAGCATTATGTTCATACACACGTCAACGCCTGTTACTAAAACATTACCGCCGATCGTGCATCCTTTGTTCCACTCATGCTGCTGTATCACTTCCGCCGTTCCGGACTCAAGGGCGCAAAATCGAATTAAGCACTTCCTGTATTTCTTCGACTTCACCCGAAGGCACAAGTATCTCAAACTGTTGCTTGGATGCGCTGATGGCCCGGGCCTGCACCATAAAACCTTCTTCAGACAGTTTGAGCTTAATCATGTCAGCCAGTCTGGCCGTCGGTGCAATATAAATCACCGTCCACATGCCTTGTTTCTACCCCCTAAGCCTCAAGTTTTGAGCCCATATAATAGACTCATGATAACATACCTTACTTTTTTCCCGCAACA
The DNA here is from genome assembly GCF_038008045.1 of Paenibacillus sp. FSL P2-0173. Classification (NCBI taxonomy): domain Bacteria; kingdom Bacillati; phylum Bacillota; class Bacilli; order Caryophanales; family Paenibacillaceae; genus Paenibacillus; species Paenibacillus sp. FSL P2-0173. The sequence continues at coordinate 671,343 of NZ_JBBOYK010000002.1, forward strand.
AAAGCCCCCCTGATCATTCAAGTTCCGTCGGAGGGCCTAGAAAATCATCAACTCTGTCCACACAGGTCAATTAAGCGTCCAATGATGCAGGATAATGCTTAGCATGGAGGCTCCGATGTGCAATGCGCGAAGAAGCAGCGGCAGCCAGTCCGGCGACAAGATCGTCTAAAAACACATGAATACCACTGCCTTTTTGGTTCAGCTGTTCAATAATCCCCGTCTTTTCCTTATCCAGATAACCAAAACTGGTTAAGCCGATCATACCGTACACACTCGTAATTCCAAGAGCCAGTGTCTCGTCCACTCCGTACAGCGGTTCGTCAGCCTCCATAATGGCTTGCAATGGCTGGGGGAGAAGTTTTTTTTCGGCCAGTTCATCAAGCGCAATACCTGTGAGCAACGTATATTGAACCTCGCGCTTTTGCAAAACCGCTTTGACACTGTCTATACATTCTTCCATCGTCAAATGAGGATAATATTTTAGCTGAAGCTGAAAAACAATGTCCGCAATGGACTCGATCCGAATGCCTCTGCGATTTAACAAAGTTTCTGCATATTCATAGGACATAATTTCCCTCCCGCTTTCACCGTGCAGTTCTATTCTTTCACCGTACGGGACCTTATGGTGCAGGGTACGTGTTGAATCTCCTGTTCCGCCAGTTTTCCAAGTGTATGCTGGAGGGAAGGAAAATGTTCATTAAACCGTTACAATAAGGGCGCTTTGCTGTGTGCCTATCATTTGACTTTCACTGTGCCTTCACCCAACATCGACTCCATTTGATCAAAAAGCTGAGGAGAAGGCTTAATGTTGTAAGCATCGCTCAACGCAAGCAGACGCTGGTTGCTCTCATAAAAAAGCACGGTAGGCATAGCACCGGGATGCTCCTGTAGCAGTGCCTTGAGACTGACCAGCAAGCTGGCGTCCTCCTCGGCCTGGCGGGTGATTTTGACAAACACCCGCTGACGAGTGGTCGACTCCACGCTGCGCGGGCCCGGCACCTGCTCACCGCGAGCCGCTTCGGCTCCGCGCGGTGAAGTAGCCGTCACAGGACGGGCCGCCTTCGGCTGAGGCGAAGCAGATGCAGTGGCTGCCGAAGGCGAGGGTGACACACGCGGCGCTCTCCCACCCGCGCCGCCAGCAGCAGGGCCAGCAGCAGGGCCAGCAGCTGGTACGGATGCTCCAGCTGTGGCGGACGAGCGCGTACTGGCACGTCGGCGCTGGAGGAGCCGTGCCAGCGAGTCTTCCGCCAGCGGGGCGGTCTCATCCGCAAGGAGCTTGAAGTGCTCGTCCTGCTGCTGCATCTTGGCTCGAAGCGTAAGCAAAGCTCCCTTTTCAATCCACTGCTGGCTTCGCTTCCATACCTCAGGAAACAGCACAACCTCACAGCGCTCAATCTGATCCTCCAGCTCAATAAAGGCCATAGCCTTACCCTGCTTGGTCGTAATCGTTTTGAGTGACACTACCATGCCTGCAGTCACAACAACCGTTTCATCGGGGACATCGCCCAGCTCCATCAAACGATCCGCCTCGCTGCTTTCCAACAGCGACTCAAAATCATCCAACGGATGCCCCGATAAATACAGTCCCAGCAGTTCACGTTCCAGCTCTAATTGCTGGCTGGCACTAAATTGGGGTACATTGGGATATTCGATATCCCAATTGGGCATTTCCACAAAACCAAACATATCAATTTGCAAGTCATCCCGTTCCTTGCGCCATTTGACGGCTGCATCCACCGTTTCATCCAGCATGGCAAGCAACTGTGCCCGATGACCCGTCAACGAATCAAAGGCCCCTGCCTGAATAAGCGATTCAATTACTCTCTTATTACATACCCGCAAATCGACACGTCGACAAAAATCGAGCAGGCTGTCGAAAGGCCGTTCCTTGCGAACAGCGAGAATGCTCTCCATCGCCTGTGTGCCGACATTTTTAATCGCAGCCAGGCCGAAGCGGATGCCTCCCTGCTGTAACGGAGTAAACAGCACTCCGCTCTCATTCACATCAGGTGGCAACACTGCGATATCCATACGACGGCATTCGACAACATATTCAGCCACTTTCCGATGACTTCCCATCACCGCTGTCAGCATTGAAGCCATAAATTGTACCGGATAATGGGCCTTTAGATAAGCCGTCTGAAATGCTAGCACACCATAAGCAGCTGCATGGGCACGTGGGAAGCCATAGTCAGCAAAACGGACAATCATATCGTAAACCCTTCCGGCCTCTTCCTCCGTGTATCCCTGCTTGATACTGCCTTCGACAAAATGCCCGCGCTCCAGATCCAGCACTTCGCGCTTTTTCTTGGACACAGCCCGGCGCAACAGATCGGCTTCTCCCAGGGAAAAACCCGCCATGCGCGAAGCAATCTGCATGATTTGCTCCTGATACACAATAATACCGTACGTGTCCTTTAAGATCGGTTCCAGGTCAGGATGCGGATAAGAAATCTCAATCTGACCATGTTTGGCCTGTATAAAGTTAGGAATAAATCCCATCGGGCCCGGACGATACAAAGCCAGGACAGAAATGATATCCTCGAATACACTCGGCTTCAAATCCTTGAGTACCCGGCGTACACCAGCCGACTCCAGCTGGAATACGCCTCCTGTATCTCCTTTGCCTAACAAGTCATAGGTATGTGGATCATTATCGGGAATACGGCTAAAATCAGGCGTTTCTCCATGGTCTTCCGCAATCCAGTGTATGCACCGTTCAATAATGGAGAGTGTACGCAGCCCAAGGAAATCCATTTTAAGCAAACCAATGCGCTCTAGATTTTCCATCGAGTACTGCGTCAAAGGTACCCCTTCACTCCCCTCTTGAAGCGGAACCGCATCGGTCAATGGAGTCCGCGAAATGACAACACCTGCTGCATGTGTCGAAGCATGACGAGGCATTCCTTCAACCTTGATCGCCATATCCAGCAGTTCACGTGTCTTGGGCTTCGTTTCATATAGCGTTTTCAGCTCCGGGGTAATTTCCAACGCATGACGGATATTAATGCCTAGCTGCGCCGGAATCAGCTTGGCTGCCTTGTCCACCTCGCCATATGGCACGTTCAATACACGACCGACGTCACGGACAGCGGCTCTTGCCGCCAGCGTTCCAAAGGTAATAATTTGCGCTACATGCTCATTTCCGTACTTTTGTACTACATAGTCGATAACCTCGTCACGCCGTTCATCACTAAAATCAATATCTATATCCGGCATACTAATTCGTTCGGGATTCAGAAACCGTTCAAAGAGCAGGTTGTATTTCATCGGATCGACATTCGTGATGTTAAGCACATAGGCAACCAAACTGCCTGCTGAGGAACCCCGCCCCGGTCCCGTTGCTATCTTATGCTTATGAGCGAAGGCAATAAAATCCCATACAATCAGGAAATAATCGCTGAAACCCATACTGTCAATGGTATTTAACTCATAGTTTAGCCGTTGGTTCAGCCTTTCCCGTTCTTCCGGCTGCTCCCATCCGGGATCGCTTCCATAGCGATGCTCCAGCCCTTGCACGCACAAATTGCGTAAATAGGACGAAGAGGTCATTCCTTCCGGCAGCGGACGATATTCAGGCAAAATGGATTGACCGAATTCCAGCTCCAGTTCGCATTTTTCAGCAATACGCACCGTGTTGGCGATGGCTTCTGCCACATGCGGGAATAAACGAGCCATATCCTCCTGACTTTTCAGATACAACTGACGTGTTGGTATACGCAAGCGCTCCTCATCGTCAACTGTCTTCCCAGTCCCGATACAGATCAGAACGTCCTGCACGTCTGCATCTGGCTCAGTCAAGTAATGCACGTCATTCGTCGCCACCAGTGGAATATCCAGTTCCTTCGCCAGTGCGATCAAGAGAGGATTTACGCGTTTTTGCTCCGAGAGACCATGATCCTGGAGTTCCAGATAAAAATCATCGCCAAAAATGTTACGATATCGCTCCGCTGCTCGTCGTGCTTCGGCTTCCCGACCATGCAGTAAATGCTGCGGCACTTCACCGCCCAAACAAGCGCTCAGGCATATGATACCTTCATGATGGGCAGCCAAAGCCTCCATGTCGATGCGCGGCTTGTAGTGAAAGCCCTCCAAATGGCCGATGGAGCACAGCTTCATCAGATTTTGATAGCCTGTTTTATTTTTGGCGAGCAAAATTAAATGATATATGGGCTGATCCTTCCGGCTGCCACGCTCCTTGCGCGATCCTGCCGTCATATAGGCCTCACACCCGATAATCGGCTTAATGCCGTTTTCTACACACGCTCTATAAAAAGGAATGGCACCGTACATGACCCCGTGATCTGTAAGGGCCAGCGCCTTCATTCCGTAAGCTGATGCCTGTTTGACCAACTCCGCGGTACGAGCCGCGCCGTCCAGCAGGCTGTACTCGCTATGAACATGCAAATGCACAAATGAACTCATGCGCTTCTCTTCCTTTCACCGCTTGATTTTCTTCAAACTATTTTATCATATCCGCGTTAGTAGCGCCCATAGAATAAAAGTACAGACCTCGGCGGACAAGCGCGGTCCTGATTCGTATACCTAAGGAGGAAAAGAGCATGAGCACTTTTATATCCAAAGCGATTCTCGACTTCTTCATTGCCTTCGGCATCGTGCTCGGGGGAGCCATGCTCGGCGGAATGGGAGCTGTGGTATCGCTTCAGCCGCCTACCCAGACGATGCTGGAGGTTGCTGGAAGAATTAAAATATGGGCGCTTGCCGCTGCTGTGGGGGGGACGATGGACCCGATCCGGGTCATTGAAAGCAATATGTTAGATGGTAATTTGTCACCTGCCATTAAGCAGATATTGTATTTGATTTTCGCCTTTTTAGGCGCTCATATGGGTGCAGAGCTGGTCAAGTGGGTATGCGGCAACGGACGACCGTGAGGTGAAACGACTATGAGAGTCCCCCCTTTTGAGCGCCTGCGCCCTTTTATGCAATTATCCTCCGTCTTTGTACTCGGTATGATTACGGGAGGAATGATCTACAATGCCATCTGGCATGCCAGCTTCAATCAGCTATGGACGAACAACCAGGATCTTCAATTCCAGCTCCAGCAAGCCGAGGAGGACAACAAAACATTGCGCAAATACAGCAAGCGCCAAACCGTTGTCAAAGAGATCAAGCTGATTCCGGAGGAAGCTTCGGCCGAAAAAATTGATTCTATTAACCTAAAGGAACTTCTGCGCCGTGTCAGTCGTGATCTGGAGGTGCTGCGTGGCAGAGATATGTTTGAGATTGACTCTGACAGCAAGCTGGTACGTATGTTGCTGCACCAAAAAAAATACACCGTTCGTGACAAGGAGTATACGATCCAGGTCAAAACGATGCTTGTAATGGAAGGTGTGCTGCAAATTTGGCTGGAAGCAAAAGAAAGATTGCCTGAAAGCCACTAAGTCGATCTATTCGCCTTCACACCTTGTTCCAATCCATTGGTAGACTAACCATGTTCAATGGATTGAAGCGTCATCACTGCTTTGCATACCAAATGATTTTCCCGTGAAATTGCAATTTCTAGCTTGCAGGTACGGCGACTCATCTCAAGCAACAACGGACGAAGAACGACAGCATCCTCTATCTGTACGGGTCTAATAAAATAAGTCGTTAAATTGTCCAGCACATAATCCTTGCCGGTCATGTCTCTAGCTGCCCGGTAGCCCGCTTGTGTCATCACGTTGACCAGTACGCCTTCCGAGATCGTACCTAAATTGGTCGCCATTTGCGGAATGATAAAACCGCGGAAAAATAACGATCCATCCTCATTACGCTCTTCAGCAAACCCGTTCCAGATCAACTGGTCGAACGTCTCGCCAAGTTGTGGCTGCTTTTGGGCGTTACGTAGCGCCTCCAGCACCTCACGCCGTGTAACGGACCCGAGCAGCTTGCGGTTGCGGTCCACGACCGGCAAGTAATCCACACCTTCCCACGCCATCATTTGCGCGGCTGAAGCCAGCGAGGTCTGGTAAGTGACCGTTATCGGATTGCGGATCAGACATTTATCCATCGTATGCTCAGGTTGAAGCCCCTCCACATCTTTGCGGCTGACGATACCAATTAAACGATTCCATTCATCCACTATTGCAAAATGATGATGTCCAGTCGTCACCGAAAGTTCTTCAAACTCGGTAAGCGTGCTGTTGATTTTCAAGGTCAACGTTTTCGGTTTGCCTGCCGCAATGTCTTCAATCAGCATAATTTTCTTTTTGATCAAGCGGTCAAATATGGCTCTATTAATCATAGATGCCACTGTAAAAGTATCATGACGTGAGGAAATAATCGGCAGACTGATCTTGTCTGCGAGCTGCTTAACCTCTCGGCTCGTACCGAATCCCCCTGTAATCAGCACACCTGCCCCCTGCTCCAATGCAAGTGAATGCGCATCCTCACGGTTACCAACGATCAGCAAACTGCCAGCGTCAATATAACGGGCCATAGCTTCCTCGCGCATCGCCCCAATAACATACTTGTGCAAGGGCTTCTCCAGCCCCTCACTTCCGCCCAGCACATGTCCCTCTACAATATTCACGACATCTGCAAAGGTCAGCTGCTCGGACAAGCCGCGCGGACGCTTCTCTACTCGTACTGTTCCGATCCGTTCCTTGGTAATGACAATTCCCAGGTTCTCGGCTTCCTTCACGGCCCGATAGGCCGTTCCTTCGCTGACGCTCATTTCTTTAGCCAACCTGCGCACAGAAATTTTGGAGCCTATTTTCAACTGCTCGATATGTCGCAATAGCTGCTCATGCTTCGTAACTGTTTCATCTAGCCCGTCCAACTCTGTTACACCCCCAACGTTCAATCTGTATCATTCTGTATCTATTATAGCACAAAATACCTTTATTTTAGACCTTTGTTCATTTTGAGTTTTCTGCTTCGGAAATAGCAAAAAAGCGATCCCCTCTATTACAAGGACCGCTTCTTACTATGATTGATTTGTATCTGGGGGCAATCCCAGGACAAGCTAAAAAAAACTCACTGCATGCTACCTTTGTCAGCTTTTTTATCCCATTTCATCTGCCACTGCTGCATTTTGGCCCGCCGCACACGCTCCAGCGTTTTGCGCTTTTCCTCATCCACACCCAGCAAAAAATGCATGTTCGCCCCGATGACTAGCAGCGCAAAAAGTACCCATACTATCCCAAAGCCGTTGACCCAGTTCAAACCGCCTGCAAGCGAGATGCGTGGTAACGCAACCAAGACCATAGCCAGCGCAATCAGTGTGTACAAACCGTGTTTCCATTTTTTAAAAGAACCCAATCGTATCCCTTCCTCTCCCTGTGACTCTATGTATCTAGTCTATGAGAGGACAGGAAGGAATATGAGACAAACTTACAGAGATGAACCGTACAAATCTTGAAGACTGTCTGCAATAATTTTGTTAACATCCTCAATAATCACGCTCAAGCGGCGTTCAGCGTCGAACAGGCGTCGGATGTTGAGGTTCAAGCTAAGTACCTCAAACAGCTTCTCCATCTTTTCCATCTCTTCCTGTGCTGGCATATCGCCGCTCATCATCCGTTGCTGTACTTCCATTTGGCGTTCACGGAAATCGTCGAGCATTTTCTTGGCTTCTGGATCGGTTTCGATCAGCTTCATCGCTGACGTAATTTCCTCTACCTCTTTGCTTTCCTTCAATGCTTTCGCTAAATCATGGGCTTTGTCATAGATGTTCATGATTGTTTATTCCTCCAATACAAGTTTAGTGTCAACATTTCACATTGTCCGTCAATCACCAAGGGATATATGTCCTCATATGATGAATCAGTGCTATTACAGCCCATTCACGTTTCCCGTTACTTTCAAGACATCAAGTTGCTGCCCGGAAGGAGATCCACGATGTCCATCAAAAAAACAACGATTCAAATCATCGGATCGGGCATCTTGCAGGATGACGTACTCATGGTCGGCGAGTCCCTGCTTCGCAAATGGAAAATATCCGCTGGCCACCCCGTTCAGCTCGCCTTCGGTTCGTTCCGCCAAGAGGTTACCGTCATATCGGTGCCCCGCTACAGCGGCCTACGTGTGGGAAGCGTGCTAGCCCGAAAAATGGGGCTTCATGCCAATTGTGATCTGCGAGTAACCTACAGCCGAGGTCGCCGGACACTTCGAGTGGGCCCACTTATTAGCGTGCTGGTCAGTCGGGACTATCCCGAACAGCCCGACAAGCCTTTCGGGTCGATCACCCTGTTCTGCCGTGAACTAGTCGGGGAATGCCGCAGACAAGGAGCATATGTGTATTTTTTCACCCCGGAGCATATCGGAAGTCAGCCCGGGCGAGTTCAGGGATGGGTGTATGACGGAGGCTGGAAAAAGACGGTCATGCCCGCAGGCGATGTCGTCAATAATCGTCTTACCTCCCGTAAACTCGAGAACAGAACTAGCGTACAGCATTTCATGAAAGAAGTAAAATCGCAGTACGGCACGACCATTTTTAACGAAAAGTTTCTGGATAAGAATGAAGTATTTGATGCGCTTAAATCAAATTCTTCCCTGCGCAAGTATTTACCCGAGTCCCACTTGCTGCAAACCTTTGCTGTTTTCAAAAAAATGTGCAACCAGTATCCCGCTGTTTTTCTCAAGCCAGTGCGCGGAAGCTTAGGTAAAGGCATAATGCGCATTAACAAGCAAACCGATGGCACCTTTTCGGTGTTATCCACAACAGCGGGCACGCCCCGCAAGCAAACGTATGCCAACGTAGATAAGCTGTACAAAAGCTTAGCGGGAAAAATGAAAACAACACGCTTTCAACTCCAACAGGGACTTACCTTGATTGATCACGGTAAGCGTCCGGTCGACTTTCGTGCGCTTGTACAGAAAAATTCGTCCGGAACCTGGACCGTAACATCCATTGTCGCCCGGATCGCTGGAGGAAGCCACTTTGTGTCCAATCTGGCAAGAGGCGGCACGCTGAGCACAGTCAAGGAAGCACTTGCCAAAACCACGCTGCCCGCAACCGTTAAATCGAATGGGCATACCTCTCTGAAAACAGCAGCACTGGATATCGCAAGCGGAGTGGAAAAAGAAATTCCCGCCCATTTCGCGGAATTTGGTATTGATCTGGCAATAGATAGCACAGGGCGCATCTGGTTGCTGGAGGTCAATTCGAAGCCATCAAAGAATGACAACACGCCGTTAAATGATCAGAAAACTCGCCCGTCCGTTAAAAAAATGATTGAATACTGCTGTTATTCAGCCGGCTTCAAATGAATTCATCTCTTCCAGAGTCTGGCTGCCAAAGGAGCTGTTGTCGGTGTCTCTTGTTGTGCCAGGTACGCTGGGCGTGCTTGTTAGCCGGAATCAGGCCGTCACTCCCCCTATTACCGAAGCCGATTTTTGCCGCAGGCTAAGTCTGTTGGGCAGGCGCTCTGGTCTTAGCGTAATGGCGTTTACCGCCGAAGGAGTCTCACCTGAAGATCACTCCATACGAGGTTATGTTTATCGTAACGGAGTATGGACATCCGGCCGCTTTCCGTTGCCAGACATTGTGTATAACCGCTGTCTCCATGTCCACGAGAGCCAGAATGTCAGGCGCACACTGGAAGACATGGCGGAGCAAAAATCGCGCAAGCTCATCTACTGGTCGCGTAACTTACCTGGCAAATGGCAGGTGTATCGCGCTTTGCATGCGGTAGATAAAGTGCGTCCCTTTGTGCCGCCTACGGCGCCTTACCGGGACACGACTCAGCTTGTGGAATGGCTACGACGCCATTCGGAGCTGTTTATGAAGCCACAGACCGGAACACATGGCAAGAGCACACTGTATCTCCGGCTGGCAGAAGGAGGTCAGGGACTACTTGTACAGGGTAGAGACTCCCGTAACCACCCGTTCCGGCGCTCGTTTTCCGAATTGGATGCAGGATTGTCATGGATCCACGGAATTGCACACAAACGCGCTTATATCGTGCAGCCTTATTTGAAATTAACAAGCCAAAGCAATCATCCCTTTGATGTTCGCGCACTCATACAAAAGGATGGCAACGGCTATTGGTGCCTGACGGGCTTTGCCGTAAGAGAAGGCAGAAAAGGAACCCTGACTTCTAATCTGCACGGTGGAGGCGAAGCCCATCCTGCTGAGCCTTACCTTCGTGAACAATTTGGCGCGGACACCACGCGTCTCATCATCAGGCAGATGATGACGCTGTCCTTGACCATTACCAGGGCGCTGGAGGAACGTTATGGCCGCCTTGGCGAGTTGGGAATTGATTACGGTATTGACCGGATCGGGAACATCTGGCTATTGGAGGTTAATTCCCGACCTGGGCGGGCCTCCTTTTTTCAGACCCGTCAGCCAGAGTGCGCTTTCCAGTCGGTCAACCGCCCGCTCGAATATGCTCGATATTTAATGACCCATTCCAAAGCGACAGGGCCAAAGGGCGCGGACGCCTCCCTTGAACATACGGTATAGGAGGATAAACAGATGAGTTTAACGCATTGCAATGTGCATTTCTCACAGCAGCCCGACAAGGTGGCGTATATATCCACTGCCTTGTTGAAAAGCCTTAAATTATCCGGAGCCAAGTCCGTTCGTCTGCGGCTCGGTAAGGATCAGATCCCCGCTACAGTAAAACCAATTCAGAAGGCGGGACGCCATCTATACTTGACCTCCGGCTTACGTAACGCAATCCGTGTTCCCAAAAGCGGGTCCATCTATTTGCGAAATCTGGATGGTGATATACAGCTAGGGCCGTTGATTGGCGTGCTGTCTGACGGTACCACCTCCACCACTCGCCCTTTCGGATCACGCACAGGCTTTATTAAGCAACTGCTGAAGGAAGGTAGCAAAAAATCGTATATTTTTGCCTTCACCCCTCGGGATATCAACTGGCAAAATGATACGATTAACGGCTATTTTCTGTCATCCAGCGGGGAATTTACACGTAAACTTGTACCTTTGCCAGACGTGATCTATAATCGTTTGCCGAGCCGTCGCTCTGATTTTTCCCCGGCGATCAATCAACTACGCGAACGTTTTTCCCGCAAACGAATTCCCTTCTTTAACTGGAGCTTTTTCAATAAGTCCGATATCTATAATCTGCTGGAGAATAACCCAGATGTTAACCGCTATGTCCCTGAATCATACACGAATCCCAGCTCTGAACGTATCCGAAGTATGCTGGAGCGACATCAATTTGCTTATTACAAGCCAAGTGGAGGCAGTCTCGGTAAAGGAATCTACCGTCTGTCCCATGTTCCCAAGCAAGGATATTATGTGAGGTACCGTAAGAAAAATAGCAATGTATTGCTAAAATTCACCTCTTTTAACTCCATGCTCAGGATGCTTCACTCCAATCAGGGACAGATGCTAAAGGGTTATGTCATTCAACAGGGCATCCAGCTGATCGAGATTGACAATTGCCCGATTGATTTCCGGTTTCACATGCATAAAAATGGAAATAACCAGTGGGTCGTTGTCGGCATTGGAGCTAAAAAATCCGGACGTGGCAGTGTCACAACCCATATCAAAAATGGCGGCTCCCTTATGACACCTGAACAGGCGTTGAACCGGGTATTCGGAGACCGGGCGGGTGAAGTGCTTCAACGTGCCAAGAACGTAGCAGTTACGCTCGCTGAAGCCATTGAACACCACCACCAGCATCTACTGGGTGAAATCGGCTTTGATCTGGGCATTGATCAGGATGAAAAGGTATGGATGTTTGAAGCCAACTCCAAGCCAGGCCGATCCATTTTTCAGCATCCATCGTTGCGTGCGGAGGGTAAAGCATCCGTGGAGCATATTTTGGACCACTGTCTTTACCTCAGTAAATTCCGCAGAAAAGAGGAACTATGAATACCCGGGCGGAGCATAAGCCAGTCGTTGCTGTATTGACAGTGCACGACGAAGGGCAATTTTTCAAGGGCAATCAGCGCAATTTCAGGGATATTCTTGAAACGGGAACACGGATGGGATATCAAGTGTACATTGTTACCGTCAGGGACCTGAAACTGGCAGATGAGACGGTTAAGGGCTATGTCTTCAACAAGAGCTTACAGACGTGGGAGGAACAGAATTTCCCACCTCCACAGGTCATTTATAATCGCATCCCAAACCGTAATTATGAACTTAAAACCTCTGTGCGCACAAAGTTGGATGAAATTTCACATGCCTCAGGCATTGAACTGTACAATCCAGGCTTTTTTAACAAATGGGAACTGTTCAAGTGGTTGCGTACCTCGGAAAGCACTCGTCAGCTTGTTCCGGCAACCAAACGGTTAAGCAACCTGTCTTCATTAGGAAAAATGCTGTCTGCGTATCCATACCTGTATCTCAAGCCGGAAAACGGTAAGGCCGGAAAAGGGATTATGATTCTTAAATTCCACCCAGACCATCTCATGGCTTACAGACTGACCATTCAGCATGACAAAAAAAGTGTAACCTACAAATCTGTATCGCTATCCCGGCTGTGGGGACGTATCCGCCGGGAAGCAGGCAACTCGCCTTATATCATTCAACAGGGTATCGATCTGGCAACCTATCAGAAAAAACCCTTCGACCTGCGTATCCTGGTACAAAAAAATATCCGTGGCTCCTGGAGTATAACCGGGGTCGGTGCCAGACTGGCGGGTAAAGGGAGCATCACCACACATGTCCCGCGTGGCGGGAGTGTAGAGGACCCGTTCAAGCTACTGTCCTCGCTGTTTGGGCCTGAGGACAGCACGGATCTACTGAACAAAGTTAAAAGTACGGCCATACAGATTGCACGTCAAATTGAACGCGCATCCGGTCTTTCTCACGGCGAAATGTCCATGGATTTGGGCGTGGATACGCTCGGAACACTCTGGTTTTTTGAGGCCAATGCCAAACCGATGAAATTTGACGAGCCGGAAATCCGCCAAAAGTCGCTTAGACGCATATTCCAGTACAGCTCCTTTTTGGCCGGACGATTGAAATCATGATCAAGGAAGTGGAATCATGCCGCAAATTAGCGATGTTCAACATTTGCCTGCCCGGAGCTGGCTACTGAGACGACGACAGTTGCTGTTTTTGGCCCGCAGTTCAGGGGGCATGCGCATTACTCGTAATGCTCTGCGGCAGTTGGCAGTTTTAACGCCCGAGCTATTGAACACCCCTGGCTCCTCCCTCCTGTGCGCATATGTGCGCACGGAGAAGGGGCTGCGGATTGCGGGATTTTCCCTCGCTCTGAATTACGGGAAGGATGCTTGCATCGTAATTGTTCGTCCGCTTTACCGGGGCCGCAGACTGGGCGCTAGACTGCTGTCCGCCCAGCTCAAACAGCTGCGCCGTCTGACGTGCAGCGTAGCCGCCGACAATATGTCCAGTCTCAAAACCTGTTTCCGCGCTGGACTTGTTGCGCACGAAATGACAACTGGACCGACCGGGAAACCCACGCTGATATTTCACGGGGAGTTATCCCAAGATAAGCAGACGGCAGAGGAAGGTGGAATGCTGTGCCAAAACCTGTCCTAGGCATCATGACCTTGTATTTGAACAACAAGAAGCAATTGGAGGAGCGCGACATATATGAGCGCATGATTGCAGAAGGGAAAAGGCTGGGACTGGATATGTATGTATTCACTCCTGCAGATGTCCACAAGGATCGCAGGCTGCTCCTTGCCCAAATCTATGATCCACACAGCGGAAAATGGACCCGAAAATGGCGAGAGTTTCCAGATATGATTTTCGACCGTTGCCGGGTTCAGCGCAGTGAGCGATATCGTCAGTTGAAGCAGTTCCGATTGCAATACACAGACCTTGTATATTTAAACCGACCGCTGAGTAACAAGTGGGTCATTCATCAGCAGCTTGCGAGGAGGTCTGCCTTTCGCGCCCATTTGCCTGCAACAGAGCTGTTCAGTGGATTTCATAGTGTAAAACGGATGCTTAAACAGAATTCACTAGTGTACCTCAAGCCGATTAACGGTACGGGAGGCCGCGGCATTTTACGTATTGAACCTGTTAACAAGCAAGGAGGCCTGTATCTGATTGAGGGCCGCAATCGCAAACGCCATATTATTCCCCAGCAGCGGGTACGTCTAGACCGTCTGGAGCCGCGTCTGAGCAGCTGGAACATGGATAACTACATTGTTCAGGAAGGCATTCCTGTGCAGTTGCCGAATGGCAGAGTCCATGATTACCGTATGCTGGTACAGAAAAATAGCCAAGGAGTATGGGAGCTAACCGGATGCGCCGGGCGAATCGGGGCACATCGGAGTGTCACTTCCAACCTGCATGGTGGAGGCAAGGCGGTACCGATGAGCCAATTGCTGACGCAATGGATTCGTGATGAAAGCCATAGAGAGAAAATCATCAAGCAAGGGGAAAAACTCGGACTGGACATCGCTGCATATCTGGAAGAAAGCTACGGGGCATTGTGCGAGCTTGCGCTCGATTTGGCAATTAATAAGGACGGTCATATATACGTGCTGGAAGTCAACCCGAAGCCAGCCCGTGAGGTCTTTTCACGTATTGGTGAAAAAGAAACCTATCGCCGTTCCATCGCCAAGCCCATGGAATATGCTTTGTGGGTCTACCACACACAAATTAATCCTAAGCCTCAGACGGACTACAAAGCAGAAGATAAAACAGAAGATAAAGCAGAAAATAAGACAGAGAATAAGACAGAGAATAAGACAAAGGAAGGCTCCACGTAAAGTGGCTGCCTTCCTTTCTTTTTTCGTCTGCCCGACAGTACCAGCATGTTTTAATTATATGGTGCGTCGAGCCTATTTATAACCAATTACCTGTGTTTCACAGTTACTCGGCGTTTTTATAAAGTGTAAGCAGTTGCGTAAAGTCTGTAATAATCGCATCGGACCCCTTCAACTCATCGTTCACACCAAATCCAGCATAAGCGCAACCGATCACCGTCTGTCCGTTCTTTTTGCCTGCTTCCACATCTGAGGAACGATCTCCTACCATCCATACGTTCGAAATATCGTGCTTGCTCAACAGAATTTCCAGCAAATTCACTTTGGAAAGCGTGCTGTACTCCCCAGCACTGTACAGTCCTTCAAAAATGGGAACCATTTCATACGCAGCAGCGATCCCCTTTACATAGTCCTCCAGCCCGTTACTGGCTACGAACAATCGAACACCTTGCTCATGAAGGGTCTGGAGTGTTTCTTTTACATGTGGATACAGGGCATGACTTCCGTTCTTCAATCCTTCCAGTTCCAGCTGAAGCAGCAGCTCGTCCGCTCTTCTATGGGCCGCTTCGCTGGCTTCCGGCATCACTCTTCTCCAGATTTCATCCAGCAGCATGCCCAAACTATTCAAAATAAGCTCCTCGGGAGGAGTCTCTCCTTCATAAAGCCCTTCGGCGCGCAGCGTATCAAACAGCTTGTGGTACGCAGGAAGCAATAGCGTCTCCGTCTGAAAAAGTGTACCGTCCATATCAAATACCATAGCCTCAGGTTTCTTCAACACAGGTGCATTGTTCATGTAGTTATCAGTCATTCCTTTCCTATGTAGGTTTACAACTCTAACCCCTCTCATGATAAGCAATAAGAGAGGTCCGTGTAAACCTCATTGCGCATACCGCTAACTCTTATATTTTTTTAAAACAGTCCTGAAACAATGCAAACCACCCCACATATCCGTGTGTAAAGCACCCCGTGGAAGCTTGAGATCCACACCATTCCAATACGAAAATCCCACCTGCTCTATCCATTGCTCCATCGCTGACAGGTCCACTGTAGGGTAATCAAACGTCAGCAGAAGCATTCCGTCATCGCGTAAGGTCCGGTGAAATTCACGTAAGGCTGCCAAAGATTCATCAGGTGTTAAATGCTCCAGCACCGAAATACATACAATTTTGTCAAAACTGGCATCCTCATAGGGCAGAGCCGTCAGATTGGCATGTGCGGAGTGGAGCCGAACTGGCAAAATCTCCTGAATGCGCTCGGCAGCCTCCTCTCCGATATCCCGCCGCACCTCGGCCAAAATGGCATCCACGGAAATGATCCGAATATCCAGATCGCAGGCATAGACCTGAGCGCAACGGCGGGCCAACTCAAATTTGAATGGATGTGGGATTCCACATGCTGCGTCCAGCACTGTATCTTGCCCAGACATAAATTGAAGACACCACTCATACTCATAGGGGCGACTCCACCAGCTTTGGGGGAGTCTGTAAATCATGCTGGA
The DNA here is from genome assembly GCF_038008045.1 of Paenibacillus sp. FSL P2-0173. Lineage (NCBI taxonomy): Bacteria > Bacillati > Bacillota > Bacilli > Caryophanales > Paenibacillaceae > Paenibacillus > Paenibacillus sp. FSL P2-0173. The sequence continues at coordinate 687,454 of NZ_JBBOYK010000002.1, forward strand.
GGAGTTGGGATCAGAATATACAAAAAAGCGAGACAGATACGGGTCAGACATGTTCATGGATGCTGCCTCCTTTTAGGGATGATTAAATTACTCTTGCGACACAGCACAGTTCATGACCCCGTTTCTCGCCTTGAAGTTTGGCTAACAATCCCATTTGCTCCGTAAAGGCAAGCTCACCGTACAAAGGATGGGCTTGCAGCAGGGCATCCAAACCAGAGGGAAGTTGGCGGGTGAACATAGCCACTGGGCGGAAGCCAGACTTTGCTAGTAAGAGCGCAAGCGTGTGCTCAGAATAATGATACAAATGATCTTCCTCCGTAAATAAAGGCGAATAAACACCATAAGCCTCATTGGTGAACGAGTTTTTGTTGGGCACCGTAATATATAACGTTCCGTCAGGTTGAAGCTGTTCGCGTAAATCTGTCAAAAATGTAACAGGGTCCGCAATATGCTCCAGCACATGCCAGCATGCTACGGCCTCGTATTTGTGATCCAGTGATAAGTCAGTATCTTCTTCTGCTTCTTGTTCTTCATTCAATTCCTGTATTTCATGTGCTTCTTCGGTTTGAGTATCTTCTTCGGCTTCATCGCCCCAGTAACCCGGCAATAAATCCACGTCATATTTGTATTTGGCGTAAGCACGCGAGTCTATGGAAGGTTCAATGCCCACTGCATCCCAGCCGGCTTGAAGGGCAGCATGAATAAATTCTCCGGTACCTGATCCAATCTCAAGCAATTTTCCTTTACTGGTACTGAACATATCCAGCAGCATAAGTCCAAAAAGGGCATGATCTCCATAAGTTGAAGTTGCTGCACTATCCCGCATAGCAACCCATTCGGCATTATAAATTTTTGCAATCATATCCTCTGGCTGTATATGATCCACATCATTACGAAAAACCAATCCGCAGGAGCCGCATCCCATCAAGGTAAAGCGTTCATAGCTATGAAATACTGCCGTGTCGGATGAGCCACACAGTTTGCATTTACTATAAAGTAAGCCCTTTGTTTCAATTTTTATTTGTAGGTCGGAATTATTAATAACCTGGACACTCGCAATCTCTGCAACATCCATGGCGTTCACATCATCGGCAGCTTCATACTCTGGTGCAGTTTCTTTTTCTGCATTTATGTTGTCCTGATCTACCCAAAGCGTGAGTCGGGGGTTCGGGTCCAAAATAGATTCATATTGCTCTTTCCAGCCATAACGAGCACTTGGATCAAGCAACTGGTATCGCTGAAATTTGGCCATGCGAATAGCAGGTGTACACCATCCCCAATGCTGGATACGGTAGTTGCTGATTTCACTGGGTAGGTCAAGCACATTTTCGGGAAATCTCCCACAGTGCAAGGACTGCTCCTTCCATTTATAAGAAAACCCTTCCTTATATCGAATTAAAAAAGGACGGTAATACTGATGAGCCTGCCAATAATCATCATCGCGATAATGCGTGGAAGTCCACATATCAAACAACCTGAAACAAATCGTATCCGCTTTCGTTCCTGCTAACAACGAATGTACCCCTTGAGCAAAACGGGATTCGAACATTTCGTCAGCGTCCATGTTTAATATCCATTCGGGAGAGGATGCCAACGTCTCTCTCCACTGCTGTTTTCGCAGCTCTAATTCATTGGTAAAAGAAGCTGTTTCATTGCGTATTAAACGCAATGGGATTCCCTTCAGGATCTCGCGGCACAACTCTCCGCTATCATCCTGACTGCCATCATCAATAATGACCGCTTCATCAATATATTCCCGATGACTCCGCAGCACGTCAATGAGCTTGCGATCTGCCTCATTGTATACCGTCATGGTCAGCGTCAATTTGGGTTTGGAGACAGGCGGCGTATGAAGTTCACTTTGTCGTGGACCAGAGAATGTTTGTGGTACAGCAAAAGAATCTGCAGTGTACTTGGCAAAGACAGCTGACTCACGGAGATCATAAGGTATAACAGGAGGTTCAGAGAACTTAGAGGGACTTGATGATGCAGAACGATTGAAGGCAGGAGAGTTAGTAGAAGTATCGGAGTGATCCAGATATGCTAAATGTTCTGAATGGTCCGTATGAACACCACTCGTTGTAAAATACTTTAGGGTGAATAGTAGCTGCTCTGCCTTTATTCTGTCCGCTTCCCGGTACAGATGCATCGCCGGATAGTGTGTATCCACAAAAAGTGGAAATCCAAATGCAGCTGCCCGAATACAGAAATGTCGATCTTCTCCCCAATAGGAAACGTTTTTGATTTTACCAAAGTGAATCCCTGCTTCCAGTGCACGTCTGCGGATTAGGGTGCAAGCGCCTAGACCACCCACCTCGTACAAACCAGGAACATGCAATTGGTGTATGAAATGCAACTCGCGTTGCGCTCGCTCCTCTGCCGACAACACTTCGCCTTCTTCACGATGGAACAAATTATATTCATCACTAACCCACACCTGAGGCAATAGAGGCCCCTCCGGCTGCCAGCGTGTCCAGAAAATCTCAGATACAATATCCTTCTCCGCCTCTACCAGTTTACATAAGGTACGGGAATGGAGAATCAGGTCTGAATCGACCAAAAACAGCGCGTCATAATTATGCTGAAGTGCATAATCAATAAGACGATTTTTAAAATCAGCCACTTTCCAGACGAGGGCAGGCGGCCAATAATGAGTGTGCTCATCACTTCGGTTCTCCACTTGCTGTGAGCCTGTCAACAAGGGCAAAACCCTGCCTGGCAGTCGATTGGAAAAATCGGCAAGCCATTGGCTTGAAGTCGGATTGTCATTATCATCGACAAATAAATAATCGGGCAGCACGTCAGGTGCCTCCAGTCGCTCCAAAGCTTGAAGAAATAAAGACAATGTTTCCGGTTTCTGGTGCACCGGGCTACCGATTAGTATACGCATGATTCAACGCCTCCATCAGGTAGAAGCCTCATAAACCGTTCTCCCTCCATGTCCTTAGGCATACCATAATTGCGACCAAGCGATATGGGAGTGAGCGTGGTAGGAATGGACTTACACCTGGAAATATCAATGAAAACGACATCAATACAAAAATACAACCTTAACATCCAGTTAACTGCCTTTTTTCTGTTTTTCACCTGTTTTCCAACTACATTTAGCCATCAAATTTATTTCCCGGTCGCACTTGATAATATCGAATTTCGCACAATCTCCTCCCCCTTCATATCAGACTTTGATTTTCTAATTTATTAGAGCAAGTTTGAATTTATGATCATTACACATCCTCTAAATGCTCCATCGGAATTACTACATAATGAGCAAGCTATCCTACATAAAATGGAGATTATATCAAGTTTTTTGGGAGGGACAAAGAGCATGGTAACTGTCAGCTTATGTATGATTGTCAAAAATGAAGAAGAAGCACTTCATACCTGTCTGAAATCAGTCCATGACCTGGTAGATGAAATCATTATCGTTGATACTGGCTCTACCGACAGTACCCAAGAGGTAGCTGCATCGTTCAACGCTCGGATATACCCTTTTGAATGGTGTGATGATTTTTCCGCAGCCCGCAATTATGCGTTTGATCAGGCAACACAGGAATATCAATTTTGGCTGGATGCCGACGACATCTTAGAAGAGCAAGACCGACTGGCATTTCTCGACTGGAAAAAACAAGCCACCGTCTCGTATGACAGCATTACGATGGATTATGTGCTATCTGTAGATGAACAGGGGCAGCCGCTGCATAAGCTCAAAAGAAACCGAATGGTGCGACGTGATCGTAAATTCAGATGGATCGGATTTGTTCACGAATTCCTGAATGTGACAGGCAGTACCTTTCACAGTAATATGGCGGTGACTCATAAAAAGACACGTGCTTACACTGATCGTAATTTGCATATCTATCTCAAACATCGGGAGCAAGGCACCGCATTTTCTGAACGAGATCACTACTACTTCGCTAATGAACTTTATGATAACGGACGCATACTAGAAGCCATCCAGCAGTACAAACACTATCTGGGTCTAGATCTCGGATGGATTGAAGATCGGATTGCTGCTTGCTTTAAGCTAGCGGATTGCTACGCTCACCAGGGTCAAAAACAGGAGCAGCGTATGGCTCTGCTTCGCACACTTAACCTTGATGTACCACGCGCACAGTTCTGCTGTGCCTTTGGCAATTTGTTCATTGAAGATGAGCAGTATACTCAAGCCATTTACTGGTTTCGTCAGGCGACGCTGATAGAGCCTCCACAAGATGTGATGGCCTTAACCAATTCCTCGTACTATACCTGGTTTCCACACTTGCAATTATGCCTGTGTTACGACCGAATCGGTGACATCGAAAAGGCAAAATCGCATCATCGCATCGCTCAGTTGCACCATCCTACCCATCCAAGCGTGTTATATAACGAGCAATATTTTGCACAACTGAAGCAATAGGGATGAGAAAAACGCGCCAGGGAAGGTCGTTTAATGTAGGCGGCCTTTTAGTCATCATGCCGATATGTGCTCGGCACGATACCCGGGCTGACAGCCTGCAATTTTTGGGGGCTTTTATTTTTGCCCCCTCTTATATACAAAATGCCCATTGCTACTCCTTGAGAACGACCATTTCATAGCTTAGATGACTTCAAAAGAAAAAAGTCTCCTGCAAGCTTAAGCTCACCAAGAGACCTTGTGTATCATTTTCTCAGAACACTTTCTTCCGATCTCTTTCCCCCTTCAAAATTTCCACAGACTCATGGAAACGGAGCGAATGGATTATTTCGCGTTCACGCAGAAACTTCAGACTATCCTGCAAATCCACATCATCTGTTAAATCAATCAGCCACTGATATGTAGCTCTCGCCTTTTCTTCTGCCGCAATATCCTCATACAAATCCGCAATTGGATCACCCTTGGCTTGAAAATAGGTCGCTGTAAAAGGAACTCCGCCTGCGCTCTGGTAATACAGCGCATGATCATGCGCCGCATAATATTCCCCCAGCCCGGCTGCCTTCATTTGCTCTACACTCGCATCCTTGGTCAGCTTGTAAATCATAGTCGCAATCATTTCGAGGTGCGCAAATTCTTCCGTACCTATATCATTAAGTACGCCGATAACCTTATCCGGAATCGTATACCGCTGATTCAGATACCGCAAAGCCGCCGCCAGCTCGCCATCCGCTCCACCATACTGCTCCATAAGCAGTTTGGCCATATGAGGATCACATTTGCTGACACGTACGGGATATTGCAGTTTTTTCTCATATACCCACATTCATGTTCCTCCTTTATAAAAGGTTGTACCTACCTAGACCTGCCACGGCCAAGGAGTTTGGTTCCATTCCCAAGGATACTTGGAATAGGCACGGCCAAAATTTTGTAAAGGCCCATATAAGATCTGGTACTCGTTAGCAATCGCCGTTCTTTCCTGCGTCAGCTTATTGAACTGTTCGATAGCCTGTAAATCATCCGGGTGTGTATTGAGATACAAATTCAGTTCCACCAATACAAAATCTACCGCCTGAAGCTTCTCCAACAGCGCATAAAACTGGGCATCACCCGGCTTGGTTTGGGGCGTGCAGCCTTGGGCTGGGTTTCCGGCTTGACTATAGTCCTGAGCTTGGCTCTGATACTGGTTCTGGTATGAATACGGATTTGAATAAGGGCTTTGATATGGATTCGGCTGTTGATACCCACTCTCATGCTGAATTTGCTGTTGGAATGGGTTTGGGGACTGACCCTGTTTTGGATTCTCCATTCTATTCGCCTCCCCCCTGGTTTCTCATAGGCTCATAAGGGCTGTAAAGTAGAGGCCATAGTGTCCCCTTCGTCAGCGCCTCATCTGGACTGAATTGCGGTAGACCAGGGGGCTGAAATTGTACAAATAAGTTTGGCGGAAGCACATAAGTCTTGCACAGGACGGGTGGACACGGATCGAACGGGCCGACAAACGGGGCATACTCACCTTGCTGTGGAAATTTCACGGGCCGGGACCTCCTTTGATTGATCCATCTGCTTTACTATTCAACATATGCCGCATCGCCCAAGTCTCGAACAAAAAATCACAGATAAAAATAATTGTTCAAAGAAAATAACTATAGAACTGTTTCTAATCAAAAAAGAGCCTTTAAACCCACGGTACGTGGATCTAAAGGCTCTTTCTTCAGCACTCTATAATAACTTACATACCTCAACTGATCTTACCTATCTCTGTGGATCAGGAATCAATCGGTAGAAAGCTCATCTTCAATCACAGGCTCAGGCTTGCGGTGAATCTTCACTCTCATTATGCGAAGCCTTGTTGCTTCCTCCACCTCAAAGGTAAGGTTATAAAACTCAATTTTCTTCCCTTTCACCGGAATGCCTTCCAATTCCTTGAACAGCCATCCCCCGATGGAATCCACCTCGTCGTCTTCAATATTCACTCCAGTCAAATCATTGACATCCTCAATGAGCATACGACCGTCCACAGAGATGAAGTTCTCCTTCATTTCCACGCTCGGGCGTTCATCCTCAAATTCATCATAGAGATCCCCGACGATTTCCTCCAAAATTTCCTCCGCTGTCAGCAGCCCGGCCGTTCCGCCGTACTCATCTACCACGAGAGTCATTTGGGAATGTTTTTTCTGCATAAGGCGTAGCACGTGACTCACTTCCATGGACTCCGGCACATTCAAAATAGGACGTACCACCGAAGCCAGATCCAGTTGCTCTCCCTGCTCAGCTAGCAGAAGATCCGTAATATGGACAAAACCGATAATCTGGTCTTTATCCTCAACCGCTACCGGGTAGCGGGAATGCTTGGTCTCGCTGATAATCTTGAGATTTTCCTTAAACGACAAATTCGTGTACAAACAATCCATATCTGTACGCGGCAGCATGATTTCGCGGGCAAGCAAGTCAGAAAAATCAAAAATATTATCCATCAGCTTAATTTCGTCCTTATCAATCACACCGCTTTTGGCGCTCTGATTCATCAATATACGAATCTCTTCCTCCGAATGAGCCGCTTCGGCTTCACTCGCCGGCTGAATGCCGAATGCACGCAACAGTAAATTTGCCGCAGCATTCAATACCCAGATCACAGGCAGAAAGACCTTATAAAAAAGCAGCAAAGGCGCCGATAAAAACAACGCCACACCTTCGGTCTTCTGAATCGCTAAGGACTTTGGCGCCAGTTCCCCCAATACGATATGCAAAAAGGTAATTACGCAAAATCCGACGATAACGGATACCGTTGTAATCAGTGTACCGTCAGTTACACCGAGTTTGTGCATGAGTGGCTCTATCAGGTAGCCGGATATTGCTGGCTCTCCAATCCAACCCAAGCCCAATGAAGCCAGCGTAATGCCCAATTGGGTGGCGGACAGATAAGCATCCAACTTTTGGTTCACCTTCAGCGCATAGCCTGCCAGGCGATGACCCTCGCTTTGGAGCTGCGTCAATCGGGATTGGCGCATTTTGACCAACGAAAATTCTGCGGCCACAAATACACCATTTAGAAAGACAAGCAGCAGTACCAAGAGGAGATTCACAGCTAGCAATCCCCAATGAAACTCGGTATGACCATCCAATACGAACTCCCCATTTCTATAGTTTGCATTTTGCATCTTTTGGTTTGCAAGCAATTCAATCCAAATTTTATTGATTGGAAGTTGCTAATTAAAATCATGCAAAAATACTCATAATTGTAATGCTTTTCTTGATTTAAAGTCTATTCCTTTGTAGTACATATCCGCCACGAGCAGGTTCGGTCCACAACAGGCAGCGGCATCACAATGACAGTTCACAGTCTGATTCAGCGGATGCTCATTCAGCCATTCACCAAAAATATCGTCCAGACTGTCTTCCTGAATGTTTCCGAAAGCCGGAATGTCTGCAAAATCCGTCACATACACGCTACCCGTGAACATATTCACATTCACACGGTTTCTTCCGTCTGGATCATTACGCACCGTAATATTCGGTTCCTGACGCAAGCGGCGAAGCAGTTTGCGGTCTTCTTCCCGATCCGAACAAGCAAAGAACGGTAATGTCCCAAACAACATCCACATGTCCTGATTACGTACATCCAGCAGCTTATGGATAGAGTTTCGCATATCGTCGAGTGAAAGCACAGGCAAAGCAGAGGCAAAATTCGACGCATACATTGGATGAACTTCATGCCGTCGGCATCCCATTTCGTTGATTAACTGATGAATGCCCTCCAGCTTCGTGTGTGTCCGATAATTAATCATGGATTCAGCTGAAATGAACATTCCCATTTCACTCAATCTGCGGGCATTTTCCATCATTTTTTCATACAGGCGAACAGCACCCGCACGTGGAGTCGGCCGGCGGGTATTTGCAAAACCCACTTCATAAAAATCGTCCGCATTCAAATAGTTAAACGAAATATGCATCACATCCAGATAAGGAAGCATCTTCTCATATCTGCGAATATCTAACGTCAGATTGGAGTTGATTTGTGAGCGAATACCGCGCTCCTTGGCATATTTCAGCAGTGGAACGATCACTTCATCCACTGTTTTATCGAGTAAAGCAGGTTCCCCGCCTGTAATACTGATGGTCTCCAGATGCTCGACTTCATCCAGACGCTTCAGCATTAGGTCTAACGGCAGGAAAGGGGCCTCCTTCATAACCAACATGTCGCCAACAGCGCAATGCTCACAGCGCATATTACATAGATGCGTTACGGTCATTTCCACACTCGTTAGCAAATGACGACCATGTGTACGCAGTGAGACAATCGGGTCCCACGGATCATAGGTTGGCGATATTTGGGGTAGCGTGTTATTTTGTAGAACTGTCATTATGTTTTCACCTTATTTCTGTTATTAACCTCAAAAGACGTATAATTATCATATCATGATGTGTAAAGTGTCTGCATGCTTTCTTCCACATCATCTGCTAATCTACGTGTACTCCTCCGAAAGGGGCGGCAGTAGCGCCCAATGTGTTTGTAATCATAACCGAGAGGGATACGGACAAATCGACATCATAAGGTGCCTTCACTTCCTGCCCATCCCGGTCCCTTACAATGCGAATGACGGGTCTTTGCGGGATTTTGGGATGTATACGCACCACGACCCCCTCTTCCCCCGTGTTGAGCACCACAGAGAGTCCCAGGGGATAAATAGCTACACAATCACGAAAGGCTTCCAGCATTCGCTGCTCATATAACGTTCCTGCCCCGGCGTACAGCACTTCCATCGCTTCATAAGGCAACAAAGCCTGTTTATATATCCGACTTGCTGTCATTGCGTCGTACGAGTCCGCCAGACCGATCCATTTCGCATATTCGTGGATCTGGTCCTTTTTCCAACCATGTGGGTATCCACTGCCGTCGATACGCTCATGATGCTGTAATGCACAATGAGCCGACAACAAGGGAATTCCAGGCTCGTCTTTGAGCAGCTTGTAGCCGATCACCGTGTGTGTTTTCATATGCTCATATTCCTCATCCGTCAATTTACCCGGCTTATAGAGTACTTGAGGTGAAATTTTCATTTTACCGATATCGTGCAGTAGTGAACCTATCCCCAGCTCCATGAGCTGGTTATTATCGTAGCCATTGGATATTCCAAGTACTAGTGAATATAAACATACGTTCAAAGAATGATGATACAAATCCTGATCCGCGGCCCCGATATCCATCAACATAATGATGGTGTCCTGACGGCCTCCAATATCGTCCAGAATGGATTCCATCACCTTATAAAATGACTTGCCAAAATATTTGTGCTTATGATCTACGGAGTAGGATGACAACCCTTGAAACTGCTTTTTGATTTCCTGTAGCGCCGCGGCCCTTGTCTGTTCATGGATCATCTCAGGAATGACGATATCTTCTGTCACAGCATCCTCAATGTATACATATCCAATACCGACTTGGCCTAGACGTTCAATCAATCGCGAAGTAAGCTCAACACCTTCCGAGAGCAGCACCATTCCGTTTTCATTGTATATTTTTTTGCCCAGCTTCATGCCGGCTCTCAATAATGTAACAGGTACCAGTCGCAGCTTAATCCTCTCCCGATTGTTTTGATACCTGAAGCCACCTAGCTGCAAAACATTCTTCCATCGCGCCCGGACGCTTCAACTCCATTTCAATCAAATCCCGTAAAAATTCTGGAAGCATAAATCGGAGATCTGTTCCGTTCGCAAGCACTTCATAACCTGCTTTGAAAGTGAACATATCCAACGTGCCCACTGTGTATTCCTCATGCTCTTCCAATAGTTGACCCGCTACACGAATGTCCGTCACTTTTTCATAAGGAGCACGGCCCGAGTCATACTGAATGGCCAAGCCTTCCACACACATCGTGCCAAGCACTTTGCCTCTGAAGCCAAAGCCCGTCATGGGCTTGTCTGTAAATTCAGGCAGCAAGGACTGCTCCAGCGCCAACCGAATATCTCTTCCCCGCAACTTCATAACACAGGCATTAATCGGCGAAGGGCATAAGGAATGTAGTATTCCTTTGCTGATATCCCCTTGAGGTAATGGGCCGAGCAGTTGTCCCGCATTGACGAGGGCAATTTCTGTTCCTGTAAAATGGGACACCGCTTGTGCCAGCATATTCCCAAAAGGGGATTCCTGATCATATGCAATCTCCAGTTTCCGATCCGTCACCGCAATGGTGCTCTCCATGGTGCGCTCTGCTTGTCTGCGATGCACCACAATGGCCGATGCCACTTTTTCGTCCAGTAGTGTCTGATCTACAGGAACTACGCCGCCTGACGTGACTCGAAACGGTTCGAGGCTATTGTTACGACTTAGTGTCACTTCACCCAGCAGCGTTCCGAACTTCCCCGCCCCACATAAAGCTGTTTTTCCGATCCAAAGCGGTTCCTCCAGCACATGATGGGTGTGACCTCCAAGGATAACGTCAATTTCAGGAAACTGCGACGCTAATTTTTGATCGGAAGGTAGACCCAGGTGCGACATCACGACCAAAACATCAACCTGCTTTCTCAGTGCCGCGATCTGCTTCCCCAGCACCTCAAACGGATTGAGCACATCCCAGCCCAGCAATTGATAAAACTCTACAAAAGGAGCCGTCACACCGAGTAAACCGACCTTGATTCCAGCTTTGTTTACGATAAGGGATTCCTTCATCCACGAAGGGCTCATCCCCGTAGCACGCTCTGTCATATTGCCGCATACGACCGGACAATGAATTCCCGCATATGCCTGTTCAATCATATCCGGGGTAAAAGTCAGTCCCTCATTGTTACCGATCGTAATTGCATCGTATCCTGTTAGATTAATCACATCCACATTTGCCCCACCGAGCGTTCCTTCCGTTTCGGGGGCCATCCGGTCCATGTGGTCTCCTATGTCGAGCACAAGCAGCGCATCCCGTGATGCGGCTCTTCGTTCATCGATCATCGCGGCTATCGAAGGCATACTGCCAAAATGACTATGGATATCATTGGTATGCAAAATGGTCAACGTTTGCCGAGTCGTCATCTCCATAACCGCCCTCCTCTATACTTTATATATATCGACTTTGGAGCTTCTAATGTTTAAGCATACCATGTTATTTAGCAATATGGTACATATGAGTGGACATAGTCCTTAAGCTTCGCTGTACTCTCTGAACAATCTCACATCATAAACATAGTGAAAAGCATTGACGTTATCTACTGTAGGTATCTGATAGGAAACGGGTTCCTGGGACCTATTTTACAGCTTGGAATAATAGTAATTTAGTCGTTGTCATCCCATATAATTCTTGATATATTAGGGTTGTTTCATATTTTCGACAAATTTACGACAATAAGGAGGTTAGCACATGAGAGTTCACGTTACCGATGCCAAGCCGGGAGATCGCCTCAAATCCGATACATACAACGGGCACGGTGTACCTGTCATGATTCAGGGCACCGAGCTTCAGCATGACGACATTTCCAAACTCATTATGCATGGTGTCGATTATATCGACATTGATGCCGGTTCTGCGAGCATTCCGGTTGACTTTGCCCCCGATGTTCCAGCTTCCCCTGAATCCCTCAAACGCGCCGTTCCCCTCATGGAGCAGACGATCAGTGGCTTTGAAAGCATGTTTCTCGAAGCTTCCTCAACTGGAAAATTTGATGAATATCGAGTTGATGAACTGTTCGGCCCTCTCGTTTCAGAGCTGGCTCGTCAAAAAGATGTCGTATCTCTGCTGTTAATTATGGAGCGGGGAGATCACTATACCTATAATCATTCTCTCCAAGTAGGTGTACTGTCATATTACATTGCCACATGGCTTGGATATACAGAAGAAGAAGCTTATGCTGCTGGTAAAGCCGGATATTTACACGATATAGGCAAATCCATGATACCGGATGAAATTTTGAACAAACCAGATAAACTGACACCTGAAGAATTTCATGAAATGAAGAAACATTCTCTCTATGGCTATGATATTATTCGCAATTCAACCAGCGATGAGATTTCTGCAATTGTCGCCTTGCAGCATCACGAGCGTGAAGATGGAAGTGGATATCCCCATGGACTGTTCAAGGAAGAAATTCATCCTTTTGCCAGCATAACAGCTATTGCAGACGTGTATAGCGCGATGATTTCCAATCGTGTGTACCAGACGAAGCAGGAGCTACTCGCCGTATTACGCGAGCTGCACAGCATGAGTTTTGGACATCTAAACCCAGAAGCTACCCAAGTGTTCATCAGACATATGCTTCCTAATTTCATTAATAAGCAGGTTCTGCTGACTACAGGGCAGACAGGAACGATTATTCTGAACAATCCTGCTGATTACTTCAGACCCTTAGTGAGAATTAACGATGATGAATATGTAGATTTATCTAGGGAACGCCATGTATCCATTGATGAAATTTATTTGGAATCCTGATCCGCTACTGCCTCCCGGCGTTACTTCGGTGGAACGAAATGTCTTGCCGAAGCCCAGGCTACGCGAATAAAAAGAGACTGTCCTTGATTCGTAGGTTATTCTACGAAGGACAGCCTCTTTTTATGTTAGGGACATTAACCTAGTCACAATTTACAACGATCAAAAACAATAAAAACGCGTTTCTACTACTATATTATTTGCTACATTTGTTTATTAAATAAGAGGTGCCTGAATCAATGTTGCGAAATTGAACTGGTGTACATGACCATCATTTAATGTGGTTTGGCCCGTAACAAAATGTACGTGCTTGCCATTTCCGACTGGAATAGCGGGTCCTGTTCTAATCCTTCTCAGATTATGAAAATGGTTCACGAAATCAGTTTTTGAAAGATCAATTTCATGGACATGACTTCTTCCAACTCGAATCGCTTGCCCAGTAACACCTGCAAAGCGGTGGTTATGTCGGTCTGCGCCTTCTTCAGCCAGTTTGGTACTACCTTCAAATTCATGTACATGCCTCTGTGTCTGTTTAGAAGAGAGGGTTTTCTTCTTCACTCCAGCTTTATTCTTCTGCATCCGTTGCCTGCCTCCTTATGTTTTGTGGCTTTACAATATCCTATTAAGCAAACATAGTTAAGTGCTAGGCAATTATCCGCAGTCCTAACAATAATTTTTTTTAATTCTATCTCCCCTTATAAAAGCGGTTTCAGAAAACTGCCGAAGTCTTTTTAGACATTACGGAAAAAATAGAAGAAGACGAACTTAAAAAGTTCGCCTTCTATACTAGCAGGAAATCCGAGTCGGCACAAAATCGGCACGACTCCGATTTAACAGCTTTAGAATACCTCAAAAACCTTGTCACACCAAGGGTTACTGCGTTTTAACCAATACTGCCTTCCATTTCGAACTTGATCAAACGGTTCATTTCTACCGCATATTCCATCGGCAGCTCTTTGGTGAACGGCTCAATAAAGCCCATAACGATCATTTGCGTTGCCTCTGCTTCAGTCAAACCACGGCTCATCAGATAGAACAGCTGATCTTCCGATACCTTGGAAACCGTTGCTTCGTGCTCAAGCGTGATGTCGTCATTCATAATTTCATTATAAGGAATAGTATCTGAAGTTGATTGATTATCCAAAATCAGCGTATCACACTTGATATTCGATTTTGCACCTTGAGCCTGACGACCGAATGAAGCTAATCCGCGATACGTTACTTTACCGCCGTGCTTACTGATCGACTTGGATACAATTGTGGAGGTGGTGTCTGGTGCCAAGTGGATCATTTTCGCACCTGCATCCTGATGCTGGCCTTTGCCTGCAACAGCGATGGACAGGACCATCCCTTTCGCTCCACGGCCTTTCAATACAACGGCTGGATACTTCATCGTCAACTTGGAACCGATGTTACCATCGACCCATTCCATCGTTGCGTTTTCTTCTGCAACCGCACGTTTGGTTACCAGGTTATAGATGTTTGGTGCCCAGTTCTGGATCGTTGTATAACGAACGCGTGCGTTCTTCTTACAAATAATTTCGACCACGGCACTATGCAGTGAGTTCGTGCTGTAAATTGGAGCCGTGCAACCTTCTACATAATGCACAAAGCTGTCTTCGTCCGCAATAATAAGCGTACGCTCAAATTGACCCATGTTTTCCGAGTTGATACGGAAGTAAGCCTGCAATGGAACTTCACATTTCACGCCTTTTGGTACATAGATGAAGCTACCACCTGACCATACCGCACTGTTCAGTGCAGCAAACTTATTGTCCGCAGGAGGTACAACTGTTGCAAAATACTCTTTCAGAATCTCAGGATGCTCACGCAACGCCGTATCGGTATCCATGAAAATAACGCCCTGATCTTCCAGTTCCTTTTGCATACTGTGGTAGACAACCTCGGATTCATACTGTGCGGATACACCAGCCAAAAACTTTTGCTCCGCCTCAGGAATACCCAGTTTATCAAAGGTTTCTTTAATTTCCGTCGGAACTTCTTCCCATGTCTTCCCTTGTTTCTCGGAAGGTCTTACATAGTACTGGATATCGTTGAAATCCAGTTCATCCATATCTCCGCCCCAGTTTGGCATTGGCATTTTTTCAAACTGTTTCAGTGCTTTCAGACGGAACTCCAGCATCCATTCTGGCTCATCCTTAATTTTGGAGATTTCCTTTACAATTTCCGGAGTGAGACCCTTACCTGTTTGGAAAATGGACTTGTGCTCGTCACGAAAGCCATATTTATACTCTTCCATTTCCGGTGCTTTCTTGGCCATGTTTCTCAAACCTCCTCTGTTCTATTTAAATTATTTATCTTCATCAATCCCTTTGCGCAGCGCGTTCCAAGCCAGTGTCGCACATTTGATGCGGGCCGGGAACTTATTCACGCCTGACAAAGCTTCCAATTCTTCATAATCATCGAATTCAACGGCTTCTCCCTTCATTAAAGAAGAGAAGCGGCTTGCCATATCCAGTGCCTGATCAATCGTTTTTCCTTTGACCGCTTCTGTCATCATCGAAGCTGAGGACATACTAATCGAGCAGCCTTCGCCAGTAAAACGGGCATCTTCGACCACGCCGTCTTTCGTTTTGAGTTGAAGAGAAATCCGGTCACCACACGTAGGATTATTCAAATCCACCGTAACGGCATCGTCCTCAAAACGTCCGCGATTGCGCGGATTTTTATAATGATCCATAATCACGCGTCGGTACAAGTCATCAAGTTGCATCGCCAAAATACTCCTTTGTTTGGATTAAGGCGCTGACCAAAGCGTCGACTTCCTCTTCCGTGTTATAGAGGTAAAAGCTGGCACGTGCAGTCGCGCTGGCTTTCAACCAGCGCATCAATGGCTGGCAGCAATGATGGCCTGCACGTACAGCCACCCCTTTGCTATCCAATACGGTAGCTACATCATGCGGATGCACATCATCCAAGTTGAATGTTACAAGCCCGACATGACGTTCTGCAGGTCCGTAAATCGTCAACCCCTCCACTTCACGGAGACGTTTGAGAGCATAGTCGACCAGACGGCTTTCATGCTGTGCAATGGCGTCCAGTCCGATGCTTTCCAGAAAATCAATGGCAGCTCCCAAACCAACGGCTCCGGCTATAATCGGGGTTCCACCTTCGAATTTCCAAGGCAGCTCCTTCCATGTGGATTCATACAATCCCACATCGTCGATCATTTCACCGCCGAACTCAATGGGCTCCATGTTTTCCAGCAGCGCCTTCTTGCCGTACAGTGCTCCGATCCCAGTAGGAGCACACATTTTGTGACCCGAAAAGGCATAAAAGTCAGCATCGATGTCTTGCACGTCTACTTTCATATGTGGTGTGCTTTGTGCACCGTCTATAACGATGACTGCGCCTTTGCGATGCGCAATAGCTGCAATCTCTTTGACAGGGTTCACAACACCCAGCACATTGGAGACATGCGCAATCGCTACAATTTTCGTATTTTCTGTAACGGTATTCTCCACATCAGCAAGATCAACGCTACCATCCTCTTGAAGTGGAATATATTTCAAAGTCGCGCCTGTGGCTTTAGCTACCTGTTGCCACGGAATCAGATTACTGTGATGCTCCATTTGGGTGATGACAATTTCATCACCTGCCTGGCAATTAGCCCTGCCATAGGAAGAAGCGACCAGATTCAACGCCGTTGTTGTTCCTCTTGTAAAAATAATTTCCTGACTGCGCTTTGCATTCAGAAAGCGGGCTACCTTCTCCCGCGCACCTTCATAAGCATCCGTTGCGCGACTACCCAAGGTATGCACACCACGGTGAACATTTGAATTATCATATTCGTAGTAGTGCTTGATCGCCTCGATGACCGCCAGCGGTTTTTGCGAAGTGGCCGCATTATCCAAATAAACCAGCGGATGACCGTTAATCTCCTGATGTAAAATCGGGAACTGTTCACGGATCAATGCAGTATTCATTGGCCTAACTTCCTTTCAACAAGGCTTTGCAGCTGATGTTGAAGTCCTTCGAGCGGAATTTCAGATACGACAGGTGCCAAGAAGCCATAAATAATCAGACGTTCAGCTTCTGCACGGCTAATCCCGCGGGACATCAAGTAATACACTTGTTCACGGTTTACCTGACCAACCGATGCTGCGTGACCTGCCGTTACATCATCTTCATCAATCAGCAGGATCGGGTTAGCGTCACCACGCGCTTTCGGGCTGAGCATAAGAACACGTTCTGTTTGCTGACCGTCTGCTTTGGTAGCACCTTTTTCAATTTTTGTAATTCCGTTAATGATGGAAGACGCTTCTTCACGCATTACTGCGCGCGTAATCATCTGACTGGCGGAATTTTTACCAAAATGCTGTGCTTGTGTCGTATAGTTCAGCTTTTGTGAGCCGGAACCAACAGCAATGATCTTGGCATCCGAATTGGAGCCATTGCCTTTGAGCACGGACATGGTATTGCTTGCTGTATTGCCGTTGTTCATTTCGCCCACAATCCATTCGATAGCTGCGTCATTTCCCAACGTAGCACGACGAATCGAAATATCCGTTACTTGCTCTCCAAACTGATGGACTGTCGCATAACGTACTTTAGCTCCTGCATTTGCAACAACTTCTACCGCACCGTTATGAAGAACAGGTGCCGCCAAATCCGCAGATACATAGTTGTCTACGTAAGTCACGGAACTGTGGCTTTCGACAATGAGCAGCACATGCGGCGCAAACGTTGCAGTCGCATCGTCCGTCAGGAATACAGCTTGAAGCGGAACGTTCAGCTCTACATTTTTAGGCACATAAGCAAATACTCCACCGTTCCAGAGTGCTGCGTGCAATGCAGATAATGAATTTTCTTCAGCCTTAATAACTGTGTTCAGATGAGCTTTAACCAAATCAGCATGCTCTTTAACCGCTGTTTGTAAATCCGTGAAAATGACGCCTTGCGCCGCCAATTCCTCGCTCAGCTTCACATATACCGCGCCGGAGTTGCGCTGAATAATCAGACCACCCTCCTGTTGCTCTTTGACCAGATCAGCAATGGCTGCCGGGACCTGCCCTACCGATGCAATGACCTCGTTCTGTTTATGTTGACCGTAATCGTTTAATTTCCATCGTTCGATTTTTGTTTTTTCAAATACCGGAAGCTCCAGTTTGCCTGCAAGCTCAAGTGCTTTTTGTCTGTCTTCGGCCAACCAAGATGGTTCGCCGTTACGTTCGGACAGAACACGCAGTTGCTCGGAATCTACCGGAAGGATTGTTTGTGTAGTCATTAGTTTTCCTCCTCGCTTCCGGCTTACGCCTCTTGTCCTACAGTTTCATCAACGATACCCAGCTCTTCCTTGATCCAGTCGTAACCGTCCGCTTCCAGACGCTCAGCAAGCTCAGGACCACCGGATTTAACGATACGTCCTTGCATCATTACATGTACATAATCTGGTTTAACGTAGTTTAACAGACGTTGATAGTGAGTAATGATAAGGAAACCACGCTCTTCGGAACGCATAGCGTTGACACCGCTAGCCACGATTCTCAAAGCATCGATATCCAGACCGGAGTCGATTTCATCAAGAATGACAATTTTCGGATCAATCATCATCATTTGCAAAATTTCATTCCGTTTTTTCTCACCACCAGAGAAGCCTTCGTTCAGGTAACGGTGAGCAAACTCAGGATTCATTTCGAGCTCTTTCATTTTGCTTTCCATTTGACGGATAAACTTAATCAGGGAGATTTCTTGTCCTTCTTCACGGCGTGCGTTGATCGCACTACGCAAAAAGTCGGAGTTCGTTACCCCTGCAATTTCACTCGGATACTGCATCGCCAAGAACAATCCTGCACGTGCACGCTCATCCACTTCCATATCCAGCACGTCTTCTCCATCCAAAGTTACTTTGCCATCTGTGACTTCATATTTAGGATGACCCATCAAAGCAGACGCGAGTGTACTTTTACCCGTACCGTTAGGACCCATGATGGCATGGATTTCTCCGCCCTTCATTTCGAGGTTAATACCTTTCAAAATTTCCTTGCCTTCAATGGTCGCCTTGAGACCTTCAATCTTAAAGTTTGTAGCCATATTCGCAATACCCTCCAAAAAATGTAGTGTGGTGTCGAAATCAGAAAGTATATTTAAACAGGGGAGCCCCCTGATTTCAAGTAATATTTAAAAATTTATTTATAATCATTCTAAACTGATTCTCAATGATTCTCAAGTTATTTTATAATAAATATCTTTAAGGGTGCAACCAACAGACACACGTTATCCAACTTTCTTCATAAAATGTTCACCCTACTAGGCACACAAATAGCAAAATTCATCCTGTGGTTGTTCATATAATTATAAATTTGTACAAAAAACATGGGATGCATGATCTTTTTCCAGCCATAAAAACGCTACTGACAGCATGACGTCAGTAGCGTTTTACATGTAGAGAGTTTATTTCAGAGCGTAACCCCATCACTATGGAGTGGAATTAATTTCACCGAACTAGGCATTGGGTAATGGAGCGAAATTCGGCCAATTAGCCCAAATAAGAGCGAAGCATCCACATATGTTTCTCCAGATCCGCTTTATAACCAATCAGCAAATCTGCAGTTGGCTGGTCGGAATTGCTTTCCGCCAGTTCGATACCTTCCTGAAACTCCTCGCATACAGTTGCAAAATCCTCGATCAAGGTTTGTACCATCTTAGGAGCATCTTCGTTGCCGGTTGCTTCCTGAATCGACGACAGCTCCAGATATTCCTTCAACGTTGCGGAAGGAGAACCTTTCAACGCGAGCAAACGCTCGGCGATCTCATCCATTTTCAATGTCACTTCATTGTATAACTCTTCAAATTTAACATGGAGTGTGTAGAAACTAGAGCCTTTCACATACCAGTGATAGTTATGAATTTTTACATATAACACATTGAGGTTAGCGACTTGACGGTTTAAAAGTTCCTCCACCGATTTGGTTTGCGTATTTTTCGAGTTACTTGTTGTTTTAGCCATCATAAATCCCTTCCTTTTTCATCAAATTGACTTTCAGGAACGTTTACATATCCATCACCGTCATTACTGACGGTAAGACGCCAGCGGGCATCCTAATATCACCTGCCGGACGTCTGTCTCATATTTACCCTCTCTATACGGAGACGAAACAAAAAAAGAGTTCTCCTTTCTTCCTCTTTCAATCCCCATAAAAAAAATGTACAAAACTTCAATGATTTTCGTTATACTTTCTATATCATATCAAAATACTTGGTTTAATATTGTGATATTTTTTAAACTATTTACATGCGCACATTTTATGGAGGTGACTTCGTTGTCCCAATATCATCCTTTAACGACTGAAGAAGCAATCGAATTCGTGAAGAACATCCCCGGATTTTTTAGTCAGGAAGCCCATCTGGAATGCCGAGAAATCGGTGATGGTAACTTAAATCTGGTTTTTCATATTACGGATTCTGAATCTAACAAGAGTATCATTGCCAAGCAGGCACTTCCCTATGTAAAAATTGTGGGTGAATCCTGGCCGCTTTCACTGGATCGTGCCCGTATTGAACGCGAGGCACTTCAGCAGGAACACTACATTTGCCCCGAATTGGTTCCTGCGGTACTGGCGTATGACGATGAGCTTGCGTTGACCGTGATGGAGGATCTTAGCTCACACACCATCATGCGCAAGGGACTAATAGAAGGAAACACCTATCCATATTTCGCTAATCATATTGGGGAGTTTCTGGCACGCACGCTCTTCTTCACCTCAGATTTGGGCATGAATCAGCAGGATAAAAAAGACCTGGTTAAACGCTTTATCAACCCGGATCTCTGCAAAATAACTGAAGATCTGATTCTGGATGAACCGTATCGGATCTCAGATAATAACAACTATGGTGCGTACATCGAAGACGAAGCAGAGGCACTACGTACAGATCAAGTGCTTCACCTGGAAGTGGCTTTGCTGCGAGAAAAGTTTTTGACACGAACCGAAGCGCTTCTGCACGGTGACCTTCATACTGGCAGCATTTTTGTAACGACCGAATCGACTAAAGTCATTGATCCTGAATTTGCCTACTACGGACCCATGGGCTTTGATATCGGAGCAGTGATCGCCAATCTGCTGTTGAACTACGCAGCACAACCCGGATGGACCTCTGGCGAGAAGGCTCTAAAGGAAAGGCGTGACTGGGTTCTGGAGACCGCCATTCAGGTATGGGAGCAGTTTGAGCGTAGGTTCCGCAAACTGTGGGATGAGCATGTCACCGATCATATGGCACGTACAGCGGGATATCAGGACTTGTATCTCCAGAAAGTACTGCAAGATACGATTGGTTTTGCAGGGTGCAAAGTGATTCGCCGTATCATCAGCCTGTCGCATGTGGCAGATATCGACACCATTGCCGATCCTGCTATCAAGGAAGCTGCGGAACGTCTGGCGTTATCTATCGGTAAATCCTTGGTTCTTCGCAATCGCGAGCTTCATTCGATTCGGGAACTGGGAGACATTGTTCGGACAGCAACAGCTGCCCAAACTAAAGGAGCTTAAAGAATATGAGTGAAAAGAAAGAATCGGCGCCCGTAACCTCTGGGAAAGCTGCAGTGTCCAGTCAGGCTCTATCTTCGCTGGTGTGGAAAGGCAACCGCTTGTCTATGTTGGATCAGCGTCTGCTGCCCGAAACGATTGTCATGCTGGATTTATTCACGGCCGAGGAAGTATGGGATGGCATACATGCCATGAAGGTACGTGGTGCGCCCGCTATCGGGATGGCTGCGGCCTACGGCGTTGTGCTAGGAGCTACCGCCTACGACGGCACCGACGCTGCTGGGTGGCTGCAGCATGTACACGCCGTGTGCGGACATTTGGCTACTTCACGCCCGACGGCAGTGAACCTGTTCTGGGCCTTGGACCGCATGAAGAAGCGGGCTGGGGAACTCATCGATGAAGCTAGCGGAGGTCAGGTCGAAGACTGGAATGCCGGGCTGGAGCGTGAAGCCACAGCCATTCAGGCAGAGGATGAGGAAGTATGTCGCCAGATCGGTATCCATGCTTTACCTCTGTTCGAGGACGGGATGGGCGTACTTACTCACTGCAATGCAGGCGGATTGGCGACAGCGAAATACGGAACAGCGCTCGCGCCGATGTACCTTGCGCAGGAGAACGGCATTCACCTCAAAGTATTTGCCGACGAAACCCGCCCCGTGCTGCAGGGGGCGCGCCTGACCGCTTTCGAGCTTCAGCAGGCAGGCATTGATGTCACCCTGCTCTGTGACAATATGGCGGGCATGGTGATGTCCAAAGGATGGGTACAGGCCGTTATTGTCGGCACAGATAGAGTCGCTGCTAATGGAGATGTGGCCAACAAAATTGGCACCTATAGCCTAGCTGTGCTAGCGAAGGCGCATGGCATTCCTTTTTATGTCGCTTCGCCACTATCTACCATTGATTTGCAGACCGCAACAGGCGCAGATATTCCGATTGAAGAGCGTTCTGCGGAGGAAGTTACCGAAAGCTTTGGTAAAAGGACCGCCCCGCAGGGCATCAAAGTCTACAACCCAGCATTCGACGTTACACCTCATGAGTACATTACCGCCATCATTACCGAAAAAGGGATTGTACAAGCACCCTTTAGCGAGAACCTGACCCATTTGTTTGCCGAATAATTGTTCTTGCAGGTCATATCGTTCGTATATAATTCAAATGATTCTTCTCGATAGAATAATACTTTTCATAGAAAAAAACCGGAGCCAAAAAGTCCGGTTTTTTTCGGTTCTTGTTCCTCTACTTTTATGCAACATATGCACATAGGCTTCATTACACCAGTTTCAAAAGTGCTTCGTATCCTGGCATACCTGGCTTAATCCCCAGTTGCTCCGCTTCAGTCGTCACCGATTCCATCGGCGCTTCCAACAATTCCTTCAGCGTTTTTACCCCCACAGCTCGTGCGGCAAGAATTTTCCGATCCGCCAGCCGCTCATTGAGCAGCCCAACATCCAGTGCACCACACATGATGTAACCACGGGAGTTAGAGATCGTCAACAGCGTTGTTTTAGGCAGTTTGACCTCAACTCCGATAAATGTATGCTCACCCACTTGCACGGATTCCATGTGTATCATGGTTATTACATGCACCTCCTCTTTGTTCACCCGGGATATTTTATGCAGCATTTCCGGGTAAGTGTGGACGCCCGTGGATACATTCAAAATATTAGGAGGCTTATGGGTCTAGACTAGAAAGTGGACACATTTACTTTATCTGTGTTCACAATATTATTCCTTCAGTATCTCTGGTCCAACATCCTTACTTGCTCAGATGTGGCTGTTCCTTGCTGCTATTGCAGCATACCATTTATAGTCTTCAACCCATTCATCTTCTCCAATTGAATCGGGGATATCTTTTATATGGACATTTTGTCCATCTGCTTGATTACCTTATCCATCCAACAATTGCACTACTTGTGTTCCCTTTTTTATATCTTTAATATTTTCTGAATCCTTTACACTAATACCAATGAGTGGAAGGTTAGCAATGGAAAAAGAAAGGCTAATATCCAATACGTCCAGTTCACATTTTGTCCCATCTACCTTATCTACTTGTATTTTTGAACCTATCAAACTTTTCAGATTCGTATGATCCTGCTTATCTAATCCAATATTTGTTCCAATTAAAATGATTCCTTTATTGGGTGTTTTAATAATATCGTCTAACTTCATAATCTCCAAAAGAACATCTCCATGAATCGTTTTGTTTAGCTGCCCGTTCCATGTACCCATGATACATTCCTTTTGGAATACCAAAAGACATATATCTAAGAAGCTTCACACTGAATTGAATTTCTTCTCATAGCATTTTGAATTAGCGGCTACAAAATCCTGACCTAGTTCAGTTAAGCTATCTGCCGATTTTCGAAATGCGTTTCATGTATCTGCAGTAGGAACATCACAAGAATTAGGTGGGGGTGGTAAACAACTTGCGTCAATGTTCCCTGCTTCCATCAGATCTGCTAATCTGAATTTATCTGCATGGTGACGTACTCCCTAGCACTAGAATTCGTCAGGGTAAGTCATTCATATTCTTCTGAGATGTATGGGGTTAATTGTAAAATTCCTCCTTAGTCAGCCCTTCCCACAATTGCCCCATAGATGAAATTTGTTGTACTAAATTGCTATTCATTTGAGCTACTAATTGTTGTGCCTGTTCTAATTTCTTGGAGACAGTCGTAAGCTGCTCAGGTGTCACTTTAATTGTTGTCATATTATACCTCTGTTTAAGTTCGTTATGACATAAAAACACTATTCAAATTTATGGAACACCATATTAATTCCCAATCGTTACAAGAAAGGATAAACTTTCTATCTGCGTCTAAAGGCCTTATAGGATGTAACAACAACCATATCCTGCAACTCAGGAATAAGCATTAGCAATATCCCATGAGTTTTGCCATCATCGAGTTCTTTTAATCTTTTTTGAGTTCTTCTAATTCCTTATGCACTTTCTCAACTGCGGCATTAACAATCTTATGAATTTGGTACTGGGTTAGATCTTTATCAGTCTGCATTCTAATTCAAAATTTAATGTTACAGCCATAAAATCTTTTTACCATTGCCATACTGTTATGGTTTATCTTTTCAATGTTATACTGTTATGTTTTATTCTATATATTTGAGCAACTTTCCATCTGGGATAAAATCGCACTTGGCGTAAAAAGTGTATACTTCTTCATAGGTCATATTTTCATTGGGGCGAATCCATCCAGTAATTTTTGATATTCTCATTGATGGCCATTTGGCAGTCTTATTGTGGTAATCAATTTTAATACTGAATTATCTCCAAAAGGCTCTCCAGCATCATTTTTCCCTAACCAACTAGTTTTTCGTGCGTTTGCAACTCTTCAATCACTAATTCATCGAAATATGTAAAGTATCAGCATGAAAGGTTCCAAAGTTAATTGTATTTAAGATAAATCGATACAAAAATGATTCTTTGCCATTGAGAATTGTGATTTTACTATTCAACAACTTGCCTTCCTATATTTATTCCATATACATTTCTTAAAAGTGACAGTAAAATCCTGCTTTTATGGTGTTACTCCATCGATGCAACAACTGTCTCATTTCTTCCATTTTACATTCAGGAACAATTTCAAAGTAGATGTCAAATCAATTGGTTTTTCACCATGCTTCTCGCAACTAGCTACATACCAGTTATTATAAACATATTTGTATTTTGAGTAGTGCTTCATACGTAATTTTCTCCCTTCAAAAGATTATCAAATACTGTTTTTATGTTCCTCAAGTAAGTAGTAAGTGCTTCACTAACTTCTTGAAGTAGTACTTATTATTCGGTTTTCTCAAGAACTGATTAATTGTTATAGTAACAGCAACTTTTCTCCAATTCATAAGCATTGCTAGACTATTTACATCCTTAATCAGTGTAACCCATCCAACTTCCTTATCATCATTAGTTAAGATATGTACATCGCCTCATTACTTCCCCTAAAGGGATCTCGCAACCAGAAATAATAAAAGATGCCGTTTGACAATTCATATATGTTATAGTCTCCATCCTTAGCTGAACTTTAGTTACATACTTTTATTAAATTATCAACTTTCATTATATTTATTTGTTTGATTTCAATTAGATTTATTACTAGTCTACAATTTGATAATTTATTTTATATATGGTAGTATATTCCTTGTAAATCAAATCCATTTAAAGGATGTTAATGGTTTTGTTTTACTAACATATCTAAGGAGTGATTATAAAGTGAAAAAATTATTAAGTTTGTTTGTTGTATTTGTATTATTTTTAAGTGTACTTCCTTACTCAGTTAACGCACAGGATTCTTTATCTATTAACACCCCTGAAGACTACATTAATTATCTAAAAGCCAATAATAAAGAACTCAACTCGCAGAACGATAATGACTCCTCTGTCATTCTAGAGCAGTTCACAAATCTCTCGCAAGAAGAACAACAAAAGTTTGTAAATTATATGAATGATCCTGAAGCGATAAAATCAATTTTTAATGTAATACAAAGCGGAAAAGATTCAGATTTATATAATGGAGATATAAAAGTGAGGGTAAACCAAAACAAACAAGCACACTCTACTACTCCTTTTGCGACTGAATATACACCTCATGCTGAAACAGTCGTTTCTACATTTGGTATCAATATTATTACAACACAAGTATATATACATTACAGAGTTAGTGCGGGGAAAGTGACTGAAATTCTAAATGGCGGTGGAGTTGTTACAAGAAAGTGGGTCCCTTTAGTGAATATCACCATAAAAGAAGAGAAACCACATATTAACTCTGACAAGCGCAGCGCCTACCAGACAGCATATTTCACTTGGAACTTTACTCATCCGTCTCTTGAAGAGGTAATCGGAACTGGTACACATACAATTTGGGGATATGCAGACGGTACTTGGGAATCACAATTTTTAAATTAATAACAAAGGACGCAATAAATATTATGAATAAGAACCTGTTACAATAATAGGGATAGCGCTAGGCATACTACTTATTCTATATCTATTAACCAGATTATTAATAAGAGAAGCGTTTGATATATTTACTCAGCGCTTCTCTTTTCGTGATAAAAGTAGCACTTTATTAATTCATAGCGCCTTGTGAAGTAAAGCACTAATGCCCCGGTAAGGAAAAATGTATCTCAAATTAAAAAACCTCTTATCAAAGCCATGAAAAAAATTTCTGATTCATCCCCCTCCTCTCTAATAGTCTCATTAGACTATTTTGTTCTTCCCATAATTTTAAGTATGCATCATACTTCATAACATTCACGTACCTTCCGTTACTTTAACCATATCACTAAGTAAGTAGCCTGATTGAAGACTCTCCTGTTTAAACCCACCTCTAAATTCTTAGGTGCATGCAAATTATCTTCTTTATCAGATAAATTACTATGAAAAATGAAAAAAGCTCACTCCTATTTTATTGTTAAAGGAGCAAGCTCGGTTCGTATTATTGAAGCTACTTTATGATTCAAATGTCAACTTTTCGGGAAATATACCACCTTCTTTAACGAAGCAACGTGCCATCCGCTGTGCAGCCCTATCAAAATAAAATTTATTTGAATGACTCGGATCTGGTAAAGGTTCAATTTCAGAGAATAGCTTAGTCTCTTTGTTCAATTGAATTTTCCCCATAATGTGTTCATTTGGGCCATATCTATAAATAACTACATTCTCATCCTCATGCTCTTTAAAAAGTAAAACAAATGCTCCCATTATAAAATCTCCTCTATTCTATTTCCCATGGACGACCCGACCTTACCGCAGCTTTATGAGCAGTCTCATAGTCTGTTTTAAATATACCCTCAAATCTGGATTCAAACAATTCATGATTAAGCAAATCCATATCTTTTTCTGTTTGTAATCCTTTTTGTAATCTATCCCATGCTTGAGCTATTTCGTAATCAGAATGAAATCTGCCATAACCACTCGACTTTATATGTTCATTTATGA
The DNA here is from genome assembly GCF_038008045.1 of Paenibacillus sp. FSL P2-0173. Taxonomy (NCBI): domain Bacteria; kingdom Bacillati; phylum Bacillota; class Bacilli; order Caryophanales; family Paenibacillaceae; genus Paenibacillus; species Paenibacillus sp. FSL P2-0173. Next base: position 714,709 of record NZ_JBBOYK010000002.1, read on the forward strand.
AAACGTGTTCTTTGATTCTTTGAACTCTACTTTCCTTCATTCCAGAATTTTCAGCTATTGCTCTTACATCACTATCAGACGCTCTGATTTGATCATACATCTCATCTGCTTCAGCTTCTCTACGAAAATATTCATCAATTGAAAGATCGTTTCTTCCACCTGTTTGTACTTCTGTTTTAGGTTCAGATTCTATTGAATTACGCAATTTCGAATTCGCATTATTCTTCGGAATCTCATACTTAATAGATGATTTCAAACCAATTTTAGGCTTGATTACTGAACTAACTCCTCCAATTAATCCAGCTGTACCGATCATATTAGCCCAGTGTTCCTTTGACCAGGCATTGTTTGGATTAAATGCCCCTTGAATCATACCTGTTACTCCAAATGTACCGAAATTGAGCATGTCATTCCATGAATCGTTTTGTTTAGCTGCCCGTTCCATGTACCCTTGGTACATTCCTTTTGGAATACCATATGACATATAATCTAGAAAGCTCCAGACTGAATTAAACTTTTTCTCATAGCGTACTGAGTTAGCGTCTACAAAATCCTGACCTAGTTCAGTTAAGCTATCTACTGATTTTTGGAACGCATTCCGTGTATCTGGAGCAGGAACAGCACATGAATTCGGTGGAGGTGGTAAACAACTTGCGTCAATGTTACCTGCTTCCATCAGATCTGCTAATCTGAATTTATCTGCATGGTGACGTAATTCCCTAGCAATAGAATCCGTCAAGGTAACAAAGTCATTCATATTCTTCTGAGAGGTTTGGAAGGAATAGTAAAAGTGCTCTTTAGTCAGTCCTTCCCACAATTGCCCCATAGATGAAATTTGTTGTACTAAATTACTATTCATTTGAGTTGCCGTTTGCTGTGCTAACTCAAACTGCTTGGAGGCAGTCATAAGCTGCTCAGGTGTCACTTTAATTGTTGTCATAATATACCTCTGTTTGAGTTCGTTATGACATAGTAACATTATTCCGATTTATGGAAAACGAACTTAATTCCTAATTGTTATGTGAAATAAGATAACTTTATACCTATGACCAAAAGCTTATAGTCATCGCTTTCAACTCCTGATCTTCAAACATACCCTGTAACTCAGGAATCAACTTTAGGAGTTTTTTATAGTTATGTAGCTGTTGTTTCGTGATACCGAGTTCCTTAACAATATCGGTAATATCTTTTAGATGGGCATTTTGTTCATCTGCTTGATTCCCTTATCCTAGCTCAACAACTTGTAATGTTGATATTGGAGCATGGTAATTTGAATTTGACGCACCTTCGTTTGAAGCAAGGTGTTTGTAAATGTCATCCTCCTTTATTCAGATTGACTAACTATGTAAAAGGCCCACTCCCGTTTTTATTATTAAGGAGTAGGCTCAAATAGTACTTTTTCAAATGTCTATGTTATCCCACAACTCTAAAATAGTCTTATCATCAATCTTCCCAAGAATAAACAACTCTCTTGCTGATTCAAACGACTGCGAAAAACTGTCTCTTTCACGAGTAAGAAAGTACCCTTCTTCATTCTGGCTAATCCAATAGCTATCATTTTTATAGGAGAACTGAAACTCTTCCCCCATTTCAAAACGTTCCACCAATTCATTGTATTCCAAAAAAGTCCCTCCTACTTCTTGTTAACTCTTTTAAATGCCCCATCTTTCTTTCCATTCAAAAACATGTTCATGAGACCACTCTGGATGCTGCTTTAAATTTCCATGATTCGTGTAACCTACATCGCGTGTAGCGCAATTGTTTTAATTTTCTTAGGTGTAATGGCATCTTACTACTTTATAACGAATGTTAGAGCATAGGAGACTATATGCTTTGTCGTGCTTACAATTTATATAGTACCCATACACAGCACCCAGACCACAAAAAGTCCTTTAAATGAGGCTTTATTTTTTCAGTCTTTAAAAAACATAAATCCTCTAACCCATACTAACCAAAAAGGCTAGATGAATAATCCCATCTAGCCCACTGTATCGTTTAGTGTTAAGTATTAAGAGTTATAGTTTAATGATTGGTTTATTGGGCACTGATAGCTCATCAAAAAAGCCTTAGAGGCATAAAGATAATCAAAGCAGTAAAACTATTCTTGGACTATTAAACCCTTTATTTTTTCACAAATTCTTTCGGCGTCACTTTTGTTCTTAGAATTAAATAGAAGATTATCCAAGAAATCTTCAACAAAATTCCTTACAGTAGAATCAAATATACCCATGGGGATATATTCAACTCCAATTGGATTCATGAAAGTGATCCCTTCCGAAGAGTACGTAGACTCATTATCCCATGCAATCTCTATTTCATCGTTAACTCTCCTGAAGAATACATCAGGCAAAAATGAGCCTGCTCTATTTGAAAACCATGAGTGTTTAAACTCCCATTCTTGCTTTGTATCAAACCATTGATCAAATTCAGCGTCATTATCGGACTCAAACAACAAACAATTATTTATAAGTTCAAGAGTGTTTTGTCCTTCAGCTGGAAGAGGAAATGCTTCATCACTCAATATATGCATATGATTTTCACTAAACCATTCAACAATATAAATTAAATTCCATTGAAAAGGTATTGCAACGTTTTCTCTCTTATACTCGAAAATATTTCTTCCTCGAACAAACAATTCAATTCTTCCCCATGATTCACCAGCTAAACTCTTTTCGTTAAAAGGATTATTTACAAATTCATATTGGATAGCAAAAGTACTTTTATCTCCAAATGTTCTCAGAATAACGCACCTCACTTATTTCTTAATAGCTTATTGTACTCCACTTTCGTAATTTTACCATCCCTTAGGAACTGCCTTAATACATCGGCAGGTACTTCCCTAGCAGGGTTCGTAACCTCATATGGATGCCAACCCATTTCACCATCTGGTTTAAATTTAACAAGCTTCCCCTCATAAATATTATATAGTTGCTTATTTTTTGAAGATGAGTAGGCTGCATCCAATAACTTTTGCCCTGTCTCAGCGTCTGGAATTGGGTTGGGACTCCCCCACCCACTTTGAGGATCATGTTTGGGATTAGGCTCATACGTTCTCTTTTGAATTTCACCCGTTCCTTCAAGTCCATCAGGTATCTTTTCTACCTTAACTTCTGGGGATTTAGATGAACCTCTACCTTTTCCTTTCGCCATCTGCCACAATTCCGCTGAGCTCTTCCCTATTCCGCACCTAATAACCTAGATTTTCAGGGATTTTATCCATAGCGCTAATACCAAAGATTGAGTAAAGATGAATATATCATTATTCCTTTTTCTTGATTCAAAACAATATAATTGACATAATATCAATAAACATCCTTACCAAAGATTTTTAAGATCGCTATATTAATAGACTTTTCCTACATTACTTTGAATGGCTTCATAGTACAAGAATTCTACTTTTACAAAAACATTATTGGAGGCTAACAAATGAGTAAATTCGAAAAAAATCTTATTAAGTATTTGTCTTACGGTTTTTTTGTAGGAATATACTATTCTTTTATTAAAGGGCCAACAACAACGAGCTCTTCGGTCAACGGTATGTTTGAATTCTATACGGTACCCACTTCTACTTTTATTTTCAGAACATTATCAACCTCGTTTCTACTAAGCCTCTTTGCTGGAGTGGTGTATACAATTACTTTTTTATGCATAAGAGTAAATAAGTAGATTTCATCCGAATAATTTTAAGGCAAAGGAGCCATCCAAGCAACGGCTTCTTTTCTTAATTGACGGTTCGAAGCAAATATTTATGAAAGCTTGTCCTGCTTGACTTTAAGGCTTAAATAAAGGAGATTTTAATCCCCTGAAGTAGCCGTATCTTAGACGCACCAAACATGAGTAACCACGGAGTAGGAGATAGTCAGCAGCGTTGTTTTAGGCAGTTTGACCTCGACTCCGATAAATGTATGCTCACCCACTTGCACGGATTCCATGTGTATCATTGTTCTCACATGCACCTCCTCTTTGTTCACCCGGGATATTTTATGCAGCATTTCCGGGTAAGTGTGGACACTCGTGGATACATTCAAAATTTTAGGAGAATTATGTATTTACAGCAAACAGGCCATATCAAAAAGACTAGATGATTCATCACATCTAGTCTCTTTATCATCGTTAATGTTCTAGGTCTACGCTTTGTCAAACTTCTTTAAGTACTGTGGCGGTACAAGGTCAGCAAGCCAAACACCATGGTTGGCTTTATAAAACTTCACTTGATTAGCTAATGCCTTTTCTGTGTCTACTTCGAGGATCACTAGTTCCCCACGTCTTTTGCCTACTAAAATTGCAAACTCAAGGGATTCCGATAGATGTACATACTTTCTGCCTATTGGCTTAATTCCTTCATTAAAAATGTTGTGGATTACCTTTGTGTTTTTACCGTGATAGAGAATGGTTGGTGGAGTAGCTTCCTTATAATCTAACCTGCCTGTACTGTGACCGTAATTAGCTTTTATGTATCCATTAACAGTTTCATACCTTTGCTTTGGACAATGGTTTACTACTTGCTTGATATCCGACTCACAGACATCGGCCCATCTATTCTCTGATCTTATCCCTTGAATCAAATCTTGAATGTCACAATAACCCTAATGTAGCTCCAATTAAAAAAACTCTTATCAAAGCCATGATAAAAAATTTCTGATTCATCCCCCTCCTCTCTAATAGTCTCATTAGACTATTTTGTTCTTCCCATAATTTTAAGTATGTATCATACTTCATAACATTTACGTACCTTCCCGTATACTTTAACCATATCACTAAGTTAGTAGTCTGATTGAAGACTCTCCTATTAATCCTGCCTCTTAATTCTTAGGTGCATGCAAATTATCTTCTTTATCAGATAAATTAATATGAAAAAAGCTTTCCCCCATTTTATCATTAAAGGAGCAAGCTTATAGATATTTATCAATTGCTGTGAATTATATTGATTTAGGATTTTTATAGCACCAGTTTGGATCATAGGGCAGAGATCTGAACTTCTGAATATCTTCCCAACTGTAAACCCAATCATAATCAGGAATCCAAAAATAGTCAGTAGGATTTAGCTTGAGATATTCATATATAAATCGAAAAATTAGCTCTTCAACACCATAAACATCTTCAATACATCCTACTTGATACAAGGACAAGCTTGAATCTAATCCACTAATATCTTCATCATGCTCATAATTAATTTCGTAATTATCAATTCCGTCAATATAGAATATAAACTGCTGGTTATTTTCAGCACCCAGTGGGTTATAAGATATATTTAGAGTTGTTGAAAAAAACTGTTCGTTCTTATATTTTTTATCATTGTCAAAATATAATCCAGCATCTGCATGAAAGGCAGCTACGATTGCATCTCCCAGTAATTTCTCAGGTGTATATTTTTCTCGTTCTATTAAAATAAAAGCCGAACTTCCCATCACTTAACCACCTTTCTTAATTCCTCTAAGGAATTTACAACAGTTACTCCTAGCTTCTTGATATTATCTAATTTTTCTATATTACTTTGAGATAGATTGCCCAAAGGCTTATCGATATAAAGTATAACTTTCTTCTGTTCTGGATTAAAATAAAGCTTATCAGTCGTAATTGTCATTTTCTCAAGTTGTCCTTCTTTAACTGCTTTGATTGAAGCCTTAACCTCAATTAATTCATTTTTTGTAACTACATCTAAATCACCTGCAAATTGACCATCTTTCTTTAAAATTTTTTGTCCAAAACCAGTGACTTCCCGTTCTTCTTTTAAAAAGCCAGCTACTTTTGCTTCAGTTGCCTTTCCTACATCTGAGCTATTCATAAAGTTCTCAATATCCCGGTTAATATTTTTGGGATGTTGATCAACCCATGTCAATTCATTGCCAGCAGGGTTTGTATATTTCGTCTTATTTCCTTCCTTAATTATACTCCCTATATTATTATTGTGAGTTCCCTCGATTACATGTGGAGCCTTTTCTGCCTTAGCTCCCGAAGATGGAGTAGATTTAGATGAACCTCTACCTTCTCCTTTCGCCATCTGCCACAATTCCGCTGAGCTTTTTCCTATTCCGCTTGCGCCTTTAACTGCGGTTGTACCTCCATGTGCCGCTAAAGCTGCTGAGCCAATCAATCCAGGTATTCCGATAATACTACCAACTCCTGTGGATGAAACAGCAACTGATAATCCTTCTCCACCTGTTCCAACGATTACCTCACCAGCTCCCTGCAATGTCGTAGCTACGTGACCGAGAATTTCACCTACTTTAGCAGCCATAGGATGATCATAGTCACGGTCTTTGTCGGGCAGCATTCCCAAGGTTAAATCTTCCTGAATGGCTCCTTTTGCTCCCTGAGCAGTATCCCACAGAATTTCTCCTTGAAGCTTGCTAGCTTCCATCTGGGCTTCAGCCTTGGTGATCTCAGCTTTACCGATTTGTTCAAAGATTTTATGTAACCAACCTTCACCGCTTGATGCCGTTTTAACAGGCACACCATTCCCCGGCACATCCAGTACGACTTTTTCTCCATCTACCTGTGTGAAGTTTTTTGAAATAAAAATGAGTTCTTGTGCAACCGTAGAAAGTCGTTCAAGCGTCACGCCCATGGATTGTCTAGAGACCTGAAAATCTTGGAAAAACCTCTCTCGGGTAGCACCAGACCAACCTTGTTGGACAAAATCAATTCTTCCATTCAGTAAATTCAACATACGTTCCATTTCGTGTTTACCATGCAAGAACTGGTCAGCCACTTCCATTAGCTTGTCAGGTGGAACCAATATTCTCCCCAATTGATCACGTCCATTTTAATTTAGATGGAAATAATCTTATCAGAAGGAGATGTTTAGGGATATCCACCTGTTATCCTGAAATTTCCTTTTATATTATGTGACAAATGGACTGATATAAACGGATTTACTATGTCAAAAGTATTGTATAAACCCTCTTTTTAATATAAACGAAAATATCAGTGTTAAATTTTTTTAAAATATTGTGGGGGCACAAAATCCGCAAGCCAAACACCATTGTTAGCGATATAGAACTTCACATTGTTAGCCATTGATTTTACTGTATCGATTTCAAGAATGACTAATTCACCACGTCTCTTACCTGCCAATGTTGCAAATTCAAGTGTCTCAGATAGATGAACATACTTTCTCCCCATGGGTTTAATTCCCTCGGTAATAATTTTATCAACTACTTTGCTATTTGTTCCGTGATAAAGAGCAGTTGGTGGAGTGAATTCTTTGTAATCTAATCTTCCTGTACTATGCCCGTAGTTAGCTCGTATGTATCCATTTACCATGTGGTATCGCTTCTTTGGACAATTAGTTACGACTTGATCAATTCCTGCTTCTCCTATATCCGACCATCTATTCTCTGACTTAATTGCTGAAATTAAGTCATGCACGTGACAATAACCTTCATGATCCAACTTAATTCCAAACTGTTCTGGTGTATGCCTAAGAATTTTACTCATAAATTTACTAAGGCTCTCTTCTTGTTTTGGTGATAACATCATATACTCCTTGTAATGAAATATTTGTTTTATCTATAGTAACCAATCTGATGATTCATAGCTTCTTGTGAAATAAAGCACCAATCCCCCGATAAGGAAAAATGTAGCTCCAATTAAAAAACCTCTTAGACTATATCTGCTATAAGCCTCCAATAATACTGCAACTCCCAGCCCACAAGGGAAATACCCGAAAATACCCCTTATCAAAGCCATGATAAAAAACTTACGATTCATAAATTTTTCTCCTCGCTAATCGTACTTCATTATATAAAAACGAACAAATTTATTTCATCCATATCCATATATCCTCTTTGTCCCCATTTCACAGCAATCCAAAGTCGACCAACAATACCTTTCCATTCTAAGCCTAAATTAAAAAGACAACAGGTGATACCTGCTGCCTTTACTCACCATTATTCAGCTTCCGTCAACATTTTTAAAATGCCAGTAAATGAGCCGTCAATCGACATAATATCTCCATTAACTTGTTTGCTAAATTGAGACTCCGTAAGTTTATCTTTTCCTGCTGTGTGATTCTTAATGAATTTTATAAGCTCTGCTTTCTGATTTGCAATATCCTTTAATGCTTGTTCGCTTTCTTTTTTGTAATTTTTAACTGTTTTATTTAGTTCCACTTTAGCCACGCTGAGCTGCTTCTTTAATTTATCATAGTCTGCTTTGGCTTGAGCTATTACCGCTTTACTAGACTTATTTTTCACTTCGTTTTTATAGCGCGCTGATGCTTGACTTAATCTCTGAGTTAGCTCACGAACTTCTGCCCCCAGAACAGCATTAAGTTTTTTTTGTGCAATTTTAATTTCCTTCACACGATCTTTGTAATTCTCAAAGTATATTTTTTCGATTTCACTTGTTGACATTGCTTTTGTAGATGTTGCTGCCAATACTTGTGATGGAATTAAGATAGCAAACATTAATAGTAGTAGAATAGCTTTCTTCATATGTATCTCCTTCTTTGGTAGTAGTGCAATTATCATAAGGGAAATGAAGGGAATAGGCAATATGTCTTGTTATTTAAATACTACTTTCCACATTTTATAATCTTCCAATGATCGAATAAGCATTTGACAGATAAAAGTCCAAGCTAAGTCACTTCTAGAAGCTTATTTATGTAGAGCAAAACAAACGATATAAAAAAAGCTAGACGGATAATTCCATCTAACCTCTTGATCATAGTTAATTTTCTAGGTCTATTGTGATCTTAAACTTGAGATTATTTTATTCCAACATTCCTCCATGTTGTCCAGTTGGATCGTAACTACTACTGCTACTGACATAAAACTGGATACTAGGAGGGTGGAATCAACTTACTCTTCATCTTCATTAACCACTTTAATTAGATTTCCGTAGACTGCCCTCGTATGAGCAGATGCATGTTCTTTAAAATACGTAAACAACCTCATACATCTAATTGCTTGTATTTTATTATTAACTTCAGCAGACTTTTCCAAACAACTTAACAAAAATGTGAAGCCGTCTGAAAACTTCCCTTTACGTAAAAGATAGATTGCCAATTCCCTTGAAAAATGAGTGTATCGCTCCGTTGTGAATCGATGAGAATACAACCCTTCAACTTTTTCCTGCTCCAGAAAGGAGATAATTTCTCTTTCAAATTGCTTTAAAATATCATCTACATCAAAATGGTATCGGTTTGCTGCCTCAATCATAATATCAAGTGCGGGAAGAATCTCATCTTTTCTTGAAGAAATATAAGCTACATAATCAGAAAGAACGCTCTTATCGCCAGAAAGAAGCTTATTAACATACGTGTTTACTACTGCCCAGTCTTCGTACTTTTTTCTCCATTTCAAAGCTTCTTCATCTGTATCAGTAACCCAACTTAAATCAGCGTATTTTTTAATGTGTTGAAGTCCCTTTTCATAGTCTTTCCTCTCACCACATGCTTGTGAACGAAGTAAATGCGAGAATGCCCAATACGCAAACAAAGGAAAATTAGGTTTCTTCGAATTGTCTTTGTGTACATGATGCCGCTGTTGTTGCAGTTTATATTGAATTTTTGCCTTGTCTCCCATTGCTTTAGCGAATAGTTCTACTTTATCCCATTTTCGTAACGAGCGGTATGTATTCGCCAAGTCTTTTAAGGCATCTAACTGATCTACCTCATCTAATCGATCAACGTAAGGCTCAAATTGAATGGCTGCATCATAGTTTTTCTCTTGATCGTCTCCAATACGAATCGTAAACAATCGATACTGGCAAACCGCCAATCGTTCTGAATACTGATACTTTTCCCCTTCTGACACGTTTTCATAAAGGAACGCCGCTGCTTCAGTATTACCCTTTTTAAAAGAATCCTCGGCTACTTCAAAAAGTGAAGGAAGATAAACAGGATTATCTAGCAACATACCTACAACTCTTCGCAAGCAATCAAGTCGTCCTAACACCACGCATCGGTACAAAAAAGGGCTGATTCTTCGCCAGTTGAGCGGTTCTTCTTCAATACATTCATCAATATAACGTTCATAAAAATAATCCGGTGGCAAATTCATACCCATAGTGATACGATCTAGCTGGTGAACAGAAATAGGTCGGTTGCCCGTCACAATGCCACTAACTGTTCCTACATTCAAATCAATAATGTGACCAAACTCGGTCATGGTTAAGCTTTTTCTTATCAGATAGGTTTGAACTTCTGCTCTAATCGTAGGTGTGATCTCCATAGATAAACCACCCTTTCAACGTAGACTCGGCATATGATACATAATTAAACCATGTAATGAGAAACAGTTAGTAAGAATTACTTTAGCCCATCATTTTCTTTTGGAACAAAGTCATATACCCTTCAGTTGTTTACAACAGCACACATAACATTTTTGCACTTTTTACATATATTTCTCAAAAGAAGATTTCCTCATATTGCTTATATACAGCAAAACGCAATAAAAAGGCTAGACGGATCATTCCGTCTAACCACTTAATAATAGTAATTTTTTAGGTTCTACTGTGCCTTATACTGGAGACTTTTTATTCTTAGATTCCCCCGTGGTGCCCTGTTGGTTCGTATCTAGACCCAAACTCTTGATATTGGAAAGGAGCAACCACTATCGTCATTAATAGAAAGCTAGTCACCAATATGGTTAGAACAATTTTATGCTTCATCTTCCTCCACCTCTTTAATCAAATTTCTATACGCTGTCTTTGTTTCAGGTGATGCATACTCTTGATAGGACTCATAGAGTCTTACACATTTGATTATATATGATTTATTATTAATAGCTGTAGATTTTTCCAAACAACTCAACAAAAAACGAAACCCTTCTGGATATATCCCTTTATTCAAATAGTATTTTGCTAATTCATTGGAGAAATGAGTAAAACGTTCTAAAATAATTTGTTGAGTATATACGCCTACTCGATTTTGTTCATTCAAAAAAGATTGAATTTCTACTTCAAACAATGCAAGTATATGATCTACATTTATATTGTATCGATTAGCCGCCTCGATTATGTTATCTATTGCGGGAAGTATTTCATCTTCCTTCGAAGAAAAATAAGCAACATAATCAGAGAGTACGCTTACATCGCCAGACATAAGCCTATTCACATAAGTATTGGCGTCGGCCCATTCTTTAAATTGATTTTTCCATTTTAAAGTTGTATCATCTTTTTCTTCTACCCAGCTTAAGTCGGCATACTTTTGAATATGCTGAAGCGCTGTCTCATAATCTTTATTAGCATCACAAATTTCAGCACGAATTAAATGCGAAAATGCCCAATAAACAAATGGAGGATAAAAAGGCTTCTTTGTTTGCTCACTCTTTGTATGCTGCTGGTCAATTTTATATTGTATTTCAGCTTTATTGCCCAAAGCCGTAGCAAAGTTATTTGCCTTATCCCACTTTCGCAATGAACGACAAGTATTTACTAAATCTCTTAACGCATCTAACTGGTCCGCTTCATCCAAACGTTCCACGTAAGCCTCAAATTGAACAACCGCATCATAATTTTTTTCTTGATTATCTCCTTGCCTCGTTTGGAACAGTCGATATTGGCAAATTGCTAAACGTTCCGAATACTGTTTTTTCTCACTCATAGCTACATTCTCGTACAGAATAGTTGCCGCTTCATAACATTCTTCTTTAAACAGCTCTTCAGCAAGCTCAAATAAGGATTCTGAATAGCCCAACTTATCCATCAATAGATTGACCACATCATGAATGCAGTCCAGTTTGTTCAATTTCGCACAATTATGTATAAAAGGACTCATTCGACGCCAATTCGGATTAGCCTCTGTTAAATACTCAGACACATACCGTTCGTAGTAATAGCCAACGGGATGCCCCATTGCTTTTGTAATTCGGTCTAGCTGATCCACTGAAAGAGTGCGGTTCCCATTAATAATACTGCTCATGGTTCCCGGATTCATTTCTGCCTCTCTGGCAAGATCACTAAGGATTAAATCTTTATCTTTCATATGTTTTGTTATCTCTGTGAGTATCGTGGTTGTGTTGTACAAAAGTAACCACCCCTTATCAGGAACTTGTTAGGATATCAACTCATTAAAAAGAGGACTATTGCAATCCAATGATTGTATAGCCTTTCCGCAATTTATTGTACCATCTTTTGGCACAATATCATATACCTTTCAGAACCTTACTTAAGATACCTTTGAAGGGTTTGCAAAGAAATTAAGCTCTATAAATCCTGAGACATACGAATCATATCTCTACACTGTATGCCATTCTCATAAATTTCTTCTAGATAGTTATGTCTGACAAAGAAATCTAGATCTACACCGACAATTCTGAACCCACATTTTTGGTAGAGAGCTAACTGCCCAATGCTAGAGTTTCCTGTGCCCATTTCCATCGTTTTATAACCTTGTGCCCTAGCTGTTTCAATTGCATGTGTTGCTAATTGTCTGCCTATTCCTTTACCATGCATACCTTCTGATACTGCTATATTCACTAACTCAACTGTTTCAGGTCTTGTAGGTAAAAGAACATAGACTCCAACAATATGATGGTCAATCTCTGCTACAAAACACTGCCCTCTTTTTAAGTATTCCTCAACAAGTTGGTGCGAAGGATCAGCTAGTAACAAGAGCTCTAATGGATATTTTTCATTTGAATCAAGTAGTCTAATATTCATATATTCTCTCCTGAATGTATTATGGCCCCCGGATTTCCCCCTTGTGTAAGCTTTATTCCAGAAATCCGGGGAAGCCCTAAATCAGTTTGATCTCAATTCATACAAACCATTGTGAAGCGAAAGACTGGCAGAGCATGGAGCTTCGAACAAGACTCTGGTGTTAAATACGGCCGGAAGCCTATCATCAGGGAACCAAGGCCGTTGTTTGTCTATGACTATAAATGATCCTTCTACATCCCCTAGCGGCGCGAATTTCTGTCCAGCCCCTCCCCATGAATCAAGTTGGAACGTTTCGGTGATTATCCTTGATACTTCGGAGACATCATCGACAGGAAGACCGATCTCGCTTATACGAAGTAGAGAGTGGGGCCCGAAAGCTTCAGTGACTGCGTTGTTGAGTGTATGGTGAGCGATGAACTCGACAAGGTTATGATCCGGATCATAGAAGTAAAGCGCTGTTGCATTCCAGTTTTCGAAAAAAAACTCATCTTCTTGGGGTCTTGAAATCAATGAAATCCCACGGTCGATTATCCACTGTTTTGCTTCTATGAATTTATTCGTTGGAATCGTAACCGCAATATGATAAAATTCATTTTCCATGTGGGAGGATTCCTGAAAAGCAAGAACCGATTCCCCTACTTGAAAAGACAACCGCGAAGGGTTTTCCTCCACAACCTGCAAATCCAAGAGAGAGCCGTAAAAAGCTTTTATCGCTTCGAAACTGTGGGTGCCTAAAAGCACTTCTTTTAATTTCAATGCATTGGTCCTCCCCATAAATAATATTGAAACCCATTTTCCGTCGTATCCAGATCAGCATTTTATCTCAGACTGTATGAGGCCATTACATTGGTTATTGATTATCCTTTAAATCGCTTAGAAGTTTGGCATTCACATCTAACGCCGCAAATTGAAGTAATACATCCTGTTCATCCAGAGCTTTACTTTTCGCCATTTCGAGATAAAGCTTGGGCTGATCCCGAAATGCCCGTGCGCCCCCAATCGAGTATGCCTTCTTGAGATATTTATGAGCTAATCCAGGCTTGCTCTGAAGAAGAAGCGTTTCCGCCATTTGAATGTAAGGCTCTGCATGTATGATTCGGTACCCTGAACCTTCTAAATCTAAAATCTCCTCATTTAAAAGCTCTACTGATCGCTGCATATGGCTGTTATAGTTGAGTATTTGAACATACTGATGCAAAGTTACACCTGTAATGCCCCATTTATGCTTAGGCTCAGGGATTAGATCCCAAGCCTTCTGTGCCTTTTCCTCGGCCATATCGCTATCTATGGGGAGTGTAAGAGCTGCTTCCTCTCCAAGAGCCCAAATCACTTCTTCCAATTGAGCCTCCAGATCGTGATACATTCGAATATTCATCTATTCCTCCCAATTAGATAATGTAGAGTACTCTTCTAATGTCTCTCCATATTTTAACGCACGTTGACTTCCGTTGCATTCGAATTGAACAATTTTATTTTTATAATCATAGATAAGAACGCTAGCAGCGCAAACATCATTCCGCTCCAGATGAGCTGGTGTATTCCCAAGTGAGAGATAAACCAGCCGCCTATAGCAGCTCCCATCGTAATACCTAGATTAGAAAATGAGACAAACAGGCTGTTACCAAACTCTGGAGCTTCTTTCGCTTCAGTGGTTAACCATGTTTGACTAATAATAAGCCCCCCGGAATGCACGGCCCCCCAAATGAGCACAACCACAATCATCGGTAGGAAAGAAGTCCCCAGAGCATAAGTGAATACGTAAATGACCATATATAGCAATGGGAACATGATGACAGTCTTGGTCAGATTTTTATGTAATAATCCCCCAAATAAAAAGTTTCCAAAAATCATGACGATTCCAAAGACCATCAACATCATACTGATCCATGACCCGTTCATAAGAGTTACTTCTCCAAGATATTCAGCAAAGTAGCTATACACCGAAAACATAGCTGCAAAGATAAAAATAACAGTCACAATGTTGAACCACAATTGAGGTTTACGTAATATACCAAGCTGTTTGCCATAAGACATCTTTTCCTGAACTGGCAGGGAAGGAAGCCATACGAGTATTCCTACAAATGCAATCATGCTTACGACAGCACCAAATAAGAAAGCAGCTTCTAACGATATCTTATCAGCAAGATAGGAAGTCAAAGGCACGCCAAAAGCAAATCCTACTGTAATTCCAGCGAAAACCTTGGTGACTGCTTTACTACTCTTTTCAGGGGGGACAAGATGAGATGCAGTCACGAGAGCGACCGAAAAAAAGACAGGATGAAAAATAGCAGGAAGAACACGAAAAATGAGCATGACCTCAAAATGAGTGGTATAGGCATAGACAATATTGGAAATGACAAAACTGAATACAGCGGTTAATAGAATGACTTTACGATTCATGCCGGAAACGAGTAAGGTCAAGAACGGACCTGAAATCGCTACAACTAAAGAAAAAATACTGACGAGCCAACCAGCCTGGGCAGCTGATACATTGAATTTTTGAGTTACTTGAGGAAGAACGCCTATAATCCCCATTTCCGTTGTAATAATGCCGAATACGCCTAAAGCCAGAATGATAATAAGTAACGGGTTAACCTTTTTCATTTTAAGTATAAGCCTCCATTTTAATTATATATATAGATTTGTAGATATGTTATGTGAAAAAAAACCTCCTTTCAGTTTATAGTTCCTTTTGAACGTACTCGGCAAATTCCCGGATTGTTTTTTCATTCCGACGATAGTACGTCCACTTCCCAATACGCTCAGACTCTAACAAACCGGATTTTTGCATCGTTAATAAATAACTTGAAATCACAGACTGCGCAAGTCCCGCTTTAGCCTGTATATCTCCCACACATACACCAATTTGAAAATTAAGCCCTTGTTTTAGATAAGCCTGTTCATCAAAAAACTCTTCTGGTTTTTTTAACCACAGCATAATTAGACGACGAGTTTCGTTTGACAATGCTTTATAAATCAATGACGGTTCCATATAAAATATTATATCTATTTTATTAGATTTGTAAATATAAAGCCCAATGACTACGTAGGAGAATTAATAATAAAGGCTGCTTCCCCACAGAAATCCGCTGGGAAACAGCCTGTTTGTGTACATATTCAACTACACTGACTTACTCTTATTGGAGCGATACATCAAGTACAGGAAATACGGTGCACCGATCAGTGCGATCAGCAATCCGGAAGGAATTTCGGTCGGCGCAAGCACTGTCCGGCCAATCGTATCAGCCAGCACCAGCATCACCGCTCCCAAGATGCTCGACAGAACAATGGAGCGGCGTACATGGTGCCCAATCAACGTACGCACGATATGCGGGGCAATCAGCCCGATGAAGCCAACTGTACCCACACAGGCCACCGCTCCGCCCGCCAGCAGTACACCCACTGCCATGGCCAGTAGCCGGGTGCGGCGCACCGGAAGTCCCAGTCCCATGGCGCTGCTATCGTCAAATACCAAAAGATCGAAGCGGCGAGCTAGCCACCAGGCTATTGGCAACAACACGAGCAGAAAAGCCAGAATCGTCGCCACCTGCCCCCAGTTTCGAGCGTAGGTACTACCCGTCAGCCAAATATAGCCTGTGCTGCCCCAAAGCGAACCTTGGATAATCAGTATCTGAATGCCGGCTGCTCCGATCGCTGATACAGCAATCCCAAGTAGGATGACCACAGACGGGTTTAGGTGCTTGTTCCATGATAAAAAGAAGATCACCGCCGCCGACACCGTCGCTCCGGCAATCGCCGCGATGGGCAGCATATAAACAGGCAGCCCAGGCCAAACGATAATCACTGCAAGCGCGCCGAAACCAGCCCCTGAAGAAACACCGATGATCGAGGCATCCGCTAAGGGATTACGAACAGCTAATTGGATCAAGACACCGCTGACCGCAAGCGCGATACCAGCCCCGGCTGCCACCAGCGTGCGCGGAATTCTAAACTGCAGCAAGGCCGAATTTGCGTTCTCACCGCCGAACAGGCCGGACAGCAAATCGCCGACCGGAATTCGCATTCCTCCAAACATCAGGCTGAATACGGTCAACAGCACGGCACCGCACCCAAGCAACATGACCAGCCTGCCATACGGTAATTTCCGAGAGCGCACACCTATGTTCATTGAAGATTGTCCACTAATACCAGAAGGTAGCTTCATCTTCCACAGAATCAGCCAAATTAACCAAGGAGCACCGATCAAGGCCATCATTGCTCCGGTCGGCAGATCCATGCTTGATTGGTGGACCATTTTCGCCAGCACGTCAGCGCCAGTCAACAGTAATGCCCCCCACAGGAAGGAACCAGGCAGCACCCAACGATGCATTTTTAGACCGCTTAAGCGAACCAAATGCGGAGCTACCAGACCCACAAAACCAATGGGTCCAATGACGCTGACTGTAATGGTCGACAGCAGTACAGCCAATACAATTCCCACCGCCCGGGTCAAGCTAACCTTTTGTCCGAGCGACGTGGATGTGGACTCATCCAGATCCAGAACATCAAACTGCCTTGACAGCAGAACGGCAATGATCGAGAGTCCTACGACCCAGGGCCAGGCGTAAGTCGTCCCGCTCCAGTCGTTTTGCACAAGCGAGCCAGAACCCCAGAGAAACAGTCCCTGCGTTTCAAATGAATAAAAGATATGCAAAGCTCCGGTAAACGAACCGAGAACCATGGATACAATCAAACCGGCAAGCGCCAACCGAATTGGACTTCCAGATCGTCCCCCGCCCATGAAGTAAGCCAGCACCGCTGCAAGCAGGCCGCCGACAGCGGCAAATAGAAACGGCGCCTGATGCAGCAATCCGGGAAACATCACCGCGCCAAGGACGACCACAAAGTAGGCACCGGCGTTAATTCCTAGTGTATCAGAAGCCGCCAGCGGATTTTTAGTGATGGCCTGGAGCAGAGCACCGGCGATGGCCAGCGCACCACCTGCTAGGATTCCGATGACCGTACGCGGCATTCGGAGATCCCACACCATGTTATGATCGAGCGTATTCTGACGCTGGGTCAACGCCTCAATTACTGTATGCAGCGGGATTGAAGCCTCTCCATAACACAAGCTTACAAAAAAAAGCACGATGAGGACGATCAATCCGCCCCCAAAAATGCTTCCTACACGCCAAGTCTTCGATAAACCCGTTGTGCCTGTTCGGGTCATTTCGTCAGAGCTCCGACTACTTGATCAACCAGCACTTTGGATGAGATTGGGCCGCCGAACGTCCATGTTGTACCGTCCAGTGGGTAGGTCCGTTTTTCTTTGACAAAGTTCAGTCCGTTCCATACCGAGTTGTTCTTCATCGCGGCTCCAAATACATCGTCCGTCTTTTGCGTAATATAGATAAAATTGCTGTCCTGCACAGCTGGAAGAGCTTCAATGCCAACGGTGCTAAACCCGTATTTCTCGGTCTTGTCCGACTTCCAGTCGTTCACCATGCCGATTTTCGCAAGCGTTCCCACTACAACCGAATTTTCTTTGAACATTCGCAGACTGGCAGCATTTTGAGCTGTAAAGGCTTGTGTCAGCGCATAGTGAAAGTCTGCTTTGCCTGCCTTCTCCAATGTAGCCTTTGCATCTACATAGTGCTGGTCAAGTTCGCTTAGGACCTTATCAGCCTGTTCCGTTTTTCCGGTAGCCACAGCGACTTGCTTGAAAATTTCGACCATACGGTCGTAATCATAGCCGTTCCCCTTGTAAGGATCGAATTCTATCGTCGGTGCAATCCCCTTAAGCTGTGCATAGATCGCTGCATTGTTATCGGCGTTAGAGATAATAAGATCTGGCTTGAGCGCCGCAATCGCTTCTAGATTCGGTTCGCCCCGTGTGCCGATATCAGTTACGGTATCAGCCAGCTTTGCCTCCGGTGTTACCCACAGCTTGTAGTTTTCATTGTCCGCATTGCCGACAGGCTGTACGCCAAGTGCAATGAGGTCCTCGGTAAACGTCCATTCGAGTACAACGACACGTTCCGCTGGCTTGTCCAGCTTGACTTCCCCGTGGTCGTCCTTAACCGTAACCGGACCAGCCGTAGTAGATGTCTGCTCAGACCCAGCAGTACCTTCCGTCTTCGAGCTATCCCCAGCTGCACCGCAGCCCGCCAATACAATAGTAAATACTACAAATAACAATAGGCTATTCAACATCTTTTTCATTTCTTTCAATCACCCCTGTATGTATATTGCATTGGAAAATGATAATCATTATCAGTAAAAGAGTATAGGCCTTAGTGACTTTTGTCAATACGGATAGATCTAAAATTGAATCGCAAACGGGTTCCGTATATGATAGCTTTATCATTGTTTAAGGGAGGCTACATTTACGTGGCAGTATTAATCAACGAGCAAATTAAAGCTGACGAAGTGGTACTCACTGGACTCGCAGGGGAGAAGCTCGGCGTTGTCTCGAAGTCAGAAGCCTTGGCTATGGCCCGATCCAAAGGGGTGGACCTGGTCTGCACCTCACTGATGAGCAGTCCACCGCCCTGTAGCTTGGTCGCAAAGGGCAAAGGAAAAGCGATTGCGCAAAAAGAAGCCGCAGCAAGCAAAACGAATGTCGGCCGAACCGCAAAAAACAGCGGCAAAGAAAAGGTCAAGGAGCTTCGCTTCACTGCTCATATTGAGGAGCATGATTACGACACGAAGCTGCGTCAGGCAGACAAACATCTGCGTTCCGGCAAACCGGTGCAGTTGGTCGTTAAAGCGTCTGGTGCAAAAGAAGCACCTGTCGCCAACGCTGTACTAGAGCGGCTACTGGTCGATCTGAAGGAAGCCGGAGTGAAGGATACTGGAATCCAGACGGGCGGCAAGGGCTCACAAGTGAAATTAAACCCTCGCTGAATGGCAAATCCGTAAATTGGACAAGTCACTTAGACCGTAGGAAATAGAGGGAGATCACTAATGGACATGAATGGACCTGTCAACATTTCTCGAAGTGAGAGACTTCAGACTTGCCACGAAATAGCTGCGAGGTTACATGAAGTATACAGAGACAAAATTCTGGCTATAGGGATCTATGGATCTGTTGCCAAAGGTACTGACGGCCCTTTCTCGGACATTGAAATGTTTTGTGTACTAAGTGAACCAAACGGCCCCGTAGAATTTAGCCATGAATGGTCGGCGGGGCCCTGGAAAGCTGAGGTGAACGTCTGTAGTTCAGACATTCTTCTTAAAATTGCCTCTACTGTTGAGGGCGATTGGCCATTGACACATGAACCCTTCTTTTCCCCACTTCGTCTGTATGATCCTAAAAACTTTTTTTCTATATTAAAGGAAGCGGCTGAATCCCCAACAAAGGAAGATTTCAGGCATGCCATCAACGAAGTGCTTGTAGGTGAAATGTACGAGTTTATAGGAAAGCTTAGAAATGTCCGTGTAAATGGCCCTCATACCTACTTGCCGTACTTGGTAATGCAGTTTGCCCAATATGGGGCTATGTTAGTTGGGTTGCACAATCAGAAGCTTTTCTCAACGGGTTCAATGGTTCTACCGGAGGCCCTGGAACTGCCGAGTCGTCCAGAAGGATTTGATCATGTAGTTAAGTTGGTGATGTCCGGAGATTTAGCTGAACCAGCGAAGATCATTTCAGCCTGTGAAGATTTCTGGAGTGGTCTTGTGAGTTGGGCAGTCGAACATGACTACCTTATTCGACCACAACGAATCCC
The DNA here is from genome assembly GCF_038008045.1 of Paenibacillus sp. FSL P2-0173. Taxonomy (NCBI): domain Bacteria; kingdom Bacillati; phylum Bacillota; class Bacilli; order Caryophanales; family Paenibacillaceae; genus Paenibacillus; species Paenibacillus sp. FSL P2-0173. The sequence goes on from NZ_JBBOYK010000002.1 coordinate 734,988, forward strand.
CTTTTGATCGCAAATAAAATTTACTTTAATTGCGATTACTATAATATATCATGTTTTTGATATGCCCCATCCCCCCTTTCGTTAAGGGGGATTTTACTTTTCTTCTGGATGGATGATACTGCTTCGTTATATTTTCCCACTGTAACATGTTTAAAATTCAAACTACTTGATTTCACCCCCTACCTCCTTTATTCTCTGTATATGTAACTCTGGCTTTGCTTATCTATATCTAGTGCTCACATACTGACCTCATTCGTGTACACATGCAAAAATGTACAATTCCGGTGTACTCCATTAAAATTTTACACATAGGGCTTTATATAGATTTTATTTTTGTTAATATCCAACAACAGGGCCTTAGGCACTATGATAGATTACGTTTTAATGATATATTGATAGGTACTATAAAAGACTAATTACCCATGGCTTGGGCTGGAGGATGTATGAAAAAGGAATCAAATCAAGACGAAACCAGTTATTTATTTAATGTAGATGTATTAGTTAAAGGCCGTTCGAACGTAGAGGCCCTTCAGTTCCTGCTTAATCTCTTGAGCCAAAACGAACACATTGCGGATAGCCGGATTCAATCCGGTATTGAACTTGGGAATTTAATCGAAGCTGCACTGTATCTAAAAAAACAGTCAGCCAGTAATAACCCGTCTGACGCAGCTGCTACGCTTGCGGAAAAGTTCTCCAAAAAGAAGTCAGCCGCAGTTACGAACAAGCCGCCAGTCGTTCAAGAGATCAAACAATCCCACGTACAGCCAAAGCCTGCAACACAACAAGAACTTAGTACGTATGAATGGATCAAACGCTATATACAAGATAATACGCTTGTACGGTTAATTGTGAACCGCTATGGCGGACAGCGTAGCATCCCTTGCCGCATCCTCAATCTGGATCATGATAATAGCCTGCTGAGTGTGTATCATGTAGATGAGAAGCAAGTGTACTCCTTTAAAATGAATGAGATCGATGAAATTACATCGTAAATGTAAATACTTCATAAAAAAACGAAGCAAAAAAAAAGAGAACGGGCAGGAAAAACATGACGTCTTTCTTGCCCTTTCTCTTTTTTTTGCATTATCCGAAAAGAACTCTAATCCTCTTTCTTCAGGCCCATGGCAGCCCATGCCAACAATATCCATCCTGCAATAAAGCATACGCCTCCTAAGGGGGTGATAGCCCCCAGCACACGGATTCCGGTCAAACTTAGTACATACAAGCTGCCGGAAAACAAAATGATACCCGTTAATAACAGACGCGCTGCCCATCTCAAACGGTTGGAAGAACCCCACTGTCCAGCAGCCAACGCAATGATCAGCAAACCGACAGCGTGAATCATATGATATTTCACACCTGTTTCATACACGGCCAAAGCATCCGCGTCGATCCGGGCTTTCACAATATGTGCCCCGAACGCTCCAATGGCTACCGCCAACATCATCATTATAGATCCCATAAATATCCATTTTCGTTGCATGTTTGTGTACTCCTTTTCATCTCATCCTTTTAACCGAATGTTCTTCTTATTTTATCGAAACCGTATGAAGTTTACCAGCCAGCGTGTGTGAACAGACCACATACAGAATTGGATGATTAGACCCTGTCTTTTGAAGGGTAATGTATAGGGTGGCTTGCTTTTTTGTTTATTTTGTGGAAAATTAGTACCTGTTCGGACTATGTTCAAGGAGTTGAAAAAATGAGTTACCAAGATCCTAATTTGCAAAAGCCTGCTGCGCCTGAGGAGCACCCTGTTTTTTCAGAAACTCCTGTGTTCCAGCCTCCGGTCAAGCTCAAACATTCCGGTCCCGGAATTGCTTCTTTTATTATGTCGCTTGTCAGCCTGATCGGATATATTATTCTGGCTATTATGGTTATTAATCTGCTGGCTCATTTCGGCCAATACCAAACGATGAACCCGGAAGTCGCTCTGCAGCAAACCGGAACGGTACTGCTTCCTTTTATTTTTTTAGGCAGCCTGTTGCTGAATTGTAGCGGACTTGTGGTCGGTATCATTGGAATTGCGTTAAAAAACCGTAAGAAAACCTTTGCTATTACAGGCTTAATCATTAATGCACTTATTATTGTGGGCTTTATTGCACTTCTTGCCATCGGTCTTTCCGTTCCGAATAGCACAGCGGATATCTATCCTTCCTCCGTGCAATCTTTATAATTTTTCCGCATCACACAGAGAGGATTCAATGTATGAACAAAATTAAAATTTTTGCCGACAGTACCAGTGATATTCCTGCTCACTGGCGTCAACAGTACGAGATTAGTATTGTGCCATTGTATACAGTATTTGGTGATGAAGCATTGCAGGATGGTGTGAACATTCACCCAGAACAATTATTTCAACGTGTAAGCCGCGAGGGACATTTACCGCGTACCGCCGCACCTTCTCCGTCGGATTTTATTCAAGCCTTTGCGCCCTACATAGAACAAGGGGACGACATTTTATATATCAGTCTGTCTTCCGAGCTATCATCGACGTACCAGAATGCGCTACTCGCTGCCTCCGAATTTCCGGAAGGTCGCATTACGGTTTTTGATTCCTTGAATTTGTCGTGCGGCTTTGGCCTGCTTGTGATGAAAGCTGCTCGTGCGGCAACCAACGGCAATACGATAGAGCAGATTGTAGACATGTTGACAAAAACCAGGCCGTTAATAGACACGGAATTTGTCATTGATACACTTGAATACCTGTATAAAGGCGGAAGATGCTCAGGCATGCAAAACCTGATTGGCAGTCTGCTCAAAATTCGTCCGGTGATCAAAGTGATTGACGGAAAAATGACGCCTGCCTACAAAGTCCGCGGCAAACGTGAAAAAGCACTGGATCAGATGCTGCAAAACGCTCTGAATCAACGAGATCAGATGGATAACGATATCATTATTGTCGTGCACGCTTTGGCCGAGGAAGATGCGCTGATGTTGCAAGCTCGCTTGAAAGAAGAAACGAACGCACAAGAGGTACTGCTAACTACAGCAGGCTGTGTCATTTCCAGTCATTGTGGTCCACAGACTATCGGTATTATGTATGCCAAAAAAGCATAGTTTATCCAATATCAAACCCGTTGCCGCATAGGTAGCGGGTTTTTTGGTGTTTTTCCAGCAATTTAGCAATGAATAACTTTCCTCTTTTTGATAGTATTATTCGTCGAGTAACGATATATGAATCTACAATCTATCATAAAAAAGAAGGTTATTTGGTATGAGTTCCAAACGATCACGTTGGTTAACCAGGCTCACCCTTTCAGCAACTGCAGCCATCACAACATTCACTTCATACTTAGCTGCTCCAGCAGCAGCATCATCCGGCGCTACGTTCCAAGATATTGCACACAGCTATGCCTATCAGTCTATTATTTCCCTGCACGCTAAAGGAATTTTGAACGGTACACAACCTGGTTACTTCTCTCCTAAAAAGGCTGTTACCAGAGCCGAATGGGTTACCGCACTGGACCGTACACTCGGTCTGGAGCCTGTACAAGCAGCCGTTTCCTCCTACCGAGATGTTGCCAAAAAGACGTGGTACTATGGATGGATTGAAGCGGCTTCTCAACTCAATATCGTTCAGGGGGGAACGTCTGCCACATTCCAACCTAATAGTCCTATAACCCGTCAAGAAGCGGCCTTGATGATCGCACGTCTCATCCGTTCTTCGGGCGGATCAGGAAATGCTACTTCCTCCTTCACAGATACTGGGGAAATTGCAGATTGGGCTCTTGATGCGGTAACCACCGTAAATCGTTACGGCTTTATGAAAGGTGAAAGTAACTATTTTCGTCCAGCATCCTCTCTAACCCGCGAAGAAACAGCGGCATTGCTGGAGCGTCTGCTAACGTATTCAACAAAGCATGCTAACCAAACTGCTTCCACGGCTTCTTCCATCCGACTAGGCTGGCAATATGATCAAACCGTTCAGCAGTTTGAAAATACGGTGCTCCAATCCAACATCAACACCCTGTCACCACGTTGGTTTTTTCTAAATGAAACAGGTAGTATAAGCGACTATACTAATTCGTCGCTGCTCACCTGGGCCAAACAGCATCATAAAAATATCTGGGCTATGGTAGGCAACCGTTCCAATCTGGTGCTGACGCACCAAATTCTATCCAGTGAGGTTCTACGGAATAAAACTATAACTCAGCTTGCCAATGCCGTATCTGTATACGGTTTGAACGGACTTGTCATTGATTTTGAAAATGTAGATGGTCAGGATCGTGCCAATTTAACATTGTTCGTCCAACAATTAAAAGCTAAGTTGAAGAGTCAGAATACGGTACTGGCGATTTGTGTATCTCCTGATTATGGAACGGACTGGACTGCCGCCTTTGATTATAAACAGCTTGGCGCTGCGGCAGACTATCTGATCCTGATGGGATATGACGAGCATTGGGGAGGTAGCTCGATCCCCGGCTCTGTGTCCTCATTGCCATGGCTCCGTGAAAGCGTACGGCGTTTTGTACAAACCACCTATCCGGAGAAAGCGATCTTGGCGTTGCCATTATTTACACGGAACTGGACGCTTAACGCTAGCGGACATTCAATCGCTTCCTCTGATATATCACTAGATCAGCAAAACCAGCTAGTATCCCGTTCCGTCTCCAAACCAATCTGGAATGAGGATATTCAGCAGTATACCGTGTCTTACAAAGACACACAGCTTCATAAGCTGTGGCTTGAGGAAGGACGATCCTTCACTCGTAAGTATCGCTTGGGGCAGGATGCTGGGTTTGCTGGCTTCGCCTACTGGTATCCGGGCGGAGCCAGCTCTGATCTGTGGTCCAGTGTAAAAAACGCAGACCGATTTATACAGCGTGGTTTATAAAATACAAAGCCTTCAACCTCACGTGAAAAGTGAAGTTGAAGGCTTTTGGCATACAACTTATCACCAGCCTATGACCGATATGCTACTTTCCCGTTTACAACTGTCATTCGTACCCTCACGTCAAGTAAAGCTTGCGGGCTTTCCGATACATCACGGTCAATGACTGTAAAGTCAGCGGCTTTCCCTTCAGCTATCGCCCCTCTTTCATCAGCTTCCCCGGCTGCTACTGCGCTTCCCGTGGTAAACAGACGAATGGCTTCATGTACATCCAGCTTTTCAGCGGGAAGATAGCCCTCATGTATTTCTTCGGGCTTGGCGCGAGTCACTGCCGCATGAATACCAAGAAAAGGGTTTAACGGCTCAATCGGCGCGTCACTACCTCCAGCACATGGAATGCCTGCTTCCAGCAGCTTTTTCCAGGCATATAAATATTCAGTCCGTTCTTTCCCCACACGATCCAGTACCCAAGGGAAGTCACTTGCGACAAAACGGGGCTGGATGTCCGCAATCAGCGGCAGCTTCGCCATTCTCTTGATCAAATCCCTCCTAAGCACCTGTCCATGGATCAGGCGATCTGGCAAACCGCTTTCCTCCGTGAGCACATGGGCCTCCATCGCTGTCAAAATCATGTGCGCTGCCCCATCCCCTATAGCATGTACAGCCACTGGAAAGCCTGCGGCCCTGGCAGCTGCCACCATCTGATTCAGCTCTGGCTGCGGTTGAATCGCCATTCCGCGGGTATGTGGAGCATCACTATAAGGTTCTGACAATAATGCCGTTCTTCCACCAATAGCGCCATCGGCAAACATTTTAATCGCACCGATTTTAAACCACTCATTTCCGGTACCTGCACGCAGCCCTTGCACTTGCGCTTCTTCCATAAAGGGATGATAGATGAGCTGGTGTGTGCGAAAAGCAAGACCTTCTTCCCTCAGCTCCCTGTAAATTCGCTGCATCGTCTCCACGCTGCCCAAAAAACGTAAATCTTCCGTGTGCGCAGCAGTTAGACCAAGCCGTAGCGCATCCAGGCAAGCCCGCCGAATCGTATCCTTCTTAACCGAATAATCCGGCTCTGGCTGCACGCTAGTAAAGGCAAAGGATGCTTCCTCATAAATCAATCCGTTCAACCGTCCATGTGCGTCTCGTCCATAGGCTCCAGAAGCCGGGTCAGGGGTGTCCTCGCTAATACCCGCACGCCGAAATGCCTCTGAATTGGCCAAGAACGTATGAAAGCACGTACGAGTGAGATATACCGGATGCTGATCTGTAATGGCATCCAGCTCGGCTATACCCGGAATTTCAACAGGAATAAACGCATTTTCATTCCAGTTAAGTCCTAAAATCCACTCTCCCGGCGGTGTTACAGCGACCCGTTTGCGCAGCATAGCCAGCATCTCTTCCTTGGAGGTAGCTGATGTTAAATCCAGCATAGCCAGCTTCATACCATGCATAGACAAATGCATATGTGAATCGGTTAAGCCTGGCAGTACATAGGCGTCTTCCCAATCCACAGTTTCATATTCCTTACCGGTCAACTGCAATTCAAGCTCCCGAGCATATCCGATGGCTTGTATCCGACCCTGCTGTACAACGATGGAGTCTCCTTTGGAAGCCCAATCCCCATGCAACCGGCCGTGCTTGAACAAAACGAATGTCAACGCCACTCATCTCCTTTTTTCAACTATACGCATATCCACTTCATATTACGCCTGTGTTGCCACTTCCAAGCGTAGTGTATTTATATCTATCTGCTGCACCTGCTGGGCAAATTGGTCATGAGCTGCACAGACAGCCATTTTATAATCCTGATCCAACTCATACTGCTTAAAATGACAATACTCGGTGGTAAAGCCCTCTGTCGTGAAGCCTATGAACGGTTGTGCCTTCAGTTCGAATGAAAAAGACTTCAACGGTAGAGTTAGTCCCTGCCCCTCGGCCTTCACAAAGCTTTCTTTAAGCGTCCATAGATCGTAAAAATAGGACAATCGGTTGTCTGCGTCCTGACGCATTAACGCATCATACTCTTTGTCCGAAAAGCACACTCTGCCTACCTCAAAATCAATAGGACGGAGCTGTTCAATGTCGATTCCAAGCGGGTGATCATCAATAGCGCACACCACCCATTTTCCCGAGTGAGAAACATTAAAATGGAATGCGGGTGCATTTATCAAGGAAGGCTTACCGAACGCATTGTATGTAAATTGAAGACTGGCATTAGATACCTTCAATTGCCGGCAGACCAACCATCTTAGCAGCACATCGGCATATAAGCCCCTCAAAGCATCTTCCCGATGTAAAAAACGATCTAACTTGTGCTGCTTTTCCAGCGAAACCCGATTTACCAGTAATTCGTAATGCTCCTCAGCTTCCGGCTTGCTCGTATCAATCGCGTATATTTTCATGGTTGCCTCCTGTATATCTAATGAATATCAGCCAGTTTGTAACACTCACCGTTCGATTGAAGTCTGTTAGATATGGATGGCGTGTGCCGTGTACATGGTCAATATACTACTCTAGCACTTTCAATTCAATATGGATACAATTGGGATAAGCATCTCTATTAAAACTACTTCATAGAGCCTATTAATGAAAGCGCTTTAAAATAACGCATACAGAGGAGGACGAAACAATGAAATATGATTTTGCCCGCTTGCTGTGTATTATGCTCTCTATTTTGCTGACGTTGAGCATTTTTCAGATGTTTTCACCTAAGATCGCTTCAGCCGCTTCAGCGAATGTTGTGAATGGCATTCAGTTTAAAGATACAGATGGAAACGTGGTCCATGCCCATGGGGGTGGTATGATTAAAGTAGACGGTTACTATTATTGGTTTGGTGAAAATCGTAATCCCAACGGCACGTTCAAGGCGGTATCCGCCTACCGTTCCTCTGATTTAAAAAACTGGGAGTTTCGTAAAAACGTACTAACCAGCAGCTCCGCTGTAGAGCTGAATGTTTCGAATATTGAACGTCCGAAAGTGATTTACAATGAAAAAACACGTAAATACGTATTATGGATGCATAAGGAGAATGGGGTTAATTACAACGAGGCCCGAGTGGCTGTCGCTTCTTCCGATACCGTGGACGGCGATTACACGTATCAGGGCAGCTTCCGTCCTCTGGATCACGATTCGCGCGATATGACCGTATACAACGATAACGGTACAGCTTACCTCATTTCGGCTACCCGGGTAAACGCGGATCTGAACATCTATCGTCTGACACCGGATTTTCTGCAAGTTGAATCGCTGGTGACTACACTTTGGCCAGGACAATATCGTGAAGCTCCGGCGATGTTCAAAAAAGGAGACGTCTACTTCCTGATTACATCCGGGGCAACCGGCTGGAATCCCAATCAAGCCAAGTATGCTACCGCATCCAGCATTGAAGGAACCTGGAGTAATACGATAAACTTCGGGGACGGTACGACATATGGTTCACAGTCGGCTTACGTGATTCCTGTTGAAGGTGCCCAGACAACTTCATACCTGTATTTGGGCGACCGTTGGGCGGGTGCGTGGAGCGGTCCTGTGCAGGATTCTCAATATGTATGGCTGCCACTGCGTTTTCCAACAGCGACTTCATTAGCCATGGATTGGTTCGACAGCATTAATATTGACACCGCCAGTGGTGTGGTCGAGGGGATAACAACGCCAATTGCCATTGATCCGGATGCCTATTATCAGCTAGTGAATCGCAAGAGCAATAAGCCACTAAGCATTATTGGCAATGCAACGACGGACGGCGCAGACCTGGAGCAGCGTGCAAATTCCGGAGCTGCAAACCAGCAATGGCAGCTCAAGGATGCAGGCAGCGGATATTATAAAATTGTGAACCGCAACAGCGGAAAGCTAATTGGTGTTGAAAGCGGTACCACAACAGACGGTACAGTTATTGAGCAGTGGAGTGACGGAGGCTGGTCCAGTCAGCATTGGCAATTAGTATCCGTAACCGGTGGTTATTACAAGCTGAAAAATCGGGCAACCGGCAAGCTGATCGATATTTCTGAAGGCGCCACCGCCGATGGAGCCAAAGCCATTCAATGGGGCGATAATGGTGGGACGAATCAGCATTTCCGTGTAGTTAAAGTAGAATAGCTCAAGTTATTTTCAAAAGGAGCCGTATTCCGAGCAGACATGGTGACTGCTAACGGAAAAGACGGCTCCTTTTTACGTAAAACGATGAAATTGATAATCTCTAGTACGTTACAATTCCCACGGATAATCTGTTGTCAAAAAACTAGCCAACTGTTTGCTTTCTTCCCTCCGCTGACGCCGTATGGCTGCGCGTGATGGAGCCGTCTGGTGCAATTGTAACTGCTCTTCTGTTTCTGGAATCACCTGCGGGACAGTCACCTTACGGTTGTTCTCGTCCAATGCCACAAAGGTCAGAAAGGCGGTGGCTGCGATTTTTCGGTCACCAGTCATCAGTCCTTCACGAATTACCTTTACGAACACCTCCATCGAGCTACGGCCTGTCCAGGTTACGAACGCTTCTAGCGTGACAGAATCACTCGGATGGATAGGTAGCAAAAAATCCACCGAATCCGTAGAGGCTGTAACTGTGTTCGTACGACACAGCTTAGCAGCTGCAATAGATGCGATATCGTCGATATACGACATTAATCGGCCGCCGAAGAGCGTGTTATGATTGTTGATATCGTTGGGAAATACTCGGGACGTCTTGAAGCAGTAGGTTTCTCGGATGTACTTGCTTTCCATGGATTCTTTCCTCTCTTTTCCTCGTTGCTCTCTTTTTATATCTCAGGATTTTGCAAAATCATGATGTGGAAGCCTGTTTTAGACTATGCTAATCATCCCACTAATCCGCATAATAAATCAATACATAAAAATCGGCATCCTCATCCGAATCATTCCGGTAGGTATGTATGTCAGATACTTGAAATTGCACGGCATCCCCTGCACTCAGCTTGAGCTGTTGCCCCTGCATTTCAAAGTACATTTCCCCACGGATCATGAGAATCGTTTCCTCTCCCAAATGCTTCTCTGCCTGGTGTGTAAAGCCTGGCTTCAGACTTACCGTGAACACCTCAAACTTCTTTTCAGCGTGATACGGGAATACAGGGTAAACAAAATAGTTACCGTCCTCATCAATAACCGGATGCAGGTCTTCCCTCCGAATCTTCGTGATTTGCGGCGGATCTTGTTTGAGAAAGGTGGAGAAGGATACATGCAAACCGTTCGCAATTTTCCAAAGGGTTGTTACCGTAGGATTGGATTTCCCCTTCTCAATCTGAGCCAGCATCCCTTTGCTGACCCCTGTCAGTTCAGCCACCTTATCCAAACTTAATCCTCTAGTCTTCCTGATTTGAGCCAAATTAGAGCCAATAATATGCTGCATTGAATCCACGGACGATGCCTCCTTGTATCCAAAAGTCTATATAAGAAGAATACACAAAAGACTGTGTGTTCGCTATATATAGACTGTATCGTAAAATATCATTTATCTTTTGCAATTTTGGATGCATGACTTATTATCCACAGTAAATTAAGTGTAGCCGATCAAGGTAATACAAAGCTTAAACGGGAAGTAGACATGCTACAATTTACTGTAATTGTAATATGGTCAGGTTCCTCGCTTACTTCAACATGCAATAAAAACATTTGACATTGAATATAAATGTCCTTAAACTTTTCACTTATTAAAACTTTTTTCAAAACTATTGTAATATCCTGAAGGAGGGCTGCTATCCTATGACTTTTCCGTCCCTGAACACCCAACAGGTGAGAAAATCAAGTTTGGCTATCTAGGAGGGACTAAATTTGAATCTGCAAACCCGCAAGTCCCGCCACATGTATACGATGCAGCTGGCGACAATTTTTATTGGCTTTATTGTATTTGGCATCTCGGAAAATATTAAAGGCCCTGCCATTCCACGCATCCAATTCGACTTCAATCTGGATGAACAGCAGCTCGGAACATTGTTGTCTCTAAACGCACTTGGTTATTTGATTGCCTGCTCGTTCACCGCTGTCCTTGTCCGTAAGTGGGGAATCAAGGCGGTCAGCATCATTTCCTTTGCTTCCATGATCATCTCGGGAGTGTTCATCTATCTGTCGCACACGTATCCGTTCTTCGCCTCGTCCTACTTCTTGATGTATATCGGGAACGGCATGCTGGAGATTGCGCTCGCAATTTTGGGGGCGAGGATTTTTGTGAAAAATACCGGCACGATGATGAATTTGTCCCACTTTTTCTATGGGCTCAGCTCAACAGTCGCCCCTTTGCTGGCGACGGGAGTCATGTCACTGACGGTATTTGGACATATGCTGGACTGGCGGGGGATGTATCTGGCTATGTTGTCGCTCTGCCTGCTGCCGATTGTGGCCGCACTGCTCAGCACCTTCCCGGGAGACGATTTGCAGCATGAGGATCGAACCTCACTCAAGACGCTAACCCGCGATCCAGCACTCTGGATGATGGTAATGATCCTGTCGTTTGGAGTAGTCTCTGAGCTCGCAGTTGGGGGCTGGCTGGTCAACTTTTTAGAGAAAGCGTATTCATGGAGCACGGTGGAGGCGTCCAGCATGCTCTCAGCGTTCTTTCTTACCTTCTCGTTGGGGCGCCTATTGCTTGGTCCACTCACAGACCGGATGGGGTTCGTGCTTTCGACGATTCTATTCTCCGCCTTCTCAGCGATATGTACGTTCGCAGCAATCGCGGGTGGAGAGAGACTGGCGTTTCTCTTTGCCGTATCAGGTGCAGGTATTGCAATGATCTATCCGACCGTGATGGCGTTCATAGCAAGGAGATATCCGAAGGACAGTGATACAGCTATTACGTTCGTCGTCACGCTGATGGGCATAGGTAGTGTCATTGGCAACTATGTGATCGGCTGGGTAATCGAAGGGGTCAAGATAGTCTACGGCGCAACCACTGAGCTTGGCATACTGCGCGGACTTCAGGCGGGATATGGAGTTATCGGTCTATGCGCAGCCATCTGCGCGATCTCGGGAATTATTCTCTACGGATATCTGAAAAAGCGGCAGGAGCTTATATAAATCACCACCTTAGGGTTGTCCCATAAGTCATGAACTGACTGGGACGCCCTTTTTTTACGAGTTCCCCATTCAGTCAAAACAGCCCTTGTATGAACACATCCGAGCTGCTTTGATTCATCATCAGTTCTTGCTCATTTTCCATTTCGAAGAGCTCATCGGGAGCACATTTGAACACCACTTTTGGATGACTGGCTGCTGCCAAATCGTCTGGAACCGGAACACGACCGAACCTTTTTGGTAAGTACATAGCCTTCATTGGGTTGTCAACAGTAAAACAGCTTTTTAAGAGCAATTCTCCTGCAGGAACTATTCAACATAACATACAAACGTATAATATATTGATACTTTACAACTTACGTTATATACTATTATAAAATTTATACACTGGGGGTAAGGTTAAAATGTCCATAGCTTCGGAGTTGAGCGGAACGAAGCACGATTCACTCAGCTTTTTACAAGGGGTTAAAGATTGTATTCCTACATTGCTCGGTTATGTATGTATTGGGTTCGCGGCAGGCATTGTGGGCGCTTCATCAGGGGTTAGCACCATGGAAATTGCCTTCATGTCGGCGCTTGTATACGCAGGAGCCTCCCAGTTTATCATGTGCTCGATGCTGGCTGCAGCCAGTCCTCCATCCGTCATTATTTTAACGACTTTCATTGTGAATGCTCGTCATCTGCTGTTAAGTGCGTCGCTGGCTCCTTACTTTTCTAAATATTCATTGTGGAAAAACATAGGCATCGGTGTTCTTTTGACGGACGAATCCTTTGGAGTAGCGTCGGATAAATTGGCTAAAGGCGGGCAGGTCAGTGACCGCTGGATGAACGGGCTTAATATTACAGCTTATCTCGCCTGGATTGCATCCTGTGTAGCGGGAGGGGTTCTCGGGAACTGGATTTCCCGGCCGGAGGCTTTTGGTCTGGACTTTGCCTTGCCAGCGATGTTTCTTGCCCTGCTCATTTCCCAGCTCCAAAGTGTCCAGACCTCCAAACTCAAGCATCGTCTGCTGCTTGTGCTATGTATGGCTGTTCTGATGTACCTTTTGGCCTGGTGGGTGCCATCACATATCGCCGTCATTATAGCGACCATGATCACCGCAACGATTGGAGTGTTAACCGACAAATGAACATTAATCCCAATGTCCTGTATATCATTATCGGTGCCATGATTGTCACGGCGATTCCAAGGATCATTCCCTTTGTCGTGCTGCAAAGGCTGGCGCTACCCAAGCCAGTGCTACAATGGCTTTCCTATATTCCCATCTGCATATTCACGGCCCTCGTGATGGAAAATCTGCTCGTTCGAACCGAAACCTCAGTCACTCTTAATGGGCAAGTGCTTATGGCTGTTCTTCCTACGCTAGTGACCGCCTTGTGGAGCAAAAACCTGCTGGCTACCGTCGTTGTCGGTATTGTGAGTATGGCTGTAACTCGACTTTTGTGGTGAAGAAAAAAATTACCCTCCTACAATAGGAGGGCATCTGTCCTTTCTTAGGCTCCACCTGTCGTCCTTACTAACGAGGGCGACAGATCTCCTTCCTCAAAACCACGTTCTCGTTGTGAAAGATACGAGGAGGCTTGCAGCCTAAACATTTCTGCATACACTCCGTCTATATCCATTAAGTGTTCATGACTACCTGCTTCCACAATTTTGCCCTCCTCCATTAAAATAATGGTTGGGATTACATCCTCATGCTATCCTAACTACAACCAGTCCCTATTCACAAACATCTTTCTTCCACCATACAGATAGGCTAAAAACGTAAAAATGACAATCAGTCCGAGACTATAAGGCTCAACTCTGGGTGCATAAGTCGCTGTTTGCGGCATCATAATATAATAAGGAATCGTAAAAGGAAACCACGCACCTATGGAAGAGTGAAAGCCTGTTATGACAATATTAGGAACCACACAACAAATGGACATTCCCAGAGAAGCTCCAAAATTCCGAATTTTTATCGAGAGCATAAGCTGTAGTGCTGCCAGGGGAAAAATCCCGAGCCAACCTCCCAAACCGGTAGAAAGAACGACAGACCAAGGGATTTCTCCTGGAGCACCTGCTATATTTCCACTTACAAAATAGCCTACTATAAATATAAGCTGATCCAGACCCAGTATGAGAATGAGCAATATATATTTTGCATAATAAATTTGCTGACGAGGATACGGGCTGCTCAATAAAATCTTCCATCCTCCATCCCGGTGCTCGTACGCACACAAAAGAGAAGCAATAATTCCACAATAGAGCGGATAAAAAAACATAGAGTGAAATTGCGCTGAATAAGTATATAAAGTTAACCAACTGGGTGAAAAAAACTGCTTCAAATCATTCAGTTCCAGGACTCCCATTAAAGAATTTATGATCGCATCCAATATAATGAGAATCCAAACCATGATCCATTGAAGCTTTATTGTCTCCACGCGTAAAATAGAGCCCATGTATCTTTTCCTCTCTATTTGAATTCATGCTTGGTAAACTGTAGTGTACCAAGTCCCGTAAAGATGACTCCTGCACTTAAAGCAACGATCACCCAAATCATGTGTTCCTTCATCAGAGGACTTGATAATGCAGGGTACGACCAAGGCAATATTTTAATCCACAGAATACTTGTGCGTGCCAAAAACAAGCTTGCAATTGAACCGAATATACCAAACGCTAATGGGAATGCCTGATTAGTGAAAAGCGTAGACAGCCAAAGTTGAATTGCAAGTACTGGTAGGGTAGCCAAGCTTGCATTAATCGGCTGTAACAACATGATCCGCCAAGGAATGGGTTCGTTTGTATATAACACCCAGATGAGGCTCATACCTGCTACAGTGATCAAGGCGGTACCCAACTGCAGAATCACAATCCATACGATTTTGGATAAATAGATATAACTTCTGGGAACAGGCATGGCCATAAGCTGCTTCCATGTTTGAGTATCATGCTCTGTACCGGCCATAATGCTCGCCAAAAGTGTACCGCCAAGCAGCATCACAAACGAAAGGAACATAAACATAACGGCAAAACCAGCGTAGACACCTCCCGGTCCTTGCCGAAAGTAAAGATACCATTCCACAGCAGTCATGCCTGTAAGTACACACCCCTGTATAAGAGGAATCCACCAGCATATTTTCTTCAGCTTAAGCCCCTCTGCCTTTATAACCCGGAGTATCATAAGCTTCGCTCCTTACCTGTCAGTTCCAGGAATATCTCCTCCAATGTTTTTTTCTTCTCTGTGACCCGATAAATGGGATGATTGTGTTCCACAAGCACCTTGATCATCTCCGAAGATTGTTGCCGATCTACAATAGGAGTCACGACCTCATTTTGTTCAATCGATTCAGCTCCGGCCGTCCACCCATGCTGAATCAGTGCACCGGCAGCCAGAACAGGATCTGGGGTTTCAATGAATAATTGAGGCTTGCTTTTGGCGGTGAGTTCCTTCATCGTTCCCTGGAAGATCATTTCACCCTGATTAATAATTCCTACATAGGTTGCAATCTGCTCAATTTCGCTTAATAAATGGCTCGAAACCAGTACCGTCATTCCGTAAGCGCCAGGGAGGCTCATAATTAACTCCCGAATTTCCTGAATACCAGACGGGTCCAAACCATTCGTCGGTTCATCAAGTATCAATAATTTGGGGTTGGCAATAAGCGCCATAGCAATCCCCAGTCTTTGTCGCATCCCCAAGGAATATCCCTTTACCGGACGATACGCATCCTTGGTTAATCTCACTAAATCCAGCACTTCATGAATTCTTCGGGTCGGCAGTCCACGCATGGTTGTAACGATTTCTAAATTTCGATATGCGGATAAATGGGCATAATAGGCAGGTGATTCAACCAAGGAACCAATATCCTTCAATATTTCCATACGCTGATCCTTCAGCTTCTTCCCAAAAATCTCAATTTCCCCGGATGTGGATTTAATCAGCCCAAGTAGCATACGAATCGTGGTTGTTTTACCCGCCCCATTAGGTCCTAAAAATCCATAAATCTGCTGTCCGGGTACCTGGAGATTTATTCGTTTTACAAATTCCCGTTTTCCAAAACGCCTAGTTAGCTGCTGTGTATGTATTACATATTCAGACATTTCCTGATCTCCTCTCGACTTCTAATGCTGAAGCTTAAGTTACATACAGTTTACTGAAGTAAAGTAAACATCAGGTAAACAGTCCCTAAACAACAGGCAAAAAAACCGAGCAAACTGCAAAATGTGAGATCAAATGTTAAAAAGTTAGATGTTTAGCGGCAGTGAAATCTCCATCCTAGTACCCGCTTTACTGCCTGAAAGGATATGAAGCGTTCCGTTATGCGCCTCAATAAAGCTTTTGGCAATAGGTATTCCATGCCCTTGGGAATGAGATACCTGCATGTACTCATTGGAATTCATTCCTATTCCGTCGTCTTCGATAGAAATATGAAGCTTATCGTTCGCTTTGCTTACTTCCATGGAAACGTGTGTACCTGGAGGATTATGAATGATAGCATTAATCAAAAAATTCTGCAGCGCTCTGCCTAATAATTTACTATCGAAGGGCATAATACATGCCGCGTCCATTGACGTAAAAGAAAATTCGTATTGCTCGGCTGAAGGATGGTTAGCGATATCTATGACTGTACTACGGAGAAACTCCACAATGTCCTCCTTCTCCAATTGGATTGGCAATGGACCTTCCTTAAGCTGCATAGAAGCATTCAAATCCTGAATCAACTGCTTCATTTCCGTCACTTTCTCACTGATACCCATACTAAAGCTTCTTCTTTCTTCATCAGACCAGTCATACTCTTGAGCAGTTAGCATAGCCGCATATCCTTCAATATAAGATAATGGTGTTTTGAGATCATGGCTTACACCTGCTACCCACTGCTGTTTTCGTTTCTCTAATTCCACTCTCTCTTCCTCATTGCTGCGCAATTGAGCCGATAAGATGTTCATTTGTTCAAAAACTTCTTTATACAATTGATACGGAGGTTTATAACTATTTTTCTGATTTTTTTTGCCCTCTGGCAGTTCCAGTTCACTTAGCGGCGCTTGGAATTCCCCTGTCGCAATATTTCCAATCCATTTAATTACATACACCAAAGGTTTGCCTATATACCATCCGTAGGCAGCTATGAACACAACACTCTGCACGATACCAAGTCCTGTCCAGAATAGATCAATATTTATATTTTGAGATGCTCCAAATATACTTTTTATAAAAATATATAAGATCGTGCAAATAACAAAACATAGAACATAGGCCAGTACAAAGCATAATGTTACTTTCATAAAACGAAAGGACATCTTAACTAGAGAGTTCATTCTTGCTCCTCCATCTTGACTGACATCATTTTATAACCAAGTCCTCTTACATTGATTAAAAATTGCGGGTGCTTGGGATCAGGTTCTATTTTTTTCCGCAAACGGGAGATATGAATCACTACAGTCTTCTCATCACCCAAGAAGGCCTCGCTCCATATCGCCTCATAAAGCTGCCGTACACTGAAAATACGGTTAGGATGCTTGCACAGAAATACCAGCAGTAGCCATTCACGTGCCGGACAATCGACCTGCTTGTCCTCCACATACAATACACCGGATTCCAGTTCCAGACGAAAATATCCAAAATCTAAAGTGCGTAAGGTCGGTTTCATGGCCACTGTCGAAACTTTCCGATATTTCATTCGAGCTTTCATACGCGCAACGACTTCCAGCGGGTTAAACGGTTTGGTAATATAATCGTCCCCTCCGATACCAAACCCCATTAATTTGTCTAGGTCTGTATCTCTTGCCGTCAAAAAAAGAATAGGGGCATCCGTATATAGACGCATTTGACGACACACCTCAAACCCATCGTTATCAGGCAGCATAACATCAAGTACAATCACATCCACATGAGATTCCATCACGACTTGCAGCGCTTCCCGACCCGTTGCAGCATGCTTGACTTGAAGGAATCCTTCTTTTTTTAACACCGTTGTCAGCATATCCCGCAACCCCTGCTCATCGTCTACTATAAGTACTGCAATTTCTTCCATAACCCAAGGTTCTCCATTCTTTTTTTACATTTTTTACTTTCATTATAAAAGCAAACGGGCAGAATTTAAATCGAGTTCCATCACATATCGTTCATCCCCGTGAATATACTTAATAACCAACAAGGCCAAACTGTGCCGTGTATCCACTTGGGGGGTGCCTAATAATGCCGGAACCACGCCAGCCATATTCATTCGTCGTATCCCGCGAAGATTGGTCGCTGCATCGCAAAGGGTACCAGGACCAGCAACGTCATCAGCAGAAGGTCAAAGATGTCATTAAGCAAAATCTACCCGATCTGATAACGGAAGAAAATATTATTATGTCGGACGGTCAACAGATTATTAAAGTGCCGATTCGCAGTCTGGATGAATATCGCTTCATTTATAACTATCAAAAGCAAAAGCATGTAGGCCAAGGAGATGGCGACAGTCAGGTGGGGGATGTCATTGGACGTGATCCTGCTTCCCAGAAGCCAGGTAAAGGTGAGAAAGCCGGCGACCAGCCGGGACACGATATTATGGAAACGGAAGTCAGCATAGAAGAACTGGAAGATATGCTGTTTGAGGAAATGGAATTGCCGAATTTACAGCAAAAAGACAAGGATCAAATTGAGGTTGAATCTATCGTATTTAATGATATACGTAAAAAAGGCATGCAAGCGAACATTGACAAGAAACGAACCATTCTCGAAAATCTGCGCCGCAACGCCCGTGAGGGGAAACCGGGCATTCACCATATTAGTCCGGACGATCTTCGCTACAAAACATGGGAAGAGAAGACCATTCCCCAATCCAACGCGGTGATTATAGCTATGATGGACACCTCAGGTTCGATGGGCTCTTTTGAAAAATATTGCGCTCGCAGCTTCTTTTTCTGGATGACCCGCTTTTTGCGCCGTCAGTATGAAAAGGTGGAAATTGTCTTTCTCGCGCATCATACCGAGGCTAAAGAGGTTACGGAAGAAGAATTTTTTACCCGCGGAGAAAGTGGCGGCACGATCTGCTCTTCCGCTTATTTGAAAGCACTGGAGATTATCGACAAACGATATCCTCCTTCCAGCTACAATATTTATCCCTTCCATTTCTCGGATGGCGATAACCTGACCTCGGACAATGAGCGGTGTGTGAAGCTAATCGAGGAACTTATAAAGCGGAGCAATATGTTCGGCTATGGAGAAGTGAATCAATATAATCGCAGCAGCACGCTGATGTCAGCCTACAAGAATATTAAAAAGGATCAGTTTATGTACTATGTCATCAAGGAAAAAGGTGAGGTATACCAAGCCTTACGTACCTTTTTTCGCAAACGGGAAGGGGGATCGGTGGGATGAGTACCGACCAGAAGGAGCTAGAATATGCGATATCAGAAATTATGGAGATTGCCGATGGATTCGGGCTCGATTACTACCCGATGCGGTATGAGATTTGTCCGGCGGATATTGTATACACGTTCGGAGCCTATGGTATGCCCACGCGCTTCAGCCACTGGAGTTTTGGAAAAACATTTCACAAGATGAAAATGCAGTACGATTTTGGATTGAGCAAAATCTATGAGCTGGTCATTAACTCCAATCCCTGCTATGCCTTCCTGCTGGAAGGAAATTCTTTGGTGCAAAATAAACTGATTGTCGCCCATGTACTGGCACACTGTGATTTTTTCAAACACAACGCTCGCTTCTCAGCTTCTAATCGCAATATGGTAGAGAGTATGTCGGCCACAGCAGATCGAATCAACAGCTATGAAGTGGAATACGGGTCAGAGGCTGTGGAATCCTTCATTGACTCTGTACTGGCGATACAAGAGCATGTAGACCCACAGATTATCAAACCAAGGCATCTGGATAAACAACGCTATATGGAGCTCAAAATCCGGGAGCAGAAAGAACCTGGAAAACGCCAGCGCCCTCCTGGGCCTTACGATGATCTATGGTCACTGGAAACAGCGAAGCAGCATGATCCGACCGAGACCGAGGGCATCAAGGTACGCAAGTTCCCACCGGAACCTGAAAAAGATATCGTCTGGTTTATTCAGGAATTCTCGGAGGTACTGGAGGACTGGCAGCGGGATATTATGACGATGCTACGGGACGAAATGCTGTATTTCTGGCCCCAAATGGAGACCAAAATCATGAATGAAGGCTGGGCCTCCTATTGGCACCAGCGGATTGTAAGGGAACTGGATTTAACCGGGGAGGAAACCGTTGAATTTGCGATGCTGAACGCTTCTGTCGTACAGCCTTCCAAGCAAAGCCTGAACCCGTACTATTTGGGACTGAAAATATTTGAGGATATTGAAAAACGATGGGATAACCCAACCCGTGAGGAGCAAGAGCGACAAGGACGCAAACCGGGCGAAGGACGCGCTAAAATGTTCGAGGTACGAGAGTTCGACTCAGACACCTCTTTTATACGCAATTACATGACCAAGAAACTGACAGAGGATTTGGATCTGTACGTGTTTGAGAAACGGGGACCCGATTGGAAAATCACCGATAAATCCTGGGAAAACATACGGGATCAGCTCGTGTTTTCACGTGTGAATGGAGGCTCCCCTTATATCGTCGTCGAGGATGGAGATTACCTGCATACGGGCGAGTTGAAGCTCAAGCACCAGTACGAAGGCATTGAGCTGGATTTAAAATATATGGAGCGCACACTTCCGTATGTATATCAGCTGTGGGGGCGCACCGTTCATTTGGAAACCTTGATTGAGGGTAAGCTTGCCTTATTCTCATATGACGGTAAGAAACATCATCGTAAGTTTGTATAGTCATACAAAATCAAATAGCCAGCCTAATTTAAAAAAGGGGCATTCCTAAAAAGGATATGCACCTTTTTTTACTATTTCATACAACCTTAAGCGACCTTCGTTTCTTGCCAATTTCAGGACACCTGTTTCGTTTTGGATCAGGGGTGTATTATACTAATATAATAAATGACCCACGGGTCATAATTGAGAAGCAGAACGAGGAGCGCTGATATAGATGAACACCCATCCCAGCTTTCGTGAAGTTCGTGAAAGTGACCAGCAGGTATTCCCGATTGCCTGGTACGCCGTTGGCTGGTCCAAGGAGCTAAAAAATAAACCGCTTAAAAAGCGATTGCTTGGCAAAGATATTGTCCTGTACCGTGATGATCATCGTCAGGTACATGCCATCCATGCTTATTGCCCGCACCGAGGAGCTGATTTGTCGCTCGGCTATTGTCAAAACGGGCACATCACATGCCCATATCATGCATGGTCTTTCGATGAGAGTGGGCAGTGTGTGGATATTCCGGCACATCCGGGACGGGCTATTCCTGAGTTTGCTCATACCTATGCCTATCCCGTGATTGAAAAAGCCGGCCTGCTGTGGGTATATCCTCAGGCCGTTGGCTCAAAGTCTGAGATAAACTCAGGGTTGGGAACATCCACATCCCCCCCTCCTCTGGAGATTTTCCCCGAGCTGGAGGACCCCTCTCTCATTTTGTCTCCCTACGATTCCGTGTGGAAGGCACATCTGACGAGAGTTGTGGAGAGCGTGCTGGATGTCGCTCATTTGCCAATTGTCCATAACAAAACGATCGGTAAAAAATCCTCCACCGACATTCATATCGAGTTTGAAGCGGATGACAATCATATTCGAGTAAAAAACGGGAAAGGTTTATTACAATATACCTTTCCACAGCAATGGATTTTGACTCCCGCCAAGGAAGGACGCAGCAAGTTTATTAATTTCGTCACCTTCACTCCGATTGAGCAAGAGTTAACTGCCATCTACGGACTGGCTGGACGTAATTTTGCCAGATTTGTACCGGGCATGGGCCACATTTTTTCCAGATACAGTGGCAAGGTGCTGGAAGAGGATCGGGCCGTGGTGGAAAGCCAGCATCCGCGTCCAATCCCAGAAGCGCTGCGAATGGAGGCACACGTCCCCGCTGATGGACCTCAGGTTCGGTTTCGCAACCGCTGGTATGATTTCCTTGTCAACGATGAGCCTCGTGTACGACTGGGTCCAGAAACTACTTCCTCTTAAATTCGACGATGTAGCTTTGATTGAGCTGTTTTCCACCTTCCGAGATGTTCTGGTACATGGATAAAAACCGGGCGGATGGGCTCCATACCGTTGGGCTGTCATAGGATTGGATATCGGTCGTAACCGGAGTGGTTTTACCCGTAGACTGGTCAAACACATACAGCCCTCTCATGCCTTGCTGATCCTCATCATAAATGGAATAAGCAAGCTTGGACCCGTCGCTGGACCAGCTTCCACGACTCATTAAAGTGCCTTGACCGACGATTCCTTTCTCTTTGCCCTGTTCATCCAAAATGATCATACGGGCTGGTTCGGATGTATTCCATTTCCGCTTTTCAATGGCAATTGACTTACCATCAGGCGACACGGCAAAGGACATGGCACCCTCTGCAATGGTCACAGCCTGAGGATGATTGAGGGTGAACCGATTCAGCACCGGATACCCTTGTTTATCACTGCCTGTATAAAATATGGCGTTACCCACTTTTTCGACATGAGACATCAATTCAGAGCGATTCGGATCTTGAAAACTCAATTCTTTAGCTTTTCCGTCCAGACCAATCAGCTGGATTTTACCATCCGGTGTGCCTGTAATGAGATCATTCTCATCGCTCCAGCTCACTTCGTTAGTCATATCCAGCTTGCCGATCGATGTAACCTTACCACTGCCTAGTTCCAAAATGTAGCCTTGAATATCATATTTGCTGCTGGTGCTACCTTCAGTAAAAAAGACATGGCGCTGATCCGGTGATACCACAGCAAGTAACTGTGGAGCCTTACGACCTGGTGTTAAAATCCGCTCCTTGTCTGTCTCTACATTATGAATCCACAGCTGGGTTTTACGCTCCACAATCAGCTCTTCGTCGCTCAGCCAAGACCTCGCGTAGACATCCCCCAGCCTGTCGATAGACGATACCACCAGCTCGTCCGTTACTTGCTGCTGGGCTGCATCCGTGTCAATCACAGTAAGCTGTTGGCCCGGTTTCATACCGGATGCTGGATTTGTCTCTCCTGCGCTCTTCATGCCGCAACCGCTGAACAATGCCCCGGCGATTAAGCCGGTCATGAGCACCCCCGTGGCTTTCTGTCTGAAAACTCTTGTACGGGAATCTTCGCGATGAGAGGAGCCGTTCTTTTGCCCATAGCTGTCTATGTTTTTCTTTATCATGTACAACGGCCTCCTTGTTAACGATACCCCCAGTTTAATGCCCGAACATCTCATGAATACATCGGATTGTTTCCAAGTTGTAAACAAGACACCATTTTAGCCCTGTGCTAACAGTTGGCCATTTACAGGGAGCCATCGTGAACCAAGAGAGGGAGTCTAAGCGAAAATTCATTCCCACTTACATTTGTATGCCCGTTGTCATTTTCTAACCCACTATGATCTGAAGCTGTAAGCTGCAACTCTCCCCCCATGCGCTCCGCCAGTCTGCGCGCCAGAGGAAGACCGAGTCCCGTACCGCTGTCCTGACGAGATCGATCACGACTTAAGGTAGCAAACGGCTCAAAAATCATGTCCCATTGCTCCCTAGGAATCCATGGGCCGGAATTGCGTATACACACAATCACGGTGTCCTGTTCTACTCGATTCGATAACGTAATCCATCCACCGTCCCGATTGTACTTCACTGCATTATCCAGCAAATTCAGTACAATATGCATCAGATGCTTAGGGTCTCCCCACACCTGGGCAGGAACGGTATCTATCGAAAAATTCAGCCTACGCGCTGCCGCTTTTCCTCGAATACGGCTCCCTGCATCTTCCAGCAACGAATGCAGTTTCACAGCCTCTGTATGCAATTCAAAATCATATTTATCCAGCACAGATAGCCGCAGCGAGTCCTCGACAAGCTCGTATAACCGTTTTGTTTCCTTACTGATACTTTCTCTCGCTTCACGCACCAGTTCAGGATCATCCCCATACATATCCAGTAAATCAGCATAAGCCTGAATAGAGGTTAATGGAGTCTTCAGTTCATGGCTGATATTTCCAATAAAAGATTTTTGCTGCTGCTCCAGCTCTCTCAAACGCTGAACCGCTTCTTCCAGCCGAAGCTTTTCGTTTTCCAGCGCGGTAATGCTCTCCCGGATCACATGACTCATCTGGAGCATTCCTTCATCCAGTCTTCCCAGCTCATCCTGCCGCCGCAGCAGTCTGGTTTCCGGATAATGCCCTGCCGATATCTGTTCGGAAGCGCGAGTCAGTCGTCCGATATCTCTCGTCTGGCGGCTGACATAGCCTAAGCCCAAAATAAAGCTCAATACCAGCACCGCACCCCCTGTCCATAGAAACAACTGGGCAATAGCCTGGTAGAACTGCTGCTGCGCTTCTGTTGAGCTATGAAGCTGTACCACTCCCAGTAAGCCGTCCGGACCTTGAAGCGGAGCCAAATAGGTGACTGCGCTACCTTCCGTAATATACGCAATTTTGCCTTGGAGCGCATAGGAAAGGGCCTGGCTGACATTTGTTCTAAAAGCCAGCGGTAGAGAATTGCCAACCTCATGCCCCTGACCATCATATAAAATAACGCGCATATTGCTGGATACGCCCAGTTCCACTGCGAGTTGGGGCGCCTGCTTCTTCATGAAGCCTTCCGGTGATTGGCGCACTCCCAACAGGTAAGACTGTTTTACACGCATTTCTACAATTTCGGCCTGGCGCTTTAAACTGCGTTCCATTTGGTCTGTCTGGTTAGCGCGAATGCCAGTAAGCACGAGCCAGCTCAGCACACCGACAGTAAACAGCAGCAAAGCCGCCAGTACCAGGGGAAATTTCCAACGCAGGCTTAAGCCTGTAGGTTTGCGTTTGCGTTTCTGTTGGTCGGTGGACCGCAAGCTTCCTTGCTGATGGAGTGAATGATGTTCGTTCACGTCATTTTCTCTGCCTTATAGCCGATACCATACACGGTCTGCAATATCGCCTGATGCGGCTCAAGCTTCTTGCGCAAGCGCTGGATATGAATATCCACCGTACGCGTTCCGCCCACATAATCGAAGCTCCATACCTGCTCTAGCAGCTCGTCCCGTGTATACACCCTCCCGGCATGAGACACCAACAGCGCCAGCACATCAAACTCCTTGGGGGTCAGATCCAGCGCTATGGCTCCAAGTTCAGCCGTTCGGCTGGACGGACGTACCCGTAATGGGCCGAGTACCATTTCCGTTCCTTCCGGGGCAGGCGCTCCTTCTCGCTCCAGTCTCCGTACCAATGCTTTAATACGAGCGAGCAGCTCCCTCAGGTCAAACGGTTTGCTCATAAAATCGTCCGCACCCAGCTCCAGCCCGAGTACCTTATCAACGATATCGTTTTTGGCCGTCAGCAGTAAAATACCGATGCCCTTCCGACTTTCCAAACGGCGGCACACCTCATATCCACCCAGTTTGGGCATCATCACATCCAGTATGAGAACATCCGGGTGGAACAAACGCACTTTTTCCAAGGCGTCCTCCCCATCAACAGCAGTTTCCACCAAAAAACCCTCTCGCTTTAACGCATAAGCCAGCGCATTCCGAATGCTCGCCTCATCGTCCGCTATCAGTATTTTTTTATCCATGTCCTGCCCTCCCTGCATTAAAAAAATGCTCCAGCTACCTATGTTCCCGCAAATAATAATGAATCAGACATGTATGACATATAAACTGCTCACGTGGATCGTTAAGATCAAAATCTGTCATGTCGCGTATCCGTTCCAATCTGTATTTTACTGAGTTACGATGTATAAAAAGATAATTGGCTGTATCTACCAGACTGCCCCTGTTTTCCAAATAATAAAATAACGTTTTGAGTAAGTCACTGCCATGTGAGCGATCATATTGCTGAAGTCTCCCCAGCTTGCGTTCAAACAAATTTGAAAATTCCTCTTTGTCCATCGCTTCTCCAAGCATATAGTGCATCTCTATATCGCTGTATTTGCATACACGTTTATCAGGATACAGCCGCTGGGCTACAGTAATGGCACGACGTGCTTCATTGTAGCTTTGCAGCAGCTCCCATAACTTTTTGGCACTTCCGATGCCTAAATAATAATCGGCGGTACCCCAGGCTTTTTCAGTTGACCAGTTTTTCAGCGTATCACTCCAGGACGTTTCCTGATCAGAGCCAGGTGCGTTCTGATGATCATTCGGCTGAAGAGTCGGCAGAAATAATATCGCACGATTTGAACGGAACTCAATATGAGACACCACACGCCGTCGGGTCGATTCGATACTCAATAACCCAGAAAGAATCTCTTCTGGCGGAGCCGTAGCACTTTCCAGTACAGCCACCTCCCAGTTATATTCCGGGTTGAATCCCAATTGACGACCTCTCCGCTCAACCTCATGCCGCACCGGCAACGGAGGTGTCATGAGCTCATCTATAAAATTCCCCCGTAGTCGGCTTTCCGTATCTTCTACTGCCTTTTCACGCATTAATTCTAACGCCATCACCAGCCGTGCCTGCTCAATACCAACCTGCTCCATATCATCCAGTTCATTGCGGGCAATGACCAACTTGGCGACTGTACGTTTATCCACACTAATTGGAAAATGACGAGCATCTTGTACCTTCGCCCAATCCCAATCTTGTGGTGAAGTGACAATGGCTTGACCACCATTATCAACCAAAGCAACCGGAGCTTTAAAAAGCTCTGCTATATTATCGCTTACAGCCTGTATGCCACTGTTCTCCAGCACCATCGTCGTTAACGTTCGATAGATTTCTTCCGAACGTCGCAGCAGCTCTGCCTGTCGGTTCAACACCATATCCATGACACGCTGCGTAATATCCGTATAGGGAATATCGGCTGGAATCTCAATCACAGGAAGGCCACAGGCATTGCTTTCTTCAAGCGCACTATGGGGAATTTCCGTGAGAAAGCGGGTAGGCTTGATCACAAGCGCCGCCGCCCCGCCCTGATGCAGTAATTGAATAATTTGACACAATACCTCAGGCTCATGACGGATCGAATAAGCCGTTGTCATTAACAATACACCTTCCCGGACCCAGCCTTTCAGGTCAGGGACTTCCATAATGTCAATAAACCGGACAACCCGGCTTAGCCCTTGTTCTCCGCTTAATACCTTCGCCTCCTTCAACACGGGTATTGCCATGAGCTCTTGAACTGTTACACCCGGTATTTTCATAAAGACAGACCACCCTGCTATTTATTTTGCAAAATCCTTAGTTCATCTAATTTTCAGGATAGTGTACCAAAAAAGTGTACAAAACAAAACCTTTTACCGCTTGGTCAAATCTATCCACACCAGCCCATTCCTATCTTTAGGAGCTCAATGGAACATAAATAAACCGCCCTTTTCTGGAAAAGGCGGTTTATTTTAATATTCAACTATTTATAATGAAGTTTAAGAACTATCCTGCTTGTACCCCACACGAAGTGGCTGCTAGCGTACCGAAACAGCTGCACCCAACGCCACAATCGGGTCAATAGCCCGAATCCCTAGTGTACGCTCCAGCTCTGGCGCAAAGTTCATTGTTACAAAACCTGTACAGGCAAGTACAATTACCTCAGCCCCCTTCTCCTGAAGCCGTAACGCTGCTGCCATAGCTGCCTCTTTACCTTGTGGAGTGTTCAAGTCCAGTGTCGTCTGCACACCTATGGGACGCTCTGTACCGATATAGGAATCGCCCAAAATGCGGCGAATCAGCGGCGGAGCCTCCTCCAAAATGGTCAACACGCCTACACGGCTGGCCGATGTCAGAGCCAAGAGTGCCGCACAGGACCCCGCCCCGTATACAGGTACAGATACAGCCTGACGAGTTTCCTCTAGCGCCGGATCAGCCGCGCAGCTAATACCGATAGACGTACAGCCTTGTTCAACGAGTTGTTGCGCCGCGAGCACAATTTTAGGCACCGCTTCCCGGTCTGTGATATCATCGTAGATTCCTTTCGGCTGATCGGGGATACATACACTGGTGACAGGCAGCCCGTAGTGCTGCTCAATAACCCGGCCGTGAAGGTCGATAGCTGCTTTGTCCTGCATGGTAAGCACTCTGATCATTCCAAGCATGATAACTTCCTCCCTTTATCGCTCTAGCAACTGACCAGCCTTCATAATCAGACGATCATCCAGATATACATCCGGTTTTTGTACGACTCCGTCAATATGTACACCCGCAGCGACAGTTCCCCCAAAGGTATTATTGCTGCCAAAAGCGACATGAATCGTGCCATATACTTTCTCGTCCTCTAACACAACACCTGTAATGCGGGCTTTATCATTCGTTCCAATACCAAATTCGGCCAGCATTCTACCATCGCCTTCGCCGAGCATATCCAACAGGGACTGTCCGGCTTCCCCTTCTGCCGCGATTAATCTTCCATTTTGCACCGTCAGCAGCAGCGGCTCTTTTAAGGCACCGATTCCCGCTACAGAACCGTCCACCACAATCTGACCCTGTGCCGTTCCTTCCAGCGGAGCAATATACGCTTCACCGGAAGGCAGGTTCCCCGATTCGCCGGGATTCAAATACATACCTGTGCTGGGAACACCGTTGCGCCCTTCTATGGTAAAGTTCAGACTATATCCATCCTTTTCAATCCGTACCTGCTTGGCAGCAGTCAGCAATGCGGTCACCTCTTCGGTCAGCGCCTTGACCTTCGGATAATCAGCAGCAATTGCTCCATTCATGAACATATCGTCTGTCATGCCAGGCATGGTCGCCAGGCGTGCTCCAGCAGCTGCGGCTTGCTTACGGGCACTTGTATGTGTCAGCGAATACCGGGTGACACATACAACAACGTTGGAGCGAAGCATGGCTTCGGCAACAGGGGCTGGAGGCTCCTCGCCCGATTTGGAACGAACCTTCATCGTCAAAATAGCTGCTTCTGCCCCCAGTGCCTTGCCAGCTTCATATATGGACTCGCCCAATTCTTTTTTATCATCGTCGGTTACGACCAGAAGCGTCTCTCCAGCGGTAAGTCCCAAACATTTTTGCAATACATTTTTACTGATTTCAATACGTTGTTGACTCATAGTTCTTACCTCCAATTTTTAGCTCCTTACACCATTTCCGATACCAGTTTGCCAATCAAGGCATTGGACAATACAACGGGAACCCCTGAGTAATGCGCCGCTAGTTCTCTATGCGTTTCCGTATAGCCCATGCAATCCAGTACGATCAGATCGGCTTGATTCTTGAACTGTCCTGCTGCTCGGTGAAATTCTTCCTCACTGCCACTGTAAGGCGAGGCCGCCGCAAACTCTGGATTCAATCCATAAGGGCTGAATTTAAGCTTGAGGTTGTTCTTCTGTTCTTCGAGCGGTCCAATGAGACCCAACCTTCTTCCGCTGGACATGGCCTTTAGTACAGGAGGAAGCACATGATCTGGCTCAATTAGAAAAGCGCTTCGGGTATGCAATCCAGGAAACACACCGGTACAGAGTAGCAAAATAGTACGTATGCCTTGCTCCTCCAAACGTGTGATTTTGTCTTGGAGCAGTGGCTGGATTTTTTCGCGTGAAATGACCACCGACTCCCCGGTCGTCAAGCGCGAGGTTAATACATATTCTCCCGGTGACGGTGATAGATGCTGTTGTATATAGTCCAATGAGAGCCCATCTAGCGCACCAGCCTGTACCAGCTCTGCCCGTCCTTCCAATGCCCTTTCTACGATAGGGGTCACATCTGACCGGGGGGCTTGCCCAATCGTAATCATCCCAAGCTTATGCATTTTGAATCCCTGCTTTCGCTTCATTTTATTTTACGCTCCTGGCGACAAAGGGCAAGCTCGCGGTCTGCCCTTATTTCGGTTCTGGTGAATAGTTTTAACTTATGTTACTGCAACTTTCCTCACATAGACAATGTTCATACTGACCAAAACAAAGGCTTGTTTGTTGTGCATAAAGGATAAAAAAACAAAATCATAGCGCTACCATTACATTTTATTCCTTTTTAATGTCAAGAAATATAACGCAGCATAAACATCTCTTCCCTCACTGCCCTGCGCTATGAAGTGCCTTACCTGTCCGTATATGCTAAAATACTTCCGTATCGGCTATTCGCCTACAGGAGGGCATGATCATGAAACAATCTATTTTGATCGTAGAAGACGAAGAAAAGATTGCCCGGCTTCTAGAGATCGAACTTCAATTTGAAGGCTATCAAGTATGTAAAGAAAAAAACGGAATTGATGGGCTG
Source organism: Paenibacillus sp. FSL P2-0173 (assembly GCF_038008045.1). Lineage (NCBI taxonomy): Bacteria > Bacillati > Bacillota > Bacilli > Caryophanales > Paenibacillaceae > Paenibacillus > Paenibacillus sp. FSL P2-0173. The sequence continues at coordinate 765,017 of NZ_JBBOYK010000002.1, forward strand.
GAGACGTATTGCAAAGGCAATTGGGATCTAGTGTTGCTGGATATTATGATTCCCGGTCTCAATGGCATCGAGCTACTTCGTAGGATTCGTAAGCATGATGCGAACGTTCCTGTCATTTTGCTGACGGCTAAAAGTTCCATTGCAGATAAGGTCGAGGGACTCGATTTGGGAGCCAATGATTATGTTACCAAACCGTTTGTGATCGAAGAGCTGCTTGCACGTGTACGGGCCGCACTCAGAGTGGGTGCAACGAAAGACATGGCTCCACAAGGGGTAGATAAATGGCTTAGTGCCGGGGATTTACGTCTCCATGAAGGTACTCGTGAAGTTCTTCGAGGAGAGCACAACATTGAGCTTACACCGCGAGAGTTTGACTTGCTCGTTCATTTACTCAGACACCAGCGGCAGGTACTTAGCCGTGAACAATTACTGGAGAATGTATGGGGCATAGATTATATGGGCGATACCAATGTGGTCGATGTGTATATTCGCTACGTGCGCAATAAAATCGACCCTACGCGCCAGCTCCCTGAGCTGATCCATACTGTACGCGGAATTGGTTATGTACTGAAGGAATCTTTATGAAGCTACAAAACAAAATCCATACGTACACCTCGTTATTATTCGCGGTCTTACTTGTAGCCATTAATTTTTCGATCTATTTCCTATTCAGCCAATTTTCGATAGACAATCGAAAAGACCAGGTAGAGGCCGCAGCAGAGAACATAGTTCGTGGGATTCAACGTGCTCCGGTATCCGTAGCCGCTGAGGATCTTCTCCGAGCCTATGTACCGCTGGATGGCATGCTTCGGCTGATGAAACCAGAAGGCGACTTTCTTCCCCCTATCACCTCTTCTTCCGAGCAATCTCTTAGCTTGATGAAGGGCGTTTTTGATGAAACACGGCAGGTTTGCATGATTACCTATGAAAGCAATCGTTACATTCTTGTATCGCTCCCCATGATTTGGACCAATGGCGAGGTTGTCAATCTCCAGGTGACCGAAAGTCTGCAACCGACGATGCAGACGCTACAGGTACTCAGAATCGTACTTGTGGCTGTCACTGGAATTGCGCTCATTCCTGTCGTGGTGTCGGGAAGGCTGCTCGGCAGACTGATCACACGTCCAATTACATCTATGATTAGCACGATGAAAGAAATTCAGCGCAGCGGGAAATTTAAACGTCTTCCGCTCAATTCATCATCACGCGACGAACTGGTCGAAATGGGTGAAACATTTAATGACATGATTGAACTGCTGGAGCGGAATTTCGTCAGGCAAGAACAATTTGTATCTAATGCGTCCCATGAATTGAAGACACCGCTCACCATTATTGAAAGTTATGCCAGTCTGCTCAAACGGCGGGGGTTGCAGTATCCCAACATTTTCGCCGAATCCGTTGAAGCGATCCATTCCGAGGCGATTCGAATGAAGGACATGGCAGAGCAGCTTCTTCTGTTGGCCAGAAACGAAGAACAATGGAATGTCGCGCTGGAGCCTGTACGCCTGACCAGAATAGCGACAGAATTAAAAGCTACATTTGAAAATGCGTTCGCCCGACAAATTCAACTGGATGTACAGGCAGACTGCATTGGCTATACCGATGAAAATAAGCTGAAGCAGCTCCTATTTATCTTTTTGGATAATGCACGCAAATACAGTGACGAGCCGATACACCTGATGATTGATACGGTGGGCGGTACAGCTCAACCCTGCATAAGAATCACAGATCAAGGAATTGGAATCCCGGAAGAAAAGTTATCTAAAGTATTCGACCGCTTCTATCGTGTGGATGAAGCCAGAAGCCGCGAGGAAGGTGGGGCTGGGCTAGGCTTATCATTGGCTACAGGAATTGCACAAGCTATACATGCTCAAATTGGGCTAGAAAGTGTAGAGGGGAGCGGAACAACTGCAACGATCATCCTCCCTACCGTTCCAAAATAATAAGCCAAAGGAGGGAATAACGATGAAAGCCATCTATGTGTGGGTGATTGGAGGTACGCTGGCGGCTGTGTTGATTACAATTTGTCTTTTACAGTGGCCTTGGGCACGGTCGTTAGCAGCTTCTCCATTGGAAGAAAAGGCCGTCATCCAATCCGTTTTGCATCAGTATCCCGGCGAGGTGCTCGAATCCCAACGCTTGGGTGATTTTTATCTGATCAGGCTGGAACGCGCCAAAGGGAAGTACGATATAAAAGCCAATGCCTATGACGGTGTCATCGACTCCATTAAGCGGACACAGGCTTATACAGATGCGAAGCAGGAGCCCCAAGATCACAAACCCGGTACCTCACCAACCAGAGACACATCGAATCCAGCTAATAAACCTGACCCGGTTTCTCTCGTTATTACAGAGAAAGAAGCAGCCAAGCTTGCTGCCAAAGCAGTTAACGGAACATCCGATGATATTGAGCTTCATCGCAACGACAAAGGCCTCTACTATCTGGTTGAGGTTGAGGTAAAAGATGGGCGTGAAGCAGTAGTACAGGTCAATGCAGTATCGGGCTCTATCGACTCTATAACGTGGGAAAAAGAAAAACAGGAGCACAACGAATCATGACGACTTGATGATCATCTCAGCTCATGTTTTCTCATGGTTTTCTCATGATTCTATTATGTTCCTCTCATGTTCAAGAGATAAGCTGTATTCATGCTTATAGCACAAGGAGGAATTATGTAATGAAAAAAAACTATACATTAGGAATTATGGCAGCCACGGTTCTGCTTGGAGTTACAGTTACGGGTGTCTCAGCGAATGCCGTATGGGCCGCTAAACCTACGGGCCTTATTGGAGCGACCGCCGCTGCCAACATTGCCAAGAAGGCTGTGGGGAATAATGCACAAGTTGAAGATGTCGAACTGGAGCGCAAGAACGGAAAAGTCTACTATGAGGTGGATCTCCAGCAAGGGGATAAAGATTGGGATATAGATGTTGATGCTTATACTGGGAAAACCATCCGTTCCCATTCTGAGCTTGATCATGACTCGAATGACGAGTCCTCCCTTAACAAGCCAAATCACATCACCCTGACTGAAAAACAGGCTGGACAAATTGCGCTTAAGCACGTACCCGGGAGTACCCTTTTGTCTTCTAAATTGGATAAGGAAGATGGACAGTTCATCTACGAGGTAAAGGTACTCACCAACGAAGGAACCGTTGAGCTTGAAATCCATGCATCATCTGGCGCAATCGTGGATACAGACGAAGATGATGATGACAACGAATATTAATCACCCAGGTCATAATCAGGGTAACTAAATACAGAGCTAATTAAAACGGAGCAGCGAACTTTTGCTGCTCCGTTTTTTTGACCAATGTGACATAGGAAAAGAACGAAGATGGCTTCATAAAACTGCACCTATTATTTCTTCATGAATAGACTGATAACTAACAGAGGATTACCTTTTTCTTCAATCCAAAGTCAAGTGAGGTTCTTATGGCGAAATCCTATACTAAAGCACAGATTCGCAAAATCACCCGTCGTTTCGGCCTGATCCCGTTAAAATCAAGCTTAGTCTCATCATTATACCGAAAAAATGCAGTGATCCAGGTGAAAACGAAAAAGGGAACTTATGCATTAAAGCCCTTTAGTCGTACAAAGATGGTCCGTTCAAATACGATTCAACAGATGGAACGAGCTGCGAGTCATATAAGGCTTTTGAAAAAGAGAAAGTATACCTACATGCCCGCATGGCTCCCCACTCATTCCGGCAAGTTATGGACTCTACATCAAGGAACGCCATTTTATGTAAGTCAGTGGATCAAAGGACGGGGACTGGAAACCGCTGAAGATTTCGAAAAACTGGGGCGGGCACTTGCCACACTTCACGCCACCTCCACCGGCTTGCATCGGATGGATAAAGGAAAGTCCCCTCCGACCATTCAACAATTGCGGATATGGAAAAACCAGGATCGTCTTTTTCAAAGAAAAATGATAAAAAACAGTCGCCATGATAAAACGTACCGCAACTGGTACAATACTCACGGCGAAAACTGCAAACGTTTATCCAGGCGAGCATGGAAGGATTTGCAGGATGCATCCATCATAAGGCTGCTTCGGATGGAACATCGGCATCCCTCCTTGATACACAGTGATATCACTACCCCAAATGTCATTATTTCGGATGACGGTCATCTCAAAATCATTGATTGGGATCGGGCTAAAATCGGCTCAATCTATGCTGATTTGGCAAAGGCCCTTATGAATACGACTCAATTCAATCCTGAATTTGTGCAATCCTTGCTGAAGGGATACCAAAAGCGTAAACCACTAAGCCGTACTGAACGGAAGATTGTTACAGCTTTATATAAACTACCACGAGAAGCCTGGCATGCTTCCCGACACCCGAATCGTTCAAGAGATCGCGAAATCCTGGACAATTGGGATCAGTCGTGGCCTCTTCGATTACAAATCATCCATATTTTGCAAGAGTGGGCTCATGTATAAAAGAAAGTGAGGATCAAAATGTCGATTTTATCGAACGTTGAGCAGATGTACGGAATCAAAATTCAGCGTACCCGTCAAATGAAGGACATTCACAAGATTGAGACCGCTAATACGACTTATTGCTTAAAACCCTACAAATTTCCGGAAGAAGAGATCCGTTTTATTACACGTGTCTTGTCCTACTTGGATGAGCGCGGGTTTACACGCAGCCAAAAGGTCTATCCAACAGTACAACAAACGGCTTACATGACCTATGAAGGTGTTTCGTATACATTAACCAATTGGGTTCATGGACTCAGACCAGAATTCACAAAAAGAATAGACTTCAAAAAGGGAATTGCTACTTTAGCCAAATTCCATTCCAGTGCCGTTAGCTTTCCTATCACTGAAGCTCCGCCATCCAGAATCCGTTATGAAGGCTTGAGCGATGAAATAGCTGGATACAAAAAACGCCTCATCCCATACAGAGGTACAGCACATCTCGTAGCTCTTTGTGAAGAAGTGTCCCATCGCCTACAGCAGCCCAAAGTTAGAGAAGCCATTGCTCAAGAGCAAAAAGCCGCCGCATTTATACACGGCGACTATAATTATCCCAATCTGATTAAAGACAAACAGCTCAAAATCCATTTGATCGACTTTGAAAACTGCTCCCTACATGTAAGGATGAAAGATCTCTCCCATCTTCTTCATCGGAATTGTCTTTGGAATGGGACAAAGATGCTGCGCGCGATAGATTACTATCAACGATATCGTCCATTGAGCACCCATGATTTGCATCTGCTTCACGCACTATTGATCTCTCCCTATCATGTGGTCCGCAATATCAGAATAGGCGGCTTCCGTTCTGCCAAGCGAGTCATTCCGTCGTTCGTGCATTTGAACAAATACCGACGTGAACTTAGATCGTTATTATAATCTGTCAGCTTGGAACTAAACAAAAAAAACAGACCCGCTGAAAAGGTCTGTTTTTTTGTGTTCTGACAACAACTACAGGAAAAGCGCATGCCGCTAAAGCCAATCGACTTGCTGCCCCCATAGTACATTCAAGCCACATCTTACACCTGCAGCATTTCCGAGGAGTGCTGTAGCATTTCCAATTCCTTCACCATGTTTTCGATCAGCTTTGTGAACGAAGCCAATTCCTCTGAGCTGGAAGCCTGTTGCCGGGCACTGGCTGTTGTGGCAGCTGTTTCGGATTGTACACTGTCAAGCATACGGGCAATATCCAGCACCTTGCGCTGAATTTGCTCCTGTGCTTGCTTCGAATTAGATGCAAGCTTTCGCACCTCCTGTGCCACAATTTGAAACCCGCGCCCTGCTTCCTGCGCATGGGCAGCCTCAATCGCCGCATTCAGTCCCAGCAGATGAGTCTGATCGGACAGTTCCCGGATCGTACCGCTCATCTGCTCAATATGCTTAATCTCGTCACTCAAATGCTGTACCAATTCCTCTGTATGTTCCTGCGAATAAGCAGTGTTGCAGGCACTCTCCGCGATATTATCCGTATTTTCCCTAAGCTCAGCAATCATCCCGGTCAAATTTTGCGCAATTCGGGACACAACGGTCAGCACCTGCGTTTGTTCGTCGGCCAGCTCGTTGATTTGTTCCTTTTCCTTTTCCTGATAAGCTTCCAGTACAAGCTGGGAATCCAGGTTGAACATTTTGGAAAGAGCATGCACAATAAAAAACCAGTCCTCTATCCCCGAACGCTTTAAAATGTCCACTGCAATATCAAGATAAGCAATGTACGTGCCCAAATAATAATCGGAAGACAATCCGATTCGGGAATGTACCTGCCCCACAAAAAGACGGTGTTCGATAAACGGATCATCTATTTTTCCATCTGCGAGAGAAAGCCAGTATTCACGTTGCGTTTGTTTTAGTCGTTCAATATTCGACCATTTGGAAATAATCGACATGAGATGCGGAACCTTTTCTACATGCTCATAAAACCGATCGACCACCTCATTCACAATAGATTGGAATAGTCCCTGATAATGATGCAATAAAGCCAAATCATCATCAGTAATACCAATATATTGTATCTGTTTTAATCTACTCTCCGCGACATGAATCATAAGTTCCTCCAAATAATAGTTTACATAGATTTTACATTACCATATTTATCGGCAACTTTTTAGAAATTGTTAAAAAAGCAGAAGATTGATTATGATTTTTTTCATAGCAATTTCAGAAAATATATAATCACAACTGCCTGATGATACAAAAAAAGAATCCGGCAGCACCTGAAATCCCCTGTGCTTGCCGAATTCCCTCTACGAAACACGTTGATCGGATACCTCACAACCGTGTGGCACCATCCAGATCAACCCATGGTTTCACCATACTTACTTGTTTATTATTTCGTCTTACCGATTCAGGAGGCTACCTACATACCTCAACAGATCGTTAGCGCTGGCTCCTGTGTAGCCATGCTCCTCAATCAATCGCTTAATCACTTCATTCATCCGTTTGAGCTGATTAGCGTCAGGCGTTTTGGTCGAAGTCGTAATCTTCACAATATCCTTCAAATCGGCGAACAGCTTCTTCTCAATGGCTTCTCGCAGCCGATCATGATGATGATACTCAAACTTCCGTCCCTTGCGAGAATACGCGGAAATACGGATTAATATTTCTTCACGGAACGCTTTTTTCGCATTTTCCGATACCCCGATTTGCTCCTCAATAGAGCGCATGAGCCGCTCATCCGGGTCGAGTTCCTCATCTGTGAGTGGATCGCGAATTTTCGCCCAATTGCAAAAAGCTTCGATGTTATCCAAATAGTTGTCAAACAACGTCTTGGCTGATTCCTCGAAAGAGTACACAAAGGCCTTCTGCACTTCTTTTTTAGCCAATTCGTCATATTCCTTACGAGCCACGGAAATGAAATTCAGATAGCGTTCTCGTTCTTCCTTTGTGATGGAGGCATGTTGATCCAGACCATCCTTAATTGCTCGTAAAATGTCCAGGGCATTGATGGATTCCACATTTTGCTTAATTAATGCACTAGAAATACGATTAATGACGTACCGCGGGTCTACCCCGGACATACCTTCCTCTAGAAACTCACTTTGCATTTCTTTCAGATCGGCTTCCTTGTATCCTTCGACCTCTTCACCGTCATACATGCGCATCTTTTTGACCAGATCCATCCCCTGTTTCTTCGTCTCCTTCAAGCGGGTAAGCACGGAGAAAATGGCAGCCGTTCGCAGCGCATGAGGCGCAATGTGGATATGTTTCATATCACTTTGTTCAATGAGCTTGGCGTAAATCTTTTCTTCCTCAGATACTTTCAGGTTATAAGGAATCGGCATTACAATCATCCGTGATTGCAACGCCTCGTTCTTTTTGTTTGCAATAAAGCTTTTATACTCGGATTCATTGGTGTGAGCCACGATCAGTTCATCTGCACTGATGAGCGCAAACCGCCCAGCCTTGAAGTTTCCCTCTTGGGTCAGAGAAAGCAAATTCCACAAAAACTTCTCATCGCATTTCAGCATTTCCTGAAACTCCATCAGTCCACGATTCGCTTTGTTCAATTCTCCGTCAAACCGATACGCACGCGGGTCAGATTCCGAACCATACTCCGTAATCGTGGAAAAGTCGATGCTGCCCGTCAAATCAGCAATATCCTGTGACTTCGGATCAGAAGGGCTGAACGTACCAATACCAATCCGGTTTTCTTCCGATATAAATACCCGCTCCACGCGGACCTTTTCAATATCGCCATCAAATTCCGTGCGCAATCTCATCTGGCAGGATGGGCAGAGATTACCTTCAATCCGTACACCCAGCTCCTTTTCAAAATCGGGACGCAGCTCATGGGGAATCAGATGAAGCGGGTCCTCGTGCATGGGGCAGCCTTCAATCGCGTATACAGCTCCCTGATCCGTTCTCGAAAATTTCTCCAGACCACGTTTTAGCAACGTGACCAGTGTCGATTTCCCCCCACTGACGGGTCCCATCAAAAGAAGGATACGCTTGCGCACATCGAGCCGCCTGGCTGATGAATGGAAATATTCCTCCACCAACTTTTCCAGCGCTCGATCCAGTCCAAAGATCTCCTGCTCAAAAAATTTGTATCGCTTATGTCCCCCAACCTCTTCTACACCAAAAGATTCAATCATCTTGTAAACCCGTGCATGAGCTGTCATCGCCGGCGTCGGGTCTTTCTTGAGTATCTCAATATACTCTCTAAAAGTGCCGCTCCAGGCCAGACGGTTGTTTTCCGCCCGGTACTCCGCAACGCGTTCAAAAATATTCATGCTCGGTTCCTCCCATGACTGCGTAATGACTATCCTCCACTCCTGATGATTATGGCTACACTCGTCACGCCTTTCAGGATATGATGCAATCCCCTTAAAAAAAGTGTAATACATACCTATGCAGATTGATTTCAGAATTGACCTATTTTTTATGACAGGTCTCTCTGCTTTTTCGAAAAAAACAAGGGATACACTGTGCTAAAATATACAACAACGACGCGGACCTGACGCATTATGGTACAATATAAGCTCGGAATAATGGGATAAAGGAGCGGGAGAAGTCATGGCGGTTCGGCATGAGACGGAGCTGTACGCTCCGGTGAAAGCCTTTTTTGAGAACTTGGGATATGAAGTCAAAGGAGAGGTACGCAACTGCGATTTGGTGGGTATCAAGCCAGGGCAACAGACACCACTGATTGTGGAGATCAAAAAGACGTTTAACCTGGCGCTTGTGCTGCAAGGCATGCAGCGTTTGAAACTAAGCAGCAATGTATATGTAGCTGTAGAACGGAATCGTGCCAAAAAAGGGGCAGTCAATCAGCGCTGGAACGAGCTGGTCGGACTGTGCCGCCAGTTAGGACTTGGCTTGCTCACTGTCACCCATTTTAAAACTAAGCCGCCGCTCGTTGAGGTACTGTGTAAGCCTGCGGCGCCTAGCGACAATGTCCACAATGCAGCAAAGGTACGCCCCGGCTCGCGCAAGGAAAAGCTGCTGCGGGAATTTCACGCACGCAGCGGTGACCACAATATCGGCGGCAGCACCCGACGCAAGCTGGTCACTGCCTATCGGGAAAAAGCGCTGCGTGTAGCCGTAGCCTTGCAGAGCTTGGGGGAAGCCGCTCCGGCGCAGCTAGCCCGCATAGCAGCCGTCAGCACAGCTGCTGCCGTACTTCAGCACAACTACTACGGCTGGTTTGAGCGCGTATCCCGCGGCCGCTATCGACTGACTCCGTTTGGCGAAGCTGCCCTGAACGAGTATGCGGCAGTACTGCAAGAGCATGGCATTAAAACGGCCACTGGAATGGACGCAGAGCTTGACGAGGACAGTGGACAGCTTCAGATTGCGGAAGCGCCAATCACTTACTCCACCGTTGCTGCGGAAGCGGAGGATGACTGACATGGGGCGATGGTTTTTGCTAGCTCCGCGCAGTAAATTCACTGATCGTCTCACCGATCAGATTCATGCCCATAAGCAATTGCTCACGGCCCGGATGGCTAAAATTGAGTCGGATATGGGACGCGCCTTCACTGCCAACCGCACATAGCGCACCTGGCATAAAGGCTACGCCTTTGGGTAACGCCGCCTTTAGCAGCAATGCGCTGTCCAGCCCATCGGGCAACTGCACCCATACATACATGCCACCGGACGGAATATGATACGTCACGTCTTTCCAAAACGGGCGCTTGAGCAGCTCCAAGATTAATTGAAGTCGAGTCGAATATTCCTTGTTCAGCATCGCTAAGTGCTCGTGCCATTGAAAACGCGAGCTGGTCAGCAATTGGAACAGCAGCCGTTGGTTCATCGTACTGGATTGCATATCAGCCAGCTGCTTCAAGGCGTACATCCCTTCAATTAACGGTGCAGGACCAGCAGCCCAACCCGTTCTCAGCGCAGGAGCAACTGTTTTATTAAACGAACCGATATAGAGTACTTGACCTCCCTGGCCCGCATGATCCAGCGCAAATAGTGAGGGGTAAGTCTCTGCAAATTTTCGACTCTGACCATGCGGACTCTTGTCATGGGACTCATTTTTTTGCTTCAAATGCAATTCACCATAAGAATCATCCTCAACTACTAGCACCTCATGATGCCTGCACAGGTCCAAAATTTCCTGCCGCCTTGCCGCGCTCCACAAGGAGCCCGTCGGGTTTGTAAACGTTGGCGTGGCAAAAAAAAGCTTGGGTCGATAACGGATCATTAAAGCTTCAAGCTTATCAGGAATGACACCTTCCCCATCTGATTCTACAGGAACGATCTGCGCACCCTGCATAGATAGTACTTGTAAACATCCAGGAGATGTAGGGTTTTCAACCAATACCGGATCACGCTCATCCACCATCAGCCTTATGATCAGGTCAATGGCCTGCTGACTGCCTGTCGTGAGAAGGATTTGACCTGGTGGTACTCTTACTCCTTTACGCTGTTCCCACTCTCCCGCAAGCCATGCCCGCAAAGGGAAATAGCCCTCCGGTTCACCATACTGGAGGGCGTCAGGGCCGGAGCCAAACACATCATGGGCCGCTTCTTCCAGCAACTTCACCGGAAACAGCTCTTGTGCAGGTAGTTCTTCAGCCAGAGATATAAAGGAGTGTCTTCTCGCATTTTCCCGGATATGACGCACTGGAGAAGCCAACATCGCAGCCGTTCGTGAAGCAAAGGAATATTGCATGAACATCCTCCTTCTCCTGAAAAATAGGTCATGATCTCCGGGCTGACGCGTCAGGCATATAGCTGCTTCATCTGACGCGCATATAAGGCATAACGTTCAATCGCCTGCGCCCGGCTGGACACGCCTAATTTCGCATAAATTTTACGTAGATAATTATCAATGGAGCGCCGGCTAACTTCGATCTCGATAGCAATTTTGTCATATGTAATACCTTGTACAATACGTTCCATAATAAACACTTCGGTTTGTGTCAATTCGTCAAAAGGCTCGGATGCCATTAACGGCATAAAGGGCCAGTTTCCACACCGAATCCAGTCCATTGGTAAAGAAGCAAATCCTTCGCGTAAACCGTTGATCAGATGGATTAACTGGCTCGGTGATGCCTGCTTGGATAGCATTCCATTTGCTCCAAGCGAAATTAGCTGCTGAAACAACGTAATATTATCCTCATCCGTCATAATAACAATATGGCTGTCCGGAGACAAGGCCCGCATTTGTGTCAAAAATGGTTCCGCCGTTCCCTCAGGCAACCTGTAGTCCATTAAAATGATTTCCGGTCGAATGGAACAAGCCAGCTCCAAGCCTTCCGTTCCGGAGGAAGACATCCCTCTGACAAGCAAATCCTGCTGGTCTTCCAAAATAAGCTTTGTTCCCAGCATACTTGTAGGATGGATATCTATGATGACCACCTGCCATACTTTTCTCATATCTAAACCTCCTGATTTTACAAAAAAATACATAGTTAGTAGCGAAAATAATTTTAAAATTAGGGATTGCATATGTAGAAATTGCGCGAATGTGAACGTATAGGAAGCGAAAAACGTTTAAGGAAATTGTATCCTAGGACTTCCTTCCGATGCAATCTCTTTTTCCAATATTTTTATACGACTATTTCGCTTTTGCGAAATAAATAGGCCCATGATAGAATTGGAACTGCAAATAAAGACTGGAAATTTGACTTTACACGGGAGTTGAAAATCGTATGCAAGCTTCACCTGAACGTCCTCCTACCGAAGCTCGGCGGAGCAATTCAAGAAAGGGGTTACCCGTAAAGGCTTTTCTGCTATTTTGGTTCATTCTTATTATACTAGGTGCTCTCGCAACCTATCTGTATAGCAATCACTTGAAGCAGCAAATGCTAAACGAGATGCAAACCCATACAGACCAACAGATTCAAGCACTCAAATCTGACTATGAAAAGCAACTGACTGCTCTTTCCAAGGAAGTTAGCGGATTGCAGGGAAAAGTCCAGTCCTTCAATGAACTACTGACCTTTACGAAGGATAATGCAAACAATAAGACCGATAACAGCAATAAACTGTATACCCAATTAAACGAAGTCAAGCAGCAACTCAATACACTTCAGAAAAAAATGGACTTGCTAAAATGAATGTAGACGCAAAACAAGTGAACCGGTTCTTTATGTTGGCCCTTGCTCCTTTTATCGGTTTGTTGGGGTGTATTTTGTTAGTGCATCCCTCATTGAGCTTTCCTGGGTCTACTTCTTCGAGTCTGCAAAAAGCTGAAGTCACTCTACAAACGCAATCAGTAGGCAAGCAGCTTGATGAAGCCAAGCAAACGGCAACATACACCTTGTCTACGATTCACCGGACTTCTGAGCTATACAAGCAAACGACCCAAACGATGAATCAGCTTGTCGTGACTGCCTCTACGCAGTCCAAGCGGCCCGCGGTCATCTATGATCGACGTATCACCGCCAAACTGGGGGTTCCCTATGAGCGGGTAGATAGCAACCGGATTACCATTGAATTGTTTAAGGTAAACCCGGGAATTTATCATGGCTACGCTATGAAGGTCAAACTTAAAGATCCTACTGCTATGAAAATGTCTTTGGGAAGTGACAAATTGGGTGGCTCCGAAACCACCATGCGTGCAGTCTTGAGACACGGAGCTATTGCAGGCATCAATGCAGGCGGCTTTGCGGATGGAGACGGCAAACGCTATCCATTAAGCACTACTGTCTTGAACGGCCACTACCTTACTGGCTTTCAGTCCAGTTTTAAGGATTTATCCTTCGTCGGACTGAGTAACGATGGCAAGCTTATCGGTGGCAAATTTTACAGTCAAGGTGCTCTTGACAGCTTAAAGCCTGCCTTTGGGGCTACCTTCGTTCCCGTCCTGCTGCAAAGGGGACAAAAAATGCCTATTCCTGACAAATGGAAAGTCTCCCCCAAGCGGGCCCCGCGTACGGTCATTGGCAACTATAAAGATGATCAGTTGCTCATTATTGTCGTAGACGGCTACAATGAAAGCGGGGGTTCGGGCGCGACGCTCGAAGAACTGCAAGGGAAAATGTACAATCTAGGTGTTCAAGATGCCTATAATTTGGACGGAGGCGGTTCCTCGTCGCTTATACTTAACGGTCGAGTCGTAAACAAACCGTCCGATGGTAATTTGCGTCCAGTCCCTACTCATTTTTTGTTCTATAAATAGCTACCTAATAGTCTACTACTAAATTAAATATGCTAGCCGACGTACGGCTCTATCCGAAAAAAAGCATCACGAACGAATGTCGTGATGCTTTTGCCTCATTTAGGAGGAATACTGTGTCATTTCTGTCAGGCATTGAGCACAAATATAACGGTCTTTGAAATCGTTCACTTGTTCTACTGACCCACAGAATACACATTTTGGACGGTAACGCTCCAAAATAATGTGGTCACCCTGAACCAAAATTTCGACAGGATCTCCCTCATTCATTTGGTATCTTTTACGCAGTGACTTAGGCAAAACTATTCTCCCCAGCTGATCAACTTTACGTACCACACCGGCAGGTTTCATCGTGATCGTACACCTCTCCTATTGAGTAATAACTTACAAATTTCTTACCATGCGAAAAACTAGGTACAAAGACACTATTCTTTATGTAGTATTCGCTGTCTTTTTGTCGAATCCTGCTGATCACAGGAAATTTTATTACATTTTTTCATAAAATCATGAACCATATCAAAGTATGGTACAGAATGTCTATAATATTTTTATCGACCGGAAAGCCAATTATCATTAGCCCTCGCTGAGAAATTTCGCAAATTTTCGACCATACAACCTTTATTTAAGCTCCACTGTCATGTACCTTTGAGCAACAAAGGTGAAACTCTTATTAGCAACTAAGGTCCTGGTTCTTTATTCGCATTTATACTTGTTCACTCGATGCTCTTTATGATAAATCCGGAAAATCCATTTGTCTCAGCGCTTCATATACAATAATCGCAGCGGAATTCGACAAGTTTAGAGATCTTACTTTATCAGACATAGGCATCTTGATACATGTATCTGGATTAGCAGCTAGCAGCTCTGGAGGCAAACCTTTCGTTTCTTTACCAAATACCAAGAAGTCTCCATCCTGAAATGCAATATCACTATATCGCTGATTCGCTTTGGTCGTCGCATAAAAAAAGCGGCCTTCCTGATATTTCTCCTGCACTTCAGCAAAAGACTCGTGATATTCAATGTGGACAGCATACCAATAATCAAGTCCAGCCCGTTTTAACGTGGCATCGTCGGTACGGAAGCCCAGTGGCTTCACCAGATGCAGATGAGTTCCGGTTGCAGCACACGTTCTGGCAATGTTACCTGTGTTAGCCGGGATTTCCGGCTCGACAAGCACAATATGTAATGGCATCACGTTTCGTTCCCTTCATCATTAAATTCATCAGACAAATAACCTACAGTTTAACCAAAGTGTATACATTAAAAACATACACATTCTTTTATTTTAACAAAATCAGACAGATATGAACATCAAACGACAAAAATTTCAACCCACACCACTAAAAGCCTTCCCCTATACACATTCAGGGAAGGCTCTACATTTACTTTTTCGATTTTAAATATCGTGTATCGAAATATATGTCCGCGTAATTAACTGTTACGTTGCTTGAATCCGTCCATAAACTCGGCTAATGCTTGACAGTTCTCCAGTGGAACAGCATTGTAGATCGAGGCGCGAAGCCCTCCTACACTGCGATGTCCCTTCAGTCCGATAAATCCGGCCTGTTCGGATTCCTTAATAAATTGTTTTTCCAGATCCTCATTCGCGAGGCGGAAGGTTACATTCATGATAGAGCGATCAGCGCTGTCCACACAACCACGATAGAAGCCTTCGCTACTGTCAATACGGTCGTATAGCAAAGCAGCTTTCTGCTGGTTCACACGCTCAATGCCTTCCAAACCGCCTTCTTCCTGAATCCATTTCAGCACTTCATTCACCATGTATATGGCAAAGGATGGGGGAGTATTGTAGAGAGAGTTATTTTTTTCATATGTGCTATAACGCAACATCGTAGGAATATTGTCTGGTGAGGAAGTCAGCAACTCTTCACGGGCAATCACGACCGTCACACCAGAAGGTCCCAGATTTTTTTGTGCGCCAGCATAAATCAATCCAAATTGAGTAACATCAAAAGGCTTGCAAAAAATATCGCTGGACATGTCCACAATCAATGGTACGGACCCCGTATCCGGGAATTGCTTAAATTGTGTACCTTCAATCGTTTCGTTGGACGTCATATGCACATAAGCAGTATTCTCAGGCAAGTCCAAGGAATCCACATTCGGAAGACGCATGTACTTCTCATCAGCGGAGGATGCGGCAATATGAGCCTTGCCCAGTAGCTTGGCTTCTTTATATGCCTTGTCCGACCAGCTACCTGTCATTACATAGCTCGCAGTCTGTCCTTCGCGCAAGAAATTTAAAGGCAGCATTGCAAACTGCGTACTTGCGCCCCCTTGTAGGAATAACACCTTGTAGCCTTGTGGATTGCCCAGCAGAGATAACAGACGTTCCTGCGCCTCATTATGAACAGATTCATACACAGCTCCACGGTGAGACATTTCCATGATCGACATCCCTGTTCCCTGGAAATCTACGAATTCAGCTTGTACACGTTCCAGTACTTTAAGCGGCAATGCCGCTGGTCCTGCATTAAAATTGTAGGCTCTCTTACTCAACAAATTCCCATCCCTTCTCTACTCTGGTGTGGATATTATCGCTATGATAGCAGTATTCATAAATGCGTTCAAGACTTGTATAAAAATGTTTTCAATTTCATTTATGATGTGACAAAGTTGTGAATGTTAACGTATTTAACATCTTTATTTTGTAATTTTCACTTTAATATTAAAAGGTCCCCGGCATAAGACCGGAGACCTATCTTGAATAACAACTGTTACCCGTAAGCTAGTGGTTGTTATTCAAAGCAGCTAAGCAATCAAGTTATTAGCAGTCAAAATACAGGCTATATTCGTGTGGATGAACACGGATGTTCACCGATTTAGCTTCAGAACGTTTGAACTCTACATAGTTATCAATAAAGTCCTTCGTAAATACGCCACCTTCAGTTAAGAATTCGTAGTCAGCTTCCAGAGCATCCAAAGCCTCATCCAATGAACCAGGTACGCTACGGATTTTACCTTTTTCAGCGTCAGACAGCTCGTAGATGTTGGTGTCAAGTGGACCATAACCCAATTCGATTGGGTTCAATTTGCGCTTGATACCATCCAGACCCGCCATCAGCATCGCTGAGAAGGCAAGGTAAGGGTTAGCAGTGGAGTCTGGTGTACGGAACTCGATCCGACAGCCTTTTGGAGTAACAGCCGCTACTGGAATACGTACAGCCGCAGAACGGTTACCTTTGGAGAATACCAGGTTAACTGGTGCTTCGTAGCCAGGAACGAGACGTTTGAACGAGTTTGTGCTTGGATTTGTCAAAGCGATCAATGCAGGTGCATGGTACAGAATACCGCCAATATAATGAAGAGCCATTTCGCTCAGATTAGCATAAGCACCTTTTTCGTAGAACAAAGGAGTGTCGCCATCGAAAATGGATTGGTGAACGTGCATACCACTTCCGTTGTCCCCGAAAATTGGTTTCGGCATGAATGTTGCCACTTTACCATATTGACGAGCTGTGTTGTGTACAATGTATTTATAGACGAGCAGGTTATCTGCTGTTTTCTTGAGTGTGTCAAAACGGAAGTTGATTTCCGCTTGGCCTGCCGTAGCCACCTCATGGTGATGGCGCTCAATTCTCAGACCTGCTTCTTCAAGCAAACGGCACATTTCACTACGGATATCTTGTTGGGTGTCTACTGGCGCTACAGGTACATATCCGCCCTTCACTCCCACTTTAAAGCCCAGGTTGCCGCCTTCTTCCTTACGGTTCGTGTTCCAAGCTGCTTCCTCGGAATCTACGAAGAAGGAGGAGCTATTCATGCCGCTTTCGTAGCGAACATCATCAAAGATGAAAAATTCGGACTCAGGTGCAAAAAATGCTGCTGTGCCCACTCCTGCGGATTGCAGAAATGCCTCAGCTTTTTTTGCAATGCCGCGAGGATCGCGGTCGTATTTTTCGCCATCTGGCGTAGCAATGTCACACAGAATATTCAGTGTAGGATGCTGAGTGAAAGGGTCGATAAAAACCGCTTCTGGATCGGGCAGCATAACCATGTCGGATTCCTCGATGCCACGATAGCCGGGAATGGAAGAACCGTCGAAAGCAACACCGTTAACAAATGTTTCTGCATCTACTTCGGAAGCTGGCAATGAAATATGGTGAGCACGACCAGACAAATCTACAAAACGAAAATCTACCCACTCAATATTATTTTCCTGAATTGTTTTCAATACGTTTTCAACGGACATGTCTTCTTCCTCCCAATTTTTCCGAACATTAAGTCTTATACAACCCTGAAATGTTCATGATCGAATGTTTTTTTCTGTCGTCATTATAAATCTCAAACATGACACGGGTCAATAGCTATGTAAGGTATTTTTTAAACTAATGTTAGATATGCTTACGCCCTTGATAACATTTGAATAGCACAAAAAGCCCGAAACATCGGGCTTTTAGGTAATTTAAATCTCATTACTGCGTTGCAGCAAAACTTTTATGCATTAATGTTAAACATTGGTTTAAGCAATGGTACTAGGCGTGTGAAATGTTTTCCCCACAGCAGGAGCCAATATTTCCAAATCTTTCAGCAAATCTGAAAATTGATCCGGGAACAGGGATTGTACACCATCCCCCGTCATTGAGTTATCGGGATCTGTATGCATTTCAATAATTAGTCCGTCCGCTCCGGCAGCGACCGAAGCCTTCGTCATAGGAACAACCAATTCACGTCTACCCGTGCCATGGCTAGGATCAGAAATAACCGGCAAATGGCTCAACTGTTGCAACACAGGGATCGCAGACAAATCGAGTGTATTTCTGGTGTAGGTTTCAAAAGTGCGGATACCGCGCTCACACAGCATAACATTCGGATTGCCACCTGCCAAGATGTACTCGGCAGCATTCAAGAACTCGTCATAAGTCGAGCTAAAGCCGCGTTTGAGCAACACTGGCTTGCCGCAAGTACCCAACTTACGCAGTAGATCGAAGTTTTGCATATTCCGTGTACCTACTTGCAGGATATCGGCATATTCCGCACAAATGTCTACGTATTCAGGTGTCATAACCTCTGTGATGGTCAGGAGGTCGTGCTTTTGACCTGCCTCAGCCATCATGATCAAACCTTCTACACCAGTTCCCTGGAAGCTATAAGGCCCTGTACGCGGCTTAAAAGCACCACCACGGAGAACTTGCGCACCTGCTGCTTTGACCAATCCGGCAATTTCATCTATCTGTGCAGCAGATTCAACGGCACATGGTCCACCCATAATGACAAGCTCGCCTCCGCCGATATTTACTCCTTTAATGGAGATAACCGTATTTTCCGGATGAAAATCACGGCTGGCCAATTTGTAGGACTTCGATATTTTAACCACATTTTCTACGCCTTTCATTTGACGCAGATGTTCAGCCAGCTTGGGCTCTACGCTACCGATCAGTCCGATGATCGTGCGATCCGATCCTCTTGATACATGAGCCTGCAATCCTTCTTTCTCAATAACTTCAACAATAGCTTGAATATGCTCTTCAGGTGTTTGAACACCAGCGATAACGATCATTTTTTTCTTCCTCTCTATGATACATATTTTATTAACCCATTATAGATTGATATTATGACACTTAGACGCTTGTTCGCTTTTAAGCTTTTATTCGTTAAAGCAACTATACCTGTTTTAGCTATACTCGTCAAGGCTTAATTATCCCGAATTATTCAATATTCTAACTTAGTGAAGCTAACCGAATAATATCTATAAATTAAAACAATTTGAAAAGCCGCTATCCGGATGGTTGTATCCGAATAACGGCTGTAATCAATCACAAACTATTTCGTCGTTTTTGACTTCTCCCGTACAGGAGGCAGCAGTTTTTTCATATCTATGGTTCGCTGAATCTCCCACGTATCCGGGTTAGCCGCATCATACTGCTCCAAATACGTAATAACCTCTTTGGTAATCAGTGTCGGCGTGGAAGCCCCAGAAGTCACAGCCACTTTGGCTACTCCCTCAAGCCACTCCCTCTTCAGCTCGGTCACATCAGAAATACGATAAGCTGTTGTACCAGCAATTTCCTCCGAAACCTGAGCCAATCGGTTTGAATTGTTACTGCGCGGATCACCGACAACGATCACCAGATCCACCTGTCCAGCCTGCTCAGCTACCGCTTCCTGACGTACCTGCGTCGCCAAACAGATTTCATTGTGTATCTCAGCACCTGGGAACTTCTCCAGCAGCTTCTTCATAATGTGCTTAATGTCCCATTGACTCATGGTCGTCTGATTCGTGATAAGGATTTTGCCAGCTGGTAACGTAAGACTGTCGATTTCTTCTTCCTTTTCAATCAGATGAACATGGTCAGGAGCAATACCGATAGCTCCCTCCGGCTCTGGATGATTCTTTTTGCCAATATAAACAATCTGATAGCCTTCGGCAGACTTCTCCCGAATCAGATCATGCGTTTTGGTGACGTCAGGGCAAGTCGCATCTACCGTAGTCAGCCCCTTGTCTCGTGCCAGCTTGCGAACCTCTGGTGATACGCCATGAGCAGTGAAGATAACAGTGCCGCTCTCTACCTGGCTTAAAATCTCCATACGGTTCGGACCGTCCAGTGTAATAATCCCTTCGTCTTCAAAGGAATTGGTGACATGACTGTTATGCACAATCATGCCTAATATATAAATAGGCCGGGGTAAGTCCAGATTTCTGGCTGCCTGACGTGCCAATACCATGGCATCGACTACGCCGTAGCAGTAACCCCGGGGCGAAATTCTGAGTACTTCCAAAATGAGCCCCCGCTTTCTTCGACACAGTATACAGCTCCAAAACTGGGCAGCTGTGGGCTTCCACGCCTCTACCGGCCAATTCTATGATGTAGTTGCCTTCCTATTATAGCCTATTCCAAAGGCGCGGAAAAGCTGACCGGAAGCCAGATGACAAATGTCGTTCCTTCTCCTTGGCGCGTAACCACTTCCACAGACCCGTGATGTTCATCAATAATCCACTTGGCAATAGATAGCCCCAACCCAATTCCCTCCGTCACCCCGCGTGACTCATCTGCCCGGTAAAAGCGGTCAAAAATAAAGGGAACCTCACTCTTATCCATTCCAATGCCCGTATCACTGATCCGTAGCCCCACCTGTCCTTGATAAATAATGGCATCAAATCGGACTGTGCCTTCAGGTGTATATTTGAATGCATTATCAATGAAAATGAATAGCATTTGCTGCAAATAATCCTTGCTGCCATCCATATAAATACCATTCAGCAACGAAAAATCTCCCACATTCCATTCGGCCGTTCGCTCTAAAAACTGAGCACGACGGGCAACCTCACTTACAAGCGGTTCCAACGCAACGGGAGTCTTATCGAACGTTTTCCCTGTGTCCGCTCTCGCGAGTGACAACATATCACTCACCAAACGGCTCATCCGTTTGCCTTCATCCGCCATGTCATTTAATGCCTCCATAGAAAGCTCGCGAATCATCTCTTCATCCATATTCGGTCGCTCTCCTGGTTCGGTAGTCCACATTTTGAGCAAAAAATCAACGTTGCCACGGATCGTCGTTAGCGGCGTACGAAGCTCATGGGAAGCATCAGCCACAAAACGACGCTGTGCACCGTACGCATCTTCCAGCTCCTTGTAAAACACCTCTGTACGCCCCAGCATGTTGTTAACCGTCCCGATTAATTGTCCAATTTCATCTGGTGGTCCGTCATATTCAATCCGTACACTCAAATCATTACTGGATTGAATCTGATTTGCCCCCTCAATGACCTTGACCAGCGGCTTCATAGACTTGCGAGCCAGAAAGAGACCTGAGGTCGCAGCAGCGAGTAATGCAAACAACGAACCGTATACAAGCACATTTTGTAACCTGTTCATGAGTCGATCCTGAGAGCCCGTGAATTGTCCTACCTGTAGCAACCCGACCACCAACCCCAACTCCTCGGACTTAATGGGCTGTTGATAAATCATAAAGGAATCCCCATTTACGTTCACACGTCGAATCCCCTCATTTTGAACTGCTCCTGCCGCTGTAGATGGAACAGGGAAGGTGATATTGAGGTCTTTCATATTTTGGGTGGTTTTGGTAACCCCGGACGTATAATTGTAAATTTGTACATATAGCTGTGAGTCATCTATTCCACGCCCCTGCTCCAATCCTAAATCCAAGTTAGGGACTTCAAACAATCCCCCTTTAATAATAAGGCGTAATTGCTTGTTAATCTGTGGCGCCTGAGTCATAAGCTGACTTTTCACTTCATTATATGTGTAGTAATATACTAGTCCGTAAATAGCCAGACCAAAAATGACAAGTACAATAGCCAAGATGCTCGAATACCAAGCTGTCAGCCGCCACCGAATAGACATATTACACATCACCTCTTAAAATATAGCCAGCTCCCCGAATTGTACGAATGAGCCGTTTACCGCCATCCTGCTCCGTTTTTTGTCGTAGCATGGCAATATATACTTCCAGCACATTCGATTCTCCGCTATAGTCATAGCCCCAAATTTTGTCCATAATCAGATCACGCGACAGAACACGCTTGGGGTTTTGCATGAACAAATGGAGCAGTTCAAATTCTTTGGCTGTCAGTTCCAAGCGTTTGCCGCCACGAACCACTTCACGGGATTCGTTATCCAGTTGTAAATCCTCGAAGGTAAGCCGATTTCCGTTATTGTCCTGTTGTTCGGTTTTACGCCGCAAAAGCGCTCGCACTCGCGCCAGCAGCTCCTCCAGAGCAAACGGCTTGAC
This sequence comes from Paenibacillus sp. FSL P2-0173, assembly GCF_038008045.1. Taxonomy (NCBI): domain Bacteria; kingdom Bacillati; phylum Bacillota; class Bacilli; order Caryophanales; family Paenibacillaceae; genus Paenibacillus; species Paenibacillus sp. FSL P2-0173. The sequence goes on from NZ_JBBOYK010000002.1 coordinate 787,288, forward strand.
GAGATAATCATCGGCCCCTAGATCCAAGCCCTTAACCCGATTCTCAACCTCATCCTTGGCTGTAAGCATCAGGACAGGTACCGTGCTTCCACCCTCCCGCATGCGACGGCATACCTCAAAACCATCGACCTGCGGCATCATTACATCCAGCACGACCACATCAGGCTCAGCTGTCAGCATTTTATTTAATCCCTCTGCTCCATTGGCGGCTGTCAGCACTTCATAGCCTTCAAATGCCAGCCCTCTGCGTAGCATGGAAACAATTTTTTCATCGTCATCAATAATCAGAATAGTAGAACGCATACACGATCGAACTCCTTTATCTCTTCTTTTCCCTCTATTGTAGCAGGAGTAGACGCGTGTAGCATCTGGCTGCTCCATACAGCAAGAAACGGAAGGGATCTTCCTTCCGTTTCTTGCGTGCACATGTTCATTTTTGTAGAGTTATCAGCTTATTGCTGAAGCGTCGAGCTAAAGTCATTTTTGTTGCCTATTTTCAGCTGAACATCTTTTTTCTGCCCAGCTCGTTCGATGTTAAGCGTCAGTGCTGTACCCACTTTTTGTTTTTGAATGAACTGGATCAGCTCTTGTGATGTGCTATAAGGCGTGCCATTGGCTCCGATAATCACATCGTAAGGACGCAGATCGGCCTGATAAGCTGGCGATTTGTATATAATATCCCGTACTACCGAGCCTTCGGTTAGGGATGTGCCCAATTCTTTGGCTACTTCAGGACTCAAATTTAACAGACTTGCACCAATGAAAGGTACAGGTTCTTTCGGGATAGGCTGGTTATTTTTCAGCTTATCGACGACTTCCAAAATTGTATTGGACGGAATCGCAAACCCGATTCCCTGTGCGTCTGCACTAACAGCTACGTTCATACCGATAACCTGCCCTTGCAGATTTAACAGCGGTCCGCCAGAGTTACCAGGGTTAATGGACGCATCCGTCTGAATGAGATGCTTGTATTGCGTCGGTTTTCCAGTCGATTCACTATTAATGGTGATCGTACGTTCTTTCGCACTTAGCACCCCGGCTGTTACCGAATGCTCAAAGCCTTCAGGGTTGCCGATTGCGACCATCCACTCGCCGACTTTAGCGTTATCGGAGTCACCCAAAGTTACTGTCGGAAAGTTGTTTTTGCCTTCAATTTTAAGTACCGCCAAATCAAGATCAGCATTTTTGCCCAAGACTTTGGCTTCGTAAGGCTTATTAGTTCCCTCTACTGTAACCTGAACCACACTCGCGCCTTCAACAACATGGTTGTTGGTTAGGACGTAACCCGATTTATCAAAAATAAAACCGGAACCAATACCAAGCGGAGTCAGCTGCCCGCTGTTGCTACCTTCATTTTCATTACTGTTACCGCTACTGCCACTGTCACCATACTGATTACCGAAAAAGTATTGATACAGCGGGTCATTGTAATAAGGGCTGCTTTGTCTGCCGCTGCTACCACTGGTTTGTTTGGCAAGCGTTTCGATTTTGACGACTGCCGGACCAGCCTTGGCCACAACAGATTGAACATCAGCGGTACCTGAAGGCATCACAGCCGGAACTGCGCTTGGAGTCGAGCCAGTTGTTCCTGAATTAGTCGTTTCTCCACTTTCAGCTGCCGCCGAAGTTAACGCCGTCTCGGGTGTGAACATATTTGTTCGGTCAGCTGTGTACATCAATACCGTAATGACCAGCATCCCAGCCAAAAAAGATAAGAAAATTGTTTTCACCTGCGACTTGGGCTTATTCGGTTTGAATTGCCAGTTGCCACCATTCCGACCCGAACCATCCTGTTGCTCAGGCATAGCGCGATGGTATGAGGGAGGAAGAGGTCTCACTGCCTGTGGTGGCGTAATCTCAACATCCTTTTCCACCGACTGCCCTTCCTTACGTTGTCCGTCCGATTGAACTGAAGAAAAAGGGCCGTAAGAATAATAATATGAGGAACCGTTCGAATCGTTTTGCCGAGTTGCATTATCGGTATCAACCTGATCGTTGTCGTTCCGGCGTCCGGAGTTATTATTTTTAAATTCGTCCATTGTATATCTCCTCCCAAACCCTATGCTTCAAGGTGGTGTTGTTTAACTGACTTTATTTTGCACTTTAAACCTTAATTCCACCTTAAAAACAATTAAAAAGGAGATAAAACCTTAGACCTATTGTACCTATTCACTTTCACTTAAAACGAAATGCCCCGGATATAATCCGGAGCATTATCAATTGTATATGCTTTTTTATTTCGTGTTAAAGTTTTCGTCGAACTTTTCGTTCGGTGTTTGAGCATTGTTTTGAACTTTGTTGCGACTGGAGTTTTGAACTTTTTGAGCTACAGCGCCTGTACCGCCTTGTTCTGTTGCAAATTCTTCATCATACTTCTCATTTGGTGTCTGAAAGTTGTCTTGAATTTTATTTTGTTCAGACTGCTTTACCTTTTGTGAAACGACACCAACCGTATTGTCTTGTGCAAATTCCGCTTTGAACTGATTTCCTGCGCTTGCCTTGAAGCCTTTGTTCGTGAAAGAACTTCCGCCTTGATTTGGCATAATTCTCAACCTCCCAGTATGTTTTGCGGGATAAGCTCATCCCGCAACATAGTATGTGATGTTGGAAAAAACAATATTCAAGGATTATATGGAAGCATCCAGTGTCGCGGTCGGAATAGTTTTATGCGTTTCTATCACCTTTTGGAGCGATTTGACCATCTTTTCTGTACATTTTCCGTTCCCTTTTTTTATAATTTGAACATCCACATCTTTCTTGCCCCATTCAGAATATACCTGCCGGGTTGTTTTAAAATACAAGTCAATTTTATTGCCCTTAATCGCAGAACCTGTATCTGCTACAATCCCGTATCCATAACCTGGAATGTACAATATGCTTCCCAAAGGAAACGTTTTGGGATCAGCCGCAATCGTAGACAGTGTGTTCTTGTCACGACGTACTTTTACACCGGAATACGTAATACCGTAACCGGGATGACTTGGCCGTTTGCCAGTCGATTCATAGCCTGCTGTATATCCTGTTGCCGTGACCGTCATGGTCGTAATAACCTGCTCTTCGCGTGGAGCTAAAACAGGTGTGGACTGCCATTTTTTATGCTGGACCGGTTCTTTGTGACCGTAAACTTCATTGCCGGGCAATACCAGACAGGTTGCAATTAACACGGTTCCCAAAATCCGTTTCCATACCAACATGGATCTCATAAAAAACCTCCCCTTGAGGCAAAGGCTTTCCAGAAATCCATTAGTTTATACGAACAGATTATTATTTTTGAACATCCTGACCTGGATAAAGTCTGCTCAGTTTCACTTTATCTTCAAAAATATGCAGGAGTGTCCGCACTATGGGGGTGTGTTCATCGTCTGTGTGCAATATAATGGAAGCAGGAGAAATCGAAATAAGGGTGCTCACGATTCGATCCTCGACCTCCATTTCCAATTCAATGCCTGGCATCTCGACAATGATGTCATCTGCATCAGGAATCGGTATGGGCACCATGGCACTATCCAGAATCGTAAAATTATGTCCGCCTTGGTGAAGTACGTGTACGAGCGGAACTTTGCTTTCCTGAAAAAAAACAAAATATTTAAGCAGCCCCATAAATTCTTCGTATTGCCGATCTGCCCAGAATTCTTCCATAGCATAGTCGACGATTTCTTCAAGCTCTTTTTTATACGCATGGAGCCTAAATTGAATCAGCCCTTCCAAATTGATCACACGAAGCTCCTTGAAATCCTTCTCCAGGAGAGTAGTCAGCTTACCATGACGCTTCAAACGACCTCTGGGGCCATCATCGTTTAACAGTGAACGAATCATACTGCGAATTTGCTCTGCATCCTCTTTCTCCAGCAACGAACAGGCTTTGGTGAGAATGAGATTGAGCAGCCCCCACTCCTTGACTTCGATAATATAATCCGCTATTGCCGAAGACATGATGCTGTATACACAGGGGAGAAAGCTTTCAAACGCCGAATTGCTTTCTGTGCCCTTGCAGGTCCATGCCACTTTGTTATCCAGCTGTCTGAAAGTGAATCGAAATCCGCGCCGTGACATATGTAGTCCCTTTGTTCTACTTTTGACCACTTCGTAAAACCGGTCGGTTTCCTGATCTCCGTCTGTATTGGTCCACACTGTAAACAGTTCCATTGGCTCACTCCTTTCGATCACTGCTTTCAGTATATGGCGGCCTCTGAAGGGTTATACGAAGTGAACGACTGGAAACAGAAAGACATATTCAAAAGAGGATGATCTGGTTTCAAAAAGCCGGTTGGCGTGTTATAAACATTACTGTGATATAGGAAAAAAACCGAAAGACGTTTGAATATTTAGGGTGGGGTATGTTAAGGTTATAGTAATATGAATTTTTCACAAGAGGGAGGAGATAAGATGTCAACGATGCTGAACATGCTGCGTACATTCATGATCGTCATATTGAGCCTCGTTCAGATTTTGTCCCTTCCTGTGACGTTTCATGCGGAAGACACCACTCAATCCCTTCAGTTTACGGCGGGATCTTCTCTTATGCCTCATGCTGATATTTCCTCGTTAGAAACAGACTCTCACGGTCTGGAGCATCATTCCAAACCAGCTATACGCAAGTCCTCCCCTTTACTTCATCTGGTGATCGCTGCGGCCAAATCACTTCCCTTTGTCATTTTGATAGCGCTTGTGCTGCTATTGAGCATCCCTAAACTACGTCTGCCTTTTATTCCTGTCATTTGCAAACTAAAGAAGCAATTGTACTTGTTCCCCATCAAATTTACCTCTAGTTATGTGGCTTAACCTCCCTTTGCATGCACATCACCACATTTGCATGTCTATTTGTTAACCTGTCCCAATAAGTGTAATACGTAAAGTCTATTTATCAGGTTTTTTATGTTAATTTATAAAATTTAATACAAAAAGAAAGTTTCCATGTCACTCCCAAAGTATGTGATTTATTTCCCATACCATTCATTTAAATAACGTATCATACAGGAGGCTTTACAAATGGATATTAGAGAGTCTATTTTGCCAGGAATCGGGATTAAGTATCGAATAGATGCAGAGAGTGGCGACCGAATTGTCATTATTATTCATGATGATGGCAGGCGCGAGTTGTATCACTTTGATTACGAGGATCTGGAACAAAGTATTTCTATGACAACCCTGAATGATCAGGAAGCGCGATTGGTAGCCTCCATCATCGGTGGTATGACCTATAAGCCCAAACAGCTTGAAAGTGTAGAAATGACGTTTGACGATTTTATAATCGAATGGTATAGAGTGGAATCTGATTATGCAAGTGTCGGCAAATCCATCGGTGAGCTGGATGTAAGGCAAAATTCGGGAGCCACTGTTATTGCCATTGTGGAGAAAAAAGGAAATAAATATGTAAATCCTGGTCCTGAAGTGATGATTAACGATGATGCCACTGTAGTCGTTGTTGGGGAACGCGATCAGCAAAAACGCTTTAAACAAATCCTTATGAACGGAAGCGGGTGATTGGATGGATCATCTGGTATTTGAGGTTGGATTGGCTATTGCTCTCATCGCTGCAGCCGGACTTATTTCCTCCAAACTGCGCTTCTCGGTCATCCCTTTTTATATCCTGATCGGAATGGCAGTTGGACCGCATGCGATGGAGCTATGGCATTTTGATTTTCGCTTTATCGAAAGCGCCCCATTTATTGATTTTATGGGAAGAATCGGAGTGCTGTTTCTTCTCTTCTACTTGGGTCTCGAGTTCTCAGTAGGTCGGTTAATTAAATCAGGCCGTTCCATTGCCGTGGGCGGAACCATTTATATTGGCATCAATTTTACACTGGGGCTGGCTCTTGGCTTCCTGAGCGGCTTTCCTGTAGCAGAGACACTGGTTATCGCCGGAATTACAACAATATCATCCAGTGCTATTGCTGCGAAGGTGCTGGTAGATCTCAAGCGGACCGCCAATGCTGAAACTGAAATGATTTTGGGCATTATTATGTTCGAGGATGTTTTCCTCGCCGTATACATCTCCATCCTCTCCGGATTGGTTCTTAGCGATTCATCCTCGCTCGGGGGTGTGCTGCTATCAGCGCTAATCGCGCTAGGCTTTATGCTTGCAGTCATTATTATCGGCCGTAAGGCCGTCCCTCTGTTAAATCGGATTCTCCGTATTCGCTCCAATGAGGTATTCGGACTTGTTGTTTTCGGCTCTCTGTTTCTGGTGGCTGGTTTTTCGGAAACGATTCATGTGGCGGAAGCTATCGGCGCCCTGTTAGTCGGTCTGGTACTAGCCGAAACGGAACACGCCAAACGGATCGAGCATTTAATTGTTCCTTTCCGCGATTTCTTTGGCGCCCTGTTTTTCTTCAGCTTTGGACTATCCATTGATCCACTGTCCCTGGGAGGAAAGGCGATATGGCTTGCACTGGTAGCAGTCATCCTCACGTTGTTTGGTAACATTTGGGCAGGAATGCTGGCTGGGCGTACAGCCTCCTTATCTCCCAAAGCGTCAGCAAATATCGGCCTGACCATTGTGGCACGGGGTGAATTTTCGATTATCATGGCCAACTTGGGTAAAGAAGGCGGTTTGCTTGATATTGTTCAACCCTTTGCAGCCATCTATGTACTCATACTGGCGATTCTTGGACCACTTCTGACAAAGCAGTCAAAACCTATTTTTAATATGTTAAACAAAATATTTAAGTTCAAGGACCCCCGCCTACGAAAGGAAGAAAGTAACTCGGCGTAACTGTAAAAGCTGGATACGACAATCCATAGGAGGGAAGGCTATGCCGCACGCTGTAAAACATGCCGAAACTCTATGAGGCGGCTTGTGAAGCCCGCTTCAGGAGATGCGAGCAGGTTCCCTGTCTTTTATACGGTGATTGGCGGAATTACGGCATCCGTCGGTCTGGAATTGTTTTTGCATCCGCATGATATGATCGCTGGAGGCGTCACGGGGATCTCCAGACTCATGTCGCTTTATACACAGGAGCATTTTGGGTTACTGCTATTCGTTTTGAACTTGCCACTCATGCTGCTGTATTCTCTGTCTACTCACAAACCCATGCTGCTTCGTGCACTACCCGGCTTGTTCGCCTTTTCGGGCTCAGCCATCATTCTTTCGCCTTTTCCGGCAGTGAGCGGCCATCCGGTCGTATGTGCTTTGGGCGGCGGAATCTGTATAGGGCTTGGCGCAGGGCTGGCAGCTCGTCACGGTGGTCTGCTCGATTCACTAGGACTTAACGAGTCAGACGATGGCCGTCCATCCACATTATTGCTAACACATCGCAAGATTCCGTTAATACAGATTGTTATGCTATGTAATGGTCTGCTGCTCATTACGGCTGGCTTTGTGCTAGGCTGGGAGCCAGCTCTCTATTCAGCCTTATCCTGCCTCGCTGCCTATGAAACGACCCGGCTGATGTTTACCGGTCTGACGCGTATGGTTTGTGTAGTCAGCAAGAAGCAGCAAACCATCGAAGATGCCATATATCGCATGCTGCGTATACACAGCACGCCTGTTGGAGGCTATGCCCAGATAGAGAGCAAGATTAAAAGCGAATCTGAGGATAAAAAAGAACAAATGGTCATCGTTTACAGCGTTCATCTGTTGGATTTGCAGCGCTTTAAGGCAGTCATCCAAATGGCAGACCCGCAGGCTGAGATCATGTATATGAAACGATGGAAAGCATAGCAAAGTAACACATCAAAAAACGCTTATCTACACTAATCCTTGTACATAGATTAGTGATGGATAAGCGTTTTGTAATTAACAATATATTAACGGATATTAATTTTGCATGATAAAATCATGTTCAATACTGCTGGCACTGTCAAAAGTACGAATAATATCATAACGGGTATTGCGCTGTGCTGGAACGTGACCCGTCTCGCGGATCAACTGTAGAATGGATTCAATGTTAACCTTATACGTTGCGCCTGCAGCGGAAACTACGTTTTCCTCAATCATGGTGCTGCCAAAATCATCGCAACCGTAGTACAACGATTTTTTACCGATTTCAGGTCCCATGGTTACCCATGAAGACTGAATATGCTTGATGTTATCCAATACAAGACGACTGATCGCAACGGTCTTCAAATATTCCTCTGGCGTCTGGCGTTCCTTCTTCAGATTGGTGTTGTCTGGCTGGAAGGTCCAAGGAATAAAGGCCAAAAATCCTTCAGAATTATATTTGTTTTCAATGCATTCGTCCTGAGCATCACGAACACGCAACAAATGCAGCGCACGCTCCTCCATCAACTCGCCAAAGCCGATAACCATCGTAGCAGTCGTGTTCATCCCAACCTTGTGAGCCGTTTGCATCACATCCATCCAATCACGCCAAGAGCCTTTGAGACGGCTAATTTTGCGGCGTGTGCGGTCATCCAAAATTTCTCCGCCTCCACCCGGAAGCGAATCCAATCCAGCTTCATGAATGGCTCGAATCGTGTCTTCCATGGATAGACCGGATTTTTCCTTCATTTTGTGAATTTCAGCTGGCGAGAAGGAGTGCATCGTAATATCGGGAAAACGCTCCTTGATAGCTTTCAGCAAATCCGTATAATAACTGAACGGCAGATTCGGATTCACACCGCCTTGCATTAGAATTTCGGTGCCACCTACATCCTGCGTTTCCTTGATCTTCTGAAAGATCACCTCGTCCGGCAAAACATAACCTTCATCAGAACCCGGTCTACGGTAAAAAGCGCAGAAGCGACAATATACGTCACATACGTTCGTATAGTTAATATTTCGTCCGATGACGAAGGTTTTAATGGGATCGGGGTGCATGCGATTCATAACTTTATTCGCCGCATGACCTATTTTTTCTACCTCATCTGATTCGAACAAAGCAACGGTATCCTCTAAATTCAGGCGTTCGCCGCGTAGGGCTTTATCTAAAATATGGTCGATTACACTCATGGTGTATCCTCCTTCGCTGTCACAGGGCGACGAAATGAAAGACAGGACTTATGAACGAGAATGCTTTCACAAACCTGCGTTCGAACCCTGCCGTAATGTATGTTCATGACTGGCCTTGTATGTTGTCTGTGCTATTTAGCATAGTAAAACCTAATGATAATACTAACATATCTTTAGGTAAGGAACCATACTTATTCCCGCTTCTTTCTGCTTTTCACCTAGGAAAACAGGCAACTGCCAAGCTTGTCTCAACATTGCATATAGCCAAGAAATAAGAAAATAGAACTGAAAAGTGCATTTTTTCACACTGTCCTTCATGTCATTCTTATAGAAAACAGCAAGCCTCCTGAATGAATGGAAACTTGCTGTTTAGTACTGTACATATTTGCTCCCTGCCTGAAAACGACAAAGATACTACTGATGTGCTAACGCTCTAGCGCAGCGCCTCATCCAGATCACTAATCAGGTCGTCAATATCCTCCAGACCTACGGAGAAACGAAGTAATCCGTCCGTAATCCCGCGCTCCAATCGTACACTATGGGGCATAGCCGCGTGTGACATCATCGCCGGATACGACAAGATGCTTTCCACAGCTCCCAGACTCACCGCTACAATTGGAATACGTACGCGACTGAGGACTTCTTTTGCACGCTCACCAGAACCCACATCAAACGATATCACTGCACCATAACCGCTGGATTGACGCTCATGAACTTCACGTCCTGGATGATTCTCCAGACCCGGGTAGTACACCGCCTCAATGTCGTTGCGCTCGTTCAGCCAATTGGCGAGCTTTGCTGCACTCTTTTCGCTGTGAGCCATACGAGCCTCCAGTGTCTTCATACCGCGCATGAGCAACCATGACTCCTGCGGAGCCAGCACGGTACCCAGTCCATTTTGGAGCTGCTTGATTTGTCTCCCCAGCGATTCGGTACGTGCTACTGCAAGTCCTGCCAGCACATCGCTGTGTCCGCCCAGAAACTTGGTCGCACTGTGCAATACAATATCGACACCCTGCTCAATCGGACGTTGATAATAAGGTGTCATAAAAGTATTATCCAATAACGTCAAAAGTCCGTTATCCTGTGCCCAAGAGGTTATTCCTGCTACATCGGTAATTTTGAGTGTCGGATTGGACGGGGTTTCCATATATACAGCCCTTGTATTCTCCTGCAACGCCTCTTTCACATGGTTGAGGTCCGTCATGTCAACGAAGGTCGTTTCGATATTCATCCGTTTCAAAATGGAGGTCAGCAGTCGATATGTTCCTCCATATACGTCCTCGGAAACAATGACATGATCTCCAGCAGACAAGAGCATAAATGTAGTAGAGATGGCCGCCATACCTGATGCAAAGGCAAAACCGCTAGCTCCGCCTTCTAATAAGGCGATATAATCCTCCAAAGCTTGTCGTGTCGGATTACCTGAACGGCTATAGTCATGCTGTGGAGGATTAAAAATATCATGATGGTGAAAGGTAGAAGCTTGATAGATCGGGACGCTCGAAGCCCCCGTAACACTGTCAATTTCAGAGCCGAAATGCAGCAGCTTGGTAGCGAACTTCCGCTCTTTGTCCAGATCCTGGCCGATCCTTCTCGCATCCTCTATCATTGCTGCTCCCCTCCTTCTACTTCTTGACGTGCCGCTTCCAGCGCCGAACGCAAATCTTCAATTAGGTCGTCTGTATGCTCAATGCCGACGGAGAAACGCAACAGCCTGTCATCTACCCCGACTGCATCCCGAATTTCTGCTGGTATGTCCGCATGTGTCTGCACAGCGGGATAGGTCATTAGCGATTCCACACCGCCGAGACTTTCCGCAAACGCAATGAGCTTAATGTGACGAAGCAAAGGCTCCACATAACGAGCATCCTTTACTTTAAAGGAGAAGATACCCGTATTTCCGCTGGATTGTTTATTTTGAATCTCACGACCTGGGTGGCCTTCGAGAGCTGGATAAAATACTTCCGCCACCGCCGGATGCGTCAGTAAATAGTTAGATAGCACTGTTGCATTATGCTGATGTCGGTCCATACGCAGCGCTAACGTCTTCATCCCCTTCATCAACTGATAGCAGTCGCTCGGGGAAAGCACGGCCCCTATGGAATTGTGCAGGAAGGAAATTTCAGCTGATAGCTCTTTGCCTTTGGTTACGATCAGCCCTGCCAGCACATCATTGTGTCCGCCCAAATATTTGGTTGCGCTATGTACCACAATATCAGCGCCCAGCTCCAATGGCCGCTGGAAATATGGGGTTAGCAGCGTATTATCTACAATGGTAAGCAACTGATGTTGTGATGCCCACTCGGCAACCGCTCGAATATCAGTGATCATCATTAACGGATTTGTAGGTGTTTCTATGAATACAGCTTTGGTATTCGGTCGACATGACTGTTCGAGTGCTTCAAGATCGTTCGTATCCACATAACTTGCTGTTACACCAAATTTAGATAAAATACGCTCCAGCAAGCGATATGTCCCGCCATACAGATCCAGCGATACAATGAGGTGATCTCCCTGTCCAAACAATGCAAATACCGTTTGCAGCGCCGCCATACCTGAGCTACATGCAAAACCTGCATCACCCGATTCAAGTGCAGCAGAAGCCTCTTCCAGTACCTTTCGCGTAGGATTGATCGTCCGAATGTAATCAAATCCTGTGCTTTGACCTAGACGGGGATGGCGGAACGCCGTAGATTGGTAAATCGGGTAATTAACAGCCCCGGTTACTGGCTCCTCTACTGAACCGATTTGTGCCAATCTGCTTTCGATTTTCCACTGTTTCTCACTCATATGAATCCTCCTATTAACTTCCATAGTGGGTGCTATAACATATCCTGCAAAAATGGATGTCAAAGACTATACTGCTGCGCTACTGCAAGGTGGTACTGTACAAGGGTAAACTACAAGCCCCTTTTTAAATCTGGGGCCCGATATCGTAAGGTGTTTCTTGGTATACATAATAGTTCAGCCAATTCGAGAATAATAAATTGGCGTGTGCCCGCCAGATTGAGGGTGGTGTGCGCTTGGGATCATCATTAGGGAAATAATTTTTGGGGACTTCAACATCCATTCCTTTGCCCACATCGCGGTCGTATTCCCATTTCAGGGAAAGCGGGTCATATTCAGAATGCCCAGTTACAAAAATTTGTTTACCGTCAAGCGTGGCTACGAGGTACACTCCAGCCTCCTCGGATTCGGATAAAACTTCTAATTCGGTAATATGATCAATATCTTCCCGCCGAACCTCCGTATGTCTGGAGTGAGGAGCATAAAACAATTCATCAAAGCCGCGTAGCAATTTTACTTTAGGTTTAATCACGGTGTGTGGAAATACGCCAAAGCATTTGTAGTCGAGCCCGTATTTAGGGACATCGAAATGATGGTATAAGCCTGCCTGTGAGGCCCAACAGATATGCATGGTCGAAGTTACATTCGTTTTCGTCCATTCAAAGATTTGCTGGATCTCCTCCCAGTAGTTAACATCCTCAAACTCAAGCTGTTCAACCGGGGCTCCTGTAATGACCATGCCGTCAAAACGACTGTTCTTGATCTCGTCAAACGTTTTATAGAACATGTTCAAATATTCTTGCGATGTATTTTTGGATACATGAGATTTCATGTGCACCAGCGTGACGTCCACTTGCAGCGGCGTATTGCCGACCAAGCGCAACAGTTGGGTTTCCGTCGTCTCCTTTGTAGGCATTAAATTCAAAATGGCGATACGCAACGGACGAATATCCTGATGATAAGCCAAGCTTTCATCCATTACGAAAATATTTTCGCCCTCCAGCACTTCCTTGGCAGGTAGCGTGTCTGGGATTTTAATCGGCATGTAAACTCACTCCTTGTTCGGTAAGTTTTGCGAAAATCGTCTTGTTGAGATGCCGGGCATATAATAAAAAGACCTTTCTCAGGTTAGAGAAAGGTCATATTTGTATCCATATGCGCCTCTCTCATCTGTCAGGGCAACGCTCTTTGTACAAAGCGCGCGTCCTGCAAGAATTAGCACCGTGCGATTAAAATCGCCGGTTGCCGGGTATCATCGGGCTAGTCCCTCCACCTGCTCTTGATAAGATTTCGCTATATTCATTTTAGGTTCACAAAGTTCTTGTTGTTCACTTTAATGCATCGGCTGGGCTTCGTCAAGATGGGACTTTTAAATTTGTACCCTGCATTCACATTTTGTCTACCTTTTCCATAGGTTAAATCATATCCCTCCTATCGTTGAAGCTCTTGCCACTACTGTTGATTTAGCCCATGATTTTGCGCTTGAAAGGCCGTAGGCCGAGCGTTATACTATACAAGTGCTATTAGGCAAAAATATGGAGCAGTAGTGCAGATTTGAGTGTTTCCTGCGATACTGTGGCAATCTAAAAAAGAACATTTGAGAGGTGAATCCGGAATGGAAGGCGACCCGAGTCCGAATAGGCGGCGATCCCTGAACAACAGCATAGGAATGACTTCAGCTTGCCGAAAGACGGGACGCCAGGCTCTGCATGCTCCAAAAGCCTCCGGCTTTTGATGGGAGTGCACGCTTACCCGCACCGGCTAACTGGCTAACTGAGTCCATTCCTTATGCTTAAGGTAAACGTATTTCCGTTACGACGGAGCATAAGGAGTGACATATATGAAAATCCGTTTGGTCAACAACGGGGTTTTTACCCCTGTCGAAGAAATTGAAATGGCGCTTACTGCACCGGCAGAAGGTTTTTATTGGATTGATGCCGATGTCGATGATTTGGCAGTGCTTCAGCCTTTATTTTCCATGCATGATCTTGCAGTAGAAGACTGTTTGAGTGAAGAAGAACAGCGTCCGAAGATTGAAATTTATGAAAGCCATTATTTTATCGTTGTAAATAGCATTCGTTTTGATGATGAAGAAATATTTTTGCGAGCTTTGAACATTTTTCTCGGCCGCCATTTTATCATTACGGTGACCAAGCAGAAAATAAATGAGCTTCGTACCCTCAAGCCTATGCTGTGGGAGCAAGAAGTCAGCCAGCCTGACCGTTTTATGTATCTGTTGGTCGACTTGATTGTTGACAACTATTTTCTGGTTGGTGACCGGATTGAGGTCCGCATTGAGAAGCTGGAAGAAGATATTCTAATGCATACGAAAAAGTCGCATTTGAACGAAATCATCGGCTTACGAAGTGAGATTCTGTGGCTGAAAAAAGTGCTGGGTCCACAAAAAGAAGTCATCAATACCCTGAACAAACGGGATTTGCGGCTCATCGACGATCAATTGCAAAAATATTTCAGCGACATTTATGAAAATGCTGTGAAAATTTCGGAGACTTTTGAAACTTACCGCGACTTGATGGGTAACCTTCGAGAAGCTTATCAATCCAGTATCGCCAACCGTGCCAATGAAATTATGCGTGTGTTTACGGCAATTACGACCGTATTTATGCCATTGACAGTCATTACCGGAATATATGGGATGAACTTCGATAATATGCCTGAGCTTCATACACGTTATGGCTATTTTGTCGTCATTGGTATTATGGTGGCATTAGGTGTCAGTATGTTCTGTATTTTCCGCAAGAAAGACTGGGTTTAAAAAGAACAGGGGGGAAAAGTACCGAGTTGGATACTTTTTTCGATTTTCAGCTTGGTCATAAAAAGCAGCAGCCGTGTCCTGTGTGGAACTCGCTGCTGCTTTTTAGTATGTTGAACCCTGAATGTACTTTAATACTTTAGCTTTATTCAATCAGTTCTATATTATCCAACATGTCGGTCGGGTACCTGCTGATGACGAAACCGTATACGGATCAGACGCAGACGCTCGTAAATTTGATCCAGTCCTGTTTCGGTTGCCTTTTCTTCCCCATACACTTTCAGCATGACGGGCTTGAGCAGCGTATCCCCCAACTCTTCATAAGCAGACCAGATGGCTGCCTGCTCCTCCTCAGATACATTCACCAACTCCTTGCGGATCAGCTTCTCCATATCAATGCCATCCCTGTCCAAATGCTCCACAGCTTCAATCATCTCTCTACGATGCAAACCTGTCTTCATTCCGATATGCTCCAGTGAAAGACCGTCCGAAATGCCTTCGATAATCGTTCTAGTTAGGCTGAATTTGTTCAGCTCCTGCCTGTACTGGTTCTCTTTTTGCTTGTATAGCCATGACAAAAAAACTTCTTCTTCCAGCGTCTCTGTTACCCAGTTTAACGGAAATGGTGTGGTCCGGTCATTTTGTGTCGTAATAGCCAATAGCTCCGTCCCATATTGCGACACTTTACCCTGCCCCATACCAGGAAGTTCCAACAGTTCTTCTTCGGTATGGGGAAGATAGACGCTAATGAGTCGAAGCAGCCGATTCGTAGCAATAAAATAAGGTGCTTTTCGTTCCGTTGCTGCCTTTTGCCGTCTCCACATCGTCAACTGCTCATACACTTCATCACGTGGAAACAAATCACTGTAGCAATACAGCTTTTGCAGCGTTTGTCCTCGTCCTGATGATCCTTCTTGCTCATGAAATACGCCATGGATTAAGGGCCTATAGCCCTCAGCCATTTTGAGCGCCAGCTCATGACGGTATACATGTAGTAATTCCTGCCACAAGCTGCCCTCATACCAAAGGTCGTCTATACTTTCATCCGGGACATGCTGTGTGCTCCAGCCTGCACTCCATCCCCCTTCATGCTGCCCAATCCATACCTGAGCAAAGTCCTCATAGCCCTGTTCATTTCGTTTGGACAAGCGATTTAAAAATACAATATCCATGATTTCTTCCTCCCTCATATCGTTGAAAGACAGTCCCGCACAACACAAAAACGCAAAAAAAAGCACCCATCCTGCGTATTCGCAAGAAAGGTGCTTCCCTTTTTGAGCCGTACTATACTGTTGCCTATATAATAACCGTACCTTGGAGTGCCGTCAACCATAAATTCTAATGATTCAGCTTTTCCTTTGCCAATGCCAGAGCACCGCACAATCCAGCATTGTCACCCAATCCCGGAGATACGATATATTGCTCAATATCTGTTGCCAGACTCGAATGCTGTACGTATCCGTTCAAAAGTTCTTGAAGCTTGGTACGAATGAGCGGGAACAGTTGGTCCTGCTTCATCACTCCCCCGCCCATAATAATTTTTTGCGGTGACAGGATTAATACATAGCTCATTAAAGCCTGTGCCAGATAGTACGCTTCCATTTCCCAGGCCGAGTGATCGACAGAAAGCTCATGTCCTTTAACCTTCCATCTTTTTTCGAGCGCAGGACCTGCTGCCAGTCCCTCCAAACAATCTCCGTGATAAGGACATGTCCCCTCGTAAGTATCTTCTGGGTGACGACGTACCAGAATATGCCCCATTTCCGGGTGGGATAATCCATGTATCAGCTTTCCACCAACCAAAGCACCCGCCCCGATGCCTGTACCTATCGTAATATACAGACAGTTGTCCAATCCTTTGGCGGCACCCCAAATAGACTCACCAAGTGCTGCTCCATTCACATCCGTGTCAAACCCCATAGGCACATCAAAATGCTCTTTCAGTTTGCCAATCAGATTGTAATTTCCCCAATGTGGCTTTGGCGTTGTTGTAATATAGCCATATGTATCACTACCTTCGATAGGATCAATCGGCCCGAACGAGCCTACGCCCAATGCTTCAATGCCCTTGCCTTCAAAAAATGCGATGACATTCTCCATTGTTTCTGCTGGGGTGGTTGTTGGAAAGCTCGCCCGTTCCAGTACCTCTCCACGTTCGTTGCCAATTCCACATACAAATTTGGTACCGCCTGCCTCAATTGCTCCCAATACTGTCATAGTTGCTGTTGTCCCCTTTCGATAATCCGGTTCTCTCTCCACTATATTCACCTGAAATGTACCTGAGGTCAATCCCCTTATCGCAATTGTATATAATCCTTCACATGACTATATAACTCCGTCGACATATGGGTATACAAATAAGGACACTAACGCATCAAGCGTCAGCATCCCTATATTACTTACTTTACCTGAATTGTACGTACCAAGCCTAACAGCTTCATTAAGATCCGGTTGCGACACCCATCAATGTACACAAGCTTTTCATTTCAAGCTGCTCAAACTTGTCTACAATTTGCACGTGATCCAGCGTCAGCAGACAGCTATCCAAAGCACATGCTACAGGTACACCACAGTGAATTTCAGCAAGTTTGCGTGAAAGATGCAGCATATCCAAATCACTCTCAATTTTTTTACGGACCGAGGGTGTTAATTGATCCAGATTCTCCAGAATGCCCTCAATAGAGTCGTATTCCTGAACCAGCTTGAGTGCCGTTTTCTCGCCAATACCTCGTACTCCGGGATAATTATCGCTTGCATCCCCCATCAGGCCTTTAAGGTCCACCACTTGACGTGGCTTAAGCCCTTTTTCAGTCAGCAGGGTCTCCGGGGTGTATACCATATAATTGCCGTGCCCTTTTTTCATAATAATGACCCGTGTCCGCTCATCCACTAATTGAAGTAAATCATGATCTCCTGAGAGAATCATTACATCCATGTCCTCATTTTGCGAATAATGACGTGCAAGCGTACCGATACAATCATCGGCTTCAAAGCCTTCCGCTCCAATGTTGGGAATGCCGAGGCTGTCCGTCACTTCACGAATCAATGTAAATTGGGGAATCAAATCATCCGGTGCGTCGGCTCGGTTTCCTTTATACGCAGCAAAATGTTCCCCACGGAATGTCGTTCCGCCCATATCCCAGCAGCAAATGACATGTGTAGGATTAAACGTTTGGACTGCGTCCCAAAAATATCGAATAAAACCATATATGGCGTTCGTTGGCACCCCAGCTTTTGTACGACGGATATAACCGTTTGCGGCGGTTGCATAATAAGCGCGAAATAGCAGGGCCATGCCGTCAACCAGCATTACGGATTGTTCATTGCGTTGTGTCACAGATTGTATTGCTCCCATTCATCATAATATTTAACCCCCACAGTATAACATATCGTGAGTGTAAATTGGGCGTTATTGAGCTTCCCATGTGCCCTCAAATGTTTCCTCTTTGAATCCTATCGTTACTTTGTTCCCGTCGGTTACAATCGGGCGTTTGATTAATCTTCCATTCGAGGATAAAAGCGAAATTTGCTCTTCACGACTCATGTCTCCAAGCTTATCTTTCAGCTTTAACTCTTTATACACCTCACCGCTTGTATTAAAAAACTTTTTTAGCTCCAGCCCGCTTTTTCGAATTAAATCTTCCAATTCCTCCGAGCCGGGCGGCTGTTCAAAAATAGGAATAAGTTCCGTCTCATGTCCCTTGTTTTGCAGCCATTTCACTGCATTACGGCAGGTACTGCATTTAGAATACTGATATACTTTCAGTTGGCTCATCGCTAGATTAACCTCCATTTGGTTTTGATAGCTTATTTATATTTTATTCTGAAAAATATTGCGCTCTTAATAGCTCCTGCATTTCAGCCATATCTTCAGGTAGAGGAGCATAGAACGTCAGCCGCCCCCCGGTTACAGGATGCTCCAAGGAAAGCTCTGAGGCGTGCAAGGCTTGTCGAGGCATCCTGGCATCAAGCTGATCATATCGTTCACGTTGCGCAGCATCATCGGGTGTAATCCGGTACATTTTATCTCCGATCAACGGACAACCGATATAAGTCATATGCACTCGAATTTGGTGCGTACGCCCGGATTCCAACTTTAGTCCGATGCGACTTCCCCCGTTCCACACTTCCTCCAGCTTATACAGCGTAAGGGCAGGATAACCATCCGGGGTCACCATACGTAAATGCGGATTATCCGGGCTGCGGTCAATTGGTCCGTCTACCTTACCTTCCTGCAGCTCAGGACGCCCATGCACCAGAGCCGTATAGCGCTTATCCACCGTTCCCGCAATCATCTGCTCAGAAATATGCTGGTGTACATACGGATTTTTGGCTACTACCAGCACACCCGTCGTCTCTTGATCAAGACGATGAACAGGACGAAACCGGAACAGTTCTCCCTTGGCCTGCCAATAATGCACAACCCCATTAGCCAGTGTTCCAGTGTAATGACCGTGAGTTGGATGGACAATCATACCCGCCGCCTTGTTCACCACTAACAAATGTTCATCCTCAAACAATATCTCAAAAGGAATGGGTTCAGGTAAAATATCATCAGAACGCTCGCGCTCCATGCGAATTTCTACTCGATCCCCGGACTTCACCTTTACGCTGATGTACACACGTGTCCCGTTCAGCATAATACCTTGCTCGGTCAGCTTGAGTTTGGATATTAACTTTCGAGAAATGTTCATACGTTTTTGTAAAATAGTCTTCAACAGCATGCCCTCCTCCTCAGGAGGGATCGTATATACGATAGGTTCATAGTACAAGCTCATCACAAATTCCCGGTTGCCTCCTTATTTGCGGAACACTTTTTTGCTGCGCACATATTCGACATCGGGCACACCCTGACGGACATTCGCTGTGCGAGCAACGGCAAAGAAATAATCGGAAAGACGGTTCAAATACCGACGTACCGCCGGATTGATGTCCGTATGTTTACCTAGTGTAACAGCACGGCGTTCCGCGCGTCGGCAAACCGTACGGCAAACATGAAGCGTTGAGGATAATGTGCTACCACCCGGTATAATAAAACGCTCCACCTTCGGATTTTCCTCCTGACATGCATCAATCCAGCCTTCCAGTCGCTCTGCCAGCTCGTCTTTCACCTTATATTTGCTTTCACTGATTTTAACAAACGCCAAATCCGAACCACAATCAAACAGCTCCTGCTGTATTTCCTCCAATTGAGTCCGAATATCCGCAAACTTTTCCCCTTCGGCAAAGCTGATCGCTTGTCCTACAAAGCTGTTCAGCTCGTCAATTGTACCGTATGCCTCCACACGGTCATCATCTTTGGACACTCGACCTCCAATCACAGAAGTTTGTCCTTCATCACCTGTTCTGGTATAGATCCCCATATTACTCCATCCCCCTTATCATTCCGTAAGTGCTTTCAGCACCTTGATGGCTTCTTCCTTATTGCTTGTACGAGGCGGCACGGTAGCAAATAATGTTTTTGAGTTATATTTTAGCTCCTTAAACATCTTCATCTGCTCCACCGGAATTCCGAACAAATGAGTTTCCTTGCTTACATCTGTTTCTTCTTCCTCCTGCCCCTTCTTCTTAAATACGCCGCCCTCGAACACGCCCCGAGCGTACGTCTTCTTGTCAAAAGCATCATCTAACGGCAGATTCGAACCATTCTGTCCATACAGCTTCATGTCCTCTTCCGGCAAAAGAAACAGATCATGCTCCCCGGCCGCATATTCTACAACCAGCTTCTGCTGGTTATACAGCGGACTGACTGAAATCTCAATAGTCGGAGCCTGTTTGCCCAGCTTATCCTTAAGCTTTTGTGCCAGCTCTTCACGGATGACTGAAGCATCCCCTTTATCCATAATAAAAATGGAGAAGCTGTCCTTGTCCCGTCCCCCACATCCAGCCAATAATACAAGTGTCAACATTCCGATAATCCATGGCGATAGCCTTTTTAGCCCTGTTCTCATATGTACGCCCCCTCTTCCATGCCATTAATATATCATAAGTTGTGAACGCAAAAAAAGAAGGCCCTACGGCCTCCTTCTTACCTTTGGCTGACTTCACACGGTTAAACCTTGCATTCCGTACCATACATTTTCATGTATTCATTGATTTTCAAATCGAGCTTGCAACTAATCTCGATGACAAGATCAGAGGTGAAGGACTGCTCTTCCTGAAACGTCCGCATCATCTCATTGCGCAGGAACAAAATTTCATCTTCTAGGGAAATGTCGTATCCTATTGAACTAGACGAATTATATCCAACATATGACATGAGCATTCCTCCTACAATTGAAAAATTGAACTTCCTGCTTTCGAATTCAAATTATAGCATAGAAATTTAGAAATAAAAGACTATTTTTTATGAATTACCCATAAAAAAAATAATTTTAACCTTCTTTTCTTACTTTTTCTACAAAATGACCAATCCGATCCAGTGCCTCCGTCAGCTGAGCAACAGAAGTCGCGTATGAGCAACGAAGATAGCCTTCGCCTCCCAAACCGAACACATTACCCGGTACAGCCGCAACTTTAGCCTCTGCCAATAGACGCTGTGCAAATTCATCTGAGCTAAGTCCCGTGCTTTGAATACTAGGGAAAACATAAAAAGCCCCTCTTGGCTCATGGCACTCCAGGCCGATTTCCCGGAACCCTTCAACCATCAGACGGCGACGCTGATTATAGGCTTCTACCATACGATCTTTCTCACCCAAACCATTCCGCAAACCTTCCAGTGCCGCAACTTGCCCCATAGAAGGCGCACACATTACGGTGTACTGATGGATTTTGAGCATAGCCGCAATCAGATCTGGATGTCCGCATGTATATCCAATACGCCAGCCTGTCATGGCGAAGGCTTTGGAGAAACCACTGACGAGAATCGTACGATCCATCATACCAGGCATAGCGGCAAAACTAACATGCTTCTCTCCATAATTCAATTCAGCATAAATTTCATCAGAAATGACGATCAAATCATGCTTTTCCACGACTTCGGCAATCGGAAGCCAATCTTCATAAGTCATCGTAGCCCCAGTTGGATTACTCGGATAGCATAAAATCAGCACCTTGGATTTAGGTGTAATTTTTGCCTCCAACGCCTCAGCCGTCAGCTTAAATTCATCCTTAGCAAATGTTTCAATACCTACCGGAATCCCGCCTCCAATTGAAGTGATTGGAGAATATGAAATGTAGCACGGCTCGGGCACGAGAATTTCGTCGCCAGGTACAATTAACGCACGCAAAGCAAGATCAATCGCCTCGCTTCCCCCAACGGTCACGATAATCTCATTTTTAGGATCATAATTAACTTCAAATTGCTCATTCAGATAATCACTAATCGCATCACGCAGTTCTGGCGTTCCCGCATTAGACGTGTAGCTGGTAAAACCTCGCTCTAATGAATAGACACAGGCTTCCCGCATATGCCAAGGGGTTGTAAAATCCGGTTCGCCTACACCAAGGGTAATAATATCCTTGTTGCCACCCACCAAGTCAAAAAACTTACGAATGCCCGAAGATGGAATTTCGCGCACCAACGGGGACAAATAGGAACTCATGGCTTTGTTACTGTCGGTAAATGCTTCTGTTTTGAGATTCATCATGATCTTCCTTTACGGCGAAATCACCAGACGATTATCTTCCTGATGATCCTCAAAGATAATTCCGTCCTGCTTGTATTTTTTAAGCGTAAAATTAGTCTTGGTGGACAAGACCGAGTCAATAGGAGACAGTTTCTCCGACACAAAATTAGCGACCTCACGGAGGTTGCGGCCTTCAACTTCTACCAGCAAGTCGTATGCTCCAGACATGAGATAAACCGATTTAACTTGCGGATACAAATAAATCCGTTCTGCAATACCTTCAAATCCTCTTCCACGCTCGGGTGTAATCTGTACTTCAATCAAAGCAGTAACCTTTTCGTCGTCGACTTTATCCCAATTGACTACGGCGGCGTACTTAACGATTACATGTTGGTCTTCTAGCTCTTTAATTGAGGTGCGTACATCCTGCTCGTCAACCCCCAGTAAAGTAGCCAACAAAGTCGGTGTTCTTCTTGCATCTTCTTTTAACAATTCCAGCACTTTTAATTTCAAACCATTTAGCTCTGTCATTCTACATAAGGCCTCCATCGAAAGAGATTACTATACATCATACAATACGCACTTTAAACCTGCAAAGAAAAACCGTCCGCCCCGGTAAACCCGGCAGACGGACGGCTGTTATGGGAAATTGCTTCAAAAACGGAATATCCCGTTTACATATAGTAAGGGTTATTTTGGTGAGTAGGCTGCCCTTGCTGATGCATAGGTTGACCATATCCCCCCGCTGATGACGACTTTTGCTGAATGAACTGTTGGCATTCGTGTTGGGTCTTGCGAGCTTCTTGAATCTGTTTGTCCAAATCGATGCGCAGTGCTTTTGACGAAGTGGAGTACATATTGTTTTGACTCATCAGACGATACAAATCGCCTTGTAGGCGCAGCGTATCGTTCGTAAGGTCGGTGAACATCTGACGCACAGACGGACAATTGGATTCCGTTGTCGCTGTTGTATACTCTCCCACCGTGCGTTTCATATCGGCAAGAATGGTATAGAGCAAATCTTCTTCGGGCATAAATGACGTATTGTTCTGTGAAAACATCGTGATATTACCTCCTTTATTGGTTAATCCATAATTACTGCTGCGGTTGCATAGGAGCAAGCTGCTGGTGCTGTTGAAGTGCATTGGAAAGCAGGTTCAGGTGGTTCTCATGAGTTCTCGCGAATTGCAGACAAGCTTGCTGAATGGCTGGATGCTGAATGGATGCTGCTGTCGCCGTACATTGCTTGAGCAGCAGTTCTTCATTGGAAATGGAGTCCACGATGTACTCCAGCTCTTTGCCTGTCAAGGGTTGCATGTTGGTAGATTGCATAGTCTCTGTGCCTCCTTAAATGTTTTGTTGCACGCTGGTTATCTTGTCCGTTTGGCGAAATACTATGTACACATAAGAGATACTACATATTGCCTATAAGGAGTGCTGTTTATATGGAATTGATTAGCGGGAATACGTATTGGCCGAGTACCTTGGAGCAAACATCGGATTTTCCGCCTTTGGCAGAGGATTTAAATTGTGATGTACTGATCATCGGAGGCGGGATGGGTGGGTCCATCTGCTCCCGGCTATTGGGAGAACGACAGGTAGACACCGTGGTTATTGACAAACGCAAGCTGGTACATGGAAGTTCTTCGGCCAATACCGGACTGCTGCAATATAGCAATGATAAGACCTTAACCTCCTTCATCAATACGTTTGGTGAAACGAACGGTGTACTGTTTTACCGTATGTGCAAAGATGCTCTGGATCAGTTGGAAAAACTGTCTACCACGCTGGAAATTGATCCGTCCTTTATACGCCGCAGTAGCCTGTACTATGCAAGTACATCGGAGGATGTGCAGATCCTTCAGGAAGAGTACAAACAGCTAACCCGGTTTGGATTTCCCGTCGAATACTGGGATGAGCAACAGATTGCAGCCCGATTTCCTTTTCGAAAATCAGCAGCCTTGTACACGCACGAAGATGCCGAGGTTAATCCATTTTTGTTTGCCCAAGGACTGTTGCAATCCGCCAGCCGTCTCGGTGTACGCTTATATGAGCATACGGAAGCCAAGCATTTTGAATTTAATGAAAATGAAGTTGTTTGTTATACCAGCGGTGGAATTATCCGAGCGAAAAAAATCATTTTTGCAACGGGTTATGAAACACAGGAGATTAAATCAGATCGCGGAGCCGTTCTAGAAAGCTCTTATGCTATCGCCACCAATCCAATCGGAGATGTTCCCTTGTGGTATGAGCAGTGTCTGATTTGGGAAACTACTCGTCCTTATCTGTACATACGCTCAACACCGGAAGGACGCATCATTATTGGTGGTTTGGATGAACCTGTACTGGACGCCCATCAACGTGAAATCAGGCTGCTACACCAACAGCAAAAGCTGCTGCAAACGCTACAGGAGCATTTTCCGGGTGTTCCATTTCAGATCGACTATGCTTGGGCGGCTGTATTCGGCTCCTCTCACGACGGCTTGCCGTATATTGGTCCACATCCACGTTTTCCAAACTGCTATTTTTTGGAGGGTTACGGGGGAAATGGGACGGTTACGAGTATGATGGCCGCACAGCTATTGGCTGATGAACTGACGGGCACACACCGACCTGAAATGGAGCTTTATTCTCTAAACCGTACTACCAAGCCCTCGCCTGAAACAACGGAACCGATGGTTTAACATATGAATACAAAAAGAACCTCTTTCCCCTACTAATTGGGTCTGGAGG
Organism: Paenibacillus sp. FSL P2-0173; assembly: GCF_038008045.1. Classification (NCBI taxonomy): domain Bacteria; kingdom Bacillati; phylum Bacillota; class Bacilli; order Caryophanales; family Paenibacillaceae; genus Paenibacillus; species Paenibacillus sp. FSL P2-0173. The sequence continues at coordinate 812,045 of NZ_JBBOYK010000002.1, forward strand.
TCTTTTTTAATGTATTTTCAAACTATTCGGTTTGCTTGTGCCAGCGTTGTGCATGGGAATGAGATTTGCTCTGCTTCGTCTTTTGTTCCATTTTCAGCACACTTCGCATAAAAAACCATCCGAGCACTGGCATCAATGCAAGGCCAATCAACAACCAGATCATCGCCGTAGGAGCCTTGCTGATACTTAGGACACCCAAGAAAATGAGTGTTCCGGTCAATCGGCCTACCATTAAGCATAGTTCGCGCAGTACAACCAGTTCCACTCTCTGATTGGCATCTCCTTTACTCGTCCCCATTAAATCAAAGCTCGCAGAAATCATGGGAATTAAATATAAAGGCATAAATAAAGCGGTGCCGATCCCCATAATCAGTAGTGTGCTATACTCCATACGCCACAATAACGGTAATAACGCGATCACCAACAACACGGCACCCAACAGCATACCCGCCGAACGATAGTGTGGCTTGAGCCATTTTCCGACAGCCCAAAAGCTGAAAAATGATACCGCCGAGGTGATAAGTGAAAACTGTGCCAGCTTCCATTCCTGTTGAGTAGCTACATATACGAGCAGCGTAATCAGGAAGGCAAACACCCCTTCACGGATGCCCTGGGCAATAAGCGATAACGACAACGGACGCCACATACTCCCTTTTTGTGACAATCGTTGCTTGGGCTCTTTCCAATTGTAATTTCCTGTCGGCTTACGTTTGCGAAGAAAGAAACTAAGCACCACTCCTACGACATAAAAGGCCAAGGAAATACTGAATATCACGCGATAACCTGCGTCATCCTCCATACGGGCAATAATCCAACCGGACAGCCAAGGACCCACTATACCAGAAAACGAGCCCAGCAGACCCACCCATCCGTTAAAATGATCACGGCTTGCCTGATCCGTGACTTCGAAAAAAATCACATTAAACGCCAGCCAGAATAAACCTAATGCTGCACCCAGCAGCATCCCGAGCGGCCATATGTAGTTCACAGCCTGCGGTCCCGTATATAACACGATCAGATAAAATAGGCCTGATAATGCGGTCCCCACGCGTAGGGCATTCATTTTGTTATGTTCCTTGACCCACTTTCCAGCCACCCAGACCATAATTCCCAGTGCAATTTGTTGACTAACATTAAACCAGCCGATCATCGCGTAATCCTGCCTGCTTTTCCACAAATACACGTTAAGAAATGTGCCTGACAATGCTGCTGCAAACACAAACAATCCATTCAAGCTTAATAGCAGAATGGATTGTCCGTTCAGGTTTGATTTCAATGCAGTTCCCCCTAACCGAAAAATCACCAATCAGCTTATTTCAAGCCAGCTTGTTCAAAGATTTCTTCGATTTAAGATGCCCGTATTGAGCTTGGGCCTATCCGGGGAATTGCTATTTAATTGTTGGAAATACCGCTGAGCTTCTCCAGCATCCGCAGTCGGTCATTCTCTGACAGTGTCTGCTGGACATGGAAGCAGCTAGGGCACACATAAACATTCAAGACGAACGGCAAATCCAGAACGGGCTTGCCAAGCGCTGGAGACATCGACGGTTCAAAACCTTCTCTGGTTACGGTTTGCGAACCTGCATGCAGCATGTACTCCCCACATTGAGAACATTCAAGAACCTCATCTTGTCTGTCGAGTATTTGTTCAGCGCCTTGTTCATAAGCCATCAGATCCGCACCGCTTTCTTCAAATTTTTGCAAAGTATGCAGCACAGGCAACTTATGAAGCTCATTATCCTGCAACAACGGTGCATCAACCGGTTTTTCAACTACGATTTCATCATCTGCCTCATATAAAATATCCTGCTCCTCATCATCACCGAGCTGAATACTCAATGTCCGATAACCCTTCAGGTCTTCTTTTCCATGAGAGTGGGGCGCCGGGGTTACAGAAGCCACATGATCATGTTTCGTCTCTTCATGTCCATGCTCACCGGCATGTCTATGAACAGGTGGAGAAACAGACTCATCTTCATCATCGGTGATGTCAGAGTACCCTTTCAGATCATTATGGCAATAAGGACATTCTTCCTCAGGTCCTAATTCTTCATCCCAAATAATTTCCATGTTACACCATGGACAAATAGTCATTTCCAAGCTTTATCATCCTTCCGTTCCAAGCGTATACCAAGCTCTAGTATACAAGATGTGTTAAGTTACACTGGCACCGATCACATAAGATAAAGATATGGAAATAATCATGGAGAACAAGCCGACAGCACGATTATCCTCTTTAATCTGTTGATCGATAGAAAATACTGGTGTCAGAAACTCAAAAAGAAAGTACGCCGCAAGAAGCAGTAAAAAGCCAACGAACGACCAAATCATCGTATCATACACACTGGATTTGGCTTCCATTGCAAAGCGGAGTACGTTGCAAATACCGAACATTTTCCCTCCCGTAGCCATGGCTACCGAAACATTGCCGCGCTTGATCTCTTCCCAGCATTTATAGCGGGTTACCAGCTCAAAACACGACAAAAATACAATTAGCTCCAGCACCGCCACCGAGAAATAACCCAGCATCATCCCCAACGGATGTGACAGCAATTCATCAATCGCCATCTTCACTTCGTCCCTCCCGTTCTACCAAGCGTTCCCGGGCAAAGCCGGCAACCCCTAGCTATTCCAATTCAGCAACTGTTACGCCTGTGCCGCCTTCATTGTAATTACCGATACGGTAGCTTTTCACATGCTTATGCTTGCGGAGGTACTCCTGAATACCGGTTCTCAGGACACCCGTACCTTTACCATGAATAATGTGTACCTGACCCAGATTGGCCAGAAACGCTTCATCCATGAAGCGGTCCACTTCCATCAAGGCTTCCTCCACGTTCGCCCCCCGAAGATCAAGTTCACTTCGTACGTTATCATCCCGTGTCCGCTTAACGCCAGTCACTGGTTTTTGAACTCTTGGAGTCGTTGTTTGTGCAGGTTGCAGTAGTTCCAGATCATCCAGACTGACCTTCATCTTCATGATTCCCAGTTGAATCACAGCTTCCTTGGTACCGGACAGTTCAACCACGTGGCCTTTTTTATTTAGACTGTGGACGGATACTTCATCGCCAGCCATGATAGAACGAGTACGCGTAGCAGCCGGGCGTTTGACGGTACTTTTTTTGCGTTGTTTCGGTTCAGCCTCATCCAGTTCTCTGCGAGCTGCAATCAGCTTATGCTCCTTAACCGAGGCCCCTTCTTCCTGAGCCAATTTACGCAAATCAGTAATGATTTTCTCTGCTTCACTACGAGCCTTATCCACGAGAACCCTTGCTTCGTCCTCAGCTTTTTCCAGCATACGGTCCCGTTGGGACTCCAGCTTATCCAGCTCCATCTGATGACGGCTACGCAATGCTTCCATTTCCTTACGTAGCTGCTCCGCTTTTTCCCGTTCTTGCTCAGCTGTCAAACGGTTCTGCTCCAGTGACGCGATCATGTGCTCAACGCGCTGGTCTTCTTCCGTTACCTCACCACGGGCATAGTCTAAAATACGCCCTGGCAATCCCAATCGCTCGGCAATGGCAAATGCATTACTTCGTCCGGGTACACCGACCAGAAGGCGGTAAGTCGGGCTTAATGTAGCGACATCAAACTCCATGCTTGCATTAATAATTCCTTTGCGCTCATAGGCATACGCCTTCAATTCACTATAGTGAGTCGTCGCAACCATGCGGCAACCCATGGCATGTATATGCTCCAAAATAGATACAGCCAGAGCCGAACCTTCTGCGGGGTCCGTTCCTGCCCCCACTTCGTCAAGCAATACAAGACTTTTTGGCGTCATATTTTTCAGGATGCTAATGATATTGGTCATGTGACTGGAAAATGTACTCAAGTTTTGCTCAATGCTCTGCTCGTCACCAATATCGGCATAGATTGCATCAAATACACATAGCTGGCTTTCATCCTCAACAGGTACAAACAGTCCAGACATCGCCATCAAGCTAAGTAGGCCAATGGTTTTCAGGGTAACGGTTTTCCCCCCTGTGTTCGGTCCGGTAACGATAATAGAGGTGTATGAATTGCCTAACTCCACATCAATGGGAACAACCTGCTCCAACGGAATTAGAGGATGTCTGCCCTTTTTCAGCTTCAAATATCCGCGGTCATTCATTAAAGGTAAGGTTGCCTTCATTTCACGGGCGAGACGCGCTTTTGCAAAAATAAAATCAAGATTGCCCAAAATGTCCACATCATACAGCAACATATCTGCTTGTTCTGCGACGAGTGCGGTCAGCTTTTGTAAAATGACTTCAATTTCACGCTCTTCTCTCAGCCTTGTTTCCCTCAGCTTATTGTTCATGGCTACGATGGATTCAGGCTCGATAAACAATGTTGCACCAGACCCGGATTGATCATGAACAATTCCGCCAAAATAAGAACGGTATTCGGCCTTAACCGGGATCACAAACCGATCTCCGCGAATCGTAATCAACTGATCTTGAAGCATTTTGGATACAGTTGAAGAACGAATCATGGAATCCAGCTTTTCACGAATACGCACTTCTCCCGAGCGCAGCTCCCGACGGATTTGAGAAAGCTCTGTGCTGGCAGAATCCAGCACCTCTGCATTCTCGTCAATACAGCCTTTAATGGAGTTTTCCAAACCTCTCTGCTCCGAAAGCTGCTCACTCCAATACAGCAATGTTTCGACAGGATTTTCCTCATGCAAACTTGTCACGTATACCTGTATACGGCGTGCGGCCTGAACTGTTGTCCGAATGCCGAGCAACTCCTGCGGGCTTAACGTTCCACCAATACGGGCACGCTTCACCGCCGGAGTGATATCTACTACTCCGTTAAATGAAGGCACTCCTTTGAGGCGATCAGCAGCATAAGCCTCATCCGTGCCTTTCAGCATTTTCTTGATATGCTCCAAATCATCGCTGGGCTGTAGTCGAAGGGCTGTCTGTTGTCCCGTTGCCGTTTGGGCATAGTGACTTAGTTTATTTAGAATTTTTTGATATTCAAGGGTTTTGAAAATTTTAGAGTCCAACTTCACTACTCCTTTCACTTATATCTATATTATACCGAAAGCAGCAAACTTACGCTATTTGCCAACTCTGTTTTACACATAAGAAAGCTCTTCATGCCACACACTAACCTTTGTCTAACCCTGTAAATTCAAAAAACAAAGGAGGTTATTCCGTGAGCATTCTCGGGCACATTGTACGTTTCATCGTTGCCGCTCTGGTGCTGATGGTCGTAAGCTGGATCGTTCCCGGATTTAGTGTAGGCGGCTTTTGGAGCGCGCTGATTCTTGCCATTGTCATTGCCTTGGTTGGTTACATCATCGAGGCAGTGTTCGGCCGACGCGTTTCTCCATTTGGACGCGGTATCGTAGGTTTTCTAGTGAGCGCTCTGGTTATCTGGATCGCTCAGTATGTGGTGACCAATGTCAGTGTTTCCGTTCTGGGCGCATTGCTCGCTGCATTGGTTATCGGGATTATCGACCTGTTCATTCCGGTATCGACACCGTTTGAAGCCGGTCGCAAAGACGGGAAATAATTTCAGTAGACCCTCCCGGCAAAGCTGTCCCGAAGCAGATTTCGTCTGCCAAAGGACAGCTTTTTGTCATAAACACTTCTGAGTGGATACAATAAGCAAACAATCCCCGGCGATGAGCAGCCGGGGATTGCCATACATTTATAATCCGTATCTACTGATCCTGTTCGATAAGTTCAATCCATTCATTGTACTCCGTTTGAAGCTTAGTGTACTCTTCCTGTAATTGACGTAATTCTGTAGAAATCTTCTCCGTATTTTCCCGATCTACGTCCTGTTGTACTTGTAACAGACGAAGCTGATGCGCCGCCATTTCATATTTTTGACCCACTTCGTCCAATTCAGACTGCAAGGCCATTCGTTCCTGCTCTATGGACTGCTGCTCAGCTTTCGCCGTTTTGGCAGCTTCAACCGCCAAACGAGTCTCCTCCTGAAGCTGTTCCTTTTGTTCAACTGTTACCGCTATTTCGCGTTCCCAAGATGCAAATTCTTCCTTACGGGCAGCATCTTCAGCTTCCAGACGTTCCGCTTCTGCCTTCAACTGATCGTATTTAAGTTGCCACTCCAGAGATTCTTCCTCAGCATGTTCCAGCTTACTCCGCCGTTCGTGATCTTCCTGTTGAAGCTGCTTGATATTTTGCTCCAGCTGTCCAGCTCGGCTCTTCATGCTTCCATATTGCTCCTGAAGCGATTGATACGCCTTCGCTCCCTCTTGCTCTCGGACTTTGGCTTTTTCAAGCTCATCCTGAACACGAATCAGCTCAGGTGAAAGCTCCTTGATTCTCGCTTCGAGTTGAACTAGCCGTTGCTGTTGTGAAGCAAATTTATCATTAATAGCTTCGAGCTCAGCTGCTGCGTGCTGTAATTGCTCCTGTATCGCTTCCTTCTGTTCACGTGCTTCCAGCAGGGAGAGCTCCAGCTCATCAACTGCCAACTGGCGTTCTTCTGCAAGTTTCCTCCATGACTTCTCGCTTTCAGCTAGCGTAGCCAGCTCACTTTGCATCTTGCGAGAAGATACGTGAGCTTGCTCCAGCAGCTTCTGCATCCGCCGCTGTTCTTCCTCCAGCTTAGCCGTCTGCTGCTGCGCAGCCTTGGCTTCAGCTTCTAATTGATCATATCGGCTTTGCAGTTCTTCACGTGCAAGCGTATCTGCCTGCTCTCGCTCTATCGCAACCTGTCGCTGTGTTTCCAGCACAGACTCCAGCTCGGACTGTTGTTGCTTCAGTACTCTTGCTTGCTCTTGAGCCTCTCCCAGACGAGAAGAAAGCTCTGTACTGCCTGCCTGTACTTGTTCTAATTGTTCCTGAAGCTCCTCAACCCGAATCTCCTGCTCCAGTGCAGCTTCATCAGCTCGTTTCTGCGCTTCCTGATGCTGGAGCTTTTCTTCATTCAACGCCAATTCAGCCTGTTTACGTTCCTGCTCCAGCTGCTCATTCAGCCCGGAGCACTTGGTCTGCCATTCGCTTACCTTCTTACTATGCTCTTGCTGCAAAGCAGATCGCAGCTTGTCCAGTTCTGTACGCTTTTGCTCCTGATGAGTCTTCTCTGCAGCTGACAGCTTGGCTTCAGCCTGCTTAGCCGCTTCAGCCACTTCCTTCTTCATCTGCTCTTCTATCTGCCGGATACGAGCATTGGCCGCCTCCTGCTGCTCTTTCAGCTTGCGAGAAGCTTCTTGACGAGACTCCTCTAATTCACGTTTAGCTTGTTTTTGTCCATTTTCAAGTTCAGCCGCTTTTTTCTCCTGCTGTTCCAGCTTTGCCTTCAATTGGGCAATCTCCTTGGCTGATACAGATTCGGTTTCCATCAGCTTCTTCTGCGTTGCTTCCTTTTCTTCCTTTAGTTGAATAAGAGATTGATGCATATCTGTATTTTTTTGCTGCTGTTCCCCTAGAGCCGTCTGGAGTTGCGCCAGATCTCCCCGGAGCTCTGCTCGTTCCGCTGCTAAGCGGTTCATATGACTCTGAATTTCCTGGATTTGTACAGCTTCCTCTGCCATATGAACCGCAGCCAGCACGGCAATTCGGGGCATATCCAGACGCGAATGAGCTTGAGAAATGCTGTGCATACGCTCATCCACGTAATTGGCAACCTGCTTCATATAATCGGTATTGCTGCCGACGAGTTTATAAGAAGTACCGTAGATCTCTACAGTGACGCGAGTACGATCTGGTGTAGTCACAATTATGCCCTCCTTCAATACTACTGTATGTTGATTCTAAGGTGTGTCCGGTACTATGGTAACCCGCCTTCCGTGAAGCGTTCAACCTTATTAGTCCGGCTTCCCCGCAGCGGGTAAATATCAGAGTAAGAGAGCTCCTATGATGATAGGCCAAAAAGCCGTATCGAACCTCTGTCACTAAGATTCGATACAGCTTCCCGCATTTCCTGCTACTTTCTCAATTCCGCTCCAAAAGTTTGTTCCAGAGACGTAACGACAGGAGTATGCGCCGCATTGATCTCTTCATCCGTCAACGTATGTTCCCAATGACGATAGGTCAGAGAGATAGCTACGCTCTTCTTATCTTCACCAAGCTTACTGCCTGTAAATACATCAAACACTCGCGCATCCTGCAATAGCTCTCCGCCTGCAGCGTGAATAACACGAAGCAGTTCACCTGCCTCAACGTCTTTATTTACCACGAGGGCAATGTCACGTTCCACGGATGGGAAGCGAGCCAGCTCTCTGAACTGAATATGAGAGTTTGCGTGTTCAACGACCTGTTGCAACGCAATTTCCGCTACATACGTATCATTCAGCCCATAAGATTGTTGAAGCTCCGGATGAATCTGCCCAATGGTACCGATCCGTTGAGAGTTCCCATTCACATCCAGCCATACCGAAGCGGAACGGCCCGGATGGTAGCTTTGCGGTTGGTCAGCCACATAACGAATGCTGGCACTCAACCCGAAATAGTCAAACACCGTTTCAAGCGCGCCTTTAATATCAAAGAAATCAACCTTTTCAGCACCAATATTCCATTGTTTTTCACGGCGTACCCCAGTCAGCAGTAGACTAAGCACTTGAATTTCCTGCGGCTGACGGGTTAATGTTTGTTCCTCTGTATAAAATACCGTTCCCATCTCAAAAATCGCCAGATTGTCTTGCTTGCGATTCATGTTGTACACTGCTGTATCCAGCATCTGTGGAATGATACTCGTACGCAAAACACTACGGTCTTCGCTCATAGGCATAGCCAAACGTACCGGATGGCTACCTTCTGTCAGGGCATTAAATAACCCCGTACTTTGCGGATGTACAAAAGAGTAACTGATCGTCTCCTGCCAACCACCATGAGCCAGCAATCTGCGCAGGGAGCGGCGCAATGATTGCGATGCTGTCAAAGCTCCCGGAGTTGTCGGCCCTTCAATCGGCGTGGTCGGGATATTGTCGTAACCATACAGACGAGCTACCTCTTCGATTAAGTCCACGTCAATGGTAATATCTCCACGGCGTGTAGGTACTTCAACTTCCAGTACCCCTTGCTCTGCGTCGCCACATCCGAAATGAAGTCTACCGAAAATCGTTTTCACCTCAAGCAGCGACAGTTCGGTTCCCAAATATCGGTTTATTTTATCTAGCGACAGCTTGATAATGCGGTTTTCAGCTTTTGCAGACGCAGATTCTACGATGCCCTGGTGTACAGTGCCTCCCGCATAACGCTGAATCAGCGCAGCTGCACGATTCACAGCAGGCACAACAGCTCCTGGATCAACCTCTTTTTCAAAACGCAGACTTGCTTCCGAACGCAGTCCAAGTTGACGGGATGTTTTGCGAACTGTACCGCCGTCAAACTTCGCAGATTCCAGCGCAATGCTGACCGTCGCATCCGTAACCTCGGAGTTGGCTCCACCCATCACGCCTGCCAATGCAATTGGTTTCACACCGTCTGTAATCAGCAGCATATGCGGCTCCAGCTTACGCTCCTGATCGTCAAGTGTAATCAATGTTTCGCCGGCACGAGCGAGTCGAACTTCAATATTTCCATTTTCTAGCTTATCCGCATCAAAAGCATGCAGCGGCTGACCGTATTCCAGCATGACGTAGTTCGTAATATCTACGATGTTGTTGATCGGACGAACACCTGCCGCCATCAGACGGTTTTGAATCCATAACGGGGAAGCCCCCACTTTTACACCTGTGATATAACGGGCCGCATAGTGCGTACACAGTTCAGGAGTATCTACCTTCACAGACAGATGATCTGCTGCTGCATCGCTAATTTCCACCAGATCCTTAGCCGGATCAGCCAGCGAAATGTCACGTCCCAGAATCGCACTCACTTCATATGCTGCTCCGTGCATGCTCAGGCAATCCGAACGGTTGGGTGTCAGATCAAAATCCAGTACCTGATCATCCAGCGCCAGCAGCTTCGTAATTGGCATACCAATTTCAGCATCCTCAGGCAGCACCAAAATACCTTCTTGCAATTCCTTTGGAAGCAGCTTGTCATTCATGCCCAGTTCTTTGGCCGAGCAGATCATGCCCATAGATACAACACCGCGTAGCTTGGCTTTTTTAATGTGGAAATCTCCCGGCAACTTTGCCCCTACAACTGCAACAGGAACCTTTTGACCTGCATCCACGTTTTTGGCACCACACACGATTTGCAGATCTTCCTCTTGACCTGCATCGACAATACATACATTCAGCTTATCAGCATCTGGATGCTTTTCCTTGCTTTTAACATAGCCGACAACGACGCCAGTAATCCCTTGATTGCGCTGCTCGACCTCATCAATTTCTATACCCGAACGGGTGATTTTCTCTGCTAGCTCCTCCGCGCTTACCTGATCCAGCGATACATACTCGGACAGCCACTCGAATGATACTTTCATATGGGTTCACTTCCCTTGATATAGTTGTTTATTGACGCGCAAACTGTTTCAGGAACGACAGGTCACTGTTATAAAAATGACGAATATCGTCGATACCGTATTTCAATATAGCAATCCGCTCTACACCCATACCGAATGCAAAGCCGCTGTACACCTCGGGATCAAAACCGCCCATCTCCAGCACTTTCGGATGGACCATGCCACAGCCCAAAATTTCGATCCATACACGTTCGCCATTTTTCTTCACAAAAGTCACGTCTACTTCAGCACTCGGCTCTGTGAACGGAAAGAAGCTTGGTCGCAAACGGATTTCGGTCGATTCTCCGAACATTTCGCGTGCAAATTGAAGTAAGGTTCCTTTCAAATCACTCATACGAATGTCTTTTCCAATGACAAGCCCTTCAATTTGGTGGAATTGAAAAGAATGCGTTGCATCGTCATCATCACGTCGGAAAACTGTACCCGGACAGATAACCTTAATAGGCGTTTCGCCCTTCATCGCTTCCATCGCACGAATCTGAACCGGTGACGTATGGGTACGCATCAACAGATCCTCGGTCAGGTAAAATGAATCCTGCATATCCCGTGCTGGGTGATTTTTAGGCAGGTTCAATGCTTCGAAGTTATAATAATCCGTCTCTGCCTGTGGGCCTTCAGCCACTCGATAGCCCATACCTGTAAAAATATCCTCGATTTGCTCAATCACTTTGTTGAGCGGGTGCAGTCCACCTTGCGGCAACGCGCGTCCAGGCAGCGTAACGTCGATCTTTTCCGCTTGCAGACGCTCATTCGTTTCTGCTTTCGTGAACTCGTCCTGCTTACGGTTAACGACTTCTTCAATCGCCTCGCGCACCTCATTGGCTACCTGTCCAACAACCGGACGCTCTTCCGCGCTCAGCTTGCCCATACCGCGCAAGATTTCAGTCAGTGCGCCCTTTTTCCCCGAATATTTGACCCGTAAATCAGCCAGCTCCTTGGGTGTTGCCACCTTCTCCAATACTTCCAGTGCTTCTTCCTTCAAGGCCAGCAAATGTTCCTTCATTTGGATGGTTTCGCTCATCGCCTGTTCAGTCCCCTTTCTTCATATCCAGCTTTTCAGACAACAAAAAAAGGTCTTTTCTCCCGGTAAGGGACGAAAAGACCGTGGTACCACCCTCGTTAGACAATAAGCTCAGCTCACCCGGCGTCCTGCCTTACGGCAACTAGTTACAGGTGATTGTTCATGCTATGCATCATCGTCTCGCTCTGCACGTTGTAACGGTCGTGAACCGGTATCCCCTACTTGCACATTCGCCATTCACATGGCGCCTGAGGTTCAAGGAACTGCTCCGGAGCGAACTTCAACAGCCCAGTATTTGCAGAAACGCTCTCAATCCTACGGCGCTTCCTCCCTGTTCAATCGGACACTGCCTACTCTTCTCCATCAAGACATTTTCAAAAATTCGAACTATTGTTCATTATTATATGCAAACTACCGCGCTTTGGCAAGCAGGGCATACGTTTCATTTCTTTAGATATCTAGATCATCCAACCGTTCCAGATTTGCACGAATGCGCCTGATTTCGCTCAACAACTTCTCATTTTCGTCATTCGTGCCCGTCATTCCCATCAACTCTGTAAGACGCAATTGTAATCGAAGACGTTCCTCACGCCGCTCCTGGTCTTCTGGCTCCCGTTGACGGCTCCGCTCATCTTCTTGCTTTTCGTCGGCTGTCCCCTCATAGATTTCATATCCGCCCCCCGGCTTCATATCGAGTAACCGAGTTGCCGTGTACCTCACCAGCTCCCGATCATGTGAGACGAGCACCAGTGCTCCATCATAGTTACGCAAAGAATCCTCTACAATTTCACGGGTTTCAATGTCAAAATAATTCGTCGGTTCATCCAGCACCAGCAGATTGGCTCCACTAAAGTACAGACGCAGAAAAGCTACCCTGCATTTTTCTCCCATACTAAGTGTCCCGATCCTTTTAAACACGTCCTCTTTCGCAAAAAGAAAGCAGCCTAATACCGTTCTCGCTTCTGTTTGGGTCATCGTCGGGAGCGCAAGCAGACTGTCCAGCAACGTTTGATCCTCCGGAAGCTGCTCCAACTCCTGTGAAAAATATCCGATGTTCAACTGTGGGTTGGCTGTGATTTTTCCCGTCTGCGGCTCCAGTTGACCTGTTAATAACCGAAGCAGCGTGGTTTTACCAATTCCATTGGGCCCCCGAACAGACAGACGGTCTCCACGTGCAACGATCAGATTTAGATTTTTCACAATGATACGGTCGTCGTAGCTAAAGTCAACCTGCTCAGCACGCAGCAAATATTTTGCCTGAAACCCGCTGTCACTTAATTTCATGTGCAAAGACGCAGCCTCACGCGGTTGCTCTACTCTATTGGCTTCCAGTCGCTCCAGTTCCTTCTCCTTCGCATGATAACGGGAAATATTTTTTTTAGCCTTGGCCTTATAAAAGCTCTGCGTAACGGCCATCTCAACCTTGGATGCGCCACGATGCGCCTGATGAAACCATTCCCTGTAATTTCGAATCGTTTCCTCCAACGCCTGTTTCGCCAGCTCCTGCTTTCGATAGCTGGCTTCCTGCTCTCGCAGTTCCCGCTCCTTTTGCGCTTTATATTCCTTATAGCCGCCTTTATAGCGCCCAATACCTGTCGATGTGAGCTCAACTATACTCGTAGCCACCCGATCCAAAAAGGCTCTGTCATGCGATACAAACAGCAGCGTTCCCGGATACGTAGACAGCCACTGCTCCAGCCAAAGCAAGCTTTCGGCATCCAAATGGTTGGTCGGCTCATCCAACACCAGCAGCTTCGGCTGCCTGACCATGAGTCCGGCCAATCGCACTCTCGTCTTCTGGCCGCCACTCAGGTCACCATAAGCAATGGACCACGTCTGGACAGGCATTCCCATTCGAGTGAGCGCCTTTTCCACCTCAGACTCCCAGGCAAAGCCTTGCAGGCGTTCGTATTCATCCATTAGCTCGCCGTAACGCTCCAGATGATGCTCCATATCCTTCCCAGCATCGGCTAGGTCAGCTTCCAGCTGTCCCAACGCTTGCTTGAGACGCCAATGCCGAGGGCTGGCCTGCTGTGCGGCCTCCAGTGCGGTTCGAGACCAAGCCACCGTATCCTGCTGCTTCAGCCAGCCCCGCTCTTCCAGTGGCAAATCATGCTCTACTTGACCAGAGGTTGGTGCCTCATCTCCCAGCAATATTCGCAATAGCGTCGTTTTACCTGCTCCATTTCTTCCAAACAGTGCAAGCCGTTCTCCTTCCATCACATCCAGCGACACATTCTCAAATAAAGATGTCCCGTTCCAATCCTTTACTACATTGCGAATACGCAAAATTGTTCTCATACCACGATCATCCTTTCCCAGTCCGGTTTTTTGATCCCGGAAGCAATAAAAAAAGCCGCAGAAGGCTGCGGCTTGCATACAAGGAATATAGAATGACTGTTATGAATCGTTTCAGAACATACGCTTATGAAAAATAACACCGCAAACGAATAAACCAAATCCCGTTCCGGAATAAACGCATACGTCCCTACATTCATTTTCAGACACACTTCTCCCGTTGCAGCTTACAGCCGCCTGCCAGTAACTGTGCAGTTAAGTGGGAAAATCAGTGTGCTTACTTCATCGGACGTATGGTTACCTTCCTTTTCATGGGATACTTACTTGCAGTCAGTATAGCAGATCACAACACATTTGCAAATAACCCGCGTTATTTTCCGAATACCAAAGTTGTATTGGACGAACCTGCATATTTCGTTACAAACTCTTTAGTATATTCAGGAGTCTGTACCTGATAGCTATAGTTTTTGCTTGGGTTCCAGTTGGTTACACGCGATTTTTGGTTGTTGATGGCGGGTAAACTCCCCACATCTTTAAACTCGCCATTGGCTTTATCATCAAGAATACCGCCCTTTTCACTACCTTTTCCAAAGTAGTTGTACTCAGAATAGATTCTTGCATTCGTAGCAATGGTGTAAGCAAGCTGGAAATTATTAATATAATTATTTTTAACATGGAAATATCCATATCTCATAAGTCCTGGGCCACGTACAAGCAAGTTTTCAAAGTAATTATTAGCGATCGTGATATGGGGCATACCATCATAATTTTTATTGCCATCATCAGGGTATCCCAAAATGAGACCATATTTATGATTGGCAAATTTGGAGTTACTAATGGTTACATAATCAGCCGATTGACCTATGTACAAAAGTTTGTCCAGATCCGAGCCATTCGCATTATAATTGTGACCTGCAAATGTAACATGATCAATCCAATAATTTGTACCTGCCGTAAGATAAAGTTGGATGTCATCGTTACCGTTAATGTTGGAACTGTGCTCAAAAGTTAAATTTTGAAAGATCACATTTCCCGAATTATTTGTTGTTTTCAAATGAATGTTAACCAGCTTGTTTTGCGCGTAAGAACCAATGAGTGACTTGTTGGAACCAATGTTGACCACGGTTTTAGAGGAGGCAGAAATATTTTTTTCGATTACCAGAATTTTAGGAGTTGAATCCCCTAACTGGTTTTTCAAATCGTTTAGATTATTGATATAGATGACCTGACCACCTTTTCCCCCCGTTGTGGCAGACTTCGTAGTTCCATTTTCACTTTTAGCCTGTCCGGCAAAACCAGTCATTCCATTCGTCGACGTATCTGGAAAATCAGCAGCGGCGAACGTAGAACTTGCTGGAAAAGTAAACAGCAGCAAAGTTAATGCTAAAAACAGAAAAGAAAATTTCCTCATTGCAGCTACACCATCCTTTTTTTAGTTAAATCCCAACAATGCGACTATACTTATTTTTTAGTAATTGGTAAATAGTTCTTTTTATCTGTTTATTTATAGCATATAAGCTAAATATTTTATATTTTATTTTGTGCAGCAATGTAAAAATAGTTCGTAAGAACGCAAAAAAGCCGTGATACCCCGTTGGCACCCCGGCTATAATGTATTTATCCAGCTCCAAACAAAACAAAAACCCTTGCGTCACAAGGGTTCCGAACTTCTTAAAACAGTAAGCGGGTGATGGGAATCGAACCCACGCTATCAGCTTGGAAGGCTGAAGTTCTACCATTGAACTACACCCGCATTTTATAACATCTCGATTCTTATGTATGACACGCTCAATCTATCGTCAAGCAGCTGAATCAGGATGTTATTTAGTATAACTTACCTTTCAGCAAAACGCAAGCATACTACAAACTATCCTGAGCCAGCCAATTCATAGGTTTACGTAAAAACAATTTTTCAAAGACTTCTGCCGGAATGGGGCGACTAAAGTAATATCCCTGACCCTCATGACAATCCTGTGCCTGCAAAAAATGAAGTTGCTCCTCATTTTCCACCCCTTCAGCCGTAACCTTCAGCTTCAAATGGTGAGCCATGGAAGCAATAGTAGATACAATTGCCGCATTTTTGCTGTCGACCAGTACCTCATTTACAAAGGAACGGTCAATTTTTAGACGATCTATCGGGAGATTCTTCAAATAATGCAATGAGCTATAGCCAGTTCCAAAATCATCAATACTGATTGCGACACCAATAGCCTTTATTTTTTTCAACTGTTCAAAGGCCCGATCCTTATCAAAGGTCATACTTTCGGTAATCTCCAGCTCTAGATAGCGTGCTTCAAGTTCCGTATAGGTCAAAATGCCCCGAATTACATCCACCAGCTTTTTTTGCTGAAATTGGCGCATGGATAAATTGACCGAAATCGGGATTGGTGGGTACCCGAGCTCCTGCCACTGCTTATTTTGCAGACAAGCCTCCCGTAACACCCATTCTCCCAAGGGCACAATTAAACCACTTTCTTCAGCCACCGGAATAAAATCGCCCGGCATCACCATCCCACGATGAGGATGATTCCAGCGCACCAGCGCCTCCAAACTCGTGAGCTCACCACTTTGCAGGTGGACACGTGGTTGATACACCAATGAAAATTCCTCATTTTCAAGTGCTCGCCGCAGATCATTTTCCAGCTGGAGTCTTTCATGCGCTCGCATCTGCATCGCGCTGGCATACCGCTGAAAATTCACTCCCTGCTCTTTGGCACTATGGACAGCCGTATCCGCCTGCTGAATAAGCTGTTCACTCTGATTCGCATCCAACGGGTATAAAGCTATACCAACGCTCACCGTCACATGATAAGACTCTCCATCAATATCGAAAGGCTGATCGAACAGCTTCACCATATCATCAATACGATTTCTCATAGCATCTGTATCTTCGTATCCCGTTAGAAGAAAGGCAAATTCATCTCCGCCCATGCTAAAGACAGCTTCCCCTTCATGGCTAAAATGCCCCAAGCGTTCGCCTACTGCATACAGCAAATAATTCCCTGCCATATGTCCAAGCGAATCATTAATCGCCTTGAAACGATCAATATTTAGCACTAAAAGCGCTATTGTCTCATCCGATTTTAATGATTTGCACAATATTTTATCTAAGCGTTGGGAAAGGCGACGACGATTGGGGAGTCCTGTTATATCATCATTATAAGCAATGTGATTAAACTCAGATTCTGCTGCCTGCTTTTCACGATAAGGAACCAGAACCATCAACCGAACCAGCCCGCTCAACATATTATAAAATGCTATCGCGTTGGTCAAAAGTCCCAGAAGGTGATTAATATCGCTCATTTGCTCAGCAAATAAATAGAACAACTGACTCACAACACACAGCCCAATCCCACGAATAATAAGCAACATGCCCAACTCTGCCGGGCGGGCTTTCCGATATTTTCTCACCCCGAAAATAAAAGTGAGCACAAGCAGTAACATCACAGCCAGATTTAACGTCCAGCCCAGGTTGCCTATTTCGTATCGTATACGTAGATCTGGTAAGCCTGCACCAAATGTCTTAATAACTCCTAGAATCAGCAAAGTGCAGCCTATCCCCGCCCACAAAGCCACTGTTTTGTATTCAGACTTCGTCTTGCTAAACGGGAGGAAACAAACACATAAGAGCAAGACAGCGGTAAAGGCACGATTTACAAACAGCAGCCATAACGAAATGCCCGGAGACAAAGCAAAGTCCGTCAGGCTTACGAAACTAAACGAAACAATATGAACAAGGTAAAGCAGACCAGCCACCAAAAACGTCGGGGCAATAAGAAGCCTCTGCAAAGATAACTGTTCCAGTAAAACGGACCAGGATTGATAAAAAATACAAAAACAAATCGCAGCACAGGCAAATCCTACAATCGGATATAACAAGAAAAAAACATTATGGGAGTATATCTTATTCAAAGTTACGTGAAATAACTGAACCAAGACAAACAAAACTATCGAAGCAATGCCGATACCTATCGTTTTTTTTACTTCCAGCCGTATACTCATTCAGCCTCTTCAGCCCCCTGCATATCGGAGATTCCGATCATCTAAGACGTTTGACAGCTTTGGAAGCCGTTGTTTAAGTCTATAGTATCAAAAATAATGTTGTATTCTGGTATATAATAGCATTTAATCTGTGAAAGGTGAATCATTTTTTTGTCTTAAATTCGTGAATTCATTTTCGCATTTACGCAAATAACCGAGCTTACAGCACCAAAAAAGCGCATCATCTTGTCAGATTATGCGCTTCAGACAACCTTTTCCAAAAAGGTGATACCTATACCCCAACGCTGCACAACATAAAAGAAATAGTATGTACAGGACCCCTCTGCGAAAACCTCCCCATATTAAACTACAGGAAGCGTAATTTTAAATTGTGTGCCACTTCCATGTTTACTGTCTACATGTATGAAGCCTCCGTGATTTTTGATAATTCGATAGCTCACAGCCAGTCCCAATCCGGTTCCACTTTCTTTTGTTGTAAAAAAAGGATCAAATAAACGCGCCAATGTATTGTGATCCATACCTAATCCGTTATCTTCAATACAAATGTGAACATAATTGCCCTCAAGCACTGTATGGATATCGATGCAGCCCTCTCGTTCCCCACCGATGCTTTCAATGGCATCCATCGCATTTTTAATCATATTGAGGATAACCTGCTTAATCTGCTTCACGTCAATGGAAACCTTCATGAGCTCATCATTTTCGTCCAATGCAATCTGGCAACCCTTCATCAATGCTTCGCTTTCTGTCAGCATCACTACCTCTTTCAGCAGACCCATCACAGATACAGCCGTTTTTTGCGGAGCCGAAGGCTTGGACGAATTTAAGAACTCATAAATAATGTCGTTCGCACGATCAATCTCTGTTAATATAATCCGAGCATACTCATCCCTGCCCAACTCCACCAAATGCGGTCGAAGCAATTGAATAAAGCCCCGGATTGCGGTAAGCGGGTTACGGATTTCATGGGCGATAGAGGCAGAGATGCGTCCCAGCATCGCCAGCTTATCGTTTTGATACGCCGTCTGCTCAATCTGCTTATAATCCGACACATCCTTGACGCTAAACAAAAAATCGCCATCCATCTGATCACCGTAGGTCACTGTTATCAACCAATGCCGACCATACTCATCAATCAACTCATGATAGCGCTTTCTATGAAAGATAGTTTCTTTATAAATCCGCATGATTTTCTTCTTCTTAAACCGACTTAACTCAGGATGATGCAAAATTTGCATCAAATTGCGACCTGCTAGCGAACTCCGTGGTAGCTCCAGCAATTTCGCCATTTGCACGTTAATAAAGGTCAGTACCCCGTCACTGTCAAACAGCATGATACCACTATCCAGGTTCTCCAGCACATTTTCATACTTGTTATTGGCGATCTGTGTGGAAGGACAAGCTCCCACGGTATCAAGCAAGGCTTCTTGGAATTCACTGATCATGCCAGGCTTCCCCCTTGTTTCGGAATGACAAACTGGCCGTATCGGACGCGTAATAATCTTGAAGAAGAGAAAGGCATCTATCGACTACCCTTCAATGGTGTAGAAAACAGTTTCACAGAAATCCGACCATCTGTTTCCAATTCGAGTCTTATTTTATGATAGACAAGATTAAGGATCGCAGTCAATCGGAAAAAGTGTCGAATCCACATTTTTATCCTGTTTTCTTTCGTCATAATATCTGCGCAACATTACCAAAATGAAAGATTACGTTAGGAACAAGCGCCCTACACACCAAAGAAGCTCTCCAGAATTGAGAGCTTCTTTGGTGTGTAGGATGTCAACTGCCGCTCTTATTATGTTGAAGCCGGGATCGTCTTTGGCTCATAACGGCCAGTCTTCTCTTAAGCTCTCCCTGCCATTTTTCATCATTCATCTGTTTGGCTACCATCAATAAATCCAGGGATATGTCAATTTGACGCTTCACAATTTCAAACGCATCTTCACTTTCACGATTCACACAATTTTCAAATATCGTATCATCGTCTTCCATGACATAATCCTGAAAATCAATCTCGGTTGCCCCATCTCCATGTGCATATTCAGCCAAAATTTCATACTCATTTTCGACTTTATAATGAACTTCAATGCGACGACATACCGGGCAAAACAGCAAAGGAACATTATGAACTTGGGTGCGGTAATGCTTCAGCGTTCCCTTGGTTCCTACCATGCTTGCTCCACAGCAATAACTCATCCGGGCTCAGCCTCCTCTGAACAAAACCTGTTCTGCCTTGTTTATCTTCTACAATACCTTATTCGCTTTCATCAGGCAAAATTCCTCCAGAACACAACAACATTTCCATAATTATTTGTTACTTCACTCTGTATTGTCTCATTCAAACAGGCTATCCTCACATCTTCCGCTGCACAGAGCAGGCAAGCAAGCCCCCAATAACGGAAGAGTAACCGCTAGTTGGGGGCTTGCTTGTTTAATTTCAACTTGTGAAGCTTATATTACAGATTTTGATCGCCTGGTTTCCAGTTCATTGGGCACAAGCCACCGGATTGCAAAGCTTGCAGTACACGCAAAGTTTCTTCCACACTGCGGCCTACGTCGTTGTGGTTAACCACTTGATATTTCAATTCGCCTTCTGGATCAATGATGAACAAACCGCGCAATGCAACGCCTTCTTCTTCGATCAGAACACCATAATCGCTTGCTGTTTTTTTCGTGATGTCAGAAGCCAATGGGAAGTTCAGTTTGCCCAGACCGTTGTTTTCTTTAGCTGTGTTAATCCATGCTTTGTGGCTGTGCACGGAGTCTACACTGATACCCAGAATTTCAGTATCCAGCTCTTTGAATTGGTCAGCAGCATCGCTCAATGCTGTAATTTCCGTAGGGCACACAAAAGTGAAATCCAGTGGATAGAAGAAAAATACGAGCCACTTGCCACGGTAATCGGAAAGCTTCACCGAACCAAATTCTTGACCGTCTCCAGTCACTGTTTCCAATGCAAAATCAGGGGCGGGTCTTCCTACCAATCTTTCTGCCATAATATGAAATCCTCCTTTAAAATATGTAAGAAAAACACCGAATGTGCTTTCCTCAATCATCTGTATTGTAATGAACAACTTACTTGATAAATGTTATCATTCGCTGAAATCAAAGTCAATATTGTAACCATTACTTTTTTATAATTATTTTAAACTAGCTCGAAAATTCACAACTTATTCACATTTTGAACTTTCGAATATACAAGTAGCTCCTGATTGCTCAGGAGCTACTGTGCTAAACATCTGCAGAAAAGGCTGTACTGTATAACCTTACTATATAATAGGAAGCTTTTTTTTCAGAACGGGTACATTTACAAAGCTTTTAACGAATAGCTGCTGCGATCAGATCGCCCATTTGAGTTGTCGAGATCGCTTGAGATTTATCCACCGCAATATCCGCCGTACGGTGCCCTGCATCCAGTACCTCAGCTACCGCTTTCTCAATGGCATCAGCTGCCTTCTCGTACCCGAAGGTGAGACGGAACATCAAAGCAACGGACAAAATCGTTGCAATGGGATTCGCCAGTCCTTGACCTGCAATGTCAGGCGCCGATCCATGTACCGGCTCGTATAGGCCGAAGCTGCCTTGTCCAAGTGATGCGGAGGAGAGCATGCCGATGGATCCGGTCAGCATAGCCGCTTCATCACTGAGAATGTCACCAAACATATTTTCCGTCACGATGACGTCAAAGCTAGATGGACGACGCAGCAATTGCATGGCACAGTTATCGACCAATACATGCTCCAACTCGACATCCGGGTAGTCTACAGCAACCCGGTTAACTACTTCACGCCATAAACGGGAGGTTTCCAGTACATTAGCCTTATCCACCGATGCAAGTTTTTTGCGACGTTTTTGTGCAATTTCGAAAGATTGGCGCACAATACGCTCTACTTCCGTTACATTATATGCACAAGTATCAACTGCTTCCTCACCTTGAGGACTTTCTCGTCTGAACTTCTCGCCGAAATAAATGCCGCCCGTCAGTTCGCGCACCACGATCAGGTCCGTTCCTTCCAACACTTCCGGTTTCAATGTAGATGCGTCCTTGAGACAGTCAAAGACGACAGCAGGACGAAGATTCGAAAACAGACCGAGCTCTTTACGAATGCCCAGCAGTCCAGTTTCAGGACGAAGTTCCTTTGGATTGTTGTCCCATTGTGGTCCTCCTACCGCTCCCAGCAGAACGGCATCTGCAGTTTGACATACTGCCAGTGTTTCTTCTGGCAATGGTGTGCCCTTCTTATCAATCGCAATCCCGCCGAACAGCGCATGCTCCGTTTCAAATGAAAGGCCGAACACTTCTTCCGTACGTTTCAAAATTTTTTCTGCCTCTGCGACCACTTCCGGTCCAATTCCATCTCCCGCTATTACCGCAATCTTTTTAACGTCTGCCATCACGTACACTCCTCTTGTTATACAGCTATACAACTGTATTTTTCATACCTTCTTTGTAACATACATGGCAGGGCTTTGACCAAGATATAGAATCTATCAATTCAATAGGCACAGCCTATAAGCTTGTTTTTTCATCAGAGAAAAAGAAAACAGGACCGGAAACACCCGATCCTGTATATATCCAACTCTTAAGTCCGCATAAAATTAGGATTTATAATCTACGCGATTACTGTAGTTTTTACGCTTGTCGATCAAACCATTCAGCGCATCCACGTAAGCCCGAGCACTTGCTTCCAGAATATCGGTGCTTACCCCGCGTCCCTGTACAGACAGTCCGTTTTGCGTCAGTACTACATGGACTTCACCCAGAGCGTCCTTACCATGGGTAACAGACTTGATGGAGTAATCTGAAAGTACAACGCTCTCGCTGCTGGCTTGGTCAATCGCATTATAGATCGCATCGACTGAACCATTTCCTTCAGCTTCTGTCTCGATAACCTGACCTTCATCGTTAACCAGACGCACTTGTGCGGAAGGCGTAGCCTTGTTCCCATAGGTAACAAAGATGGTTTCCAGCTTGAAAACTTCAGGTGCATCGGCCAATTTTTCTTCCAGCAATGCCAAAATATCATCGTCCGAAACTTCCTTCTTCTTATCAGCCAAATCCTTGAACTGCCCAAAAGCGCGATTCAGATCTTCTTCGTTCAATTCGTAGCCCAACTCGATCAAACGCTCACGGAAAGCATGACGACCTGAGTGCTTACCGAGTACCAGCTTGCTTTCTTTCAGACCGATACTTTCTGGTGTCATGATTTCATAGGTCGTTTTCTCTTTCAGCATACCGTCTTGATGAATACCTGATTCGTGCGCAAAAGCATTGGCTCCAACAATCGCCTTGTTGCCCGGCACTACCATCCCCGTCAAACGGCTAACCAAACGGCTCGTGCGCGCAATTTCAGACAATTGCAGAGACGTTTTGGCCTGAAAAAATTCCTGTCTCGTCTCCAGTGCCATGGCGATTTCCTCAATGGCCGTGTTCCCAGCGCGTTCACCGATACCGTTAATGGTTCCCTCAATCTGATCCGCACCGTTCAGAATGGCAGCAAGTGTATTAGCGGTAGCCATTCCCAGGTCATTGTGGCAATGTGCACTCAATTGAATCTTCTCCACATCGACCACATTTTCCTTAATGTGTTTGAATATATTTCCATACTCGTAGGGTGTCAAGTAACCTACCGTATCTGGAATATTGACGACAGAAGCCCCTTCTTGTACAGCCATAGTGACCATTTCAACCACAAAATCAAGCTCTGTACGACCTGCATCCTCCAAAGAAAACTCCACTTTAGGCAAATATTTCAACCCATAGCGTATGGCAGCACGAGCGGTTTCCAATACCTGTGCCTTCTCCATCCGCAGCTTGTGCTGACGGTGAATAGGAGAAGTTGCCAAAAAGATATGGATACACGGGTCCTGAGCTCCCTTGAGTGCCTCGCGAACCGCATCAATATCCTGTTCCCTTGCACGTGAAAGGCCAATAACCGTCGAATTTTTTACAGCTTTTGCTACTGCATTAACAGCCGCCAGATCACCCGGAGAAGCAGCCGGGAACCCAGCCTCCATACGATCGATTCCCAGCTTCTCCAACTGATGAGCGATCTCCACTTTCTCACGAGTATTCAAGTTCACGCCAGGTGACTGTTCTCCGTCTCTCAACGTTGTGTCAAATATATATATTTTGCGCAACCTAACGCACCTCCTCAGGATTAGGACCCTTAAATTACAATGCGGCTCACGCAATAAGCAGGGCCGCATTGTAATTAATATTTATAAATAATTCATGTTGTCGAGTTCATAGTACAAAAGATTATTACTTTTTGATCCAATGCATCATTTCACGCAATTGTCCGCCCACCACTTCAATCGGATGGTTAGCTTCATTACGACGAGTAGCCGTCAGGAATGCACGTCCAGATTGATTTTCAAGGATGAAGTCACGAGCAAATTTACCTTGTTGAATGTCAGTCAATACATCCTTCATGGCTTTCTTCGTATCTTCCGTTACCACGCGTGGTCCAGTTACATAATCGCCATATTCCGCTGTATTACTGATGGAATCACGCATCGTTGCCAATCCACCTTCATACATCAGGTCAACGATCAGCTTAAGCTCATGCAAGCATTCAAAGTATGCCATCTCAGGAGCATACCCCGCTTCAGTCAATGTTTCAAAGCCCGCTTTTACAAGTGCGCTCACGCCGCCACACAATACCGCCTGCTCACCGAACAGATCCGTCTCCGTTTCTTCACGGAAGGAGGTTTCAATTACGCCCGCACGTGTACAGCCAATGCCTTTTGCGTAAGCAAGACCGATTTCTTTGGCTTGACCCGTTGCGTCCTGCTCAATTGCGATCAACCCCGGTACCCCAAACCCTTCTACATAGGTACGACGTACCATATGTCCTGGGGATTTTGGAGCAACCAGCAATACATCGCTATCTTTAGGAGCTACGATTTGTCCAAAATGAACGTTGAAACCATGGGAGAACAAAAGAGCTGCGCCTTTTTTCAGGTTAGGTTCAATTTCATTTTTGTACACAGAAGCTTGAGTTTCATCAGGTAACAAAATTTGAACCACATCTGCACGGCTTGTTGCATCAGCTACGTTCAGAACTTCGAAACCGTCGTTTCTTGCGACATCAGCTGATTTGCCTTCACGCAAACCAATAACAACATTCACACCACTGTCACGCAAGTTTTGTGCCTGAGCATGTCCTTGGCTACCGTAACCGATAACGGCCACTGTCTTTCCTTTCAATACGCTGAGTTCTGCATCTTTTTCGTAGTACGTTGTAACTGCCATGGTTAATTTCCTCCTTTTAATTGGACCCTTCATAATGAGCGGGTACTCCAAGAGACTTCCCTCGTGATTAGTATCTAAAAATCTCTTCGAGCCCCCGCTCTTATGCGGGCGGTTCTTTATTGATGTAATGCGCTATAAGCGGTAATTCGTTAAAGCTCCATATTAAGCATTGCCACGTATCATAGCTGTAACCCCGGTTCGAGTCAACTCCCGAATACCGTAAGGCTTCAACAACTCGATCATGGCATCAATTTTTTCTGTATCGCCAATGACCTGTACGATCAAGCTCGTCGTTCCAACATCAATTACAGCTGCTCTGAATGTTTCTACCACGCCCATGATCTCTGGCCGCTGAGGCGGTTCTGCCTTTACCTTTATCATCGCCAATTCCCGAGCTACCATCGGCTTGGAACTGAGATCAATGACCTTGATCACATCAACCAGCTTGTAAAGCTGCTTTTCAATCTGCTCCAGGTTGTTCTCATCCCCTACAGTCACAATGACCATACGGGATAATCCAACTTCTTCCGATTGTCCCACAGTTATGCTCTCAATGTTAAAGCCTCGGCGACCGAACAGGCCGGAAACACGTTGCAAAACGCCGGGTTGATCATTTACCAGTACAGCAATGGTATTTTTTGTTGTCATTTTACTCGTCCCCCATCAGCATTTGATCAATTGTCGAACCTTGCGTCACCATCGGATATACATTCTCTTCCTTGCTGACTACAAACTCGACAACGACCGGTCCGGGTGTATCAAGCGCCTCCTGCCAAGCCCGACGTGCCTCTTCCTTATTCGTAGCACGCAGCCCTTTGACACCGTATGCTTCGGCAAGTTTCACAAAATCCGGACTTCCAGCCAGGTCAATGTGACTGTACCGATTGTCATAGATCAATTCCTGCCATTGGCGAACCATTCCAAGCACCTGGTTGTTGATAATAACGATTTTAACCGGAATGTTATTGATTGCACAGATGGCTAATTCCTGCGAACACATCTGCATACCGCCGTCCCCGTTAATCGATATTACTAATCTGTCGGGATTGGCCATCTGAGCACCGATTGCAGAAGGGAAACCAAATCCCATCGTACCGAGTCCACCAGAGGTGACCCATGAGCGTGGCTGATTGAATTTGTAATACTGCGCTGCCCACATTTGATGCTGTCCCACGTCCGTCGTTACGATTGCGCCGCCCTTGGTCGTTTCATCCAACAACTCAACAACCCATTGTGGTTTAAGCACCGTTTCAGAATCCTTATAAGAATAAGGTTTCTCATTCTTCCAACGCTGAATTTGCGCTCTCCATGCATCAGCTCGATCCGCGCGTTTCACATCCTGATTCAGCAATTCCAGCACTGCCTTCACGTCACCCACGATAGGAATATCCGCTGCAACATTTTTTCCAATTTCAGCAGGGTCGATATCAATGTGGACGATTTTAGCTTGAGGAGCAAACCCATCCAACTTGCCTGTTACCCGATCATCGAAGCGGGCTCCGATACAGATCAACAGATCTGACTGTTGAATCGCCTGATTGGAGGTGTATGTTCCATGCATCCCCGGCATCCCCGTCCACAGTTCATGTCCACTTGGGAAACCACCCAATCCGAGCAATGTTGTCGTAATAGGAATTTCCGTTTTACGAACAAGCTCGTAAAGTGCTTCATGTCCACCGGAGTATACAACTCCTCCACCTGCCAGAATGAATGGACGTTCTGCTTCGGAAATAGCTTGAGTTAGCTTGTCTAGTTGAATTTTGTTGGGCAGCACTTTCGGGTTATAACCCCGCATGGTCACTGGTCCCGTTTGTGGAACGAACAACGTCTGGGCTGCGGAAATATCCTTCGGAATATCAATCAGCACCGGTCCCTTCCGCCCTGTGTTGGCAATATGAAATGCCTCATGGATGATTCGCGGCAGATCCTCTACATCTCTTACCAGATAGCTGTGCTTCGTAATCGGCATTGTAATTCCCGTGATATCGGCTTCCTGGAAAGCATCCGTACCGATCAGGGAAGATATAACGTTACCCGTGATGACCACCAACGGCACCGAATCCATAAAAGCTGTCGCAATACCAGTTACCAGGTTTGTCGCTCCAGGTCCAGAAGTCGCGATACATACGCCCACTTTACCGCTCGCCCGTGCATAACCATCTGCCGCATGAATAGCTCCTTGCTCGTGACGAGTGAGGACATGCTTGAAATCCTTAAAGCCATACATGGCATCATAGATATAAAGCACTGCACCACCTGGATATCCGAAGACACAATCTACTCCCTCCAGCAACAGGCTACGGAGTAAAATTTCCGAACCTGTAATCACTTCAGGCTTCATCCACTTTTCACGTAATTCATTGGTTGACCTAACTTCAGGAATTTGTGCACTCATTGGTCATCCTCCTTTACAAAATTTACATACATCTGACATTTGTAAAAACAAAAAAACCTTTCATCCCTAGAACAGACTTGCTGTTACTGAGGGACGAAAGGCTGTAGCTTCCGTGGTACCACCCGTGTTTGCCCGATATTTCGCAATATCGAACCTTGGCAGGTACAGAAATCGCAAAGGATCTCCATATCTGGCGTCTGTAACGTAGACCGTACGATTTTCCCTAATAGGTGATTCAGCGCACCGTTAATATCATCGGGCCCAAATACTTTTCAGGAAAACAGCTCCAAGGTGAGCTCGTTAAAAAGGGATTTTGGTGAAGCTTGCAGCTAATGCCTCACTCTCTGAACAAAAGAGCCCTAATCACTTCGTCCTCTTCATTGCCGTTGAGTTCATGTCATTCTTTCAAATGTTTAGACACATTATATGTCTCTCATCTGGGATAGTCAATACCCATATTTCATAAAAATTTATGTTTCTTTTCTGAAGCACCTCAGAGTCGCACGCTTGTAAGAGGTACCCGCATATTATAAAAAAGACCACACGGTGAGACAGTGTACTCCTCCAAAGCCACGTCTTATCTTGTTAAAAGGGTAGAAAAGGAGGCCCGTTTATGATTCGAAAACGCAGCTCTCAAGATGACACCATCATCTTTCGCCTAATCGAGCAAGAGCTTGTCCCCCTATCGCATTTAAGTGCCCAAGAAATGGAACAAATACGCAAAGAATTACCCCGGCGCTTAAACCGGGGCATCACTTTTGTAGCTTGCAGACCGGATAATGCACAGGTTGTTGGCTTCATTCATGTTATGCTGCATGGCGAACTATTATACATTGATTTGATCGCAATCTCTTCGGCTCATCAAGGTATGCGATACGGAAAAAAACTGCTGGAGCATGCCGAACACTACGGACGACTACGTCGCTGCAAGCGGGCTAAAGTTATGGTGGACGAAGACAATATCAGGGGGATCCATTTTTATCTGCGTCATCAATATCAAATACTGCGATACGTAGCTCTGAGCCGATGCCATGAACTCGAAAAGTCACTGTAAAAAGTATCTTTTTCGGGCTCAAAATTTTGTATGACTAAAATAAATTAGGGTAATACGGATATCCTACTCCGGGGTATCCCCCGTCTGTATACGGGCCTGGCTGCGGACCATATCCTGGTCCTCCATAACCTGGACCGTAGCCTCCATATCCCCCACCATAGGCACCAATGTATGGAGCTGTGCCGATGGCAAGCAAGTCAAACAGCACCAGAGGAATAATCGCCTTCGTGTTTACCTTTTTCTTGCGGTTTGGTTGAAGAACCAGTCGGTTACCCGAAATGCGAATCAGCTTGCCGCTGACCTGGGAACCATCCTTGCGAGTAGCAAAGATGACTTTGCCGACAAGCTTCTCCACCTGCTTTCTGGTTACTGCCTGTTTCATCGTATTTCCTCCTTCTTTCTCAACGGATGGACAGATTGAACGGCTCCTTGATAGCTCATCACCACCACAAAATAGACCGGAGCTGACAGGGGCCGAGCGTCCCGTCCAATCTGCATAGCACAGTCTATTCCATTCATGCCAGTAGCGTATGTTTAAATGCCTGCACAATATAAAAAAATCTGGTACCTGCACATGCAGATACCAGATTTTTATACACCAGGATTTTGCGAAATTCGATTCCCGTCGCTCCGAAGTGCAAGATATAGACGAACTAAACCATTTCGATCTATATCTTGTTCACTGGAAGTCGCTTATGGGATTTTTGCAAAATCCTCACACCAATGTACATTTTTCAAAACATGCACATTAGCTGTCTATAAGTTTTAACGCTTGCTTGGATCATAAAGTTGACCCAAAGCGGCTGGAGCGCGTGAACGTCCGACAGCCGCCACCAGTACAATAATCGTCAGGAGATACGGCAACATAAAAATAATTTCCTGGGGAATACTTTGCGACCATGCGAACAGCTGCACATAGTTGCGAATGGCTTGTGAAAAACCAAAAAACACTGCTGCGCCGAAAGCGCCGAGCGGATTCCATTTACCGAAAATCATAGCGGCAATAGCAATATATCCCTGCCCCGAAACTGTATTGTGAGAGAACATGTTGGTTGTAGTCAGAGTAATTGTAGCTCCACCAATCCCAGCCAACGCCCCACTGATCATAACGCCAATATAACGAAGACGATTTACTTTAATACCCACTGTATCGGCCGCTCCTGGATGCTCCCCAACGGAACGCAAACGCAAGCCAAACGGTGTTTTATACAAAGTAAAATAGCCAATAATAACTAATAGAATGGCTAAATATGTCGTTGGGTAAGCTTGGAAAAAGGCTTTTCCTGCAATCGGGATATCCACAAGGTAAGGGATCGATATTTCGTTAAAACCCTGAATCCGACCGGTGTCACCATCTCCCTCAAATAAAAGCTTAACCATGTACAGTGTACTACCTGCTGCCAGAAAGTTAATAACTATACCGCTTATAACCTGATCGGCTTTAAACGTAATAGAGGCTACAGCATGAATTAGCGAAACCAAAATACCGAACACGGCAGCTGACAGCACACCTACCCAAGCCGCAGAGGTGCCTCCTAGTCCAGCTTGCTCGGCATAAAATCCGCCAACACCCGCTGCAAACGCTCCAAATACCATAAGTCCTTCCAACCCGAGGTTCGTTACACCGGATTTTTCTGAAAAAACTCCGCCGAGAGACGCAAAAATAATCGCCGTCGCAAAAACGAGCGTTGTATGGATTAATTCACCAAGTGTTAACCAACTCATTTTACAACACCTTCTCTTTCTTACGCTTGGAGTAGAGCGGCTTCACAACCCAACGTACAATACCTTGGGCCGCAATGAAGAAAATAATCGAGCCAATGACAACCCGGATAATCTCGGGCGGTACATCTGCGCTAAAGCTCATCCCCGCAGAACCATACGTAAGCGTTCCGAACAAAACAGAACCGAGCAGCACACCGAATGGGTTATTCATCCCAATCAGAGCTACAGCGATACCATCAAAACCCGT
Source organism: Paenibacillus sp. FSL P2-0173 (assembly GCF_038008045.1). Classification (NCBI taxonomy): domain Bacteria; kingdom Bacillati; phylum Bacillota; class Bacilli; order Caryophanales; family Paenibacillaceae; genus Paenibacillus; species Paenibacillus sp. FSL P2-0173. The sequence continues at coordinate 842,428 of NZ_JBBOYK010000002.1, forward strand.
TCCCGGTGATCCTGCCATGACAGATTGATAATGGAATACTCCCAGCACTTCAAAGGCGCCTGCCAATCCGGCAAAAACCCCACTAATAAACATCGCTTTTATGATATTACGATTTACATTCATACCTGCATAACGGGATGCATCCTGATTAAATCCGACAGCCCGAAGCTCATAGCCCTGCTTTGTTTTCCACATGAAAATGTAGAAAAAGACTGCTGCCAGCACAGCAATAACTGTGCCCCAATGTACCCGAGCATTCCCCATCATCTGGGACAGCCATTCGATGGAAATTGAAGCAGAAGGCTGAATATCCACAGAACGATTTTCACCATCCATAAGTGCGAACTGATTGATCACCAAATTAGCCAAATACAGACCGATCCAGTTCATCATAATACATGTAATAACTTCATTAACGCCTCGTTTGGCCTTCAAATAGCCAGCAATCGCAGCCCACAGACCTCCGAAAACTGCACCTGCAATTACAGCTAGCGGTGCATGAATGATAGCTGGCAACCCATGAAGTTTAATGCCCACAATCGAAGCAGCTGTCATACCTACCAGAAACTGACCTTCGCCGCCGATATTAAACAAACCGGCGCGGGCCGCAAAAGCAAATGCCAACCCCGTTAAAATCAGCGGAGTCATCTCACGGATAGCCTCTCCAAAGTTGTAGGAATCTCCGTATACACGGCTAAACAAAGCAGAATAGGCCACAATAGGGTCATACCCGCCAATCAGCATCACAATAGCACCCAGAAGGAGACCCAAAATAATAGAGACCAGCGCCAGTACAAAGGAGTCTTTTGTGAATATTTTCAATAGATTAGCCATTCTCTACTCCTTTCTTCACTGCACTTCCTGCCATCATCAGTCCCAGTTCCTGGTCATTCGTTTCTTCTGGCAGCACTTCCCCGACAATCTTGCCCTCATAGATGACAGCAATTCGGTCGGATACATTCATAATCTCGTCCAGTTCAAAAGATATGAGCAATACAGCTTTACCTTGGTCCCGTTGGGCAATCAGTTGTTTCTGGACAAATTCAATAGCTCCGACATCCAGACCGCGTGTAGGCTGTGCTGCAATGAGAAGGTCTGGATTTTTATCAATTTCACGCGCAATGATAGCCTTCTGCTGGTTCCCACCAGATAATGCTCTTGCCTTCGTGTGAATATCCGGTGTTCTTACATCAAACTTTTCGATAAGACTTTTGGCCTGTTTCTCTATAGCATCTTTGTTCAAGAAGCCATTTTTACTGTAAGGCGCCTGGTAATACGTCTCCAGCACCATATTTTCACTCATAGAAAAATCGAGCACCAACCCATGCTTATGACGGTCCTCCGGTATATGTGAAACGCCTGCCTCTGAAATTTTGCGTGGTGGCTGATTGGCCACCTCTTGTCCGAGCAAACGAATGCTCCCACCATCCACCTTGCGTAAGCCTGTCAAAGCTTCGATCAGCTCACTCTGTCCATTACCATCTACTCCGGCAATCCCCAAAATCTCGCCCGCCTTAACCTGCAGGTTCAACTCATTTAGAACATTAATGCCATCCTTGTTTTTAGAAATTACATTGTTCATTTCCAGTACCGTCTGTCCTGGTTGCGCAAGCTGCTTGTCCACTTTAAAGGACACACGACGGCCCACCATTTTTTCAGCCAGCTCATTGGGTGTTGTTTCAGACGTCTTGACCGTATCAATAACCTGACCTCTGCGAATGATCGTAACCGTATCTGCAATTTGCATAATTTCTTTAAGTTTATGAGTAATAAGAATAATTGATTTGCCTTCAGCGACCAAGCGTTTCATAATGTCCAGCAACTCAGTGATCTCCTGCGGTGTCAGTACAGCTGTAGGCTCATCGAAAATCAGAATATCTGCACCGCGATAGAGCGTTTTGATAATTTCTACACGTTGCTGCATACCAACAGATATATCCTCAATTTTGGCATTCGGATTTACCTGAAGGCCGTACTGCTCAGACAACCGCTGTACTTCTGCGGCAGCCTTTTTATAATTGATTTTCAGACCCTTACGTGGCTCCGAGCCCAGGACAATATTTTCGGTAACGGTAAACGGCTGTACGAGTTTAAAATGCTGATGCACCATGCCAATCCCCAGATCAATTGCCTTATTTGGACTATCAATCTGTACGGGTTTACCTCCGATTTCAATTGTCCCTTCATCCGGCTGATACAGTCCGAAAAGAATATTCATAAGCGTAGATTTACCCGCGCCATTCTCACCCAAAAGGGCATGAATTTCTCCCTTATGCAGCTTAATGCTGATGGAGTCGTTGGCAACGATGCCGGGGAATCGTTTTGTAATTTGCTTTAACTCAACGACGGGGGTCGCTGCATCCATGAGATCACCCTTATACACTTTATAGTATGTGCTCCAATGAGCTGATTTTGCCCGTTATAATCCATATAACTCCAGACGTAAGAACAAGGCTAGTCTTATGAACCAGCCTTGTCGCCACCTATATGTTCTTCAAGCCAAACTTATTTCGAAGGAACTGTAATTTCGCCCTTAATAATTTTTTGCTTGTATTGTTCTACAAGATCAAGCACGTCTTTAGGTACGTTTTTCGTTGATGTGTCTGCCAAACCAATACCATTATCCTTCAGAGCCAGTGTCTCGACACCGCCCTTAAATTTACCGTCAATCACTTCTTTAGATACGCGTTTTACAGCTTCATCTACACGTTTTACCATCGAAGTCAATGTTACGTCGTCACCAAACTCAAGCGATTGGTCTTTATCTACGCCAATAACCCATACTTGCTGCCCTTGTTGCTTACGTGCGAGTGCTTCGTTAAATACACCTGTACCAGATCCGCCAGCTGCATGGAAAATAATATCCGCACCGCTGTTATAGATCGTCGCAGCTGCTGCTTTACCCAGGTCCGGCTTATCAAATGCACCTGTGTAGTTAACTTCCAATTTTGCATTTGGATTTACAGCTTTAATTCCTGCTTCGAATCCTTTTTCAAAACGTTTGATCAACGGGCTGTCTTGTCCACCCACAAAACCAATTTTGTTTGTTTTGGTAAGTTTACCAGCTACAACCCCCACCAAGAAGGAACCTTCATTTTCAGCAAAAACAACCGATTTCACGTTAGGCGCATCCACGACACTGTCAATGATCGCCAAGTTTTTGCTTGGGTTGTCTTTCGCTACTTGTCCAATCGCATTCGCCAGATTAAAACCGATTCCCCAAGTCAAGTTAAAATCACCCTTAACAAATTGGTTCAGGTTAGGAATATAATCTTGATCGGATTTACTTTGCAGGTATTTAACTTTAGCGCCTGATTCTTTCTCAGTGGCTTGTAGTGCCTCCCAAGCAGATTGGTTAAACGATTTGTCGTTTACTCCACCCACATCTGTAACCATGCCAATTTGGACATTCGATGTTTTGGCAGAACCACCTGTGTCTCCACCATTTGCGTTGGACGCACCTTGATTTTTGTTACCGCAGCCTGCGAGAATGACCGAGATCGCCAGCAGCATAACCAAAGACATACTGAACATTTTCTTCATGCTGATACTGTTCCCCCTTAGTGTTAGATCCCTGGACTGTCTCTTTTCTTTGAACATGTACATGCTCATGCATGTCATTTACTGACGAGACAGATCGTACAGAAGACTTACTTTAGAGATTATACAATTATGATCGGCTAAAATCTAGACAATTAATAACCTTGGGTCAATTTTTTTTAAAGTTCCATCAATGTAAGCGCTACAAAGTTAAAAAAAACATACATTCTTCCATCTCACGTCATATTTATTCGTATTTTGGAGAAAACGAAGTCTTTACCATAACATTGAGTATGTACAAAAAAAGGCATCCCTACACAGCGTACTGCTTGGGATACCTTTTTACCACTTTCGCGGTTTCCACGCTTCATTATTAATAATTAAGCGTTGATTTTGCCTTTAGCAACAGTTGCCAAAGAGTTGAATGCATTAATATCATTGACTGCAAGATCAGCCAAGATTTTGCGGTTAATGTCCACACCAGCCAATTTCAGGCCGTGCATCAATTTGCTGTAAGACAAACCGTTCAAACGAGCTGCTGCGTTGATACGCACGATCCACAGTCTGCGGAAGTTACGTTTCGTCTGACGACGGTCACGGTATGCGTAAACAAGCGATTTCATTACCTGCTCGTTAGCTGTTTTAAAAATGCGGTGTTTGGAACCAAAATAACCTTTAGCAAGCTTCAATACTTTTTTATGACGACGACGAACGACGAATCCGCCCTTTACTCTTGCCATATCAATAGACCTCCCAAATAATGTTTATACTTCATTCATTGCAGTGCTAGTGCTATTTCAGGTTAGCAAGACCTTGTTTCAGACGTTTAACGTCCCCAGGTGCCATCTCAGGGTTAGTACCCAGAACGCGTTTTGCACGTTTGGATTTGTGGGAAAGCAAATGGTTTTTGTAAGCTTTGTAACGCATTACTTTACCAGTACCGGTAATTTTGAAGCGGCCTTTAAGGCTGCTATGTGTTTTCATTTTAGGCATTGAACTTCCTCCTTAATTTGTCATTGACTCTTTGGAGCCAATATCATAATCATGCTGCGTCCTTCGAGCTTGGGTTGGCGCTCCACGGTACAAAGATCAGCAACTTCCAATTTCACACGTTCGAGAATTTTTTGACCCACATTAGCATGAGTAATTTCACGACCGCGGAAACGAACGGAGCATTTCACCTTGTCCCCTTCATTCAGGAACTTCACCACATTGCGAAACTTGGTTTGGTAGTCATGTTCCTCGATGTTGGAACGGAACCATACCTCTTTGATGTCAACGATCTTCTGGTTTTTACGGGCTTCCTTTTCTTTCTTCTGTTGCTCATAGCGGAATTTTCCGTAATCCATAATCCGACACACGGGCGGCTTCGCTTGAGGCGCCACGTTCACGAGATCCAAGTTTGCGTCAATCGCCATTTGCAAAGCTTCACGCGTCGGTGTAATCCCGATTTGTTCCCCATTCGCACCAACTAGACGTACTTCTCTCACCCGAATCTCATCATTGATCATATGTTCCTTACTAATAACCCTCCACCTCCAGAACCTGTTATTGTTGTATTGTGTTTAAGCACAAAAAAGGGATGACGACTACACAGCCGACATCCCTGTCTGATACTCAATTCATCATGAAAGTTCAATTCACAAATCATTGGATCATGACCAGCCGGCAATACCGGGCAGGTGAGAAGTCGGACCTTCTACTTGTTAATCCATCTTTTCAATTAACATACTCGAATATCTTATCACGGTGCAATCGAGGTGTCAACCCTTTAATGAAAAATGAATGACACCGATCTTCAGTCCTATTTCACCGTCCAATTAACCTTGCTTACTTTGAACCTCTTCCAAGCGAACGACACGCGTATGCTGGGTATGGCTCCATTGCTTATTGTTCTGTGTAAAGAACGCATAGACCGTAATCGGATACCACGAAATCGCATAGATCGGGAACAGCAATAAGTACAGATATACTTTTTTGAATGTGACCTTTTCCAAAATCATTGCGATCACAAAAGTAGCAACATTCAGACCAATAGCTATAACACCAGTCCAAGCTGGTAACTGTACATAGATGTTCTCGATATTAGGTCCACCAAAGAAGGCGATATCTATCCACATCGCTACTGTCATCAAGAAGGTGAGCAGTACGATATACACGTTCAGACCATAAAGAGCCATATCGAATTTAATCAGGCTTCTATGCTTGATACTTTGCCACAGCAACGGGAAGAAATAACGACGAGCAACAGTGAAGTGACCTTGCATCCAGCGCAGACGCTGTCTTGACGAGGCCTTGAATGTCAACGGCTTTTCATCATATACCTTGGCATCGTAATTAAATCTTGGATATACGTTGCACTGTGTGCAGCGCATGGTGAATTCCAAATCCTCTACCAGACTTGTCGCACCCCAGCCCATTTCCTTAAGCAGATTTGTTTCAAAGCACATGCCTGTACCACCGAGGAAATTAGCCATGTTCAGATTGTGACGTGACAGCTGCCACAAACGGTTGATGTACCAATAAGATACCCCGTATGCCGCTGTAATCCAAGAATCCTCAGGATTCTTAGTATCAATGTACCCCTGAATAACACGGGCACCTGTACACAGATCATTGTTCATTTCACTCAAGAAATTAGTATGCGCCAAATTGTCAGCATCAAACATGACAATAGCATCATATTGGCGCGGCATAGCCCATAATTCCTTGAGCATCCACTCAATAGCGTAGCCTTTACCACGCAGATTCGGATTCGTACGTTCACAAGCATTCATGCCGTGAGCGCGAACGATGTCCGCAGTCTTATCTGTACAGTTATCACAGATTACGAACACATCGTAAAGTTCCTTCGGATAATCAAGTTGCTTCAAATTTTCCATCAATGCTCCGACAACCTGTTCTTCATTGTGGGCAGCGACTAAAATGGCAAATGATTTTTCTGGAGCCGCGTGCTCTTTCCTTTTCTTGCGAACCAATCCGAACAAGGAGAATGCAAACTGATAGACTGCGATCACCGCCAGTATGATCTGGAGCGTCACGAAAATAGCGTCTAACATGATCTCTTGTTACCCCCTTTTTATACCCCTTAAAATCTTGCGTTTGTTTGTTTTCTATCTGTGTAGCGCAAGTTGCGGCGCTTTGCGCGCCTTTTCTGTAGTTTTTGACCCGACCCTTGCTTTCTTCATTGGCTGTGCGCAGCCCCCTTTTGGCTGACACAGGAATGCCATTACGATTTTCGTTGGTTTTCAATCTTTTGTCAAAGCCCTTAAACTGGTCTCAGCAGCAAAAAAACACAACAAACTCCCGTTTGAACCGGGAATGCGGCGCTGGGCTTCTCATTCATGACGCTTAGGTCTTATTTTCATCCATTTGCTAACTTTTTATTTCTTTGGTCCCTCCTTTTTGTGGGCCAATTAGCAACCACTTCTAAACACTCTATCTTATTAGACGGATGAACGCAAAGAAAGTTATACAATTCGGCTTATATTCCATTAACATTTTTGTGTAGAATTGAACCAAGTAATTTATGAATCTTTAGTGATTCTTGAAATGAACAGCGTTTAAAAATATGATGAGAGCAAGAGAATAATTACTTATGGTCTGATTATGTCAAAATGACTCAAAATATTTGCCGACTGACCTGAACCGGCAACCGGAGGAAACCAAATGCAACGTCTAGTCGTAAAACTTGTAAATCTGGAGCAGCAGTTGTTCAAATGGATCAACGGACGCTTACACAACCGTTTTTTGAACTTCTGGCTTTATTATCTCACACATTTAGGTGGGGCTACCTTTACTATAGCCTCCACACTCCTTATTTGGTGGCTCGCTCCGAATCCGTGGAAAGATTCCGGTATGAAGGGAGCCATCGCTCTCGGGGTCAGTCACATCCCCGTAGCTATCGTTAAAAGGCTGTATCCGCGGATTCGCCCGTATTTGGCGCTACCAGGTACAAATACATTCCGCAACCCCTTGTCGGACCATTCTTTTCCCTCAGGGCACACGACCGCTATTTTTTCAGCTACCGTGCCTTTTATGCTACAGTCACCGATGCTAACACTGCTGCTGTTGCCTGTAGCGACAATTGTAGGTTTTTCTCGGATTTATCTGGGTCTCCACTACCCAACGGATGTACTCGCAGGAGCGGTCATCGGAACGTCTGCAGCAATAGGAACGGTTGCATTCTGGCCTTAAAGCCGATATGGTATGATTGAGAACATCCCAGCAGGAACAGGTGAAATGAGAGTGGCTAAAAAACGAGTGTTATTATTATCGGAAGGTTTCGGTGCCGGACATACTCAAGCTGCCTACGCGCTCTCAAGCAGTTTGCGGAAGCTTTCTCCGAATGTGCAGACAAGAGTGCTGGAGCTGGGGAGTTTTTTGAATCCAAGAATGGCCCCGCTTATTATTACAGCATACAAGAAGACTGTTGTATCGCAGCCTCGCCTAGTCGGATTGGTTTACCGTCATCAGTACAAAAAATCATTAAACCGTCTTACAACGCTCGCTTTGCACCGTCTGTTCTACACGCAGACCCGAAACATTCTCCGGCAGCTTCGTCCCGATTTGGTGGTATGTACTCACCCCATCCCAAGCGCGGTAATTTCACGTTTGAAGCGCTTAGGTTTACATGTTCCGCTTTGTACTGTCATTACAGACTACGATGCACATGGAACATGGATTAGTCCCGAGGTTGACCGGTACTTTGTATCTACGCCTGAAGTCATGCGTAAGCTACGCGCGCGCGGAGTACCCGTCTCGAAAATCCAGGTGACCGGCATTCCCGTTCATCCAAATTTTTGGGAACATCCTGGGCACGATGAAATTAGAGAACAATTTGGACTTAAACCCATCCCGACCGTACTCGTTATGGGTGGCGGCTGGGGCCTTATGAATGACGAAGTCATACATCGTTCGCTTACTCAGTGGAGAGAAAACATTCAATTTATTTTTTGTTTGGGGCATAATGATAAAATTCGTCGTAAAATGCAATTGGATCCTAGGTTTAATCATCCAAATATTCATATCTTCGGATTTACACGGGAAATCGACAAATTAATGGAGGTATCGAATCTGCTCATCACCAAACCCGGCGGAATGACATGCACCGAGGGATTGGCCAAAGGGATTCCGATGCTGTTTCACAAACCTCTCCCTGGACAGGAGGAGGAAAATTGTCAATACTTTACGGCTCAAGGCTTCGGAGAACCGATTACTTCGCTGGATGTTGTCGTTAAATGGATGAACCGACTGCTACACGATTTTCCAGAAATCGTCCGCAAGCGACAGGAGCACGTCCATAATGTAGCGCGATATTATCCTCTTCAGAGCGCACAGAGTATTCTGGATATACTGGAACCGAACAGGGTGCTTTCCTAAAAGGAAGCACCCTGTCTTATTTTATCCGTTTGATCTGTTTTTATTTCCCATACTTTTCGAGACGTGTTTTTCCGTACTCTTCCAAAGCATCTTTGCCGATCAGCACCTCGACTCGATGAATATTCATACCTTTGCCCATGAACTTTTGTTCATATTCCGTCATGACATGCTCTTCGTTGATCCCCTCACGATGAAGGTTTAACGAAATATTCGTCATCTGCAAACCGCTATCGGCAAACGAATTCAGAGAAAACTCAAACAGTGTCTCCGAATCGGTCTTAAAATGAATTTGTCCTTTGCTGTTCAAAAGCTGACGGTACTTGTCCAAAAAACGCGGATGCGTCAAACGACGACGTGCATGCTTGGCTTTAGGCCAGGGATCACTAAAATTCAGATAAATGCGTTCAATCTCTCCTGGTTCAAAAACATTCTCGATCTGTTCAATGTTTGCCAGTGCCAATTTGATATTAGGCGGCGTATCAACCTCTGAATTACTCCAGGCCAGACGAGACTTTTCTGTTGCACGGCGAACCAGCTCATCATACATATCAAAGCCAATATAGTTAACCTCCGGATTCCGGAAGCTCATTTGGCTTATAAATTGCCCTTTACCCATACCGAATTCCACATGAATGGGACGATCATTACCAAAAACCTGCTGCCATTTCCCCTTATACTGTGCCGGCTCCAAGATGACTAGATCCTGCTGTTCTTCCAGACTTTCCCGTATTCCTTTTCTTCCGCGTAAACGCATGTTACTCCTCCATATACTCTGTTATCAAGGAAAAAGGAATTTCACCCCCGCTTGAAGATACGGAAATGAAATTCCTTTTTCAATATATTTGGATTGGGGTCCAACTAATTTAATTGTTCATAGTCTACCCCATCAGCAGGTGAAAAATCAATTGTCTTTTGGCAAGCCGCTCTGATTTTTTGACGTGCGGTCGTTCCAATCTGACGATCCTGCCCAAAACGGACACCAGTCAATGCCAACGCCTCATCAAAGGTTAACTCAACAGTAACTTTATCCATACGCGTCTTATCCTGCGCATTCATAAAAGATCACCTCACGGGTTATTTGTGATGGAACCGACGTGCACTTACCCTAAAACAGGCGATAGAAACAGCATAGCTGCCTCCCTGAAGAATAATCATTAGCAACGGATAACTTTTATCTTCAGGATCGAAAACAGTCCTTTTATTGTATGTCTGGTACCGCTTACAATATAACACATTGTGTAACCTTTTTCAATCCGCAACGCCATAAAATCCGCACATTTTATTGACTTGTTCGGTCAAATGATTCCCAATGAAGACTGATTTTTGTTACAATAGGGTGATCGTAAAAAAAGGAGTACACCCATGAAAACAGATTTATTGCCTGCTCCTCTCCTGTGGGGAGATAAACGGTTCCATACTTGGAATTACGAAATGCGTGAGCAATTTCAAAATAAAGTGTTCAAAGTCATGCTGGATGCGGGTTTTACCTGTCCGAATCGCGATGGTTCCATCGCTAAAGGGGGTTGCACCTTTTGTAGCGCACGCGGATCGGGTGATTTTGCTGGGCGTCGTCGTGATGATCTGGTCACCCAGTTCAATACGATTCGGGATCGGCAGCATCTAAAATGGCCAAACGCCAAATATATTGGCTATTTCCAAGCCTACACTAATACGTATGCTCCCGTTGAGGAACTGCGAGAATACTTTGAGGTTATTCTGGAGCAGCCAGGCGTTGTCGGTCTGTCCATCGCTACACGTCCTGATTGCCTGCCTGACGATGTAGTGGATTACCTTGCCGAGCTAAACGAACGCACGTACCTGTGGGTTGAAATGGGTCTGCAAACTGTCCATGAATCGACCTCAGAGCTGATTAACCGTGCTCATGATACTCAATGCTATCTGGATGCGGTGGAAAAGCTGCGCAAGCGGAATATCCGCGTGTGCGCCCACATTATTTATGGTCTGCCCCAAGAGACGCATGAAATGATGCTCGATACGGGACGTGCAGTAGCGGCTATGGATGTGCAGGGCATCAAAATCCACCTGCTGCATCTCATGCGCAAAACGCCCATGGTCAAGCAGTATGAAGCGGGATTGCTACGCTTTCTGGAAAAGGACGAATACGTTAAGCTGATAGTTGATACGCTGGAGATTTTACCTCCCGAAATGATCGTTCATCGGTTAACCGGAGATGCCCCACGCGATTTGCTAGTGGGACCCATGTGGTCGCTTAAAAAATGGGAAGTGCTTAATGCCATCGATCATGAACTGAAGTCACGTGAAACGTGGCAGGGAAAATACTGGAGGCAACCTTAAATGGGGTTCCTATCCGTCCTAAGCTACGCTCATCAATTGGTGGCTGCGCGGGTGCAGCCAGGTGATACTGCTATAGATGCCACCGTCGGCACAGGAGCAGATACGTTGTTTCTGGCAAAAGCTGCTGGCAAACGGGGCCGTGTCTATGGCTTCGACATCCAGCAAGAAGCACTGCATTGCGCCCGTCGTCGACTGGAAGAAAACGCTTCGCCTTCATTAGCAGAAGTATCGCTACTGCTACAAGGTCATGAGCAAATGCAGGAGGCCGTTCCGGACATGCTGCATGGCAAAGTCGCTGCGGTCATGTTTAACCTCGGCTACTTGCCTTCCGAAGGCGCCGATCCTACTGTCATCACCCATACAGACAGTACGCTCGTCGCACTTGATGCTGCCTTACAATTGCTGCGACCACGCGGCATTCTGACTGCCGTACTCTATCCAGGGCACGCTGGAGGCATTGAAGAAGCAGATGCCGTTCTTCAATGGGCTTCTGCTCTCCCAGTCTCCAGCGGTCAAAGCATTATTTATCGTCAATTACAACGAGCCGCTTCGCCTTACGTAGTGGCGGTTGAAAAGAAATAATGTCGGATTTTAAACTCAGGTTATGAGCGGCTTTTTTAGCCGCCTTACATATATCATTTTTCAAGCTCGTTTGGGCGCTATTCATCCCAGTTTATTGCCCCAGCGGCACGTTATTGATTTCCCTATTCTGTTAGGTCGCACTCATTACTCATTATGGAGGAGAGAAATTATGCTAAAGCCATACCCGCTGCAATTTCAACCTGAGTTCAAAGAGAGAGTTTGGGGAGGACGGGCCTTAGAGCAATTTGGTCTAACCCCACCAGAAGGACATATCGGGGAAGGATGGATGATTGCCGATCATCCAAACGGAACAACAACGGTCATCAATGGTGAGCTGGCAGGCAAAGGACTGGATGAAATCCGCGAGACCTACGGGCAGGATTGGCTCGGGGCCAAGGGTGTATCGGAAAAAGGCGGACGATTTCCACTTTTGATCAAACTACTGGATTGTAATGATGACTTATCCGTTCAGGTGCATCCGACAGATGATTACGCAGGACTTCCAGCCGGAGAATTAGGGAAAACTGAAATGTGGTACGTGCTTGATGCCAAGCCAGATGCCAAGATTATTTATGGTCTGACCGAAGGTGTAACTCGCGAGAGTCTGCGCACAGCTCTTGAAAGTGGGGACATCCTCGGCAGTTTGCGCCAGGTTCCAGTCGAAGCAGGCGATACGTTCTTCATTCCCGCCGGAACCGTACATGCACTGTGTGCAGGCGTTGTCGTTGCTGAAATCCAGCAAAATTCGGATACTACCTATCGCTTATATGACTACAATCGCCCCGGACTAGACGGCAAGCCTCGTGAGTTGCATATCGAGGATTCCCTCAATGTAACCTCCTACGAGGGTGCAGGTGCAACAACGATGAAAACGGACGGCTTACAGCCTGGAAAATGGCTCCAGCTGGCTGCCTGTGAGTATTTTGTTGTGGAAAAGGGTATCGTAGATGGAAGTTGGGCACTTTCTACAACGGAAGACAGCTTCACCATTCTCGTGATTTGTGAAGGCAGTGGGACCATAACATGGAACAATAATACCGAGTCTCTTTCCTGTAAAGCTGGAGATTGCTTCCTGTTGCCTGCTAACCTGAGCGGTTACACGCTGAATGACGGAATGACCGTACTTAGATCTTATCTTCCTTAAAGCTTAAAGGATGTGATGTCTAATTATGCGGGAATACACCTTCACCATCGCTGAAAATGACGGAACAGAGCTTTTTGCCTACCGCTGGCTGCCTGATCAGAATTTGCCCATTAAGGGGATTGTTCAAATTTCGCATGGTATGTGCGAGACATCCTATCGCTACATTCGACTGGCCGAAAAGCTTACTGGTTGCGGTTATGGTGTGTATGCCAACGATCATATCGGTCACGGGCGCACGGCTGGTGATCCTGATAAGCTGGGTATGCCGGGAGCTAATGCGTTTAATCGAATGGCAAACGGCATGCTGGAGCTAGGCGAAATTGCGGCTAAGGAATTCCCTGATCAGTCTCGTTTTTTGCTGGGTCACAGCATGGGGTCCTTTTTAACCCAGAAAATTATGTATGATGATCGGCAAACGTATCACGGGTTTATTTTATCGGGAACCAACGGACGACGTGGTCTCCTAAAGCTCGGAGAGCAAGTTGCTCTACTGCAAGCCAAGCTGCAAGGAATGGATCATCGCAGCATGCTGCTCAACGCTATGGTCTTTGGCGGCTTTAACCGCGCCTTTCGTCCAGTGCGTACGGCGTTTGACTGGCTGTCCCGTGATCCTGAGGAAGTAGATCAGTTCGTACATGACCCATTATGTGGAGCTATTTGCACGACAGGCTTTTTTCTGGATTTTTTCAGGCTATTGCAAGAAATCCACTGGCCTTCCTCGCTGAAACACATCAATCCCAAACTGCCAGTTTATATTTTTGCCGGGGATCGTGATCCAGTGGGTTTGTTCGGTAAAGGTGTGTTGTCACTAGTGGAAATGTATCGAAGCCTAGAGCTTCAGGACATGGAGTATCGCCTCTATCCTGACGGTCGCCATGAGATGCTGCATGAAACAAACCGCGACGAGGTGATGAGTGACATCGTAGACTGGCTCGACCGTCATGTTAACACAGGGGTGACCTCTGTTTCCGCATTGTCTGGAGCCTCCGAGGCACCTGAACAATCAAACTCGCCCAAGTCATCAGCCTTGTGAGGAAATAAGAAAAGAAACCTTTAAAACCACGATCAAAGTGGGATTGAAGGTTTCTTTTTAATTCCTTTATATTTCATTTGGGTATAGTTTTAAAAATCACCATGCATTTCGTTCTCTCAAGGAAGTAATATGAGCTGTATGATGTTTGCCATGCCAGGCATAGATGCCGATGTTTCGTTCCAGGCGGATCGTCTGGCCCGATTCAGGATGAATAAACGATCGATGTAGCTGATCTTCTCCCAACGATCGCAACACGGTCACCCACCGTTCATGCAGTCCTTCTAGCAATTGCAACGAAGGTTCCAGTGGAAGCTCCCTGGCGTCTGGTATTTCGGCCCAACGCCCCTCATCATATGGCTTGATCGTGGGTGTATCCTCCGTCAGTGCCAGCTTAAAACGGATATAGCTGTTCATATGGCTGTCTGCCACATGATGAACTACCTGCCGAATCGTCCAGCCCCCTTCGCGATAAGGCGTATTTAGCTGCTGCTCATTCAGTCCTTCGACCGCCTGACGTAGTTGTGCAGGCAATTCAGCAATATCGTGAATCCATGCGATAAGCTGTTCTTCTGTAATGGTATCTGGAACAACGAATGATCCTATCGGATAGCGCAAGTCTTTATCCAAAACAGTTCCCGCCCTTCTCTACATCTACTCCCTGTCATATCAGTTGCCTTATGTTATAACTATGCAGGAAAAAAAGCAGACTCGCAAGAGTCTGCTTTTGTCATACACGTAAAGAGAAGATCCACTTACCTTTATTTTATCCTTCCAGTAACAATGATTCTGGATCTTCCAGCAATTCTTTAACCGTTACCAGGAAACGAACCGCCTCACTACCATCAATAATCCGGTGATCGTAGGACAACGCGATATACATCATCGGACGATTTTCCATGCGTTCCTCGTCGATGGCAATCGGGCGAAGTTGGATTTTATGCATTCCCAAAATACCCACTTGCGGCGTATTGAGAATTGGCGTAGACAGCAGGGAGCCGAAAATACCTCCATTGGTTATAGTAAACGTTCCTCCTTGCAAGTCGGCCAGAGAAAGCGAATTGGAGCGTGCTTTGCCAGCCAAATCTGCAATACTTTTCTCGATCTCAGCAAAGCCAAGACGATCGGCATCCCGCACAACTGGCACGACCAAACCTTCCTTGGCAGATACAGCAATCCCGATATCATAGTATTTTTTTAGTACGATATCATCGCCATTAATCTCTGCATTCACGGTAGGGAAGCGCTTGAGTGCGCCAACCACTGCCTTTGTAAAGAAGGACATAAAGCCCAAACCTACATCATGTTTTTCCTTAAACTTATCTTTACGGCGTTTACGCACATCGAGAATGGCAGTCATATCCACTTCATTAAAAGTGGTGAGCATGGCAGCTGTTTGCTGTGCTTCAACAAGACGCTTAGCGATCGTCGCTCTGCGTCGAGACATCCGCTGGCGTTCCACAGGCTTGCTGTACTCCGTTTGTGCTGGAGACGGAGGCGCAGGCTTGCTAGTAGCGGGAGACGTAGGTACAGATGCTACACGTGACACTTCAGCGCTGTTATGCGTTTTAACGTCCTCCTGGAAAACACGTCCCAGCGGGTCCTTTCCCTGTACCTGTTCAAGATCAATCCCGCGCTCACGCGCCAACTTCCGGGCGGATGGTGATGCCGTCTGGCCATTCCCGTCGCTATTCGATGAAATAGGCGGTGCAGACTTTTCTTCAGCTTTACCGCCGCCTTCTACGGAAGACGGTGAAGTCGCTACGGACGGTGCTTCAGGTGCTTGAGTCGCTGCAACTTCTCCAGCACCGGTTGATTCCGCACCACCACTGCCGATTCCGATCAAGCCAACAGCTTCACCGATGACCACAGTATCTCCCTCCTGACGAAGGATTTTCTGGACCACACCTGCTTCTTCCGCACTAATTTCCAGATTGACCTTATCGGTTTCCAGCTCCAGTAGAACATCTCCCTGTCCTACGGAATCCCCTTCCTTCACAAGCCATTTGGAGATTGTTCCTTCCGTGATGGATTCTCCCATTGCTGGCACTATAATATCGCTCACAGCCGCTACCTCCCAAGTGTAATATTGTTTTTGGAATCCTGCTTCAACGCCGATTGAATAATTCGCTGTTGTTCTAGGCTGTGTACTTGCTGATAACCGCTGGCCGGGCTTGAACGATCTGGTCTGCCTGCGTAACGAATTTCCGCTCCCTGTGGCACTACATTCCGCAGACGAGGTTCAATGTAACTCCAAGCCCCCATATTTTTAGGTTCTTCCTGAGCCCATACGAACTCCTTAACATGCGGGAAGCGGCCGAAAATATTCCGAATTTCCTCTTCCGGGAAAGGGTATAGCTGTTCCACACGAATAATATGCAGACGCTCTTCTGCCTCATTCTTATCCTTTTCCAATGCTTCTTCGAGATCAATGGCAATCTTGCCACTGCACAGTACAATGCGCTCTACACGATCCGGACGTGCACCCAGACCAGGCTGTTCCAACACAGGACGGAAAGCTCCTTCGCTGAATTCAGAAGCAGGCGAAGCGACACGATTATTACGAATCAGGCTCTTCGGCGACATCATCACAAGCGGACGGGCTTCCTCACTTTCGCTTAATGCAGCCTGACGGCGCAGCAGATGGAAATACTGAGAAGCACTGCTCAAATTAGCGACAGTCCAGTTATTTTGTGCGGACAACTGGAGAAAACGCTCCAGACGTGCGCTCGTGTGCTCTGGTCCTTGTCCTTCGCTACCATGCGGTAACAGCATCACCAGACTCGATTTCTGTCTCCATTTGGCACGGCCCGCAGAAATGAATTGGTCAAAAATAACCTGTGCACAGTTGGCAAAATCGCCGAATTGCGCTTCCCAAATCACTAACGTTTCAGGAGAATACACGTTATAGCCGTATTCAAAGCCGAGGACAGATGCCTCAGACAATGGACTGTTATGAATACTGAACGAAGCACGTGCTTCCGGCAAAGTATGCAACGGGCAATGTGTACGGCCTGTTTCAGGCTCATGCAGCACGAGGTTACGGTGAGCAAATGTAGCTCGCTCCGCATCCTGACCTGTCATACGAATAGGCTTGCCGTCTGCGAGAATGGTGGCCAAAGCCAGCGTCTCCGCCAAGCTCCAATCTACCTTTTCTCCCTCGTTCAGAGCGGTTTTTCTACGCTGTAAAATTCGATCCAGCTTCGGATATACATGAAAAGCCTGTGGCCATTTGAGCAAGTTTTCATTGATTTGGCGCAGCTTTTTCAATTCCACTGCAGTACGTACCATAGAACTCTGATTCTTTTTCGCCTTCACAGGAGTCATTTCCGGCTCTTGTTCCGGTTGATTCTTCACATGCTCATGCGCTTCCTTCAGTCTGGTTTGGACCTTTTCAATGAGGCCGGCACTAAACGCTTCATCCACAACCCCCTGCTTCATCAGCTTTTGAGTATACAACTTGCTCACCGTCGGATGATTCTTCACCTTACGATATACCAGCGGTTGTGTTGTTTCCGGGTCATCGGATTCATTGTGACCATAACGACGGTAACCAATCAGATCAATCAGAAAATCCTTCTTGAAACGATTGCGGTATTCGCCAGCCATACGAGCTGCTGCAATACAAGCTTCGGGATTATCCGCGTTCACATGCACAATTGGAATTTCATAGCCTTTAGCCAGATCACTGGCATAACGGGTCGAACGGGAATCGACACTTTCCGTCGTAAAACCCAGACGATTATTCACAATAATATGGACCGTGCCGCCATTACGGAAGCCACGCAAATTGGTGAAATTAAGTGATTCTGCCACGATACCTTCACCTGGGAAAGCCGCATCACCGTGCATAATAATTGTAGCTGCCTTGCTCACATCCAGCTTCGGATAACCAGCCTCACTGCGGTCTTCCTGTGCAGCTCGTGAAAATCCTTGTACCACTGGATTCACATATTCCAGGTGACTTGGGTTATTCGCCAATGTCAGACGGGCCTGCACCGCTCCCCCATCTTTTACAAAACGATCAGCACCCAGATGATATTTCACATCGCCAGTCCAGCCGTAGTTAATTCCTGTGGAACCTTCCGACGGGATCAAATCCTTATTCGGCGAATGATGAAATTCAGAGAAAATTTTACTGTAAGGCTTGCCCAGCACATGAGCCAGTACATTCAAACGGCCGCGATGCGCCATACCCATCAGGACATGACTTGCTCCTGCATTTGTGGTTAGACGAATAATCTCGTCGAGTACAGGGACAAGCACATCATTACCCTCAATCGAAAAACGTTTCTGTCCGACGAATGTTTTATGCAAAAACTCTTCGAACTGTTCTACTTCTACCAATCTGCCCAGCAACGACTTGCGTTCCTGTGTTGTGAGTGGCTTGGAGGACCAGCCGGATTCTGCATAGCTGTTCAGCCAGCGGCGTTCCTCCTCGTTATGAATATGACTAAATTCATAGGCAATCGGACCTGTGTATGCTACACGTAACCGTTGAATGGCTTCCCATCCGTTAAGTGTTCCCGCAGGAGCGTTATCCCATATTAAAGAGGCTGGAAAAGCCTTTAAGTCTTGTTCAGTTAAACCGTAAGATGCTGGATTAAGCAGGCGTGTATCCTGCTCTGCATCCAGTTCCAGCGGATCGATTTGGGCGGCTAAATGTCCGTATTCACGGATATTCCACACCATTTTCCCCGCTGTAACCGCTTTCTGCAATGTGTTCGAATCAAGGTGCCCCAAAGCACTTGTGGGGGGGCCTTGCAATTTGTTGTCTATCATGGAAGCAGCCGAGTATTCGGATTGTGGCGGCTCACCCCATTGATCAAACAGCTCGCGGTAAGCCGGATCAACTGTTCCGGGGTCCGCTACATACTTTTCATACTGGTCCTGCACATAACCTAGATTAGGTCCGTAATACGCCTGCCAAGGTACCTGTCTGCTGCTCTCTTCCATTGTCATCTCGTTCCCTCCGTCAAATTTTGAAATTCATAGCTGGACGGAAATCATTTTCATTTTTTTATTAAGTCTTCAATTTAAGTTGTTCACAATATGCTCACATTATATGAAATCCTTCATCAAAAGTCGAATTTCACAATTCTTATTCCTCTTCCATTGTATAAAGTTTTCTAGCTATGAGCATTTCCTTTTTCTCAACATATCCATGCGTAAATGAGATGAATCGGGCTATTCTGTAATTCTCCCTCCCATTATAGACAATTACCGTATGGATTATTTCAGATAACATATCGGACAATTAAAACAAGCCATTCCACAAAAAGAAGAAGAGCTTTGACTGGTATAAAAAAAGTAATCGCCACAAATGGCGTGGATTTAGCTTAATTAACATTGGAGACTGACACCCATTTGTAAGTCAGGAATCAAACACCTGGCAACTTAAATAACCAGCCGTCGGATATCAACCGTCGGCTGGTTACTTAAGTTTATATTGCTCCTCATACTACGCCAAACCATTTTGAAAACAACTTCCCAGTCCACCCCACTATGATTATCGTTAACAGCAGAATTTAAAAGGCAGAGGGTCCGATACGATGCAAATCCAAACTTAAAGTGACATTAAAGTCACTTTTCTGTACAATATTCCTACTTTTCACTATTATTTTAATTAGGCATCTAAAAACCGCTTTGAAAGCGAAAGGGATGGAACTGTGACTGGATTAAAACAAGTACTCAGAAACAAAAATTATGTCAGGTTTTTTCTGGCAACCTTCGCCTCACAAATGGGAGGAATTATCGGGGTTACTGCATTCATGTTTTATTTGTTGAAACGGTTTACCAATCAGCCATACTATGCAACGCTTGCCGAGTTAATGTATTCGCTTCCGATGCTGGTAGTATTTCTCGTGGTTGGAGTGCTAGCAGATCGGATGGACCGACAAAAAATTGCTGTTAATTGTGACTGGATCAGCGCTTTTTTATCCTTATGTTTGCTTATTTTTATTTGGGTCGATTCGATTCCTTTGATATTTGCCCTCCTCTTCATCCGTAGTGCTGCCTCCAAATTTTTCTTTCCAGCCGAAAGTGCCATTATACAGGGGATATTAAACGAAGATGATTACACCATTGCCGCAGGCCTCAACCAAATGATGGGGAGTCTTTTCATGTTATTTGGAGGAACTCTAGGGGCCGTCGTTTACTGGCACTTTGGAATTACTGGAGCCATCCTAATTGATGCTGTTTCTTTTATTGTGTCTGCACTGCTTATTCGTTCCTGCAAAATTCCAAAGGAAGTACGCCTTCCGAACGGAGCACATCAATTCAAACAATTAAAATTCAAACTTGTCATGATCGATTTTAAACAGGGGTTTCTTTACATATTACGCAACAGACTATTACTTTGGTTGGTTTCAGGCTTTTTTATGTTCGGTATTTTAAATGGTGGTTTTAGCGTTTTACCGATGTTTATTCTTAAATATAAGCTAGCTCCAGACAACTATGAGCAGTATATGGTATGGACAGGTATTATTTTTGGAGCTGGTGTGTTGCTTGGTACCCTAATCGCATCTCTCATCTCCGCCAAGCTAAAGCTACACCAAATGATTGCAGCGGGAGTTCTGGTAGCCGGAATGGGTATGTGCACACTTGGATTTGTTAACCACCTCTATGCTTTTCTGATTATCAACTTTGTCATTGCACTGATACTTCCGTTCATTAACATTGGTATAGGAGGATGGCTTCCTCGTATTGTAGATCCTCAAATGATGGGACGAGTGCAAGGTTTGATTAATCCGTTAATGATGCTGTCCCAGTCTCTTACATTAGGTTTCATTGCTGTAAGCTTCCCTTCATTTATTCCAATTGAGCTCTTGTTTTTATTAGTTGGGGTCTGTACCGTTATTGTAGGAATATACTACACTATTGTGCTTCCTCGTTATGCTGATTACAGCACTACTTCTAAGGCCCTTCAGGAATCTTTATAGGCAAATTAAAAAAGTCATACAGCAGACCATACCACCAGCGATTGTTGAATTGCCACTTCTGCCTCCGAATCCAATGCAGAAGTGGCTTCATCATATCTCCCCTCAGATGCTCGACAAGTACATACGTTGGTTGCATACGACTAGCTCGTCACAACCCAGTAGATACATAGACCGATAGGGTATGTAATATTCAAAAAAAACGCCCGGCAGACGCATTAGCTGCATCAGCAGGACATTTTGATTGAAATCGGAGTAGCGGGATTCGAACCCACGACCTCACCCACCCCAAGGGTGCGCGCTACCTGACTGCGCTATACCCCGATAACTCAGTGTATGTAGATCGATGCTGTTATTTACCATTATATTCTGGTCATAAAATCCTGTAAAGGGATTATTTTCTCATTCTTCCGTTGCATTTTTAAGTTGTTTTCATTATGGTAGATACAAAAGTTAAGAGGTCAAAAACAGAGATCTTAGGAGCTAACCATGCAAAGCAAAAAAGTGCTTATACCCGTTGCATTACTTCTTTTAATACAGTTAAGTGTTCCTATGTGCTATACCTTTGCACAGGATAACCTTGTCATAGATCATGAAACGAAAGAGAGATTCAAAGAACATTATGGCTTGGATGAACCGGAATTTCCTTCATCAAAGCAGCAGCAAAACATATTATTGGGAGGTGATTTTGGATTTACTCCCTCTGTTGATGCTGTTGTGGTGGAATTGACCATATTGATTAGGTATCCGCCCATTTTTATCAGTCAACAACTGGTACATTCACTGAAATCATAATTTTTTTCTACAAGTTCCATGATATAGAGCATAAAAATCATTTATTTCGTAGCAAGTTGTCTGCCACTTGGGGTCACTTCATCCTTCTTATTGAAAAGGTTTAATTCAATGGGTCCCCTACCATGTAGCCACAGCAGTTCATCGAATAAAAATGTCAGTCCATCCTTAGCGCGTAAGCGTTCGATGATCTCCATGACAACTTGCATAACTTCCCCTTGTACACCCTCTGCCAGTTGCAATCCTCCGCTCTCTCCATCTAGGTAAAGATGCGTATGATATGATTGCTCCACCTTCTTCACATGGCGCAAACACAGTATGCCATTTTCGAGGTAAAAGAAGTATTGATGGTCATACAGAATTCCTTCGATATTTCATACATATGAGGTAAATCATATGGCCCCTGAACCATGGATACCCGTTCCAATCCCATTACCCATTCTGTCATATATCCTCGCTCCATTCCTTTGTTCAAAGTTTCTTATTTGCCAATATACTTTCTTCTACAGGTAGTTTTTCAAACTAGGTGGTTGAACGATAATTAATTGCTAATTGTAAAACGTTTTGGTACGATAAGCATATTACTACGACGTTCACAAATAACATTTCAATAAACCAAATGCACATTACAGTGTTATTTTTGTTGTTTTCAGAATACATCGAACAGTGTTTATTGTCAATACTTTGATGTTGGTTTTTAACACTATAGAATGCATTTAGCTGGAGGAAAATATGATAAAGATTCATCTTTCCCGTATTATGGGCGAAAAACGAATAAATATTGCTGAGCTTTCCCGCATGACTGGATTACATAGAAACGGAATCACCAAACTTTACAACGAAGAAACAGACGGTGTGAAATTTGATACGCTAGATAAAATCTGTAAAGCTCTAGACTGCCATGTTCAAGATGTTATCGAGTATGTAGAGGATGATACAGACTAGATCCCTTCCGTTTATTTCCCCCTCCTCACGCATTTATTTGTTTAGAATTATCAAAATAGTAACTGTTGCTAATTTTAAATCATTTTGATACTATGAAGGCATTAAATTAGTTTACTTATAATCTTGTTAACTAGATTACTTATTTACAAATATATATCCCTAACCTACACTTGTCAACTAGTTTACTTGATTACTTTTGGAGGAATTGTTGTGATTAGATTTTCTCTTGATAAAATTATGAAGGATCGTGGACTCGAACAGAAAGATATTGTTTCCATTACGGGAATTAATAGGAATACGGTTAAAGCTTTGGCCTCCAACGCAAACGCCCGAATTGACTTTCCAACCTTGAATACACTTTGTCGAACCCTTGGCGTACTCCCTGGTGAACTGATCGAATACTTGCCAGAAGACGACGAAGAGAGCCGCTAACATGCTTAACGGCTCTCAGTTCTTTATATAATATTTAAAATGCTTTTTTACCGATCTTCCCACTCAATTAGATTCGAACATCGTAATCCCTTCCTATCCGTGATTTCAAATAAACTCTTCCCATGTATGATAAATGTCAAATAAAGCATTAGGGTTACGTTGTCCCTTTAATACTGCAAACATTTTATTCGATAAAATCATGATCACATCCATATCTTTTTGCTTAGTCAAACCAGTGATAACAGGGCGATTAAGGCTAACATACGACTTGGGTTTAAAAACAACTCCCCAATCCAACCCACTGTGATTACTTTTTACAACCTCACCTAGATAAATGGCAATATCCAGTGTAAAAGCTTGGGATTTTGTGTCGAGTTTATTCTCATATATATAGCTCTTCAACCATTCTTCAGTCTCTGAATGCTCCTCTTTTAATTCTGAAGCACTTTTACTTTGAATCTGCACATTCCTTAGATACCATTCCCAAATATCTATGAGCGAACGATCACTATAATCCAGATGTATCTGTGAAAATGCGCCAAGTTGCTCTAAACGCGAAGGTATTTGTTGTTTAAACCAATTAAAATGTTCCTTAGCTTCGTTTTTACTCATTTCAGAGTATTCTTTCATGACAAAAGGTGGTTGCATTAATTTATATTTCATTTCAAAAATTCCCTTCTTGCTTTGCTATCTTAATTCGAAGAAAAATTCACGGTAACACCACCTGATACTAAGATCGTTAGAAGATCCGTAAAATATTGCTGTGGTGAAAATCTATAACATCTCCCTTCTTGATCCCATTCTTCCTCGAATCTTTCCAAGAAATAATGTACGTTTTTCCAATGGATCGTGAACGGTCCTACTGTCCCAAAACCTCCACAGAGACAGTCCGATATACTGTCCAAGCTAAATCCATAGTACCCTCCGGGCCCATTAATCGCTTCACCAAGTGCTATGAAAAATGTTGTAAAATCAGATATGTATTCGCCGTCCAAAGTGTAGACTTCTCCTCGTTTATCCAGTCTAGCAAAATGATTAGATGCAGAATGTATTCTAGTCACGTTTAGCCACCCAGACCGTTCTTCTTTAGAAAAGCCTTGCCATATATTATTTTCAAGCGACTGAGCTCCCTTTAAAAACTCCCATAATCTTAATTCCACAGGGGAGGGCTTCGTTTCAAATGTACCTGCTAACTCCAAATTGAAGTTTCCTTTATTGTATTTTAGTTTATGGATTATGTAGGATTCAGATAGATGAAAATAATAGCTTCCAATCACTGTTTCTTCATCATTTAAAATAGCAATGTACAAGTTGTATATAGATTGTTTTAACTTCGTTATGTTTTCTATGAATTCTTCGTTAAATACAAATTGCTCAAAAATGACCTTTTTATATGTTTCGACAATGATATCACCCGTTAAGCCAACCACATCTCTACAATAACCAACAGTGAGCCCACTTTCATCGTCAATGACAGCAAATCTCGGCCTCATTTTATATCATACCTCCTCACAATAATTTTAAGGAATGTAGCATTTTAAGGCATCACTTTTAGCTTCTTGAGTAGAATAATCAATTAATTTGAAGCCGATAAGGATTGAGATCCTCTACACTTTTTATTTTTTTTAGATCTTCTGCAGGTATTGCAAAATAAATTTCCCCCTTCTCAGACTTAAATGTTAACGAAGCATCATACTTCTTTTCAACAATCCACTGCTTTATTTCCAACATCTCTTGCAGATAATGAATGGTTGAGAAGTTACCCTTAATATAAATCGAAGCTTCTGATGAGAGTTTCTGACTAACCATAGAATAGCTTGGAACCTTATCATGGTATGTTATACCATACTCTCTAATAAGATTAACATTTACGATGACTTCGGCATCTGAACCTGTAACTTCCTTTGTTTTTTGTGTTACAGCTTTTTTTAGCTCATCCCTCCACACAGAAGAGGCGTAGTTATCCATCATTTTCCCATAATAGTCTTCATCCACCAAAAAAGAAATCCCTGAGTCAGAGATCACATTAGCTATAAATTTATCATTCTTAAAATCATAATCTATTGAATCGATTTTCCAGTTCATAGTGTACGTTTTATGTAGGTAGTCAGTGACGTTACTCCGAAATTGGACTCTTTCTATCGGACTTCCTGTTGTAATTGATACAACTGTATATGCAATTACAATAATGATCACGAATAAAACAGCTTTTTTCAGCACTCCAACCAAACCTCTCTAATAAAGAATCATGTAAAAAGTTCTAAAGATTCCAGCAAAAATTCACGCTTATATTTGTTTTTATAATCGGCTAGCTTTCTTCTTATGATTTGTCTACATATGTCCTTTTGCGCCTTAGTAATTTTAACTTGCACGTTACTTATCAATTAATAGGATTGTCTACTCGCTTCAAAGGTATCATCCAGTAAATCACCAGCGCCACAACATGAGTAGATACGTCAAAAAATTCTAAAGCATATAACAGTGTTCCTCTATTCCCCTTGGTCTTTGGATTTATTAACAAGTCGATAAGAGGTAATTTACATATGATAACAATCCGATGTCTCTTTTGTATATAGCGAACATTGTCGAGACCCTAAAGAGATATCCACTCATTGATTTAAAATAAACAAAATGTTATATTGTCTATAAAATAATCATCATTTAATTGAGGTGTTTGCTAAAATGGATCATTCCGAACTATTCTGGAATGCTGGTATCGAAGAACTGAAGCGAGGATATATTCGCCAAGAAGAGCAGGTCATTTGCCTGCTGGACGGACAGCGATATGAGCAAGGCATCATATATCAGGATCAAGGGGTATTTTATGACGCAGAGCGGTATATGCGACTTCATATTCAGCGGACGTATGGTTCAGTCTTTGACTATTTGATCGGTCTGGACAAAAAGCTGACTGGACTGACGGATCATCAGAATCGGTTGCTTCAGTTATTTTATCAAGGCATGGGCGATGCGGATATTCAAAAGGAAACTGGAATCGGTAGCGCATCCACCATACGTAATCATCGCTTTGGTCTCAAAGAAAAAGAACGGCAGGCCAAGGTATTTCTCACATTAATGGAGCTGCTAAAGGAGAAGGACCGCCACGCTCCCGCCATTGTAGAAGTACCCATAGGAGCACGGATGGTGGACGAACGCTACAACATTACGGAAAACGAGCGGCAAAAGGTACTCACGAAGTATTTTCCGAATGGGACAGACGGACGCCTAAAGACCTTTAAAATGCAAGAAAAGCACAAGCTGATTGTGCTGCGTGAAATTGCGGACCGTTTTGTAAAGGGACAAATATATCATGAGAAAGATATCAATGCGATTTTACAGGAAGTATATGACGATTATGTCACGGTGCGAAGATATATGATTGAATACAATCTATTGGATCGTAAGCCGGATGGCAGTGAATATTGGTTGAAGGAATCTTGAATCTCAACGTTTATGAAATCAGCAATTTGCATAATTCGATTCCCAACGCTCGTAGGTACAATATATAGACGAACTAAATCGTTTCGATCTATACATTGCTGATTTGAAAATGCTCTTGGGATTTATGCAAAATGCTCAAATAGGAGGATTCGACAATGAATCGAAGAAAAGAATTGGTGCAGCAGTACATGGAGATGAAGACAGAGGCAGGAATCTATTGCATTCGAAATACACGTAATGGGAAAATTTTCGTCTCTTCCACGCTGAATTTAAAGTCGCTGAATGGACGGCGTTTTGAGCTGAACATGGGTGGATTTAAGAATAAACAACTACAACAGGAATGGAATGAGTATGGCGAAGATTCGTTTGAATTTGAAGTGCTGGACGTTTTGAAGAAAAAGGACTCAGCGTTCTTTGATGTCAAAGATGCACTAGCAAAGCTGGAGCAGACCTGGCTTGATCGACTCCAGCCTTACGGGGACAAAGGGTATTTGTAAACTTACCGATCCACGGGATGCTCTTCCCGAAGGTATCCAAAAATAACAGCGTCGACAAATTGACCTTTTTCATAAAAATAGTCTCTCAGGTGACCCTCTTTAGTAAAGCCACTTTTGAGTAGCAGCCGTTTGGAGCCTTCGTTATCTGGATCAATGAAGGCTTCTATACGGTGAACATGCGGCAAATGAAAGCCATAATCCACGACCACCTTCATCGCCTCCGTCATCAGACCTTGCCGCCAATATTCCGGTGCCAGCTCATACCCAATTTCAATACGGGAGTGCTCCTTCTGCCAGTTATGGAATCCAATTGTACCCACGATCCGCTCAGGAGCCTCTTTTAACGTAATCCCCCAACGAAAGCCCTCTTGCTTCTCATATCTGGTTAGCATCGAACGAATAAATTTTTCGGCTTGCTCTACCTCTGTAAAGCTTTCCAAGTCATAATATTGTGTGACCTCATCCTTGGAAAAATAGCCGAACACATCCTCCGCATCCCCTACTGTAAGCTGTCTTAAACGAAGCCTATCGGTTTCTAAAATCGGAAACGTTTCCATTGACATTATCCATCTCCTCCTTTACATCGAAGAACCTACCTTATCAGCCACCAGCCAATCCCAACCATCACTCCATTTATGAAGAATAATACAATACATGCTCTCCACTTGTTGCTTTCACTTGTTTGAAAAAAAACAGTCACTTTACTACGACACATGAACAACGTAAACAACAAATTCCAAATAATACGCATACCATATTTTACGTAGTATAGAGCAGGGTTTAGCTGTACACCGCCCAACGTTGGAGGGACATCCGGAATAAACAGAATTGCACACGTATAACGCATGGTCTCATATGTAAAATAAAATACTGCCAGCCACCAAGCCCACTTCTTACCAAATAACATGCCGACACCAGCAGTGGTCCCTGCCAAACCGAGTAACGCGATAAACCCTTGAAACATCCCCCTACAAATACCTACTAACGTAGAAGCCTCATTTAATGCATTAAGCGTCAATAGCTGGGTCACCAACAGAAGTGCTCCATTAAAGATCAATAAAATGGCTGAAATGCTTACACCTAAAGGTCGTTCGAAAACCACGTTCGTTACATAATCTTCTACTTCTTTTTTCGTATACAGATCTGACACTTCTTCTACTCTCCTAACCCAAATTATATACTTCCATTTCGGGCGGGTATAATAACAGTATGTTCTCGCCTCATTCCCATATATCGGCTTTTAGGAAAATATGATTTAATCTTTCCTGAAAATTCCGTTATCCGTAAGCTAATCATTATTATTCAGTGCAGCCATACTGCTAATGATCATCCGATAATGGTGTCAAATTAGCGTCATGAGAATCTCTATCATTAACAGAATCCCAAATAGAGTAATATCTATCCTTATACTACCATTCCAAGAATGAATCTGACAAATGAATGAACTACTACTTGCGCTTATGAATGTATACGCGTTATTTTCGTGGCCCTGTAACCTTCTGATGACTGGATATACTCTACTTGATAACCCATTCGAGCATCCAAAAGCCCTTCCATAAACGGAAGGCACGGACTGTAAATAAAACTCCCTCCTGGCCGAATGGCTCTAAGCAATTCCATATATTTGCGAGCGTACTCATGAATATTACCATCTGCCTTCAGATGATGATGTATAAAATGATTGGAGAATGCCATATGTGAAACGATCGTTCCCCATGTACGTTCTCCAAAGGTGATCTCTAACCAATCTCCTTGAGTGACACAACCTTCTGTTTCAGCCAACCGATCTGTTCCGTAAGCTTCAATTCCACAGGCACGTAAATAAGTAACTAACCGTGCCTCAGATCCGCAACCAACGTCTAGAACAGGCTCTTGCAAACGAGCAATGTCCAATCCCAGTAGATTGGCTTGCAACTCCGGCGTATACTCCTCACAAGGTATCCAAAAGGTATACTCACACTCTGCATACTTAGCAAACATTTCACGTCCATTGGTACGAGTTAAAAAATCTCTCAAATGCCCGTAATGCTGCTGAAGCAGCAAGTCCAGGGTTGCTCTATCTATAAATTTCTTCTGAAACAGTTTTTCAATCCGGGTGAAAAGTCGATCATACAGCTCCGTAAGCTCCCTCGCATGATCTGTGTGAAAATGTAGATACTGATTGGTATTTACAAACTGGGACAGTATTTTAGCCGCTACATCCTTCACAAAAGCGTTATACATATGCTGGCGCTTCAAGCTTTGAAGCATGAGGATCAGTTCCGAGCTTCTCTGCGTCAGCCAGTACGTCATTTCTGTTGAAGGTCCTAACAGAACAGAACCCTCGCGCATATAAAATAAACTCCGATGCTGATTGTACAGGAGTTGACCGTTAATAAGATTATGAAGTTGAGCGACTGTCATTCTCGCTTCCTCCTTAAGATCCAGAACATTAAAGCCCTACCCAAGCCTCAGCAATGCTATCTTTGGGTAGGGCCAGCTTATTTTCTAAGTATACCATGACTATGGAAATAATGTTTTATTGCGAATCTTCCGCCTGTACATAAGAGGATAAAGGAATATTCAACTCACGTATTCCCTGAGCTACCAGCCGAGCTATTTGCTCCGCACCGTATTCCTGAAAATGTGTATCATCCTTCACTCCATCAGGAAATGCAGGATACACCCCTGGCTCCACATGTAAAAATAACGGGAGTGTTCCTTCCAGGCCAAGTGTATCATAGTACGCTACACTCAAGCGGCTAAGATCGACCAGTGCAACATTTGTCTCCGATGCTGTTTCCTTCATGGCCTGCACATATTCCGGGAAACTAATCCGAAACGAGACACTTGCCGCATCATAATCCCGGCGGCCAACAGGAGTAATTAGCACAGGTGTTGCACCGCGTTGGATGGCTCCTTGGATGTAGGTTTTTAAGTAAACTTTGTAATCCGCGGGTGAAACATAACGCTCTTGGTTGTTGATCGCGGCATCATTATGCCCAAACTGTATGAGCAGATAATCTCCTGGACGGATATTGCGTAAAATATCATCTAACCGCCCTTGTACCAGAAAGGTTTTCGTGCTTCGTCCACCAATAGAACGGTTCACAAATATAGGCTCATCTGTGAAGAACGGAGCAATCATTTGCCCCCAGCCCGCCTGAGGCTTCATCGCGGATTTATAGGTTTGAACCGTAGAATCTCCCGCAAGGTATACCGAAGGGTGTTCTCCAGCCGTTCGAGCATCCTTTGGAGTAATAACCAAAGCGTTAATCTTCGCTTCATTACCTGAGAAATACAATTCAAGCTGCCCATCGATGAGTGCAAGTTCAAATCCAGCCTCGACAAATTGTCCTGCTGTTTTGGCAGTAGGTTCTACCTTGACGATGGACTCGGCTTTAACCGTAATGTCTGTGTTTCCGGCAGTATCTCCGGCAATTAGGGAAAGCGTGTAATCCGCAGGTGGTAAATTGACGACAAATGATGATCCTTGAACACGAACAAAATCTGAGCGTATAGCATCACTTCCACCACGATCCTCTTCATTCACTTTGGAAAGATCGGTAAATCCATAGCCTCGCTCAGGCGTGTAAACATCCTTGGCAGTGACTTGGGTGTAGCCGTCAGCTACGTTCCCAGGGCCAAAGTCAAATCGAAGAGGCGCCGCAAGCTGTCTTTCGGCCAATGCCTGCCCTGGGATAAGTATGGTTGCAAACAACAAGCTGAACCCTGCGCATAATCCAATCATCTTACCGAACAACCTGTGACGTTTTCCCTTTTGTTTCAAGCGCAACCCTCGCTTTTCAGGTTATTTGAGTGGTTTGTCATTGTCTCTACGTGTATTGCTCCCCGCCAGCTTTTGACAACCTTGATCCAGCGCCCAGGATACCACAATGCCAACCGTGTACCTGATCAGATCCGCGGTCAGGAACCCTTTCCCAAGCACCAAGCCGCCCAGCGTCGTTGCCCGAATGTGGTTAATCCAGGGAGCCTGGTACATCTGGCTGAACTCAATGGCGAAGCAAAACAGCAAGCTGCCCCACAGGGCTACAGACAATTGACGATTCACCCACAACATTCTCAGCCCCAAATAAATCATGCACGCCCACAAGGCATCCCCAAAGTGATCAGCAACGAATTCAGGCAACCGGGAGGAGTAAACCCGGCTTCCCAAACCCAACAAGATCGTGACCAGCACAGCAATTAGGTACGCAGCGCGAGCCTTCCAGCGGAATTTCCCCTTTATTTCCCGATTGGCCTTCCTGATGACGCTCTTACGAACGCTCCTCATGCTAAATCACCCGTCCTAATGCTGGGACATCTCCGCCAAGCTGCTGGAAATTCGTAAAGCATCCTCTCTTGGATAGCGCTTGCAAGATTGCTGAACCTTTTGCTGATGTCATATTGTATGCACACCAACTTGTCTGTATTTTTCATAATATAATTAATCATAACGAGCCTCCGTAATATCGTACAAACGTATCAGCAACTTCCAAACTGTTCGTGTGAGGATACTAAAATTCAATACCACGCACCTTGGCAAAAACCATTTGGTGTACCATGCTTCCCTCTTCATCATACTCGACGTTTCTTAAAATCCCCTCCAGTGTAAAACCTGCACGTTCCGCTACCTTGGCGCTGCGCGTGTTTCTGGAATCACAACGAATCTCCACCCGATTGGCATGCAAATGCTGTATGGCAAAATCCGTAATACCGTGCACGGCCTCTGTTATAATGCCTTTTCCGGTCCATGATGTTCTGAGCCAATACCCAATTTCAAATCTTCGTGCATCCCAATCAATACGATGCAGACCGCTGCTGGCTACAAATTCTCCCGAAACCGTATCAAATATATACAACATCATATCAGACCGATCCAAAAATTTAAGTCTGGCTTGGCGCGAACGGATTTCAGATTCCTCTGCCGTAGGAAGATTTCTTGCAAACGGAAGCCAAGGCCGCAGTTCATTCGCACTCTCTCGTATCGCCTCATTGACTGCCGCCCCATCCCCCCATTGCGGAGCGCGTATGGTCAATCGCTCCGTCTGGAATTGGTCAGGGAACGATAAGAGAATGGGATTCGGTTGCTGCTCCATACTCATGATGCACCCTCCTCCTTATTCGTTGAATAACTGCGACGATCCAGCCAACCTGTGATTTCACGCAAACTCCCAATCTGATAGTCCGGTACAATGCCTGTTTCCTGCCACGTCATAAAGCCTTCCAGCCAGATGGTATGCAATCCTGCACTTTGTGCACCACGAATATCATTTGTCGGGTGATCGCCTACATAACAGGCATGGCCGGGATCGACAATGTCCAGCTCATTCAGAGCCAACTCGAAAATTCGAGGATTAGGCTTCTGGATGTTGACGCCGCCCGATACGATAATGGAATCCACATAATCCCTCAGCATAACTCGGTCGATTTTCGCTTGCTGCGTGCGGAGTGAGCCGTTGGTAATAATACCAAGCTTCAAGCCACGCGACCGCAGTTCGGACAGCACTTCCTTGGCCCCGTCCATCAACACCGTAAACTTATGAAATTCACCATACCAAAAGCCCAGCATCTCTTGTACTGACGTATCGGGATTTTTCAGTTCCAAGTCTGCATGCAGCTCGGTATACAGTTCCCTCTTATCCCGGTACCCGTCCTGATCCGCCAAACGTATCTGTTCAACAACAGCCGCGCGGCTCGCCGGTTCTTCTGCCACAATAAATCGTTCAATAAAGCGCTCTGTATATGCCGCAAACGCCTGTTTACGATGAATAAGAGTATTATCCAGATCAAAAATAATCGCTTCTATGGACATAAATAGCTCCCTTCCTTCATCTTCTTGCACCGATTAGGCTGAAACAAATTGAATAATTCCTATTAGAAATAAAAGAAAAAAAACAGACAAGAAAACGATGATCATGTACTTCAAGATTCTCTTGGAGGTCGACTTTTGTTCCAGTTTGATCTCGATCTGGGTCAACCTTTCTTTGATTTCTTCCAAATCCTGCTCCACCTTCACATCATGCTCCCCTTCCTTCGTTTCGACTTATTCATCTTCCTGACACTCACTCACACAAGTTGCTCCAAAAACGCACTTTTTTTACGGCATTAAAATCAATTTGTTCATAAGGCTTCTCCCCAAATTCCAGCTTGAAATACTCCTGCAAACATTCCCCATACACGATAATATCCGTTTGATACACTGAAAATACCGGATTTCCTTCTTCAGATGGCTGCTCGGGGATATATCGATGTCCGTTGATCGGGATTAGCTTGGGCACACGTAAAAACTCACGTTTACATATATCAACGGCTTCCGCCGAATCTGTCGGTTTTTCGCCCCATTCGGGAGGCCAGAATATATGCTGCTCTACATCAAAAATCATACCTTCCAGCGGCCAATTCAACCTTTGCCGAATTACCCCCATCCGCTGTGGTGACGTATCTCTCCAAGGAATAAAGCTTTTACCGATGGGAAGAACACTCATCAGAAGCTCCCGCAAATCGGGCGGGAAGTGAATATCATACCTGCCTTCGACGTCGGTAACCTCCTGCATGGATAAGCCTGGAGCTAAGGTCACATCGTGTTTACGTAATAAATCTATGATATAAGCGATATCCATCTCTTATCGACTCCTCAGCAGCTAGCTAGTTGACCGGATTGGTCAAGAGGCCTACCAGGCTTGTAACTTCAACTTCACCAACACGGCGCGGGCCTTCCATAAAATATCCCCTTGTTCCTACCTGTATCCGGTGTCGGTGTACCTTTTCCCTCATTTCTCCAAACAAAACCCACATTCTCGCCTGTCCTTCCCGGTGAACCGGACGCTCGGTATCCATGATCAATTGACCATCTCCATCTTCAAACTCAGGATGTATGGCGTAAATCCCCGTCGTCGTGATATCATCGCTCTCATAGGCAAAATCGCAGCGGTACCCCTGAAAAGGCAGCTGTTTCCTGCCTCCTTCTTCCGGCGTGTAAAATCGATACTTTATTGTAAAATCGTGCGTATGCTGTCTGCTATTTTCATAGGGGTTCCACATTTCATATCATCCCCTTAGGTCTTTTCCAAAAATATGTACTTCTTTCTAGTGTAATTCAATAGGAAAAGAAATCCAAGACCTATCCGCAATACATTGCTGAATAAGCTTGGATTATATGAGAGTCCTTTATTATAATATATGACTTCTATACTTGCTGTCCGTTCACCTGAACATCTACGGCTACTTGCTGCCCCAACCAAGCCTGCATGCGATTCCACGAAAAAACCTGCTCCATGTGAAATACACCATATGGAAGTTCTGAACGGTACAGGGCGAGCGCTGCAAAGACGGTTGCCTTAGCGGTTAAATCAGATTGATGGTGCCCCCTCAGCCGACATTCGACCTTCGTCTCCTTGCCATTGAGCGTTCCTCGGGCATCTACCTTGACCGCTACAGCATTCCCTCCTAGATGTATCTTGCCAAAGCTGCGAACTACAGCATCACGCACAGTTTTCTGTCGGAGTAAACCTGATACTCCTATCGTTCGAAGCCCTGCCAGAAGCCGGGTGGTCAAGCGCGAATCGAAGCAAAGGCGTGTGCTAACCGTAGGAACTTTGAGCGTACGAGGAAGTGTCTGCTGATCCGAAAAAGGAAATCGATACGCCCGATGACGACCCACTCCTGCACCAAAGTCTGCTACTATGCCGTCGGTAAAGCTTTTTCGAGTCACAGGGCGTCCCTGTTCTATAACCTCCAAATCGGCATGAATCTGATCTACTGTCCACTCAATGGCAGCCTGACCGTGTTGATCTCCCAAGCCCAGCATCAAAGATATGTTCAACTCATCTGTCTGATCCATGAGCTGTGTCGCTTGCAATGCCAACAGATTGGTCAGTCCCGGAGCTAATCCTACACTTAACAGGGCTGTGGCCTGATAAGCTCGGGCCTCCTGATGACACTGCTCCACCTGACTCAAAAAGTCCGCATTCGCTGTAATATCCATGTAATGCACCCCATGTTGTAGACAGGCACGTACCAAGGTCGTATTATCCTGATCCAGACACATGATCACCATTTTGGCTTGCTCTAATATCGACGGGTCCAACGGCTCATGGATATTAAGCTGCAGGGGCTTTATCTTACCATTCGATTGTCTACTAAATTCAGTGGCACGCTCCAGGCTACGACCTGCGGCAAATACCTTGCCGGGAAACATTTCACTTAACTCCGTGCATATAATTTTTCCAACATGGCCATACCCGCCAATGATGATGATGTTATCCTTTGTCATAAGTCGTCTCTCCCTCTTTAACCGCAAACCATGCATTTACTAAAAAAGCGCCATAATACCGGGTGATGTGGGTAAAGCCTGCCTCTATCAACAGCTCCTGTATTGCCGCATTGGACACCGGGTTTGACTCACGACCGATGGAAGCAGCGAATCGTTCCCAATCCTCGAGTGAAATGCCCTGACTCAGCATATGACCTTTCCATGCCTGCATTTGGATGGAAAAAGAAGGCTCCTGCGGATTCCCATTAATAGAAGCTAGACAAAAAGGTGCACCCGGCTTGAGTCGAGCGGATATCTGGCGTAGCAATGCCTGTTTACTTTCCAAGCTCCGAAGAAAATGAAGCACCAGCAGGCAGGTAGCAGCGTCATAGACCGGTTCTCTGCATGACTCTTCGCCGTGCTTTTCGTGCTGTTCTTCAGGCTGTTCTCCAGACAACTCTTCCAACGTACCTGCAACAAACGATACTTTTGAACTGATGCCCGCATGTGTCACACGCTTACGTGCCAAATCCAGCATGTGCTCAGAGGGATCGACTGCCGTAAAGGACCATGCTTCATGGCGCCCTCCGAGTGTTATCAATTCCTGACCGCCTCCAGCACCGACAATTAGCACATTTGGATCTATATTTCTAGTATGAGCTTGTGCCTCAAGCTGTGCGGTTATCAGACAGTCTGTCATCTCATACAAATGAGCATATCCAGGTATTTTTAAAGCAATCGTATCCGCGTACTTATGCACATTCGGATGATTCCAGCTCATAGGTTGGTTTGAGTCCGTATTTCCAATAGGGGTATGTCTCATATGTGCTTTCCTCCAAACATTTAGCCTTGATCTTCTCAGACCATTCGTTTATTGTAGATTTTATTAAGAATCATTCTCAATTATAAAGACAATACGAATATCCACCATCCCATAAATGTGGGATTTAATAATCGCGCTTGAGAATCTCCAGCTTTCACGATAGGAGTAAATGATGAACGCACACTACACGCAATTTGCACAGCTTAAGGACGCCCGACAGCAAATCATTGATCTGGGGGAAAAAGCACCCTCATCCCTAACGTACAAGCACACCCTAATCGACCGCTTGCGTACTCAGATTGCTTTCGATGCGGCGTGCTGCACCTCAGTAGATCCGCGTACGCTGCTTTCCACGGGGGCATTTACAGAGTCGGGTGTGGAGGACATTCATAACAAACTGCTGGAATACGAATATCTACACGACGATATGATGAAATATGATCAGTTGGTGCGAGAAGGACAGTCTGTAGCGACGCTACATGGGTCTACACAAGGCCAACCGGATCGGAGCACACGATATAGAGATGTTTTGCAACCCGCCGGATTCGGGGACGAGCTACGTGTTCCATTTATGTACAAAGGGAGCTGTTGGGGATTTCTTACGTTGTTCCGTCATCATGGAAAGCCTGTATTCAGCGAGGAAGAGCAACAACTGCTTGAAGCATTAGCGCCGTCCATAGCCTACCATCTGCGTCAGGCCAGTGTCGGTTTATCTCCAGCCCCTGCCATGATCACGGAAAATGAACTTGAGCCAGGGGTTCTAATGCTTTCCGATAAGCTAGAACCGATCTCGTCCAATACAGTAGCAGAGCAGTGGCTACATCTGCTTCGGCAGCAGGAGGGAATCCATGAAGACAGCCTTCCGGCTCCTGTCCGGGCGGTATGCCTGCGAGCGCTATCCACTGCCACTGCACCAGCCCGACTATGTATCCCTTCCGCAGACGCAGGCACCCCATGGGTAACCATCAGAGCCACCCTTCTGCAAGGCGGACAGGAGCATACGGGTCAGAAGCAGCTAGCCGTATGGTTTGAGGCTGCTAAAGCAACTGACATGCTACCGCTTATGGCCGAGGTGTACTCATGGTCCGAACGAGAGAGACAAATTGTCCAACTCATTGTTCAGGGCTTTTCGACCAAGGAGCTGGCCAACGCACTTCATATTACTGCCTACACGGTGCAGGATCATCTGAAAGCGATTTTCTTGAAAACAGATGTAAGCAGCCGTCGTGAGCTAGTATGGAAGGTATATTCTAGATTCAATTAACCTATGTAAAGAAGACAGATGACCCGATTAGGGATCATCTGTCTTTGCATCACTGCTCTATTTGGACGCAAGAGCCTTATTTCTTCGAAGAGGAGTTCGTATCATCGTATGACACTGGTGAGGGCTTCGCAATCCATTCATCAGCCTCAGGCTCGATATCCACGCCATTTTCCAGCTTCGTTTTCTCCATCAAGGAATCTCCGTCCTCGTCCTTCTTGTTGCGGATTTTCGCTTCGTCTTGAGTGTAGTCGCTCATGTTGATTCCTCCTTTTTTAATTTCATCTGATGGTTGTACTTTACTCATAATTACCCATTGCCGTCCTGTACAAACCTCTACACGACCAGATGCCCTTTTTTCTCCGCCGGTCCAATGACCGCCTCAATGCCAGCATTAAACTCCAGAAAGTCGCTTTCTATTCCATCACTGAAAATAACTCCATTTTCCGGCATCTGCGATGCAATCCGTAGCGGTTTTTCGGCTGCTACCTGACCAAACACGAGTTCCGCAGCAGTCGTTCGACTGGGGAATGGTTCTCTCACCGTAAAATAAAGCGATGGCGAACTCCAAGTTGCACGATGATCATGACTCATTCCGTCTGCTGCCTCTTCCTGAGTGAAGGCTACACCGGGCATCAGCTGGCCTGGAGTCAGCGAGATTGGATGCCGTGTAGCACTGCCGACAATTCCGGCCGCTCCAGCCAGCACACTGGTCAGCCAGCCTGTCGCTCCCAATCCGGTTGAAACGATAATGCCGCTGGATGATTGTTGTTCTACTTGATCCTCCAGCCTTAGCTCATATCTCGCGGAGACATGAGTTTTGCGCCCAATGAACAAATCATTTACAGCATACAAGGATTGGCCATCATTTAATTGGGCTTTAGCCAGCGTAACCTCCTTAATTGGCCGTCTGTGCACGAACACATCCGGCACCACCCAGCGCAGGTCGGATACAGTAAACGGCAGCAATACCCCGTCCCAGCGCAATGGATCTGGATTCACACCGATAAGCGGTTGCTCGGTCAAATATTTTAACGTGTTAGCTACCAGCCCATCCTGCCCCAGCACCACCACTGTATCCTGCTCACCAAAAATAAAGTTCGGCACATGCTCCCGCTCCACAATCTGAACACGACCCAAGGCCGTTAACTCCGACGTTGCCGTTGCCACCGCCCTGCGGTAATTTTCGTCCTCCAGCACATAATCACTGAAATCCGCACCCAACCGTTCCATAAAGAAGCGAGCCTGCTGCACCGTATTGTATCGGACAATCAGTTCCTCCAGTCGCGTTTTACGCTTCACCAAAATGATCTTCTGCTCTGTCATTCGGCTGCTCATCGTGTTCTTCCTCCAGACCCTCTCGATCCTGCTGATCCGCTAGCTCCCGTATCTGACATGAGACCTTGCAGCAGATCCGGCGTAATATTCAGCTGACCGATTTTGCCTGCATTTTCTGCAAGCTCCTGGAATGCGATCGCAATTAGCTTATCCGGGCTCATATCCATGTTGGCCATAGCTTGAAGTACGTTCGGCTCAACATCCTGCAACGATTTCATGACTGCTGTCAGCTCATAGGCCTTGGCATCGGCTTCTGCCTTTTTATTCGTTACAGTCAGCTCAATCAGCTCGCGTTTTTTCTCCTCCAAGGCTGTGTCAAATCGTAGCTGCTCCTCTTTCATCTCGCTTTGCTTTTGCTTCACAGAACGCTCGGCATCGAGTTGAGTTTCGCGGATTTGTTTCTTTTTCGTCTCTACTGCAATCTCAGTGTTCAGCTCGTTTTCCTTCACACGCCGCTCTTGCTCAATAGATGCATTACGACGCTCATACAAAGCATGATCCGCGTTGCGAAGAATCTCTTCTCTCGCTTGAGCCTCCAGCGCTCTCATCGTCTCCTTATTGGGTAGAATCGCCAAAATCGACAGTCCCATAACCTCAATGCCGAGCTTTTCCATTTCCGTATGCTGTGCAATATCCTTCGTCATATTTTGGGCCAGACGTTCACTGGACTGAACAGCTTCTTTGAGCGGGACACGCTCCAAATACTTTTTGGTAAGCACCTTGGCGATGTTAATCACCCGTTGGGCCAGCTTGCTCGGGTCATCCGAAATGTAGCGTCGTTCCTTCAAGTCATACGTATAGTTTAAAATCTGCGTCGTTCTCCGATAATCCACAATTCGATAAGTCAGTTGCCCCTGCACCGTCACCGCCTGAAAATCATTCGTCATGTCCTCAAACATGAACGGCGCATCAATGGAAGAGACGGGCACGACAACAACCG
Organism: Paenibacillus sp. FSL P2-0173; assembly: GCF_038008045.1. Classification (NCBI taxonomy): domain Bacteria; kingdom Bacillati; phylum Bacillota; class Bacilli; order Caryophanales; family Paenibacillaceae; genus Paenibacillus; species Paenibacillus sp. FSL P2-0173. The sequence continues at coordinate 882,062 of NZ_JBBOYK010000002.1, forward strand.
AGGTGGTCGGGGCGTAGTAATAAAAAGATAAGCCAACACCCTCTCGAACCACCTTCCCGTTTTTCACCTTCATCACATATTCACTGGGCTGAAATTTAACAAAATTAAATCCAAACATAGCCGCTTCCCCGCTTTCATTATAGTTTATAATATTTTGTTATTATCATTTTGTTATTAACAATAAAATAACACACATTTTCAATAATATCAATATGACATTTTTAAAAAAATAAAGGCCATTTCCCCTCCGATATGCTCGGTTAGAGGAAACAGCCTTATTGAAACACTTTATTTATCATCCACATTCCATTCTCTATAAAATTGCTCCAAGTACATCTCCATCCATTGATGCCGAACTTCCGCCAGCTCTCGGGCATAAGCGGTATTCATTAAATCCTTGAGTTTGAGCAGCTTTTCGTAAAAATGGTATATGGCACTTTTACCTGCGGCACGATAATCATGCTGTGAAAAGTCTTTATCCGGGTGATGCATCATACTGCCTTTTGAGCCAGCATACATAAAGGTTCTTGCAATCCCAATCGCTCCAAGAGCATCCAACCGATCCGCATCCTGCACAACTTGACCTTCCAGCGTTTCCATAGGCGGGTTTTGTCCACCATTGTAGGACATCGTAGCTATAATAGTCATCACGTGCGTGATCACATCTGGATCACTTACATGCAGAAGCAGCCACTGCTCTACTTTATCCAGGCCCGCTTGCTTGGAATCATTTAATTTTTCATCCGCTACATCATGCAGCAGTGCTGCCAGTTCACAAATAAACGAATCTGCGCCCTCTTTGGCAGCAATTTTAAGGGACAGCTTTCTCACCCGGTCTATATGAAACCAATCGTGACCACTATGATCATGCTCCAACTGCTGCTGTACAAAGTGCTCCGCCTTTTGAATAATATCTGCCAAAATCGCTTCCTGTTGCTCCGTTCGTCTCTCCATATGTCACCTTTCAATCCCGTCCATACTTTCTATGGTAGGTTCGTTTAATTTTTTAATGCTTGGCCATCTGCTTACTGCGAATCATTGAGAGCGCCTTACGGGCTGCCAGTTTCCCATTCGGGCTTCCATGCTTCACCACTTCTTTTAATAATTCGGTCGCTGGTTCATATCCATGATGTCCCAAAAGGACACATGCTCGTTCCTGTACATACATATCCTCATCGTCCAAATAGGGAAGCAATGAGTCTAGTTCGCAGGTAGGCGTGATCGCCATTAGGCTGTAAAGAAGCTGACATCTCACATCATCATCCACAGGTGAATCCTTTTCTAGCAAGGCTCTTAGTTCATTCATGCAACGAATATCTTCCGCTAATTGTTCTGTGCTAATGTCCTCGCCGGACGGATAATCCTTACGGAGCTGTTCCCACTCCAGTGCTGGATTTTGCTCCAACTCTGTAATCAGAGAAAACGCACTTCTGTACGCCGGTGACAAATCCGTTTCCTCGTGACTTATATAACACAACTTATATGCTAACGGCCCCTCCACATATATGCCAACATAATTAGAATGGTCATCCGTCCATAGAGGGACGATATGTTTAAATACCTCGATCTGCCCCATCCACTTGATGCCCTCGGCAAGCTCTTGCTCATTCATGAGTTGAAGCTGAACGTTCCGTCCCTCTCGTTCCTTGCTATGTACATGCAAAGCTTCCACCATGTCGTCTGGCAGATGAATTGCTAGCCGTTCAAGTACCTCTTGTAAGCTCATTTTTCACGCTCCTTATCTTCTCTACTCAAAATCTACTATATAAGACCGAAAAGGACAGGCTTTCTTCATTTTTTTCTATATGGTGTATGCTATCCAACCTTTAGAACGAGAAGTCAGTAACCTGACAAAAAAAGAACCTCCAAAACCACACAAATCGCAGTCGCGGAAGTTCTTTTACATTTTCCCTACCCTATTGCTAATCCTATATAACTTATTCCGTATTCTTACTCCACGACACCAAGCTCGCGGTTTTTTTCCTTGAATCGGCTGTTATGAGAAGATACATATGCCGCTTTGTCAGCTGCTGGATCAATGTACAGCTTGGCGCTATTCAGTGCAAGGGCGGCATCTGTGAACGTACCGGCAATTAGATACAGCTTGCTTCCGTACTCGACAAAATCGCCTGCTGCGAAAATCCCTGGCAGATTCGTTTCCAGCTTTTCGCTCACTCGGGCATGCCACTCACCCATATCCAGTCCCCAATCCCGAAGCGGGCCGAAGTCGGATTTAAGTCCATGATTTACGATGACAGCATCGACATTCAACACCTGTATTTCGCCCGTATCTACATGACTGATCGTCACCTGTTCAATCGTCTCTCCATTGTTGCTATGTAGCTGACTCACCGCGTATGGTGTGAGGACACGGACCGAGGATGATTTCATACGAGCTACATTTTTCTCATGTCCGCCAAAGTGATCCCGACGATGTACGACGGTCACACTCGCCGCAATAGACTCTAGCTCATTTGCCCAATCCACCGCCGAGTCGCCTCCACCGGAAATCAGGACGTGCTTGCCCCGGAATGGCTCCAGCTCTTGTACAGTATAATGCAGGTTCGTAACCTCATAGCGGTCCGCACCCTCAATCTCCAGCTTAGCCATTTTGAGAATACCATAGCCTACTGCCAGAACGATCGTGCGTGTCCAATGCTGTTCCCCTGTGGCAGAAGTTAGCAGGAACGTGCCATCCTCTTGCCGATCCAAACCAGTGATCTGCTGTCCCAGCACAATGGTAGGCTCGAACGTCCGCGCCTGCTGCTCCAGCTGATCAATCAGCTTTTCACATAAAACCGGGGTAACCCCCCCGACATCCCAAATCATCTTCTCTGGGTATATGCGCATTCGTCCGCCCAGCTCATGCTTGGCTTCGATCAGCTTGGTTTTCATATCTCTCATTCCACTGTAAAATGCGGTATACATACCGGCAGGACCACCGCCGATGATCGTTACATCATATAATTCCAAGGACACTGTCACTCTGCAACTCTCCCTATCATAACGTAATATGTCTGCTCCTATTATAAGTGATAATAATTATCAATATCAATTAAGAAATAAAAACATGACCATTACAGAGGTTTTTGTGACCTTAGAACTACATTTTATAAGTTTATATAGCTACTGCTTCCATTATTCTCGTAGATTATGCAAGGATTGCTGCACTATCGCATGCAATGCTTTTTCATTAAGTCCTGTCTGTACAAATTGAAAACGGTGATCTGCCAATTTCTGAACTCGGTCTATGATCTGCCCCAGATGATAAGCCGTATGCTCCACCACATGGTATACGTCATACATATTTATCGTCCCCGTATGGTCCAATGCTACACAGAAGGATGAAAAAGCTTCTTCTAACTCATCCATCAGTTGTTCCTTGTTTTGCATGGAAGGTATAAAGCTATCCTCCATTCCTTGCTTGTATGTAATCGTCGGATCTATGAGCTTGGCTGCGTTTCTGCGCACATGTACCATGATATGGTTGATGATCCCACCAATGCTATTCGTTTCCGTCTCACCTACTCGCCATAGCACCTGTTCATCCAAAAGCACAATGCATGCCCGCAACTTTACCAAATATTGATCGTACATTCTGTGCTTGGATATGATTTTAAACTCATGCATAGAAGAATCCATATATTTATTTCCTCCTTCGTCCTATCAAGTGAATTTCTCAAAAAAATTACTTCCCTCGATCATCCAATACTGTTCAGGTGAAGGTACCTCGTTCAAAAAGTTTTGATATTCCCCTTTCCACCCCGCTGGGACATAGTGTTCAAACGAGGCTGGCTCAGGAAATAGCGAATAGAGAACTTTTTCATCAAAGTTAACATACAGAGCAGGACAGAACTCCAACACTTCATCCTGATGCTGAATAGCACCATCAAGCAACTGGAGCATTGAAGTTAGTTCCCCAGTAGCCACCTTATATTCACAGATGTGATCCAAAAATGCTCCCACTGTGGTTTCATCCAAAATAGGGATACCAAACCGTTCCTCCATCTCGGTATTCAAAAACCAATACTCTCTTTCCGTCACATACCAATTCCATTCCCCTTCAAAGATAACACCAACAATGATGTTTTGCGCATATTCAGGCCATAATTTCATGAGCTTCTCGCGTTCCCTTCTTTCTCACTCACAGTTCGATCCAAAACCGGTTTACACGGTTTCCGTCTTCCTCTATGTAATCCTTGTCCGGCGTTCCGCCATTTTGTATGATTGTTTTTTTGGAGGCAATATTATCGGAGTCGCATACGACCAGGGCTCGGGAAATCCCCAGCTCTTTTGCTTTTTCTAACGCCAAGGCCAGCATTGTAACAGCGTACCTGTTCCCTCGTGCAGAAGGACGGATACCGTAACCGATATGACCTCCGGCATTCATTAGGTGTTCGTTAAGGTCATACCTGATATTCACTGCTCCCACGACCTGTTCATTCGCATTCACAAGCCAGTATGTTGAGCTTTTGACCCAGCCTTCAGACAGGTTGATTCCATTTTCCTGATTACTTAAAAGCGTCAACATACCTTCAAAATCGTACGGCTCTACAGAGATCACCCAAGGTACCATATGCTCCTGGATCTGTTTCCATTCCTCATAAAATGAAAGATAAGCTTCCTTCCAGTCCTGATCCGGCTGTACCAATCTGACGGTCTGCATCCACTCACGGCCTCCTCTTTAAACGTTCAATTCATCTGCTATTGCTTATATTTCAATATCCATGAATTTTGCGCCCAATCTGCAAAAGAGAGCTTATTATCCCAAGTGACTCGCTTCATCGCTTTGGCACATCCCCAGTTTAGAATCTGCTGATGCAGCATATGCACCCGGAAACGCTCAGTAAATCCTTCTTTGGCTTCCATCCCTTGTGCGTAAGCAGTAAGAAAACCCTTTGCCAACTCTTCTTCGCCGTTCTCCAAATGTCGTCGTCATCTCTACACACCGTAGCTCTTAATCGTTGCTTCCAGGGTTTCATCCGTATCTGCTAGCCAAACGAAACTAACCTCAAACGTTCCCGGCTCGAAAAACAATGGAAATCTCCGCTTAAACCAATCCTGCATCGGCAGATTTAGCGCCTCCTTCATATCCACCCACAGCAGTTCTCCCTCAGGGGGATTTTTTAATAGGTCACCTTCAGTGGCTGTAGCCAAATAGTTAAAGACCATATATCTCAGCCCTTGACTTGGATCACAATATTCGTCGATTCCTTTAAATACAATTTCCGTAACGGTTAAGCCTGTTTCTTCCTTTACTTCACGAATGGCCCCATTCACAATGCTTTCTGGAAACTCTACTTTTCCTCCTGGCGCAATATAACCCGGAAACCCCTTTCGATTTGGTCTATTCATAAGCAATACCTTACTTCCGTCTTGAATCATACACATGGTATATATTTTGTGTGTCACTTCTGTTGTCAATCCGATCATACCTTTCTTTATTCACGATTCACTATAATCTAGCTTTTAACTTTCACACCGACATACTGTGGTTAAATATGGAATTTACCATACTTTAACTCGTTATTTTGTAGAGCGCAATAACTCTAACCATAGACTAGATTAGCAGGGTAACCTGGAGCGATCACAGTCCCTCGTCAAACAACTGTAGGCCTATGATTTCAAAGGCGACGCCGTCGCCCGCTTTAACGTTGACATCACCATTCATTTCTTCAGAATCCAAAATAAACGTAGTGTCTCCTACTATAATCTCCAGACATTCTATCTCGCCTGCTTCGCCCTGCATCACTTGATGTATCGTTCCTTGAATCCAGTAGTCGCCTAGCTTTGGTTGAGGCCGAAAAATCCCTGTCTCTTCAGTAGACTTCAGCCTTCTGAACCCTTCTATATTGGATTGAGAAGTCTCGACCGAAATCACACAACCGGGAATCAACTTATCCAAGCTTTGTTCATACGGGACAACATACGCATATCCAGAAGTCAGTTCATGCCAAAAATATGTCCAGTAGCCGTATACTTTTTCCTCGCAAATACTACGAATGATGATATGCTGGTCTTTATTTATTTCCTTGATCTGTACGCGCATATATAGAGTCCTCAGTAGATACTTTTCTTATAATAATAGTGTTTAAAGCCTCTCGGAGCATCGTCAATAACACCAACGACTTCATACCCATGCTTTTCATAGAATTTGGGCGCTTGAAAAGTAAAGGTATTAAGTTGTATAAAATTACACCCTTTATCTCTAGCAATCTGTTCGATTTCACCAAGCAGTTGTGAACCGTAGCCCTTTCCTCTGTAACGCTGATCTACCCACAAAATATCAACCTCCACCCAGTTCCAACATAGTACACTTAGGAGACCGCCCATGACCTGACCGTCTTCATCTTTGAGCGTAAGATTAATCTCTTCGTATTGGGTTCGAATATCTGCTGGGACGTGTTTCGCATTAAACTCAATCAATTCGTTTCTGACTAAACGCGCTTCAGCTCTACTACTTCGATTCATCTGAGGTTCCAGCATCATGGCATAAATCCTCCAATTTAAAATGATTACTAGCACTTACTGATTTAAATATAGAAAATAATAGGGTTAAAATACTTTCATCTTCCTACTGTTATATATTGTATATACTTTTCTATGTTTAGTCACATGATTCATTTAACGGATAGAATTATTCCCGATCTAATTAGCGCTGATTGAAAGTCGCTCCCTGGATTCATGCAAAATATTTAGTAAACGAAAAAAGCAGGCCCCTCTGAAACGGAGAGCCTGCTATCGTTTGTATCCATCGTCTGTCCTACAGGAAAAAAGATGGGATGATTAAATTGAAATATCCAGTGATTTCCCAACTCCTGTAATATCACTACTGTTAACGCTGTTGATACGAGTTGTTTCCGTGTTACTTGGAGCGGGCTTTTCCATTTTTGGAGTTGACGTGCTGCTGGATTGCGAACTTTGCTGTGCAATTTGAGCTTCAATCTGTTTAATTTGCTGCTGAAGCTGCTTCATTTTTGTTTCTTTTGTATCTTTATTATCTTTACTTTGCTGTACCTTGTTGTACTCCGCTTCAAGTTGAGCTTTTTGCTTTTCCAGACTAGCTGTTTCGTTGGTACTGGATGAAGACGAAGTGCTTGCAACAGATATAGAACTGCTGGAAGTGGATGAAATGTTCATACGAGATTTCCCCTTTATAAAAGTATGAGTTTACACGTGTGGGCTAACCGGTTCTAAGCTATGGTATTGCACTCTAATGACTAATACGACGATGATATAGATTGTTCAAAAGTCTTAGCGATTTTATCGAATAAAGCCGATATTTCTTCATCTGTGGCATTTGATTCGTCTGTATTTCCCCACGCGTCTTTTAATGTAGAAAGCAGATCTGTTTCCTGATCTTTGTCCGAAGCTGTTGACCCGGATATAAGACTGGAACTCAGAACGCTTTGCAAATCACTCAGCAAGGATCTTTTTTCATCTACTGTAAGCTCTTTCTCAGATGTAGTGCTGTTATCCTCTTGATTGGAAGTCTCTTGGATATTCCATGCGAATGGAGGCATAATTCCACCCATTGCCTGCATCATAGGAGGCAGACCACTGCTATCCATTTCAGGATGGGACGGGTCTCCTTCGGGCGGCGGTGCAGGACGATTATTTTGGATCGTTTCTGCTATCTTATCGAATAGCTCCGATACTTCCTCATCTGTTGCCGTCGAAAGATCCACACCGGCTAATAAATCGTTAACCGAAGCCAATGGATTCTTCGTGCTATTGGTGAGTTCATCTGTATCAGAGGAAGCACTTGAAGACATCAGATAACTTTGCAGATCAGACAACAGCATTTTCTGTTGGTCTGTAGTTAGTGCAATGGTATCCTGGTCGTCGTACTTGTAATCATTACTGTAGTTTTCCGTAGGAAGCGGAGCCTGCATTCCTCCCGTGTATTCCATAAATTCCTTGCTCAATTCGAGTGAATCGTTAGATTTCTTGTGTGTGGTATGACCCGTGGTATTTAGTCCATTCTCATTTGACTTCACCGTATTCGATTGATCATAGGAAGTCGTGATGAGATGCCTGTTAATGGATAGTGACAAAGTAGATCCCCTCTCAGTGTACATAATGTTTTTAGCTGCCCACCTACCTTTCATCGGCAGCAAATATGAATGCAACCTGAGGGTATGCTGAATGATAACTGAATAAATACAGACTCACTAATACCGTAATCCTTTTTTTTATTTCCTAGACCATAGTCAAGGAAAATCCCCTCCGCAGGACGGGGGGATTAACCCTACTCGAGACAGGAGTAAGTAAAGGGATAATTTGTTACTCTTAGCAAAGAATAAATAAACGTATTCTAAAAATTGAAAGTAGGAGAATGATGTATGATCCGTATTAGCCATTTGGTTCACGAGAGACTTATGTTCCTATTCAAATTTTTGTACTCGCCTGCATATGTGGGTAGTGTAACACCAAGTTCCAGATTTTTAGCTAAAAATATGATAGAATCCATTCCATGGAGTGAAGTTCATGCTGTTGCCGAGCTTGGTGCTGGCACGGGGGCAATTACTCAATACATCCCCTGTGCTGCTAAATTTCAACCCAAGGTTTTACTCTTTGAAAAGGACCAGGCCATGCAGCAGAATTTAAAAAGAAGATTCCCGAATTATCTGTGCTATTCCGACTCGCGTGAGCTTCAGCTTGCTATGAAAAATGCCCAAATAGAACAGCTTGACTGCATAATTAGCGGGCTGCCATTTTTCAATTTTCCACAAGAGATGCGAAATCAAATTGTAGAACAAATTCATCTATCACTCAGGGATGGAGGAATGTTTGTCGCCTTTCAATACTCTAAACAGATGAAGCAACAGTTAGGTGAATGGTTTGATATTGAAGAAATCAAGTTTGTGCCTATGAACGTTCCACCCGCATTCGTGTATGTATGCCGAAAGAAAGCATAAGAAAGGAGTATGCGTATGGACGTGGAATATTTAATTTCCATCATCGAACAATACGGCTATGCAGCATTATTCTTTTCTCTATGGCTCGGAATTGTAGGTCTGCCCATCCCGGACGAAGTCATTGTGATGACTGGCGGGGCTGTAACAAGCATGGGCATACTTCACCCGTTACCCGCTTTTTTAATTGTATATCTTGGGGTTATATCAGGCTTGTCCTTAGGTTATGTATTGGGGAGAACCGTGGGTACACCGATTCTAGAACGTTTGCGCCGGAAGAAAAAAATGGACAAGTACATTACGTTTTCGGAAAAATTAGTACATAAGTATGGAAACTTCACTATTTGCATCAGTTATTTGCTACCGATCGTCCGTCACATTATTCCATATATTGTCGGAATCAATAAAATGAGCTTCAAGCGCTATGCTTTGTTCTCTTATTCAACGGGCTTGATCTGGACGCTGATCTTCTTTCTGCTCGGACGTATCTTTGGCGATCATGTACAAGCAGCAGGAGAACTGATCCATCGTTATGGCCTGCAGATGGCATTGCTTCTCATCATGCTGACAATTATATTTTTTATAATGAAATTTGTGTGGGGGAAGAAAACAACGGAGGAGTAAAGGTTGAGGATATTCGGCATGTTCATAATATAAGCGAATTTAAAAGTTACCTTTGGTTTTGTCCTTTTTAGCAATACTATCCATATGATATACTATAAACTAACAACAGAATGGCTTAGATGGGCGGTCGGCTAGTCTCCTGCAAAGGAGGTGATGCCTGTGGAGGTTAAAGATACATTAATGTTGATGATTCAATTTGCAACGTTGGTGATCTTGATTATTTCCTTCAACAAAAAGAAATAGACCGCCCTCCGGAAAAGGTTAGCGGTCTATTTTACTAATCCAACCCTACAGCCACCGCCCTTATAAGCGGCTGTTGTAAAAGAGTGAGGATGTTGGTAGCATCCTTACTCTTTTTTAGTATATACTTATTAGCTTTAGTTTATCACAGGAAAAACCATATTGCCAATATGGAAAATCTTTTTAAGAGGCAGCTTTCACCCTACGTTACTTCTTTAATTGAAGCAGCTTAACCAGCTTGTCATGAATGGCAGTATTCGGGTAATTCCCGCTAAACTGAGAAGATCCGGGGCCCATCGCGGTTAACGCCACATCAACAGATGTATGTCCTCCTGTGGTCCAGTCGATATAAAACTTTTCATTAGAGCCTTTTACAGTAAAAGGACCATCCTCTTTGGAGACGCCTTCACCGGATTCATCCTCCGCATCTTCGCCTTCAATCGCCAAACCGCCCGTTTCATGATCTGCCGTCACCAACACTAATGTATCTGGATGCGCTTTGGCATACTCTTTAGCTACTTTAACGGCCTTATCGAGCTGTTGCCCAGCCTTAATCGTTAACTCACCTTCATTGTCATGCGCCATCTCATCCGTTCCTTCTTCCTCTACCATCAGGAAAAAACCTTTTTGGTTTTTGGAAAGAACATCAATCGCTTTAGCCGTCATATCCGGTAAAGAAACCGTTGGGTTGTAAGAGTTACCCAGCTTGTTGTGAGCTTGAAACATCTCTTCATTGGCGAACAGCCCTAACAACTTAGAACCTTTAGCTGCTTTCATTTCTGTCTGATCTGTCACATAGCTATAACCCAGCTTCTTCGCTTGTTCTACCAAATTTCCTTGAGTTCCCTTACTAGCTTCCTCAGGATCTTCTGCCGGAGCATCTGGATGTTTGCCTACTGTTCCTGCAGGGTACCAGAAATCCTCACCACCGCCCAGAATAACATCCACCTTGCTTTTCTCCAGATACTGCTTGGCAATCTCGCTTTGAGCGGAGCGTTTTTCGACATGCGCACCAAAGGCGGCCCCCGTTGCGTCTGTCACTTGGCTTGTCGTCACAACACCTGTAGACATGCCTGCCTTTTTAGCCAGCTCCATAATCGTTGTCACTGGTTTTTTATTCAAATCCATTCCGATCGCGCCGTTATACGTTTTCACACCTGTTGCAATTGCAGTCGCAGCGGCGGCGGAATCCGTAACAAGATTATCCCCTGAACTTGTGCTAACCAAGCCAGTTACAGGCATGTTGTCCATTTCAAGTAATCCCGATTTCCCTACCGTCGCCAAGCGAATCGCGTTGCGACTTGCTTCTCCCATACCATCGCCGATAAAGAGAATGACATTCTTAGGAGCATCGACTTTCGCTGACGAGGTTTTCAGTCCTTTGGATACCTGTGCGGTAGTAGACTTGGTACTAGATGAGGCTGCAAAAGCGTTAGGGATATTAGCAGATAACAATGGCGCACTCAAAACGGTAATGGCACCGAAAGCAAGGATACTCTTTTTCATCGAACGCTTTTTCACAAGGTCACACTCCAATAAATTTAATATTCATATATGATAAAGTAATCATATATCTGCTTTGTAAAGCATCGTAAAGCAAAAGATTACACGAATGTAAAATTTGGAGTGACCACCTGTTTTTTATAAAACAAAAGAAGACACCGACTCTTGGTTTATCAAAGTCGATGCCCTCTGGCGGCGATATTTAAATGGCGGCGATATTTTTGCCGATCGGCATGGTGTAGTAGAGCGGTTTTTGCTGTCCATTTTGCTGATAGACTACAAGCAGAAGCGTGCGGCCTTCGGCTGTCAATGGACTTCCCCCACTCAGGATATGATCCAGACTAAATGGCAGTACATCCAGCACCGCGTGCTTTTGCAGTTCCTTTTCACTCAGCTTCAATGAAGCAAAGGCTGGAATAATCTCGCGGTATGGCTGAGGCTGTTGATTGCCTACATTCGCCTCACCTGTACTCTCCTTGCTCGCATCTGCCACTAAATCTGCAACCGCAGGTGACAACAGCGCGTCCGGGTGCTGGAGAATCATTTTCATGTAGCTGGACCAATCGTCCTTCTCCAAGGTATGCTCCCACCAGATTTTACGCGGCTTGTATTTATGGTTCAGGAAATAATCAAGCTTCATCAGTCCAAGCACCATATCCATTCGCTTTGTTCCACGCGATTCCAGAAAGGACTGGAGACGCGTGAACAAGTCTTCGAGCTGATGTCCGATTTTTTGCCAGCCCTGTCCTTCCCAGTAGTCTCCGAATTCCTGAAAGAAATCAAAAGCGGACGAGAATTCACGCTCAATCAGATAGTTGACTGTATGATCCATACGATGAGAGTTCCAGTATTTCTCCAATACATCTTCCAAGCGCTTGAGCCGGACGATATCGGCAAAGGAAAGGACGTCATTGCTCAGCATTTCATACGGCGCAACATCCATATACGTATAGTTATACTTGTCTGCGTCGATACGCAGTCCGGTGCCACGCAGCATTTTGAGGAAGCCAAGTTGAAGCTCTTCCGGGCCGAGCGCAAAAACGTCATTAAACGTTTTACGGAACGTGTTGTAGTCCTCCAAGGGCAATCCGGCGATCAAATCCAAATGCTGGTCGATTTTACCGCTTTGTTTGACCTTGGTAACAGTACGGGAAAGCTTGGTAAAGTTCTGGCGACGTTTAACCAGCTCATTGGTGGGATCATTCGTTGATTGGACGCCGATTTCAAATCGAAATACGCCCGGTGGCGCGTTTTCCGCCAAATAATCCAACACCTCAGGACGCATAATATCTGCCGTAATCTCAAACTGGAAGACACAGCCACGGTGATTTTCAATCAAAAATTTGAACATTTCCAGTGCATAATCGCGTTTAATATTAAACGTCCGATCCACGAACTTGATTAGGTTGGCCCCATTGTCGATCAGATACAAAATATCTGACTTTGTGCGCTCGATATCGTAATAACGTACCCCAACCTCAATGCTGGACAGACAAAACTGGCAGCTGAACGGACAACCCCGGCTCGTCTCAAAATAAACAACCCGTTTCCCGAGTTCCGGTATATCCTCTGCAAAACGATAGGGCGACGGAAGCTCGTTCAAGTCCGCTTTCGGGCGGCCGGGCATCTGAATAACCTCTTCTCCCTTACGGTAAGCCAGTCCATATACAAAATGGAACTTGCGATCCCCTTCCAGCTCCTGCAGCAGTTGATGGAATGTTTCCTCTCCTTCACCAACCACGATAAAATCCACATTCGCCAAACGCTTCATCCAGTGATCCGTATCGTAGGATACCTCCGGACCACCCAGAACAATTTTGACCTCGGGCATAATTTTTTTCAACACATCAATGACCTTAATCGTCTCTTCAATGTTCCAAATATAACAGGAAAAGCCGATGACATCTGCCCCCCGTTGAAACAAATCGGATACGATGTTCATCACCGGGTCCTTAATTGTGTACTCCGCCAGCTCGATATCAAAGTCCTTTTCACTGTAGGCTTTGAGGCATCGAATTGCCAGCGAGGTATGAATATATTTTGCATTTAATGTTGATAAAATGACTTTCATAGGTCACAACCTTTTATAGTTTGCATGAACTGTTCTATCCTTACCTTAGTATAGCTATTCAAAATCCTCGTACACATCGTCTGCATAAATCTCGTCCTCGCTTACCGTTCCCCCGATATTCCCCTGATTTTGAAAAAAATCAAGAAACGGCTTGCCGTACTTGCGGAACTTCACTTCGCCGACACCCTTGATCCGCAACATGTCTGCCTCGGATTGCGGGCTCGCTACGCTCATCTCACGCAGCGTCGCATCATTGAAAATGATATAAGACGGTACATGCTCCTGAGCGGCCAGATCGCGACGAATCAGGCGCAATTGCTCGAACACGGTTTCGTTGACTGCAGCCGGGTATGCATCGCGTCCCTGTCGTCCGCGTGAACCTGCTCCACCTGCAAAAGCCGTGGCATGTCGCACCACACGCTGCATGACTTCTCGCTGGCCTTTTAGCACTTCAGCCGCAAGCTGCTGCAAGCGTACGACCGGATATTGCCCCTCGGACAACATCAGATAGCCTTCCGAAACAAGAACATTGATAATTTCAGCAATTTCTTTTTCCGTCCGGTTGCCCATCACGCCATAGGTTGGCAGGCTGTCAAAACCATACTGCAGCACTTTTTTGTTACGCGAGCCTTTCAAGACCGAGGCGACCATCGAGACCCCATAACGCTCCCGCATGCGATGAATGCACGAAAAAATCTTTTGCGCATCTATGGTCATATCAACCAGTTCCCGCTCATCTGTACATGAACTACATATACCGCAAGCTTCATGCTCTTCCGCTTCTCCGAAATACTCAAGCTGTGCCGTACGTAGGCAACGAGTCGTGTAGCAATAATCAACCATCTGCTGGAGCTTGCGGTAGTCGTTGCGCTTGCGGTCTTCATCCTGTGGATTTTGCTCAATCAGAAACTTCTGCGTCACAATATCTTGCGGTCCGAACAGCAAAATACATTGACTCGGGTCGCCATCACGTCCTGCGCGTCCCGCCTCTTGCACGTAAGCCTCCATATTTTTAGGCATGTTGTAGTGAATGACATAGCGTACGTTCGATTTATCTATCCCCATGCCGAAGGCATTGGTTGCTACAATGACACGGATATCGTCGTACAAAAACCCTTCCTGGCTATCTGCACGTTCCTGATCTGTCATCCCGGCATGATAGCGCCCGGCTGCCATGCCTGCGTCACGCAGCCGTTGGTACAAATCGTCCACGTCCTTACGTGTCGCCGCATAAATAATGCCCGATTCACCCTCATGCTCACGGGCATAATTCAGTAAAAAGCTGCGTTTGTCTTCCCCGCGCAGCACACTGAACGCCAAATTGGGCCGTCCAAGGCCTGTAACGAACGTCTCCGGTGAGCGCAGACGAAGCAGGCGCACGATGTCATCCATGACCTGCGGTGTCGCCGTTGCCGTAAACGCCGCCACGATTGGGCGTTCGTACAGCCCGTCCACGAATGGAGCCACAGCCAGATAGCTGGTACGGAAATCATGGCCCCACTGGGATACGCAGTGTGCCTCATCTACCGCAACGCAGGAAATTGGCAACTGAGCCATTTCATCGCGAAACCAGTCCAGTTCCAGTCGTTCCGGTGCGACATACAGCAACTTCAAGTCACCATTTCGTGCAGCTCGTATGCGGTCATTCACTTCTCGACCACTCAACGTACTATTGATGTAGGCAGCAGCAATCCCCATTGTGGTCAGCGCATCCACCTGGTCTTTCATCAGCGAGATGAGCGGTGACACGACAATGGTCAGCCCCTCATGCAACAACGCGGGGATCTGGTAGCATATCGATTTTCCGCCTCCTGTCGGCATGATGCCCAACGTATCGTTGCCCTCCAGCATACTGGCCACAATTTTCTTTTGTCCCTCCCGGAAATCGGGATAGCCATAAAATTTTTGCAGCAAGTCCTGCGCCCGTTCCAATGTTGGTGCTTGTACACTCATAGTTTCAAAACTCCTCATATTTCTAGCGTCCTTGACGCATATCGGCTTTTCTTTCGTTACCTTTAGTTTACCGGGGTTCAGGGTAATGTTCAACCGCTAGAAGACTGCCAATCTGGTTTAGTCCCTTATGGCGCTCGCTGTTTTCTCATGATATAGTGAACACGGTGCCGCAAATTTGTCCATAACTATGAAGAGACACGGTTCCAAGAAGGAGAAAGAATCCATGAACAATCGGAAACCCCAACGGAAAAATCATACAAAATCTACGTCAAACGCAAGCCATTCCAAACGCAGTCATAAACCTGCCGGAAGATCTGGCTCCCATAAACCGGAAGCTCAACGGAGAACGAATGCTTTAGATAAAGCCCCTGCCAAAACATACATCGTCCAGGAGCCTGCCGAGCTATTGAGCTTTTTAGTAGAACATGTGACTGGCATGGGTCGTAACTCCATTAAATCAGCACTGGCTCGTGGGCAGGTGTCCGTCAACGGCATTCCGCGTACCGTGCATAATTTTCCACTGGAGCAAGGTCAGACTGTCGCTCTTTCCAAGGAAAAAATAACTCCCGTCGTACCACTGACTGGGCTACGTATTTTGCATGAGGATGAAGCCATTATCGTTATCCATAAGGATGCCGGGTTGCTGTCCGTGGCTTCAGCGCAGGAGCAGGAAGTAACAGCATATCGCCAGCTTACGGCCCATGTGAGGCGCGAACATCCGTACAATCGTATTTTTGTACTGCATCGTTTGGATCGTGATACATCAGGAGTGATGATGTTTGCGAAAAGCGAAGCCATACAGCAGGAAATGCAAAAAGCGTGGAAGGAAGTTGTGTATGAACGAACATACATTGCTCTTGTCGAAGGACAAGTTAAAAAAGCTGAGGGTACGATCACTTCATGGCTGAAAGAAAGCAAGACGCTAAAAATGTATTCCAGTCCTTATCCGAATGACGGACAGCACGCAGTCACTCATTACAAGCTGCTTCAAGCCAATCGGCATTTTTCTTTGCTGGAAGTACGTTTGGAAACCGGACGCAAAAATCAAATCCGCGTACATATGGAGGATATCGGCCATCCAATTGTTGGAGATAAAAAATACGGTTCCAAATCCAAGTCGATTGGGCGTCTAGGCCTACATGCGAGGGTATTGTCATTTATTCATCCCGTCACCGGAGTATTGCTGCGTTTTGAATCCGACATTCCTAAAACCTTTTTGAATCCGTTTCGGGAGTAGAATTGGCAAAGCATACGGAGATTAGATGGAAAAATATAAGAGGAAATGAGGGGGCTGTAGAAGACAGCACCCTTTTTTGATTGATTAAGCGGTATACCTCCGAACACCATCAGCCATTTTCATCAACTCATCCCATATATATATGGGCGTATTACACACTGGACAATCTACCCAACCGTTTAAATAGGGTAATTGGGCAAGCAGCTTGTTCTCTTCAATTTTTTGGGCATATTCGTGTAACCACTGCATATTAGCACCTCTACGGTCCAATGAACGGGGGCGGATCGGATGGGGAACCAGATTGTCTGAATTTACAGGATCTTTATCATAGACAACCAGGGTGTCATTCTGTTCATCAGGCCAAATATAGAGCGGGGTACCGCAATGCGGACAATCCAGCGTATATTCGTCACCTGTATCGAAGCTTTGTAGCATATAAGCTACGCAGCGATAACCCTGAAAAGCAGCACCCGCAGCCAGAACATAGCGTTTACCGATATCTCCTTCGTGTTCCTTCGCATAGAGCACCATTTCTTCAGTCAATTCTGCAAGTCGGACAATGGCACTCCGATATTGCGCATAAATATATTCAGCCAGACTAGAATCCACTTTCACCTGATCCCTTGTAAATTCCAATGGAACTTTGGTATGTAGAGGATTGTTATTCTTCGCTTCGAATATTCCGCAAATGTTATATATATCTGCACGAATCCCTATATCAGAACTTTTTAACGCAATGTCTACAAGGTAAGGTACAGCCGCAAATGTACAAGTATACAACGTATTTTGGTGATACAGTTCCTCCCAATACAAGGTGTCAGCCATTTCGCCGTCATATCCGGCTTGGAGCTGCTTCAACATTTCTGGGACGTATTGAGAAGAACCGTAGGGGCCTTGGAGCAGAGTCCAGGCCGGATCGGACAAAGCCAGCATCTTGATACTCCTTTCACCGTTTTTTTTACAGTAGAGGATTTTGCAAAAATCTCATAAGCGACTTCCAATGAACTTTCCAATGAACAAGATATAGATCGAAATGGTTTAGTTCGTCTATATCTTGCACTTCGGAGCGACTGGAATCGAATTTTGCAAAATCCTGACAGTAACATGGGATCGGTTTGTAAATTAAATTTTGCTATCAAAATTCATTTTAACTTCATAATTCTCAGCTTCTTACGTTTATTTCATTATACGCACATTATTAGCTGAAGTTGCTTTTCTCGATTTACGCAATATACAAAATCACTATTTTTTCGGGTCTATAATCATATTCGGTTAAGCTTTCAGCATTGTGAAGGTGACACACATTAAATTAATGAATTACTAACCCGGTTCTTATGTTTTACTACGAGTCCTCTGTCCATTCAGTTCCTTCGCCCTATGCATAGTCTACATTATAAGTCCTGTTACTTAAAAATCGCTGAGTAAGAAATAAAGTATATATACGTTAAAATTTCCATACATGTAAAAACAAAGACGCTCCCCTGCCTGTTTTTAATTATGCCAAACGGGTAAGACATACTTGTTCAAGGCTTTAATCTAACAGCTACAGAACTGATTTTATGAATCGGTATATGAAAAGGAGTGTTGGGAATATTATGTATGAATACTGCGACTATAAGGGGAAATAGCCTATGACCATAACACCGGAACAGCGGATTACCCTGCACGGATTTAACAATTTGACCAAATCATTGAGCTTCAACATGTACGATATTTGTTACACCAAAACCAAAGAAGAACGCGAGGCGTATATTGAATATATTGATGAACAATACAACTCAGATCGGCTGACAGCTATTTTAAAAAATGTATCTGACATTATCGGCGCCCACGTACTCAACGTAGCCCAGCAGGATTATGTACCTCAAGGAGCCAGCGTAACAGTACTTATATCAGAAGGACCCATTGTGGAGGTACCGACTGAATCTTATGCCGAGTCACCAGGCCCCCTACCTGAATCTGTCGTGATACAGCTGGATAAAAGCCACATTACGGTTCACACCTACCCGGAATATCATCCAGACGAGGGGATCAGTACGTTTCGAGCTGATATTGATGTCTCTACCTGTGGGGAAATCTCCCCGCTCAAGGCACTCCACTATTTGACTCATTCTTTCGACACCGACATTATGACGATTGATTACCGGGTACGCGGCTTCACACGTGATACGAATGGACATAAGCTTTTCATCGACCATGATATCGCCTCCATTCAAAACTATATTCCAGACGAAGTGCGCAGTCAGTATGACATGATCGACGTGAATGTGTATCAGGAAAATATTTTTCATACCAAATGTAAGCTAAAACAATTCGATCTGGACAATTACCTGTTCGGCTACATCAAGGAAAGCCTGAGTGAAAAAGAGCAACAAAATATATCAACACGTCTCAAAATCGAAATGGACGAAATTTACTACGGTAAAAATATGACGTAACAGATCGAATGCGTAAAAATAAAACAGATCATTTCATTGAAAAAAAGGATGATCGCTTGGACTGGAATACAGCCGGGCTTTCGTCCTTTTTTAAATACAAAATAATAGATATTACTCAACTTGATCTGTACAAGCGAGAGATTGTTCACTATGATAGGGGAAGAAACCACTAATTTAAAATATCAGCATAGATTTTACATCCGCTTCTCATTGTAAGCGCAATCAATTGATCCTACGTATGATTTTGTTATGGAAGACAAAGGAGGAATTTGTATGCAAGGCGGTATTGGCGGTAAAAACATCATTTTGCGATTGGAAATTTCCACCGGATACATCCAATTTGGTCAATTGATTACGCTGGTAAACGAACATGGCGGAGATGTGATTGCCATTGACGTCATTAGCACCTCTGAGAAGGTCACTGTGAGGGATATTACAGTTACCATTGCCGATCCAGCAGAAATCGACCGAATGATTGCTCGCATTAAAAAAGCACAAGGTGTTAAGGTATTATCCATCTCTGATCGTACCTTCCTATTACACCTCGGGGGCAAAATTGAAATGCAGCCCAAAGTCCCAATTCAAAACCGCGATGACTTATCCCGGGTATATACCCCCGATGTGGCACGCGTATGCATGGCGATTCACGAGGAACCGGACAAAGCTTTCCGCTTGACGATCAAGCGCAACACGGTCGCTGTCGTCTCTGACGGAAGCGCTGTTCTCGGGCTAGGTAACATCGGTCCCTATGCAGCCATGCCGGTTATGGAAGGCAAAGCCATGCTGTTCAAGCAGCTCGGCTCCGTCGATGCCTTTCCAATCTGTCTGGATACGCAGGACACCGAAGAGATCATTAAGGCCATTAAACAAATGGCCCCAGCTTTTGGCGGGATTAATCTGGAGGATATTTCGTCGCCACGATGCTTTGAGATTGAACAGCGGTTACGTAAAGAGCTGGACATACCTGTTTTTCATGACGATCAGCACGGCACAGCTGTCGTTTTATACGCAGGGCTGATCAATGCGCTCAAGGTTGTCGGCAAAGCCCTGTCTGACGTCAAAATTGTCGTCTGTGGTATCGGGGCTGCGGGTGTGGCCTGTACGAAAATTTTGCTATCTGCAGGAGCAGTCAACATCATTGGCGTAGATCGTCACGGAGCGCTTACAGCTGATGAAACATACGAGCATCCGATGTGGAACTGGTATGCGCAGCATACCAACCCTGAACGGCTGTCGGGCACGCTGTCCGAGGTTCTGAAGGATGCTGACGTGTTTATCGGGCTGTCGGCAGGTGGACTACTGCAACGAGAAGACGTGAAACGTATGAAAGAAGCCCCGGTGCTGTTCACTATGGCTAACCCGGTTCCCGAAATTGCGCCAGAGGACGTCGAGGACATTGCGGGTGTCATCGCCACCGGACGTTCGGACTATCCTAACCAAATTAACAATGTGCTTTGTTTCCCTGGCATCTTTCGAGCGGCGCTCGACTGCCGTGCCCGTGAAATCAACGAAGAGATGAAGCTGGCGGCCGCAGAGGCCATCGCAGGCACGATCCGTCCTGAAGAACTAAACAAGCTGTATATTATCCCTGGTGTATTTAACGAGAGTGCAGTTCAACGGGTGCGTGAAAAGGTGATTCAAGCCGCGATTGCGAGCGGTACAGCCAGAAGAGTGCCTCGGGATTTCAGATAAAAGAAAAGGATTGCTCCCCTAAATACGGGTGCAATCCTTTTTGCTATGGAAAGGTCAGTCTGCATATCCGTTTTCTTTACAGCGGTTATGACCTCCATTTAGAGAACAATTGACTGGCACGCTGGGCAAACTCCTCCAGATTAAAGTTGGAGTTGTCCAGCTTGTAGTACCATTTTTTAATCGTATCCAAAATCCATGAGGGAACCTTAACCTCCGAGATACCAGAATAAAACGTATGATACGCCCACACCAAATGCTCCCAGCGCTTGTCATCGCCTTCCTTCACGTATTCAGATACATCCAATACCTTGGCACGTCCGTCTTGCATGAGTACATTCTTGAGGTGAATATCACGGGGATTCAGCCCCTTGGATCGGACAAATTCCCTCGCCTTTTCCACATCCAGAATGACCTGCTCTGGCACAGGAATTCCTTGCAGCAGACAATCCAGCAGCGTAATACCGGATTCATAACTTATGACAATATACTTGTCGCCTTTTCCGTAATAATGAGGAAAAAAGTCAGACCCTCGCAAACGCTCATATACGTCGGCCTCCGCATCTTTCTTCTCGATCGCCATGTCTGAGTACACCTTGAACGCGTAGCCTGGCAACGTATCGAGCGTAAATACGGCCGCATCTGTCCCGATGCCAATACAGCGGACGTCTTGAGTGCCTGTTTTAATGGTAACCGGATCATTATCCTCCGTACTGTATACGGTCACTTGACTTATGATGTCTTCTGCCTGCCTCCATTGTTCTACCATGCGCGATCCCCTCCTTCTCTGTTCTAAACCAATACCAATAAAGTTAGTTCTATAACAGATAAATAGTATTACGGGTTATCTTTTGGAATGGCTTCAAAATAGGTTGATTCTTTTATAAATACGGTATGTACCGTGTCTAACGAGCGTCCGGCAGAAGCAACCTTCTTAACTCTGCATAGCTTGCTGCTGTTTTATAGATCCCCAGCACGTCAGTCTCCGGGGGAGCGTTCCTGTGATTGAACCAGATCACCTGCCAATTCGCAGCTATAGCTCCCGCCACGTCATTACGCCAGGAATCCCCAATGTAGCAGCAGTGCTCTGCTAACGTTCCTGTCCGTTCGTTCACTACTTCAAAAATGCGCGGATCAGGCTTGGCATAGCCAACGGTCCCAGATACAAAGATATGCTCTGCTGCAACATGATTTTCCAGTGCCATGGCCTTGATCTTGCTCATCTGGTGTTCCTCAAGACCGTTTGTAATTAATCCAACTAAAAAGCCAGCCGAGCTCAAATCATTTATTAACGAGGTCGCCCCCTCAAAAGGCTCAATTCGGTACTGACGATCCAAGTATTCTTGTTGAACATGTACTGCCTGCTCACGGGTAATTTCTACCCCGAATTCTTGTAAAGCCAGAATGAAACGGCCTTCCCTCATCTCATCCAGTTCATCCGGCCCTGCCTTCCCCTCCAATAGTCCTCCTTTAGCCGATAGTACATCGCTGTAATAGCGAATACGATGGTAGGCTTTCTCATAAGGAAAACGATCACTCAATCCTAATACTGTACGCAATGCATCGCGTGTAGGGTGCAAATGATCGTACATCGTATCATCTACATCAAAAAAAACAGCCTTCTTTTGCAAGTTCATATGCCCACTTCTTTCTGTTAAATCTTCGGATGACGCTCCTTTTCACCTTGTCCTGATATTATACCCGTTGGCCTGTTACGTTGCACCTTGTCCTTCACACTGCGCATCCTGCAATCACACTTCACGTTTACTAACATACACTGAAAAGACCGCATTTTCACAAACTCACTTTACCTCTCTACCGAGCTAACATAGGTATCTTGTCCTGCTTTGCCCGAAAGCGTTTTATTTGACAACACACGGGTAAAAGGTCACATTTTTGAAAATATTCGTCATACAGGTTTACATTTCGTGTAAAATCACGTACCTTTTAGGGATGAACGCTTTACGGATGTACTTGGATAAGGGAGGCATACACGATGGATTCCGGTTCTAACCTAGCCTATGGATCAGCTACACCTTTGATTGAGGCACTTATAGAATTTGAAAAAGAGCTCGAAGCGAACCGGCATTCTCTGAGTTTTGATTTGGGATTGATTATGGAGCAGGGCCGCGCGCCACGATATATGGCTACACCACCAGATGTTGTTCCTTTTGCCCACGCAGGGGTGGACGGAATACATTATGGCTTTTTAACGGATTTTGGGCTTGAAAAGGACCTTTCCCGGGCCCCTATAGTATGTGTATCTCCCGTCGATTGGACGGGTGTGTGGGTGGTTGCCCGTCATTTGCAGGATTTTTTAAGCGTTGTTTATACAGAGAACAGTTCATTAAAACGATACTATGCCAGTGGAGATGACTATTCTGGACATGCAGGTCAGCGACTGCCTCAGATTGTAGATGAACGCACCGCGTTTGTACGCGAATGCTTTCGCGAACGCTTTGGTATCGAACCGATTCAGGATATGGCTGCGTATATCGACAGCTTGCGAACAGAACGGAAGCACAATGAAGCAGCTCCTACGCTAAACGGGTTGGGCATTCAGTTATCTTCTTCTGCGAAGCATAGCTCTTCTATGGAGAGTGCCCTCTTGACCGTAACGGAGCCTTTCCTTTGGGAACAACAAGGCGAAGCTGTGCGTGAGTTGTTCCACAACGGTTCGCGTGAAGCCAGGCTGGCTTTTATTCGGGATGCCCAGACACGGCATTTGTTCACCCATTCTGCTCTTCGTGCTTTTGTAGCTGGACAGCTTGAGTTGATGGGTCTGTCTGAGGCCGCAACATATCTGGAAGAGTCCTACTACACCGTTATTCCCGATATGATAGAATCATGACGAAATCCTTGGCTTCCGCCTAACATAACCGCCTCTGAAAAGGCGGCTTTTTGTGCTACAATAAATGAAAATAATAGGGCCGAACGGCCCGGTACGAATGAAAGAGAGCGAGTATGAATAATCATTCCTATCCTACTCCTGAAATCATTGAGGTTTGTCTGTTGGCGGGCAAACTGATGATGCAAAATGGAGCCGAAACCTATCGTGTTGAAGACACGATGTCCCGCATTGCTTCGGCCTATGGCATATCCCAGTCCCATAGCTATGTAACACCAACTGGGATTTTTTTTGCCATTAATGACTCGGAGCCTGCCAAGCTCATCCGCATCGTAGAGCGGACCACCGATTTGCACAAGGTGACAGAGGTCAATTCCATTTCACGTAAAATCAGCACAGGTGATTTGTCTCCTCGCGCTGCCGTCAAGGAGCTTTCGGAGATTGAACGTGGCCCCCTCCGCTATTCCAACCGTGTACAGCTGATGGCTGCTGCGTTGGCCAGCGGTTGCTTCATGATCATGTTTGGTGGAGTCTGGCGAGATTTCCCCGCAGCTGTGTTATGCGGAGGTATCGGATTTGCAGCTGTACAGTATTTTCACAGGCTCGTTAAGGTTAAGTTTTTCTCAGAGTTTTCTGCATCTTTTCTAATCGGCTTGTTGGCGGCTCTATTAACGATAGTAGGCTGGGGACAGATGATGGATAAAATTATTATTGGCTCTGTCATGCCACTGGTTCCAGGCTTGTTAATTACAAATGCCATCCGTGATTTAATGTCCGGGCACCTTGTTTCGGGTCTTTCCAAGGGAGCCGATGCTTGCCTGACGTCTTTCGGCATTGGAGCTGGCGTTGCGGTTATCATTTCTTATATGTGATTCGGAGGAGATTCAAGTCTATGCTTGCACAATTATTCACAAGCTTTATTGCCACCGCTGCTTTCGGCATACTTTTCCATGCCCCCCGGCGTTCACTACTGCAATGCGGTTTTGTTGGTATGCTAGGCTGGCTTGTCTATTATTCAACCACGGACAGCATGGGGCCTGTGAGCGCCAGCCTTTTGGCAACGATTCTCATCGGCATCGTCAGTCAAGGCTTTGCGCGGCTGTACAAAATGCCTGTGATTATTTTCAGTGTGGCAGGCATGATTCCGCTCGTTCCAGGGGGAATGGCCTATAATGCCATGCGCCAGTTCGTACAACAACATTATCCTCAGGCACTGGAGCTGGCCATGAGCACGCTGATGATCGCAGGTGCTATTGCTGTCGGTTTGGTGCTGTCTGAGGTGCTTAATCAAATTTTTCACAGTATACGTTTTAAACCACAGCGCTAAAAGCGATGAAAATAGCAAAGTAAAAGAGGCTGCTCCTAAAATCATCCGCAGTGTTTGAGAAGGTTTTGGAAACAGCCTTTTTCTGTACACATTACAAAGAATATTTAACTGTCATAAGCTATTATTCATCCACTCGCTTACCCAATATCGCTAAATCTCGCTCTATGCTGTCGAGCACAGCTACACGCGGATAGTATCCCCATTGCTCAAAACCAAACTTCTGCAGCAGCCCAATACTTGGCTCATTATGACCAAAAACAAATCCCAACAACGTTGTAATCCCCAGTCTCGGACATTCATTTAGCAAGTGCTGTACCAGTCGACTTCCTGTTCCTGTTCCACGAGAATCCTCATGGACGTATATGCTAATTTCTGCTGTACCGTTATAAGCTGGACGCCCATAAAAGGACTGAAGGCTGGCCCATCCGGCAATTGCACCCTTTTGTTTTAATACCCACAAAGGGCGGTGGTTCTCCTGATGAGCCTCAAACCATGGAATGCGACTCTCCACTGTCACCGGTTCCAGATCTGCCGTGACCATTCGTCCTGCGATCGTAGAATTATAAATGTCCACAATATCGGGAAGATCCTCTTTGCACGCAAATTCAATGGAAAAAGATTGGTCCTTATTCATTATTCGTATCCGCCTCCTATTGTGTGATTTATTTATTGTACAAGACAAGCGCCCGATCAGCCATATCGAGTTGTTTTGCGGATTAGTCCCAAAGGGTTTTATAATAGAGCCTGAAGATAAGGAAAAATAAAAACGGGGAAAGCGATTTAACACGATGAGACGGGAGGTATGTTTCGGAGTTAAGGATTCTGAAGCAGCTTAATATGAATATTGGAACTCAACTCTTGATTTTGGAAATACCTATGGAATCTTTTTTTGGAAAAACGACTATTTATCCTGTACTGCTCAAGGACGAGGATGGACTTACACTGATTGACACGGGAATGCTTGGCCAATTGGAGCCATTACGCAAGGCTATCTCAGATGTGGGTGAGGATATCAGCCGCGTGAAAAGAATTATTTTAACACATCAGGATATTGACCATATCGGAAATGTTCATGCACTGCTGGATCTGCTGCCGAATACTGCCCTGTTAGCCCATAAGGATGACGTTCCTTACATGACAGGAGAGCGACCGTTTGTGAAGCTGACGCCCGAACGGATTAAACAAATGGATACTGTGCTCAAGCAGCAAGCAGAGGATATGATTCGCCGCCTGCCAGATTTGCGCTTTGCTCATATTCTTGAGGACGGTGAGCATCTGCCTTATGGTGGGGGCATACAGATTATTCATACACCCGGTCACACGCCCGGGCATATCAGCTTGTATGTGCCCGCACAAAAGCTACTATTGGCAGCAGATGAACTGCTGGTAGTCGAAGGTGAACTGGTCGGGCCTGCAGAGTCGGCTACGCCGGATATGCCGCTGGCCCTGAAGAGCCTCGATAAACTAACTGTATTGGATGTCGAGAAGGTACTCTGCTACCATGGTGGTTACTATGATCAGAATGTACAGGCACGACTGCAAACATTATGTCAGGAAAGAGAATAAGTCATTCAATGCTATAAATAATTATGTATGAAGAGCTATAATGAATAAATAGACAGAAAGGAATGAGACTTTATGAATGAGAAAATAACCCGACTGTATGATGAACTGAAGTCACAGTCTTGGGACGGCCTGCTTGTGACCGATCCTAAACATATTTACTATCTGACGGGCTTTGCCAGTGATCCGCATGAGCGTTTTCTTGGTCTGGTGTTGCTTCGGGACCAAGAACCAGAACTGATCGTACCCGCCCTGGATGCAGAAGCCGCCCAAGCTGCTTCTTCTGTGACTCGTATATCCACCCACACCGATACAGACAATCCATATGATCTGCTGCGTCAACGTACAGGCACCGGTGTGAAAGCATTCGCGCTGGAAAAGGAGCACGTCTCCGTCCTCCGTTACGAACAGCTACATACTGCCATTGGCGCGGCTCAATATGTGGATCTAGGCCCTGTGCTTCAAGAAATGCGTGTGAGAAAAACTCCTGAGGAAGTACAACGTCTGAAACATGCAGCTCGTTTGGTAGAAGATGCTCTTCGTCACGGTCTCACCCATGTGCGTGAAGGGGTGACGGAAGTCGAGCTGGTGGCCGAAATCGAATACCAGATGAAAAAGATCGGCGCAGAGGGCCCGTCCTTTGACACAACAGTACTGTCTGGACCCAAAACAGCCTTGCCTCATGGTGTTCCAGGCACCCGCAAGCTACAGCATGGCGATCTGCTCATGTTTGATATGGGCGTATACTCCGATGGCTATGCTTCGGATATTACACGTACTTTTGCTTTTGGAAAGCTATCGGCTGAGCTGGAAACGATTTATAATACGGTTCTTCGCTCGAACGAAGCGGGAATTGCCGCCATTCGCCCGGGAGTTTCCTGCGCATCCGTAGATCAGGCAGCACGGGCTGTTGTTGAAGCCGCTGGATATGGCCCTGCCTTTAACCATCGAGTTGGACACGGCCTTGGCATGAGTGTTCACGAATATCCATCTGTACACGGAGGCAATAGTGATCTGCTTCATGAAGGCTTCGTGTTCACAATCGAACCCGGCATCTATGTGCCAGGCCTCGGCGGTGTGCGGATTGAAGATGACGTTCTGGTCACCTCTGATGGTGTTGAAGTGCTTACCTCTTTTCCAAAAGAACTGACAGTGCTGGGATAAAAACATCGCTATTCATTATATCGGTATGTAAAAAGTATGAAAAAAGGAGGGGCAACCCCAAGCCATCATGGCTTGAGGGTTTGCTCCTCCTCTTCTATAAAGCGGAAATTGCGTGCGATGTACAAAATGGGTGTACCCGCCGCGGTCAGTACAAATTTTAAGATGTAGGTGGTGAATAATATCTCGAGCCATATCCCCCACGCATAACCGTAAAAGGCAATAGTACAGAAAATGAGCGTATCTATAAACGAGCTGATCATCGTGCTGCCATTGCCGCGAATCCAGAGCTGATGACGTTCCGGAAAAAACTTGCGAATCCAGGCATACAGACGCACGTCCAGCAATTGACTGACCGCATAGGCTGTCAAGCTGGCAAGCGCAAGCCTTGGCAACAATCCAAACAGCTGTTGCATCGGTGTCTGGGCAAAATCCGTTGCAGTAGGCTGGAACTGCAGCACCATTTGCATCGTTATCGTCGTCATAATCAGAGTGAAAAAGCCGAACCACACAGCTTTACGCGCCTCTTTAGGCCCATATTTTTCATTCAGTAAGTCACTGGCCATATACATAGAAACATACATCGTATTTCCCAATGTAGTGGTAATGCCGACCAGATCAATCGTTTTGGTTACCTGAATATTGGCTAGTACAGTAGCAACACCAATCCAGGCGTACAGCCCTTTTTTACCGAACAACCGAAAACATAACAAAAAGAACATAAAATTGACGAGGACAAAAGCTGCCCCCCATAACAGATTAAACATGAAATCCTCCTAGTTTTGATAGCGCGGGATGGTTGCGAACCGCGGTTCATCCGAAGCAAGTCGGAAAAACATTATTTTAATGTATCATAGATTAGGATTCGTGAACAGCTATAATTTACACTGTCCTAAACTCAATACAAAGAGCCGACCTTGTGGCCGGCTCTTTGTATTGAGTACATTCTGTACGTGTGTTATATAGGCTACAGATGCGATAGGGGAATGCATCGTACACCTTTCGTTTATCATTCACTTAGGAGTGTGCCGTTGCATCCAAATCCATGCCATGATTGTTGAACACGTCTTGATCGTTCTCCTTAAGCACCTTGCCTGAAATGAGACCTGCGGTAATAGAATCATTGACATTTAACGCTGTGCGTCCCATATCAATCAACGGTTCGACTGAGATGAGCAATCCTGCCAATGCCACTGGAAGATTCATGGTGGAAAGCACGATCAGGGAAGCGAAAGTGGCACCACCGCCTACACCCGCCACGCCAAACGAGCTGACCGTAACTACCAGAATAAGCGTGAGGATAAAATCCCAGCTCGTTGGATCAATACCCACGGTTGGAGCAATCATGACCGCCAGCATTGCCGGATAAATACCAGCACAGCCGTTTTGCCCAATAGTCGCTCCCAAGGTCGCAGACAGATTCGCGATGCCGTCGGACACACCAAGCTTTTTCGTTTGTGTTTCAACATTTAACGGAATGGTCGCCGCACTGGAACGAGAAGTAAAAGCAAAAACCAGTGTAGGCAATACCTTTTTCACATACGTCACCGGATTGTAGCCGAACAAGGCCAGCAAAATAAGATGAATGATAAACATGACCAACAGAGCCACATAAGAAGCGAGCACAAACTTGATTAGCTTCAAAATTTCATCCGGATTGGTCGTAGCTACTACTTTAGTGATCAGTGCTAAAATGCCGTAAGGAGTCAATCTCAGCACCAGAGTTACAATCCGCATCACTACAGCGTACACTGCATCGATCACTTTACGGAAGGTTTGCGCCTGTTCTGGTTTTTTACGATCCAATCCGAGCACAGCCACACCGATAAAGGCCGAGAAAATGACCACCGCCAGCGTCGACGTACGACGTGCTCCCGTCATATCCTCAAAAGGATTTGAAGGAATAAATTCCAGCACCTGCTGTGGAATGGTCATGTCCTGAACTGTTCCAAGACGCTCTTCCATCTTCAAGCCCTGTGCTTGTTCCTTCTCCCCACCTTGAATCTCAATTGCCTTTAGATCAAACGACAAGCTGGTTACAATACTAACTGAAGCAGCAATTGCCGTTGTAATCAGTAGTACTGCAATAATGGATACGCTGATTTTGCCAAGGTTCTGTCTTCCCTTCAAATTCATAATAGCCGAAATAATCGACACCATGATAAGCGGAATAACTACCATTTGCAGCAAACGGACATAACCATTACCTGCGAGGTTGAACCAATCAACTGATTTTGTAATGACCTCTGAGCCTGCCCCATAGGCATATTGTAGAACAGCCCCGTAGATCAGTCCGAAGCCAAGTCCGGCAAATACCCTTTTTGTAAAGGAGATGTGCTTTTTCTGCATCCAGACCAATACGCCTAGCAGCAAAAGCAGCACAATAACATTTAAAATAATAAAGAAGGTATCCATGTATTATTTCCTCCAAACTTATACTTAATATGTTTTATAAGGTGATCCTTCAATCCGAAGATTACTATATCACAAAACCAACTATTTTTGTAGGTTTTCTAACAATAAAATAGTTAAGCAACTTCCACTTTGGATTTTATCGAAAACGCCAAACAGCAAGCCTTCATCTTTCGAAGACTTGCTGTTTTTTGTCCTGAACACAACGACATGTATTCAACTTAGGCGTAAAATCTTTATCAGCCGTTAGACGATCACTGTGTATAACAGTTCCTGTTCCTTAACCACTTTATGCTGATTATCAGCGGACTCCAACTCGCTAAACTGAGCTACATTCGTAACAATAACAGGCGTTATCGTTTCGTAACCAGCCTTGCGGATTTCCACCAGATCAAACTCCAGCACGAGGTCTCCTACCTTCACGCGATCTCCTGCTTTAAGATGAGGCGTAAAATGAAGTCCTTTTAGTTTAACCGTATCCATCCCAACGTGAATGAGCATTTCAAGTCCTGAATCACTCACCAATCCAACAGCATGCCCACTTTTGGAAATGGAGAACACTGTACCATCCACTGGGGAAACAACCCGGCCTTCGGATGGTTCAATAGCCCAACCTCTACCCATGATTTCTTGAGAAAATGCAGGGTCATTGACTTCACTGAGCGGCTTAACTTCACCCATAATCGGGCTGTATACCGGGATTTTCTCACCTTTCGGCAGTGAGGACACAGCAGATTGTGCTATTTCATCAGTAGAGATGTCTCCGGCAGCGTCTGTTGTTGCTTGTGGTGCTTCTTCGTTCTTTTCATCTGTAAAGCCGATCAAATAGGTAACAATCGTAGCAACCACAAATGCAATAATAAGACCCAGGATTGCGTATAAGAAAGTCGGTCCAATAAACATCGCCAGACCAGGCACACCAACCAATCCACCCATGACATACGCTTTTGTACCAAACAAGCTCATGAAGCCCCCGCCGACGGCTCCGCCGATCAACGCAGCAGTAAATGGTTTTTTAAACCGCATATTTACACCATACATTGCAGGCTCAGTTACACCCATAATAGCTGTCAAGCTCGTCGAGAAAGCCACTGTTTTGACTTTGGCATTTTTTGATTTTAAGAATACACCCAGTGCAGCACCAGCCTGTGCCAAGTTGGCTGCTCCCATAATTGGAATCATGTAGTCAAAGCCCAACGTTGCAATCGATCCAATCATAATAGGAACCAACGCATAGTGCATACCTGTCATAATGATCAGGGAGAAGGTACCGCCTAGCAGCAGACCTGCAAGTGCACCTGTATTTTCAAACAACCAAGAGATACCGCCTGACAGGCCATTACCAATAATGGAGCCGAGCGGCCCTACAGCAACCAAAGTCAAAGGTACAATAATCAATAAAGTCAATGTCGGAACAACGAGCAACTTCAGTGATGCATGTGTATACTTATCAATGAATTTTTCAACATAAGATGCCAGCCAGACCGCAATAACGATTGGAATCACGGTCGAAGAATACGTGGCCGCTGTCACCGGAAGACCAATAAAGCTAACCTTCACGTTAGATGCCAGTAAAGCTGTAATCGTCGGGTGCAAAATGGAAGCACCAATCGCCGCACCAATAAACATATTACTGCCGAGTTTTCTAGCAGCACTGACAGCCAGAATAATAGGCAGGAAGTAGAACGCACCGTCACCTATTGCCGCTAAAATCGTATAGGTTTGACTCTTATCGGACATCCAGTTCATTGCCACTAAAAGAGCAATGATCCCTTTGATCATACCTGCGCCGGTGATCGCTGGCAAAATCGGTGTAAACATACCCGCAATAAAGTCGAACAGTTTGCTGATCGGGTTTTGTTTTTTCTTAGATGCAGTGCTTGCTCCTGAGTCACTTTGCGGAGCCTTGGACATGTTGCTCACCAACGATTTGTACACGTTAGCTACGTCATTACCGATAATAACCTGAAACTGGCCGCCACTCTCCATGACTCCCATGACGCCATCCGTTTTCTGCAACTGCTCTTTCTGAGCTTTCTTATCATCATGAAGGTTGAAGCGCAAGCGGGTCATGCAGTGAATGACCTGCTCTACGTTTTCTTCACCACCAACCAGTGTAAGTATCTCTTTGGATAATTGATTTCGATCCATGAGGTGTTCCTCTTTTCTTTTAAGGTATAAAATAAAATGCGCAAATGGGCAATAAAAAAACCTGAATACAGAAAGCAGACAGCTTTATAAAAAGCCAATCTTCTTTCAGCATTCAGGTTTTGCCTTCTGGTTTAGAAGTAGCAATCCTAAATCCCTGATCATACATAAAATCATTGATTTTTAATGATACGCTCGATATGAATGGTGAGATACAACATCTCATCCTGGGACAAGCTTCGACCATAGATTTTAGTGGTATAATCTCTTATTTTTTCCGCGCAGGCGTAAGCATTCTTATACTGAACCTTAACCATATCATGAAGGGAATTATCTGTATTTTGTACAGGGGTCCCATTCATTACCCGTTGAGCAAAAAATTTGAGATGTGTAATAAAGCGGTAATAGCTTAACGACTCTTCATCCAGATCCATTACAAAAAAGCGACTTACAATATTTATGATATCCTTGACAATGTTAGTCAGGGTTATCGTTTCGCGCATTTCGCTATTAAGCTGTGCATTCACCAAATGTAAGGCGATAAATGCTCCTTCATCATCTGGAAGTGTAACTCCCAGCTTGTCCTGAATCATGTGCAATGCTTTGGTCCCAATCGTGAATTCCTTACGGTACATTCGCTTGATTTCCCAGTAAAGTGCATTTTTGATATCCATACCCAAGCGATAACGCTCTATGGCAAAATGGATATGATCCGTCAGCGAAATATAGATGCTGTCATGCAACTCTACACCAAGTATCGTTTTGGCATATTGGATGATTTCATCAGAAATTTCAACATATTCAATAGGGATATCAGACATCAGGGTCATGAGTTTGCGGGAAACCTCGGTACTTTCAAGTTTGAAAATTTTCTCGATTTTCTCTTCTTCAATCTCATCGCCTGTGTTTTTTTTAAAAGCAATTCCTCTTCCCATAATGACTAATTCTTTCTGCTGTTCATCAATGACCGTTACGACGTTATTATTCAGCACCTTTGCTATCTTCATTCCATCACCTTAAGCCGCTTGGAGTAGTAAAAAAAGGCAATACCAAAACTGACACATAGTGCCTGCTTATGGTTTTGCCCGATACGCTCAGTAACAATCCACGATTGTGCAGTTTTGAATAACTGACACCATAATATCATATAAAGACTGAGGTGACAAGTTTTTTTGTAAACACTTTCATGAGGCTTTTGGGCATTGGCACGCCTTAGCTGCCAGGGCTCTTTTCCACAACCGAGTTCGGAGAAGGAGAAGCATTCATGCTAGATGTGGACACTACTTGCGAATGCTCATCTTTTTCATCCACAAAGCCCATAAAATACGTAATTACGCCAGCTGTAACTAGTGAGATTAACATTCCCAAAATAGCATATATAAATGTAGGACCGACGAATAATCCCAAGCTGGGCAGACCTGATATACCACCAATAGCTGTTGCTTCAGTTTCAAATAAACTCATAAATGCACCACCGAGAGCCCCTCCGATCAACGCCGCAACAAAAGGCTTCTTAAAGCGCATTGTGACTCCATACATCGCCGGCTCAACCACCCCCATCATGGCAAGCAAGCCTGTCCAAAAGGCCAGCGTTTTCACTTTGACATTTTTGGATTTAAAAAGCACGCCAAATGCTGCACCTGCCTGGGCAAGTACCGCTGCCACTACCACAGGAAAGACATGATCGTAGCCCAGTGTTGCAAGCGAGCTGATCATAATCGGTACCATTATATATTGCATACCTGCCATAATAAGCAAAGACATCGCGCCCCCGAGCAGCAGCCCTGCAAACACTCCTGCATTATCAAATAACCATGCGAGTCCATCCGATAAATGTTGACCGAGATACCCCCACAACGGGCCAAGAACGAACATCATCAAAGGTATAAAAATCATCAGAGTCAAAGTCGGGACAGCCACTACTTTAAGCCAATAGGGGGTATGCTTGTCTAACCATTTTTCCACATACGACGCCATCCAAACGACAACAAGCATTAGTATTATGGAAGAAGCAGACTGCCCGTCTATGACTGACAAGTCGCCAAAGCGAACCTCCTCACCAGACTGGAACAACTCTGTCAGGCGGGGATGCAATACTGATGCTCCGATGGCAGCCGCAACAAACATATTGCTGTTCAGCTTTCTTGCCGCACTTGCCGCAAATAGAATGGGCAAAAAATAGAATAAACCATCGCTGATAACCAATAAAATGGTATACGCCTGTTGATCAGATAACAAACTAGTAAATACCTGTTGGTCTGAAAACAAAAAACCTAAGGACATGAAAATAGATATTAATACCTTTATCATTCCCGCCCCAATCATTGCCGGCAAGATCGGAGTGAATACGCCTGATACATAATCTAATAGACGACTTATCGGATTTCTCCCTGTGGCAGCTCTGTAACTTCCGGAAGTCTGCTCCTGTTCATCTTCTCCCCTGACCTGCGAAATCATTTCTTTGGAAAGTAAATCCCGATTCATAACTACCTTTTCCCCTTTTTATATGTATATTGAAGACCACTTTCGAACTTACCAAACCAAGCTTAGAAGAATATTGTAATAAAAGCGGTATTCCTTATGCTACTTATATTACTTCTTTTTTACAATAGTTTTAAAGAAGGAGTAATCTATTCGTTTTTATGCACCTGATAATTTACATCTAACTTACATCTAAACACCTAAGACCATAGTTATATATTTTTTGTTTGTTTTTGGGCAAATATGACTATTCAACCGCCTGTTAATTATGTAAAATAGGTCTAACCTACTTTTTAGTAAATCATGGATTACTTCCCTTTCACATTCTTGTCCCTTGAATACAGCTGAAATATACATAGAATCCGAACATTTTCAGTCTTTTCTTCAAGCAAGGAAAGGAAAACAAGTAGATCATGGCGTGCCTAGTATCTTATTGGACAAGCGGCCTACATCAAGCAGGGGAATTCGTCTGATTTTATTACCATCATGTGAGAGGAGAATTTTCATGAAGAGTTTTAATCGTTCCATTGGCGCGAAATTACGAATTATGTTTTTGCTGATTCAGCTCTTTGCATCCCTTTTGTTCAGCATCAGTTTCTATGCAATATCCATGAGTATCATTAATAACAGTGTCATGCCTCAGGTAGACCAATTGCTAGAAACTGGAGCTAAAAATGTGTATCAGGATCTCAATATTTCCTTAGCCGTTCAGGCCCAACAAGGAAGCGGTTCTGATTCCGGCTCCGCTATACAGATGGAATCCTATCTTCAGGAGAAGGTCGATACTCTCAAATTAGAATCGGCATATATCGCAGTAGTAAAGGATGGTAAAGCCGAAGTCGTCGCACGGAATGTAAAATCAGTATACAAGGTCAAGGATGCACTCATTCCTGTAGAGGATATTAAAAAAGCAAAACAAGGCGAGATGAATATCAGTGAAATTTACAGCGATTCGTACGGAGTACACAAAACCGCCTTCTTTGCTATATCGGGTAGTAATCTAGTTCTGGGTGTGAACGAAGATGTCGGATTCGTACAGGAAAAATCCCAACAAATTTTATGGATTTGCATAGGTATTACAGTGGCAACGCTCCTGCTGGGCGGAATTATTTCTACCCTCGTGATACGTAAAGTTGTAGAACCCATTGCTGAATTGGTTCGTCATAGCGAAAAAATCGCTCAAGGTGATCTTTCACAAGAAGCGAAAGTTCATGGAGTCAATGAAATTGCCCAACTTGCCCGCAGCTTCCAATCAATGTCTCATAACTTGAAAGAAATGATCAGCCATGTGCTTTCTACATCCGGTGCGGTTGTGGAAGGATCGGACGAGCTGCTTCGTCGGACTGAGGCTATGAGTGTAAAAGTGCAGGACTCTACAGTTGCCGCAGAGGAAGTAGCAAAGGGCAGTACCAGCATAGCTACAACTGCTGCTGAAAATGCACAGGCTATGGAGGAAATCGCTCAAGGTGTTCAGCACATCGCCTCCTCTGCCAATGATGTATCCGATCAAATCAGTGAAGCAACGAAAGAAACGGTTAACGGTAATACGCTCGCTCAAAAAGCTGTAGCTCAAATGTCACAGGTAGGACATGCTGCCGATGAATCGCTTCGATACATCCATAGTATGAATGAGCGCTCAGAAGCCATTGGCAGTATCGTTTCGGCTATTTTCGATATTACGAAGCAAATTCAAATGTTGTCCCTGAATGCCTCCATTGAAGCTGCCCGTGCGGGCGAACATGGACGGGGCTTCGCCGTAGTAGCTGGAGAAGTACGCAAGCTTGCCGAGCAATCTAAAGAAGCCACACAAGAAATTTCTGACTATTTGGTTACCATTCAAGAAGTATCGCAACAATCTGTGGACTCTGTGACCCAGGTTAGCCGTGAAATTCATTCGGGAACGGAAATGGTTCAAGAAGCGAGCTCAGCCTTTAACCAGCTAAGTGAGCTTATGCAAAAGATCAATGCTACGATTCAAACGGTATCTGCAGCAACGGAGCAAGTATCCGCCAGCTCGGAGGAAGTATCTGCTTCCGTGGAAGAGACAGCTCTCATCGCTGCCAATGCACAGCATATGATTCAAGAAATCGGTTTTAACGCCGATGAGCAACTAAATGAAATGGAAAGCCACAGCGAGGTTGTTCGCCAATTAAGCAAACAAGCAACCGAGCTGCAAAAGGCAGTTCAAAAATTTAAAATTACGTAAGCCGATACAATAGAGGATTTTGCAAAAATCCCATAAGCGACTTCCAATGGACAAGATGTAGATCGAAATGGTTTAGTTCGTCTATATCTTGCACTTCAGAGCGACTGGAATCGAATTTTGCAAAATCCTGAATAAAAAGAGGTATCTCACAGTCTTGAAAATGGCTGTAGAGATACCTCTTTATTTTTTAAAAGCGATTTTAATAATCATCCATGAAGTTTATGAATTCATTCCCATAATACGATAAATTTGCTCCATATCTAAATGAGCCCGTACCACCTCTGCGACACGGTCAAACTCTCGTTCCTTGGCTTCACGTACAGTAAAAGTGCTTTTTAAAGGTGCCAAGCCCTTGGTTTGTCGCAATCCATCCAGCCAGCACCGGCGAAAACGGTCATTATCAAACACACCGTGCAAATAGGTTCCCCATACTTTACCGTCTGTCGTACCCCAGCCTTCCTCAAAAGCTGTTCCTTCGCCACGCCGGATATGGAATAACCTTTTCATTTCGCTTAGGTTAAAAGTTATATCTATAGGTGCGTATGGTTCCGTAACATACTCCGTAACGCCCATATGT
Organism: Paenibacillus sp. FSL P2-0173; assembly: GCF_038008045.1. Classification (NCBI taxonomy): domain Bacteria; kingdom Bacillati; phylum Bacillota; class Bacilli; order Caryophanales; family Paenibacillaceae; genus Paenibacillus; species Paenibacillus sp. FSL P2-0173. Next base: position 919,458 of record NZ_JBBOYK010000002.1, read on the forward strand.
ATTTCATAGCCTTCAATGCTTGGCTTGAAGGCAGAACCCGAATCAGGCGCAGTGCTAAGCAAAAGCGGGCAATGATTAGACAGGGTTCCCTGTACGCGTACGGTTTGCTTTTCCTTTAAAAAGGTCGTGGATAGAGCCAGCCAACCTAACCCTTCTGCCTGCTGCGGCAGCCCAGATTCGACGGCTTCGGGATCAAATAGCGCTGTACCCAGCATCTGATAGCCTCCACAAATGCCAACTAGCTGTGTGCGTCCAGTATTCATAGCCTGCCGAATGTCTTTCTCCAGACCTCTCTCACGCAATTCCAGCAGGTCTCCAATAGTGTCTTTGGTCCCCGGTAAGATAATGGCGTCCGGTACGCCCAACTGTCCGGCTTCTGTGACATAACGAACACTCACATCCGGCTCTGCGGCCAGAGCATCCGTGTCCGTAAAATTGGAAATCCGCGGATATCGTATCACCGCAATATCCAGTTCTTTACCTTTTGCAGATTGCTTGGGCTTCTTGTCCAGTACTACCGAATCCTCTGCTTCAATGCGAATGTCTGGTAGATAGGGCAATACACCGAGTACAGGAATGCCCGTCCGTTCTTCCAGCCAGTCTAATCCCGGTTGAAGCAGAGACAGATCACCTCTGAATTTGTTAATGATAAATCCGCGGATACGCTGTACTTCATGGGGTTCCAGTAACTCGATGGTTCCTACGAGAGAAGCAAAAACACCGCCCCGGTCGATATCTGAAATAAGCAACACTGGTGCATCCGCCCAACCTGCCAAATTCATATTTACGATATCTCGGTCCTTCAAATTAATCTCTGCCGGGCTGCCTGCCCCTTCCATAAGGACAATATCATAGGTATCACGCAACCGATTCAGAGCATCCATAACGGTCTGTTTGGCTTTTGGCAAAAAATCCTTCCGGTAATCGGAGGCGCTCATATAGGCATAAGGTACACCGTGTACAACAATTTGTGAGTGCATATCTTTGACTGGCTTAATCAGAATCGGATTCATGTCAGTCGTGGCCTCAATACCGCAGGCCTCAGCCTGCACCCCCTGAGCGCGTCCAATTTCCTTGCCGTCCTCGGTAACATAAGAGTTTAACGCCATATTTTGCGACTTAAACGGTGCGGGACGATATCCGTCCTGCGTAAAAATACGGCAAAGCGCAGTTGTCACCACGCTTTTGCCCACATCCGACGCTGTTCCTTGAAGCATCAATACGGCTGCCGGGTTCGTGCAGGACGGTTCGAAAGTTGACAATTGCCTCTTCCCCTTTAACGAATTCATTTCAAATCTGGTCACAACCCGTACAAAATTACAATAAACAACAATAAAACAGTCTCCAGCAATTCGTTTAAAGTTCCGTATATATCTCCCGTAAGTCCACCCAAGCGGCGGTTAATACGGTTTGCCGTGAAGGTTCCAACACCGTAAGCCAAGACCGGAATTAACACAAAGCCTATCGAGATTGGAAGGCTCTCAGAATATGAAAGGAACGTCTGTATGGTTGATCCTGCCAACGACAGATTCCCAGTATCCCTTGTTGCTGTAGCCAAACCTGCCAGAAGATATTGTCCTACGGCAGCACTCAAGGTCACTAATACAGCCCAGAATACGGCTAACCCTACGCGGCCACCACTCATATCAGCAAAACGCGCAGCCAGCCCATCATCATTACGGGCTTTAGGCCAGCGCTTCATTGCATGTACCATAAACCAGCGGCTCCAAACCATCGGAAGCAGCAGTAAGCCAGACACATTCCGTTCAACCAACACTGTATACAGCAAAGAAGCCTTGAGCATGAGTAGCAACACACAAGCAATAACGCCCATTGCTCCTACACGGCTATCCTTCATAATCTCCAGCATCCGCTCACGGGATCGGTAGCTGAACAAGGCATCAGCCGCATCCATCCACCCGTCCAAATGCAATCCGCCCGTCAACCAAACCCAGACAACAAGCGTAAGAATCGCACACGGCAACGGCGGCAACACCATAGAAGTAAGCGCCGCAAAGCCCAAGACAATGATGCCAATAACCACTCCGACCAGCGGATAATAACTTGCACTGCGTTTAAGCAAATCCGGGGAAAAATCCAATTCCGCCTTCACCGGAAGACGCGTTAAAAATTGAAAAGCCGCAGCAACAGCCTGACGTTCGCGGCTCATAGCTTATATTCCAACTGTTTGAGTTCTACGGGAATGCCCGCCGTCACCAAAAATACTTCATCACAAAGACGGGCAATCCGCTGATTCATAACCCCACTCAAATCCCGATACAGCCGACCAAGCGGATATTCGGGCACAATACCGTCACCAACCTCGTTGGTCACGATGACGAGCTGCCCCGGATACTGCTCCACAGCTGCCGCCAGTTCATTAATGGCAGCTCTGGACGCAGCTTCGCCGTCCTCGCCTGCGGCCAGCAGCACGTTCGACAGCCACAGGGTCAGGCAGTCGACTAGCACCGTAGGCGCGGGTGATGGCTGCGACGCTTGATCGCCGCCAAGCCGTCGCAGCAGCTCCGGCAGCGCCTGCGCTTCCTCCAGCGTCTGCCAGTCGTATCCGGCAGACTCGCGCTGGACCCGATGAAGGGCGATGCGCTCCTTCATCTCCATGTCATAGGCATGCGCCGTTGCAATGTAGCAGGCGCCAGGCGCGCGCGACATGCATAATCGCTCGGCAAAGCCGCTTTTCCCGCTGCGTGCCCCGCCGGTCACGAGCGCTTTCATCGCTGCGCGGCTCCCTGACCGTCCGATACGCCTGCATCGGCAAAGGTCGCCATTTCGCGCATAATGCGGCACGCCGCATCAATCAGGTGCAAGCTAAGCGCACCGCCTGTGCCCTCCCCGAGCCGCATGTCCAAATGAAGCATGGGCTCCAGCTTGAGCTGGCGGAGCACCGCCGCGTGCCCGCGCTCGTCCGAGGCGTGCGAAGCGAGCATGTACGCAGCGCTAGCAGGCGCAAGTGCACGCGCTGCGAGGGCGGCTGCGCCTGAAATAAAGCCGTCCAACACAACTGGACAGCGATGTGCGGCTGCCCCGAGGATGACTCCTGCCAAGGCGGCAATCTCTAGACCGCCGACCTTAGTGAGTACGTCGAACGCATCATTTGCATCTGGCTGGTTCACGTCCAATGCGCGGCAGACAACCGATATTTTACGGGTAAGCCCAGCCATATCTACACCCGTCCCCCGGCCTACGATAACTTCCGGCTCCAGTCCGGTGAGAGCACATACGACCGCAGCGCTGGCTGTCGTATTCCCGATGCCCAGCTCTCCGGTAACGAATAGCCGTGTGCCACCTTTGACCGCTTCTGCTACGGCTTCTGCTCCGGCCAAAACCGCCTGTTCCGCTTCTGTACGCAGCATCGCTGGCCCTTTAGCTATATTCGAAGTACCCATGCGTACCTTACGGTCCACCAGATTCGCGTGAGCGACATCCGCATTCACGCCAACATCTACCACCTTGACATCTGCGCCCGCATGGCGTGCCAGCACATTAATTGCCGCGCCACCTGACAGCATGTTATACAGCATTTGTTGTGTAACCTCAGCCGGAAAGGCACTGACTCCCTCTTCACACACCCCGTGATCCGCAGCCATGACCATAACCGTTTTACGATCAAATTCAGGCTTATCCACTCCTGTAATTCCTGCTAGCTGAATGGCCACACTTTCCAACTTTCCAAGACTTCCCGGTGGCTTTGTTAATTGGTCCAAATGAGCTGAAGCTGCCGAGGCCGCCACCCCATCCGGCTGGGCAATGCTATCGATCAGCTGACGCAGCTTGTTGTTCATAACTTCCACTCCCTGCTCTTTTTAAGTGTGTTTCATCGTTTATTTAATCTGCTGTATCCGAAGCACTCCTGCGCAGCAAGAGCTGCGGCACACCGCTATCGGGATGCGGAAGCATCACAGGCTCAACACCGTATACTCGTCGAATCCGATCCTCGGTTAATAACTTCGATGAAGCTCCCAATCCTTCAACCATTCCATCCTTGAGTACAAGCAAATCTTCGCAAAATTGGGCTGTCAAGTTAAGATCATGCAAGACCGCAATAATCGTCACACCCGTTTCTTGGCGCCAATCTGCCAGCAGTTCCATAAATTCAAGCTGATAGCGCAAGTCCAGATAGGTCGTAGGCTCGTCCAGCAGCAATATTCGTGGCTCCTGCACCATTACTTTTGCCAAAGCTACACGCTGTCGCTGTCCCCCACTCAAGCGGTCCAATGCTCTGTCCGCCAGCGTGGTAAGACCCAATCGCTCTAGCACGCGATCCGTGATCGCCTCCACATCAACACCCTTTTCCCTGCCTAGCCAGTCCTGATGAGGAAAACGTCCCATTTCTACGACTTCCCTGACGGTGTATCCCACTGGAGGAAGCCCTTCCTGTTGGAGTACGGCTATGAGTCGGGAAAGCTCTTTTCTGCTGTAGCTACCGACCTTTTTGCCATAGATATGAACGTTTCCCGAAGTTGGCTGATCTACACCGGAAAGCAAATGCAGCAAGGTGGATTTTCCACTGCCGTTCGGACCAATAATCCCCCACCAAGTTCCTTCGTCGACGCTCCAGCTTATATTCTTTAACGCATGGAACTCTCCATAGGCACGTGTTAGACCCGCTACCTCTAACGCCCGATCACGTACCTTCTGTGATTCACTTTGTTCTGTCACAGCATTTCCCCCCTGCGCAGCTTCTTGTTCCGGTACAGGAGATATGCGAAGAACGGTGCCCCAACAAAGGCCGTCATCACGCCCAGAGGAATTTCCGTGGGGGCTAACAACGTGCGAGCCGCCGTATCTGCCCAAGCCATAAAAATAGCTCCACCGAGCGCAGATAATGGAACAATCATCCGGTAATCAGGCCCTGTCACCAGACGAATGATATGCGGTACAACGAGTCCCACAAAGCCAATCACTCCACATACCGAGACAGCGGCTGCTGTCAGCAGCGTGGAAATGATCAGAACAGATAGCTTCGTCGCATCTACATGAACTCCCATGTGAGCCGCCTGACGTTCACCCAAAGCCAAAATATTCAGCACACGTGCCCGGTTCCATAGAAATACCAGTCCTATGACCACATAAGGTAAAAGGATTCCTGTATATGACCAACCGCGCAGGCTAAGACTTCCCATCGTCCAGTACAATATTTCATTGACCGTCTCCTTCGACATGGCTGTCAGAAAGGAAACAACCGCCCCCAGAAAGGATTGCATCACCACACCCGACAAAATGAGACTTTGTGTCGGAATTTTTCCACCTTCCCGTGCCAACGTCAGCACCATCCACAGCGTCAGCATTCCGGTCGTAAATGCCACTAGCGGCAGCGTCCATATGCCAACAAATGAAAATTGAAGGCCCCAATAAATCAGTACTGCCGCTCCTACCGAAGCCCCCGAGGATACCCCCAGTGTATACGGATCAGCCAAAGGATTACGCAGCACACCCTGAAATCCGGCTCCCGCCAGCGCCAGCGCTGCTCCTACCAACATTCCCAGTAACACTCGTGGCAATCTGACCTTCAAAATAATCTGCTCTGAGGATGTATTCCAATCCGGTGTAAACGTATCGCCTAACCATGGAAGGTGGTTAACCAGAATGCCCGTGATCTGGCTGACCGGAAGCTTGGCCGAGCCGATGCCAAGACAGAGCAATAGCGTCAGTAACAGCAGGACAAGACCTGTTCCTCCAAAGCCGATCAGTTTACGGTTCATTTGAAAATTTCAGGATACACGCCCTTGGCCACTTCCTTGAGACCTTCCGTTACACGTGGACCCGGACGACTGATCAAATTATCATCCACGGCAAACACCCGGTTGTGGCGAACAGCCGATATTTGATCCCATCCACTGCGAGCTTTAATAATTTCGCCGAGCGTTTGACCAGTTTTGTCGTCCTTGACACTTTTGCTGTACAAAATCACGTCAGGGTTCGCAGCAATAATATTTTCCTCACTAATTTGGTACCACCCCTTCTGCGTGGCGCCTACATTTTCGCCGCCCGCCAACGTAATCAGCTCGTCCATAAACTCGCCTTTACCAACTGTCCAGCCTGGTGAGAACTCGACGTATACCCGCAGCTTCTGCCCTTTACCGATATTTTTAATTCCTTCTTTCACTTCCGCTACATCTGCTCTCATCTTGTCGGTCACCGCTCTTGCTTCTTTCTGATGATCGGTGATTTTTCCATACAATTCGATGTTAGCCATGACATCTTCAACTGTCTTCGGTTCCGTTTTAAAAATCATAATTCCCATGTCGCGCAGCTTGGTCGTAGCCTGTTCACTAAGTGATATCCCTGCAAAAACGACTTCCGGGTTCGCAGCAATGATCGCCTCTTCGTTCGGTTTCATAATACCGCCCACTTTAGGCTTTTTCGTAGCTGCTTCCGGGTAATCAGAGTAGTCGGAGACGCCAACAATTTCCTTATCCAGCCCGATGGCGAACAGCGCCTCGGTTTCTGCCGGGGAGACGGAAACGATTTTATCCGGCGCTTTTTTGAATGTAAATTCCTGTCCTGTTGTATCCTTAACCGTGAGTGGGTAAACTGTTTTGCCCGGAGGCTCTTGTGCAGTTACGGTCTTTCCTGGCTGCTGTGAAGAAGTCTGATTCTCTTTATTTTCAGCATTTTTTCCATTAGTGCCACATGCACTCAGCACAACTGCCAAAATCAGAACCAATAGACCTGTTGTCCAAACCTTTATTTTTTTTCCTGCCATGATTTGCACCCCTTCATAAAAAAATCGTTAAGAGCGTTACTTGAGCATCATCAGATATCTTCTAAATCCAGCCTTCTTTTCCTATCAAAAAAAACCCCGCATCCTTATATCAGGACACAGGGGTCACGTTAGCGCAGATCGTGCGCAGGCGGCAGCTTCTTTCCGCACGGACAGTCACTGCGAACACGTCATCCTTTCCTCGAAGGATTATGGTGACAGGCGGACGGGCAGGTATCCTGACTTATGGTAAGATACATGTCCTGAAATTCCTTCATATGCTTAGTAGCACATAAAGCAGGACTAACGGGCATGTTTCCATTTACAGTGGCGGGACCGCGCCGGACTTACACCGACTTCCCTTTTAACAGCGCAGGCAAGGGAAACCATAGTTTCATCACACTGCGCCGACCTCGTCTGCTGGATATTTGATAAGTGGTAGTCAAGCCGTTCTTTTACTTGATGATTATAGGTTAAAAAGAGGCGGCTTACAACCCAAACAGCCTCTTTATCCGCAGGTGTCTAACCTAATGAGGAAGCATTTCTGCTATGTAATTGTGCCGTCCTGCCAGCCTCAATTGAATCCTAAATGCTTCTCCCGGCTTCGGATTCAAACTCCAAAAATCATGGCCCGGTATCAGCATGCAAGCTAACTGACGAATTACGCCACCATGCGTAACGACCAAAACAGAGGGTGGCGCAGCAGTCAAATCCATGGGTTGAACTTCCATAGCAACACGCCATTCATACAGAGAGTCAAGAAATTTCCGTAGACGATTCACAAAATCTGCCCAAGACTCTCCTCCAGGAGGGGTTATCCGTTGCGGCTCATCAATCCAAGCGCGATACAACGACACATCCTTGAGCATGTCATACGTTTTTCCATCCCACTCACCAAAATGAAGCTCTCGCAGACGTGGTTCCATCATAGGAGACATAGTAGATAGGGAACCTCCAGACGTCAATTCTGATTCCGGCACAATGATCTGCAAGGTCTGGCGACATCGCATTAAATCGCTGCAATAGATTCGAGCAAAGGACTGCCCTTGTAATTTTTCTTGCAAAGGCTTTAATTCCTGCTCTGCTCCCGGTAGCAAACCTAAGTCGGAGTGTCCCAGATATCGACGTTCCTTGTTCCATAAGGTTGTGCCGTGACGAACTAACACAAGTTCCATGTCCCAATGCAGATCTTCTTTAGCATCATACGGCACCTTATCCTCCTGTGAGTTCGGACTTTGTGAGTATTCTACTGTCCTTTTTGCTGCTATATCTTGTTTCAAGATCATGTCACTTCCTGCTCGATCATTATTCAGTGTGTCACTCCTCACCGCACCCATCCCAAGGCAAAACAACCTGCGGCTCCTAACAAACACAATCCTACAAACATACTGGACACGGCGAACATCAGCTGGATCGTATGCCGTATATCTTTCGACTCTAGCGGTCGTATCCAATCGCCCATGTATGCACGAAAGGAGCGCACGCCATGATACACATTATAGCCTCCAAGACGAATCCCCAGTGCACCGGCAACAGCCGATTCCGGGAAGCCACTGTTCGGGCTTGGGTGCAGACGAGCGTCTCGCTTGACTGTGCGCCAGCTTCTTGCAGCATCTCGCTTGTACATCCACGCCGCTACCACAAGCATTGCCGCTGTCAGGCGTGCCGGAATGTAGTTAGCGACATCATCCAGACGTGCTGAAGCCCAGCCTAAATGCAGATACTTTTCATTTTTGTAGCCAACCATGGAATCGAGCGTATTCACAGCACGATAAGCCAGCGCCAAGGGTGCTCCCCCGATCAAGGCATAAAAAAGCGGGGAAATAATCGCGTCCACGATATTTTCAGCGACCGTTTCGACGGTACCGCGTACAATCTCAGGCTCATCAAGCTGTTGCGTATCCCGCCCAACTATCATGCCCAGCTCCCGCCGTGCCGCAGCCAGGTCATCCGCCTGCAACGCTCGGTATACTGCCATTCCTGCGTCCTTTAGTCCTTTGGAAGCAATCGTGGTCGCAATCAGCACCATTTCTACGCCGACAGACAACCACGGATGAATCCAGGCAAGCAAGTGCAATAGCGCCCAGGCGAGCGTAAAGGAGCCTCCCGCCACAATGAGTGGAAGCAGTATACCCGCACGTTTCAACCCCCGGTCACTTCGGGCCTGGCGGCGAATCGCTTTTTCCAATGCTGAAATGGCATGTCCCATACCGATGACTGGATGTGGCAACCACCTCGGGTCACCGATCAGCCTGTCCAAAAGATAGGCTGCCAGGATAATCAAGCTAACTGTCACGCCGCTGCTCCTCCTCCAGCACTTCACCCAATACAGACAGCAGCCTGTCGTTGGCTTCTGCATCCTTGACCGCAATTCGAAAATGGCTCGTCGTCAGTCCCGGATACATAGCACAGCTACGTATAAGAATTCCGCGTTGTCCAAGCGCCTGCTGAATCGCCGATGCGCTCCACGTACCCGGCGCCCTTGCCAGCACGTAATTGGCTTCGCCGGGAACAACACCGCAGCCCCATTCCGCCAAGGCGGTCAACAGGCGGTTGCGCTCCGTAGCAATCAGCTCCTGTGTTTGGTGCTCATATGCTTGCCCACTTCTCAAACACGCTTCCCCAGCCAGCAACGCCAATCCATTCACACTCCAGGTCACCTGTTTGGCCGTCATTCGCCGGATATAGTCTGGATGAGCAATCGCATAGCCCAATCGCAAGCCAGGAATGGCATAAAATTTGGTCATTGACCGGATCAAAATCACATGAGGATAACGATCCAGCACAGGCAGTAGTGAGATTCGCCGTTCCAGCGGGATAAAATCAATGAATGCTTCATCCACCACCAGCACGGTACCCGTTTTGCCAGCCGCTTCTGCCAGTTCGCACAGCTCCTGCTTACCATATTGCACACCGTTTGGATTATTCGGCTGCCCAAGAAACAAAACATCTACCTGCTCCATGAGCTGAAGGATGTCCTCCACGTCCGCCTTCCATTGAAGCGAGGCCTTCCCGTACACCCGGTTGACCTCAGCTCCGAATTTGCCAGCCAGCTCCGCATATTCTGAAAAACACGGCTCCACTGTACCCACACGCTTAGGAGCCAGTCCCAATAGCAGGAGCGCCATACTTTCAGCCGCTCCGTTTCCGATACTTAACGACTCCGGTGGAACATGCAGTCGCCGTGCTAGCATATTTTTAAAATTCCGATGCCCAGGGTCTGGATAGCGAATCACAGTGTCAAATGAGTGTTGCAGCGCCTCAAGCACCTCCGGCGGTGGACCAAGCGGATTAATATTTGCACTAAAATCTACAAAATCAGCAGCAGCCCCGCCGAATGTCGCCGCAGCTGTTTCCCTGTCACCGCCATGACCGTAAACCTCTATCATTACCTCTCATCCTTTCCGGCCGTTCCCAATCATTTAGCTCCATTATGAGGCTGCTTTTTGCGTCCCGTCAATGCAAATGAGCTTTTGTACATGGCTCACTTGGGTTACAATAGAAGGAGGCACACATAAATTACACAGTTTATATACGGAGGAATGGACATGCTGTTCATCGACAACCAGGGGATACACGATCCAGCCATTAATCTTGCCATTGAGGAATACGCGCTCAAGCATCTACCGCTGGACGACAGCTATTTGCTGTTTTACATTAATCAGCCTTCTATTATTATAGGCAAGCATCAAAATACCATTGAAGAAATCAATGCCGAGTTTGTCAGAGATAACAATATTCAAGTCGTTCGTCGCCTGTCCGGCGGCGGTGCTGTATATCATGACCTCGGTAATTTAAATTTCAGCTTTATTACCAAGGATAACGGGGAGTCCTTTCATAATTTCCTCAAATTTACGCAACCTGTTATTGATGCCCTGCGCCAAATGGGAGTAGAAGCTGAAATGACAGGCCGCAACGATCTGCAGGTCGGAGAACGTAAAATTTCAGGAAACGCCCAATTTGCCACACGCGGACGGATGTTCAGCCACGGTACATTGATGTTTAACCTGAATCTGGACAATGTGGCTGCATCGTTGCATGCCAATCCCGAAAAATTCAAATCCAAAAGCACTAAATCCGTCCGCAGTCGCGTGGCTAACATCAGCGAACTGATGGACCGTGAGATGACCATAGAGCAATTTCGCGAGGAACTGCTGCGTTTCATATTCGGTGCAGAATTGGATCAGGTACCTCAATATAAGCTCACCGATACCGATTGGGCCAAAATCCATGAAATATCCAAAGAACGCTACCAATCGTGGGATTGGAACTACGGTCTGTCCCCCGAGAGCAATATCAAGCACACACGTAAATTTCCGGTCGGCATTATTGATATCCGCATGGATCTTAAGGAAGGCTATATCCGTGATATTAAAATCTATGGGGATTTCTTCGGCGTGGGTGACGTTGCTGATATTGAAAATATCCTGCGTGGCAAGCGCTATGATGAAGGTGAGGTACGTCAAGCCTTATCCTCTCTCGATTTGAAGCACTATTTTGGTAATATCGAGCTGGACGATTTTGTTGGACTTGTATTTTTGGAAGACTAACCGTTACTTTTTCCCATCGTTTCAAGCCAATACTTCAGTGGTTATAAGGGGACAGGCTCTTATAGGGGCCGTCCCCTTTTCATTGCGATATTGTCATTTTGAATATTATAAGATACAATTTTAACATTGCCCCATGATAGAGATAAAGGAGAGAATACCGATATGTATAAATTAATTGCCATTGATATTGATGATACACTCATTAACGACCAGAAGGAAGTTACACCGGCGACACAACAGGCATTAGAAGCTGCTGTAGCGAAAGGTGTGGTGGTTACCCTCGCTACTGGACGAGCTTATGCCTCCGCACACAAAATTGCTCGACAAACTGGTTTGAACGTGCCAATCATTACGTACCAAGGAGCTTTGGTTAAAAACCTGCTGGACGAAAACGTGCTGTATGAGCGTTATGTTCCACTCGTGGCTGCACGTCGCCTGTATGAATTCTGCGTAGAACGCAATCTGCATCTGCAAACGTATATAGATGACAAATTGTACACACGTGAAGATAATCAGAAAATCAAAGATTACACAGAACTGAACAACACGGAATATTTTGTAGAGCCTGTATTCAGTAAAGTTATAGAGCAGCCGGCTCCTAAACTGCTGATCATCGACGAGCCGGAAGTGTTGGATGAATTAATTCCTGAACTTCGCGAACTGCTTGGCAATGAAGTTCACATTACAAAATCCAAGCCTCATTTTCTGGAAATTATGCATCATGAAGGCACCAAGGGCCATGCGCTTACCTTCCTTGCAAACCATTTTGGCTGTGAACTGTCGGAAACGATTGCTATCGGTGACTCTTGGAACGACCATGAAATGCTTGAATGCGCTGGTCTCGGCATAGCGATGGAGAATGCCATTCCTGATTTGAAAAAGCTGGCTGATTACATCACTCGTAGCAATAACGAAGACGGTGTTAAGCACGCCATCGACAAATTCGTACTCAATGTTGAATAAGCAAAAAGTGCCTGCTCCCATAATACTTAAATAAAGTAATACAACAACAAAGCCTCCAAACGTCGCATGATCAGTAACATACGACAGTTTGGAGGCCTTTTCTGTCAGATCATATAATAACCTGACCGCTATAAAATATCAGGCAGCAGAACGTACCTTGCGCCTGTTCACCAGACGGATAATTCCATTGTTCATAAGGATTAGTCCGGTCACAATGAGCAGCACCCCAGCCAGCATCCACCAGCTTACATGCTCTCCATACAACAACGCTCCCAAGCCCACCGCAATCGGCGGTGATATATACAGCCACGTCGTCGGAAACAGGGGATTTGTACGCTCCATGAGCCAGTAGAACAGTGTATGTGCAATCATTGAACCAAACAGGATCAGATAAAGTAAAGACCCCATGGCAGGAAGGTACTGCCACCCCTCAGAACTCCACGGTTCCGTGATCGCAGACAGTAACAGCAGCATCCATCCCCCATGGATCATTTGCGCCGCATTCAGGGCAATTGGGTTCGTTTCACGAAATACATCCATCACTCGCTTGGAATAAAGAGCTCCCCCGGAATAACACAGCTCCCCCAGCAAAATGACAAGGCATCCCGCCAGCCACAGACCACTGATCTGAACCGCCAATCCGGGCAGCACAACCAGTACCACACCAAGAAAGCTGATCATGCAGCCAACGACCGTAATCCGTGACGTTTTTTGCCGTAGCAGTACAGATTGCAAAATGACGATCATCATCGGCCCGGTAGCTGACAAAATAGCTCCGATCCCCGAGCTGACATATTGCTCTGCCCAATACAAGGCTGAAAATGTACCGAAGGTCGTTCCTGCTCCAATCAGCAACATTTCCTTACGCCATAATAACGACCATCGTACTTTTCCGGTTAGCTTCATAGCAATGAACAATATCGCCCCTGCCGCGAAAAAACGTACACCTGCCGATAGGAATGGTGGAAGTCCGGCTTCCACTCCCACTTTTATGGCCAAAAACGTTGTGCCAAAAATAATACACATTACTGTAAACGCGATACCTATCATGATACGTCCCTCTCCCTTCAGTTGCTTTTAAGCATACAGGGGGACGAACAGAACAGATGTATAACTACAGAACAGTTGTATACGTTTTTAAAGTGCTATATAGTACAATACACAGAAAGGAGCGTGGACAGCATGGGTAAGAACAACAGCGAACTACTCTTTCCAGCCGATCATGCCTTAAAGCTGTATGAGCAGGTTATCCATTATGTAACTGTGCGGATTGATCGCGGGGATTGGCAAACAGACATGAAGCTGCCGTCCGTACGAAGCTTGGCTCAGGAGCTGGGTGTACATCGGCTAACTGTTTTCCGGGCATATCAGGAGTTGAAGCAACGGGGACTGGTCTATGTAAAAGACAAATCAGGATATTACGTTCATGCTTCCCAAGCGACTGGGCATGCAAAATATGCTGGCTACTCGGGACATTCGTCCATTGACCTCACGATTCACTCCGAATCTGCCCATGCGGCAGATGATCCGTCAGTTTCAGCCTGGAGAGGAATGGATGGACTTAGCCGCGTTCAATCGGTAAATGCGAATTTCCAGTTTTCCAAAGCGCTGATTGACCCCTCTCTCCTGCCCAACCGATTTTGGGGAGAGCTGATGATGCAGGTATTTGAAAAGCATCCAAAAGTAGCGGCCACCTATTCCGCTGTACAGGGCGATGCCGAGCTTCGGGAGGCCATGGCGCAGCATTTTAGCGTGGATAAGCATTTTGCTTTATCACCGGATGAAGTGCTGATTACCTCTGGAGCACAGCAAGCCATTGATTTAATTGCCCGATCTCTGCTCCGTACAGGAGACCGTGTATTGATCGAACGCCCTGCCTATGGCCCCGCTATGGAAATATTCCGTAGACTAGGCGCACGTCTGACTATGACTGATATTCGACCAGAAGGTTATGATATGGACCAGATTGAGTGGTGCATGAAAACGGAAAAACCACGCCTCTTTTATATGAATCCAACATTCCACAACCCGACGGGCTTTACGGTCCCCGATGAGCAGCGCAAACGACTGCCTGAACTAGCCGAGCGCTATGGCTGCCTTATTGTTGAGGATGACAGCACCTATGACATTAGCTTTGGGCAAAAGCCCCCTTCTCCGATTTTCGCCTATGATGTTTCGGGAAGCGTCGTCTACATTCGAAGTTACAGTAAATATGTCGCACCCGGTCTACGAATCGCAGCCGTGACCTGCCGACCACAGCTCATGAACAGCCTGCTGAACGTCAAAGCGTTAGTGGACAATGGATCGCCACTGCTGAATCAAAAGCTGTTTTTAGAATACTTTCAATCTCCACGTATGCAGCAGCATATTAAAAAGCTATGTATCGCGCTCCAGATTCGTAAGGAAACGATGGAAGACAGTCTCCGCGACTCCGGTTGGACGTGGACCAGCCCGGCAGGGGGACTCAACCTGTGGCTCCAGCTGCCTTCTACGTTGAAACCTAATGAATTACTTGCCAAAGGTATACAAGAGTCCGTATCCTTTGTCACCGGCAATGTGTTTGATCCCATCGGCGCAGAGGGTAAAACGCATATACGGCTGTCTTATTCATACGCCAACGAGCTACAAATCAAAGAAGGAATCTCCACACTTCTACGTATCAGTCGAACGATGTAAAGGTAAAGGGCACCTTTATTCTAACGGCAAACTCATGCCGGTGTGTGCCAAGCTAATCCCTTCCAGAAGCCCATAGTTGCGTGTGACATCCACATCATGGGACATATGTGTAAATACCGTGCTTTCAGGCTTAAGCCTTCCTATAAGCTCCTGAGCCTCCAGCATGTCATATACGGAACGGGTGGCATACTCGGCCTCCTCATGATAAAAACTCGTTCCCAGGACGAGCAAATTCAGATTGTGCAAGGGCAGAATTTCCGCCTCATTCAAGCCAATCGAATCCGAACAGTAAGTCCACGAGAAGCCGTCCTTTTCCAGACGATAAGCGTAGGCATATCCGTTCTTCCCGTGATTCACACGCCATCCCCGGATATTCCATCCGCCAAGTTGGGCTCCCTGGTCTACTGGAATAAGATCCAAGTTTCCAGAGAGCCAGGAAAATTGACGCAAGATCGTGTCAATCACTTCCTGTGGCGCGTACAAGCGACCTCTGTTCCCAGTCCAGCGACAGGCATCTGCCCATTCTGGTAATCCTCCAATATGGTCAAAATGTGCATGTGTCACAAGGATCGTAGGGATAAAACGCAGACCGCGCAATTCTAGCTGTCTGCGCCAGTCCGGGCCACAATCAATCATAAAGTCCTCCGTCTCGCTTTCGATCAGCACAGACGATCTCAATCTTACATTCGCCCCTGTCGTGCGAGCTTCTGTGCATACGAGACAATCACAATATACACGCGGAACCCCCATTGCATCCCCCGTGCCAAGAAAAATAAGCCGATTCATGGTTTAACTCCTATCTATATGGGTCTTTTTACTACTATTATAACGAACAGACCGATTCTACGTAAATCATCTGCGTAAATCCTTCCAGCGTCCAACGCCAAAAGGAGCATGCCCAAAGCCGTGAAATCCGGCTAGACATCCCCTCATGCATGATCGTATTTATTTTTAGATGATGATAGGCATTGGATCTTCCTTCAGGCGGTTTTCCACCATCCAGCTGGACTGGTCATTATAGAGATAGGCTCGATGCACCAACACTCGCACCTGCTGACCAGGTTCCAGCGTAGACTTCTCCAGTGAGCGGTATGTCATGAGACGATGATCCCCGACCTGTACTTCAACCATCCACTCACTTCCACGAAAATGCAAATGCTTCACTATGCCTTCCTCGGTCGCCGACAGAAGCGTAAATTCCTCGCTTGGCCCGACATCAATATACTCCGGACGGATCAAGGCACGTGTTCCCACTCCAGCAGCTTCTTCGAAGCCTCTAAGACTGCCTGCCTGTTCAATCACTGTAGATTCCCCAATAAAGGAAGCCACGAACGGGGTACCCGGTTTTTTATAAATATCCCAAGGCGTTCCTTTCTGCTCCAGTCGTCCCTGATTAATCACCATAATTTCATCCGCTACTTCAATCGCCTCATCCTGATCATGGGTGACAAAAATTGAAGTAATGCCCACCCGCTCAATCAACTCTCGCAGCCAGGTGCGCAACTCCTGACGAATCTTGGCATCAATAGCCGCAAAAGGCTCATCCAGCAGCAACAGTTGAGGCTCTGGTGCCAAAGCACGCGCAAAAGCAACCCGCTGTCGTTGTCCACCTGACAACTGATGCGGATAACGATGCTCAAAACCTTTGAGCCCCGTTAGTTCGACCAACTCTGTGACCCGTTCCTTGATGCGGGTTTTGGAGCTTTTTTTCACTTTCAGGCCAAAGGCAATATTGTCGTAGACGCTCATGTGCTTGAACAAAGCATAGTTTTGAAATACAAATCCGATTCCACGTTCCTGCGGGGACAGCTCGTTTACCCTTTTTCCATGAAAATGAATTTCTCCCGCATCCGGTTGCTCCAGACCCGCCAAAATGCGAAGAATGGAAGTTTTCCCCCCACCACTTGGACCGAGTAAGCCAATAAGATGGCCCGCCTGAATATCAAAAGATACGTCCTTTACTGCATGAAAATTACCGAAATGCTTGTTTAATCCTCTTACTTCCACATGCATATCCGTACACTTCCTTTCCGCTTCTGGACCTGTTCAGGAACAGCAGCAGCCTTGCTTCCCGCAAAGCACGTACCTCATTTGAAATCATTTAATTATTCCAATGTATATACTATGTTTTTTCTTATGTGATACTTTATCAAAGGAAAGTAATTTTCGTCAACTATATATTATATTAGGAATTAAAAGGGTAAAGTATTAAGAAGAAAGGAGATGGAGTCATTGCTGCATACTTTAGAATTATCCACTACACGGCGAGATGAAATGCGCGATATTACACGAGAGGTTGCTTCATTGATTGAAAAAAGCGGGGTACAACAAGGAACCGCACTTGTTTATTGTCCACACACGACAGCCGGCATCGCCATTAATGAAAATGCAGACCCAGATGTCAAACATGATGTGATGTTAAGACTAGATGAAGTTTATCCGTGGGAGCATCCCCAATATCGCCATATGGAGGGAAATACAGCGTCCCACTTAAAATCCATTACGACAGGCCCCTCACAAACAATCATCATCCATGATGGAAAGCTGTTGCTCGGACGATGGCAGGGACTTTATTTTTGTGAATTCGACGGACCACGCAGACGCCAATACCATGTAAAGATCATGGAGGGCTAAAGGACCGGGTAAAAAAAACAGACCATGATGTTTTCCTACTGGATGCATCATCGTCTGTTAAATCCTTAGTCGCTTTCGCAAAGTACCGTAATGATAAGTTACCGTCATGAAGTGCATACACCCAGAAAAGCGCCCTACATGTTCATGGCTGAAGCGTGTGAATGCAGGTACGCTCATAGGTGTCTGCACAGCAGCTTTACATGTGCTAAAGCAGCGGGCCTAATTTCTTCAAATGTTAAACCGTCCTGAATATAAAAGGATACAAAGCCATGCATGGATAAAAACAGGCTTTTCGGTACCCTTGAGCAATCTTCCTCCGAGTGCCCCTGACCACTCAATTCTTGACGGATCATAGACGCAAATAGTTCCACACAACGGTTTTGCTCTGTGCGACAGTATGCAAATAGTTCTTCATCGTGCATCATAAACATAATTTCGTACTGATATGGATTTTCCAAACCAAAACGGATAAATTCCAGCATCAAGTACTCCAGTCTGCTCAAGCCATCATCAGACGTACCTGTTGCTGCTTGCAGTAGAATCCCACGCAATGTATTAAAATCTTCAATCACAATGGCATAGAACAGTTCAGCCTTCTCTTTAAAATGATAATATAACGAACCATGACTGTAACCCAGATGCTGGCCAATGCTGCGCATTGAAATCGCACGGTAGCCCTTGGTAATAAACAAGTGCCTGGCCGCTTCCAGAATCCGCCCTCTTGACAACTCCTGTTCTACTGCTCTTCTAGCCATATTATTTATTCCCCTTCAATAAAGTAAAGCTGCTCTCCCTCCGACACAAGCGATTGCCCCTGCGTCAAGTCTGTTATCCAGTTGCTGAAGGATTCCGCATCACCAGCCAGCGGCAGACAGGTTAAGGTAACTTTATCCGTAAACATTGTTTCTCCAGTGCGGATGCTGCGATTGCGTAATTCATTTTCCACTTTGCCCAACCAGGTATAATCCAATTCTACAAAAACTTCGCGATGCAGCACACGCGTAATTGCATCCCCTGCCTCGATTGCTGCAACAGCACCATCTGAATATGCGCGAATCAGACCGCCTGCTCCCAGCAAAATCCCACCAAAGTAACGGGTAACAACAATAGCGACATTTTTCAGCTTCTGGTTGCGGATCACCTCCAAAATAGGCTTTCCAGCCGTACCACTCGGTTCTCCGTCATCCGATTGCTTTTGGATTTCGTCTCTTTCCCCAATCATGTAAGCAGAACAATTATGGGTAGCGTTCCAATGCTCTTTTTTGATACGTTCTATGAAAGCAGTTGCTTCTTCCTCAGTTTGAACAGGCTGAATATGACCGATAAAACGGGATTTTCGGATCACAATTTCCTTGTTTCCGGCACCGCGTACGGTTCGGTATTGTTCCAACATACACGTATAACCTTCCTTACTTCATTTTACAAGAAAGCAGTCCCCCGCTTCTGGCAGCTGGTGAACTGCTTTCCTGTACTTTAATTGATGCTATACACTATAACACTTCTGACCGAAATCCTGTTTCGCATCAGAGATTACAGCACTCTTATTCAGACAATCTCGCTTCAAGCTCAGCTTTTTCTTTTTCGAAGCCTGGTTTGCCGAGCAGCGCAAACATGTTCTTCTTGTAAGCTTCTACGCCCGGTTGATCGAACGGATTTACGCCCAACAGGTAGCCGCTGATGCCGCAAGCTTTTTCGAAGAAATAAGCAAGATAGCCGAAAGAGTAAGGGCTCAAGTCAGGAATATTTACAATCAGGTTCGGTACTTGTCCGTCTGTGTGAGCCAGCAATGTACCTTGGAATGCTTTTTTGTTTACAAAATCCACAGTTTTGCCTGCCAGGAAATTCAGTCCGTCCAGATCATCCTCATCTGCTTCGATGGTGATGTGACTAGGTACATTTTCAACTTGGATTACCGTTTCGAAAATGTTGCGGCTGCCTTCCTGAATGAATTGTCCCATGGAGTGCAGGTCTGTCGAGAAATCAACAGAAGCAGGATAAATGCCTTTGTAATCCTTGCCTTCGCTTTCTCCGTACAACTGTTTCCACCACTCGGATACAAAATGAAGAGACGGCTCGTAGTTTACGAGAATTTCAATTGCTTTACCTTTGCGGTACAAAGCGTTACGAACGGCTGCATATTGATAAGCCTCGTTCTCAGCTACATTCGGGTTGCTGTACTCTTTGGAAGCGTCTGCCGCCCCCTGCATCATTTCCTCGATGTTAATGCCTGCAGTAGCAATCGGCAACAAGCCTACTGCTGTCAGCACGGAATAACGACCACCCACATCATCAGGAATAATGAAGGATTCGTAGCCTTCCTCGTTAGCCAGTTTTTTCAAAGCACCACGTTCTTTATCCGTCGTTGCATAAATACGCTTGCGTGCTTCTTCTTTACCGTATTTTTTCTCCAGAGCTGCACGGAATACGCGGAATGCGATAGCTGGCTCTGTTGTCGTACCTGATTTAGAAATGACGTTCACTGAGAAGTCTTTTCCTTCAATCAGTTCCAACAGATGATTTACATATGTAGAGCTGATGTTGTTGCCTGCAAAATAGATAGCTGGACCCTTGCGTTGATCTTTAGGCAGCGCATTGTAGAAAGAATGCGACAGCATTTCGATCGCAGCACGTGCTCCAAGGTAAGAACCGCCGATACCGATTACGATCAGTACTTCGGAATCGCTTTGAATTTTAGCAGCAGCCTTTTGGATGCGCGCAAACTCTTCTTTATCATAATTAGTAGGCAGGTCAATCCAACCCAAGAAATCGGAACCTACACCGGTTTGGTTGTGCAGTTGCTCATGAGCCAACTTGATAGGCTCTGCAAAATAATCAATTTCGTGCTGACCTACAAAGGAGAGTGCTTTAGTGTAATCAAAAATAACTTTTTTAGACATGTTTGGAACCTCCTGTTTGGTATTACTAAGACCATGAATACGAACATAAGGACTTAGGAATAGGATACTTTAATTTGCTGGGCCTGACAAGCTTGCGTTACCTGTGTATCCTGTGCTTGACAGCCCTTCTTGTAGATAGGGTAGCATGCCCATGCTACAATTAACTGAGATCAACCTGTTTCAATATTCAATTCAAGCCGAACTCGCAATCTGCATCGGACGGCAACTTCCAACAAGAAAGGTGATTAGCAATGAAAAACATCGGATTTATCGGACTGGGCACCATGGGCGCCCCGATGGCATCCAATCTGCTAAAGCAGGGATTCGGAGTCACAGTTTATAATCGTACCGCTTCGCGCTGCGAACCACTGGCAGAGCAAGGCGCACGTACAGCTTCAACTCCTCGTGAAGCAGCTGAAGGTCAGCACTTGGTCATTACCATGGTCAGCGATGATCACTCCATTCGTGACATCTATTACGGCGAAGACGGCGTGTTTGCCGGTCTTACGGCTGGCATGACTGTGATGGACAACAGCACGATTTCACCTGAGCTGGTCAAACAACTAGCCGCCGAAGCGGACAAGCTGGGCTGTTCCTTCATTGATGCACCCGTAACAGGCAGTAAGCCCGCCGCTGTAGACGGCACACTCGTGTTCATGGTTGGCGGTGATGCAGAAGCCATTGCGGCACAATCAGATGTTTTTGATACGTTGGGCAAAAAGGTACTTCATATGGGACCTAATGGCAGCGGAGCCGTAGCCAAGCTCGCTCATAATACGATGGTTGGTATTCATAACCTCGCTCTGGCTGAAGGCTTTGCTATCGCGGCTAAATCCGGTATCCCGGCAGACAGCTTCCTTGAATTGGTACAACTCGGATCGGCAGGCAGCAAGGCCGCTGACCTGAAAGGGCGCAAAATCATTGAACATGATTTTAGCAACCAGTTCTCACTTGCCTTGATGCTTAAGGACTTGAAGCTTGCTTCCTCACTAACAGACAGCCTGTCCATCCCTGCACCTATGTTATCCATTGCCAAAAGCCTGTTTCAAGCCGGGCAAACGCAAGGCTACGGCGACGAGGATCTATCCGCTGTCGTGAAGACATACGAAGCATGGATTGGCCGCACCATTGGTGGTCAACCTCTCGAATAAGCTGTACCTTTCTTTGTAACCATACGGCTGTGCTTGTGTACATATGGCATAGCTTTAGGGTAAGCACACTTGGCTTGAAAGCTGAGTGTGCTTACCCGTTTTGGCTTATTATTCGGGATAAGAACAACAATAATCAGTTACACTTCGTACTTCCAGCTTAAATGATGACTTTGCAGGTACGTGAAAGGTTGCCGCCCCTTGTATTTCCAGCCATTCTTCAGTACCTGGAAGCAACACTCTCAAATCCCCTGCCAAAATCTCCATGATCTCACGGGAATCCGTGCCGAACTCATACGTTCCTGGCAGCATAATACCCAGTGTAACCTTACTGCCGTCACCCAGGATGACTGTACGGCTTGTAACCTGACCATCGTAATAAACGTTTGCTTTTTTAACTACGCTTACTCCATCAAACTGTGTCATTCGTTATCCCCTCATCTGCTCTCAATGGTTGAATGAATATTTGTGCATCATAACATAGATTTGATTCCAGCTTCAGTATGAAAATACACACTGTATCACCGTATGCTATACACTGGAATTCAATAGTGATTTTTTTGCAAAACATCAACTGTATGAAACAAACAGCCGTAAGCCTTTCTCAGGTTACGACTGTCTGTTTTAGATGCTCCAGTGTTTTATTTCAACAAAGCTTTCACACGGCTAACAACATTCTCTACCGTAAAGCCGTATTCCTTAATCACGCGGTCGCCAGGTGCGGATGCGCCGAATGTGCTGATACCGAGAATGTCGCCTTGGTCGCCAACATATTTTTCCCAGCCCAGTGGATACGCCATTTCTACAGCCAAACGAGCTTTCACTTCTGGCAGCAGAACGGAATCTTTGTATGCTTTGTCTTGTTTTTCGAACAGATCCCAGCTTGGGAAGCTGATAACACGTACTTGAATACCTTGTTCTGCCAGTGCTTCCTGAGCTTTAACAGCCAATTGTACTTCGGAGCCCGTAGCCAGAATTTGAGCAACCGGTTTGCCGTCTGCTGCATCTGCAACCACATAAGCACCGCGTTTGATACCTTCGCGTGCATGCTCAGCACTAGTAGCCAGGATTGGCAGGTTTTGACGAGTCAATACCAGAGCAACCGGGTTTTTCTTGTTTTCCAGCGTGTAAGCCCAAGCAGCAGAAGTTTCGTTACCGTCCGCCGGACGAATTACTGTCAGGTTCGGGATAATACGCAGGGAAGCCAATTGTTCGATCGGCTCATGAGTCGGACCATCTTCACCCACAGCAATACTGTCGTGAGTCAAAACGTAGGTTACAGGCAATCCCATCAGAGCTGCCAGACGAACGGCTGGACGCAGATAGTCTGTAAATACGAAGAATGTACCGCCGAATACTTTTACACCTTGGTGCAACGCCATACCGTTCATCGCAGCAGCCATACCAAATTCGCGGATACCGAAATAGATGTTACGGCCGGCGTAGTCTTCTGGCGTAAAGTTCGTCAGGTTGTTCAAATGTGTCATCGTGGAGCTCTCCAGATCGGCAGATCCGCCTGTCAGGAAAGGTACGTTTGGAGCCAATCCGTTCAGAGCATTACCAGATGCTACACGAGTCGAAACGGCTTTGTCTCCAGTCGTGTATTTCGGAAGATCACGATCCCATCCTTCTGGAAGATCGCCGTTTACAGCTGTTTCGAACTGCGCTGCCAAATCAGGGTGAGCAGCTTTGTATTTCGCGAACTGTTCATCCCATGCTTTGTTCGCCGCGATACCGCGCTCTTTTACTTTAGCAAATTGCTCGCGAACCTCTTGTGGTACGTGGAAGTCCTCTTCGTATACCCATTTGTAGAAATCTTTAGTCAGCTTGGCTTCTTCTGATCCCAGCGGGGAACCATGAGTACCACCGTGTCCGCCTTTACCTTGTTTGTTCGGGCTTCCGTAGCCGATGACTGTTTTCACTTCAATCAGCGTAGGGCGTGTCGAGTCGCCTTGCGCTTCTTCAATGGCTTTTTGGATGGCTGGAAGGTCGTTACCATCTTCTACGCGCAGTACTTGCCAGTTGTAAGCTTCAAAGCGTTTGGCAACACTTTCGGAAGAGGACAGGTTAAGCTTGCCGTCCAGTGTAATATCATTGGAATCAAACAATACAATCAGCTTACCCAGTTGTAAGCGACCAGCCAGCGAAGCAGCCTCGTGGGAAATACCTTCCATCAGATCGCCATCGCCGCAGATCGCATATGTGAAGTGATCTACAACTTTAAATTCGTCTTTATTATATGTTGCACCCAGTTGAGCTTCAGCCATTGCCATACCTACGGACATTGCGAGACCTTGTCCCAGAGGTCCAGTTGTAGCATCTACACCAGCAGTGTGCCCAAACTCAGGGTGTCCCGGTGTAAGGCTGCCCCATTGACGGAATTGTTTCAGTTCTTCCATAGGAAGATCATAGCCGCTCAGGTGCAGAAGGCTGTATAGCAACATGGAACCGTGTCCTGCGGACAATACAAAACGGTCACGGTTAACCCATGTAGGTTGATCGGGATTATGATTCATCGTTTTAGCAAAAAGTTGGTATCCCATTGGCGCGGAGCCCATCGGCATCCCAGGATGTCCCGAGTTTGCTTTCTCGATGGCGTCAATTGCCAACGTACGAATAGTTGTGATGGACAAATTGTCGATCGTGGAGTTTTCATCCTTTTGAATCGCTTGGTTCTGGTCAGTCATGGTTTGCCTCCTCATATTGTATAAAGTATGTCAATTGCATTCGGTCATACTCTCCAACATCACCGTCCGATATAGAAACGATGTCTATTGAAGTGAGTGAATCTGCTTGAATGTTTCAATATGACTTATACATTCTTAAGTATTGTACCATCTGCCGTGAAAGTTTGCCAGATCGTTTATAAAGATGATTGTGGAAATGTAGTACCGAGTCCTCATATAAATATACCCGTAATGTATTAACCTCATTTAAAAAATTATAAAATCACAAAAAAATATTATGTACTGACTGTTTATTAAGGCGAGTAACTCACATGAGGATTTTGCAAAATCCTTACATAAAAAAACAAAGCCCGTTATACAGCGGGCTTTGTTCAACAAAAAATATATACTCACAAATTTTTTCTAAAATTTTAAGATTAGTTAAAAACGACCGTTTTGTTCTCATGAACCAGAATACGATCCTCTGCATGCCACTTCACGGCTCTTGCCAAAACGACCCGCTCTATGGTGCGACCGATCCGTTTTAGCTCATTTACATCATCTCCGTGGCTTACACGCTGCACGTCCTGCTCAATGATCGGGCCGCCGTCCAATTCTTCAGTTACATAATGCGCAGTAGCACCAATAATTTTCACACCGCGATTATAGGCTTGGGCATATGGCTTCCCACCCACGAATGCCGGCAGAAAGGAATGATGGATATTGATAATCCGGTTGCGATAATGCTCAATAAACTTGGGAGAAATAATCTGCATGTAACGGGCTAAAATGATAACGTCAATGTCTTCGCCAATGACCTCTAGTTGGCGGCGCTCCGCCTCCGGTTTGGTATCGGCTGTTACCGGAATATGGTGATACGGGATGCCAAATGATTCCACATACTCCTTCATATCCGGATGATTACTAACCACCAATGAAATATCCGCGTCCAGATCCCCTGCCTGCCATTGCCACAGCAGTTCTACCAAACAGTGATCTTCTTTAGAAACGAAAATAGCCAGTTTTTTCTTGCGGCTAACCGCAGAAATCGTCCACTCCATACGGAATTGCTCAGCAACAGCGGCAAAATCCTGCTCCAACTGTGGCTGGGTTGCACTCAAATTCGGCAGATCAAATTCAATCCGCATAAAAAACATACCGCCGGACGGGTCCATTGTATATTGATCAGATTGAACGATATTGGCCCCATGCTCGTACAAAAAACGGGACACGGCCGCTACAATACCTGGTCCGTCTGGACAAGATACAAGCATACGCGCGCGATTTTCATGGGCTGATAGAGTGCTATTTGGCTGATGTTTTACGTGAATTTCCATGTGGCTATTAATCCCCCTTAGCTTATACCGTCACTGGCAAATGACTGCCGGCAAACCAGGCAATCAACCGTTGATTAATGTGTTCTTCACTCAAATCTGGAAATAGTGCTGCTTCCGTTATCATGTCATACAGACGCTCCAACGGCTCACGTGGATCGGCTTTTCTTGCTTTGGCATCATTTTTTAGCAGAGCCCAGGTGTCCAGCACAAATTTACGGACATCCACATCCTGTTTTTTGAAAAACGAATGCAATTGCTCTACCTGACCCAAAAACTCATCCCCAAAGCGTTCCTTTACATTTCCGCGAAGCAGGGCAATTTCAACCTCATACATCGGACGCTGAGTTTTGGCTTCCTTGCCAATCCATGGCGTCTCCAAAATAAACGGACGTCCTTGAAGTGCTTCATGATGCACCACATTATGAATAGTCTGATAGCCAATCCAGCCTGATCCGATCGGAGTATGTCGGTCTTTATGAGCGCCAACTGGATTTTTACTATCATTGATGTGAACAACTGCGATGCGATTCAAGCCGACAATACGGTCGAATTGCTCCAATACACCGTCCAGATCATTTACGATATCATAACCCGCATCGTGAATGTGACAGGTGTCCATACAAACCGTAAGACGCTCGTTATGCTCTACTTTATCTATAATGGAGGCAATCTCCTCAAAGCTACGACCCATTTCCGTTCCTTTGCCTGCCATCGTTTCAAGCGCAATGTTAACATCTGTCTCCTTCACGCCGTTTAGTACCTCGTTCAAACCATCAGCAATACGCCCGATTCCGTATTCTGCATCCTTATCGGTAAAAGCGCCTGGATGCAGCACGATATTTTTCACACCAATCGCGTGTGTGCGTCGAATTTCCTCCTGAAGAAAGCTGACCGCAAGCTCATAGGTATTTTCTTTGTAAGAGCCAAGGTTGATGATATACGGGGCATGCACCACGATATCTTCCATTCCCTTCTCAGCCATTAACTGCTTGCCTTCCTCCAAATACATGGACTCCATCGGCTTACGACGCGTGTTTTGCGGTGCTCCCGTGTATATCATAAAGGAGCTGGACCCGTAAGAAGACGCTTCTTTTGTAGCGCTGAGCAGACCTTTGTCCGAGAAGGACACATGAGAACCAATTTTCAGCATGATCCTGATTCATCCCCTTATCCTGTTATGCTTGTCTTATTTTAATTTAATCATTTTAACGTGATTATTGAAATCAAACAACATAGCTTTTATGGCAGCTTTCTTAAATGACTCTATTAAGGGAACACGTAGATAAAGTACACATCAGAATTTATGTTAGTCAAACGAGGGTAAATAAAATCATGGATTGACATCCTTAATCGTATAAAGGTACATTCATATGAAGTTTTTTTCTCAAAAAGGGTTATATTCTATAACAGATGTATTTTTTTGTGAATCGGAAGGAGAGCTGGCTCCATGAACATCATCGTATGTGGAGGAACTGGATTGGTGGGGAGTGCACTGGTCAAAAGCCTGCTAGACGACGGATACACCGTGAAAGTCGTTACCCGCAAGCCACTGGTAGGACACGAAGCGAGCCCCCGCTTGCAATATATGAGTTGGAACGAATTAAAACAAAAGCCTGAAGTACTGGAAGGCACAGATGCGGTCGTTAATTTAGCAGGCGAAACGCTGAATCAGCGCTGGACGGATAAGTCCAAACAAAGAATTCTTCAATCACGACTGCTATCTGTTGCCCGTTTGGCTCAAGCATTGAATGCTCTACAAAAAAAACCGAAAGTTATCATTCAGGCTTCGGCTGTTGCCGCCTATGGTGCATCCCTGACCGAAACATTCGATGAAACGAGCCCGCGTCGTTCGGAAGATTTTTTGTCTCAGGTGGTTGAGCAATGGGAGGAAGCCGCTAATGCCTACCCTTCTGATGCCCGTTTAATTAAGTTACGCATTAGCCTTGTGCTGGACAGAAAAAAAGGGGCATTCCCACTCATGAAGATACCTTATAGCTTCGGATTCGGCGGCAAAATAGGCAGCGGTCATCAATGGATGAGCTGGATTCATATTGAGGATATCGTTCGTCTGATCACGTACTGCATCCATACGACGGAAATCGTCGGGGCAGTGAATGCTTCATCACCACATCCCTTGACGAACGACCAGTTTGGGAGGACAGTAGCTATGGTATACCACCGTCCGCATTGGTTTCCCGTTCCAGGCATTCTCGTTCAAAAACTGCTCGGTGAGATGAGCACCCTTGTCTTGGATGGCCAAAAAGTACTCCCGCACAAAGCGCTGGAGCACGGATTTAAGTTTAACTATCCTTCACTTAAGGACGCTCTAGAGGAACTCCATTCTTCCCAAAAACAGCATTGAATTCAAAAAGAGGAACTCCAGGCTGGTAGGTAGTGTCACTACCAGCTTAGGGTTCATTTTTTAAGTCAGACACAATCTATCGAGCAGACTGCAAGTTTTTAAGATGCCTCATTTTATTATTATTAATAGTCCACTATTCATAAAGAAGGAAGCCCTAAATCTAACAGGCCTCTTCTTGACATCTATCCATATAACCTTCATTTATGATGCATTGGAGGATTTAGAAGAGTCCAACCGATAAGTATAAGAGACTCCAGCGATTTTAAAAGTGTCTCCCTCATTCAGGATGTACTCCTTATAAGGCACCATAGGCTCTCCATTCAGAGCAGTTCCGTTCGTCGAGGATAAATCCTTAACAATGTGGCTATGTTCTCCTGTAACTATGCAAAGCTCAATATGAGAACGGGAAGCTCCATCCGTATGCTCCACAAACTGGACCAATTGCGGATCTCTCCCGATGATAAAGCTGCCTGCAACGAATTGGTCTGGCTGCAACCGGATGCGCTCGGTCCCTCCACTACCTGGTGGCTTGCGTTCCAGGCAAGCAATCGGTGATTGCTGAACAGGTGAAATCTGTATCTCTTGATCTGGACGAAGCAGCATCGTTTCCTGCTTAGATGCAGCATTTAGCAGCTCCGTTACCCCGGAGAGAGACTTATAATAAGCCTCACTGGTATCACTGGCTTCCAATTCATTTCCCCGTCCCGCACCTTTCCACGATGGCTCGTGTAGGTCATAGTTTGCTGAAGTGTTCTCCCTATCTTCGGTAACTCGGTTTCCCGCGCTTTTAGATTCTGAGTTTGGAAAAGTCCATTTCCAGCTCTCCTGCCCTTGATCACTCGAATCGGAAGATTGCTTGTCTTGATGATGACGTCCCGCTACAAATCCGGTCAGCTTATCTACCTGATAACGATCATTTTTCCGCTGTGCTGAGGAAGAAGTAGTTCCTAACCATTCCGAATCCAATACAGGTACTGAATCGCTGTACATATGAGATGAAGCTCGATTGCGCTCCCATTTCCCCGTCCAGCTTATATAAGCAACAGCGGCAAGTACCAAGGTCAGCACCACGGAAATGATCAACGGTACCGTCTCTGGATGATCCAGATAAATATAACGCCACACGATGGCCGAAGCGAGCAGACATCCGAGAGTAATGTAGGTTTTATATTTTTGCAATCCAGGCTCCACATCTTCTACTTCGTTTTCTGTTACAAGCTCAGAATTCTCCTCTGGTTTCACGAACGGTTTGAGCCGATTGATCCGTTTAAGCTCCTGAATCTCCTGCAGAGTCTCCCGATGCTCTTGCCCGTATGTTCCGCCACGATCAGTATAGTTCCCCTGTGAGGTATGAGCAGATATGATAGGGTCGGCTGATGAAAAAGCTCGCCCTTCCATACTTTCTCCCTTCACGCTAGCACTCTCTGTACCAGCCTTCATTCCTTGCAATAGCAGTTCCTTTAGCAATCCCAATTCAAATTCATTTCTATCACACAGATCGAGTATGCGTTGTATATATTCTCCCTGAAGGTGGGCCACACGAGTCATTAAACGAATAACCATCTGCTTAAATTGACTGCCTGTTTGCCCTGCATACTGTACACTGCGTAAAGGAACATAGGTTAAACTGGCGGTTTCCCTTGTACCTGAACCACTTAGAAAAATATAATCCTCGTGCAAAATAAACTGGCGGATATCTAACATATATTGCGGGCTGCGATGGAGGGTATCTGCCACTTCAAAAAGAATCCGGTAGAAATCAGAAGTCGACACGCTCCCACCTTTCCATAACTGGGAAAGCATGCGTTGCCCCGAAATATCGTAATGTAACTCTATCTGAAAATCGACTTCCTTTATTCTAAGTTCCAGCAGACCGGGAATCCGATTACCAGTCATCATGCCGGTCTGTACGGAATTTAAATCATCGGTCTTGAGCCCGTCTTCCTTGTTTAGAATCATAAATGTCCCGCCGTTCCGGGCAAAATCCCTGCTTAAACCAAACAATTCATGACCTCCTTAACAATTTCCTATCTCCGTGAGGTAGCATGATCTCCCCCAGCGGACATGTCATGGCAAGAAGTAAAGATAAGCACTGATCGCTCCCGGAATGACTGCGGTCATAAAAGGAAACCTGAGGTGCGCTTCATTTCCACCGGTCAGCGCTTTGCCGCTGCGAAATAGAAAAAATCCTCCTAAATTAAAAGCCACGCGCCGCAGTCTCATGATGGTTTCCCTCTTCCATAGCAAAATCCCTATGCCAATAATACCTGCAAAAAAAATCGAATATAAAGCTGCCTGCCATGCAAAAGCAGCACCTGTCCATGCTCCAATCAAGCCGAACAGCTTTACATCTCCTGCACCAACAGCTCCCATCCAGTACAAAATCAGCATGAACCCAAATCCGGTACCCAGTCCAGCAACAGCAAATAAAAAACCGTGCCACCCTCCAAACAGAGTATTGAACACCAAGCCTACCACTATGCCGGGCAATGTAAGCTTATTAGGGATTTTCATGCTACGTAAATCCGTAACTAACGCAATCGCGAGCAGAACTCCGCATACAATATACATCCACGTCAATGCGATCTTCCCCCTTTATAAAATAGAACTAGCAGACTACCAAATCACTTTCCATCGTAGTTATTCCTGTCCGTCTATGTCGAGTCGATCCTATCTAACCATCAGCTGGCTTTTCCACGGTAAACGGAACTTCTATACGTTGACCGTCCTCCGTTTCAATCACAAAGCTCCATTGACCAGGTGTTGTGTTCGTTCCCACAAACCAGTTCCATTCAATAATCCCGTCCGCACTGGCAGAGGTCCAGCCCAAATGCTGGGCCGTGCTTTCACCCGACTTATAAAGTACAGAAAGATTAGCAGTCGTCCCAGGCTCAACCTTGGCCTTGATCAAATTGTACACACCCTTCACAGCAGGTTCAGGCTTGACGAGCAACTGTATGGAATGCTGCGCATCCTTATCCGCTGTTGCCTCTCCTGTACCTGTCCCCTCCCCTGTGTCCCCAATCCAGAGACGTTCCTCTGCCGACGCTTGAAGAACAATGCTGCGATACAAAAAGGGGACCTTCATCGGCAGTTCATACGATAGCTCTACTCTAAAATAAGGGTCCTTAGTTCCTGTAAGAGCAGCTACATGTACACTCGTTATATGAATACGGTCATACTCCAGAATGCTTTCCTCCATAAAAGGCTTTAGCATCGGCTTCAGAACAGGATCGAGTGCAGCTTCCGTAAATCGCCCCCGCAGCTCCTCCATCGGCTTTTGACCGCCCTGAACAGCGCTTTCTACCCAATCACCAATTGGAGGTGGCAACTGGGCAGCGAATTGGCTTGCATATTCACTCACAGATAACTTGGGCAATTCATCCAGCGGTTCACGGACTGCATCTATTTTCGCGGACGCCGCCTCCACGGCTAGAGAAACTGGGTAAATTTTAGTCGAAACCTGCTTAACCGCTTCTGAAGCGGTGTTCTGCAAGGCTGTGGATACCAGCGTCATCTGAACCATATAAATGAGAAAAATAATAAAAAACAGAAACATTGGCAACACCAGTGACGCTTCTAAAACAATACTTCCTTGTTCACATTGCTTCTGCCCACAAACTTTCCGTAAACACCGATTAATAGGAAAAATGCGCTGTTTTCGTGACATAGTACACACTTCCCTTAATACTCTCGCCTTCTTTTGAGGCGGTTCCGAGCATCTTCATTACCCCAGGTAGAAACCACAGCCTCATCCCATTCTTGACCTCACCCGTTGCATACGTTTGCCGCTCAGCAGGATTGACATCTGTATTCAGGCGGATCAGAGCAAGCATACGGGACATTTTTCGTTCATTATTGCTATGGAGCATCAGGAACAATCGCAAATGATCCTTGTATGTCATTCGAAATTTCAGAAAATCAGACAATGGCACGTCTCCCTTTTGTGCCAGCATAATCATATCTTCTATCGCTTTTTCTACTCCATATAACAAAGCTGCCGCCAAAACGACCAGCGGATTACCTTTTGAGCTGTTTTTAACCAATCCCTCCATTGTTCGAATGGCAAGTCTCATAGCAAAAATTTCTCCATAGGCGGATGCCAGATTACCCGTCGGATTATGGAAGCCATACAGGATATACTCAACTTCCTGATTATTCACCTCCAGCTGATCTCCCAAAATCTGTGCAGCATTTCCCACATTTCCACCCGATCCGGCCAAACTGCCAAAACGGCTAAAATCCACATGATGGAAGTAAGAAAGTGCGTATTCATTCTGGTAAAACTCGTCTCCCAGTTGAGTCAGTAAATTGGATGCCGACCCGTATAGACCATCCATACTATCCATGGAAGCTCCCGCAGCATCATAGGTGTCATAGGGCAAATCAGCGGATACAGATGGACTGGATGTAGACTGGTTAAACGAAATACTTTCATTGTAATACCGCTCCAGATTTTGGAATTGTTCTGCACTTTGTTTACCTTTGGAAAGAACCTCAATGATCCGATAGGCTTGTTTGAGCTTGTTTTTCGCCTCTTTTTCCATTTTCTTGCGTTCTTTGTCCGGTCCACGTCGCGTATCCATCATTTTGACTTCACCGTCGAGTACATTGGCAGGTCCCGCCCAAGCATACGCATTCAAGTATTTATCTATCTCTTTGAGCGTTGATGCGACTTCTTGCTTGAGCATGTCTGCATTCAAAAATGGATCTGTATAAAAAGATAAGGTACGCATCATGCTCGTTATTCTATTGTTAGCAGTATTTATAGAAGTCCGTTGCTTTTCGATTTCTGCTTCCCATTGCTCAAATTCCTTGTCTGAAATCAACAAATCCTCTGCTTTTTGCCGTGCGCTTCCTACCGACGGATCTGCGTTGGAGCCTGCTCCGCTTGGAGTAGGGGCTGCTGAAACCTCATCGTAGCCTGCATTGGCCGCCCTCTGCTTATATTGGGCAATGACTTTGCGCATCTCTTCATTAATCTGTCGAGCCTCATTTAATGGTTCCTTGGCTTCCAGAAGCAGCTTGTCATGTTCTTCTCCAGCCTGAACCATGATCTGACGCAGGCGATCAAGCGATGCCCTCGCTCTACGTGCATATTTTTCCATCTGCATGATTTTAACATCGTCCACACTCTTCTTATTGTCTTCATATACATGTACGTAATGCTTATATTGAGCGGCAATATCGGCCACAACCTCAAGCGGGTCCCATATATACTGATTGGGCATATAGGTGCCCCTCTGTTTAATAATCCGCTTGCGAACCTCTTCCATATAAGCTCCTGCCTTACGCTGCTTCTCCAGCATGTCATCCAGTTTGGCCTCTCGTCTGTCGTACAGCTTTTGCAGCCTTTTCAGCAAATCTACCGTATGAGAAGCCTCTTTCATATTTTGAGAGAGCGGCTTTAGCTTTTCGAGCACTTCAAACGTAAAATCGACAGGTGCTTTATACTTCATCTCTTCACGGATCTGCTCGTTAAATATGGCATATTTACCAAGCTCCCTTTCCATTTGCAGGGAACTAGAATCCAGCTTCATATTCATAAGCGGTAGCGTTTCTGCGCGTGACGTACGCCGCGCGCTGTCATTCAGCACTTTCACCATAATTTGTTCTCCGCCGCCTTCGCCATAAGCAAACAAACCGTACTCCTGTTGTAATGTCGGATCATAAGCAGACATCACTGAACGAACCGCCGCATGGGTCAGACGTTCGGTCTGCACATGCAATGCAGCAATTCTCGCGTAATCAATAAATACAGCAATAAAACCGAACATGACCGCCAAAATCAGAATTAAAAAGACCGTGACAGCACCTGATTCCCCGTCCTTTGTATTGTGTCCCTTACCAAACACCCGCTTCCTCCTTTCCAGTTACATTCCCGTTACTTACTTCTCAATGACCGTTTTGACCATATTGCATCAGTACTTTCCCTACAACTGCCGAATCTACCTTTTCACCTGATCCTCTGCCCATAAACTTCGCACCATAATAACGGACCAACTCCACCGTACGAATCCATTCCACAGGTTCGACCACGCCAGAGCTCATTTTCCCTTGCAAATCCGTCTGATCTAAAAACTGATTCAACAAAGGTACCTTCACTATCTTATTTAACTTTGTGGTCACCTTACGGTGAATCATACTGTTCTCATATGTCATCTGCCCCTGCATGCCCGCAGGCATTCTATTTTCTGCATTGGACAGCTTCTGAGCAGGTAACGAGCCTCCCCCATTGCCGCCCGGCACCTGTACACTTTCCTGATTGTTGGCTCCGGTCCAGCCAAACAGGGCTCCCAGCATAACATCATCCTTCAGGCGCCAATAGAGAGAATCCCGTTGCCCTTGTGTAAATGCTCCCGTACGTGGGTCCTTGAAGCTGTTATCCCAACTGTAAGCGGCCCTTTCCGAAGCAGTAGC
The DNA here is from genome assembly GCF_038008045.1 of Paenibacillus sp. FSL P2-0173. Lineage (NCBI taxonomy): Bacteria > Bacillati > Bacillota > Bacilli > Caryophanales > Paenibacillaceae > Paenibacillus > Paenibacillus sp. FSL P2-0173. The sequence continues at coordinate 953,832 of NZ_JBBOYK010000002.1, forward strand.
AGCGACCTGCACCAATATAGATTTTTGATATATGTACAGGCAAAAAAATAACATCACAAAAATGACCAGCAGTAGAATGGGAAAGACGAGGGAAGCTTCCAAGGAGAAGCTCCCGTCCTCTTTTTGTGCTAATTTACGCAGCATTATGAATCCATAAAATCGTTACTTTTTTTATCCGCCTTTTTCAAAAGCCCTTCTACAATTTTCTTGATCTGATCCTTAAAAATAATTGCCACCGCAATCAGAATGGCAATGATCAGGATCATTTCTAACGTACCCAGACCATCCTCATCCTTGTACAACTTACGAATACTGCCTGTTACTAATATCATCATCGTTGTATTCCTCCTACATATTCATCATCATTAAAGCCGGAGCGCCCACCAGCACAATTACCGTTAGCAAAATCAGCGCCATCGGGAATACTAGCTTAGATGAAGCCTGTTCCCCTCTTGTGCGGCTAATTGAAGTCCGCTTGCCCCATAACGTCTGGGATAACTCACGTAAAGCCATCACGAAATCGCTCCCGCCGCGCCTCATATTCAACAAAACTGTCGTTGTAAATACTGTCATTTCCTGAATACCACAACGTTTGCTCAGGTGCTCAAATGCCTGTTGAAAGGAATAGCCACTTTCCCATTCCGCCACCGTCTGCCTCAGTTCTCGATACAACGGATGTTCCGTATTCGCCCCTTTACGTTCCACGCAATGTAGCAATGCCCGTTGTACCGTCTCACCTGCACCTACTAAAAGCATCATTTTACTCAACAGTTCAGGCAATTCCATTAAAATTTGCTGCTCCCGCTTCTGTACTTTCCCATGCAAATCCTTGATCAGCGCGATGGGTACCAGAATACCAAGTCCCAATCCGAGCACCAGCCCGGTCGCATCCCCGCCCAGCATAAGCGATATTAAAGCTCCACCAGCAGCCATTATATATCCGTAACCCAACATTTCTGTCAGAAAAAGCATCGTTTTTTCTCCGCTGTTGCGCATACCATACAGCTTCTGCACCGAACGCTGGAGCTTGAACATCAGCAAAGGCAGCCTGTGAGTAGCACGTGAAGCATGAATCATGTGTACAAATGGGACTGAAAGTCTTTGCAGCCGCAGTCCCTCCAGCTTCATATGGCGAAAATGCGCATACTTAGCACCATGCATCTGGTTCAGCACCACCCAGCCTCCCACTTGCAGAACCAGCATGACCAGACAAACCAACATCACCACACCCATCTCTCCTTACACTTCAATCTTCATAATGTGATTGATCCACACAAGACACCCACCAAGCACCAATAAACAAAAGGTTGATAAAATCATACCTGTACCGCTGTATAAGGGCATCATGTAATCACTCGCTGTCATCGTCATAAACAATACAAACAAAAAAGGCGCCGCAAACATAACCCTCGATTCAAAACGTTTCTGCGCAATCATTACACCGATCTCCTGCTGAATTTCCAACTTCTCACCAATGACACTTGAAGCTCGTCGTACAACTTCCACCAGATCACCTCCGGTTCGCTTGCAAGCCGCAAATACGTCCGCAAAATTCGTAATATCCTCCATTTGCGCCCTACGGGCCAAATCCTGCAAAGCAGCCTCTACAGGTTGTCCGATTTCGAGACAGGCGGTAATAATGTTAAATTCAAAAATCAGGTCGTGATCTCCATCCGGACTAAGCAACCTCAAATCCTCTACAGCCTCACGAAAACCATTCTCCACCGACCTTCCCGCTGAAAGAGAAGACGAGAGTGAATATAAAGCCTGCTTGAATTGGATGCTTAGAGCAGACCTGCGTCGATGCAGCAAAAATTGCCTAAAATAACGAGGCGTCACCCCAGCCCCGGCAGCGCACAGCAACGATAATATCCATTGGTGATAAAATAGATAGCCGATCATCGCAAACAGCACGCCACTAAACAATATGCACAGACTTTTTTGTACTGTCGATAATGTATACACCGTATAATCTGGCAGAGAAGGGATCTCATGTGATACTTGCTTGGCAGTCGTTTTTCCTGGCTTCACGCTGATACTCCTCCCCTGTACCAGCTTTCCGGATTGATCCCGGCCATTTGCAGCTTCAAAGTATGTTGCAGACCTTCGCCACAACGTTCCAGACCTCCTACGATTCGCCCCTTACTTTCTCCTCGTTCCTGAAAACGATAAAGGGGATTAAGCGTCACCTCACCATTTTCAAAACCAATCACTTCGCTAATTTCCAGTACTCGTCTGGATTTGTCGCGCATCCGTGACAGATGAACGAATATATCAATGGCCGAGCTGATCTGCTGCCGTACTACTCCAAGCGGAAGCTCTGCCCCTCCGAGCACCATCGTTTCCAGCCGGCTGACCATATCGCGGATATTATTTGCGTGGCCAGTTGACAAGCTTCCATCATGGCCAGTATTCATCGCTTGCAGCATATCCAATGCCTCACTTCCCCGGACCTCACCCACCACAATGCGGTTGGGCCGCATACGCAGGGAGGAGCGAATCAGATCACGAATTGTGATTTCTCCCTTCCCCTCGGTGTTCGCATTCCTTGTTTCCATGGAAACTAGATTAGGGACCGTCACAATTTGCAGCTCTGCTGAGTCTTCAATGGTAATAATCCGTTCAGACGACGGGATAAACTGGGATAATGCATTCAGAAAAGTTGTTTTACCAGAACCCGTTCCTCCGCTTATAAAAATGTTGTACTTGCTACGTACCAAGTCCTTGAGCATAGCAGCGGTTTCTGCATCAATCGCACCCATTTGTATCAAGTCATCCATCGTCATAGGACGCTCGGGAAACTTCCGTATTGTCATCGTCGGACCCTTGAGAGCAACTGGAGGCAGCACAATATTTACGCGTGACCCATCCTTTAACCGGGCATCCACAATGGGAGAAGCCTCATTCACAATTCGGTTCACCCCGGCTACAATCGTCTGGATTAAATCCTCCAGCCGCTCGCGAGACTCAAATTGATCAGGTACCTGCATCACTTCACCAGCCCGCTCCACAAAGATTTCCCGGTGACTGTTAATCATAATTTCCGTAACGGTCGGATCGTCAATCAATGGCTGGAGTACATCCAGCCCACGGAAAGAGTTAAAAATCTTGCGGACAAGTGCGTGCTTCTCTCGGGAAGTTAAGCCCACCAGCTCTACATCGTGTAAAATTCGATTTTCAATATGCCGTACCAGATCTGCATCCTTTACCGAAGACGTTACGTCCAGCCCGTTTCGGATATCTGCTCGCAATGCCTTAAACCGTTCCTCATTCATGTTCATCAGCCCCTTTTAAGACCAAACAGCGGGCGGATGTGTTACACTGTCCACATTCAGCAGCTCGTGGCACAGATGACGAATTTCCCGCTGATAAATCGGTGAACTAAGCAGTAGCTCACGGTGCTGCATCTGCTTCCATGAAGGTATATAGGGTAACGCTCCGTTCAGCTCCATGAAGTCACGAGGTAACGAGTTGATCATAGTCCCCATATAGCGGTTCACCACAAAGCTGGTTTTGCATATCATGTCTTCAAGCCCTTCAGGCTGCGTGGTTTCTAAAACATCCAGCCATAATCCGCACTTGTGCATGCTCATTAAATCGTCTGCCAGCAGCCAAATCAGCTTATGACTAGCTTCAAGCACGGCTTGAGCCCGATCACCTTTTTCAGAATCGCCATCTACGATCACTACATCATACTGTCCGCTTTCGGCAACCGTTCGAATCAGCTCTTTCGCTTCATCACAAGTCATGTCCGTCAGCTCCTTGCGATTATAGACAGGCTGAAAAGTATCCGCCTGAATTTCAGGGCGACGAATACAGTAGGAAGCCATGGATAATGGAGTGTCCTCACTCCCCTCCGCCTTGAGATCATAGAGCAGCCTGGACAGCCCTTCTCCTTCTGCTCCGCTAGCACTGCCTGAACCAGTGAACAACGAGCTTGAATCCACCGTCTCCAGATTCAGATAGAATACCGAATATCCCTCATTCCCCAGCTGTTTGGACATATTGAGTGCGGCCGTTGTCTTGCCTAGTCCACCGGAAGCTGCTACGATGCCGATAATCATTCCACCTTCCCGACTGTTTACACTTTTCCGACCGTTCGACCTCTGTCTAGCCGTTTCCAAAATAAAACCGACCAGCTCAGATAAAGGCTGATACTTTAATAAAGGCTGTCCATATTCGCTCACTTGTTCTCCCTCATGCAATACCAAACAAGGAATATCAGCAGCTTCCCTGTCTGTCCATAGATTCAAAAAAGCCGCTTCACCTACCACCACATCCGGTCTTTTCATTCCACTGGTTTCCATCATGTATTGATGAAATGCCTCCGGTTGCGAAAAAGCCGTGATTCTCAGCCTTCTGGCGTACTCGCTTCCGTGAACATAATTCAGCAGCGGCTCAATATAATCCCGGCTTTCTACGGCCAATACCACTTTCACTGGAACTATAACGCTCATCCCTTTCCCTAACACAACAACGCAAAAAAGCACCGTTCATCCATCCGTAAGTACATACGGTTGGTGAACGGTGCTTCCGTCACGTGCAATCTATTTACTGGTAGAATAGCATAGCGCTTATATTAGAGCAAGTATTTTTTGTGCAAGTATCTTCCAAAATCCTCGTACTAGGAGAAGGCGGGCAGTCTAGCCCCGCCTCCTAGCATCTTCATCTTAGTAGAATTTGTGGTGACGACGATGACAGTCATGATGACGATGATGGCGGTGATGGCGACGTTTCCGGCAATGACATTTCTTATCAAAATCTTCATGTTTCCGGTGATCATGTTTAAATTTAGGTTTAAACTTAATGACAGTCACCTTAATGATCTTCTTAAAGATACGTTTTTTTGGCTTACGCAAATGACAATGTTTAAACATTTTTAATTCGCCTCCATTTCTTTGAGATAGAATATACTATGGAAGCAGCGAACCATCGGTAACCATCATATGACTATTTATGAATTTACTGGGCGAATTAACGATCTACCTCCAGCTTAATATCCGGATCATAATCCGCCACAATTAGAACATCCATATGACGTGCTTGACGGAGAATCCTCGGCACAACCGCAGCCTTCCCCCAACGGCTACTTCGGGAAGACTGCCCCACGATGAGCTGCGTACCTGAATATCCTTCCACTGGAGCAATCAAAATGTCGGCAATCTCGCTTCGGCTGGAAACAAGCCGTATCTCAAAGGTTCCCCCCAGTCGGTGGGTCAGCAACTTTAGTTGTTCCAGACGAGGGTTCAGTCTCTCGGGCATACGCTCACCGACATGAACATAAGTCACAATCCACACAGCCTTCAGACGAAAGGCGATACGAAAACCGCGGCGAATCAACCTTTCAGCATTTTCGCTTAGCGTCACGCCTACGAAGATCACTTCCTCCCTGCGCCACGGTCCCCGAAGTGATTCGTGTCGATCCCAGGATTCCAGCCGCTCATCTACGTCATCTGCCAATTCCCGCAAAGCAAGTTCACGCAACGCAATCAGATTGCCCAGTTTAAAAAAGTGGCTAAGTGCCTGTTCCACCTTCGCATGATCGTATATTTTGCCCTCACGCATACGCTGCTGCAACGATTTGGGAGCCACATCAACAAGCTGTACTTCATCGGCCAGACGCATCATATGGTCGGGGACAGTCTCTCTCACTCGTATGCCAGTAATCTGTTCTACCGCATCATTCAAGCTCTCCAGATGCTGTACATTCATTGTGGATATCACAGAAATACCTTGTTCCAAAATGGTAAGCACATCCTCATAGCGCTTAGATCTCAGACTTCCGGGCACGTTGGTATGTGCCAGCTCATCAATAAGCACCACCTCGGGATTACGCCTGAGAATCGATTCCGTGTCCATTTCTTCCAAGTGTGCGCCATGCCGCTCGATGGACTGACGGGGTATCATCTTCAGAGATCCTACCTGGGCCAGTGTTTCTGCTCTTCCGTGCGTTTCCAGCAATCCGATAACTACATCGATCCCACTCTCCAGCAGATCATTCCCCTCTCTCAGCATCGTGTATGTTTTGCCGACCCCCGGAGCAGCGCCAATGTATACCTTGAGCTTGCCCCGCAGGATTTTGGCTGCCTCAGCCTGTGCTTCCTCAACGCTCAAACGATGATACGGATCGTTATCTCCCTCCTCCTGTCTCATTGTTGGCAAAATCCGCTCACCCTCCTGCTCGGCCCGGTCCGCAATCAGCAGCAAATCCATATTTTTCATTCGTTTTAAAATCCCGTTCACAAGCGATCCTTTCATCAGCTCCTGCCACGGCGTCTGCCGAGAATGCCCCATAACAATTCGGGTAACATTGTGCGTCACCGCATAATGAATCAGTTGACGAGGCAACCTTCTGCGGGAAAAAAGCGGGATTTCTTCAAATGTTGATCCGATCTTGTCAGCCAATTTCTCAATTGAACGCTTGAAGGCAGCTGATTCCTTGGACAGCTTGCGCTTCGAGCTGACAAAGGAGACTACTAGCATATCTCCACCCAACCGCTTGGCGACCTGTTCCCCCCTACGTACATAAATGGACCCATTCCAATGATATTGGACAGGTACCAAAATACGCTCTGCGGCTCCAGACGCCCCGTGCAAGCCTAACTCTTCCCGGTGCCGTTCCAGCGAATCGTTCACATCCTCTGCTACCAATCGCAGGGCTAGCTCACGCAATTTACCCAGATTTCCCCGGTGAAACATCTCAGGATTGGGCGTATGCATATAGCCTTTCGCCAGCCGTTCCAAAATCATCTCCGGGGTGGCATCAATCAGACGAATTTCATCCGCCAGCTCCAGTGTATCAACCGGAACCGTATATTCCGCTTCAAAGCCTGTCAGCTGATATACCCACTCCGTAATTCCTTCGAGTTCATAAACATTGACCGTCGTAATGACGCTAATTCCCTGCTCCAGCAAATACCGAATATCCTCCAGCCGTGTTGGAAATAGGGCGTCTTTCCGGTTATGATGTGCCAAATGATCCACCAGTACCACCTCGGGATTTCGTGCCACCAAAGCTTCCACATTCAGATCCTTTTGCTCCTCACCATCTTTTATCCAATGAATACTAGGCACTCGCTCCAGCGTGCCGACCTGTTCCACGGTCACAGGCCGCTGCATGGTTGAGACCGCACAAATCACAACATCAATACCTTCATGCTGCAGCGATTGTCCCTCCTGCAGCATATGATACGTCTTGCCCGAGCCACTGACCGCACCCATGTATATTTTGAGTCTGCCTCGATGCAGTTTGTTAATCGAATCCAGTATTTCCTCTGGTGATTTACGTTTGAAGCTCTCCACTTTCGTTCCTCCCCACAGCGTGCCGCTTGTTTGTTCCGTCCATTCTTATATGGTTGTAATGAATGTACTCCCGTGTCCCAATCAATTCAAGATGATCAATCAAGCTTGCCCCAAAAAAAGCCGCACAGGGCAGTATAAGCGCAAAAAAACGTGCATTCAGGTCTCTTATGCCTGAATGCACGCTATTTTGGGTAACTCATATGGGATCACTTCCTACAATCACTTGCTATCTTCGCCAACGATCCCCCGTTGTTGAAATAACTTTTGCCATACCACACCGTGAGACGGGGAAAAGAGAAAAGCTAAAAGCAGCAACACACCCGATACACACAGCATACATGCTGCAATAGAAGCATCCAATACACTTGCTGTGTAAAAGCCTACGACCGAACTGATCGCCCCAAATCCGACGCTGTATACAATCATATGGGACAACTTCTCCGTCAGCAAATAAGCGGTAAGAGGCGGTACAACGAGCATGCCAACCACCAGAATTGCACCCACGCTCTCAAATGACGCCACCGTCGTTAGTGAGACGAGACTCATCAGTAGATAATGAAATAAAACAACTGGAATGCCTAATGAAGCTGCCAAGGCGGGATCGAAGGAAGTGATTTTAAATTGCTTGAAAAAGCCCCCTATCACGAGCAAATTGATCAAAAACATCGCGCCCGTAATCCACACAGCCCTCGGACCGACATCGAAGCCGGCTATTTCTAACGTATTCCACGGCACATAAGCAATTTCCCCATACAAAACGTGATCCATATCCAGATGGGCATTGGAAGCAAACACACTGATCAGCAAAACACCGATAGCAAACAATGTCGTAAACACCACGCCAATGGCAGCATCACTTTGCAGACCGCTTTGTTGGAATAGCTGAATCAGGTACACCGTTAGAAGACCCAGCACAGCCGCACCAAACATCATCCACACCGAATCCCTCGATCCGCTGATGAGAAAGGCAATGACAATCCCCGGCAATACCGCATGACTGATTGCATCACCGATCATAGCCATTTTTCGGAGCACGAGAAAGCACCCAACGATACTACATCCCCCTGCCACTAACATTCCCGTCAAAATTACATAAAATGAACTCATAGGGCACGCTCCTCCCTTGGCTGTGTTCTGACTGTCTGCTCCAGATTTTTTCTGGCGTTCAACCGAACGATAGCCTTGGAGATCATCCCGCGCTGCGGCGCAAAAATCAAGCTCACTCCAAACACCACAGTCGCACACAACACGCATAACGGTCCTGTAGGCAGATTTTGTCCCAGAGAGCTAATGACCGTCCCACCAAGGCCTGCTATAGCACCAAACAAGCCTGATAGGCATACCATGACACCCAGCTTCTCTGTCCAGTATCTTGCCGACACGGCCGGGGTAATCAGCAGGGCAGCCATCATAATGACTCCCACGGCCTGAATGCCAGCAACCACCGCAATGACAATCATTAGCATCAACAACTTATCCAGCAAACCTGCCGGAAAACCAAGTCCGCGGGCAAAGCCGGGATCAAAGCTGAGCAGCTTAAATTCCTTGAAAAATAATATACATATTCCGATGAGTACCACCGAAATTACCGCCATCGTATAGACATCAGACAATACCATTGCCGCAGCTTGACCAAATAGAAATTTATCCAATCCGCTTTGGTTGCCTGCGCCACTATGCTGAATTTCGGTCAACAACATAATGCCGAAGCCAAAAAATACCGACAGCACCGCTGCAATCGCGGAATCGCTTTTAATTCGTGAATACCGGGTTAATGCACTGATGGCAAAGGTAGCAACAATCCCCGCAATAGCGGCCCCAATCATAAATCCAAACACGGATTTTGTACCTGTGATCATAAAAGCCACACATACCCCCGGCAAAGCCGCATGTGCCAAAGCATCTCCCATGAGCGACTGCTTGCGCAAATACATAAAACTGCCAATCACCCCGCTGCTTAAACCGAGCAAAATGCAGCCCAGCAAAATCCACTGCATGTTTGGGTCGGTCAAAAGCGTTGCCAAGCTTGTCATACTGCTCACCTCACTCCGAGTATCGTACCGGAATCCGGGCCTGTTTTGAGTATACTCAGACGCCCGCCATACGTACGCTGCAGATTTTCCTCGGTAAAAATATCTGTCGTCTCTCCAAACGCCATCAGATGCCCGTTCAACAGCATAACCTGGTCAAAATAATCCGTGACCGTAGATAAATCATGATGAACGACAAGCACGGTTTTACCCTGCTGTTTCAGATCGTTGAGCAATGAAATAATGGCTTTTTCTGTTGCAGCGTCCACACCGACAAACGGTTCATCCATAAAATAAAGCTGAGCATCCTGCGCAAGTGCTCTGGCTAAAAAAACACGTTGTTGCTGACCGCCAGACAATTGACTAATCTGCCTGTCTGCATATTTGCTCATTCCAACCTTGTCCAAACTCTCCATCGCAGCCTGACGATCTGCTGCTCCCGGACGCTTAAACCAGCCCAATCTGCCATACCGTCCCATCATAACCACATCCAATGCGTTCGTCGGAAAATCCCAATCCACCGACTCCCGCTGTGGTACATAGCCAACCTTGAGTAGCTGTTGCTTGTAGGGCTTGCCATAGACCAGCACCTCGCCCCTAAGCTTTGGAATCAGTCCAAGCGCTGCCTTGATCAGTGTAGATTTCCCAGCCCCGTTCGGACCGATAATACCAATCAGCTTGCCTTCCGGCACCTCAAAGGAAACATCGAACAAAACGGGCTTTTTTTGATAAGCTACCGATAAATCACGAACGACAAGTGGTGAATGCCCCATGTATCTCTGCCTCCTTATTTAAGAGCTTTAACAATCGTATTAACGTTATGCTTGACCATTCCAATATATGTTCCATCTTCTGTGCCCTCTTCACCCATGGCATCCGAATACAGCTCGCCACCAACCTTAATTATATGACCTTGCTGAGCGGCCCCCTGAATAACCGCATCTATGGCCTTTCTCGGAACACTAGATTCTACGAATATAGCCTTGATTTTATGTTCGACCAGATAATCTCGCAGCTTGGTCACATCTTGAGAACCCGCTTCTGATTCTGTGCTCATACCTTGAAGTCCTCTCACTTGAATGTGGTAGGCATCTCCGAAATAGCCGAAAGCATCATGTGCCGTGACAAGCACGCGCTGGGCTTCCGGTATACTGGCAATCTGCTCTCTCGTGTAATCATCCAGCTCTCGCAGCTCAGTAAGATAGCTTTCTGCGTTGGCCTTATATTCCTCCGCATGAACAGCGTCTAGCGCCGACAATTCATCTCTGACGGTTTCTACCGCAGACATCCAATTCTGTACGTTAAACCAGATATGTGGATCATGCTCAGATCCCATTTCCGGGCTACCTGCACGCAAGTGATCCTGGGCGATGTTTTTGGACACGGATATGACGGGTTTTTGCTTGCTGATTTTCTCCAGAATGTCCTGCATTTTTCCTTCCAGATGCAACCCGTTATAAAAAATAACGTCGGCCTGATCCAGCTTGCGCATATCTCCCTGAGAAGCCTTGTACAAATGCGGGTCAACGCCTGACTTCATAATTCCCGTGACCTCCACATGATCACCGCCGACCTTGCCGACAATGTCAGAGATCATACCGATGGTAGCCGTAGCCTTTATTTTTTGTCCCGCCTCTCTCGCAGTTCCCTGCTCCTTCTTCTTAGCATCGGTACATGCAGTCGCTAGAACTAGAGCTAGAGACAACACTCCAACCGTCGTTACCCATCGCGGCAAAGCCTTCTTAAACTGCTTGTTCATGTTTTAAAATCCTCCTTTGAATATTCGTTTTGGGACAAACTATTTCCTTGATTCAATTATTTTTTATCAATACTATATTTTAGAGTATACACTAAAGTTTTTACCTAGGGAAACATTTTATAAAATATAATTCTTGTGTATTTCGTTATACCGTTCGATTTTCGTTCTCCCAATGTGTAATATATAGAAGATATCCAGTCATTAAACCAAAGAATACATATAAAGAGGTGCAGGTCATGGAGCCAACAGGATACAGCCCTTATCGGAACAAACGTCGGCAAGTTCGGATACGAAAAATACTGCTCATTTTTATGCTGGTGTGCTGTCTGCTTGCCCTAACTTCCTGTGCTCGAGGTGACATCCATGTAGATGTTCATCTCGATCAAAGTGTAGATATGGATGCAACATTCAGTGTAAACAACCAGACACTGATGATGTTGGACAATCCCGGGCTGCTAGATCAATTAGTCAAGCGTATTCAAAGCAACAATGTAGATGTACAGCCGCTAGCTGAACAGGGAAGAAAGGGATATCAAATCAAGGGACATTATCAAGGAGATTGGAGCACAAACAAAAAAAATCCCAGTCAGGGATTAAATCTACCTGAGGGATTAGAAATAAAGCGTGCTGTGAGCCCGCATTTTTTCACAACGAATATTGAGCTTACCATGAAGCTCGATCTACCACGGATGCTTCCTAAAGAAGCTCAAGGACTGAGTGACAAATTTGAGCAAATGAATGTGTTTGCGCGCAAATTACTGGAGCGGCAGCTGGATCTTAACTTCAGCCTATCCTTACCCATCCAACCTGCTACCAATAATGCGGACCGTGTGTCGGAAGACGGAAAAACACTATATTGGGACATTGCTCCATTGGAATCTAACGAGCTAAAATTGTCTGTTAACGTACCCAATGTACGACATATCGTGTATGTAGCTGTTACGAGCCTGATACTGATCGTGATCGCTGTGATCTTACTAATTCGTAGACATCGCTCCAAAAAAGAAACTTAAAAAAGCAACTAAAAAAATCGTTGTCTAATTTCTGGTGGGGGGATCTGACATTGATCCTCTTCATCCTTGCCAAACCAACGATATCGGTTACGCGCCACCCAGTTATAGACGGCATTGCGCACAAAGCGGGGAACCAGGATGAACACATAGGCCAGCGGATATGGAAAACGAAGACGTTTGGCAATTCGCAAAGCTGCGGTTGACCTTGTATAATACGTACCGTCTTCAATCAGCACGAACGTATCCAACTGATCTGTAGATAGTCCTCCTGCACGTAATAGTTCTTGTCCTGCCTCAGATTGCAGGGAACCAAAATGAAATGTTCCCTTAGGGTCACGCTTGATAATAAAGCGGGCCGCTCCCTGACAAAAGTGGCATACCCCATCCACCAACACAATGGAATGATCTGAATGGGCATGATCAGACTGGTTCATAAATGCATTTCACCTCCAGAGAAATCAACGGCATGAATACCAGCAACGCAACCATATGAATATAAACAAAAAAACGCCGAAAGTATCCGACGCTTGTTTAGAAATGTATAGTCTTTACCTGTTCGAAAAACTAGCTCAATGCTTTCTCAAACAGCTGTTTCGTATTAATTTGCTCTAAAAACTCCTCATGGAACTTATCCATACACTTGCAGATAAAATCCTTATGGCATACCGGGCAAGGCGTCGTTAGCAGTCGACTAATATTCGTCAAGGTCCACTCCGGATTACGTTGAGAAAAAACGCGGCACTCCGTTCCATCGGCCAAACTCATTTTAAACTCATAAAGCCCTTCTTTTTCGTTGCTGCCAGCCAGCGTGAAATTAACAATATTCGGTCTGTAAGACATCATATCACCCGTATTTTTCAAATTTGTTTCGTACCTGATGACCAGAATCACCTAAGCCATCTTAATGAATTTTGGCGATGATGTCAAATGGTCGCGAATCTCAGCTAATCAAGATCTATGTGCAAAAGCCGCCAATAAATCGGCGGCCAGAGTGTAAAAGTTATAGAAATGCAGTCAAATGACATTGAGCTCGACATCAATGTTACCGCGTGTTGCTTTGGAGTATGGACAAAAATCATGTGCTTGGCGTGCCAAATCTTCGGCCTGGGCGCGTTCAATACCAGGTATTTTCACATCCAGACGTACCGCCAGCTGGAAGCCGCCATCGCTTGGGTCCTTGCCGATAGATACGTGGCTGGTGACCTCAACATTATCCACCTTCACCTTAGCCTTTCGGGCCACGTTAGCCAATGCGCTCTCATAGCAGGCACCATAGCCTGCCGCAAACAATTGCTCCGGATTCGTAGCTTCTCCACCTGCGCCACCCAGTTCCTTCGGCGTACTGAGCTTATGCTTCAAAACCCCATCAGATGAAGCGACTGAACCGTCTCTTCCACCATGTACCGTTGCTGATGCTGTGTATAATGCTTCCATGATTTCATCTCTCCTTCTCTATAACATTTGCTTTTCGCAGGAATCCATCGTCATGTTAAGACATGATTACCTTCTCGTATGTACTTTAAACGAACTACACAAAATGAATCATTTAAAACATGGAAGTTAACTGATTTATTTACCGTTTAATTCCACCTGAAACGCGTAAATTCGAAGAAAAAGGATTGCACCGGGCTATTTATCGTTTCAGTCCGAATGACTACAAGGAAATTGATAAAATATGGAACGGCGTTCACCCGGAAGATGGACAACCTTTGTATGTTAAAGACGGTCCTCCCGAAGGAGCTCCATCCCCGATTTAGAGGAAAAGCCAGAAATGTTCTCCCCAGGACTATCCTCGGAAGAAATTGAGGAACTGGCTGCACGGCTCTCCCGCAATATTTAAAAGATGTAATTCAAAAAAAATCCAAAACGACCAAGCTGCTCCCCTCAGAGTGATATAGCTTGGTTTTTCTATTGTTCAGCTTTATACGATGGCTATATTGCTTCAAAAATACGATTAACTTGCTTGACCACACAAAAGTTGCACTAGACAAAAACTATTGTGGGTGTACAATAGGGATAACACAATCGTTATGTCACTAATAATATATTTCAACATCAATAAAGAAGGTGAAGCGTATGAAAAATACAAAGGGCAACTTCGCGGAAATCGCTTCACTGTCGGAAGTGAATCGTTCCTTGAGCGTCCCGAAAGACGGGACCTGGTTTCGGAAGTTTCTTGCCTTTGCTGGACCCGGCTATATGGTCGCAGTCGGCTATATGGACCCCGGCAACTGGGCCACAGACATCGCCGGCGGATCGAAATTCGGCTACACGCTGCTTAGTGTCATTCTAATCTCCAACCTGATGGCCATCCTGCTGCAAGCCTTATCTGGCAAGCTTGGCATTGCCACAGGTAAAGATTTGGCTCAAATGTGCCGTGATGCCTATAGTCGTCCTGTCGCGATCGGCTTATGGCTATTGTGCGAAATTGCCATTGCAGCCATGGATTTGGCCGAGGTCATCGGTTCAGCCATTGCGCTGAAGTTGCTGTTCGGTCTACCGTTACTATACGGAGTTATCATTACAGCATTTGATGTTATGCTCATTTTACTGCTGCAAAACAAAGGTTTTCGGGCATTGGAAACACTTGTCATTGTGCTGATGGCGACGATTGCCGGCTGTTTTGGCATTAATCTCCTTTTGGCACAACCGGAATGGGGCGGCGTATTGGGCGGCTTTGTACCTGACTCGCAAATTTTGACGAATCCAAGCATGCTGTATATTGCCATCGGTATTATGGGCGCTACGGTAATGCCGCATAACCTGTATCTGCATTCTTCTATTGTACAAACTCGCAAATTTGAGCAGACTTCAGCAGGTAAACGGGAAGCTATTACATTTGCAACTTGGGATTCCAGTATAGCGCTGATGTTCGCTTTATTTATTAATGCCGCCATCTTGATCGTGGCAGCTGCTGTATTCCATACGGCAGGAAGAACAGATGTAGCCGAAATTAGTGATGCCTATTATCTGCTTTCGCCACTACTGGGAACCACACTGGCGAGTATACTATTTGGGGTGGCGTTACTCGCCTCAGGTCAAAATTCAACCGTTACAGGCACTTTAGCTGGACAAATCGTGATGGAGGGCTTTCTCAATCTTCGTCTTTCACCTTGGTTGCGTCGTCTGGTGACCCGCCTCATCGCGATCATTCCAGCGGTCATCGTCACTGCCATCGCAGGGGAAAAAGGTGCGGAGGAACTGCTTGTGCTGAGCCAGGTCATCCTGTCCATCCAGCTTCCCTTTGCTATCATTCCATTACTTCTCTTTACCAGCGACAAAAAAATTATGGGTGAATTCGCAAATAAAATGTGGCAAAAAGTATTAACCTGGATCGTGACCGCTGTCATTATCATCTTGAATGTAGTGCTCATCATCCAAACGATTTCAGGTTAATCGGTAGCCAAATATGAATATATTAAAAAGGTATCTCACTTGCCCCAATGGCAGCGAGATACCTTTTTTTGTTCATCCTATTTTATTTGTCCTGTATAAATTAAATTTTGTATAGCACTCACATAATAATGAGACTCGGCAGAAATCTCAAACCCTATTGACCGATAGAGGTTCAAGGCACGCTCATTTTGCGTAACTACTCCTAGTCGAATCTTAGTGTACTGCTTGGCAAGCAAAATTTTCACCAAACAAGCAAGAATTTCACGGCCATACCCTTTGCCTTGGTATAATGGATGTACACAGAAATCATGAACAACAGCTGTATCCATATGAACATGATTGACTCGAATCATTCCGACCGGTGTCAGTCTATCTACAGCGAGGTAAGTTACACGTTCTGGTTCTCTCGTATGCTTAAAATAGTTCTTTGTCCAAGACTCGGAATCACCAAAAGCTTGCGATGAACATTCAACCATAAAATCAAAATCCTGATCTTCTTCTAGCCGCAAAACTAAGCCGGATTGATGTAACCTATCAGATTGGAACCGATTTAAATTCATGGAGAATTCAGACGTACTAAAGTTGGCCCCCAAGTGCTTCACACAATCTATTCCAGGTATTGAATTGGACGGGATTCTGATGCGACATGCTTTGATGCCTTGTAATTGTATCTCAGCTGCAGCATTGTACATTAAGGAGCGGAATACACCCTGGCGCCGATAATTAGGATGAACCATAGCGTTAATATTAGCTTCGATTTCATCTGATGTATACCAACTGAGATAGCCAATCAACTGGTTGCCCAATTGGCAAAGGATCGCTTTATCTCCACCGTTTTCTTTAAGGCTTTCTATGCCCACTCTTAAACTTGATCCGTCGAAATTCTTGCATAGTTGTTCCAACATTCGTATTCGAGCAATCTGATGATCTGAAAAATCATTCATTTTAAAAAATTTATAATCTTGCATATTATTGGTTACCCTCATCAAGAAGAAACCACGCAGTTTATGGACGAGTAGGCGCTGTCCTTCTATAGTCTGTCCGCTTATTCATCGTTACCATTTGGACCGCCTCCTTGATCATATATGAGTACTATTTTAACTTAATTATCAGACAAATCAATTTATTATATTCTCAACGCTTGGCAGGCTCTACCTTCATTTGCGCCTCAAGCGCGAGATTCAGCTTGAGCACGTTCACACGCGGCTCACCGAAAACCCCGGCGCTGCGGCCTTCTGTCTGCTCCTGCACCAGTGCTCTCAGTTGATCCTGCGGGATACCCGTCAAGCCACTAATGCGCGGAATTTGCACCCGTGCCGCCTGTGGCGAGATGTGCGGGTCCAGACCGGAGCCGGAGTTCGTAATCAGGTCCACCGGAACCTGACTGACGGGTACATCCGGGTTATGCTTCTGCCAATCCGCAATAGAGTCCTTGACTCGCTGTATCAAGGCTGGATTCGACGGCGCGTAGTTGCTTGAGCCTGAACCAGCCCCATTGTAATCAACGCTCGATACCCGACCTTGAAAAAACGCCGAATCGGCAAAGGACTGCCCAATCAGTTCGGAGCCGACCACCCGCCCCTCCGCGTCACGAAGCATACTGCCGTTTGCTTGCTGTGGAAACAGAACTTGCGCTACTCCTGTACTGACTAGCGGATATGCCAAACCGCACAAGAGAATCATCAGCACTGAAGTTCGCAAAGCCACTCCAATAACTGCACTTCCTCGCATCTCTTGTCTCTCCGGTTGTCCTTCCGACACTGTCCCGGTCCCTGTACGTTTGTTATGACCTTGCCCGCCAGATTCGGCTTTTTCGTGCGCAGCAAATCTGCGTCCAGACATCATCCGATAAAAACCACTCATGTCGCTCACCCTTTCTGCGCTAAATCCACAAATGCACCAACAAATCAATGGCCTTAATGCCAACAAACGGTACGACCATACCGCCCAGACCGTAAATCAGCAAATTCCGTCCCAGCAGGCGATCCGAGCTCATCGGCTTATACTTCACGCCCTTCATGGCCAGCGGAATCAGAAGCGGAATAATAACCGCGTTAAAGATCAGCGCCGACAAAATAGCGGACAGCGGGGAGCCAAGCCCCATGACGTTCAAAGCGCCCATTTGTGGAATGGCCAGCATGAACATCGCCGGGATGATGGCAAAATATTTGGCAACATCGTTTGCAATGCTGAACGTTGTCAATGCTCCGCGCGTCATAAGCAGCTGCTTGCCGATCGCGACCACCTCAATAATTTTGGACGGATCGGAATCTAAGTCCACCATATTAGCCGCTTCTTTGGCCGCGACTGTGCCGCTATTCATGGCAAGACCGACATCCGCTTGCGCCAGCGCAGGTGCATCATTGGTGCCGTCTCCGGTCATAGCAACCAGCTTACCCTGTTCCTGCTCACGTCGGATAACCGCTATTTTGTCCTCCGGCTTGCTCTCAGCTACAAAGTCGTCCACACCCGCTTCTCGTGCAATTGTAGCTGCTGTCAGTGGATTATCTCCGGTACACATGATCGTACGGATACCCATTTCCCGGAGCTGATCAAACCGTTCCTTCATGCCTGGCTTCACTGTATCCTTCAGATAAATAATGCCGTATATCTGATCATCCAGCGCGACTGCCAGCGGTGTACCTCCTTCAGAGGCTACCTGATTCGCTATTTCCTCCAGATCAGCTGGAACACTGCCGTTTTG
Organism: Paenibacillus sp. FSL P2-0173; assembly: GCF_038008045.1. Taxonomy (NCBI): domain Bacteria; kingdom Bacillati; phylum Bacillota; class Bacilli; order Caryophanales; family Paenibacillaceae; genus Paenibacillus; species Paenibacillus sp. FSL P2-0173. Next base: position 972,036 of record NZ_JBBOYK010000002.1, read on the forward strand.
CGAGACGATCCATTGCCGAACAGAATCCACCGCGCCTTTGCGTACCTTTCGTCCATCGGCCAGATCCAGACCACTCATCCGGGTCTCCGCCTTGAATTCGATAAAGGTTCCACCTGCTGCCAAGGATGCATCCAGCGTATGCTCCTGTTTGCGCATCAACTCGAGAACCGAGCGACCCTCTGGCGTCTCATCCTTCATAGAGCTAATCGCTGCCCACTTCACTAACTTTGCCTTCTCCACGCCCTCTACAGGCACGAATTCACTCGCCATTCGGTTCCCGAAGGTGATTGTACCTGTTTTATCCAAAATCATCGTGTTGATATCCCCAGAAGCTTCTACCGCCTTGCCTGACATGGCCAGCACGTTAAACTGGGTGACCCGGTCCATACCGGCAATCCCGATGGCTGACAGCAGTCCTCCAATCGTGGTTGGAATCAGACAGACTAGCAACGAAATCAGCACAGGAACAGGCAAATCAATGTTAAAATGACGGGCAATCGGCGCTAGCGTAACCACTACAATTAGAAAAATAATCGTTAAGCTAATCAGCAAAGTGTTCAGTGCAATCTCATTCGGCGTTTTTTGCCGCTGTGCGCCTTCCACGAGCGAAATCATTTTATCAATAAATGTCTCGCCCGGCTCTGTCGTAATCCGCACCTTAATCCGGTCACTGACCACTCGCGTCCCGCCGGTTACCGAGCAAAAATCACCACCCGATTCCTTGATGACCGGAGCCGATTCGCCCGTAATTGCAGATTCATCCACCGAAGCCAGACCTTCAATGACCTCACCATCGCTTGGGATCATTTCGCCCTGGGAGACAATAACCACGTCCCCCTTACGCAATTCGGTTGAGCTAACCACCTGAATGTCATTTCCGATGAGCTTGTTAGCTTGCGTATCCTGCTTGGATTTTTTTAAAGAGGCAGCTTGTGCCTTACCCCGCCCCTCCGCGAGCGCTTCGGCAAAATTAGCAAAAAGCAACGTAAACAACAGAATAACAAACACGGCCAGGTTAAAGCCCATTTCCTTGCCAGTTCCAAAATAACCGGGAAGCAGTAACATTAGCAGCACGACCAATGTACCGATCTCCACGACGAACATGACAGGATTCTTCATCATAATCATCGGATTTAATTTTATAAAGCTATCCTTGATCGCATGCTTCAAGATGCTTCTGTCCAGCATGTGTTTGCGTTGTTCCTTCATGATCAAACACCCCGTTCATCCATTCTCATTTTCTTCTTCACATGGTCAAAAATTCAGCAACAGGTCCCAATACGATAACGGGTAAAAAGGTCAACGCACCAATCAGCAGCACGACCCCGATCAGAATGGCTCCAAATAACTTGTTGTCCGTACGCAGTGTCCCCGTCGTCACCGGAGTCGGTGCTTTGGCATTCAATGAAGCCGCCACAGCCAACAATGCAATCATAGATACATATCGTCCGAAGAACATAACCAGCCCCGTTGTCATGTTCCAGAATACGTTGTTATCCGAAAGACCTTCAAATCCCGAACCGTTATTTGCAGCAGATGACGCATATTCATAGAGCACCTGAGTCAACCCGTGATAGCCAGGGTTAGTGACCGCGTCGTATCCCCAATGACTCATAAACGCAAGCGCAGTTGGGGCGAGAATGAGGAACGGATGTACCAAAATGGCAATCGCGATCAGCTTCATTTCCTTGCCTTCAATTTTCCTTCCCATAAATTCCGGAGTTCTCCCGACCATCAGTCCGCATATAAACACACCCAGAATCGCATACATCAGCATATTCATCAGCCCGACACCCTTGCCGCCAAAAATGACGTTTAGCATCATTTCTCCCAAAGCAGCCATGCCACCCAGTGGGGTTAGTGTATCATGCATATTATTGACCGAACCTGTCGTTGCCGCTGTTGTGACCGCAGTGAATAAAGCCGATTGTCCAATGCCGAAACGAACCTCTTTCCCTTCCATGCTTCCTTGAGAAGCATCCACACCCAGTGTCTGGATTAACGGGTTACCTGTCTTTTCAGACACGTACGTAATAGATAGAAAAATAAGAAACAATACCATCATGGAGCTAAAAATAATCCAGCCCTGCTTACGATTACGGGCAAACAATCCAAAGGTATACGGCAACGAAGCCGGCATTATCCACATTGCCAAAATTTCCAGCACGTTCGTCCAAGGACTTGGATTTTCAAAAGGATGCGCAGAGTTAGCTCCCGCATAACCGCCTCCATTCGTCCCCAAATGCTTGATGGACTCCAGAGAAGCAATGGGCCCCATAGAAATCTGCTGCTGTGTTCCGCTCAGCGTCGTAAGATCCGCCGTAGGCTGTAGCGTCTGTGGTACCTTCAATCCAACCAGCACCAGCGTAAGCACAAAGGCCAGCGGCAGGAAAATCCTTATAATGGCTTTAATAAAATCTTGAAAGAAATTGCCCATCCCTTCACCGCGCCGCGTCAATCCTCTCATAAAAGCCGCAGCAACCGCAAAACCGGAAGCAGCCGAAGTGAACATCATCATCGTGACGAACGCCATCTGTGTCAGATACGTAAGCCCGCTTTCTCCGCTATAATGTTGGAGATTCGTATTCGTCATAAAGCTGATTACCGTATTAAAAGCTAGTGATGCTTCCATATTACTGTTTCCAGCCGGATTACCGGGAAGCATTCCCTGTAAACGCAACAGCAAGTAGCTGATCGCCACAAGCACGACATTCGTTGCAATGAAACTCATAACATACGTAGTCCAACGCATGCTCTCCAGCTTCTTCAATCCTACTATCTTATAAATCAGCTTTTCTGTTCCGCCAAAAATCCGATCCGTCCGATTGGGTTCATTCGAGAATACATGATACATATAGGTGCCCACTGGCTTTACCAAGAGCAGCAATATGACGATCACAATTCCAATTTGAAGCAGCTCCATCCTTTATTCCTCCTTCAAAATGCTCCTGCGTTTGGAACAACAGACCTGCTTCCAGAGCACCAAACGTGTGCACACGTTTGCGAAAACCTGCTACCTATGATGCTTAATATTCAGATCTGTTGTTCCCGCCCGCTCTATCCCCTATAGCTGATTAGAACTTTTCAGGGTTCAGGAGTGCGTAGATTAAATACATAAACACAATAGCCGTAAGTCCAAGTATAACGATCATCCTCTTCGTCCTCCTTTAGAGGTCTGCGCATCACACCAGCGTACAAACAGCAGTATCACTCCATAACTCACAGCCATGACGAGCAGCATGTATATATCCATCATGTTTATACCCTCCGTATCGGTCCTCAGATCGCCATTCTTATTTGATCATAAAATCATAAAACAACTATGTTATAAGTGCTTATCCGTTCAGCAGAAAACCCACCTCTCCGTTCAATGTGTAGATCACATGATCCGCTCCCAATCCCCGATAAATTCCTTGTGGATTACAGCCGTGCGTAATAACATAGATCGATTCCGATGTTAGCGGCCGACATATTTGCAGGAAACGGCACGTCAGATTCAAGCTGTTCTCGAACAAATACACACTACCAATTTCTTTTTTTGGAAAATTCCATTTTCCTGCTTGCATGGTATTGATGCGGACAATGTGCTCCACACCCATTTTTTTGAGCTGTCGTTCCTCCTGGGCGCTATTCGTGAGAACTGCAAACGCCAATTTTTTGAAAATAAGCAATTTCACAAAACTTCTGCCCGCTTCATTCGGTGCAGTGACAATAATTAACCGACCTTCCATCAGTAGCTCCTCTCCCGGTATAAAAAGACAACAAAAAGAAGCCGAAGGAAAAAGGCTTTCCTCCGGCTTCTTACATATCCATGATAAAATAAACCATGGCTGCACACGGCGGTTTGTTGCCTCTCCCTGTACGCTTACGAGGTTAGCTGTCGGATTCGGACGTGAGAGTCGCCCTATTTCTGGCACTTGACCTGAAAATTCACCCCATGAGACACACGGCTTCCGAAGCCGTACAATCTCGATTGGTTCCCCCGCTTTTGCAACTGCAAAATTCAGCGCTATAGACATTTCGTTGTTGCTTCATTCAAGTTAATTTGAAATTACGTCTTGAATCATACACCCGCGCATGGAAGACTGTAAAGCTCAACTGCGGGGTTATAAATCGGCCTTTAGAGCCTAGGATATTAATAATAGCGCTTACAATGCAACTATGCTTCTCACAGCTCCTTCAATCTCTGTTTTTCATCCCTTTTCGAAAATGACAAGCATGTCAATATTGGCGTAGGGTAGGGCGTTTTTGGCCTTTTTTTGTAAAAAGAGAAGAAAATACGCTATATGTACCAGCTAAACACCGATTGAACCCGCTTTTATAAGAAGAAACACCTTAATTCGCTCCATTTGCGGTGCGATTTACTGTTTTGAACAAAATACGATTTTACAGCGGCTAAAGGCTTGATACAGCTTTTCAAAACTTGCAACCTCGATTTTAATTGCTTACAATTTAATTGCTGAATATTGAATAAGGAGAGATACTATGACCGTTTATGAATATGATGCGCACACCCTGCAAGGGAAACAAATTCCGTTATCCACATATGAAGGGAACGTTCTGCTTATCGTGAACACTGCCAGCAAATGTGGGTTAACCCCCCAATACAAAGCGCTACAAGAGCTATATGACCAGTACCATGAACAGGGGCTCGAAATTTTGGGATTTCCCAGCAACCAATTTGCCAAACAAGAGCCAGGTTCCAGCGAGGAGATTTCCGAGTTTTGCCAGATCAATTATGGTGTTACCTTTCCGATGTTCGCCAAGACAGATGTCAATGGCGATCAAGCGCACCCCTTATTTCGTTACCTGACCCAAACTGCTCCGGGGGTATTAGGGTCCAAAGCGATCAAATGGAATTTTACTAAATTCTTAATTACACGAGAAGGTAACGTATTTAAGCGCTATGCACCGCAAACCACTCCAGATAAGCTGGCGGGAGATATAGAGAAGCTTTTGCAGCAAAACTGACATCCTTCTTTATCACAGTTAATAAACGACCGGTTGTCTACCGTTGTTCTGTGGCAAAAGGATATAACGAAAAATGCTTAACAAAAAAAGCATCCCTTCACGTAAACCGTGTCAGGATGCTTTTTTAACTGAGTCTTGCATATAATGCGGTCGAGAGGACTCGAACCTCCACGGGCGTACGCCCACTACCCCCTCAAGATAGCGTGTCTGCCATTCCACCACGACCGCAAATCATAATGTAATGAGGCAACAGATTTATTATACTCTCTCATCAACTATTTGTAAACAAAAATATAATAATTATTTTATATGTTATTTTAACTAACATATATGAGCGATAAGAATATTTAATTTGACACAAAAGCTACTTAAATGTAAATATATATTACATATATTTCGAATATCTTTCGTCCCCCCAAGTAAAGAGTGAAATAACGTAACATAAGGATTCACTTCGAGGAGGCGAACCACCCTGCATAAAGGCAACCGCTTGCTGAACTATGCATTATTGTTGGACCCTTCCCTACCTGTTGGTGGCTTCACCCGTTTCAACGGACTGGAGAAACTATCCCGTAACGGACATTTGAACAGTCTACAAGACCTGGAACATTACATGCTGGATGATTTGTATCCTCAATTTACAACCGTTGACGGCATGGCTATCAAAAGTCTGTATGTCGCCATCCAGCAGAATGACAGTTGGCGGATCGCCCTCATTGATAAGATGCTGCATACCCAACGTCCCTCCTGGCAGCATGTGAAGGAGTTTCGTCTATCCGGTCAGCGTCTGCTCAAGCTCGCTAAGGCTCTTTATCCTTGGCTTGAATTTGACCAGTTGGAATCCATACTCATTCAATACAATGCGATTGGCACACTCGCTACCGTTCACACCTGGATTAACTTCCTCCTCGGAAACGATGTAGAACAGACCGTTCACGGCTATCTTAGCGCAGCGGTGTCCTTCTGTGTGGAAGATGCCTTCAAACTACTCAATCCTCCTTATGAGGAAAAGAACCCTCTTATGGAGCGTATGACAAGCGAGCTCCTCTCTGCCTGGAAGAAGCTTAACCAACCTGAGCCAACTGCATCTCAGCGTCGCTTTCTTCACAGACATTGGTCCAGCTCCTACATCACTCTACCTCTTTATATGAGCCATAATAACCAATTGGATGAACCTAGACTGTTTTCCTCCTCAGGTCTATTCAAACGCCTTCCAGCATCCCCCTGATGCGTCGTTTCGCCAATGTGGTCACAACACCAAAAACACTCTGTCCCTTTCCTCAGGTGGCAGAGTGTTTTTTATCCACATATAATCGCAATTCACAGCATTAGCAGACTCTAGACGGATTATCAGAACCACCTAGCACTTAATTAAGTAATTAATTCAACAAAATGACGCATTTACGATTGTAAAAACACGTATAAAAGTGTATCATAGTGTTAGATGGTTAATTCTAACATGTTTACTGATGATTATTATAACACACCAATTATTCCGCAAGAATCCGTAAGGGGCGATTTCTCTTGAATAACAAAATGCCTGTCACCTCCTTCGGGTGGGCCATCAAACAACGGCTTGTCGAACTTCGACTGGATCAGAAAACATTTTGTGAGACACACAATATTCCGCCTTCACGCTTGTCCAATCTGATTCACGGCACCCGCAAAGCACAAAGGTACAGAAAACAAGTTGCTGCAATTCTGAACATCGACGATAACGACTATAAGGAGGCACCGCACTCTAAACCTAACAAGCATTCCAGTTACATATAGGTCATTCCATATCACCAAGAAACCAAATAGACCCGTAAAGCGAACCCCACTCGTTCGTTTACGGGTCTTCAACCCAGACGATCTTTAGCCAAAAAATTATTCCGGCTTTGTTTTATCCTTCTCACTTTTTTGCTTACGGTATTTTGCAAATTCAACATATTCTAAAATAAAATTCTGTTCTTCCGTCTCAAGATCTTCTGCCTGGCAATTCAGTGGCCCCATCACTCCAAAAAAATAAGCAGCCTTCTGCTCCTGAAGTACGCCTTCTCCTGGCTTAATCCCTTTCATTAACCAATCGAGCGATACATTAAAAAAGTCCGAAATCTGAATCAAATGGGTGGTACCCGGCGTTGTTTTACCCCTTCTCCAATCACCGAGATTCCCTGAACTGATTTTAAGTTTTTCACAAAATGCCTTCTTGGTCATTCCGCGATCCTTAATCAAAGCTTCAATCCGCTGATAAATAGTTTGATCTCCCAAAATGTTTCCCCTCCGACACAGTAACTTTTTCTGAAATAATTTTCATTTTTCAAGCCTTACTCATTAGTAATCCTCATCAAATCCTAAGCAACCATTACCTCATAGTAGAATTGCGCTGGTTTTTCTCTTTACGAAAGCGGGTAAATTCAATATACTCAAGTATAAAATTTCTTTCCGCCTCACTAAGCGGTTCCCCCTGGCAATTCAGTTGCCCTGAAGCGCCAAAAAAATAAGGGTCTTGCGACTCCTTTAGCACCTCACCCTGTACATCTCGACCCAGCATGATCCAATCCAGACTGGCATCAAAAAACGAAGCAATTTCAATGAGTTTATTCGTGCCCGGCGTCGTTTTTCCTCTTTTCCAATCCCCGAAGTTCCCTGTACTAATGCCTAACTGCTGGCAGAACGCCTTTTTCGTCATTCCCCGTTCCTTGATGAGTTCCTCAATGCGATGGTAAATAGATTGCATAGAAGTTCCTTCCTCCCTAGCAGGCTCTCAAATAACGATATCATGTTCTCTGTTCCCATTTCAAAGATCACGTATGCTAAAATTACCGAATTATGTATGTTGGTTTCCATTATACCACAACACGCAACAAAAACCGCCTGTTTTCCGAAGAAAGGGCGGTCTTTAAGCCAGTTCACTTACGCCAATCACGTAGCAGAGTTGTCGATTTTAAGTAAGATATGCTTCAATTCATTCAAAGTTTCACTCAGATGCAATAAATCTTCTTCTGGCAAATACACCAGTCTTTCTTGAATTTTATTGGAGAAGGTATGAAATACCTGTTCACAAAAAGCATCGCCTTCCTGTGTAATCGCCACATTCACGACTCTGCGATCCGAATCACACGATTGGCGGTCAGCCAACCCATGCTCCACCAACTTATCCAGAAGAGGAGTCATGTTTGGACGTGAGACATTAAGTTGTTTGGACAAATCGGATACTGTAGACGAACGCACTTCACGCAGAAGCATGAGCACTTGAAAGTTATTAGGCGACAAGTGTAATGGGAAATCGAGCGGACCGTAGGTGAAAAATTTCTTCTTCACAATCGGAAACAAGCCCAAAATATTTTCTGATATATTTCCTAACAGTTGAGTGTCCATATTTTTCACCGTCACTTCATAAGTTTATACTTATCATTCTATAACATTATGGCATTATATTATACTATGGAATCATTATTTCATCATAATCATTACTTTATTACATCACTACACAAATAAAAAAAGCCTCTACCGCGAGAGACTTTTCCGTTTATTCCATTGATGCGGTCGAGAGGACTCGAACCTCCACGAGCGTACGCTCACTACCCCCTCAAGATAGCGTGTCTGCCATTCCACCACGACCGCATAACAAAATATAAATGGTGAGCCATGAAGGACTCGAACCTTCGACACCCTGATTAAAAGTCAGGTGCTCTACCAACTGAGCTAATGGCTCATGCTGTTCATCCAAGCTGTCCGCCATTAGACCAGACCTCAGGAATTTCCCTTAAGCATGCAACATGTAGTCTATAAAGACAACAATGACCCGTAGGGGATTCGAACCCCTGTTACCTCCGTGAAAGGGAGGTGTCTTAACCCCTTGACCAACGGGCCTTATTATTATACGCCAACTTGGCGACAAGAAAGAGTATATCAAATAGAATAACGAATGGCAATACTTATTTCTAAAATTTTTAAAAAAGCAGTTTTTATAAGCACAAAATTCGCATTTACTTACAATACCTTATCTAAAATCACTAAAATCCTGAAAACAGCGATAAATGATTGCAATATCACTTGTATTTACTTATAATCACTTACGAGATACCGAAATAATTATATATCAGAGGAGCTTTTTATGTATCAGGAAGAACGAATGTTAAAAATCGTTGATTACTTACAGCTTCATAAGCGTATTTCGGTGGATGATATTTGTGAATTTTTTAATGTTTCACGAGATACGGCCCGTCGAGACCTCGTAAAACTTGAAGAGCATCAAAAAATTATTCGCACCCGCGGCGGCGCTCTTCTCCCTACACTTCATCACGATCCAATTGGAAATTATAATGAAAGACTACTTACTGTATCCGAGGAGAAACAAGTGATCGGACAGCTGGCTGCCAGCATGGTACGAGATAAGGATCGTATTATATTGGATTCCTCTACCACCGTACAGGCGTGTGCAGAAAGACTGAATGTGCAGGAATGTTCGGTCATCACCAATTCAATCAATCAGGCTGACGTGCTATCTGGAAAAGACGGTGTCTCCATTCATCTGCTGGGAGGCCGCCTGCAAAAAGAACACCGATATGTATATGGCTCCTCCGTGATCGCCACTTTGTCTCACTATTTTGTAGACAAAGCCTTTATCGGGATTGGTGGTATATCTGCCCACGGACTAAGCCTGATTCATGAAGAAGACGGCATGCTAAAGCATCAGATGATGAAACAGGCAGATCAGGTGATCATCCTTGCGGACCATTCGAAATTCGGAATCAATTTTCCATATCGTTTTGCCGATCTGTCTGAAGTTAATATCGTGATCACCGACAGATTGCCAGAACCAGCGATGCTGGAAATTTTGCAACATTATGATGTGGAAGTTGTTGTACCCTCATAAAATATGAAACTGCTTAGCTAGAGCTCAAGATTTATCACAGAGATATCGAAAGACAGGAGCTGGAGAGAAATGAAACTGTTTGCGATTGATATGGATGGAACACTGCTGAACGAGGAAGGAAAAATAAGCAAAGTGAACGCGGAGGCTATACGCCAAGCACAGCAGCAAGGCGTTCAGGTGACAATTGCCACTGGTAGAGCTGCTTATGACGCCTGGACGAAGCTAGAGGAAGCAGAGCTTGTAACTCCCGTCATTGGAGCAAACGGCGCAACCGTACACGATGTGCATCGTCGTCAGTTAACCTCTACTCCTATGGGCCGCAGTGAAACGTTTGAAGTGCTGAGCTGGCTGCATGACAACGACTTTTACTATGAGGTCATGACAGACCGCGCTATTTATTCTCCACAAAACGGACATCAGCTGCTTGCTGTTGAAATGGACCGCTTGCTGAGCTCCAACCCGGATATTTCGCTGGATACTTTATTACATGCAGCTGAAAAACAATATGAACAGACCGGACATACTCGCATCGCTTCATATGAGGACATTCCACTGGATGTAGAGATTTATAACGTGCTCTGTTTCTCCTTTGATCAAGCCAAATTGGATTGGGGCCGTGAACGTTACCGAGGTTTTCAGGGCCTGAACATGGTCATCTCTTCAGACCGTAACTTTGAAGTCGAGCATAGGGATGCGTCTAAAGGTAATGCATTGCGTTATCTGGCGAATCATCTGAGCATTCCCATGCAGGAAGCCGTAGCGATTGGGGACAGCTACAACGATATCTCCATGCTGACGATGGTAGGAACAGGCATTGCCATGGGCAATGCAAAAGACGACATCAAGGCCGTCTGCTCCGAAGTGACTCTGACTAATGCAGAAGATGGCGTTGCTCATGCTCTGTTGAACATACTCAAGACAGTCGAGGCTGACAGCGTGAAATAGAAGTTATTGGCTGCGTACAAGACAGGCTAACGTCGCTTCATGCTGTACGAAGCACGTCCGCCTCTCCATTTAAACGATTTCAGTCCACCGTTATTCTCAAAGCAGATATAGACGAAAAGGACGCTCGCAAGCATCATTACAATGCATACGAGCGTCCTTTTTCTGCTTAAAATACCAACGGAGAGAGAGGGATTCGAACCCTCGCACCGCTTTCGCAGCCTAACCCCTTAGCAGAGGGTCCCCTTATAGCCACTTGGGTACCTCTCCATGGCTCCCCGAACAGGACTCGAACCTGTGACAACTCGATTAACAGTCGAGTGCTCTACCAACTGAGCTATCAGGGAACATTACTGTAAATTATCATACAGTATGGTTAATTTACCATGATTCAGGGGGTGCCGTCAAGTGCCAACAGGCGAAGCTTACCTCCACACTTCCCACAGCGATACCGCTGAGGATTCATCTTACGCTTGCGCATATACTCCTGTTTACAGGAAACGCATACTAGCTTGTAACGATAAGGCTGAGGCTTACGTTCCGTTCTTCCTGGCAGAGTCTGACAATGCCTGCTCCCTCCTACACGGGCAAGCCATGCTTTGAAGTCAGCATCTCGATGCTGATAGCCCATCCCTCGCAAATGTAAATGATAATGGCACAGCTCATGCTTAATAATTTTCTCCACCTCAGAACGTCCGTAAGCTGCGAGTTGATGTGGATTAATTTCAATATGATGACTTTTCATAAAATACCTACCGCCTGTGGAAGACAGGCGCGCATTAAAGGTGGCTTGATGTCGAAACGGCACACCGAAGCTCTCCAGCGAAATGCGCTCTACCCATTCTTGAAGCTCTTCATTACTCATAGAACGGCTCATTGAATGGTTCATTGAATTGCTCAGGGACTTGGACTCCATCCTAACAGTCTCTCCTCCTTTGCTCCTTACTGACAAGCATATTATAAAATAATGACCGAAGTCTAACCCCCAATTCATAAGCACACTTTAGGTACCCACCCCATATGCTAAACATACAGAAGTAACGCAGAGGAGGAGATCGGCTTGCCTCAATGGCTCAGCAACCAGCTCATGCGGGCCTTTTACAAAAAGGACCGGCGCCAAATTAAACTGTTGAACGATTGTTGGTTTTTTTATCATAAAGCACCTGGCGTGGAGTTCGATGCCAACAACGGTTAGAAGCTAAGGCATCCAAAAATGAAAGCCGGAATCTCCGATCAGTTCGGAGATTCCGGCTTTTGTTATACCTTCACAAGAAGGTTGTACAGCTTTATTTAAAGTATTATGCCTGCGATTGCGCCTCTGCAGGAGGTTTCATCGTCAGACCAACCCTGCCTTTTTTCAAATCAACATTTAACACCCACACCGTCACGTTATCACCGACAGATACGACATCCATCGGATGCTTTACGAAGCCACTGCGCAGCTGTGAAATATGAACCAACCCGTCACTTTTAATACCGATATCGACAAATGCGCCGAAATCAATGACATTGCGGACGGTTCCCTGAAGCTCCATACCCGGTGAGAGATCCTCGATCTTCAGCACATCCTTGCGGAATACAGGCAACGGCAGCTCGTCACGCGGGTCACGGCCCGGACGCTGGAGACTGTCCAGAATATCCTTCAGTGTTGGCACGCCGACTTCAAGCTTTGCAGCCAATTCGTCAATGTTGGACACGCTCAGTGCTTCCATTGCAGTCTTAGTACCCAGATCGTGGGCGCTGATGTTCAGTTCCGCCAACAGGCGGTCTACGACAGCATACGATTCAGGGTGAATCGGTGTACGGTCCAGCGGATTTTCTCCACCCGGTATACGGATAAAGCCTACAGATTGCTCGTAGGTTTTTGCACCAAGACGCGGCACCTTCTGCAACTGACGACGGTTGCTGAATTTACCGTTTTCCTCACGGTACTTAACGATGTTTTTGGCAATCGTCGCATTGATCCCCGCTACATAGGATAACAGCGCAGAGGAAGCCGTATTCACATCCACACCGACATGGTTAACGGCTGATTCGACAACATCCTTTAAGCTTTCATCCAGATGTTTCTGCGACACATCATGCTGGTATTGGCCTACACCAATAGCCTTCGGCTCAATTTTGACCAGCTCAGCCAGCGGGTCCTGCACACGACGTGCGATGGAAGCCGCACTGCGCTCAGCCACGTCCAAATCGGGAAATTCCTCCTGTGCCAGCTTGGAGGCAGAGTATACGCTCGCGCCCGCCTCATTGACGATCAGATACGCTAGACTGCTGTCACCAATGTCCGCAATGACTTCCGCTACAAATTGCTCTGTCTCGCGCGAAGCGGTTCCGTTACCAATGACAATCAATTCGATACCATATTGGGCAATTAGCTGCTTGAACTTTTCAGCAGCCTCGCGCTTCTTGTTGTTCGGCGGTGTCGGATACGTCACAGCCACTTCGAGCAGCTTGCCGGTGTCATCGACAGCCGCCAGCTTACAGCCTGTCCGATAGGCCGGATCGACACCGAGCACACGTCGGCCCTTGATCGGAGCCTGTAGCAACAGGCTGCGCAAGTTGCCTGCAAAAATGGAGATGGCCTGCTGCTCGCCCTTCTCCGTCATTTCAGCGCGTACTTCACGCTCGATAGATGGCGCGATAAGTCTTTTATACGCATCCTCAATGACACTGCGCAGCAGATCTTGCACGACAGACGATCCTTTAATCACTTGGCCAGCCACGTAATTGTAAATGGAATCTGGCGCTACCTCCAGACCAACCTTAAGAATGCCTTCCCGCTCCCCGCGATTAATCGCCAGAATACGGTGAGGTGGCATTTTCTTAGCGAGCTCACGATAGCTGTAGTAGTTCTCATACACGGATTCTTGCTCCGCGTCCTTCGCTTCGGAGGTCAACATACCATGGTCCAGCGTGTATCGGCGTACCCATTGGCGAATAGACGCATCATCCGCTATATTTTCAGCTAAAATGTCCAAGGCTCCTTGGATGGCCGCCTCGGCGCTGTCCACTCCCAGTTCCGCATTTACATAGGACTCGGCTTCTTTCAGAGCATCGCCCTGTTTCGGCTGGCTCCAGATCCAGATGGACAGCGGCTCCAGTCCCCGTTCCTTTGCTACACTGGCGCGGGTTTTTCGTTTTTGCCGATACGGACGATACAGATCCTCCACTTCCTGAAGTTTAACCGCAGAGGTGATAGCAGCCTGCAGGTCTTCCGTCAGCTTGCCCTGCTCATCAATAATGCGGATGACCTCTACCTTACGATCTTCCAGATTACGCAAATACACCACACGATCTTCAATTTCACGCAGCTGATTTTCATCCAGCTCTCCTGTCATTTCCTTACGATAACGCGCGATAAAAGGAATTGTATTCCCTTCATCCAACAAACTGATCGTTGTCCGGATTTGCTTGAGTGCCAGCGACAGCTCTCTCGCCACTTGTTTGACAATCCGCTCTTGGCGTTCTGCTTCGTTCGGCTCCTGCCGGATTTCCGTCTTCGTTTCCTCGTTAGACAAACCTATCCCTTCTTCCTCACAGCTCTTGTCGTACACCATGTCTTTCATTATCACAAAAAAAGATTCAAAGCGCCAGCAGGTGACGTTAAAGCAAGCCCTACCTGCATTTTTCATTGGACACGCAAAAGGGCAGCGCCCAAGCGCTGCCCTTTTCCCGTTTCACTCGTCGTTCCATCACGCTAAAAATCAATCAAACCGAGACTGATTTGTAGCGAATCGCTCACTTTGCGCATGGTTTCTTCATCTAAATGGGTGATTTTGTCGGTAAGCCTTTGCTTGTCGATCGTCCGAATTTGCTCCAGAAGAACAACAGAATCACGATCAAAGCCATGCGTCGCCGCGTCGATTTCCACGTGTGTAGGCAGCTTTGCCTTCTGAATCTGAGCGGTGATAGCTGCTACGATCACAGTAGGACTAAACCGGTTGCCGATATCATTTTGAATGATCAGCACAGGTCTGACGCCACCTTGCTCGGAACCGACTACGGGTGAAAGGTCTGCAAAAAAAACGTCGCCGCGCTTTACGATCAATATGGATTACACCCCGCTAACTGTACGGCCCAAGGTGCTGTTTGCATCTTCCTCCGCGTGAAAGGCTTCGGATGCCATGGTTAAGTTAATTTTAGCCATTTCCATGTATCCACGCTGCATAGCTTCACGAATGTAACGTTTTTTACGTTCGCCTACATACAGCTTCATGGCCTGCCTGATAAATTCACTGCGGTTGGAATTTTCCATAGCTACGATCCCGTCCACTTCCTGCAAGAGATGATCTGGCAAACTGATCATTATTCTTTTGGTGTTCTGCAAATTGGCCAACTTCTCTTCCACCCCCAAAACCTTGTCGCCATTGTACCATTATAACGTTATTCCCGGTAATTTATTCAAACGGAATACAAGAGAATGTATATGATATTCGTATATCATCTATGCTGCATTCCATTATAAACTACGCAGTTCGTTTTCGTACAGGCGTTTGATCCCCGAAATACAAGTGTCAGCGGAGCCTGATGCGTCTTTTGACAGTTATAGCGCTCTTTTCTTTCCTTTGTACATATTTCGGGACGTTCTGCGAAAACTCCTGCTTTTATTCGGTAATTTGCGTTATGAAATTAATTCCAGCGGGTTGGAAGAAGCGAGTTCACTCGAACAACAGGAACATGACCTCGTGTGTATACACGCGGTACCCTATCTGCGATCATGCAGATCACCTCATAGTGGATCGTACCAAGCTTGGATGCCAACTCATCCGCCGCGATAGTTTCGCCGGACTGCTGGCCGATGAGAACAACCTCTTCGCCGGTTTGGATTTCTTCCGCATCTTCTGCGAAAGATTGTAAGGATACCATACACTGGTCCATGCAAATCGTACCGAGTACCGGGACGCGGCGACCGCGTATCAACACTTCGATCTTCCCACTCAGCATGCGGGAGTATCCATCCGCATAGCCGATTGGCAGTGTACCGATCCGTTCTTCACTGGAGGTTACATACCGGGTGCCATAACTAACTCCCCAGCCGGGAGGAAGCGTTTTGGTGTAAACCACCGCCGTCTTCAATGACAATACAGGCAGCAGCTCAATGGCTTGCCGATTAACCTCATCAGACGGATACAGACCGTATATACTGATACCAATCCGCACCATATTGGGGGAAAGAGAAGGGGTATCAATGGTGGCGGCGCTATTGCCCGTATGTATAATGGGAATGGTAATACCTTGTTCCCTTAGCGCTTCCGCCACGCCCCGAAACCGATCATATTGCAGCAGTGTATAGCTTTTGTCTTCTTCATCCGCGCGGGCAAAATGGGTGTACATGCCTTCCAGCAGCACCTGCTCTAATTCGTGAGCCTGCCGGACAAAAGCCATAGCCTCTTCTCCAGGCAGCAAACCCAGTCTTCCCATGCCACTGTCTATTTTGATGTGCACCTTCAGCTTGCGTTCGTTTCCTTGGCGGTCCAGTCTGCGGATACCCTCCAGCACTTCTTCACTGAACACAGTCAATGAGATATCATGCTCCCAAGCCGTTTGTACAGCTTCCGGTGAGGTATAGCCGAGTACAAGAATCGGTAGCTGAACCCCCGCATGACGAAGCTCCAACGCTTCATCCAGAAAAGCGACGCTCAAATAATCCGCACCAAGGCGTTCCAATTCCTTTGAAATTTCCACGGCACCGTGTCCGTAGGCATTAGCCTTGACACAGACCAGTATCAGCTTATCCGCTGGCAATGCCTTGCGAAAAGCTTCATAGTTGGCGCCAAGGTGATCCAGGTTGATTTCGGCCCGGGTCGATCTGTATTGTGCTTGCAAATCCAGTCACCTTCTTCAATTGTTAGCCTGTAACATAACCTTTTACCATTCGGAGTGTGGCAAAGTTCTTGCTTCCAAAGGTTAATGGTAATGTTCAAAAACGTGGCTGTCAATGGCAGGAGACGTTTGCCTGCATCCTCTACAATGAACACGACATACAAGCGGTGCACATCCTAGACCGCGAATGAACAAAAGACGGATACGGGCGGCAGCAGAGCATTTTTACACTCTAGACCGTCTGCATCCGTCTATAAAGTTTTATTTACCCGATTGATCCTGTATAGAAGCGGCAATTTGTATCATTTCGCTCACAGGCAGGTCAGCACTGGTGATTCTGAACTCGATTCCGTCATTCATCCAGGTCATCGTCTGCTGTTCGCCTCCGGTCAGAACGGCAAAGCTTCCTCCAATATCAACCAGTTCGCCTGCGGCCAGTGCGACCGCCCGATCTTTGGGACGTGCCTCTACAATGGTATAGTTATACGTTCCACTATACCGCAGCATCACCGCATGTGTACCATTATCCTCCAGCTCCGGCGTATCCTTGATCTGTACTCCGGCTGGCGTGTAGGACGGTTCGATCAAGCCGAACTCACCCATCACAGCTTCTGCCGCATCTGTTCCCGCTGACGTTCCGTTTGTGGCATCCGATGTGCCCGGGGTTTGTTGCTGCGCC
Source organism: Paenibacillus sp. FSL P2-0173 (assembly GCF_038008045.1). Taxonomy (NCBI): domain Bacteria; kingdom Bacillati; phylum Bacillota; class Bacilli; order Caryophanales; family Paenibacillaceae; genus Paenibacillus; species Paenibacillus sp. FSL P2-0173. The sequence goes on from NZ_JBBOYK010000002.1 coordinate 989,318, forward strand.
TCTGCGTTGGCTGCTGCGTCCGGTTTGGATGTATCGTTTGTGGCAGTACCGTCCACCTTCGCTTCCCCTGACTGCTGCTGGACTGCATCCCCTGTTGTTCCCTGCTCTTGTCCGGGTTCGCCAGACGTCACGCCAGTCGTCCCATCCATCGCACCGGAAGGATCAAGCTGACCGCTGGAATCTACTGCTCCAGAAGATGGCGCCCCTTCGCTACCCGTACTCGTCTTACCTGAAGCCATGTTCCGCTCCATATCAAAGGAGTCCTTGTCAAACTTCGTATCAAAAGCAAATTGATCGAATTTCAGATCAACAACTACCTTGGCATTCGCATCAGACACCTGTACCTGAGTGGGTGCATAGTCATTTTTGGACAGCCATATCTTTTGTCTCACCAGCGCATGGCTGTTGTAATTTGCTGCCACATCAAACACATAGGATTTATCGTCGGTAGCCAACTGACGGGAGGCATCGCCGATAATGCTGCGAACTAACGTTTCATATAAATATACTTGACCCTGATTGTTTGGCCAGTCGCTTTTGAAACGGAAGCTTTTGTTCAGGCTGGGTGTCAGTACAAATACACCCTCATCATTACGAAGCACAATTTGCGTAACATCCTTTTTCTCGTTCGTCATGGCAATTCGGTAATAGGACGGCTTGCGGTAGGAAATATCAACCTTGTATTCCTGCGGCGTGTCGCCGGTATGCAGCGTCATCAAAGCTGTACCGTGGTAGCTGTTCAGGTCGCTCACCACGTCACTCAAATCTTTAACCACATCGTCCGCGCTCTTCTTGCCGCACCCGGCCAGTAGCAGCGTTACACACATGACCATGGCAAGCATCCATGAAATCCGGCGCATGTCATCAACCCCTTCAGCACATGTTTTAAATGAATTAGTACATGTCTATGAAGGACTTGTTCGATTTATGCAGACTGGCATGACAAGCTTGAACGTATCCTTGTGTAATGCTATAAAATCTTTTGGAGAGTGATCATAAATTCATACAGGAAATAAAAAGAAAAACCGATCAAGACCACACCAGCACTGATCGTGACCCACTTGATGGCGGTTCGATTCATCGCTTTTCGTGTTGTCGCAACAAGGGCCATCAAGCCTAAATCATGGATAAGAATACCAAACAAAATACCTAAGCCAACAACCAAGAATTGACTTGTATTTGACTGATCAAATGAGCTTGCCAGCACAGTCCCAAAAACACTCACCCAGAACACTAAATTCCCCGGTGAAACAGCTACAAGCAGTCCATTTTTATAGGAAGAAAATAATGATTTCGTCTTTTTTTCTCCTTCCAGTGCAATATCATGATCCGCATTTTTAATGCTGTCGTACCCCACGTAGCACAAAAATATAGCTCCAATGAGCCACATGATCACCTGTACAACAGATAATGACAAAACAGAGGCCAGACCAAAATATAAACCAATGATTAATAACAAATCGACGGTCATCCCCCCAAGGCCCACAATCCATCCATGCATGAATCCATTCTTTAGCCCTTGCTTCGTCATTTCAACCGTAATTGTACCTACAGGTAGTGCTATAGAGAAACCTAGTAAAACATATGTAATAAACAATGCCATTTCAAAACCCCTTTCAAATGTATAAAAACGATATTCTATACCATAAAAAATGACATATCAATAAAATTTGAAAAACCTGAAATGAGCTAAGAACACATGAGAATTATTTTGTACAAAATCGGATTCATTGACCAAGTTTGTCCATTGAGTATTGAGGGTCCAGCGCTTATCATTGCTTTTGTGATAATAATTCTCATTTACAAAATTCTGAATCATTCTATTATACGGAGGTTGCTATGGTCAACAAGAACTCGACAATCAACAAAAATTCTACTCGACAATACACTGCCCTGATCTGCCTTTTCTTTCTTATGGGGGCGTTGCTACTGGGATGCGGCGCATCTGACAATCAGACTGCAAGCAGCAACACAACAGCATCTACAAAAACATCGGAAGCTGCCACAACTCGTGACTACACAGACTATAAGGGACATACAGTGAACATTCCCACGACTCCTGGGCGCATTGCTTACTTCGGAGAAAACTATGGGGATCTATTGGTTTTAGACGTACAAGCTATAGGTACATCGACTTCTATGATTGAAGGCAAGGTTTATGAGAAGCAGGTTCAGAACGTGGCCGATCTGGGGTTCCCGATTAATTTGGAAAAAACCTTGGAACTACAGCCTGACCTAATCATTACCGCCGATACAGATGAAAAACAATACGCAGCGTTAACAAAAATTGCACCTACAATTATGTTCGATACCTTTGCCCCGTTAAACGAACGTTTGCTGCATCTCGGAGACATTGTGAATAAGAAAAAGGCTGCTGAAGATTGGCTTGCCCAATATAAAATAAAGGAAGCGGAGATGTGGACCAAGCTTCACGCAGAGGGTGTTAAGGCGGGGGAAACTGCTTCAGTGTTTACCTACTATCCTGGCGACCGTTTATTCGCAATGGGACGGACAGGACTGTCACAAATACTGTATGAAAAGAATGGTTTCAAGCCTACTCCTCTTATTCAGAAAGCACTGGATGAGGACAAAGGATTTGTACAAATATCTCAGGAAGTGATCGGACAATACGCTGGAGATCGGATTTTCATACTAAGAACACCAAGTTCAGAAGCCCAACAATCCACCGAACAGTTAATGAAAAGCAAGCTGTGGCTCCAGCTTCCTGCTGTCAAACGGGGACGTGTGTACACTCAGGATATTGGCAAAACTGAAAGTGATGCTTCCACTCGAGAATGGCTGCTGGAGGAATTGCCCAAGCTCATCAAATAAAAATTGGAGAAGCTTATCGACACTTGTTGATAGGCTTCTTTTTTGTTGAACCTAAAGGAGGTATACTTATACATACATGATAACCATTCTCAATAAAAGGAGCAATACCGTGAACCAGTCTCCGTCGTCCGTATATCCTCCCCCATTCAGCTCGCTGCTTTTTCATTTTAAAGAAATTGCGTTGGTTGGTGAGCCTACCGATGAATTATTATCACGTCCCAATTCATATCACTGTCTTCTTATATTCATCGGTGGGACAGGTATGGTGGACATTGGCCCAGAGCAGTATCTATCCCATACAGATCATGGGTATTGGCTAGCTCCAGGTGAATCCTATCAAATCGCTCCCCTGAATGGAACTGTACCCGAATACTACAAAATCACGTTTGAGGTCATCGCTTTGCCATCAGAACCACAAGTGGACATGGCCTTGGCTGAACACGCAGCACGTATGCCATCCCTATATCATGAACCTGTCCTGCCGGGACCGCGCGAATACATTGCCTCCTCTTCTTCCTCCAAACTTATTCAGTTGACTGAAGAGTTATTTCATAGTACCCAACAAATGGTACAGCCGCATAACCAAACATCTGTATTACGGCAGCAAATCATGTTTCAAGAGTTGCTCTTGTTGTGGCAGGAAGACCACACCCATATTGATCAAAATAATACCTCTAATCCGGCATTGCCAGCATCGGTGGAAGGTACCCTTTCATATATGGAAAACCACTATGAAAAGCCCATTACCGTCAAGCAGCTCGCTGAACAAGCGAACGTTTCCATATGGCAATACTCCCAATTGTTTCGTAAAATTACAGGCAAAAAGCCGCTGCATTACCTCACTGAGCTGCGCTTGAACCATGCCAAGCGGCTGCTGCTGGAATGCAAACGGCCTTTACGTGAAATTGCTCGTCAGGTTGGTTTCTCTGACGAATATTATTTTAATCGACGGTTTAGGCAAATGACCGGGATTCCCCCTGGCAAGTACGCACTTTCTGTCTCCGGTTCTGTGCGCGTCAAGGATTGGACGGGTCACCATATTCACATTCCGCGCCGAGCAAGCCGCATCATCTATCATGGAGAAACGATGGGCGATCTATTGGCATTAGGGACCAAAGCCATCGGCGGAAGTCTGCAACTCAGTGAATACAGCGTCTATAAACATCGTCTTGTGAATGTCGCCGATGTGGGCCTTCCACTGGATATTCGCTTGACCAGCGCTCTTGATCCCGATCTAATTATCATCGCCAATTCGGATGAACAGGAATATGAGCGCATTGCCAGTATCGCACCCACCGTCACCTTCAACTCCTTCGCCACGCTGGAGGAACGGATGCGTACACTTGGCGTCTGGCTCGGTAAGGAGCGGGAGGCCGAACGCTGGTTGTCTACCTTTACAGCCCGCAATCTGGCAATGTGGCAGCAGCTCGGTACGCAAATCACAGCCGGAGAAACGGCCTCCGTCTTCATCTTCGATCATGGTGATCGGCTCTTTGTCATGGGGATGTCCGGATTCTCGTCGGCCCTCTACCACCCACAGGGCTTTCAGCCCGTTGAGCTGATCCAAAAGGTGCTCGACGCGGAACAAGGCTTCGCAGAAATAGATCCGAACGAATTGCCTGAGTACGCCGGGGACCGCATTTTTATGCTTGTCCCAACAGCTCCAGAATCCAAACGTACGCTGGAACGTATGATCAGCAGCCCTCTCTGGCGCAGCCTTCCTGCTGTACGTCAAGGTCGGGTATATTTCGTAGAAGCTGACCGCTGGAACTGGAGCGATGCCATGACCCGGCAAAAACTGCTTACTGCACTGCCCAAACTGCTTGGCACTCCATCCTGAGAAGCTGCCATTTTTCTAAAGATACTACATTAGACCTTGAATGCTCCCATCTGCCTCCAGCGACATATGCTCAGCTGCTGGGGATTTGGGCAATCCTGGCATCGTCATAGTATTGCCTGTTTCCACGACCACAAAGCCTGCCCCTGCGGACAAAGAAACGCGGGACACGTGAATGGTAAAGCCCTCCGGTGCACCTAGCAGAGAAGGTTGATCTGAGAAAGAATACGGCGTTTTGGCCATGCATACAGGCAGTTGTCCAAAACCAAGCTGCTCCATACCGGCCAACGCCCGTTTGGCCGCAGGAGTGTAAGCTACCTCTGCCGCACCGTAAAGTTCCTTCGCAATGACACTAATTTTCGCTTGCAAATCAAGTGTATGCTCATACAATGGTGCAAAATGGGCTTTGTCCTCCTGGAGCAGGTTGAGCAGGCTTTGGGCTAGCTTTTCTCCCCCTTGGCTTCCCTGTGCCCACACCTGTGACAGCTCTGCGGGTACACCCAGCTTGCGGCATTCCGAGAATATTAGTTCCAGCTCGGCCTCGCTATCTGTTACAAAATGGTTGACCGCTACCAGTACTGGCACGCCAAACTTTTGCAAATTCCGTACATGCCGGTTCATGTTGGCTAATCCAAGTTGCAATTGCTCCAGATTTTCTGCGTCCAGCTCATTTTTAGCTACACCGCCGTTATATTTCAGCGCTTTGGCGGTTACGACCAACAAAGCCGCATCTGGCTGCAAACCGGATTGACGGCACTTGATGTCAAAAAACTTTTCTGCCCCCAGCTCAGCCCCGAATCCAGCCTCCGTAACGACCACCTCTCCCAGCTTCAGGGCCAGCTTCGTACCGATCAAACTACTGCATCCATGCGCAATATTCGCAAAAGGTCCGCCATGCACAATAACTGGAGTTCCCTCCAACGTTTGCACCAGATTGGGTTTCAATGCTTCCCGAAGCAGCACAGCCATACCTTCCACCGCATGTAGTTCCTCAGCTGTTACCGTTTCGCCATCTACGTTATAACCAATCACCATCCTACCCAATCGCACTTTAAGATCGTCCATATCTTCACTTAAACATAATACCGCCATCACTTCTGAAGCCGAGGTAATCAGAAAGCCACTTTCTCTCACCGCTCCATTACCTGACCCCAATCCGGTCACAATATTTCGTAAACTCCGGTCGTTCATATCGACAGCACGTTTCCACACGATCCGCTCCGGTTTCAACCGCAAAGCATTTCCATGAAACAAATGGTTATCGATCATCGCTGCCAGCAAATTATGCGCAGCTGAAATCGCGTGAATATCACCTGTAAAATGCAGGTTAATGTCTTCTGCCGGAACAATCTGGGCTTGTCCTCCCCCGGTTGCTCCTCCTTTCATGCCGAAGCAAGGGCCAAGGGACGGCTCACGCAACGCAGCAACGGTTTTATGCCCCAGCGCATTCAGCGCCTGTGACAGCCCGATGGTTGTCAGCGTTTTTCCTTCTCCCGCCGGTGTGGGATTCATCGCCGTAACCAGCACCAGCTTTCCATTCGGGCGATCCTTTAACTGCTCCCACAGGGACGGGTTCAGCTTCGCTTTATATTTTCCATACGTCTCCAAATGTTCTTCTTCAATTCCTGCTTCTTTGGCTATATCAATAATCCTCTTCATCTTTCGTTATGTACCCCCCGTTTTATAAGTCTGACTGATGGTGCCAAACCCTGTATCGTTTTATTTTACCAAAGTGTGCCGCTTATTGCGCTATGATTCATTTCATCGCAAGCGTTGCTATCATGTGAGTTATAAAAAAAGAGCATTCCCCGCCCGCATGGACTTTGGTGGATGCTCTTTTGATACGTCTCGTTTAACAAGCAGCTCTCAAATTAACCTGCAAAGTTAGCAGCGTAATTTTCAGCAATAAATCTCTTGGAAATCAGGATAGCTTGGGATTTCTTAGTAGCAGGACCATAGCCTTGGGACAGCAGATCATTAATATGTAAGCGGTTATAGATGAAGCAAAATACAAAGTTGGACGCCCCACTCGTAAGGATCGATACCAGAAAAATAATAACTGCCCACTTCCAATCCCCTCTAAACAACGCAGGGAAAAAACCGAAAAAGAGCGTAGTCCATGAAAAACCTACTTTGCGTTCCTTGATCATTCCAGTTTTATTTCTTAATTTAATCTTCATTTACCCCTTACCTCTCTTTATATAGTCTTTTAGAACTATATTAGATTATATAGGACAGAGGGAATAAATGGAACTTAATTTCGGTAAAATCATAAATTTCTCAAATACTCTCTAGTTTATAATGCTTTTCTAGCATTTCTTTAAAAACATCAACAGGGTACTTGTATTCAACAGTTTTGAAAACAATCCGGTTATTCCACTGGTTTTTTTCCAGCTCGCACCCATGCTCCATATCCAGTTCCTTCATGATAAAAATAATCTCATCCAAGGTTCCCATTACACTATGACTATTCGTCGTCGTAGCCAGCATCTGCTCGCCTTCCTGTGTGTATGCCTTTACAATCTGCTCATCAAAGCCTTCACTGATCATTAATTCCTTCAAAGCTTGCACAAAAAGAACTGGCAGGTTGTTGTACTGCGATTTCTTAATCCCAAAAAGCGTGATGCTTAAGCGGGATATATCATGCATAAACACTATATTTTTTCTTCGATTAAGTAAAAACAAGCTGGCATGCCAACTATTCAAAGGCGGATAAATATCAACTTGAAGTGGTTCGGTCTCCCATTCCTTCAGCAGTTTTTGTGTTCCTCGTATAACAAACATCGTTGCTCTCCTTTATTGACGGTCCTGTACCGCAGCGTGATTCGACATACCTAGTCTCTTACATGAGGCATGTCCCGGATATTATAACACCGTATTCCAAACATCCGATTATAAACTCTTTCAGTATAATATAGGGGAATGATATATTACCAGACACATTAATTTTCCCTTTGGATATTTTTTATGGAAATCCCCTCCACTGCTCTATATAATTCAGGTACAGTTCGTCACGCGAGCTTAATCTAAAAATTAGGGGTGTTCCACACCTATGTCACAACATATTTTACTTATTGAAGACGATCTATCCATCGCCGAAATGCTACTCAAAGCACTCACTAAGGAAGGATACAGTCTAACCACTGCCTATGACGGGGAAGAGGGGCTTCTTGCCTTTGAACGTCATACCTATGATCTGGTACTGGTGGATTTGATGATGCCGAAGGTGGACGGTATGGAGGTGATCCGCCGAATCCGTACCCACAGCGCCGTACCTATTCTGATTATGTCAGCCAAGGACAGCGATGTGGATAAAGCGCTTGGACTGGGCTTTGGGGCAGACGATTATGTTGCCAAACCTTTTTCAATGCTGGAAATGACCGCTCGTATTCAGTCCGCGATCCGCAGATCTACTACATATGCCCGTCAGCAACAGCAGGAGGAACAGCCGCAAGCACAAGTTTTGACCTACGGCAGTCTGCGCATTGATTTTGATCATTTTACAGTCATACGCAATGAAAATGAAATTCAGCTAACAGCCAAAGAGTCCGATATTTTGAAGCTGTTTGTAGCCAATCCGAATCGGGTATTTACAAAAGCACAATTATACGGATTTATTTGGAAAGACGATTATATGGGTGATGAGAACGTGATTAACGTTCATATTCGCCGCCTGCGTGAGAAAATCGAAGAAGATCCCTCTCATCCTGTCCACATTAAAACGCTATGGGGCATTGGCTACAAATGGGAGAATGGTTGATATGAACATCGAAAACATTTCTCAATGGATTATCGTTCTCATCATGTCAATCGTTATAGTATGGCTTTGGCGGGAGCGTGTGGCCTATAAGCGCAAAATAAAGGATATCCGAACCCTACTAGAGCGGATTGTGACGGTGAATCATGCGGAAAAGCTGCTATATGTCACAGGTGACGTTGAACTGCAACGACTCATGACGGAAATTAACCGACTACTGGACTTGAATCTCAGAGTGTCTGCAGATTACAACCGTAGCCAAATCGCTATGCGCAAAATGATTTCGAACATTTCCCACGATCTCAAGACCCCGCTTACGGTTGTGCTTGGATATGCCGAGATGCTGGATGGCGATCCGACTATTTTGCCAGAAGAACGTATAAAGCTGCTATCCAAAATTCATCAAAAGACAAGCGAGGCGATTGAGCTGATCGGCAGCTTTTTTAGCTTGGCGAAGCTGGAGGCTAATGATACGGATATTCCGTTGACTCGACTAGAAGTGGGAGAACTGTGCAGACGCAGTATTTTGGAGTTTTATGACCTGCTGACCGCACAGGGGTTTACTGTGCATATTGAGATCCCAGAGCACCCCATTCATGCCTTGGGGAACGAAGGAGCGATTGGGCGGGTACTGAACAATCTGATCTCGAATGCCATTCGCTACGGGGCAGACGGACGGACGCTGGGTCTGGCTCTATCGGAACAGCAGGATACGGTGTGTATCGAGATATGGGATCGTGGGAAAGGCATACAGGAATCTGAGCAGGACAAGGTTTTTGAACGCATGTACACACTGGAGGACTCCCGCAATAAGGCGGTACAAGGCAGCGGACTGGGCCTTACGATTGCCAAACGCCTGGTTGAAGCGATGAACGGAGAAATTCAATTAACTAGTAGACCATATGAGCGGACGGTCTTCTCTTTTACATTGAAGAAAATCAACTATTAGTCGAACTAAACATGCTCAACTTAATAAATTTGTAAGAATCACGAAAGAAAAATGAACATTTTGCCCTTTATCCTTGAATTATCAGCAGTATACGAAGGGAGAACACCCATGACTTACGTAATACGTACACATCAGTTGACCAAGGCCCTGAAGGGCAACGAACTTGTAGCGGGAGTCAGTATGAATGTGCGCAAGGGAGAAACCTATGGATTTCTCGGTCCTAACGGGGCAGGCAAGACGACGATAATGAAAATGATTACGAATCTGCTCAAGCCGACATCGGGTGAAATTGAATTATTCGGTGAAAAATTAACGCCGAAGTCGTATCATCTGCTCGGACGGATGGGTTCAATTATTGAATACCCGATTTTTTATGACAGGCTGACGGCACAGCAAAATCTCGAACTTCATTGTGAATATATGGGCTACTATAATAAGCAGGCTGTTCAGGATGCCCTGGAATTAGTGAATTTGCGAAATGCAGATGACAAGCCGGTAAAGGATTTTTCGCTAGGAATGAAACAACGTCTCGGGATTGCCCGCGCTATTGCGACTAAGCCAGAGCTACTCATTTTGGATGAACCCATTAATGGTCTGGACCCAGTGGGAATCAAGGAAATCCGCCAACTATTCCACATGCTATGCAAGGAATATGGGATGACCCTGCTCGTGTCCAGTCATATTTTAGCGGAAATAGAGCAGATTGCGGATACGGTGGGCGTGATTAATCACGGACGACTGATTGAGGAAGTATCGATGGAGCAGATGCGGGAAACCAATACGGAATACATCGAATTTACGACCAACGATTGTAAGAAGGCGGCCTACGTCCTCTCCCATCATTTGAGCCTGAATAATATAAAGGTGATAAATGAACAGAGTATACGTATTTACGATACAAATGTACCGCAGAAACAAATTACGAAGACGCTCATCTTAAATGATATAGAGGTGGATTCCATTCATCAGAAAAGCAGCACGCTGGAAGACTACTTTTTTCGCCTGTTAAACGGAGGTGATCTCCATGCTTAAATTGATGCAGTTGGAGCTGAAAAAATTCCATCTCACGGGTTATATCCGTTCAGCCCTGATCGCCAATGCATGCATTCTTGGGCTGCTCTGTGTTATTGCGCTGGAAAGTCAAAGTGAAGGAATACCTGAATTCACACAGTACACTCAACTATTGGATCTAATAGACAATTTTGTAAGAGCTACATTTATTGTGTTTGCTTCCGTTCTCCTATGCCGCTTTATCGTCGGGGAATTTAAGTCCAAATCGATTACGATCTTGTTCATGTATCCGATTCATCGTCAAAAGCTGATGATCGCCAAACTCTTGGTCGTATTACTGTTCACGTTCTTGTCCATTATTATTTCGGAAATAATCATTACGGCTGCTATTCATCTGCTCAACCAGTTTGTTTTGATTGTACCGGATAACCTTACTCTTTCCATACTGGGGCAACAATCAGCACGGACGTTAATCAATGCCGTTGCTGCCAGCTTTATGGGACTGGTTCCGCTGTATATGGGGATGCGAAGATACTCTGTACCCACCACCATTGTGACCTCAATCCTGATTGTAGCATTGCTTTTCTCCAATAATAACGGCGCTACCCTTAGCTCCATTGCCCCCGTGCAAATAGGCTTCTCTATACTGGGAATGCTTGTGGCTTATGCGGCGATTCGACGTATTGAGTATAAGGATATTACCTCGTAATATGTAATTTCGTAGAGCGCTTTCAAAAAACAGATGAAAATCATTGTTCGATATACACACATTTTTCACTGGACTTCATTCTAAAACAGGTATATCCTATAGGAGAAATTAAAAACGGAATAAGGATCTTCGGGGTAGGGTGAGATTCCCAACCGGCGGTATGGCTCATGGAGCTAAGCCCGCGACTCTGTATCTGGCAACAGGATACGGACTGATTTGGTGAGATGCCAAAGCCGACGGTAAAGTCCGGATGGAAGAAGATCGAAATATCAACATGCCGCGAAGTGGATGAATACTGCGTTATTGGTTTTGCAGTAACTTCATTTAACTTGCATAAAGCGGCAAGTTTATTTGATCAACCCCCGTCTTGCATGGCCATTCGCCATGGACGGGGGTTTTTGTGCCACCGGTCCTGTATTCGCAAGGAGCTAATTGAGTATGAGTCAATCTTCTACTGTACTAACATCCAAAGGTTTTGATCGTAGCTCCCACATGAAAAGCGGTTTTTGGCTGGTCGCAATTGGAGCGGCCTTGTGGGGCGCAGACCCGCTGTTTCGTATTATTTTGTTAAAGTCATTTACTTCAACACAAATTGTACTAATGGAGCATGTGCTGCTTTTCCTCGCTCTGACACCGATGCTGTGGAAGCATCGTGAGGAACTCAAAGCGGTACGGCTTCGTCAAGTTTTCGCTATTTTGTTCGTCTCGTGGGGTGGCTCGGCTCTGGCCAGCGTAATTTTCACCATGGCACTCAGCAATGGTGATTTGAATGCTGTACTCTTACTCCAGAAGCTTCAACCCTTGGTCGCTATTATTCTAGCTCGTATTATTTTGAAGGAAATGTTGCCGCGTCATTTTGGATTATTAATTGTCGTCGCTCTGTTCGGGACGTATCTTCTGACCTTCGGTTGGTCGCTCCCCTTCGGACATGTTCGTGATTTTGTCCAGGTCGGTAGTCTACTTGCACTCGGTGCAGCAGTTCTGTGGGGCGGTTCGACAGTCATGGGAAGTTACTTGCTTCGTTCAATGAAATATGAAACGGTAACCTCCCTCCGCTTCATGGTCGCGCTCCCTCTGCTGATTGTCCTCACCTCTGTAGAGCATGCGCCATGGAATATGCCTGCCGGTACATGGGCGGGCGCAGCTGTGATTATCAATCTGCTATTGCAGGCATTGCTTCCGGGTCTTCTTAGCTTATTGTTGTATTACAAAGGCTTAAGTACGACCAAAGCGTCTTATGCTACGATGGCAGAATTAAGCTTTCCCATGGTTGGTGTCGTGATTAACTGGATCGCATTTCAGCAAATTGTCACTGTAGCGCAATTGACTGGTTTTATGCTCATCTGGATTACGCTCTTTATGATTTCACGTCAGCAAAAAAATTAACAGTTCAATGTCCCTTTCATGACTCACCCAAGCCAAATCGTGAAGATGCTCTTGCATCTCTGATTTGGCTTTTTATGTATTCGTATTCATATAAATCATAGTTCTTTAGACCTATTTTCCGAAAAAAGTGTCTAAAAAATGCAATTATTCCTCGTTTCTCAAAGATTACATCTATAAAATTCGTCGGTTTCTGTCGAATAAAACAATGTAGTGATCATCAGACACAGAGGAGCAATAACTATGACTAAAACAAAACAAACAGTTCCGTGGTGGAACAGGTTTCTCAAGCAGTTTTATTTAATGAGGACAAGATTAATAATATCTTTTTTGGCTGTGTTATTGATTCCGAGCGTACTTATCGGGTACTTTTCCTATCAGGGGGCTACGACACAACTCAGTCAGCAAATGGGCGGTTCCGTATATACGAATCTGTATCTGATCCGAAGCAATGTCAATCAGTATGTAGCGCCCATTATGAAAGATCTGGACGTGCTTACCACTGAAATCAAATCTGATTCCATTGGTACCAACCAAGAGGCCCTTCAGAAAAAGTTGGATGTCATCGTCAAGGCTCATCCCGAGCTAGATGCCGCGCTTCTCGGCAATGCGAAAGGGCAATACATACGTTCGCCGAAAAAACAGGAGGACGATTATGACCCCCGGGAGAGAAAATGGTACAAAAATGCAATGCTGGAAAAGGGCAAGGTATTCGTCGGTGTTCCAGTTGCCAGCGTCACGACAGGGAATTTAGTCGTTAATATATCGGGAACGCTGGAGGACGGTGAAGGAGCTGTTTCATTGGCTTTGAATCTGGACAAAATGGGTGAAAGTCTGCAGTCTGTCAAGATTGGTGAACGCGGAGGACTCATTATTGTTGATTCTGAACATAAAGTTGTATCTGGGACTGGAACAGCCTTTAACAAGGCAGGCAAAAAACCTGCTGACGCCATAGAGGGACTTCCCGAAGTGGCGACAACCGTCGAAAATGATACTCCTTCCATGTCGCAAATTCAATTTATGAATCGAGATATGCTGGCCTTTACACTTAAGGACCCTCTCACCGGTTGGAGCATTGTCGCACTGTCGGATCTGGAGGATTACAGTGATGCAGCCCAACCGATTCTGAAGCAAAGCCTGATTGTGATTGTCATTTCCATACTTGCCGCTGCAATCATCATTGTGCTTATGGTCCGCTCGTTCTTAATTCCGCTGCGCAAGCTGCAAGCAGGAACACGCATCGTCCGTGACGGAAATCTGACCGAACGTGTTAATCTATCCAGCAAGGATGAGTTCGGCGAACTGGCACAGAATTTTGACCAAATGACGCATTCCTTGCATACGATGGTTTCCGAGGTCAATCAAACGTCCTCCCGACTTGCTTCCTCTTCTCTGATGATCAAGGAAAGCACAGAGCAAACGACGGAGTCCGTACAACACGTAGCGGAAACGGTTATGGAATCCGCAGAAAATGCAGCCACCAGCGCCGAGGCATCCGAGCAAACCGCTAATGCCGTTGAAGAAATGGCGAAGGGTGTCAGCACCATTGCCGAATCGGCAAGCTCCATCGTGGATTCAGCAGGACAAACCGAGCATGATGTGGCTCAAGGCAGTCAAATGATCAGCCATGTGCGGACACAAATGGACCGTATTCTGGAAGCTGTAAGCCAAACAGCTAGCCTGATGGATGAGCTATCCCAGCTCTCAGACGATGCGAAGCAGATGAATACAGCTATTGCCGCTATTGCCAAGCAAACCAATTTGTTGTCTCTGAACGCGTCTATTGAAGCTTCCAGAGCAGGCGAAGCCGGGCGTGGATTTGCCGTAGTCGCTATAGAGGTACGCAAGCTGTCTGAGCAATCCAAGGAAAGCGCGGATTCCATCAGTCAGATCATTACTCAGATGCTCGATTTGATTCAACGCTCCACCGCTACCATGAACGGTAATGTTCGTAACCAGGTAGGTGAAGGATTACGTATTAGCCAAGATGCAGAAGGTGCATTTACGAATATTGAACGTTCTACATCTCATATCGTGGAACAAATTCAAAGTGTATCCGCTGCAGCTGAACAAATCTCAGCCAGTACAGAGGAAGTTTCCGCTACTGTCACCCATTTGGCAAGTCTGTCTCGCAATTCAGCGGACAGTTCACAGACAACATCTGCTGCCGCTCAGGAGCAAATGGCGGCCATGGAGGAAATCGCATCTTCGTCTCAGGAGTTGTCCAACATGGCGCAGGATTTGCAACAGCTGGTTAAGCGATTTAAGATTTAACTTACACATTGCATCGTTGCAATTTCATGCAAGTAAGAATGAACAGCAATACATCTTATGACTAACAAAAGCCTTCGTCCGTATACAAATTACGGGCGAAGGCTTTTTACATTAGAGTTCTTAGGATGCTCTCTCTTGTCTACTTATATGGTCATCTGACCGATTAACTGACGGCGTCTATCTCCTTCGGGGTCGTGCTCTACCTTAATATCCTGATGGAAAATAGCTGTAGTCCGCTCTTCTCTGTCGTACATTGGCCAAGCCCCCTCCGACAGCACAGGCTTCCCATCACGTGCAAAAGCAACCCATGCCTGCTGCATATTTTGAGCCAGCTTCTGCATCGACGGTTGAATCTCTAATCCAAGCTTACCTAGCAGCTCCAGATTATCGAAAACAAACGCAATTTCGGCACCGTGAACCGCTTGTCCAAAGGTAGGATGCCCCGGCAATGTCCAATCAAAACGATACATCCATACAGGCGTATGCGCCGACTGCGCAACAGCAAGAGCCAACGCAGGACGCCAAAAAAATAGATCAGTCAACATTTGCGCCTGTCCCTCAATCGTAACCGGAAATGGTTCTATCAGGTCGCCGATGTCTGACATGCCCGTCATCATCTCCAATGCCTGACTCGCTGTTGACTTGTTCATTAGATGGGATTCTTTTCGGATGAAATAGGCACCCTCATGCAAGTTCGTTCCAATCAAAACGGATACCTGCTTTGCTGAACCTTGCGCGATTGCAGACAGCGGTACATCTGGCAAGGTCACACCGTCCACGACAGGTTGATAGATCATCGCCATCCCTGGTCCGATGACTTCATGCGTCTTCGCCATAGCTAGCATCAGCGCATCTGTCGGCAGCGTAAACAACCGTTCTGGATGCTGAGTGTCCACACCCAGCTGCTGCAGATACACAGCCGTCACTTGTTTAGCCTGTGAAGTTGACAATACCTGCGACGCACCACTCTGCAAAATCGCACGCTGGAACAGTCCCTCAGCTGCTGGCATCGCCAATAAAGCGGCAATACTCATCGCCCCTGCCGATTCACCGAACACCGTTACTTCGTCCGAGTTACCGCCAAAGGCAGAGATGTGATCCCTAACCCATTCCAGCGCAGCGATCTGATCCAGCAGTCCCGCATTAGAGGTCAGGCCATCTCCCTTTGGAGTCAGATGCAAAAATCCTAACGGCCCTAATCGATAATTGATCGTAACAACCACAACATCGCCATTCTTCGCCATGCGTTCCCCGTCATATAAAGGTATAATCCCGGACCCCGTGACAAAGGCACCGCCATGAATCCACACCATCACCGGACGTCCCTTCTCAGGAGCCTTCGAAGCAGGTGTCCAAATGTTCAGGTATAAGCAATCCTCTGACTGCTTAGGCGGTTCCACCAGATTTCCAGTCATGCTTTCAGCGGATGGCATAGGTTGCGGACAGATTGGCCCAAAACTCGTCGCAGCCCGTACACCCTCCCAAGACTCCAAAGGCTGGGGTGCGTGAAAACGTAGTTTTCCAATAGGAGGCTGTGCATATGGGATACCTTTCCATACATGATATCCATTCCCCGTTTCCCCACGTAATTGACCTAAACGAGTATGTACTGTAATACTCTCCATCATGAAGCCTCCTTTATTTCGTATGTTCAACACAACGGTATAATATCAATCTTTACATATCTCTATTATACCCTTTGCACACGGCCAAACCAAAAAATACCGGAAGCACTTTTGCGCTCCGGCATTTTTATAAACAAGATAGAGAAATAGCGATTAATCCCGAACTTCTTCTTTGGGAATCAGCTTGTAAATTTCTTCGCTTTCCATAGAGTCAATTAGTCGGTCTAGCCACTTATAATAAGCGACGGCCTGCTTCATTTTCAATCGGTCTTGCTGAAGAATCGCCTTAAATTCCTCGTACTCTTCACCCTGATTCATCAATCTGTCCAGCTCATCTATGGCTTTGCGCAGCACCAGTAAATTTGTTTCTACCGCTTTTCTCCATTTAATAGCGAAGAAGTCAGTGAAGGTTTGATGCCAGTCATATTCGACTTCATACAAGTCTTTGCGTGAGCCCTTGCTCCATACCTTATTTACCATTTTCAGATCCAATAATGTTCGAACTCCTGTACTCATGCTCGTTTTGCTCATTTCCATTTCACGGCCCATCTCGTCCAGCGTCATCGGTTTATCCGCAAAAAAAAGCAAACCGTATAAATGCCCCGCAGACAAAGTGATCCCATACAGGTCCATGTTTTTACCTATAGCTTCTATAACACGTTTGCGAATTTTTTGCAGCGAAGCCTGCTGCTCATCACCTAACTGGTACAAGCTCATGCTTGCAACCTCCTAATTTTAGAGCATTTTGCACAACCTAGTATGAACGATTTACCCGTAAAAGATTAGCTTTGACGCAATGTATGAAATCTTTCAATATAAATGAAATGTTTCAAAAACAAAGCTTCTGTCTATATTACAACAGCATGGATCGTTCAAAATCATAATTCGCAAAATTGCTAATGATAGTAAACTTTTAAAATTATGGATATACATAAATCTTTTTCTTATGGTTATATTTCATTGTCTATTTTAAAAAAAGCACTATCGGTTGTAAAGTTCCGAATGTTTGAGCATTCTATAGAACGAAGGAGCATATCAAAGGAAACTTTGTACAGTTTTTTCTGTACGTACTTTATGAACAGTTTTTTTGTTTGAAATGTAAGCAATGCTTCTGTTACAATTAATTTTGTCATTAACCGTTCAGGATGTTCAGAATTATGATTTTTATACTCAATCCTTAATGCAACATGGGGTTAATACCAAGCAAAGTATAGAAAGAAGAGGTGTATGTATGACGATTTTGGAAGTCAAAAATGTCAGCAAACTCTTTGGTCCTCACGCAGAGCAAGGTGTTCCGCTCCTGGAGCAAGGCTGGGGCAAGGAAAAGTTGGCCAAAGAAAAACAGATTACTGTTGGTGTCAATAAGGCCAACATGGAAATTAAGCAAGGTGAAATTTTCGTAATTATGGGTCTATCGGGCAGTGGCAAGTCCACTTTGGTGCGAATGCTAAATCGCTTGATTGAGCCTACCTCCGGTGAAATTCTGGTCCACGGCAAAGATCTCCGTAAGATGAACAAAGAACAACTTCGCGAAGTTCGTCGTAAAACCATCAGCATGGTTTTTCAAAAATTCGCCCTGTTCCCACATCGGACTGTATTAGAGAATGTAGAATATGGTCTTGAAATTCAAAAGGTAGAAAAAGCACAGCGTCAGGAAAAGGCGCAACAAGCGCTGGAACTGGTTGGTCTTAAAAACTGGGGCGATAAAATGCCCGATGAATTGAGTGGCGGTATGCAGCAGCGTGTCGGTCTGGCACGGGCGCTGGCTAATGACCCTGAAGTACTTCTGATGGATGAAGCGTTCAGTGCATTGGACCCTCTTATTCGCCGTGACATGCAGGATGAGCTGTTGGAGCTTCAAGATAAAATGAAGAAAACAATTGTGTTTATCACCCATGATCTGGATGAAGCGTTGCGGATTGGTGACCGGATTGCATTGATGCGAGACGGTGCGGTCGTACAAATCGGTACACCGGAAGAAATTATGATCCAACCGGCTAACTCTTATGTAGCCCGCTTCGTCGAGGATGTGGATCTGTCCAAGGTATTGACTGCTGCTCATGTCATGCTTCGTCCAGAAACCATTACCATGGATCGTGGTCCGCGTGTGGCTCTGGAATTGATGCGGGAGCGTGGGATTTCCAATTTGTTCGTCATTGACCGCACCAAAAAGCTACTGGGTGTTATTAACGCCGAGGATGCTGTGCATGCACTGCGCAACAATTTGAAGATTGAAGATATTTTGATCACTGACGGACCGCAGGTTCCTGCCGAGACTGTCATTAATGATTTGTTTGAAATTACAAGCTCGTCCAAAGTGCCGCTGGCTGTAGTCGATGATAAGCAGAAGCTACTGGGCGTTATCGTCCGTGGAGCATTGCTCGGCGCACTTGGTGGAGATGTTACCACTATGAAGGAGGTGAATGCCCATGATACCGAAACTGCCAATCGCTGAGTGGATTCAATCCATTGTCGACTGGATGGGTATTCATCTGGCTGGATTGTTTAATGTTATTTCTTCCATTATAGAAGCTGTAGTAGGCTTTTTCTCAGGCCTGTTCATGCTTCCGCACCCTCTGGTGTTCATCGTGATTATCGGGATTATCGCCTTTATGATCGGGCGGGTTCAGCTTACGCTGTTTACTGTCATCGGCTTCCTGCTAATTGATAATCTCGGCTATTGGAGTGAAACAATGAATACGCTGGGACTGGTCATCACGTCTGCGCTCGTATCCATTGTTATCGGTATTCCCATCGGGATCTGGTGTGCATACAGTAAATCCGCATCACGCATTATCACGCCTTTACTTGATTTTATGCAGACGATGCCTGCGTTCGTGTACTTGCTCCCAGCGGTTACCTTTTTCAGCCTAGGTGTTGTACCAGGTGTTATCGCTTCTGTTATCTTTGCTATCCCCCCAACCATTCGTATGACCAACTTGGGGATTATGCAAGTATCGGGTGAGCTGATCGAAGCATCAGACGCTTTCGGTTCAACATCTGCGCAAAAGCTGTTCAAAGTTCAGCTTCCACTGGCATTGCCTACCTTAATGGCTGGTATTAACCAGACGATCATGCTGTCACTGTCCATGGTTGTTATTGCTTCCATGATCGGTGCAGAAGGCATCGGTGCTGTTGTGTACCGTGCTGTGACACAGCTGCAAATCGGTAAAGGTTTTGAAGCCGGCCTAGCTGTTGTCGTTCTGGCTATTGTGCTTGACCGTTTTACGCAAAACCTGTTTAAACCTACGCAAAAAGGCAAAAGCCGCGTATCCAGCAAGCAAAAAGTATGGATTACTTCTGCAGTTACAGCTGTCATTTTGATCGCTGGTGCATCTCAATATTTTGTTGGTACGGATCATTCCGCATCTGGCAAAGGTAACGCTGCTGCCAACCCGGTTGGCGAAGAAGTCGGTTACAAAATTATCGGTATTGATGCCGGGGCAGGCATTATGAAATCGACTGCCAAAGCAATTCAAGACTACAATTTGTCTGATTGGAAGCTCGTTGAAGGTTCCGGTGCAGCCATGACGGCCACACTGGACAAAGCCATTAAAGCGAAAAAACCGATCATTATTACAGGTTGGACTCCACACTGGATGTTCAACAAGTATGATCTCAAATATTTGGAAGACCCTAAGAAGTCTTATGGTGAAGCCGAGGGTATTCATACGATTGCCCGTAAAGGATTGCAACAGGATGCTCCTATCGCTTATGAGTTTCTGAAACGTTTCAAATGGACACCAGAAGATATGGGTGAAATGATGGTCGCCATTCAAGCCGGAACCAGTCCTGAGCAAGCTGCCAAGGATTGGGCGGAGAAACATGCCGACAAGGTTCAGGAATGGACTCAAGGACTGCAACCTGTCAATGGTGACACCTTCAAGCTAAGTTATGTGGCTTGGGATTCTGAAATTGCCAGCACGAATTTGCTGAAATATATTTTGGAAAACAAACTAGGTTATAAAGTAACCGCACTGCAAGTGGAAGCAGGTCCTATGTGGACGGGTGTCGCTAGTGGTGATGTAGATGCTTCACCTGCGGCATGGCTGCCGTTAACCCACGCGGATTACTGGGCTAAATACAAGGATAAGCTCGACGATCTTGGGGCTAATATGAGTGGTGTTAAAACCGGATTAGTCGTTCCAGCTTACATGGATGTTAAATCGATTACTGATTTGCAGGATAACGGAGCCGAAGCGGCTCCGGCTTCCGCCACAACTGGGGACTTTGGCAAAGAGGTCGGCTACCGCATTGTCGGTACCGACCCTGGAGCCGGACTAATGAAGCTGACCGCTAAAGCTATGAATGACTATGGCTTATCCGACTGGAAGCTGCTTGAAAGCTCTGGGGCTGCTATGACCGCTACACTGGATAAAGCTATCAAAGCCAAGCAGCCTATCGTCGTAACAGGTTGGACTCCTCACTGGATGTTTAATAAATATGATTTAAAATACTTGAAAGATCCTAAAAAAGCGTACGGTGATAAGGAAGAAATTCATACCATCGCCCGCAAAGGCTTGAAGCAGGATGCTCCTGTGGCTTATGAATTTCTAAGCCGATTTAAGTGGACTGCTGAAGATATGGGTGAAGTGATGATCGCGATTCAGGACGGTACTGCCCCACAGCAGGCTGCCAAGAACTGGGCTGATAAACATCCTGACAAGGTTCAGGAATGGATCAAGGGCCTACAGTCCGTCAACGGTGATCCTTTGAAGCTGAGCTACGCTGCTTGGGATTCTGAAATTGCCAGTACGAACGTATTGAAATATGTATTGGAACAAAAATTGGGCTATAAAGTAACAGCCCTGCAAGTGGAAATCGGCCCAATGTGGACTGGCGTGGCCGGCGGAAGTGTAGATGCTACTGCTGCCGCTTGGCTTCCATTGACGCATGCTGATTATTGGGCTCAATACAAGGATAAGGTGGATGACATCGGAACCAGCATGACTGGCGTTATGTCCGGGCTTGTCGTTCCATCCTATGTGCCGATTGATTCTATCGAGGATCTTAAGCCGCCGCAATAATATTTTTTCCACTTTTAAACCATACGAATAAGCGAAAGGCAGATCAGGATTTAATCCTGATCTGCCTTTTTATGATATCCATATTTAAAGTTGCTCTCAGCCTTTTAGCGTGAATCCTTCTTGAGCGGGCACATCGGCATGCTGCCCTGTCGTCTGGTGCTGTCTAAAGAATAACGGATAGATCGCGAAGGACACCAGCAGACTCACACAACCAATGACGCCCAAGGCAATCATATCTTTGAAGATGTATGTGATATCCAGTCCTTTGAGCGTGATATTCCGTACAGCATCCAGGTAATACGTCAGTGGCAATATTTCAGCAAGCCCCCGCAAGAAGCCGGGCATTGCCTCTAATGGCCACGTATAGCCTGATAGCATAAAGGAAGGAACAGCAATCAACATCAGGGTTTGGGTCGCATCCACTCTAGTCTTGGAAAAGAGACTGAATAGGAATCCTAACCCGCACAGTGCAAAGTTAAAGGCCAGCGACACTAAAATCAACGGTAATACCTGTCCCCTAAACGGAATATCGAAGCATAAAGCGCTGATACTGAATACAGTCAGCACATTGAAAGCTCCCGCTGCATAATACGGTGCCAGTTTGGCAATAGCCATACGCCAAGGGGTATTTCTCCATGCACCAAATCTCCCCCAAGTCCCTGCTTCCTTATCACGCGTGCAAGACAACGCAATACCAAGCAGCAAACACTGCTGGAGAGCCGCAGAAATAACCCCTAGTGGCATGAAAAGCTTATAATCATATACCGGGTTAAACAACACTCTGGACCGGAACGGGATGGTAGTCAGCGTCGCGGCAGCCTGATCGGAGTTCATTCCCTTTTGCTTCATGGAATTGACCGATACTCCGGCACTCACGCTGCTAATAACCTGATTCGCAATCCGACTGGCGCTGTTGGAATACATCATATTACTGCCGTCAATCAGCGTGAGCACGGGTGGATTTTCCCCATGCTTAAGCCGAGTCGTAAAGTTGTCGGGAATGACGATTCCGACCTTAGCTTCCCCGGTCTCTACCTGACGGACAACATCTTCCTGATTGGTCGCTTGCCGTGTAACGGCAAATGAATCGGTCGAATCAAACGCCTGAATGATCTGGCGACTGAGCTGCGAATTATCTCCGTCGTACACTGTGACAGGCATCTCGGTAATCCGCTGATGTGAATACAGGAAGCCGAATAGTATCGTATACACAATCGGCGTAATCAGCAGAATAGCCATAAAGCGGCGGTCCCGGAAGATGCTCAGCCATTCCTCGCGAAACACATCGCGGATACGAAGTCTTTCCTGTGAATCCTGCATATTACTGCGCCCCTTTGCCTGTAAACAGAACCGTGGAGCCTGTTGGAACCGAAGCAGCAAGGTCTGGCAATGCTACTTTAACACCGAAGGAACGGACATCCTTGTCACCGGAGCTTTGGCTCGGTTTTTGAATGGCAAAGTCCGCAGCCGATTCTAACAGAATGACTTTACCCTTCAGCTCCTTACCGCCAGACAGCAATTTAATTTGGACTGTATCCCCTGCTTGAAGACCGTTCAGAGACGTTTCAGGTACATAGAATTTAGCCCAACGTTGTGTCGAAGTTTCAATGGTATAGACCGGGAATCCTGCGCTAGCCATTTCACCTAAGCTAAGCGACTTGGATTTTATGATTCCATCTTCTGACGCATATAGCGTAGTGTAGCTCAAATAGGTCTGAGCCTCTTGAAGCGCGGCTTCCGCTTGGGCTACCTGAGCATTGGCACCTGCAACCGCAGATTGAGCCTGCTCAACTGTGGATTGCGCCGCCTTCACAGCGGATTGCGCTTGCTCTACCGAAGCCTGAGCAGCTTTGACATCTTCCTGTTGCACAGCAACTTTGCCCGCTCCTGCCTGTGCTTCCTTCACCGCAGCCAAGGCTTGACGGTATTGAGCTTCAGCCGCCGTAATTTCCTCCTTGCGGCTTCCCTCCCGTGCCATATCCAATTTTTGCGACTCTGCATTATATTTGGCCACTGCCTGTTGATGTTCCAATGTCGCTTGATCCAAAGATGCCTGGGTTGCTGCTCCGGCTTCTTGAAGCTTTTTGGCACGCTCCAAATTTTTAACGGTCAGGTCCAGCGTTTCCTTGGATATCTTCACAGATACTTGCAATTGCTCAAGCTCCTGCGGTCTTGCCCCGCTCTTGAGGGCATCCAGTTTTGCCTTGGCGGCGTTCGCAGCCGCTTTGGCCTGTTCGATCTGGCTGGAGGAAGCCTCTGCGGTCACACTGACCGATGTCGTACCTTGGCTTTTCTTGGCCTGAGCAGCACTCACAGTGGCCTGTGCCTGGCCTACTCCTGCTTGAGCCTGCAACACTCCAGCTTTTGCTTTGGATACATTACTCTTGGCTGCCAGCAACGCCGCCTGTGCCTGCTTCACCTTATCTTCCAACTCGCGACTTTCCAGATGGGCTAACACCTGCCCCTTTTTAACCTGATCGCCTTCTTTGACGAGCATCTGGTCAATCCGTCCTGCCATTTTAAAGCTGGCATTGAGGGTATCCGACTCCACATAAGCCGTAGGAATGGAAGAAGACTGATCCGCAGACAAGCTGCTTCCACCCCGTGGAAAAGCAGTCAAGGCATATATTCCAACCGCGATTAAAATAATAAGTACGACGTAAATCGTATATTTTTTAGCTTTCATGTTCTCATCACTCCATCTGTCTATTAATGTTGCATGCCCAATGCATTACACACAAATACTTCAATACTTTCTCGAACCTCTTGCAGATTCATCGTTTCGCCCCAAACCATAGACCGCATCGGAGCGAAAATGTAAATCCCAAATAAGCAATTGGCTGTTGTTTTGGCATCCAGCTTACTTGAAATTTTCCCATATAACTTACCGGAATCGATCTCTGCCTCCATAAAATCAAAATAATCAGCCAGCACCTGCCTAATATTAAAATGCTGCTCTTGTGAAACCCAGCCCTTACTGACCAATAGACGGCAAAAGTCCGGCTCTCTCACAATAAACTCAATATGTACTTGGATCAGCTTACGAACCCTAAGCTCCACCTGATCTTTAGGAGTATGAGCCATTGCTTCATGGATATCCCGGACAAAACGCTCCATCCCCATCTTCAAAATGTAAATGTACAAATCTTGCTTGTTTTTAAAATTGTAATACAGGGTGCCCTTGGCTATGCCGCATACCTTGGCGATTTCCTCCATATTTGTTTCATTAAAGCCTCGTTCGGAAAAAGCTTTGAGTGCGCCGTTAAAAATAATTTCCTTTGTCTGCTGTTTCATGCTTCCTCCTTTTTTGAACTGACCGTCCAGTACAAAAATTATGTATTTATTATAAGCCCATTTTTAGTTATCCAGCAATAGGAAAAATGAAAATAATTCATTTTAGACATTTCGTCTAAACACTCATTCTAAAAATGAAAATGCAAAAACGGATCGAATAAGTGAGGGGGTCACTCATTCGATCCGTTATGTCATAAAATCGGATGATAAGGGGGCCATTCTACAGATTATCAACCGATTTTAAGGGAAGGCCGACTATTTTTTTACGGTTTGATTGTATTGAGCAATTTTGCCTGTAATTTCTTGTGCAGCTTGATCCAATGCCTGTTTTGGCTGTTGCTGGCCACTCAGCACGGCCTCAATTGCACCTTCTACGATTTGACGCGCTTCTGGAAATACGCCCATCACCGCGCCCTGTGTAGCGGTGGATTGTGCCGATGCGTGCAATTGGTCAACCGCCGTCTGGAATTGCGGATATTTTACCATATTATCTTTGAGTACCTTCTCGTTATAGGCTGCTTTCGTGATCGGGAAGTACCCAGTATTTACACTCCATTGTGCCTGTACAGCTGGGGAAGCGACGAATTTAATGAACTCCCATGCTGCCTTCTGCTGAGCTTCGGGCTTGTTGTTCATGATGTACAAGCTTGCGCCGCCTACAACCACGCCGCCTTCTTTAGCTTCATTGGATCTTGGCAGGAATCCTGTGCCTACTTCAAATTTATCGCCAACCTGCTCCACAATATTACGCAGCGAAGCGGTGGAATCCAGCGTCATCGCAATTTGTCCTGCGGAAAAAGCTTTTGCCGTATCGTCCGAGTTACGTCCCAGATTGGATACAACCTTTTCATCGATCATTTTCTTCCACCACGTCAGCGTTTTTACACCGGCATCCGAATTCAGCATGGATTCCGTTGCCGCTTGATCACGACCATTGCCATTATTCACATAATCCGCGTTCTGATTGGCAAACAGTTGCTCCATGAACCAGCCGTAGATGGCAATGGAAGCACCGGATTTACCATCCTTGCTCAAGGCTTTTGCAGCCTTTTCGAACTCATCATACGTTTTCGGAGGATTAGCTGGATCAAGTCCTGCGGCTTTGAATGCGTCCTTGTTGTAATATAAAATCGGGTTTGACGTATTGAACGGCATGGCGTTCAATTTACCATCAATCGTGTAGTATCGTGTAATATTCGGCTCTAGCTGCGACAGATCAAACTTATCTGCATCAATAAATTGTTGTACGGGTGTGATCATTTTGGAGTCGATCATAAATTTACTGCCGATTTCGTATACCTGAATGATGTCCGGTCCGCTATTGGATCCAAGCGACGCTTTCAGCTTGTTCAAGCTGTCATCATATTTGCCTTGATATACTGGCTCTACCTGAATGTCCTTATGACTGGCGTTAAAGTCAGCAGCGATCTGCTTGATTGCTTTTTCACCGTTACCGGACATCGAATGCCACCAAGTCAGCTTCACTGGAGAAGCCGCTGCTCCCCCATCACTACCATTACTCGGCTTCTCTGCAGCAGTATTATTGCTACAACCTGCTGCAACCACCATGGCAGTCAGAATAAGCAGGGTCAATGCACTTTTCAGACGAAAAAATCCCATAATCTCTCTTCTCTCCCTTTGATTAAATGATTCTTGAATTGGCATTCTCTTGCGTATTCTTGTGTGTTGAAGCTCTGTATATGGGCTGCTTGCGCAGGTGTTGCTTTTCATTTGACATATGTGCTTAGCCTTTAAGCGCACCCGCTGCCATTCCACGAACCAACTGTTTTAGTCCAAAGATCAGCAGAAGCAGAGACGGTAAAATGACTAGGGCCGTACCCGCAAATACCAGATTCCATGAAGTCGATTCCTGAAATTCGAGCATGGATATTCCGATTTGTACCGTACGCATATTCTCGCTATTGGTGATCAGTAAAGGCCAGAGGTACGAATTGTACATATTCAGGAACGAATACACAGCCAGTGTTCCGAGCGCAGGGCGCGATAACGGAAGCACATGGAACAGAAAGTAACGGATATGCCCGCACCCATCCATACGAGCCGCCTCAAACAGTTCCTTGGGAAGCTGGAGAAAAAATTGCCTTAATAGGAATGTCCCGAATGCCGTCGCCAGAAAAGGGACCGTCAATCCTTGATACGTATCAAGCCAGTTCCAGCTTCGTACCGTCAGGTAGTTTGGAATAATGGTCACTTCCCAAGGGATCATCATCGTCGCTACAAACATGCTGAAAATGAAGTTTTTCCCCTTGAATTCCATTTTGGCAAAGGCGTAGGCCGCCAAGCTGGCTGTAATCAGCTGCCCAATCATGGTTAGAACCGAAATGAGAAATGTATTTCCAATAAAGGCTGCAATCGGTACAATTTCAAACACTTCAGTGAAATTCGCCATATGAAAAGAATGTGGAAGAAAGCTTGGTGGATAAGCGCTTGCTTCCTCCGGCGACATGACTGCCATAAAAAACGTATATATAACCGGATACAAAATGAGAGCAGCTGCAATCGTAAGCAGCACATACAGCAATGTTGAATTCAGGTGTCTTTTCATTGGTAATGCACCTTTCTTTCCACCCATTTGAACTGAATCATCGTGAGCAGCAGAATGACAGCAAACAAGACAATCGCCTGCGCGCTCCCCGTTCCAAACCGGAAATTAACGAAAGCTTCCTGATAGATGGAATACACGAATACATTCGTACTGTTCACCGGGCCGCCTTTGGTCAAAATGTTAATTTGAGCAAAAGACTGGAAGGCTCCAATGATGGAAACTACTGTTACAAAAAAGATCGTCGGTGATAACAGTGGCATGGAGATACGCCAGAACGTGACGAGCGGGCCAGCTCCGTCCATTTTGGCACTTTCATACATGTCATCTGGAATCCCTTGAAGTCCGCTTGATAAGATAATGTAATTGAAGCCTAGATTCATCCAGATGGTCATCATGGCTACTGAGAACAGCGCCCAATCCGGGCTGGTCAGCCATGGAACCGGATTGATATGTAGCAGGGAAAGCACATAGTTGAACATCCCCAGTGTCGGATGAAAAAGAAATTTCCAAATGACCGCAGATGAACCGACCGACAACACCATCGGCAGCGAAAAGGCAAACTGGAAGATACGCATTCCCCGTAATTTACTGTGTGTAAGTGCAGCCAGTACCAGCGCCAATAAAATACCTACTGGTACTGTTAGCAGTGCAAACAGGAGTGTCACCTTAATCCCTTGCAGAAACAGTCCCGAGCTGAAAAGTGTAGTGAAATTATCTAATCCCACATAAGCTGCAACGTTTCCTGCGGGATCTGTAGAATGCAAGCTGAGATAAACGGACTTGATCATCGGATAAAACATAAATACAGCAAACAAAATAAGCGATGGAGCCAAAAAGGTATAAGCCAGCGCGTTTTCGCGCAGTCTTTGAATTTTTAGCGAACCCGTGCGTATGCGGGCTTTAGACGAAGTCTGTTGCTGACTCCTCGTCCCCAGTCCCATAGATTTGTTAAGCTCACCCAAAACGGATCGCCCCTTTCTTTTCAAACCAACCTCAGTAAGTGTATCGTTTCGATGTAAAGGGAACGTCAAGTGGGCTGGAGTAAAATGTTAATGTTTTTTCTTTTTGTAAAAGCAACTCTCTATAGGTATGAGCACAAAGACATAGACTCCTGCATACGATGCATCATTACATGGTATGGAGGTTAGAGGCGAATGCCGTACAACACCGTCAGTCCGCAAACTTTATATCAAGCTAGACCGGAGTTACAGGCCGAACTCAAAAATATCCGCGATCATTTGCATTATCAATTAAGCCCCTACATGAATCACACGGTCAGGGTCCAAACGATGGATCATCAAGTATATGAAGGAACGATTGTGCACATCGATGCGGATCATTTGTATCTGAGGGTCCCTCAGCAATATCACTCACCCTTCTCAGGCACCACAACCCCTGATCGCTCCTATGCCTACAACAATGTCATTCTGCCGCTGGTATTATATAATTTATTGGTTATAACCCTATTGAGTTAGCGCTCGATCCATATCTCTCTCTAATTAAAAGACAAAAAAACCTCCAAATTCTGTAAGGAGCCTTCTTGGCACATTACGAAGTTGGAGGTTTTAGTTATTTGTTTTCCATAATCATTAGTTCTCACAAGAGATACCTGCTTCTTGCTCTAGTACAGCTACAAAGCCCTCTATACAATCTCCACTCGGCAGGTGGGTGAACACCTCGTTCACACCCTGATTGATCAGCGTGATGTTCCCCCTAGAATCCGACAAATCCTTATCTAGCTTAGCCAGTGAAATATGGTGATAATTGATGAACTTGACCCAAGGAGTACCCATAGTGCAGGAATAAAAGATGATTCGTTCGGACGTCACTGCCAGCATTCCATGAAGCGATATCTTCTGGGAGCTCTGTTTCAAATCATACGTACACCCCATATATGATCGGATGTGTTCGCCCGCTTCTAACGTCAGACTAATAGCTCGCAACTCTTTTTCATTTGTTTTCATCCCGTCTCATCTCCTGTTCGAAGTTCAGGAACGAGTCGCAGCTCCTTGACCTCAGATCAGCTTTTGCGGCTTGTCCCGTCGACCTCTTCATTTTTCGTTAGATTAAGACTCTCACGAACTGGACAATGACCTACCTCAACTGCACATTGAAACCAAGGATGGATATGTACAACTTATCATGGGTACAGGATGTTATCAACAAGCAAGCTATCACTCTTTTTGAGCATAACTCCGTAATCTGCGCCTTGCTGAAGAAGCAATTAGATCTAATTTTAAGTGATTGGAATGGATGAATTTCAGAAACGAGGAATGGTATATGCTTCTTCTTGGCAAGCTAATGTGAGAATACGTTAGAACGGAGAAGAAGCCTTATGAAATATAACCGTTTGCTGTGCGCTGGAATCGCTGTTTCTTTACTGTGTATCAGCTCTTGCCCCACTCCATCTACCAATGCACAAGCCACATCATACGCCTCCCCTGCTCCTACAAAGGGAAGGGCCTATTACGAAGAACGGGGCGACATTGTATGGGAAGTTCCTACCCATCGTAAGCTTATCGCTCTCACATTCGATGACGGACCTGACGAAAGCAACACGCCTGCCATTTTGGATTTGCTTAAAGAATATGATGCTAAAGCGACCTTTTTTGTCGTCGGCAGTCGTGTCGAAAAGCTGCCTCACCTTGTCAAACGGGAACGAGAAGAAGGGCATGAAGTTGGCAACCATACCTTTCTTCACTCATCCTTTCAGTACATTTCCCGCAACAAAGCTCTGTCCGAATTGGATCAAGCTCAGGCGAGCATCGTTCAGGCAACTGGTACGGGAACCCATCTTTTTAGGCCACCCGGCGGCTCCTATACCGATTCGCTGGTTAAGCTCTCCAAGGAGAAAGGGCTGAAAATTATTTTATGGTCCTGGCATCAGGACACCTTAGATTGGCGAAAACCTGGTGTGCATCGCATCGCTAATAAAGTCCTTCGCAACGCCCGTAACGGCGACATTGTCCTCATGCACGATTATGTACATCAAAGTACACAAACCGTTGAAGCCTTGAAAATTATTCTACCCGAGCTCAAGAAGAGAGGATACACCTTCGTTACGGTATCCGAATTACTCTCTAATCGGGAAAAACCGGATGGGCTGATTGAAGTGAATAAGTGAAAGAGAACAATTAAACTCCGTCAATTATTTGTTGACGGAGTTTTATACATGAGGATTTTGCGAAAACCCAATAAGGAACTGATAATGCCGAGCGATAACGTGTTGTTAACGAATGACTCAGAGAATGTACGGTAAAGCTGGCTTCCCAAAAGCATAATCTATTTTTCAATAGTTTTTCATTGAACTTTAAAGAAGCCTATTACATCATATTGCTATTTTCATTTGCTAGCTATACCTTTCAGTCCAATGTTTTGGAGGCCAGCCATTGCATCATGGTTGTTTTCTTTCCGTCAATCACCTTCGATACTTCGTTGTTATACACGTAAATCCAGGACCAGTGGCCGTTGTATTCATACGGTGTTTGGTCGCTCTTCTTGTACAAACCAGAGGTATCCACTACGTTATCAAATAACGACATATGAACATCCTTTGCTCCGGCATTCACTAAACGGTTGTAGGTCGGAATCGCATAATCGTTGGGCGGTACTACGGTGTCGGTTTTGGCAGCCACAAACCAGATCGGCAGGTTCTTCATTTCGTTTATTTGTTCATCGGTAATAAGGCTGTCCTTTAAGGCTTCACAGGCCACCACAGCTGCTGCAAAATAATCTTTATAATCACGGATCATCAGCATAGTCATGTAACCACCGTTGGAGTCTCCGCCAATATAGATTCGATCTGTATCAATGTCTTTGTTTTGGGCCACGTACTCCTTAATTAAGGACATCAATGCTTGCTCGTACTTGGAGGTTCCGTCCCCAAAGCCTGTAAAGCCATCCATCCAGTAGGTTGGGGTCTGAGGTGCCAACACATAAGCCCCGCCAAAATAGGATTGGATATCCTTAGAAGCAAAATTCGCTGCTTTATTTCCGGAAATCGGAATCGTCGGATCGGTACCTCCCTCACCCATACCGTGCAGCCAGATCACTAGAGGGTTTTTCACTTTGTCTTGTGCCGGTGCGTAGTCCACATACGTTAAAGTAACACCGTCAAAAGTAGCTTTGCCAGTTGTATATTGATCAACCAGCTTCCGTATCTCTCCTGCGGAAGTATCAATCTTCAAGCCGGAAATCGTTCCTGATTTGGTTTTAATAGCTTTTTGCTGCGTGATCGTGTATTTGTTATCATTCCATGCATTAAACCCGGAGCCTGCCGCATCATAATGAATAGCGGAGCTTAGTGTTAAGGCCGGGCCGATCTCCATTTCCAATACAACGTAGCTTCCGGTTTTATTTACAGGGTTGCCACTTTTGTCCGATACATAGGCCTTGGTGACTTTCCGGTTGCCTTCCTCAAAAATAGGATTTACCAGCCTGCTATCGCTTCTTTCTACATGCACCTTAAATGTATCCTTGGTGATCGCATCTTTAGGTACCGGCTTTCCCAGGTTAACAATGATCTTCGTAATGGTTGCTCCCCAATCCTTAACCTCCGCAACCGTCCGGTACGAGGTGGGCTGTATCTTTACATCCTTGGCCCATGCACCGGAATTGAAAGCAAGGGTCGTACCGATAGCTAAAGTGAATAACATAGTTGTTTTAGCAGCCTTTTGAAACCGTTTAAACATGATGTCTTACCTCCCGGGTCCATTAATAAAACGCTTACATTATTTATTTTAATGATTTTTTTATTTGTATCCTGTCTTTTATTAGCCTAATTCAGGTCAATTACTGACTCCTTGCTCCAGAATACCCCTTGTTCTCTTTTCGATATTGATGCGGTGTTGCCTGATAAACCTTTTTAAATACCCTGGCAAAAGACTTCTCGTTCGGAAATCCGTGCTCCAGCGCAATTTGTATGATGGAATGATCCGTATTCATGAGAGCTCGAAAAGATCTCTCCAGACGGATGGCATTGATATATTGAAATAGGGTCATCCCTACATGCTTCACAAAAAACCGGGACAAATATTCGGGAGACAACCCAAAAACCTGAGCTATCGAATCCAAGGATAAGCTTTGATCGTAATTCTTTTTGATATAATCGGTTATCAACGTCAGCCGCTCCAAATATTTATCGGAGTTAAAGCCACGGATAGATTCATGATCCATTTTAAAATGCATTAATAACAGATACACCAGTTTATAAGATAATGACGTTAAATGGATATGCGCTAAAGGGTCATTATGCCGGTTGAGATAAGCCACAAATAAGGTGTTTAACAAATCACGCAGCTCCGCAAAATGCAGTAATCTCTGCTCGTTAGTTTCAAAAATGGATACGCAGTCAAATGAAATCGGGTCACTGCCGTTAACATTTGCTCTAATAAATTCAGAAGGAATCAGAACCGTTATAGCCTCTCTCCCTTTTCCCTTAGCTACAGAAAAGGAATGAATGGCATTCGAATTAATGAGCAAAATATCTCCTTCTTTGGAGCTATAACTCGCGCCATCGATGTAGATATGGTCGATTCTTCCTGAAAGCACATAGGATATTTCGATGCTGTCGTGCCAATGCCCAGGTATGTACGCTGGTTCATTTGAGGAATGAACTATAATTTTTAACGGAAAATGATTGTCTGCCTGGACCAGCTCATATTTGTATTCCAAGTTTGTCGCTCCTCTCAGATGTGAACATATAAATAGAAGAAAATGGCTTCAGCAGAGTGCCGAAACCACTTGTATTTAACCTTCCTCTCTCTATATAAACAAAAAAACCTAAGTATAACAAAATACATAAGATCCTTAGATCTTAACATTTTGTTCCTTAGGTTTTGCCTGCGTAACAGTAACAATCCTAGAGCTATTCATTTAATTAAGCTAAGTATATAGCGGGTTAAAATCCATGTCAACGCTTTCATTTTGGGCGTTCAACCGCCTAATTATCTTGCGACTTTCAGGAACTCCCTGGGGTCCCTGCGGTCCTTGAGACCCTTGAGGTCCTCTAATCCCTTTAACAATGACCTTCGGCAAAACTTTGACTTTTTTAACCGTACATCTTCTAAATTTTCTCCGATGCATTCTCTTTTGCCAACAATAATGTCGAAACATAATTAATGGTCACCTCCAAAGTCTAATCAAAGTAGCTTATTGTGCAATTAACCAAAAAGATTGGGCTGTTGACTTCATCTAGGAAAAGATAGGCATAGGCCTGACCCTATCATGTTTGGATTATTACAGCTCATCCTATTGAAGCTTATTATCCATCCAATAAATTGATTCAAGTCCTGCATCATATTGTTCGGCTGCTGTTCCCATTATCGTATCCCTCGGCTTTAGTTATAGCGTAATGCGAAACAGCGGATGTTCGCGAAATGCCATGCGTGGCGCGCTGCTGTCTCAGCCGGTGGTTACCCTGGATTAAAGGAGCTGTCGTGTGAATCCCTCGGGAGAGCAAACCGCGATTTCAATAACAAACTCACCTTCACAATCTATAATATCTATCAAATCATCGCCCAACGGCTGGATACACATATCCATAACTGGCTTAATGCAGCTGCAAGAAGTGTATAATCCAACGCCTTTTTTCTCACAAAATTAAACCCAGAATTATTTTCATCGTGAGTGTAGGTGTTAGTGAGCCTGTATTACTTGATGAATGGGCTGAATGATGTAATAAAGGGCCTCAAACAAATGACTTCATTTATATAAATTCCAACGAAGCTCATTTCTAGGAAATCAGGTGGGCATCGTCCCATAGTATTAGAATCAACTGGACATTATCACACACCAATTGTGCAATTTTTCTTGACAGAGGGTACTTATTAATTATAGTGAATCCTTTCATATCGTATCGGGCTAAGAGTTCTAGTTTACGTAAGGTAAAGACAAATATTATTGACGCTAATCACCTCTGCGGGCTGTATTATAAAGAGGACCTAGAGCCTTATAAACAACGGCAATCCAACGCTTAAACCTTCGTAACCTTACGGACAGCTTGAACATATTACAGGCATGTTTGTACAAACCAAACGGCAATTTCACGGAGTTTTTGGTGCCTTATATTCGGATGTTTCTTTTTCTTTACCGACTTACAATCAATTCCAAGTTCAGAAGAAGTTTTGAAAGCAGGCGAAAAAACATCGCTAACAAGATAAATGAGTTCTGTGAAAGTCGTTCATAACAATGGGCAGATAGTCAGGCAAAAAAACTAATGGCTACCGCAGTCAAAACCCTTTTCAGAAAACCTTATATCATAACCTTTCTTTAAGTTTGAACATGTATATTAATATGCTTCTTGAATACAAAAAGCACCTATCCACGCTTGAGGACGAGATAGATGCTTTAGTAAAGCATATTGAAGAGTGTATGATTATCCGATCAATCCCCGACATCGGTGAAAAAATCGCTGCCACGATTATTTCTGAGATTGGGGAATAGATCGGTTTAATCCCCCTAAGAAACTAGTAGCATTTGCCGGAATTGATCCCAGCATACCATTAGGTGGTTTTATGGAACAACTAAAAGATGGCCTCAGCCTTAAAATGCTTAATTCTTCTTTTAATAACACATTCGTTCAATTTATTAATCTTTAATTGGTTATCACTGGTAAAACAATATGGTCTTTAAACTCACCTAAGTAAATTGCACTAAAATTCCTTAGTAATATAACTCACAATCGAATATTATCGCTCTTACGGTCAGGATCTGAAATGAACTTGATAAGACGATAGGTATTCCAGTAACCTCTTGAACGCCCGTATTTATCTACACGACGGGTACCACTATCCCATTCACTAGTTGCACGGTGGACAGTTCTAACTCCCCACCGTCCCGAAAAGTTCCACCATGTAGGCATTTCCACAATTGGATTTTCCAATGAAGTCGGTTCAGGTAGTGGATAGCTACTTTCAGGTAATTCAGGATCGAATCCAAATCGATCAATTACTCGAATCATGGCTTTTAGACCTTTGCCCACAGGTGCAACTCCTGGACTTGTTAACGTTGGGAACCCTGGAGGCAATGCCTGTCCTCCGCCTCTCCTAGCAACGTCGGTACTGCTCGGAAGAGATGCCTCTGTAATCGTTGGATCGTCCTTGAGCAACCAAGATAGCACAAACAAAACTAGGCCAATTAAAAATACCACCCCAGAAACAACTAAACATACAACGACTGCTGGAGGAATTGGCGATGCTATAAAAGCAAGACAGATCCCGGCACCTGTGCCAGCTGCCCCCATAATAGCACCACCAATGGAATTTAGAGTAGGGTCAGGAGGCGAATCCCCAGGAATCACTACTGCTCCTGCAATGTTAAACAAGTTCTTGTGTAGTCCAGCACCGACAAATGCCACAGTATTCGTACCAAACCTGATTACTCCCAGGTTAGGATTGTTGACATTAAAAAGAGGACGTACCTCTGCCGCCAATGGTGAGTCAAGATCTTCACCGGTAGTATAACCTTTACTAAATACTACAAAGCGGGGCTCAAAATAGTCAATACACTCCTTTACATCGTTCCCATAGAAAAAATCCATACGTTGCCGTCCATCTCGGCTCTTACGCATGCCTAGATCATCAAAGATATTTTTAATGAAAATAGTAATCGCTTCCCACTGTCCCTCCCGTTTATGAATCTCGTCATCTTCACTAGATAGGGCCGGTTCCATTGCAGGATAAAGCATATAATAAGTTATAGCAATATAACGATCAAGGTCTAGCATAATGTTATTCTTATCAGGTTCATCTGATTCAATGCTTGGGGGAAAATCAAGTTGTTTATTATCTTTTACACTATCCCTCCGTTCTTTATCAAGCTGCGGATATGTTCCAGCCCATTCAACCTCGGCGTAAATGGTCGGGACGCTTAGACGCGGTAAGGTAAATTCGGGCGAGGGTGTAGGTTCATCTAATGGTATTATTGGATTAATATTGCTACTTACTGACCTAAATAGCAAATCAAGGTATTGAAGAGAACCTTTTGTGTAGCCTTGATTGTCAGGAGACAGAGCATCATCCCAACCTGCAACATTAATAAACAAATCCTGATTAAATCCAACAGTAAATTCTTGTCCGATGCCGTTAGGCTCGATATTACTGAGGGCCAAGTGATCACCTGTGGGGTAATGGCTACCTGCTTGAACATCTATATCGCCAAAGCTAGTGGTATTGCGGTCTACCACCATTACCGCACTACCTCGCTTATTAGTTTTTCCATCCCATGGATCAGTGGCTAGATGATCCAACCATTCTTCGGCGGCAATTGGGTAAAATCGCTCACTCGGATCGAAAAGGAGGATTGGCTGAAAAGCCAAAGCGAGTTCCACTGAGTTTAAATTCTTAAACATGTTTATCACCCTCCTGTTTTATTCTCAGGTTTACCTAGACAAACGATGAATCTCGTCAACGAGCGCATTCGGATCTATGGTTGTCTTATTAAGGCAAAACGCGCTTAGTACACCTTGAAGTTCATCGAAAGGTAAAGGCATGCTTTTGATAAGATTGTCTCTTTCCCTCTTAATTTCCTCAATCTGATGTGTACTAAGGTTTTGCATTGCGAGTAAAGCAAGCCTAGCCTGAGCCGAAGTGTAAGTTGCCTGGTCGCCTCGCAAAAAGGCTGTAAAAGCTTCAAAAGAGTATTGACGTTGCTGTTTTGTAACTTCAGCATCGTTACCCCTTACTTGGCTCATGATGTCGAGACCAAACTGTAGTATCTCACGCCCTTTAGCTTCTACCGATTCAGGTGTCTCTTTATCCTTTCGTAACTTTTGCACAATAATATCAATGGCTTTACTGTCTTTGCAAGAGGAATTTAGGAGCCCATTAATGTCTTTATATGGATCATATTTAAACAATTTAATTTCACTGATAAGCCCTTTAAAGGTCCAGTCGTTTACTAATTTATCGGCCTCGTGTCCTATGGCAATGCCTCTAGATCCAATAGAACTTACTTGTCCCTCACCATTATATGTTTCGGCAACTTTTACTCCATCAAGATAAAGTTCTGAAGTATTTATTCCATCATATAGGAGTTCTGCTGTATGCCAGTTGTCAGTAGTAATAAGGCCTGGCTCGGATCGAACTACCCAATGGTTGCGATCAGTGAAGATGTTCCCGCTCAATGACCCATCACTTTCAATCCACATTCCAAAACAATGATCACCCTGGATAAGGTTATATGTCCGATTGAAAGCTCCTTCTGGAGACAAATTAAATGAAACGAGGACGCGGATAGACCAAAGATCCTTAAGACTAGGGTTAGGGTCAATTTGAACTATGCTCTCTGGTTTGTCAAAGAAAAAAGCTTCTGGCTGTTGTTTAACATATAATGGCAAACCATGGTTGCGATTATCAGACAAGTCAAAGGATGAGCGGGAATAGCAATGATGGATAATTAACTTATTCAAAATCCTTCCTCCCCTTTTTATCAATAATATATATTCTGAACAAACGATACTTAAATATTCGTAGCTTTTGATACCAATTTGCAGAAGAATGTCTAATTTAGTTTTTGTGCATCAGCATCAAAAAAGCCGATTTCACAATGGAGAATCGACTTCATAAGTATTCTACATAAAGATAGGTAAGGGTTTAAAGTTATCGCTCCCTTTTCCCCCTGTTCACACCGTACGTGTGACTTCCACCTCTTACCTTGTTCCAACTAATCCAATTTACTCTATCTATGTATTAAGTAGACGAGTGCTGTTTTTCCAAAGTTAGATTATTTCATTTCGACATTTTAATCGTAGAGTATTCACTTTTTCTTTCTACTTATTAGTAAGCTTTAAATAATATAAAAATTTTCTATTCTGTCTTTGTCTTTTTGATGAATTGACTGATGAACTGCTTTATGAACAATAAGCAAGTTCGAATAACTATCATCTTTCCAAAGATAATAAGGGTTCATGTGATGTCAGTGCCATTCATGTGTCCCTAATTGCTCAAGATGTAGGAAAGCATACTTTTGTCGATAGCCTTTAAGCTATTATGGTACAAGTGTATCCCTCGTATTACAA
Source organism: Paenibacillus sp. FSL P2-0173 (assembly GCF_038008045.1). Taxonomy (NCBI): domain Bacteria; kingdom Bacillati; phylum Bacillota; class Bacilli; order Caryophanales; family Paenibacillaceae; genus Paenibacillus; species Paenibacillus sp. FSL P2-0173. The sequence goes on from NZ_JBBOYK010000002.1 coordinate 1,027,599, forward strand.
AGACTTTATACGATCCAAGTAACAATATAAACAAGTATGAATTACTTTTACTGAAAACATCAGGATCTATCCGAACCATTCGTATTGACGCAAAACTTGTGAAAATGTTAAAACGCCATGAGATCAAACAAAAAGAAATAAAATTAGAGAAAGGAAACCTATATGTAGATAACCAGTTTATCTTTGCACGAAATGATAGACATCTGCAATCAAGAAAAGTAGTGGAAACTAGACTAAAACGTCTATTTAAAAAGGCAGGTATTGATAAAAACGTTAACCCTCATTCAGAAATACACATACCTCTCTCTTAATTGAAGCGGGTGTGGGAGTAAAGGAGATTCAACAGCGTTCAGGCATAACAGACATAAACACAACAATGAATATTTCCCCTCATATGACAGCCAATATAGAGAAAAGGTCTCTCATCAGTTCAGTGAACTGATGAGAGACCTTTTCTGATAAGACGGTTTTTGTGAAAAAAGTGAGCATTTTTACTTACTATGAGCAAAAGTATGAAATTTATCTTTATTCCACTTAAAAACCCCAATATATCAAGGCTTGATGATGTTTATTACATCATGCCGCCCATCTTTGATTAAGCCTCGCCGCTAGACATTTCAGAACTTAACTCTTAATTTATAACACTTTTTTTCCCTATTCAGAAAATTTCATTTGCCTATATTCATCCATATTCGCCGAGATTGTGATTTTTTTGTGATTCAAATAACGAAATATTCACCACATATCGTTCTCATTAATAATTTCCTTCTATTGTATATTGAGACATACGAAGTAGCAATGATATTTCTGAGAATTTAATATTCTCTAAAATACCTCTCACCTTCTCTTGGCAGCATTGGTATGCTCTATCCCGCTCCCAGTCCTCCAGAATGACGATGTCCCGCAGTGTAGACCTTTCCATCCCCATAAGAGGATAAACGCGTGATAAGTTTACGGTTCGATTCAAGGTTTACAGATCGACTCTCCAGTTGCCCATCATCTTGGCGACTTCCGGGTCGCGGTACGATAAGAAAAGACTTTCCCGCGTATCGAGGGTCGAAATTTGTTCGATATCGTCCGCGCTCAACTCAAAATCAAAAATGTCAAAGTTTTCAACGATCCGCTCTTTTCTCACCGATTTTGGAATTACAACGACTTCACGCTGAACAAGCCAGCGCAATACGACCTGAGCGACGGACTTTTTGTGTTTTTCTGCGATCGAGACCAGCACTTCGTTTCTGAACATGTTGTTAAGTCCCTCAGCGAACGGGGCCCACGACTGGTGTTGAACTCTCTGCTCTTTCATAAAAGCTGCGCTCTCTGTCTGCTGGTAGAACGGGTGCGTTTCGATCTGGTTGACGGCGGGCACGATTTCGTTATGAACGATGAGGTCCATAAGGCGGTCGGGTAGGAAGTTGCTGACACCGATCGCCTTAATCTTGCCTTCGCGGTACAGGTCTTCCATCGCACGCCAAGCACCGTAGTAATCGCCGAACGGCTGGTGAATAAGGTACAGATCGAGATAGTCGAGTTGCAGTTTCTTCAAGGATTTGGCAAACGCGAACTTAGCACTCTCGTAGCCGGCATCCTGAACCCATAGCTTGGTCGTGATGAACAGCTGCTCACGCGGTACGCCGCTGCGCTTGATCGCACGACCGACCGCTTCCTCATTCAGATAACCGGCGGCGGTGTCGATCAGGCGGTAACCAGCGGAACTGGGAAATCGGGCACCTCAGTGGGCTTCCGCTTACGGTCGACTTGCATTACAATAAGCCTATCGCCTTCGTGTTACACGAAGTCAAGCCGTCTTCAAAAATTTTATTTTTCCAAGGAGGATTCCACATGTATACAGTCAAAGAAGCCGCCCAGATAACGGGGCTCACCGAGCACGCTGTACGCTTTTACACGGATAAAGGCCTAGTACCAAGCGTACAGCGCAATCAAAACAACATTCGGATGTTCGACGAAGAATCGATCAACTGGTTGCATGGCGTCAAATGTCTTAAGCAATCCGGGATGCCGATTGGAGTCATTAAAATGTACGTCGATTTCTGTCTCGAAGGGGATTCGACCATTCCGCAACGCTACACACTCATGATAGAGCATAAGAAAGCGGCGCTCGTTAAGCTCGAAGAAGCCAAACAGCACGTTGCCCATTTGGAACAAAAAACGGCCCTGTATCAGGCCATTCTGGAGCACCGCTCTCCAGACACGACCAATCCTGGAAACTGGGATAAAATTCAGCATATGCATAGTGACGTTTTTTACTCGCCCTCTGTTCGGAGGGCTAGAGATCTACGTGAGACACAACTGCTCGAAGAAAATACTCTTTTTTAAACTCCTGGTTGGCTTAGGATGAACAAGATTCACATCAGTCTAGATTGAACTAACACAGAGACGTTAGTTCAATGAAACAGCGACAGTCTAGGGCTTTATTTTCCCGTCCTAGCCTACCGTTGTTTCTTTTATTGTAATTATCAAAACTTTATTTTCATCGAACATTAAAAAGTGGATTAAAAGCACCTTGAATGTCCGTCTGTAAACAATTTTTCAACTAAAAAGCTCTGCTGACCTTAAGGTTAGCAGAGCTTTTACTATTTTATTTAGAGTATTCACTTACTTCAAATGTTAGGATACGATCATAATCCAAAACCGTTAGAAGGAAATAATGGTCTCTAAAGTACCCTTCTCCTTCTCCTGCAAGCATGATGATCTTTTGATTGATCCCACCCTCCAGAATTACGGTATGCCTCAGGATGGTCTTGTCTTCCCATGAGATATAGTTGTCCTCTTCCAGCGCAGCAACCCGGCTTTTATGCCCACTCTGCGCCTAGCTTACTTAAAACTGTGGGAATAGAACGGCAGACTATGGCTTGAAAATAAAGTCTTAGACTACCACTGTTTTTATTTAAGCTAACGTGTCCCGTTAACTTAAACTACCTTTGAAATCTAGCGCCGAGTATACCCATCTACCATAATGATTAAGAAAGCAAAGAGAGAGTTGACTGACTTCTTTTCGTCTGAATATACCTCGATTACTTTAAAGTGCTTATGTCACTTTATAGTGCGTACTTCCTATGTATGGTTAGTTGATGCAAAATAATGTTGTACAAAGAATAGTACAGAAGGAGCTGAAACACTATGAATAATGAATCTACAACAACACGCAAAGTCGCCTTGGTCGTAGGTGCGAATGGTGTTATCGGTCGCAACCTCATTGATCACCTCATCTCTCTTCCTGATTGGGACGTGATCGGCGTATCGCGTCGCGGTGGAGAATCTAGCAACCATGTTCGATATGTGGCTGCGGATCTACTCAATATAGACGATCTTCACGAGAAGTTAAGCGATTTAACTGGGGTAACACACATTTTTTATGCTGCTTACCAAGACCGTCAAACTTGGGCTGAACTTGTTCCACCGAACCTCGCCATGTTAGTGAACATCGTAGAAGTGATCGAACCAATCGCGTCGGGCTTGAAACATGTCAGTCTGATGCAGGGATACAAGGTATACGGCGCACATCTCGGCCCGTTCAAAACTCCTGCTCGTGAGACGGACGCTAACCACATGCCTCCTGAGTTCAATATTGATCAGCAAGATTTCTTAGAACAACGGCAAAAAGGTAAGGCTTGGACTTGGTCTGCACTCCGTCCTTCTGTAGTCTGCGGCTTCTCGCTTGGAAATCCGATGAACCTCGCAATGGTCATAGCGATTTACGCTTCAATTTCTAAGGAACTGGGAATACCTTTGCGGTTTCCAGGTAAGTCGGGAGCTTATAACAGCCTCTTGGAGATGACAGACGCTGGGCTTCTCGCAAAGGCAACAGTATGGGCGGCGACCGACGAACGCTGTGCGAATCAGGCATTCAACATTACGAACGGCGATCTGTTCCGTTGGAATGAGTTATGGCCGAAGATCGCTCAATACTTTGGTATGGAAACAGCGCCTCCGTTGCAGATGTCTCTGGACGTTGTCATGGAGGACAAGGAGCAGCTTTGGAACAAAATGGTTGAGAAGCATGGGCTTGCTCGGAATTCCTATAAAGACGTATCCTCTTGGCTATTCGGCGATTTCGTGTTTGCATGGGATTACGATTTTTTTGCCGACGGAACTAAGGCTCGTCGTTTAGGCTTTCACGAATTCGTCGATACCGAAGCAATGTTTATGAACATCTTCAACGACTTCCGCAAGCGTAAAGTCATCCCGTAAACTACCGTTTAAATAAGAAAGCCGACCTTGTACTGGGTCGGTTTCTAACTGTTATTTACGTCTGTAAGCATTGGATTAGCCAGAACAGTAGCCTTTCCCTCGTACTTTCTCTCTATATGCGAATCCCCCCAACGGCACATCAGATGTAGGAGTTCCTTTAAACTCCAGCCGTAGTCTGTCAACTCATACTCAACTCTAGGTGGTACCTGATTATAGGAAATACGTAAGATGACGCCCTCTTCTTCAAGCTCCCGAAGGTGCTGCGTTAACATCTTTTGAGTAATTGCGGGAATCAAGCTCTTAAATTCATTATTACGTTTCTTACCGAATGTCAAATGAAAGAGAATAACAGGTTTCCATTTCCCACCAATTACCTCTAAAGTTGCCTCAACTGCAGTGTTGTAAATTTTTTCAGTCTTTTTCACACAACTTGCCCCTTTTCGAATATTTCGACACAAGTCATTGGTAACTCCTGATGAATTGGAGCCATTAAATGTCCCTATTAAACATTATAACTACAACCAAAATATTACGCTATCCTGCCCGCTAGCTTAATGACGTATTCGTTATTCTAAGACTTCATTTCCTCAGAACAGATGCCACATACTGGGGATGGTTTCAGAATACACGTAAAGCGCCTTACAAAAAGGTGTACAATAAACGACTTTCGACGTATTCAGACTTAGCAGCAAATAGTTTAATTAAAAACAATCCCCGCCGACCAGTTAAGGTTAGCGGGGATTGTTAAGGTGTTTTTGAGTTGTATTTACGATTATCTTTTTTTGTGGTTTTCATGGTCGCGACGTCTTAAGCCTGCCAATCCAATTAATCCCAACAGACCAAGCCATCCCCAATTATCATTATCATCTTGTTAAACATGGCGTGGATGCCAAGAAAGTAAAAAAGCTCCCTTTCGAGGAAGTTGCATGGGATTGGCTGAAAACCTACTCTAAAGGGGAGGTCAAAGAAAGCACCGTCAGAGTCAGAAGCAAAGAAATTAAAATTTTGGTGAGATACATTCCCAAAATAAATATTGACAAGGTAACGCATAAGCAATATCAAAACATACTCAATGATCTCGATGATAAAAAATATGCCCGAACCACAATTGAAGGGGTACATGTCACTGCGAATATGATTATGAAATATGCAATAAAAAATAAAATGCGATTGGACAATCCTTGCACGGGTGCAGTCATACCAGCCAAAATGCTGACTGTAGAAGAAATTGAAAATACGACCATTGAAGACGAATTTTTAGAAAAGCCTGAAATAATGGAATTCCTTCAGGCAGTATACCTGCATGGCCTACCAATGGATTTAGAGCGTTTTTATCTTCTCGCCTTTTCAGGCATGCGTTCAGGGGAACTATGTGCCTTAAAATGGACGGATATTAATTTTGAAACGAATGAAATTCGAGTGACCAAGACTCTCTATAATGAGCAAAACAATATGAAGCTATATAAACTCACCCCTCCTAAAACTAAAGGGTCTATCCGCACTTTCGACTTGGACGAAACCATTATGGACTTGCTTGCCGATTATAGAAATACGCAGCAAAAAATAGTTCAGGAAAACAGAAAAATGTACCGTGATTATCATGACAAGGATTTCGTATTCTGTCGTGACAATGGATATCCATTCATCCAAAAAAGAAGCCACTCCCCATATCTTTAGACACACCCACATAAGCATGCTCTCAGAGGCTGGAGTAGACCCAAAAACGATTATGAAGCGCGTTGGACATGATGACCCAGAAACAACTCTAAAGATCTACACACACGTCACAGAAAAGATGAAAAAGGATGCTAATGAGAAAATAAGAATTCACTTTGCAGATATATTGAACTTCAATTTTACGAAAGATCATCTCCCTTTGCAAGAAATGTGATTTTTTCGTGATTTAATGAAGAAAGGCTCCCTCTCGGGAGCCTTTTAAATAGCGGTATACCCTTTGTTACATCATGCCGCCCATTCCACCCATGCCGCCCATATCAGGCATTGCAGCCTTTTCTGGTTCTGGCTTGTCAGCGATAACCGCTTCGGTAGTCAGGAACATTGCTGCTACAGAAGCAGCGTTTTGCAATGCATAACGAGTTACTTTCGCAGGGTCCACGATACCAGCTTCGATCATGTTTACCCAGTCGCCAGTAGCTGCGTTAAAGCCTACGCCAACTTCTTCGCGTTTCAGACGCTCAACGATTACAGAGCCTTCTTCACCTGCATTAGCAGCGATGGTGCGGATTGGAGCTTCCAGAGCGCGCAACACGATGTTCACGCCTGTTTGCTCGTCGCCTTGCAGTTCAACAGCTGCAACTGCTTTGTATACGTTCAGGAGCGCTACACCACCACCGGATACGATACCTTCTTCAACCGCAGCACGGGTTGCGTTCAGGGCATCTTCGATGCGCAGTTTGCGTTCTTTCAATTCTGTTTCAGTTGCCGCACCGACTTTGATGACTGCTACGCCGCCGGACAATTTAGCCAGACGCTCTTGCAGTTTCTCTTTGTCGAACTCGGAAGTGGTTTCTTCCAGTTGCGTACGGATTTGACTAACACGAGCGTCGATGTCGGCTTTGTTTCCAGCACCGTCAACCACAATCGTATTTTCTTTTGTGATACGCACTTGACGTGCTGTACCCAGTTGGTCTACGGAAGCTGTTTTCAGGTCCAGACCCAGTTCTTCCGTGATCACTTGACCGCCTGTCAGGGCAGCGATATCTTGCAGCATTGCTTTACGACGGTCACCAAAGCCTGGAGCTTTAACAGCTACAGCGTTGAATGTACCACGCAGTTTGTTGACAACGAGCATAGCCAGCGCTTCGCCTTCGATGTCTTCAGCGATCAGAACGAGTGGCTTGCCTTGTTGTACGATTTTTTCAAGCAATGGCAGGATTTCTTGTGTGTTTGTGATTTTTTTGTCTGTGATCAGGATATATGGATTGTCCAGCACAGCTTCCATTTTGTCCGTATCTGTAATCATGTACGGGGAAATGTAGCCACGGTCAAATTGCATACCTTCAACCACTTCCAACTCTGTTGCAAAACCGCGGGATTCTTCAACCGTGATTACACCGTCTTTGCCCACTTTTTCCATAGCTTCAGCGATCAGTTCGCCTACTTCGTCATCAGCAGCGGAAATACCAGCTACTTGAGCAATGGATTGTTTGCTTTCGATTGGTTTGGAGATGGCTTGCAGTTCAGCAACAGCTGCTTTAACCGCTTTGTCAATCCCTTTACGGATACCGATTGGGCTTGCGCCCGCAGTTACGTTTTTCAGGCCTTCTGTGATGAGGGCTTGAGCCAAAACAGTAGCAGTAGTCGTACCATCACCAGCTACATCGTTCGTTTTGGTTGCTACTTCTTTAACCAGTTGAGCGCCCATGTTTTCAAACGCATCTTCCAGCTCGATTTCTTTTGCAATCGTTACACCGTCATTGGTGATGAGCGGGCTACCGAATTTTTTCTCCAGTACAACGTTACGGCCTTTCGGTCCGAGTGTTACTTTAACAGCATTAGCCAATGCGTCAACCCCGCGCAGCATAGAGCGACGAGCGTCTTCACTAAATTTAATATCTTTAGCCATTTGTGATAAACCTCCCTATGGATTATGAATGATTTGTTTCAATTCCTATATTCAGGTCTTGTCCGGGTTCCGGTTAACCGATGATCGCGTGGATATCGCTTTCTTTCATAATCAAATATTCTTTACCTTCATATTTGATTTCCGTTCCAGCGTATTTAGAGAAAATGACACGGTCGCCTTCTTTTACTTCCAGAGGAATACGGGCACCGTCTTTCAATGCGCCTGCGCCAACCGCGATAATTTTGCCTTCTTGCGGCTTTTCCTTGGCAGAGTCAGGAAGTACGATCCCGAAGGAAGTCGTTGTCTCTTGCTCAATTGCTTCCACCAATACGCGTTCACCCAAAGGTTTGATCATGAAAAAATAGCCTCCTTATTAAGTGTTTTATCCTGTAATTTGGTTGTTATGTTGTATGTATTAGCACTCGACAGTCGTCAGTGCTAACAACCAACTTTATGATACTCAACTTGAGATTGAATTTCAAGTCCCTAATGTATTTTTTATGGGAATTTTTATGGACAGCCCTTCCCGATTATATCCATCTATCTGAAAAATAACCGTTAACCCAAGGCTAATGGTTACTTTTAAGGCAGCTAAGCTGCTGCTGTTCATACTCTGTAAATAGTTATGATATACAAATGCTATTCATTATCTGCAAGTTGTCATGTAGCGCGGACCCGAATAAATTGTTTACTGAGCCATTCAGGTCCTGCCTTATTATTCCGAAGCTACACGCAACTGGGCCTCACGTTCCTCCTGCGCACGCAGCTGCCTGCGGTACACGACCGAAGACAAATACACGCTCACTTCATATAGCACCAGCAACGGAATCGCCACCAAAAAATCGGAAATAAAGTCCGGCGGAGTAATGACAACCGCAACGAACACAAGCAGAAAATAAGAAATCTTCCGCCATTTGCGAAGCCGCATTGGTGTTATAACATGAATCCCCGTCAGAAACATGATAAGCAGTGGGAGCTCAAACAACAGCGCTACAGGCAGTACAATATTAAACATAAAGGTGAAATATTGTGCTATCCCGTACGTTTCCTGTAATCCCATACTTTTGGTGACAGACGATGTAAACTGAATCGCCATTGGGAAAATAATGAAATAAGCAAAAGCTGCCCCAATGATGAACAAAAGCAGCACATAAGGCACATACCGCAAAGTCGCACTCCGTTCTTGCGGTCTTAAGCCCGGGCTGACAAACTTCCACAGTTGGTAGCAGGCAAACGGTAGCGCCACCGCAATCCCGATGATCATGGCGATCTTCATGTAGATACCAATCCCGTCCCAAAAGGAAAACGCGTTTAACTGAAAAGCTTGCGCCGAACCGGAGCGAATAAGCCAGTCATAGACAGAACCCGCCGCGAACAGACCACCAGCCAGTGCCAATACAAATACAATTAGCACATAAATAATTCTGCGGCGAAGCTCTCCCAGATGTTCCATTAACGGCATTTCATGCTCTGATGGGGTCAAGTCCATTCCTCCTTTCTGAACGGAACGCAGCAGCGCCTCCTAAAAAATAAAGCCCTTCACTGAAGAAGAGGCTCTTGTTTATTGTACAAGCATCAAGAATTATAACTAAATCTATGACAAGCGTTTATCCTCAGGCTGAGGTTGAACTTCTGAAGACGTCGTTTGTGATGCTTTGACCACACTATCTTTGCTGTCTTTACGCTCAGTCCGTTCATCTTCTGATAAAATATCGCGTGCCCCGTTTTTAAACTCACGGAATGTACGCCCTACAGCTCGACCCAGCTCAGGCAGCTTGTTCGGACCAAATAACAGCAGCGCCAGAATAATCAACAAAATATAACCCGGTGCTCCAATATTGGGCATGTGTAGTAATCCTCCTTATGTTGACGGACAAAATAAGAATCTTTGCCCGTATACGGCCTTATAAATTCTTATAGGTATCATACCACACACGATGTGCTGCCTTCTACCGGAACTGGCCTGTCACCATAAGCAACGCTTCTGGAAGTTGGTCCATTATCGCTGCCAAATTTTCATGCACACCTTTGGGTGTTCCTGGCAAATTGACGATCAGTGTACGTCCGCGTATTCCCACGATTCCACGGAATAGCATAGCCGCTGGATTTTTCTGCATCACGATCATTCTCATGGCTTCCGCCATGCCTGGCACTTCCCGTTCCACTACCCGCCTAGTCGCCTCGGGTGTCACATCACGGATCGCCAGCTCAGTTCCGCCCGTAGTTAGTACCAGGTCTGCATGAAAATAATCGGTCATTTCGATTAAAGCTGCAATAATTTCATCCGGTTCATCGGGAACGATCCGGTATTCCACAATCTCTCCGCCCAGTTCTTCTTCGATGAGTTCCCGGATGACCTGTGCGCTTGTATCCTCACGCTCTCCCCTTGCCCCTTTATCACTGGCTGTTAGGATCGCCGTTTTCCACACCATAAGATCACCCTTCTCCTATCATGAAAGAATACTTTCTCTTCTGAAAATCAGAAACAGCCACGCTGCATCCTCCATCACATCACAGTACCCTCTCGGCGACAATGTTGTCTATGTCAAGGTTCCCGGTGGTCCTCCCTTTGAAAATCCCCATGCTTGCCACCTGTTTTGGATTGCAGCATGGTAGGGCCGATGATCATATCTTTTTGCAGCGCCTTGCACATATCATACACGGTTAACGCTGCGGCTGAAGCCGCTGTCAAAGCTTCCATTTCTACACCTGTTTTACCTTCGGTCTTCACTTCAACTTCAATATGAAGCACATCATGTCCATTATCGGAAAAAGTAATGTTCACGCCTGTCAGGGCCAGTGGATGACACATCGGTATCCAGTCTGACGTTTTTTTCGCACCTTGAATCCCTGCGACCTGGGCCACAGCAAGAACATCACCCTTGCCGATTCTTCCTTCTTTTACAGCCGTCAATGTAGCCGGATTCATCGTAATCTGAGTCACGGCAACTGCTGTACGAATCGTAGACGTTTTACCCGAAATATCTACCATCCGAGCCCGTCCCTGTTCGTTAAAATGAGTAAAGGAATCCACGACTCCCTCACAGCTCCTTTCACATACCCAACTTTACTTCATTCATCATTTGTCAATTTTGCATAATCACAATCTAAGCGTCCATCCAGAGTAAACAGCACGTCCACTCGCAAATCACTTGGCTCCATGGGCACCTGTGTCAGCAATTGTCCCGGCAGCAGCAGCGAGACATAAAGCGGACCTACGTGGCTGTTGTTACGCTTCTCTGCCTCTACCTGTACGGTAAAGCGGTCATAATAGCCTCCGCCGTAACCAATCCTGCCCCCACGACGATCAAAGGCCAAGCCAGGCACAACAACCCAGTCAATTCCCGCCCACATTTCAGGCGACCATTCCTTGCATGTCAAAGCAGGCTCAGGGATGTTCCAGATACCGGGTACAATATCTCCGTACTGATCCATCTCCCTCAGCTCCATAGTCCGGGTTACCGGATCCACTCTTGGGGCCAGGACACGATCTCCCTGTGACCAGCAATGCTCAATGAGGGGAGCCGTCGAAATCTCGCTGCCAAAAGAGAGATAACTAAATAATGTTAGCTTATCTCCGTTTCTGTCTATTCTAAGCTGCTCCCATGCCTCGATTGCATGCCGACAGGCCACAGCCGATGCCTTCTGCCTTGTCAGCGGGTCCATGGAGTCACGCGCTTCCCGTTGCTGCAAACGCAGCGCGTTCTTCACATTACAGACATCCATCACATCCGCCCTCCCGCACAATCGTCGATAATCTTTAAAACGTTACTATTGTCCCATTTGTCAGTAAGTGCTGTACGTTGCAAGTTTTTTTCATTCTTTTTCACTTCTCGTTTAAGTTTATCATTGTTTATACAAATTGACTACACGCGGCTCAAGGGTTTACAGGGTGAAAGCAGTGCAATAGTGGGTAATTTCATGTAAACTGGAAGGAAGGTACCTGCGAAGAAAGCAGGTAGAACTGTGCAAAATGTAATGGAGGAACGATACGCTATGCTATTGCAAGTAACCGGAATTACTAAATCCTATGGAATTGAGCCCGTTCTGGACGGGATTAACCTTCAAATATTGGAACGTGAACGTATTGGACTCGTAGGTGTGAACGGCGCAGGCAAATCGACCCTGCTCAAAATCATTGCTGGTGAAATATCCTATGACAGTGGACAAATTTTCAAGGCGAAGGAGACCAGCATCGGTTATCTGGCGCAAAACAGCGGCTTGAATTCTGATCGTTCTATCTGGGGGGAAATGATGCTGGTGTTCACTCCCCTGATTGAAGCGGAACGGGAACTGCGGCAAATGGAACAGGACATCGCTGACCTGGCCAATGCTCAAAACGAAAAACGCTACGCAGATCTGCTGGAACGCTATGCACGTCGTTCAGACTGGTTCAAGGATCACGGTGGTTATGAAATGGAGACCCGTATTCGCAGCGTGCTGCACGGCATGGGCTTTGGTTCATTTGCACCTGAGACGCCTGTAGCTACTCTGAGCGGAGGACAGAAAACCCGGCTTGCGCTAGCACGCATCCTACTGCTCGCCCCAGATGTCCTTATGCTCGATGAGCCTACCAACTATCTGGATATTCAAACACTGACCTGGTTGGAGGACTATTTGCGCGGCTACTCCGGTTCTCTGCTGGTTGTATCACATGACCGTTATTTTCTGGACCGACTGGTAACGACGATTATTGAAATCGAACGCCATCGTTCTACCCGATATACAGGCAACTACAGCCGCTACATGGAGTTGAAGGCTGCCGAGTACGAAACGAACCTGAAACATTACGAAAAGCAGCAAGGAGAAATTGCCCGTTTAGAAGCATTCGTACAACGTAATATCGTACGGGCTTCCACGACCAAACGCGCTCAAAGTCGGCGCAAGCAGTTAGATAAAATGGAGCGTATGGATCGGCCCATGGGAGACTTGAAAAAGGCTCATTTTTCCTTTGAAACAGCCCATATGTCAGGTAAGGAAGTGCTGGAGGTACGTGACCTCTCTGTGGGGTATGAAGGTAAAAAGCCTTTATTCCAGCACGCATCGTTCGACTTAAAACGTGGAGATACCGTGGCACTGATTGGTCCGAACGGGATCGGAAAATCGACGTTGCTCAAATGTCTGACCGGATCACTTAAACCTGTTGCTGGCTCCATCCACTGGGGCACAAAAATCAAAATCGGCCTGTATGACCAGGAGCAGACGAACCTGAACCCCGCCAATACCGTACTGGAGGAGTTGTGGAGCGAATACCCTCATATGGAAGAAGCACGTATTCGTACAGTGCTGGGTAATTTCCTGTTTAGCGGTGACGATGTACTGAAAAAAGTAGCTGCATTAAGCGGAGGGGAAAAAGCCCGCGTTTCTCTGGCCAAGCTCATGCTGCGCGAAGCCAACGTATTAATTCTAGATGAGCCTACCAACCATCTGGATTTGTTTAGCAAGGAAGTGCTGGAAGCAGCTTTGATGGACTATGACGGTACACTGTTGTTCATTTCCCATGACCGTTATTTCCTGAACAAAATGGCGGAACGTGTCATCGAGCTGCATCCTGAAGGGATAGAACATTTCCTGGGGAATTATGATGACTATGTAGCCAAAAAGCAGGAGTTAGAGGAAATTGCGCTGGAAGCTCTGGAGGCAAATCAGGCCACACGCGGCAAAACATCGGCTGCCTCTGCATCCGTGACAGACGAGACCACGTCCAAATCACGCGCCGCCACCTATGCGGCGGACAAACAAGCCAAAAGCGAGGAACGCAGCCGTCAACGCAAGCTGGAGGCATTGGAAAACCAGATTAAAACGCTGGAAGAACAAATTTTAGGGCTGGAGGAACAAATGACCCTGCCTGAGATTTATCAGGATTACACAGCGCTTCAGAATATTCAGGCACAACTCGACACCCATAAACAGGAATTGACTGAAACCTATACCGCTTGGGAAGAGCTGTTAGAAGAATAAACACTACTGCATAAAATCTTAGCCTTAAAAAATTCACATTTTCCTCTTTTGTATTTTTGTACACAAGATTATCCACAGCTTATGTGTATGAATGAGATTGAAAAATGGCCTTTTGGGCCATTTTTTTATTGATAAAAAGCCATTTTCAAATGAAAACCAAATTTATCCACCCTTTTATCCACATTATCCACAGATTTCACAAGAACTAAAGGTGTTACATATCCCCCAACTTGCTATCTCCAAAAAGTCTTATCCTGCTTGCTTCGGGCTCGGTTATCCACATTCGAAGCGGTATATGTGGATAACTTTGTTCACAACTTGACAAATCACATCATTATTCGGGCAGTATCAAAATTCCAGATTTTTTTGAGGAATCATGAAAAATCGTGAACAATTGTGACGAATAATGTGAGGGAATGAGATACTGCCATTCATTTGCTCAAACTCCTGTATTTTATCCTCTTGAATTTATATTTTTATGATAGTTATGGAGCAGGACAAAAAAGACACGACTCAACTGTGCCGTGTCTTGCTCATTCTTCTTCAATTAAGTTTGGACAGACCATTCTTCCAGAGACAGTCCTGGATCAGCCTTCATATCCAATGAGGTAAATTCCCCGCGCTTCCATTTGGCGTAGGCCGCAGCACCGATCATCGCTGCATTATCTGTGCAATATTTCATCGATGGTACAAGCAGCTCAATTCCTTCGCGCTCACAGCGCTCCCGCAATGCTGTACGCAGTCCGCGATTAGCAGCCACACCGCCACAAAGCAGGAGCTGCTTCGCACCGTATTCACGCATGGCACGAATCGCCTTTTCCACCAGCACCTCGACGACCGACTCTTGAAAGCCTCTTGCGATCGCTCCGACATGAACAGTTTCTCCGCGCATTTTCGTCTGGTTAATTACATTCAGCACTGCAGATTTCAAACCGCTAAAGCTAAAATCATAAGAATCCGGCTCCAACCATGCACGCGGCAAAGTAACCACTTCCTCCGATTCATGAGCCACACGATCCACATGCGGACCGCCGGGATACGGAAATCCAATGGCTCTCGCTACTTTGTCGTAGGCTTCTCCAACCGCATCATCCCTTGTACGACCAATGAGTTGAAAATGACCTTCGGACTCCATCAGCACCAGCTCTGTATGTCCTCCTGACACAACGAGAGCAATGCACGGATATACGATATCATGCTCCAGCTGATTGGCATAAATATGTCCCGCGATATGATGCGTCCCAATTAACGGCTTGCCGAACGCCAAAGCAGCGCTCTTAGCGGCGACAATACCAACCAGCAATGCACCAACCAGTCCTGGTCCTTGTGTCACGGCAACCGCCGAAATCTCGCGTGGGGTAATTCCTGATGTTTGCATGGCCTCGTCCAGCATGTAGGTGATGCTCTCCACATGCTTGCGTGAAGCCACCTCTGGCACAACACCACCAAAGGCTTTGTGTGTTTCAATCTGACTGGAAATCAGATTCGAGAGCACCTCTGTGCCATTTTTCACGACAGAAACAGCCGTTTCATCACAACTCGTTTCCACTGCCAGTATATAGCAAGGCTCGCCAGAGGCGGAGCCTGTACCTGCTTTTTCCTCTTGCATCATTGCTTCTGCACGCTTCCTTCCTGTTCACCGGATGCCCCATGCGCGGGAAGATCCGCCCACATGATCACAGCATCCTCGTTATTATCCGAATAATAGCCTTTGCGCACACCTGCGGGCTTAAAGCCTTTTTTCTCATACAAGCCTTGAGCGATCCGGTTCGTTACCCGCACCTCCAGCGTCATACGTTCCATCCCTAAATAAGAGGCGGTCTGCATCAGCTCATCCAATAGCTTGTCTCCAAGCTTACGTCCGCGATAAGCCTCACGAATCGCAATATTCGTAATATGGGCCTCATCCATAATCGTCCACATGCCTGCGTAACCAATGGCTTGTCCGTCTAGTTCCATAATCATATATTTAGCGAAATGATTCATCGTCAGCTCATTGCGGAATGCTTCCTCTGTCCACGGTAGCGTGAACGCTTCATGCTCAATCTCCAGCACATCGGGAATATCATTCAGTTGCATCAAGCGAAACTCAAGTTTCTCTTCCCGCTGTATGTTCTTTGCCATGTTGTTCACCGCTCTCTTCAGCGCTGGCGAAGCAGATTGGCTTCCGCCTCCGCCAGCTGGGTATAATTAGGAACCAGCGTATGTAACTCGTCATGTTCTTGACGAAGCAGCTTATCCGCCCCAAGGCGGCCAACCCATCTTCCTTCCAGCTCATAAGGTACGATACGAAGCTCGCTCCAAGCACGCAGGCGCTCGGCTGTTTCGGCGTGAACCGCCGTTTCACCGACTAGCCAAATGACTGGAGGACGCTCTTCATAGGGCAAAGCCTCCAGCCGTTGCAGCAGGTCATCGGTCCAAGCAGTCATCAACCGGATTGCATCTGGCTCCAGCCGTTGCGGACTCTCGACGTCGTCAACTGTACTCACGTCGAACAGCCCCGTGTAAACCTGACCACGGCGCGCATCCAGCACGGGCACAATCCAGTCTGCTGCCTGCGCTCCGGACGAACCGTTATTCACAGACTCATTTTTATCTTCTTGTCCCTTCATCTCGATGCCGCGATTCCAACCACCCCACGCCAAAGCATGCAAAGTGGATATGGACGTCACCGGGATACCCCAGGCCCAAGCGAGTGTTTTGGCTGCGGTCACCGCAATCCGGATACCGGTATAAGACCCCGGTCCAACACCAACTGCAATACCATCTACATCATCTCGTGTCAGCCCTTCTTCATTCAGCAGTCGTTCCAGCTCGGTAATCACATGCACGGAATGATTACGTTCGCCATAGACGTTGCTTTCTCCCAGCAATTCTCTTCCGTTCATCAGAGCGGCCGCCATCACGGTCGTCGCTGTATCTAACGTCAAAAACCGCTCACGCGGCTTTACATTCACATCTGTATGCTCTCTTTGCATGGTTCAAACTCCATTCTCCCGCAAACTGCGGCACCATTGTTCATAAGGCTCGCCGTACCCGGTCAGGTGAATCAAGCGCTCCCCGACATCCGTTGTTTCTATATACATGTGAAGCCGCTGCTCCGGCAATATATCCGGTATAATACTACCCCATTCCACCAGACATACTCCTGTCCCGTAAAAATATTCGTCCAGCCCGAGATCCTCTGCCTCGTCCTGGGAAATCCGGTACACATCCATATGATACAAAGGCAATCGGCCCTCGTACTCCTTAATGAGGGTAAAGGTTGGACTATTTACGATACCCGGCACACCTAAATGGCTGGCAAAAGCCTTGGAAAAAGCAGTTTTGCCCGCTCCCAGATCTCCATCCAGCACAATCACCGTTCCGGGGACCGCTTTGGCTGCCAAAAAACCTGCCAATGCCCCGGTCTGTGCCTCTGAGACAGAACGGAACATAAACTGCTCCTGCGAAATTGTCATATATTTTAATCACCTTTCGTCCGAATCGGACCGTTCCAACTTGTTCTTTATTATATAGTTCACCTTATGTCGCCGCAAGGCATGAAGACATGCTATTGTAAGTTAGATGATACACACAGGGAGGGATTGAAACGATGGGGCAAACCGTTTTACTCATGATTGATGTTCAGCAGGCTATGTTCATGTATGATGAGAAGCTGTATCGTGAACAGGAAGTTGTAGCGCATTTGCAGCAGCTTTTGGACAAAGCCAGAGCTACAGGTACACCAGTGATTTTTGTACAGCATACCGATGAAGCGGATGAGGATTTCCGGGAAAACAGTGTAGGCTGGGCCATCGCCGATGTGGTGCGTCCTCTTCCTCATGAACGAATTGTTCGTAAATCATCCTGGGACAGCTTCTATCAAACCGAATTGGGCCATGTGCTGAAGGAACTGGGAGCCGATCAACTCGTAATCGCGGGGATGCAGACCGAGTTTTGCCTCGACACGACTTGCCGAAGCGCCTATAGTCTGGGATACCATAACAACGTGCTCGTATTAGATGCGCATAGTACATTTGATAGCAAGGTGCTGAGCAGTGAACAAATTGTAGCGCATCATAATGGGATGCTTGGCAATCGTTTTGTTCGTTTACTCGCGACAGCGGATGTACATTTTTCGTGAGTTGTTGAAGTTTTATGTTCCAAGCCGATTGCTTTCAAGCAAGTCGGCTTCTTTTATTGTTCATACGAAAAAACCGCCCTTTCAAGTGACACCGTTAACAAGAAGCAAGCTGGCACAATATAACGAAGATTATGAATATTGAAAGGCAAATCCGTCTTCAGAACATTCTGGAGGCTTTTTTTATTTCCCAGCGATGAGTTAGATGATATTTGCGAGGAAAACTTTTTCATGTATGGATTGTAACTTTCATTTTTAACAGAAAATTCAATTTATGATCATGATTTTCAGAAAAATTAAGAAATTAACAGAAAACGTTAGAATGGCCTAATTATTGTGGCCTATATGGCTCTATAAACATCTGTACATAGATATGTGTATATTTTTGAACATTGAGCAAAATCTGCATTAGAACTATGATGAAACTGGTTTTAATTTCCAACGAGAGAAGGCGATCGAACCCTCACACTCACTGTCTTAGGCACCATGATATGCCCGCAAGCAAATGTATCTTGCAGTCGCTACATCTCGTAGGTTAAGAACGGAAATTACGAATTGAAGTGCAATCATGGATGTATTGTGTCTTGAACACAACGAAAGGAATGTGAGTTTTTAATGAAAAAAGTAGCTTTAGTAAGCCCGTTGAGAACAGCGGTCGGCTCTTTTAACAAAACCCTTGCGCCTCTAAGCGCTCCTGAACTGGGAGCAACTGTGATGACAGCATGCCTTCAGCAAAGTAAATTAGAGCCTTCTTTGATTGATCAAATTTATTTGGGAAATGTTCTTCAGGCGGGCAATGGCCAAAATCCTGCCAGACAGGCGGCACTAAAAGCCGGTATCCCTATTGATGTACCCGAAACAACGATAAACACGGTTTGCGGTTCAGGACTCCATGCCGTTGCTTTAGCCTACAATTCAATATTGGCGGAACAAGGCAACATCGTCTTGGCCGGAGGCATGGAGAGCATGTCGAATGCCCCTTACCTGCTAAGGAATGCAAGAAACGGCTACAAACTTGGCAACGGTGAGTTGGTAGACTCCCTGGTGGCCGACGGTCTTACGTGCCCGATCAACCATTACCATATGGGAATTACCGCAGAAAATGTTGCCGAGAAATATGGAATTTCAAGACTTGAGCAGGATGAATTTTCCCATCAAAGCCAGATAAAGGCCGTAGAAGCTAAAAACAAGAAGCTTTTTGAAGAGCAGATTGTTCCAGTCATGATTAAAAACAAAAAAGAAACTATTTCTTTCACGGAGGACGAACACATAAGAGGAAATACAACGAAAGAAAAACTTGCTCAATTAAAACCTGCGTTTAAGGAGAACGGAACAGTTACCGCCGGAAATGCTTCAGGAATCAATGATGGCGCGGCGGCTATGCTTGTAGTGTCGGAAGACAAATGTAAGGAACATGCGTTAAAGCCGTTGGCATATATCAAGGGTTATTCACTTGTTGGCGTTGACCCTGCATATATGGGAATGGGACCGGTGAAGGCCATTTCGTCACTTCTGAAGCAACAGGGAATGTCTATTGATGACATCGATCTTTTTGAAATTAATGAAGCGTTCGCCGCACAAGCACTAGCGGTATTGAAAGAGCTTGGAATCAATCCTGAGAAGGTGAATGTCAATGGCGGCGCGATCGCGATCGGGCATCCTGTCGGTGCAAGCGGTGCTAGGGTATTGGTTACGCTGGTTCATGAAATGGTGCGAAGATCTTCACGTTACGGCATCGCCTCGTTATGCATCGGAACGGGAATGGGAATAGCGATGCTAGTTGAAAATGCACTCATTTAAAGTGCGAGTTCAGGATGACTTTTAGAACTATCTCTTAAAAGGAAGGGAGATCGCTATGAATCAAAAAGAAGTACTTTCACTCCAATCCATGCCTGCGGCCAGCGGCAGTTATGGGCGCCCACCATGTCGCTTCATCAACCGGGAATTTTTCATCATTACCTATGAATCCGATCCCGCTGCGATTAGACAGGCGGTCCCGGAACCTCTTCAGCCGGATGGAAGCAATACCGTTTCCTATGAATGGATCAAGATGCCCGATTCATCCGGGTTAGGAAGCTATGAGGAAAGCGGTATTGTCATTCCGTGTACTTTTCATGGAGAACCCTGTAATTTTGTTGCCCAAATGTATTTGGATAACGCGCCTGCTATTCTGGGAGGACGTGAAATCTGGGGATTTCCGAAAAAATGGGCGAAGCCTCGCTTGATCGTTGAGGAGACGGAAACGCTGACGGGTACATTGCATTACAACAACGTCCTGGTGGCCACGGGAACCATGCCTTTCAAATATAACATTCTTGATGAAAAGGAAACGGCTAAAGCCATCGCAAAAACGCAAGTTAATTTGAAATTAATTCCTGATGTTGACGGTACCCCTAAAATTGCTCAGTTGGTAGCGTATAATCTCGAAAACATTACGGTAAAAGGCGCCTGGTCAGGGCCTGCGAGGTTAAGCCTGATTCCCCATGTCAACGCTCCTGTGGCAGATTTGCCGGTAAAAGCTTATATTGGCGGAAAACATTTTATTGCCGATTTAACGCTTCCATATGGAAGAGTCCTCTATGATTATCTCCAATAAAGTTGCTTTCCTAAAAATATATATATAAGGAGAAGGAACCATGAATAACAAAGTAATCTCCGCTGAAGAAGCAGTTAAGCAGATCAAAGACGGAGACACGGTGATGGTCGGAGGTTTTCTGGCAGGAGGCTTTCCGGAGGAACTTGTACGTGCGCTTGTCGACACCAATCCCGCCAGCAATCTTACGATTATATCCAATGATACAGGCACACCGGAATTATCTATCTATAAGCTTGTAAAAAGCGGCAGAGTAAAGCGGATTTTTGCATCCTATATTGGCTCTAATCCGGAAACGGGAAGGCTCCTGATGACGAAAGAAGCGGAGGTTCAACTCTTCCCGCAAGGTACGCTCGCTGAAAAAATACGTGCAGGAGGAGCAGGCTTGGGCGGTGTTTTAACGCCTGTAGGTGTAGGCACCATTGTAGAGGAAGGAAAAAAGAAAATCCAAATTGACGGGAGAGAATATTTGCTCGAACTGCCGCTCAAAGCAGATGTGGCGCTAATCAGAGCTCATAAGGCTGATGAAGCGGGAAATCTTGTCATCAACGGCTCTTCACGTAACTTCAATTTGGTAATGGCTACAGCGGCAGAGTATGTAGTTGCTCAGACAGACGAATACGTAAAGACGGGAGAAATTGACCCCAATCATGTCAACGTTCCCGGAATATTTGTCGACGCAATTGTAAAGGTGGGTGAAAACGCATGAATAACAGAGAATTCATTGCTCGAAGAATAGCCCAGGAATTTAAAAATGGCGAAGTTGTCAACCTTGGTGTTGGAATGCCTACAATGGTGGTAGACTATATCCCCGAAAACATTCATATTATGCTGCAGGCTGAGAACGGAATCCTCGGTGTAGGCCCAAAAGCGACTCAGGGGAAAGAAAGACTCGATTGTATCGATTCAGGCGGAAGCTATGTTACAACTATGGAAGGAGCTTGCTTTTTCGACAGTTCGCTTTCATTTTCTATCATCCGTGGAGGGCATGTGGATATCACCGTGTTGGGCGCCCTGGAGGTCGATGAGAAAGGCAACCTTGCAAGCTGGATGATCCCAGGGAAAAAGGTTCCGGGCATGGGGGGAGCCATGGATTTGGTGGTCGGAGCCAAGAGAGTGATTGTAGCCATGGAGCATGTGAACAAAAATGGAGCGCCGAAAATACTGGAACAATGTAAACTGCCCCTCACCGCTGTAAATGTTGTAAAGACCATCGTAACCGAAAAGGCTGTCATCGATGTTATTCCAGGTAGTGGACTGATGCTGAAGGAAATTGCGCCGGGTTTATCGGTGGAAGACGTTCAATTGGCAACTGAGGCTAAACTGATGATTTCACCACATTTAAAGGCCATTGCAGTATAAAGTCATGTAAAGGAACCAACTCCACCTTCAAATTAACTTGTCTGGCGTTTAACTTGTTCCCTCGACTGCATTTATTATTACAAATAAGGTTCGCTAATTGCTCATTGAGCAATTGCGAGCCTTTTAGGGTTGAAGCGGGATCATTCAAGCAGCATTCTACGATGAAAGCCTACAGCTGTCCAAGATCTTTTTCTAAAGCTATACCCCATACTATGGGAAAAATCTGGTTTGGTGCCCTCTTCTATTGTTCTTCCAGACGATCCACACGGACGGTTTGGGTATTGCCGGGTCTGCTACCTATCTGTACCGTTGCCATACCGTTTGCTTGGTCTACATGCTCAATCCAGATCGGTTTACCATCCAATTGTACGGCAATATTTTCAGATGAATCATAAATAGCTTTTGCTCGTTCCACGTTCATGTTATTCTTCCCCTCCTGTTTGTTGTTGTGTGCATTCATTCAGAAATATAGTTCACCTAGTCTTCATCTATAATCCGTTCAACGTCTAATGAAGGGATGCTATGAGAAGGCGAAGTTGAGACTACAGCCTCCAAATCCACATGAGCCACAGCTACGGGAAAAGGCGGACGAATTCCATGTGAAAGAGCAAACTCGGGCGGCAATGCATCCTGTTCGCCTCCAGCTGGGCCCCGAAAGGCGATTTGGCTTTGACCCACACGATGCCTGATTTGCTGAGGATAGGATTTTCCGGACATAAATTGTGTACCCCCTTTTGAATCGGATATGCCTTACTATGCACCAAACTTGCTGTAACCATGCGCACGCGGAAGCAATTCGCAGTCTTCATTCACAACTCATACAAATCCTTTGTACGAAACATAAAAATGATTTGCTCACAGCCAAGGCGTTGGAATCGAAGGATGCAGATGCGGATAGCTCGTCACTATGGGATGCTCGGTAATCGTTTAGTGCGTTTGCTTGCGACGACGGATGTACATTTTTCGTGAATTTAAACATAAAACAGCCCCAGCTTCTCACGAAGACCGGGGCTATCTATGATTCCATCCCATAAATGAGGTGCGTATTATTTTTATGCTTTAGCTGCCCAAATTTCAATTTCAATTTTTATTTCAGGCAATCCTAGAGCAGTAAGGTAGCCGAAATCGACCTCGTCATTTTTAAATTTTTCTACCGTTTCTTCTAACCATTTTTAGGCAGACTCCACCAATAAAAATGATTTTAGAAAAAAACAGCAGTAGAGTATCCATATCCAAAAGATATAAAGTTTAATGATCTTTTCTTCATGACATGAACACTCCTTTCTTATAAAATGTCAAAATCGTTGGTTATCCCTTATCTTAATATAACTAATGTAACTTAACAACTTCATATCATTGTATTATGCGATGTAGTCATACCTCAGAATGCAGATTAGTTGGCTTGCTCTTTTCTTTACACCTCATACATTCCTTTCTCCGAAGCATACTAAGTGAAAAATGGGTATGCTCACAGCCGAGCGTTGGAATCGAAGGATACAAAATGCGGATTAAAAAAAGGAGGAGCGGCGTAATGCATACAGTCTGGAAAGGTGCGATCAGCTTTGGGCTGGTTCATGTGCCCGTTAAAATGTTTTCTGCGACTGAGGATAAGGACATTTCCATGCGTTATATTCACAAGGAGTGTGGAAGCCCACTTAGCTATGTACGAAAGTGTCCCGTTTGTGACAAGGAGGTCGAATGGGAGGAAATTGGAAAAGCATACGAATATGAAAAAGGAAAATTTGTCATGTTCGACAAGGAGGAACTGGAGCAAGTTAGCGGACAAGCGGATAAAAATATTGTTATTTTAGATTTTGTGGATTTGCAGGAAATTGATCCGATTTACTTTCAGAAAACGTATTATCTGTCCCCGGATCAAGCTGGCTCCAATGCGTATAAGCTGCTCATGAATGCGATGAAGGATACCGGGAAAATCGGGATTGCCCAAATCTCCATCCGCTCTAAAAGCAGCCTGGCGGCTATTCGGGTGTTGGATGAATGTTTGGCGGTGGAGACGATGTTTTACCCCGATGAAATTCGCCCCATTGCTCAAGTGCCTAACTTACCGGGGCAGGAGGAGGTTAAAGAGAAGGAGCTGACCATGGCAAAAATGCTAATTGAGCAGCTATCTACACCTTTTGATGCAGCAAAGTATACGGATCAGTACCGCGAGCGTCTTCTGGATCTCATTCAACATAAAGTGGCTGGTGAAGAGGTGCGAATCGCCCCAACACAGCCTCAGACCAATGTAGTAGATTTAATGGCCGCCCTTCAGGCCAGCATCGAGGCAGTGCAACCTGTCGTTACCGATCCCGGCCCTGCTGCGAAAAAACGCCCTGCGCGTAAACCAGCGGCCCCAACAGCACAGCAGGCTGTTGCAGGCGAGAACATCTCTCCGACTCCAGTCAAAAAGAAAAGAAGCACTGCCAAACGTAAAGAAACTTAAGCTGAGTTACAGAAAAGTCTGGTTAAGGGGTGGCGGTGACACTGCTTTGATACGATAGTAGCTGACTGAACGCCCCCCGCTCCTCTTGTTCCAGTTGGTGGTAGTTCCCCTGCTGTATGACCTCGCCTTGATCCAGTACGACAATTTGATCCGCATGTCTGATGGTTGACAGGCGGTGAGCAATGACGATCAACGTCATTTGACCTTTCATCCGTTCCAGTGCTGCCTGAATTGCGGCTTCATGCTCACCATCCAGCGCACTTGTCGCTTCATCTAGTATAAGTACCGAAGGATGATGCAAGACAGCCCGTGCTAATACTAGCCGTTGACGTTCTCCTCCAGACAGACGAATCCCGCGATCTCCAATTACTGTGTCCAGCCCTTCGGGCAATCTGGATACAAAGTTGTCTGCGGCGGCAAAATGTAACGCCTCCCATAGCTGCTGCTCACTAGCATCCTTATCTGCCAGCATCAAATTTTCGCGGACAGTCGCGTGAAATAAAAATGGGTCTTGTGACACGTAGCCAAACGACTGCCGCCACTGGAGCAACAATTCGTCGTCCAGAACAAGCCCGTCTATTGTAATCTGCCCCCCAGTTGGACGTAAAAAACCCATCAGGACATCGACCATTGTACTTTTACCTGCTCCCGATTTCCCTACAATGGCTGTCATTCCCCGAGCGGGTATGAACAAGTTAATTTGACGCAGCGCAGACTCTGCTGCACCATCGTAGCGATAATCCAGATGGCTGCATTCGATCCCATGACGAAGGGACAGGGGTTGCCGTACAGATGCCGATACAATCAATGACGGATCTGTGAAAGCTTCGCACTCCTGTTGCACCTTGGTGACACTCTCAAAAGCGGAGATCATAGACATGATGTATTCCAGACTCGCTTGAATAAGAGCAAATCGGGGCCATAAGCGTGAAAATATAAGAATCAGCACAATCAGTTTTTCAGGAGTAACATGCAGCCACTGCAGCGATGTAAATATGACACAAGCGACAAAAACAGCTGCCGCTGTACGATGAAAAAACTGTGTGGTCGCATTTTGCCGGACAAATTGGGTCGTATTATCCTCCATGCGTTGTGTCAGGGAGCGAAACCAATGGATATTCGCCGCTTCCAACAGATTGCTTTTAATATCTTTCATGCCGTTCATGTGATCCGTAATCCCAGCAAAATAAACCTGCGACAGCTCAGTGGTACGATCACCTAATTGTTTGGCATTTCGAATGGAGCGGCGGAACACGACAAACAGCCCCAATCCACTCAGAAATACCAGCCCGGTTAAAGAGGGGGATAACCAAAAAGCCAACGCAATCTGGATCATCGTAAACATGACAGCAGTAGTCAGTTGAAGAAGCAAATTCGTTCCCTGACTGACACGCGCCAGCTCGGTCGTCATCACATGGCTAAAATCAGATTTACGCTGACGCAAATAAAATGCCCACTGCGCCTTCATAAAGGAAGTGTACACGTCTATTCGCAAAGAGCGCATAAAACGCTGCTGAATCCGCGAATTCAGGATGGATTGGTAACGCTGAAGCAAAGCCTGCCCTGTAAGCAGCACTATAAAAACCATCAACATCCCCGGCAACAGCCAGCTTTTAGGAATGAACGGCAAAAAATGTTCCAATCCACCAGACAGAAATGGCATCCCTGAATGACCAACAAATACGCCGATAGCCGCCAGCATAGGAACAAGCATATAAATGCCAAAACCCTCCAGCAGGCTGACAATGATCATACATCCAATATTGAGAAATAACGCACCGCCGTTCACGCTATACAGCTTTGTCATATATAATCGCAGGTGAACCATAATGCACACTCCTTATCCAGGATTTTGAAAAATTCGATTCCAGTCGCTCCAAAGTGCAATATATAGACGAACTAGACCATTTCGATCTATATATTGTTCATTGAAAGTCGCTTATTGGATTTTTGCAAAATCCTCTATCGAGTCAGTGCTTTGAAAATCGCCGCTTCAGCCAAAGAAATGGACGTAAAGGGATATACAAAAAATGCAGCTGGCGAGGCAGTGGAAAAACGGCCGAATCCCCCGTAGAAGGAAACAAACGGCTGATGAGGTACCATAGTCTGTGTCTTGGCTCTTTTAAGGAAAGCAAGTAAGTGCGGCTGACCGGCTGATGGGCAGCCGCCGTGTTTCTGGTCATGACTTGGCTGGAGGCGACAGCTGGAGTAATGGGGGCACAACGGGTAGCAGTGCTCATCGGGCTATGATCGGCGTTACTGGCATCTTCCGTGATGCTAGTAACGCCACTGGTGGCAAGCATGGCTGCTTCGCCACAGGTACCGCATACCGAAGCACCGCCATCCGGAGGGGCGGCCTCCGCTTGCTCCGCCAAAGCTCTGCTATGCAGCAGCTCTGATGGAGCAAGCCTACCTGTACTCGGCCCGTGGGCAATCGGGTACGGTGCGGGAACGCTGGCCTGCATGAAGGCCAGCGCGCTCAGCGCGAGCCTGTGCGCCTGCCGGGTAGCCGATGCCGGACGCATCGGCTCCGGTATCGGCGTACCCAACAGCGCAGCGGCGAGTGCCCAAGCCTGCCCCCCAGCAGGCA
This sequence comes from Paenibacillus sp. FSL P2-0173, assembly GCF_038008045.1. Classification (NCBI taxonomy): domain Bacteria; kingdom Bacillati; phylum Bacillota; class Bacilli; order Caryophanales; family Paenibacillaceae; genus Paenibacillus; species Paenibacillus sp. FSL P2-0173. Next base: position 1,054,472 of record NZ_JBBOYK010000002.1, read on the forward strand.
GGCCCCCGTAGCGGCGCATCATCGGCAGTAGCGCCTCCCAATCGACAGCACATACCGCAAGCCTGTCGATGTCAACCAGCCAGCGTAGCCTGAACCAGCCGTGACGCGCACCATGCGCGCTCAAGTACAGAAATTGATGCTCGCTGCCAAGCGTATACATACAGGACGTCATCACAGTCCTATTGTCGGCAGATCCCAATGGTACCTGCCGACTGGCTCCTGCAGCTTTGCCCATTTTCCGGCAGTTCCACAGCTCGTCAAAAGAGGGTTCCCCACCCCCATCCGGGTGAAGCCGCCAATGCAACTCAATCTCTACCCGTTTTTGCGGATGGAGGTAGGATGCATGGTGGTCCTTCCATTTCCAACTACCAAGGACACGCACTTCTCCGCTCTTGGACGCATATCCGGCTTCCTTCATCCAATGCTCAGCCTCATCCATATCGTCAGGGGCAATGAGTAAATCGATATCCTTGGAGGTACGCAGAGAAACATCCCCGTACAACTGCTGCGCCAGAGCAGGACCCTTCAACATAAGCACACGAATTCCATGAGCTATGAGCAGCCTGGTCAGACGCTCGGCTTCTGCTTGAAGATGGAGCATGCGAAGCGTGTTTCGATGATACTGCGCCTGAAGGTTTCGCAACAATTCTGCGGGAATGAACGGATGATTCAATGTTTTCAGTTGGAGATACACCGTAGGTACCACTCGATGGTGCTCGGTCAGACGTAAAAAGCGGACCCAATCCATCTCACGCAGCTGGGTAGCAGCAGTCTTATCCTGCCAATGAGAAACGTCTTTCCCCAATAGAGAGAGTAACAACGTTAATTCTTGATCCTCATTCCAATTCGCAAGTTCCAAAACAGACTTGGTGGGCATGCATTCTTCTCCTTCTTGTCTCATCGCATTAAAGCAAAGAACTGCCTTTATCTTTCATTTTTTGTATTTGTAGCCATCACAGCACGTCTCCCGAATATCCCCACCACCGTAAATGCTTCCATCTCCCGTTTCCCCGTAACATAAATCGGTCCGCTACGTACCCATGCATGTGCGGCCAAGCGTCCAGCGGCATTTTTGGCTGTGCCCAGATACAGCGTGCAGTCCAGTTTTCTGCGCCCCAGCAACGTCATCGCCGCAGCGGCTTGTACAAGACAACTACTGCGCCAAGGAGTATAACGGCTTGCCAGCTCCACAGCGTGCGAAATCTGCTGAATGGACTTCTCCTGCCTGACATCACACTGCCATGGAGTTTCTTCCATACATATGCCCCAAACCCTTGAGTAATCCCCAAAAGAACGACGCTGGCGCAGCCTCGCCCATCCCAGCTCCAGCCAGGCTTCCGGCAACAATTTCCTGACCTCTGGAGACAGGAGAAGAAGCCGTTGTATCCGCATGTTATACCGACTCCCGTAGAAGCTTCAACAGTCCTTCCCGCTCCAACTCAGCCACAAAGGTATGTACCTGTTGTCTGCACTGTTCCTCGTCCACCTCATATTCATTCGTCAGGACAGTTACGATATCGCCAAGGGAAGGACCGGATTCTGCCAGTTCCCAGATTCGTCCTCCTGTGAAGCCCAAGTTATAATATTTACCAGTGTTAATGCTCATCATCACTTTTTCTCCGTCCATATCACTGACATAGACCTCTTCACCGTAAATGACGCGATAATGGTCTTTAGCTGGATTAGTGGCTGCCATAACTCTTTTCCTCCTTACGAATGATATCAAGTACCCGTTGTACAACCTCGGACGCAGTAAAGACAGAACTATCCCTCAGCAGCCGCCAGCACTCTACTTTACGAGCCATCCTAGCCGCTGTATCAAACGACCATTCACTCAAACCCATTCGCGGAATAATCACCCTACGATATGTATGTTGTAGTAATGTATGCAAGCACTCCAGAACGTTCAAGGGCTGTTCCGTAACCGCCACTAGCTCCCCTTCGCGCATCAACGCACGGATTGGAGAATCTGCCACAAGCTCGAATACGCCCCCTAAGGGCAGCGGATCGTTAAAAAATTCATCTACGGCGGGTACGGCATATTTATTCAGTTCACCTGCAAGCATACGCAGATCACTGTATTGTGGCATTACAGAATTGCCATCAGTTAGGGACCGTATGTTATTTCTTTTGCGTGCATGCTTGTTCTCCCGTAAAGCCTCCAGTTGGAGCAAGCTATCCAACCCCAGCTTTTGCTGCGGATAAGCTGGATACACGATGGCTGAGGAAGCCGTAGCTTTTACAGCAATCACGTCATCACTAACCATCTGATAACCTGCCTGCCTAAAAGCAGCAGCCAGTGTCGATTTGCCCGTACCCGATTCACCCACAAATGCGTAGGCCCTCCCCCCGATGACGACCGCACTTCCGTGAATAGGTAATATTCGTCTTTGCATCAGCAGAACACCCATGCATGTACCCAGCACAAACAGCCGCACGGTGTCAGGATCGGCCCCGGAGAATATGCTTACTTCGATCTCCTTGCCTTCCCTGACGGCATAAATGGCCGTGCCTGGTATTTGGAACATAAATCGCTCATCTAGCATCACAAAATTGGCCTGCTCCAGCTGACCACTCCATGCAGTTAAATCAGCCTGCCGAATGACTACATCCTCTACTGCTTCCGGTGCTGCCAGGATCAGCTCAGGCAGATTCAGCTCACTGGCAATTCTGAGTCCAAAGGCTATATATTTCGTCCAACTGACATTTGTACTCCTGTCATGCACGATAGGACTCACTCCTCTGTCCTTAAAAATCCCGTCTTTATTTCTTGGGCAATACCTCTAACCCGAAGAAATAAAGACGGCTTTGTATTGAATACGAGTCCAATGGATTATGCTATTCTCGTTCATTCAGTCGTTATCGGACCAGTTTTTTGCTTCCAGCCCAACATCGGCTGCATGTATAACCATGTGTTAGCTTGGATTATGAAGATCGGCATCGTGGTCAGACACCCAGTCAATCTGTTTCCAGCCTTTACCCGCCATAGTCTGGTTAATATCCAGCACCTCTATCGTCGGTTCCTGCCATTCTTTTTTACTCATCTCATCACCTCCCCTCCAACGAATGGCGAACTGTCTGACCGGATAGGTTCGATCAGTTCAATCTACAGAGAAAACGGTACACGATCAGGCTATGCATTAGTAGTCGTATATTCGGATCAGACGCCTGCTCAGGGCGGGGGTGGTGAAGTTTCGCCATAGCCGTCTTAATAAACTCAATATTGAGATATTCGGCGGCTCGTAAATCATGACACATCAGTTGAAGCTCTCCCATAAACGTATCCCAGCAAGGAAGCATTCGATGTAGCCAATCTGCAGGCTGCACACCGCGTACCCGCTGGTTCAATCGAACATCATCAGGTAGATGATCACGCATGGCCGTACGAATGAGGGCACGGTCCCGACCGTTTTGCACATACTGTTCAAAAGGCACCGATAAGCAAAAGCGAATCACTCGGCTGTCTCCGGTCGGATCACGTTCCCACAGGCCATACCGTAGTGAAAGTTTGGTCGCGACCACACCATTTTTGTTAGCAATCGCCAAATTCGAAAATTTCTCTTTTCTCGTCTGATCGGCGTTTTTCATCCAGCCTGTTCCGCTCAATACAGGAATATCTTCTACATGCATCCGTTTGGCAAACTCCGGGTGGATCAGTGAAGGAACGGGACTTCGATTGCTACGCCGCAGCCATGAACGAGATTCAAGCGAAGTCGCTTTTTTCAACATCACAGGGAGTAGATGAGACATACGCCTGCCCGTAAGCTTGCTGTACCGCCACAACCCCTGAAAGGATTGCAACCAGTGCAAACGACGAAACTGCCGGGCATAATAGTCTAGTGCAGGGCCCCACGATACGGTAAAATTGCCTCGTGCCCCGGTCAACAGTACACCGACATTGTGCTCCTGTGCTTTTTCATAAAAACCTCTGATCCAGAAGGAGTTTTCAAAATATTTGTAGGGTGCTTCCATGAGTTCCAGCCAAATATCAATTTCAGAAAACGGACTTTTACCCTCAAAATCCATATAATTCTCGTGAATGTTGCCCACATAGCGAGCCGTAGACTGAATATAGCTTCGTTCGTTCGCCAGCAATGTAGGCGGTGTCCAGTCTGTAAAATCTTGAACAGGCACATAGCTGTAGGCATGCAGTGGCTTTTGTTGCAAGTGCAGCGATGGTGCGGCAAAGCTGGCAACCGCCCCAGAATCCAGCCCTCCGCTCAAGGCAGCCCCTACAGCGCGATGCGTCCGTAGTCGGGCAGTGACCGCCTGTGTGAACACCTCGCGGAAAGCTTCTATGTACTCGCCCCCTGTTTTGAGCCGCAGTGGCTCTACCTCATCCAGACATGCATATTTATGAAGGGTTCGCTTCCCCTCCTCCATAGTGAACCAATGTGCAGGAGGAAGCTGGTTGATATGCTTGTATGCGGTCGTTCCGATATCGACGGATTCCTGCATGGCACGGATGGACAAAAATTCGGCCAGCCACGGTTCATGCAGTTCTTTTCGCAGAGAGGATAGGGCCAAAAGTGGAGCGACTACCGTGCTAAACGCGAATCCTCGGTCATGTTGGTAGATGTACAGCGTACGATTTCCTGTCACATCTCGAGCACCATATAATCGATGTTCCTTGGCATCCCAAATGACAAAGGCAAAATCACCTATCAGATAACTGGCTGCTTCCACTCCCCATTTGTCATATGCCAGCAAAATCAGCTCGCTGTCCGTGATATCTTGCCGCCGTTCCTGCTCAACTCCCAGCCGTTCAAACAGCTCGGAACGATTGTCAATAATCGCATCCGCCGTGATTGCCAAATCTCTTAGCTCATCATAGAAGGGAAGACGCTCATGAACAGATTCCGGGGTCACATGCTGGGCATGACAACCTAAAAAAATAGAGCCTTCGCACCAAGCGCATACGCGGTCAGCGGGATATTTTCGCAGGGCTTGCATCATTTTCCCGCCTTCTTCGGTGCTTACGGACTCATGCCCAAAGCTATAGATTCCGGCAATCGCACTCACGTTCTTCCCCCTTTTTCTTTTCCTATGCTTGATAACGCTACAGACGCCAAGCGCCCGAGCTTACGGGCAAAGAGGCTGCGAGATCGGAGACCTTGATTTGGGCGTTGATAGCTTTGGAGCTGAGCGATAAGACGGTTCCGCTCCTCATAGCTATGTGCCAACCTGTTTTCCAGTGATTGGATCCGCCGATCGTTCACGATCTGGTCCACCTGCATCCTTGCCAGATCTTGAGGTACAGTATGACGGGTTGCATTTATCACAAGTTCTCTGTTATCTGCATCCCGGTCTTCCAGCATCCGATAAGCTGCCTTCCATTCAAAGCCGCTTTGTTGGAGAAATTGTTGTGTACGTTGACTCAGCAGCTCTATATCCGGCTCCTCTTCAAAGCGGACTCCAGTCATCTGCTCAGCCTGCTCCAACGCTTCCGCGTAACCAAGCTGCCTAAACATGCGGGACCCAATGCTTCTGCAATATAGCTCAATTTCCGTTTTACTCAACAAATGTTGCCAGCTATGTACCGAATCCTGATGCGCCTGCTCATGCTCTCCTACGAATGGATCACCCGCTCCCATGCTATAAAAAAGACTGGATTTGGGCGTATCCGCAAAGTCTCCGTACTTTTCCATCCCCGGCTCATACTTGATCCCCAGAAAACCGCACAGCTTCTCGATCTCCATCGTTGGATTGGATACGAGTTGTTCATACCTAAGCGGGTATGCAAGTGGATGAGGTGTAGCAAAATAATGAGCGTAACGGAACAAACCAACCGTAATATCCGTCATTTTCATATTAAAATGCGGACTCCCCAGTTCCTCCAGCAGTTGAAAACGTCCATTCCGTAGCTGATTGACCTTTTTGAATGAGGCCACAATGGCTAAAGGATTCCGGATAAGCCACAGCCTGCGGGCAGCAGGGAATAAACGGTCTATAAATTCCAGCACCGTATAGTAACGCGGGGATTTGTCGATAAGCATATCTGCTGTAGTTCCTTGAAGCAGACCATTATATATTTCAAGTGCATACGAACGGGAGGCCTGCTCCAGTACATCGGAGGAAACCATACCTTTAAAAAATTGCCGAAGTATCCCTGTTCCTCCATATGGCCGTGCATGTGACTGAGGAAGATCATATAAACTGAGCAGAAACCACATTTCCTGTGTGGCAAACAGGCGGGAATGGTTTTGCAAAATGGCGGTAAGCAGCGAGCTTCCACTCCGAGGGACACTTAACAGGAATACCAGCCCTCCGCCTTGCTTTTCAATCAAGCAAACTCCTCCTCTACCTCTGCTCAAGACACTTTAATAGATACATATCGTATTTTTTATTATAAATTTATGATACATAATGTATCTTGTCAATCCCTTTGATGGATAAATTCAGCACTTCACGTTCATGTTAAACCATATGTAGATCTATAAGTGCAACAATCAGCCTGTAAATAAAGATTTTGCTGCATGTTAGCCAAAGGAGGATAGCATTATGGGACAAGCTGTTAAAGGTACTATTACCATTGAAGGTCAGGAAATTCCTATCACCAACCCGGATAAACCACTGTGGCCTGAAGCAGGCGTGACTAAGGCGCTATATCTTCGCAAGCTCGCGGTATTGGCTCCCTTCCTGCTCAAATATTGCCATCATCGTCTGCTGACCGTCATCCGCTGGCCACATGGGATTCACGGTGATTTTTTTTATCAGAAAAATGCCCCACGTCCTCGGCCGGACTATATTGAAACCGCTCTGCATGATGGTATTGAATATATCGTGCTCGGCAAATTGCCACAACTTCTCTGGCTTGGTAATCAAGCTGCGTTGGAATTCCACCCCTCTCTGCATGAAGCGGGAAGCAAGCTGCCCTGTGAATGGATGATTGACCTTGATCCATCCAGAGAGGTGGAGCCACGTATTATGGAGGCAGCCTCTATTGTCGGTGAAGTACTGGCTTCGCTTGGTTTGGATTCCGTCCCCAAAACTTCCGGGGCCACAGGTGTACAAATTATCGTTCCGATCCGTACAGGCATAACCTTCGACGAACTTCGCAGCATCGGGCTATTAGTTGGACAGTTTGTGACAGAAAAGCACCCGCATCTGTTCACACTCGAACGGTTAAAGAAGGATCGGGGAACAGCCATCTATTTTGATTATTTGCAGCATTATCAGGGGAAAACTCTGGCCGCTCCTTATACCCCGCGGGCACGCCCCGGCGCTACGGTCTCCACTCCGCTAACATGGGAAGAGGTACGGCAAGATGTATCACCACTTGACTACCATTTGCTGAATATTGAGGAACGACTAAACCAGGTAGGCGACTTGATCGACAAGGTTCCTCCCCAGCCCGTAGAAGACGTCCTCAAGCATATGCGCACCAAGGCACACCGAACCTGATCCATGCTTGGAAGAACAAAAAAGGGGACGAACCCCGCAGCCATTAGGCTGAGAAATTGTCCCCTTGCGCTAGTGTATTCCTTTTTTCTTAAAGCGTCCGCCCTTCACATCGTGAATGTTACCGATCGCAACGAAAGCGTGTGGGTCCCAATCTTCAACGATGCTCTTCAGCTTCGCTTCCTCCAGTCGGGTAATGACGACGAAAATCACTTTCTTGCTTTCGCCCGTAAAGCCGCCTTCACCTTCCAGATAAGTTACGCCCCGTCCAAGACGATCTGTCAGGGCATCCCCAATATCACGGTATTTTTCACTAATAATCCAGACCGATTTGGACTGATCCAGACCTTCAATCGTAATATCAATCATTTTCATGGCAATATAATAAGCAATCATGGAATACAGGGCATTCGGCCAACCGAACACAAAACCTGCACTTCCCAGAATGAAGATATTAACGAACAGTACGATCTCACCGACCGAAAAAGGAGTTTTTTCACTGACGAGAATAGCTACGATCTCTGTTCCATCCAGCGAGCCGCCGGACCGAATCACAAGACCCACCCCAACGCCGAGAATGACGCCCCCAAAGATAGCACCCAATAGTGGTTCGCCAGGAGTCAATGCACTTACATTGTGAAGTAACGCGGTACCGATGGACATCACGATAATGCCGAATAATGTGGATAAAGCGAAGGTTTTACCGATTTGTTTGTAGCCGATAACTAAAAATGGAAGGTTCAACAGGGTCAGGAAAATACCGAGTGGATAGCCAGTAATCTTGGAGGCCATGATGGAAATACCTGTGACGCCTCCGTCGATAACGCCGTTAGGAACCAGAAATATTTCGAGGCCCACTGCCATAAGCGTCGCACCAAAAATAATCATGGCCGCACGCTGAAACAGGCGTTTTGCTTTGTTCTTCGGATTAGCTGGAATTTTGCTGATCTTGGTCAACTCTCCGGTTACATCTGTGATTTCAGACAGATTTTGAACTTCCTTGCTCACTACACTCATATATAAATCCCCCCGTTACAGTATGGTATATTGGACCGAAAAAGGGGCTGCTATCCGCAGTCCCCTCTCCTTTACCGCGCTTGTGTTATATGAATAGTATACCATAAAACTGTGATTTTGCGCAAAAAAGTTAGCAAAGAGCACATAAATCACAATAAAGCGGGATTATATCGATAAAAACGGCGAAAACCGCCTTTAAAGGAGTGGAGAGAGCATGCGAGTTAGAATTTCAGCTATTTTCTGAGATCGAGGCCGTCTGCGGAACACGTTTAAATCTATGCGTGAGGAGTTGGAAATGTCCTCTACAAAATCTTCCGAAAGCCGTTCCAGTGCTGAATTAGCAAAAACTATAGCGGTCAACTCAAAATTATAGAAAAAGCTGCGCATGTCCATATTGGCGGTCCCGACCGAGCCGAGTAAATCATCGACAATCACCACTTTGGCGTGAATAAATCCTTTTCGATATTGGTAGAACTCCACCCCTGCCTCCAGCAATTCTTGCACATAGGATAAAGACGCCAGATGAACCAGCTTCGAATCGGATTGGTAGGGAATAATAATTTTCACATCTACGCCACTGACTGCTGCTAGCTTGAGCGCCTCATAAATCCCCAGATCGGGAATAAAATACGGCGTCGTAATCCAAATCCGCTTTTTGGCAACTGTGAGCGCTCCAAAACACATTTCCTGAATCGTATCCCAAACCTGATCGGGACCGCTGCTCAAAATCTGTACTTCCTCATCCCCAGTGCAGGTATGTGGAGGAAATAAATTCACATCCATCAGCCTTTCCCCTGAGGCCAGCTTCCAGTCGCTAAGAAATGCATTTTGCAGAAAATAAACGCTATCTCCTTCAATCTGCAAATGCGTATCCCTCCAAAATCCCACTTTGGGGTATTTTCCGAGATAATCGTCGCCTACATTAATCCCTCCCACAAATCCGATCATGCCGTCCACCACCACGATTTTCCTGTGATTGCGATAGTTAATCCGGCGGTCCAACGTGGCGAAAAACGGAGGTAGAAAATAATGAAATTCCACTCCCGCCTCACTACAGGTACGAATAAAGGAATAGGGCAAATGGTAGCTTCCTACACCGTCCACAACGAATCGTACCTTTACTCCCTCACGTGCCTTGCGGATCATGACCTCTTGAAACTTTCTTCCGATTTCGTCGGCCCGAAATATGTAAAACTCCACATGGATATGATGTTGTGCATGTTCCATCGCTGTCAGCATAGCCTCGAAGGTTTCTTCACCGTTCGTCAGCACACGTGTGCGATTACATCCAGTCAACGGGTTTTCTGACATACGAATTAACTGGTTAAACAGACGCTCCTGATGCTTGAAATGAGGATTATGCATTTGCTCCACATGTTCAATCACCTTGGATTGCGCCCACAGACGCTCGCGAAATTCACGAAACAGCTGCGATCCCCCTTTTCGAACCATTTTGCGCTTCTGATAATCCTGTGCAACAAAGTAGTACACGACAAAGCCAATGAGCGGGAAGCAAAACAAAATAAAAAGCCAGGCTACCGCTTTGGACGGCTTGCGAAATTCAAAGAGCAGGATCGTCCCGGTCTGAAAAATAAAAACAATTAAAACCAACAGCAACCACAGCATGTCTAAGCCTCCTTATATATCTCAGGATTTTGCAAAATCCTCATCTACGTTTTATACTAAGCTCCAATTTTTTTGACATGTTTGGCTCTTAAGCTGAATAGATAGTAACCAAGCACTATAGGAGCGATGTCCGGAAAGGAGCGATTATGAAAAAAGGAAGCCTAAATCGCCGGATGACCCTGCTTGTTATTCGGGATGCACAGCAACCGCCCAAGCAGCTACAATGCTCTACAGCCGCTGTCATTCTCGTCCCAACTCTTGTGATCGCGTCTATCTCTACACTCGTGATCGGGCTGCAAATCCGTTCTTCCCATATTATCTCCCAAATGGAAACGAATCTTGCTGTCCAGAGTTTGCAGATGGAGGTCACGGTAGCGGACAAGGATGCAGCCATTGGGCGACTACGGCAGGAAGTCATGGAGCTGACGAATCAAGCCACCAATATTCGTGAACGCCTCCAGCGTGTAACGGAGCTGGAACAGCAAATGCAGCAATTCATTCGAAAACACGGAAACTCATCTGCCACAAGTAACCATAAAAAGACCATGACGCCGCTCTCCTGGGATGCTTCCGGCCATATCGGGGGCGAGCTGATCGCAGTGCATGAAAATACTGCCCTCCTAACTCGCCAGGCAATGGATGATTTTCAGGAGATCGAATCTCTGTTGGACACGGTGGAACGTACGGTTCCCCGCTCTATTCAGCAAGCAAATGCCGTACAGCAGAATCTGGAGCGCAAACAAGCCGCACAGCTACTCCAGACTCGTAGACTGGCTCTTGCCGAGCAAGGGAATCCCTCCGTTTGGCCTGTAGGTTCACGGCGAATGACCTCCAGCTTCGGCTATCGCAGCGACCCTTTTACGGGCAGATCTGCCTTCCATTCAGGCGTGGACATTGCCGGACAAACCGGTGATCCTGTCTATGCAGCAGGAGCCGGCACCGTCTTGGAGGCTGCTTCTAGCGGAGCCCGCGGCAAGTGCATCATCATCCAGCATCCTGACGGACTCCAGAGCTGGTATATGCACCTGAGCGGCATGCAGGTGGCTCCGGGGGATCGTGTCCACAAAGGACAGACCATCGGTCTGCTGGGAAGTACCGGGAGAAGCACAGGACCTCATCTTCATTTTCAGATCGTCAAGCATAACCAACCTGTCGATCCATTACTGTATGTACAATGAGGATTTTTGAAAATATTTACAATAAAAGATTGGGGGAAAACCATCATGTTCAAGGAATCCAAAAAAAAGCTCTCCGCCCCAGCTATGGATACACTGCTCGCTAATGGCACCAGCTTTGAAGGTACAGTTGAGGCAGAGGCCAATATTCGGATTGACGGTCATTTTCAGGGCGATATCCGCAGCACTCGTACTGTCGTCGTTGGAGAATCTGCTGTTGTACGTTCGGATATCATCGCACAAGACGTCATTCTTGCCGGTAAGGTGTTTGGCAGCATTACTACAGAAGGACGACTGACCATTACGCCGACAGGTGAACTGTACGGAAATACCGCGACCACTGCATTGGTCATTTCTGAAGGCGGTATACTGGACGGCACAATTCAAATGAACCGAACAAAGGATGTAGAGTTGTCAACTTCTACGAATGAGTCAAACGACGAAACCCAATCTAGTTTCAGCAAAAACAAGGAGGATAGCCAAGCCGCTCTGCAATCCGAAGCAGGATAAAGTCAGTATATACTCCTTTAAATCCAGTGCATTCTCCATTCATTCCATAATATCCTCCACTCTGCGTTCCAAAAATAATTGGTACACCTTGCGTATGACGATTTTTCCGCACATATACAATGGAATCACCAAAATGATACCCAGAATCCCGAGCAGGTCGCCACCAACTAACAGTAAAATAACGACAGTCAACGGATGAATATCCAGCTGCTTGCCAAAAACTATAGGTGACAGCCAATTATCCTGAATTTGCTGTGCAGCGATCACCACGACCAGGGACCAGAGTGCCATCGAAGGTGATTCGAGTAATCCAATAATAACCACAGGTATAGAAGCAGCCACTGCCCCCACATAGGGAATAAAATTAAGAAAAATCGAAATAACGGCAAGCAGCAAGGCATAAGGCAAGCCAATAATTAAAAATCCAAGAAACATCATCACACCCAACGCGACATTAATCAGCACCCGACTCACGATAAAGCTGCTGAGTGCACTATCGATATCTTCCATAACCTCCAATGCGTCCTTGTGATATTTTTTTGGAAAGAAGTTTAGCATTTTAGGGCCAAACTTGCTCCCTTCCTTCAGCATGTAATAGAGCAATATTGGAAAGGTAGCCAATACAATAAAAAAGTAGGACACGAACGATACCAGCTTTACCGAATAATCAGACAGTGTCGAAAAAGCTTCGTTCAACGTATCTGACAGTTGTGACAGCGGGTCTTCACCCGGAGGCAGCACTTGTCTCAAGGATTGATTATGCCGCCATTGGCTCAATTGATCAACCAGACTTTTAATGAGCTTCGGCGCATTTTCAAATAAATTGGTAACTTGATCACGCAGCGTAGGCCACACACCCCATGAGAAAACAAACAATAACACTCCAATGACCAAATAAATCAGCAAGATGGAGATAGATCGTTTGATTTTTCTCCGTTCCATTACATCTACAATCGGCCTCAATAAATAATAGAGGAAAAAAGATAGCATCAACGGTACAACCAGCAAGCTGACCAAAGATACGAGAGGACTGAATATAAAGCTTACTTTGGTGCCCAAGTAAATGATGAGTAATAGCATGACAATACCCGTAGTCAGACGAAAAAAACGATTATTTTGCAGCATATCATGCGGCCCCCCTCTGTTCTGTTTCTCTCTACCTCTTTAAACGCAAAGTGACCCTATTGATTGATTCTTGCTGAAAATAGATTACAATATACCCCTGCACGTAGAATGTGTAGTAAAAAATGACATATATACAGGATAAAATAGTCTTAAATGAGGATTTTGTAAAATTCTTAAATAACAAAAGGACGTCCAAATGCTAGGCATTTGAACGTCCTTTGTGTTACTCTATGGCACTTCGATTTAGGTCGAAACATCCCGTTTTACGAAAACCACCCAGGCAATGGCGATAAAAATCACATAATAGGCGGCCAGCACGGTGAGCGAAAAGGTTAGACTGGAACTTACTGTACCCGGCGGCATATCTAAATATTTTTTCAGATCCATATGCGTAAATAGAACGTATTTGGTCCATTCAAAACGATCTGTGCTGAACAAGCCAATCGTGTTATAAACTGTTTTGGTGAACATCATGAACAGTGACAGCCCAATCGCCAAGGCACTGGAACGGAAAACAGCGGACAGCATAAAAGCAAAGGCCATCGTCACGAATAAGGCGATATAGCTATACAAGAAGTTCAGTGTTACGTAAGATATCGGATCACTGAACAGCGGAACAGAACCCGCTGGTGCATCCTTGGATAACATCAGCCATGAGGACAGCGTAACCATCAAAATCAAAATGATCGTTCCGAGCAAACTGAACAAAATCACGGATATATACTTGGACAACAATATTTTGCTGCGAGTCCAAGGTCGGATGAGCAGCAGCTTAATCGTTCCCCAAGTAAATTCACCAGCCACCGAATCAGCGGCTACAATGACCGTAAACGTCGTATTGAGGAAAAATGTAAACAACGTCGTCAACGCAATCCCATCCCACACACTGACCTGATCGGAAACCAAGGAAATCAGCATCGGAATCACAGCAGTGATGACCGCCAGCAATCCCAGCATAATCCATGTGCGCACACGCAGGTAAATTTTCAGATTTTCGTTATGTACCAGCTTGAAGAAATCACCCAATGACCCCGCCTCCCGTCACTTCCAAAAATTGATCTTCCAGCGTACGGGCAACCGGGCGAATCGCATATACTTTAATGCCATTTGCAGCCAGCAGGCTGTTCATCTCTGCAATCTGTTCCCGCTCCAGGTGAAGCAGCAGTTGATTACCTTCGACGCGCCCTGCTCCAGCAAGCGCATAAGCTTGTTCGGCATCATTTACCTCAAAAGCAATTTCCGCCTTATGCACTTCCTCCCCTGTATTCTTCAGTTGCTTGATATCAACCAGCCGTCCGCTCTGAATAATAGCTACACGGTCGCACATCAGCTCCATCTCGGACAACAAATGGCTTGATACGAATACAGTAATTCCTTCCGTACGGGTCAATTGACGCAAATAATCCCGCAGTTCACGAATACCCTGCGGGTCCAAGCCATTGGTCGGCTCGTCCAGCACAAGCAGCTTCGGTCGATGCAAAATCGCCTGAGCTACCCCAAGTCGCTGCCGCATCCCGAGCGAGTAGGTTTTTACTTTATCGTGAATCCGATTTCCGAGTCCCACCAGACGAATCGCTTCTTCCACGCGCTCTTGGGTCACGCCAGGAGACATTCGCGCAAAATGCTGCAAATTTTGATAGCCTGTCAAAAACTTGTACATCTCCGGGTTCTCAACAATCGCGCCGACATGGGCAACGGCCTTTTCAAAATCGGTATTAATGCTGTCTCCACAAATATGAATATCGCCCTTGCTGATCGAAATCAGGCCAACCATCATACGGATGGTGGTCGTTTTTCCCGCACCATTGGGTCCAAGGAAACCAAATACCTGCCCCGCCGGAACCTCCAGCGTCAGATCATCCACGATCGCTTTTGAGGAAATGATTTTACTCACACCCTCCATACGTATGACGGGAACCTGTCCTGTCGCTTGCTGCATGCTTTGAAACTCCTTCCATCCGGAGTGAAGCTGTGATCCATTTTACTGTACATTTCCGGTTTTGGAAGTATTGTACCATATTTAACCTTTTAGAAACACCACGCAACCTCTATTCCTTGTCCTTGTATATCCAAAGCACCCGCCACTTCTCATCTTCCTGCGTCACATAACAAGGCTGTACGATATCAAAATTACCGAATCGGGTCTTGTAATGCTGAGTGACCGTAATACGGTAAACTTTCCCTAACTCTTCTCCATTCTGATCGGTACGAATGTCATATTCAGCCTGCGGCTCCCCCAGTTCAAACGTGAACGTATCCGTCCCCATATCCTGCATAAAAACGTGCGCACGCTGCTGTACATACGTGGACTTCTCGAATTTCTTTTTCATTTGCGAATGAAAAAGCTCCCATGAGCCTCCGAAATTTCCCGATTGCTCCATAGTGTAGAACTCGTTCAGTGCTTCTACCGCTTGATCGCCCTCGCCTGTAGACATCACCCCATGCAGACCCAGCCACAGCAACCATAACAATCCACATATGATTGCAAAATATAATAGCTTACGGACGAACGCCGAAGCCGCTCTCCTTCTAAACAGCACACATTGCCCCTCCCTCTGTTGGACTATACCGAATTCTCTACAGATGTATGTGGGACAAGCCTTTTTTAGAAGACTTTATAAGAAAATAACGGGTGACCTCCCAATAGGGCACCCGTCTACATAAGGCTTACCTAAGGCGATATGGCCTCGGTAAGCATGTGCTTCTCCAGCACTCCATGGATACGCTGGCGTTCCTGCTCATCCACAATGTAATAATACACACCGTTGATTTTACGCCCATGTCCCTTCAGCTCAACGGTATCCGTCTGCTTGAGGGACGGACCGATCCGGGTCAGGAAGGTGGTCATATCGTCAAAGGTAATGTCTGTGCGAATCTGCTCCCCCGCTGCCTCCAGTATCGGTTTTACCCTCAACAGCCCTTCCTTGCTGATGGACTGGGCAAGAATTTGCTTGAGTAGCTCCCGCTGGCGAGCATTTCTT
This sequence comes from Paenibacillus sp. FSL P2-0173, assembly GCF_038008045.1. NCBI lineage: Bacteria > Bacillati > Bacillota > Bacilli > Caryophanales > Paenibacillaceae > Paenibacillus > Paenibacillus sp. FSL P2-0173. The sequence goes on from NZ_JBBOYK010000002.1 coordinate 1,070,307, forward strand.
CCGAGATCCCCACGTGGATCATCAAAACGCATACGGGCGTAGGCCAACGCCTCAGCCCCGTTCAAGTTCAAATTACCCTGCGCAAAATGATGGCCCTCATATTGAAAATCAAGTGGGTTATGAACCTCGACTCCCCCCACAAGGTCCACCATTTTCGCAAACCCTTCCATGTTCATCTGTACATAGTAATCTATCGGATGGTTCAAAAAATGCTCTACCGTACGGATCGACATATCCACGCCCCCAAAAGCAAAAGCGTGATTGATTTTGTCCTCACGCCCCCTGCCGATCAACTCTGTTCGCGTATCACGTGGGATGTTGAACATCAACATAGAGCCTTCGGCAGGGTTAACAGACAAGACGATCATCGTATCCGATCGTCCTGGATCGTGAGGCCGCCGATCTACGCCCAGTACCAGCACGGTGAACGGCTTGAACTGGGAGATGGCTGCCGGATTGGGTGTACTTGATCCAGAGTCTGTATCTACGGATCGCCCTGCTCCGCCCGTTGCAAGGGTAGAAACCGACCCAGGCTGCACGATGCTGCGCGGATGATACATCGCATTCGCCGCTGTTTTAAAGGAATGATACACATAAGCGGTGTAGGCAGTAGCCCCTACGACCAATAACGCCGCAGCCCCCAATGTCATCTTCAGCCATCGTTTCATATGCAGCCTCCCCTTTACGGATTTACTACAGACTGATAACGATCTACATCCAGATTGTTCATCTGTGGCCTACCGACAGAATAGTATGCAAAGGGGGATTGTCTGATTTGCTCCTCGCTGTACACATTGCGTCCGTCGATCATAATAGGATATTTCATAAGCTCATTCAGCTCACCCAGCCCGATTTCACCAAACTCCTCCCATTCCGTCAATAGACACAGTGCGTCGCATCCCTCTGCTGCTTCCCGTGCGCTTTCTGCCCACGTTACTTCCGAGCTGTCCAGCAGTCTGCGGAAGTTAGCGGTAGCGATCGGGTCATATGCACGAATTTGCGCCCCTGCCTCCAGCAGCGACTGCATAATATCCAGCGCCGGGGCATCTCTTACATCATCTGTATTCGGTTTAAAGGCCAGCCCCCATATGCCAATCGTGGCTCCTTCCAGATCACCCAGCGCCTCTTTTAGCTTACGAATCACGTTAAAACGTTGCCCCTGATTCACTTCCACCACAGATTTCAGCAGCTTGAATTCATAGTCCACGTTGCCAGCAATTTGGATCAGAGCTTGTGTATCCTTGGGAAAACAGGAACCCCCATAGCCGATACCAGCAGACAAAAAGGAGGAACCGATCCGCTGATCCAGCCCCATACCGTGTGCCACGCGTGTAACGTCTGCGCCCACCTTTTCACAAATATTTGCAATCTCATTAATAAACGAAATTTTGGTCGCCAAAAAAGCATTCGACGCGTACTTGATCATCTCCGCCGAACGGATATCCGTGGTTACGATATTTGTCGTCAACGGTTCGTGCAGTGTAGTCAGCACAGTGGACACATGCGGATCGGAAGCTCCGATGATGATTCGATCTGGCTGTAGGGTGTCTATGACTGCTGAACCTTCACGTAAAAATTCGGGAACCGAAGCCACACCAAACGGATAATTTGTGCGGCTCGCAATCCAATTTTGAATACGTTCGTTCGTTCCGACAGGCACCGTGCTTTTGGTGACAATTATTTTGTAGCCATTCATGGCGTCTGCCACCTCGCAGGCGGCTTCTTCAATATAGGACAGGTTCGCTTCTCCGCCTGGCAGCGAAGGTGTGCCGACCGCCAAAATAACAATTTCAGCTGCCTCCACCGAAGCTGCCGTATCTGTTGTAAAGCTTAGTCGACCTTGTTCTACATTATCTTTAATTAGAGCCTTTAATCCCGGTTCATAAATCGGCACCCCACCTGCACGCAGCTCATGAATTTTGTCCTCATTCTGATCTACACAGACGACGGTATTCCCGAGTGCGGCAAAGCAGACCCCCGACACCAGCCCGACATACCCTGCACCAATTACACATAGCTTCAAAGCAACTCCCCCTTTTACATGCTGTCTCATTGCATCCTGCTTTTACCGACTTCACTTCTCTATATCTCTTCCTGCAAGCCGATTATGATAAAGCGTAAGCCGTTTGTTTTGCCGATAAGATTTTAGAAAACGGTATACATACATCGGATTGTTATAGGCATACCTCTTCCATAATCGCTTCGGTTCGCAGATCAGACGATACAGCCACTCCAGCCCCAGCTTTTGTATCGCTAGTGGCGGTCTACGAACCTTTCCAGTGATATAGTCAAAGGCCGCCCCTACTCCAATCATCACGCCATGAATGCGGTCTTTGTTTCGATGCATCCATATTTCCTGCTTCGGGCAGCCTAAGCTGACGAATATGATATGCGCGCCGGACGCATTGATTTCATCAATGATCCGCTCCTCCTCATCTGGGTGAAGCTCACGAAATGGTGGTGAAAAGCTGCCCGCGATGCGGATTCCGGGGGAATCCTGTTCTACTCTTTCTTTTAAGCTATCCAGCGTATCCGGCGTACTGCCGTAAAAATATATACTCACCTTCGTCTGTGGCGCACGTTCGCACAACTTGAGCATCAGACTGGGACCATCTACCCGATCCTGACGCTCAAATCCGTACAGCTTAAGCGCCCATACCAACGGCATACCATCCGGAGTACACAAATCGGCTTGAGTGAGCGCTTTGTGGAACTCGGAATGATTCCCGGCTGTGACAATGGAATGTGTGTTGCAAATACATACATAGCCGTCCTTTCGTTCGACTGCCCATTGTTCCAGCATGTGTACCGTCTCCTGAAACGTAAGTGCTGCAATATCTGCATCCGCAATCCTTCCGACTCTATATTGGGGCAGCTGTTTCATAATCACGCTCCTCCATCGCCTCGCTATATATCGCCATCAGCTGCTTTACATTCACTTCTTCCGTATAGCGTGCAGCATAATTTTCCGACACCTTCTGTCTCATAGCTGCATAGTTTTCATAGGCTACTGCACAGCGAATCACAGTCTTTATATTTTCCAAATCATCATGTTGAAAATGGAAACCCGTCACCCCGTCCTCCACGACTTCCTCCAGTGCGCCGAGCCGGCTGCATAATACCGGGGTTCCAACAGAAAAAGACTCTACAATGGTCATGGGAAATCCTTCATACCAAATGGAAGGCACCATGACATACATGGCTCGGCTCATGCAATCCAGTACCGTGTCTCCATCCTGCTTACCGAGAAACCGAACATCTTCCTGCGGATAAGCAGCGGCCAATTCAGCCTTTTCCGGACCATCCCCAATGATGACCAGTCTAAATCCCCCCCGATCTTCCAACTGTGACCAGGCTTGCAGCAGATTGCGAACCCCTTTTTCAGCAGAAATCCGCCCCACGAACAACAAATAACGATCATTCGGGTCATACTGGGTTTTCACTTTTTTATGATGGATAAAATTCGGCTTTACGGCGATACGATCCAGCGGAATACCGCTTTCGGCAAATTTGTCCCGTGCAAACTCCGTCAGCGCAATATAGCGACTTACCTTGTGCTGCCATGTGCCGATCAGATCGTTGAACTTAATCATCGCCGCCACCGGAATCGTCTGAAGCTGTGAACCTCGATAGCATCCATGACGGATGGAGTGCAGCAGCGTGCCGTGCAGGCATTTTTCACAAACCTTATTCCCTCGCATAAAGGTTGCCGCCGGACAAATCAGCCTGTAATTATGCAGTGTCTGGACAACCGGAATCCCCAGCCGTTCACAAGCATGATAGACCGAAGGAGATATAACTGGGAAAAAATTATGCACATGCACCACATCCGGCTTCACCTGTGAAAGCAGCTTCTTAATTCTTTTGAATTCCGGCAGGGACCATGCCGCCTCTACTGCCAGCTTTGCCATGTTCGCTAGCCCTCTGCTTTGAATGCTGTCGTTGTGCACATAGTAATGCTCTGTCTCTATTCCTCTGGAACGCAGCATAGCCGATTCTTGCTCGACAACCTTGTCTTCTCCCCCGCTTTGCTGATAAAAGTTATGGATGATCAGCACCTTGCTTACAGGAGGGTTCATCTGTCTGCTGACCTGTTGGCTCACGTGGCTGCCCCTCTTTCCTGCGTTGATTGCATAACGCGGTTAGAATTCCCGGGCTTGATCCCTTGATGGCTTACTATTTCATCCGCAATGCGATCCCACGACATACGCTCGACCGTAAGGAAGGCCTTCTCCGCCATACTTCGTCTCAGCTCAGCATTATCCAGCAAAGCGCCTATCCGACCAGACCATTCCTCTTCTGAAAAGCTTCTCAGCATCACTCCGCTCACTCCGTCCTCAATCAAGGTAACCGAGCCCCCGTTTACCGAAGAGATAATCGGGACGCGAAACAGCATGCTTTCCAGCAGCACCATACCAAAAATATCGTATTGGGTCGGAAACAGCATCACATCCGCCGCTCCATAAACCTGCCACAGATGACGTTGCTCCACTCTTGAAAAATGTATAATACTGTCCGTTATTCCCAGTTCATGAGCATATGTCCAATAGCGGTCTGTGTCCGTCTTCCGTCCATTCCCCACCATTAACAAAAGGCAGCTAGGATGCTTTTGGAGTACCCTTTTGAACGTACTCAGCATAAAACGTATATTTCTCCGTTCCTCCAGTACACCAACATACAGTAGCACCGGACGATCTCCGATTCGACGCAGCTCATTCGCGACCTCACGGTTTTCCTCACGTTCTCCGCTTATGTCTTCACTGTTGTTACTGGTGTCACTGTCGAATGCTCTCTCTACTTTACTGCGATCCAGTCCGACTCCAATCGTAACCACGTTGTCAAAACCTTTATTCTCCAAATAGCACTTGGCCAGATCGGATTTGACATAGGTACGGCGTAGAGATTTTGCTACCTTCGGCAGCAGCATAATATCGTACAGTTTGCGGATCAGCGCGTGCGTGTTATCCCGGTATGGGCCGTGATACAACGCCAGCTTATCAGGGCATTTGCGGGAAAGCAGATAGGTCATGATCTGGTTGTATTCTGTAGTAATGACCAGACCATAAGCATCCAGAAAAGAATCTTTGAGAACATCTCTGTAGATGCTGTTGCTTAAGAACTTAAACCCGTGGAGCCAGATAATACGCAGGGTGCATCCTTCGTGACGGTAGACCTGTTCCAGATGGGTTTCCTTACGATCGTTGTAGTAAACAATATCGCAATCATAGCCTTTTCGAACGAGTGCTTTGCCCAAACCGACTTCCTGTAAATTGTATGAGTCCCCGTTCACCTTGCTAGCAAAATTGCGGAGATACAATATTTTTTGAATCATCATCAGGGCTCCTGCCATTTCATATTGGGTGAGTTATGGCGGCGGGGTTTAGAGACCGCTGCGCACTCCATTTGATCTTCCGATCGCTGTTGCAGTGGGATTCCTGGATATATAAAACACTCTGAGGTAAGAATCCCACTGCAAAGGCGAACGCTAGCGCTTCTTCAGATTCAAATGGACCGCTCCGCTGCTGACCGCCGGGTCCATAAAGTCACCCCATTTTAAAAAAAGGGAATGCTGGCATGAAGTGCCCCCGCTGCGCAGATATACGCGAGCGAATGCATGCAGCCGTTGACCGCGCGCTACCTTGTATACCGATCACATTAGCGATAAACGATTGAACAGCATAGAGCTACTACCGCCGGGTTAACCAAGCAAGACACCTTAACTAGGATTGATTGCTGCCTGCTAAAAGATTGATATCCACTGAACGCTGTCACTTTGACAGAGAACGGTACAGAGCATTAATTATGCCGAGATGCGTACCAGGCGAGAAGTTCGCGGCGATAGGGCGAAGCTATCGCCAGGCGGCTTTTACCTTCCCCACCTTATGGGCTGGGGGAAATTCTTTTTGGCGGCGGTGGGTAGCGGAGGGTAAGGATTTGAATCTGAAGAAGCGAAGCGGTCGCCTTTGACGAGGGATTCCGCCCTCTGTAGGGCTTTATTCAAACAAAGGAATCCCACGTCAACAGCGATCGGAAGATCAAACCCGTCCCGAAGCGGCCTTCCATCCACAATAGTTGCTCCAGGATCAAACCCGCCCCGAAGCGGCCTTTCCCCTCCAACTTGAATGTTCACGCTGCCTTTCCTCCATCATCTGCATATTAAAATGGTCTGCCCCTTTGAGCTGGGCAGCTGCCATATCCGCCACTAAAGTCACACTCGATTCCATCGGCACAAAGCGGTATTTGTAGGCCGTAAGCCGATGATCGGTTTCGTGAAATAAAATATCCTGAGCGTAATTCCCCCATCGGTCCTTGGGCATCAAATCAATGGTCATGCCAGCATGCGCAGAGGGCAGCAGCATATTAGAGCCGTGGATGCCGATCACTAATCGGCTGGCTGCGTATACCTCGCAGACCCGCAGCTCACTTTCCCGGTCAAAGCGTGTGACACGCTCATCAGAAATCCATGCCGGGAAGCTCCCGGTACGCCCAAGTCCAGCGACTGTAAAACGATGATCTGGGAAGCTTTCTCTCAGCCTGCGGAACAGTCGTATGATTTTACTGCGCTGATGATAAATTAGCGGTTTTAGCCCACGCTTGAGCTGCGGAAATTTCTGTACCGCTCTTGCGATATGATGGCTGCCGCTCCACAAGCGATCTTCCCTCCATACGAAGGTAATGCGCGGCTCCGACTCACGCCTCTCGTCATAGCGGGAGACACCTGTAAACTGCTCAATATCAAACTGATTGGGATGTGAATATGCCGGGCTGACATACACCTCATCAAAGCGCATCAGTTCCTCAATCATCCGATGATGTAACACAGGATAAAAGTTTCGTGCCCTGCTGAACGGCACATCAACCGTCCAAATTTCAGACACATATGCTGGCACCATCCATTCCAGCGACTTTTGCACAATGACGATGATGCCCAGGTCCGGCGATTGCTCGTATTCGCGTTGCACATTGAGCAGCTTGAGCAAAGCATGGCCATACAAATAATCCATTGTGTTGATGATAATCACACGTGTAGAAGCTTTCATTTTATGCACAGTCATGCCGACTGCTAAGTCATAGGAAGGATTCATCAACGATTGCCGCAAAGGCTCTCCGAGCCATTTTCTCGACTTCGCATCACCTGTCAGAATATAGTCAGGCATTTCTACACGATAAGGTGAATACGTGGCATGACCGACCCTCATGTCCTCGAGATATTCGCGTCCGCACCCCTCACACGCAGTGCTGACACATACATGGATTCCCTGCCACAGCACCTCTCCACCACGTACCTTACTTCCACAATGCGGGCACTGTTCCTCATGCCGAACAAACGGTTTAATGGGTATCATGATTGTTCTCTCCAACTTTCGGTACTGTAATATGAACACGCCAGAAGGTCAGGATGGACTTCATCATCCAACCCAAATTAGATTTAACTTCCTTAAATAGCAAATCTAATAGAAATACAGATATCGTAAAGGACAAGATCGTCGCCACTAACGACCCTCGGACACCAAGCAACGGGATTAGCGCGTAATTGAAAGCGATATTCGTGACCGCCCCCACCACCGAGGTCAGCAGCGTGTATCTGAACAAATTTTCATTGGTAATAAACAAGCTTTTAGCAACACTGAAGTTAGTGAAAAACAGACGAATCGCAAACAGAGACAACAGCGAACCTGCTTCGGTAAATTCTTTCCCATACAGCACAACCACTACCCATTGGGATAGAAAAAATAAAGGTACCGAGGTCACAAGAAAGCATATAAACATCAGGCGATACACCGTAGACAATGTCTGTCTGTATTCGTCGCTTCCTTTCTGCTTGGAGCGGGTTACTACTGGAGCATAGGCCGTTGTCAGAACAACCGGAATGAAGCCCAGCACTTCGATGAGTCGGAGTGCAACGGAGTATTGCCCAACCGCAGCGTTCCCCAGCAGTTCACCGATAATGACTTGATCGATCCGTGCCTGTACATATACAGCGGAAGATGACAGTATAAGCGGCCAGCTGTGATTCATAATTCGCCGAGCTGTGGCTAAGCGGAACGTCCATCGCTTCACACGTCGTCCTTCCTTACGGAAGAAATACAGCAGCAGCAGGCTCCCCAATAGAAACTCTCCATGAGCACACAACGCCACCACCCATATCGGAACACCGGACAACAACAGAATGATTTTGATGGTGGAGCCGAGAACAAAGGCGGTATTCTTGGCAACGACCGTGTATTTGGACAGCATCTGCGCACGAAACCAGTAGTCGATGATATCAAACAATTGAAATACCGAGGCCGTAGCCAAGATCAGATTGATCAACCGCACCGAACTGTCTTCCGGTCTGAGCAGTGAAATGAAGGAATAGGACAGTACAATGGCTATCAGAGTACCTACCAATTTCAGCAGAACCGCCGTACCCAATAGCTCATGCTCATCCTTGGGGTCTTTGACAAGATCGCGTACTAATATAGAATCAAAGCCAAGGGTCGTGAAAATCAGAAACATCCCGAAAAAGGATTCCGCATAATTCCACTTTCCCAGTTCCTCTGGTCCCAACACTCTCGCCATGATGATGCTGACTGCCAGGCCGAACACCATGCGAATCATTTTGTCACCGAACAGCCATGATGTATTCACCAGCAAACTTCTGCGCGGTTTGGCGCGTTTTTCGACTAATGTCATAGGTTTTACTCCATCTTGAAAAATGACCTTGCGTACAGCGAAGAGACCCCCGCCCAGGCGGATGGCCTCTCCATCTCTTACACGACGACAGAAGCTTCAACTGCAGCCTGCCTTTTTACCCGCTCCAAGTCTGTATCCACCATCATATGAATGAGCTGCTCGAAGCCTACTTCCAATCGCCAGCCCAGCTTTTCTTTCGCCTTGGCACAATCGCCGAGCAATAGATCTACCTCTGCCGGACGGACAAATTGAGGATCGATCACGACGTAATCCTCATAATTTAGGCCTACATGGGAAAAGGCAATTTGCAGCAGTTCACGCACAGAATGCATTTCTCCCGTGGAAATGACGTAATCATCCGGTTGATCCTGCTGAAGCATCAGCCACATCGCCTTTACATAATCCCCTGCAAAACCCCAGTCTCGCAGTGAATCCAAATTTCCCATGCGCAGCTCCTGCTGCAACCCCAGCTTGATACGAGCTACCGCATCCGACACCTTACGCGTTACAAATTCCAGTCCTCGGCGTGGGGATTCGTGATTGAACAAAATGCCAGAGCAAGCAAACATATTAAAGCTTTCGCGATAGTTCACTGTAATCCAATGGCCGTATACTTTGGCGACACCGTAGGGACTACGTGGGTAAAACGGAGTCGTTTCTGTCTGCGGTGTCTCCAGCACCTTACCGAACATCTCGCTGCTTGACGCCTGATAAAAGCGCGCTTCCGGTTTGGCAATTCGAACCGCCTCCAGCATATTGGTGACAGACAGCGCTGTAATCTGACCTGTAGCCAACGGCTGCGGCCATGAGGCCGCTACGAAGGATTGAGCAGCCAAGTTGTAGACCTCATCCGGGTCGGACTGACGGACGGCTTCGATCAATGAAGCCAGATCGGTCATATCACCGGAAAGCCAGTGGATGTCATTCTGGATATGCGCTACATTTTCAAAGTTCGGTGTGCTGGTTCGTCTGCGCACCCCGTACACCTCATAATCCTTGGACAGCAGCAACTCAGCCAGATAGGACCCGTCTTGTCCGGTAATCCCTGTGATCAGCGCTTTTTTCATTCCCATTCCCCCACCGTTTTTTTATTGTTCAACCAGATCCAGACCTTGAAATGCCTGATACACAGACTTTAATCCCTCTTCTAGTGAAATACGCGCCGACCAACCCAGCTCGGAAATTCGGGATACATCTACCAACTTACGCGGCGTTCCATCAGGAGCGGAGGTGTTAAAGGTAATTTCTCCCTCATAGTCGACTACATTCTTCACTCGTTCAGCCAGCTCACGAATAGAGATATCCTCACCTACGCCGATATTTACAATTTCATTTCCCTCATAATTGTTCATCAGGAACAGACAGGCTTCAGCCAAATCATCAGAATGAAGAAATTCTCGCCGCGGCGTACCTGAGCCCCATACTTCGACAGTCGGAGATTGATTCAGCTTGGCTTCATGAAACTTGCGGATGAGCGCAGGCAGCACATGAGAGGTCTGGAGATCAAAGTTGTCGCCCGGACCGTATAAATTCGTCGGCATCACAGAAATAAACCGGGTTCCATACTGACGGTTGTAAGACTGACACATTTTAATCCCGGCAATTTTAGCAATTGCATAGGCCTCATTAGTAGGCTCCAGTTCACCTGTAAGCAGATATTCTTCCCGCAACGGCTGCGGAGCAAATTTAGGATAGATACAAGTAGAGCCGAGGAATAACAGCTTGCCTACATTCGCCCGGTATGCCGCATCAATCACATTCGTTTGTATAAGCAGATTGTCACGGATAAAATCAGCCGGATATTCGTTATTCGCCAAAATCCCACCAACCTTGGCCGCTGCCAGAAATACATAATCCACAGGCTCTGTTTCAAAAAAATGATCTACTGCCTCTTTATTGCGTAGATCCAGCTCACGGCTTGTGCGAGTAATAATATGACGGTAACCCGCATCCTGAAGCGCTCGGACAATAGCGGAACCCACCAGTCCGTTATGCCCTGCTACATATATGTTGGAATGAAGATCCATACTTATCCCCTACCTTCTTCGTGAAAATGAAAGACTTTAATACGCATCCTTGGAGCCTAGCAGCACACGAAATGTTTTCAGCATAATGATCATATCTGTGCGGAAACTGCGTCTGGATATGTACTCCAAATCCAGTTCTACCATCTGGTTAAAGCTTAGATGATTACGACCGCTGATCTGCCATAGACCAGTGCAGCCCGGTGTAACCGTCAGACGCAGCTTATCCCTCACTGTGTAATCATGGACTTCTCTTGGCAATGGGGGTCTGGGTCCTACCAGACTCATCTGCCCACGTAGTACATTGAACAGTTGTGGCAGCTCGTCGATGCTCGTTCTGCGAAGAAAGCGACCCACACGGGTAATTCGGGGATCGTCCCGCATTTTGAACATCGCACCCTCAATTTCATTTTCCACCAGCAGTGCAGACAATCTGGCTTCGGCATCAGACACCATAGAACGAAATTTGATCATGCGAAACGGCCGCTCGTTTTTTCCAATACGTACTTGATAAAATATTGCACTTCCTTTTGGGTCCTCCAGCTTAATCAGCAAAATGACAAGCAGAAATACCGGGCATAGCACGATGATTCCAATGAAAGACAATATAATATCCATGCTTCGCTTCACGAACGGGTATACGTTCCATCCTTGCCGCCGTTCAAGCCCATGAGCAACCGAATAAACATCCACTGACGCGCCCAGCACTTCGGCCTCGTTCGAGCGGGAAGAAGACACGTCTCATCACCTCGCTCCTTATTGATAAGTATTATTTATACATTGTTAAAAGAATTTTATATACTATCATTTTCCTCCTTTTTATTCATGTCAGATTGCGTTCCTCCATCCCCCGCTCGGCGCGGGTATTCGAACGCTTCACATTATTAAGTACTACACCCAGAATGCGCGCCTTTACTCTTTCCAAATTCGCTTTTGCTTTCTTGACGATATCCTTTTTGACTTTCCCTGCCTGCACCACCAGAATGACTCCGTCACACATAGCGCTTATAATTAAGCCATCCGGAAAGGACAGCAACGGCGGCGTATCCATTAAGATCACGTCATAATGTTCTTTTAGGTCAACCAGCAGAGCATTCATTCTGCGGGAACTGAGCATCTCGGACGGATTGGGCGGGTTCGGTCCGGCTGTAATTGCATGCAGATGGTCAATCCCGGTTTCCTGAACCACATCCTGCCATGCCTGTTGATTGGCAAGCACCCGTGTCAGCCCCGTGTGATTACGCAAACCAAACATATGGTGCAAAGAGGAACGACGCAGATCCATATCCATAATCAGCACCTTTTTCCCCTCTTGCGCATAGGTTACAGCCAAATTGCTAATCGTGACCGTTCTACCTTCACCCGCCTGAGCGGACGCCACCATCATAACCTCAATCGGCTCGTCTATAGAAGAAAACTGGATGTTAGTACGAAGCATGCGGTACTCCTCCGAAACGGAAGACTGAGCATGTAGGGATGTAACGAGCTGATTATTGATTAATCGCGGCATATTGCCCTTCACCTACCTGTTTAGGAGTTGTAGTGGAGCTGTCGGAGCGTTTATCTTCTTTTTTCATTTTCGTAATCAGGGATAGGGTAGGCAGACCGAGTTCTTTTTCAATATCCTCTTCATTCTTAAATGTATCATCCAGTACCTCCAGCAAAAACGCCAAGCCTATTCCCAACAATAAAGAGGTGGCAAAAGCAATAAATATCTGTATAGCGGGATTACTGTTCACGGGAACTGCTGGATCATTCAGACTGGCTTCGCTTAGGATGGTGACATTGTCCATTTTCATGATAGAGGGGATTTGCCGTTTGAATACTTTGGCTACCGCATTGACGGTTTTCACAGCCTTCGTATACGATAAATCGCGGATTGTTACATCCATGACCTGTGAATCACCTGCGGTGTTCACTCTTAATTTTGACGCCAAAGCTGACGGAGTGACCTTAAGGTCGGGGAAGCTGGCGACCACCTGATCCATAATCGCCGAGGAGATCATAATTTGCTTATAGGAGTTCGTTAAGGCTATATTCGTTTGAACTACACTGTAATCAACGACACCTGCACGATCCGGTCGTGGCGTCTGGTTGATAATGAGCTTTGCGGTAGCTTCGTAAATCTGCGGGGTAAAATATACATTTTTTATGCCCACTACAGTACATACCAGCAATACGATGCTACCAATCAACCACATTCTTTTACGGATCAAACGGATGTACTCTTTCAACTGCACAAGACCAGTCCTCCCTGATTGACTTGTTTTCGATGCAATAACGCTTGTACTGATCCTCTGCATAACGGGGAAAAGAACGATGCATGACCCTCTAATCTATAGTAAAATGTTGTATAATAGCGCATAGAAGGTCCAGCCAGCGAATAAGCACAAAATGCTCAATCATCGGTGGCCTCTTAGGGTATATAAACGAAGACATAAGTGAAAACTATGAAATAAAGATACGTTATGTAACTTACATAACTAATTTATGATACAAAACGTATCTTGTCAAGCGTAAAATTGCTTTTTTACCTTTCTTAACCTTGCCTTCAGGAGGAAAAACAGATGAATTATGGCACCCGCATCGCTGAATTACGAGAACATAAGGGATTAAAACAAGAGGAACTAGCGCAATCCCTCGGAATTACGCGGGCAGCTCTTTCTCACTATGAAAAAAATAGGCGCAAGCCAGATTTTGAGATCCTGACCAAGCTCGCTGATATTTTTGGGGTAACGATTGACTACTTGGTGGGACGTACGAGCCATCCGGCGGCAATATTGGATTCAGATGTGAGGGAATTTGTGGACCAGCTTGAACTGTCCGACGAGGATATTCTGCGACGTTTCAACCTGACCATTGACGGACGCACCTTGTCTGAGGAAGAAGCCAAACGTTTTATTGCATTTGTCCGAATGGAACGAATGATGGAATAAAGAACGCGGCCGACTGCCTTACGTCTCAATCAAGTAAGACCAGCCGTTGGAATTTACACGCGCTTGTCCTTCCGGTATGTGGTTTCATCAGCGTCGCTTTCTAGCCATTCTGGTATCGTGATACCACATTGGAGCAAGATGTCCCGGATGTCCAAGTGGATGGCAGCTTTGTCTGCTTTCTGTACGTTGTTTCGAAAAAGAGGGTTGTTCACCCCTAATTCTGTCTCCTTGTTCATTCAGCACTAACCTCGCTTTATTATTCTTGGTCACCGGAAAGAGATTTCCCACAAACCATGTATGTATAGTCATGAACAAAACTATTATATATGAATACATACCTGCAATGTTGTCGTCTTATGACGAGAATATAAAAGGATTTTCTTATTTTTTTCTTCATTATACGTAAAGTATTGGCAAATCAGAACGATTTTCCAACAAAAAAGAACCTGTCAGGTCCTATTTTCTCCTGATAGGTTCTTTTTTGTTTTAATTCGAAATGATGTTAGGTATTCGTTATCTAAGGTCCTATATACATTCCGATCTAATATTAAGCGACCTCGGCTGCCTGGGAAACCTGAGTGCCTCCGGTCGCCCGAACTTTGTAGACATAATGGCCTCCGGCTTTTACTGTGCGGTCTGTATACGTGCTTCCCGCTACTTGCGAGGCAATCACCTGATAAGCCCCGTCGGTCCCGTCAGCACGCAGCACATCATAGGAAGATACGCCTTCTGCCTGAAGCCAATTAATCTTTACTGCCCCATCCTGAACAGAGGCTGCCTTCACCCCTGTTGGAGCTGAAGCTGCGGTTTGATCTGTACTTTTTAATTCCAAAATATATTGTACCGCTTCACCAGGACCCAGCTTTTCTTCAAAATCAAGGGCAGGAGAAGCCTTGAGTCCTGATATGGAACGTTGTGCCTGACTGTAAGTAGAACCCGCTCCAAAACGTTCACCCGTGTACAAACCGGCTTTCGGCATCGTTACCCGTACACGAACTGTCTGCGTGGTAGCTTCGAAATTCACTAGATTCACCAGCAATTTGTCTGAAGTAGCGCCGCTACCTGCCAGCGGTTTAAGCTTGGACGTATCCACCGCACGAACATACACCATCTTATCCTTGGTTTCCTCTGGATTCAGCACTGTATAAGTCAGAGGTTTTCCATGGGTGGCATAGGCTAAGCTCAAGCGTCTCATGATCTTAACGCGGGTGTCCTGTCCTTGCCCGAACGGATAAATTTCTGTGTTGGCCGGGTTATGACTTTGCAGATCGAAGCCTGTTTTAAACAGCGTATAATCTTTATAAAAAGCAGCGTGCTGGATAAACATATCGGCAAACCCAATTTGCGAACGCATAATCCGGTCGAATGCAGCTGCTTGTGGCTGACTAGCCCCGTAATCTGGATTGTCTCGATGCGTATCATTGGTACCGAACTCTGTGTTCAGCATCTTTTTCGCCAGTCCATTGCTCGAACCGCCGAAGGTTTTCAAATTTTGGACGAAGCTGCCCCCGCCCTCTTCATTATACGATTCACCATAGGCGTGTCCATTGGTCAGGTCGGTGACTTCCTCCAGCTGTTTACGTTGCGCCGGGTCCCGTTCCCATCCATCTGGGTCACCGCATTTTTGCGTACCACTGGTTTGATTTTTGCATGCCTTGGTAGAGTACGTTGGCCAGTAGGCCCAGCCCGGTGCTACGGTTTTGAGATGCGGTGCCAATTGCTTGCCTTCTGTATTCAACCACTTGGCCACAGCCAGGTTTACCGCCTTGGAGCGATTAAATAATCCAGGTTCGTTATCTACTTCATAATATTGAAGATAAGAACCGTATTTTTTTACATAATCGCGCAACTTTTGCTTGGCCGTCTCTGGTAGAGAACCATCTTTTTGCAGCTTAATATCACCTGTATATAAATACAAAGCAGACGATTGCATATTATACTGCTTTAACGTTTGATAGTAATCATCCACGTCTGTACAGGCCTTGCCCACATTACTGGCACAGGTGACCCTCATGACGTTGCCACTATAAGCAATGCCCAGCCACTTGAGAACGTATGGTAAATGCTTAACTGCACCCTGATCATAATAAAATTCTTTATTGTTCACATTTGTTCCGGTCAGTATATATTTACCGTGTACCGGTTCGGTCGCAGGTGAAGCTAACGTCTCCAAGCTCAAGTCATCCCAAGTCCACCACACATTTTTATCTTCTGCAGAGGAGCAGTATAGGCAGCGCGCTGTCTTTAGCTTGAGTACGTTAACACCGCTTTGCAATTGCTCTTTGGGTATATACAGCTCGTAGTTGTTTTTGAAATTATAAGCACTCCCAGTACCGGAAACCCCGGCAATCTGAATAATACCGGACAGCTGATGATTTGAAAATACAGCCATTTGCGGGACTGCTTTGCCCGCATCCAAAATCCGAACACGGAATATCATACCATTGGGAGGAATCTGATTCAGCTTATACTGGAGTGTCAGTTCAGGGTTCGTGGACGCATTCAAACCGGGAGGAATATCTCCACTGCTGAGCAATACCGGAACTATTGTACTCTCTGCTTCCGACAATGCTGACAATGATCCTTTAGCAGACGATTCGGTAGAGGCAGCTGCTGTAGAAATATCGATATTATCCCTACCGACCACACCTTTGAATTCCGCTGAAGAGTCATCCCTCTGACCCAGCTTCCATACTGGACTGGCAGCCGCTACTTTATCCGTCTGCAATTCTGCGCTTCTTGAAGGCGTGTATATAAACCAAGCGATCATCGCTATAGCTACGACCGCTAGTAGTCCAGATAAAACTACTGAATACCTATGGGATAACCATTTTTTTATCATATGATCCACCCTCTCTCCTCAAATTTTTTGACCGGGAAAGAGTATCAATCAAGGAAGAAACAAAGCGTTTCCGGGAATCACCGCTTTCGCTTCATGCTGACTTTCCCACATTAGACGTGCCATCGCGTCGCCTTTTTCATCATAGTATTCCACTTTTAAATCTACCATTTTGCCTGCTTCCAAAGTAATACTACCTTTACGCTCTGTCCAGCTTTGTTTGAACCAGCTGTCAATAACCAACTTGCCGTCTACCCATACACGGATACCGTCATCGGATATCGTTGTGAACGTATAGGTCTCGCTATATTGCGGTTTGATTTTACCCGTCCAGCGAACCGAGAACTGATCGGCATTCACCTTTGGATCAGCTGCATTGGCACGCCAGTTGTAGTCCAGCTTGCTATCTGTACGGATCAAAGCAGGACTTCCGCTCAAATTCATATTGTTAAAATATTCGCCCTGCAGCCCGTTCACATATACCACATCAGGAACGGAAGGAGGAGTCGGAGCCGGGATAGGCTCACTTTGTCCCTCGTCCGGTAAGGTCGGTACGTCTGTCCCAGGTTGTTCAATTGCTGCCAGCCCATTTTTCACATCATCCCGCGTCAAACTCTTCGAATCATTCATATAATCCTGAATTTGATTTGTTGTGTTATTCTCAGTCAGCATCTTGCCCCAAGTCATGGAATATACCCATTTAGGTTGAGCCTGCAATACCTCAGAACTAGGCATCTCACCGTGCTCCCCAATGGCAATCGGCTTATTCCGTGCCAGCCCGAGCAGACCTTCGTAATGACTTTGCTTAAAATCATTGTTGTAAATGTCTACTGCCAAAATGTCCACTTTGTCATCCCCCGGGTATTTTGGGGTATACGGGACAGTATACGAATTGGGCGCATTCGGACTCCATACCCACAGCAGATTGTTCAATTGATGTGTGTTTGTAAAACGGTCATACATGATATTCCATAGCTGATTGAAATTAGTTTTGTTTCCCCACCAGAACCAGTCACCATTCATTTCGTGGTAAGGTCTCCACAAAACCGGAACCCCTGCATCACGAAGCTGCTTTAACGATACAGCGACCTTATCCAGATCGGCAATGAGGAGGTTATACTGCGCAGTACCTGGAGTCACGTATTTGTTGAACTCTGCCTGACTTACTTTCGCCTGTACATTGGCCCAAGTCAGTGGCCTACCTGGTAGCGCTTCATGAAAAGTCATCGTCACAATACCACCGGATCTGTCCCAACGGATAGCACTATCGACGACATTTTTACGTTGTGCTGCTTCCGTAGCGTCAGATTGACCAGAGATAGCTCCCATCTCATAGCCGTGTACACCAACATATGCCTGACTGATTTTTTGGACCTTGTTACTTAATTCATCTGGACTTTCCAAATAATCATGCTGACCGGTGACTATTTTTTTCCCTGAGATGTTGAGTAAATAATTGTATAGTTCACGGGCCTGAGTAGAAGCGTCCGAATTAACAGGTTGTAATGAAGCGGCATTCGCCACCGACAGAGAATCTCCAAAACCGACGGGCAACAATGAAAAAAGCATAACAACGGGGAGTACATGACGTATCAGTCGATACAGAGGAATAAAATTGAATCTCACTTTCGCTCTTCCTTTCGGTAGCCAGGCTGCCATCCTTGTGGAAGGCCCTTTAGCTTTGCGTACCTGCCTTTCGACAGGGCTGCGTTTATCGTTGGAAGGAGTTTGGATTCCTTCTTACCCTAAGTATCGACTTTTTTTTACCAAAATTTAATAGGTCATGTTCATGAATTTACAGGTTTTCGCCCAATTTCGACAGTTTAGGCTATGAATTTTCATGAATTCGTCTTTTTTTCGTTTTTACGAAAATAATTAGGAGATAAATTGGTGACGGGAAATTTCATTCCAATCCATACAAAAGCGGACAATATCCTCTTCAACCAACTCAGAGCCAGTCTGCACCTCAATAAAGTCCACATCGGTCACTGCCAAAATGCTATGCTTCGTCCCTTCAGGGATACGTACTACGTCACCAGCCTTCACTTTGTGCAGCTTCTCATTCAAAATAATTTCCGCTTCACCGCTAATAATGGTCCAGATTTCACTTCGTTTGAAATGAAGCTGGTAGCTGATATTTTTGCCTTTCCGTACGCGGATTCGTTTGGTCAATACCTCGTTACCCTCGTCATACTTGACATAATCCACAACCCGATACTGTCCCCAACGACGTTCTTCATACATTGGACGCTGATCATGAGCCTTGAGCACTTCCTTAATGCGAGGACTTTCTGCCTTATTGGTCACAAGAATGCCATCCGGGCTAGCGGCTACGATCAGATCATTCGTTCCAATGATCGCCACAGGAATGTCTAACTCGTTAATAAGGCTCGTATTGACGCAATCCTCCGTTACTACACCTCTGCCCACTTGTTGATTAGACATTTCTTCTGTGAGCGTATTCCAGGTACCCAAATCCTTCCAAAAACCATCATACGGAAGAACTACGATGTCCTTTTCCTTCTCGACTACTTCATAGTCAAAGCTGATTTTTTCCAGAGATGCGTATTGCTTTTGCATTTCTTCATAATTAAGCGGCAACCCCTTGGATGCCAAGATATCCAGCAAATAACTTAATTTGAATGCAAAAACCCCGCAGTTCCATAGAGCATTGCGTTCAATCAGACGCTCCGCCTGCTCCCGGTCGGGTTTCTCTTGAAAATGGCTCACTTCACGGTAGCCTGTGCTACCTTGAGTGGCATCGTTTTTCGGAATAATGTAACCATATTTCTCTGAAGGATAGGAAGGGACAACCCCGATTAAAGCAAGCTTGCCTTCACTCTCCTGAAGCGTATGTTCCAGCTGGGCTACGGAAGCGAAGAAAGCATCCTCAACATAAGGATCTACAGGCAATATTGCTATAATTTCATCAGGTGAAACACCTGCAATGGAATATAGATAAGTCGCTGTCAGCGCAATCGCAGGAAAGGTGTCTCTGCGTTCCGGCTCAACAATAATGCGCGTATTCGGCCCGACCTGACTCTGGATCATTTCGACCTGTGCTCTCCCTGTCGCAATAAACGAGGATTCTGATAATCCGTTGTCTCCCAATTGTCTCCATACCCGCTGTACCATGGATTCCGAAATCCCCTCCGGGCTCTCCAGTACCTTCAAAAATTGTTTGGAACGGGAATCGTTGGACAAAGGCCATAATCTTTTACCGGAACCACCAGACAAAAGTACGAGCTTCATAACTCTCCACTTCCTCTCTATAATGTATGGGTGATCGGATGGGGCAGGGTTGAGTAGTCCGCTACAGGCTGGATTTGATCTTACGATCGCTGTTGGACCGGGATTCATTCGATTGTATAAAATCGTATAAAGGTTTGAATCCCGGTCCAAAGGCGAACACTATCGCTTCTCCAGATTCAAATCCAACCCTTCGCTACTCAAAAAATGCATCATATCGATCATACCTTGTGGTGCAAAAGGCACGACCAGACATTATTAAGTCCGGTCAGCCTGTAAAAATCTCACGCCTTCGGCAACAGCAATGGCGTCTTTGCGTCGCAGGAGCAGCATAGCGTATCCGCATGGTAGTGCTTGCTCCACAGGGGCGGCGCAGCGCCGCTTGATCGGAAGGAGCGGCATCAACCGCGCCGCTCCTTCCGATACGCCCTTCCTACTCCCACCCCATAAGGTGGGGGTTTAAAAACTGTGACTCTATGCTGGAAAAGCAGCGGAGCGGTCCATTTGAATCTGGAGAAGCGCTAGCGTTCGCCTTTGCAGTGGGATTCTTACCTTGGAATGTTTTATATAATCCAAAGAATCCCACTGCAACAGCGATCGGAAGATCGAATGGAACGCGCAGCGCCTCCAACCCGCCACAGTCACTTTTTAATCTGTCACGTTTAAACTTCCACCTTATCCCGATTCCACCCACTCATCCGCGGACGACCCACGGAGTAGTATTCCAGCCCGGAGCCTTGGATCTGTTCCTCAGCGAATACGTTACGACCGTCAATGAGAACCGGTTTGTGCAGAATGGAGGCCAGTTGTACGAGATCAACTTTTTTGAACTCTTCCCAATCAGTCAACAGGCACACAGCGTCGCTACCTTCAGCGGCTTGCTGTGGGGATGAGCACCACATAATATTCGGGTGATCCACGCGCTCCTTGAATTTATCCATCGCAATGGGATCATACAGCTTGACAATAGCGCCTGCCTGAATGAGCGTTTCTACGATTTCCAGTGCTGGAGCTTCGCGGATGTCATCTGTATTTGGCTTGAAGGCGAGGCCCCAAATGCCAATCGACACACCGTTCAGTTGACCCAGCGATTCGCGCAGCTTGGATACAATCATAAAGCGCTGGTCGGTATTCACCTCGACCACCGATTTCAACAACTTAAATTCATAGTCTACATTACCTGCAATTTGGATAAGCGCATTTGTGTCTTTTGGAAAGCAAGAGCCACCATACCCGATCCCTGCTTGTAGAAAAGAGGAGCCAATCCGTTTGTCCATACCCATACCGTCAGCCACACAGGTTACATCGGCGCCAACCTTTTCGCAAATATTAGCGATTTCGTTAATGAACGAAATTTTAGTTGCCAGAAACGCATTGGACGCGTATTTGATCATTTCAGCACTACGGATATCCGTCACATAGATTTTATCCGTGAAGACCTGATGCAGAGTGACCATGGTTTCACGCAATCCTGTATTGTCCAAACCAATAATGATGCGATCCGGATGAAGCGTATCATTGATGGCTGAGCCTTCTCTCAGGAACTCCGGCGCGGAGACGATATCGAAAGAAAAACTCGTGTGACGAGCCAACACGTCCTTAATCTTTTCGTTCGTTCCGACAGGTACAGTACTCTTGGTCATAATAATCTTATACCCGTTCATGGCTTTCCCAACATCAGCGGCCGCCTGTTCAATGTACGATAAATTCGCCTCGCCGTTAGCCAGAGAAGGCGTACCTACCGCCAAAATTACGATATCCGAGCGGCGTACCGCATCGGCCAAATCCGAGGTGAACTCCAACCGGCCCGCTTCCAGATTCAACGCGATCAATTCCTCAATACCCGGTTCATAAATCGGAGATTCTGCCCGGTTCAACATGTCGATTTTGTGCTGCTCCAGATCGACACAAATCACCTCATTACCTTTTTGCGCAAAACATACACCCGAGACGAGCCCAACGTATCCAGTACCGATTACAGCCAGCTTCATTCCGTTCATCCTCCTTTTAGAAAGTTCACATAGGCTTGTTCTACATACTTTTTTAATTGATCCTTGAAGTTTTCTTCATCAAATTTGCGGGCATGGGTAATGATATCGTCCACATTCCATGCATGTTGCTCAACCTTTTCGACGGCCTCCAGCACATCCTCTACTTGATGCTTGCGGAAAAATACGCCGTTCACATGAGGAACAATCGTATCCAGCGCTCCCCCACCCTGAAAAGCGATGACAGGCCGTCCGGCCGCATTCGCCTCCAAAGGCGTAATACCGAAGTCCTCTTCACCCGGAAAAACGAGCGCTCGGCATTCTGCCATCAGCTTGTTAACCTCTTCATCCTCAAGCCTGCCGAGGAACTCAATGTTCGGGGCAGCCATACCTTCGAGTCGTTTACGGTCTGGTCCTTCACCCACAATGCGCAGCTTGAGACCGTTACGTTTGAATGCTTCGATCGCGAGATCGATGCGCTTGTAGGACACCAACCGGGATACGATCAGGTAATAGTCACCGATGTTTGTAGCGCGTTTAAAACGGGATGTATTAATAGGTGGAAAAATCACATCCGAATCCCTTTGGTAATAGTGCAAAATTCTTCGTTTAACAACCGAAGAGTTGGCAACAAACTGGTCTACGTTGCGAGAAGTTTTGGCATCCCATGTTTTCAACCGGTTCATGTACAGCTTGAGCATGTTTTTGAGCAGGTTGGATTTGGACTGCCGGGCCATATATGTATCGTAATCCCAGGCAAACCGCATCGGTGTGTGACAATAACAAATGTGAAACGTATGTTTGGGTACCTGGATGCTTTTCATAAATGCACTGCTGGAGCTTAAAACAATGTCGAAATCCCTAAAATCAAAATCACGTATAGCAATGGGATACAGCGGCAGCACTCCTTTGAAGTTGTCCTTCACCCCTGGGACTTTTTGTAGCCAAGTGGCTCTAATATCCGCATCCTTCAAGTTACGCGACAGGCGGTCGTCGCTGAACACCGTTGTGAAGATAGGAGCCTCCGGATACATATCGTGGAATACCTCTACTACCCTTTCCGCTCCGCCCATTTGGATTAAGTAATCGTGTGCTATCGCTATTTTCATCTGAATCATCCTTTAACGCGAATGTCGGTCAGACTCCTGCCAACAAACCCTTATAGTAATGAACTATATCCTTAACTGTGTTCTCGATGACAAAATGCTTTTTGACCCGTTCCATCCCTCTCTCACCCATCTGCTGACGTTCTTGTGGATGCTCCAACATCCAGCGGATGGCTTCTTCCAGCTTAGCCGGATCACCCGGTTCAATAAGCAGCCCGGTTTCATGGGGTACCACCGTTTCCTTGGGTCCACCCTCATTGGAAGCAATCACTGGGAGACCCGCAGCCATGCCTTCAATAATGACCTGACCGAATGGTTCTGGTGTAATAGAGGTATGAATCAGCAAATCACAACGCTGCATCAGGCCTTGAATGTCATCGACGTGTCCCAGCAGATTGACGTTAGCCAACCCGTATTCGCGCATCGTGGACTCTAATCGTTGCTTGTATTCCTCTTCTCCGAACAACGCATCTCCAGCCAGCCAGAATTTCACGCGCTGATCCGGTAAAAAGGAGCGTGCCGCTTCCAGTAAAATATGCTGTCCCTTCCATTCCGCCAATCTGCCGACCAATACGACGTTAAACGAGTCATCACCACGTGAATCCGCAGCCGTGTCACGTGCTGTAATTGCTTTGGCAAAAGCAGAGTAAACGACGAGCGTCTTTTTGTCCGGGGGTAACTCCAACGCACTCAGCGTGGATTTGGAATTTGCAATCACTCCGTTGGGCAAAAAGCGGGACATCAGCCGAATCCCTTTGGCCACAATCGGCTTCAGATACGGCGGACCGATGTGGTCACGGATATGCCAGATCAAGGGCAGCTTCGCCGATTTGGCGGCTACTGTACCATACAGTGCAGACTTGAGCGAGTTCGTGTGAACGCACACGACCTTTTCCTCACGCAGCAAGGGCGCAAGTTTTCTACCGTAAGCCAGCAAACGAAAAGCTGCTGCAGGCGCACCTAGATTCACGGCATTCCGTCCCCGATTGCGAATCGAATCGTCCAATGGAACGATGCGCACATCAATATCACGCTGCCGAAGCCGATCTGCTAAATCGCCCTCCTCTGCCAAAATAACGAGCGGGTCGATATGTTCCCCGATATTCGTCAGTATGTTATACAAAGCGACTTCGCCGCCGCTCCATCTTGCCGTATGGTCAATATAAGCTACTCTCATCATTTCGCCGCCGCCTTTCTATCAAGGACCTGTCGGAACACCTCTTCCACCTGCTCCGCTACATGTCCCCATGTATATCTGCTCAGGACATGGTCCCGGCATTCCCTTGCATTCGGTAGAAGTTCACGATGATCCAGCACACGCAGCAACCCTTCAGCAATGGCTTCACTATCCGTTCCCTTGAACAAAAGCTCGGGACGGAATCCTCTTAAAATCTCCTTGTTGCCACCCACAGGAGTCGCCAGCACCGGCAGTCCCGAGGCCATCGCCTCCACTGTGATCAGACCGAAGCCTTCCAGTGCCTGTGTGGGTACAACGAACAAATTCGATGCTTGGTGATACAGTGGAAGCTCCTCATCCGACACATAACCGAGCAGCCTTACATGGTTATGAAGATTGTATTCCTCCACCTTGGAAGCCAATTCCTCCATCAAGGGGCCCTTCCCTCCAATCAGCAACACATGATCAGGATGACGCTCGGTGACTCGTCTCCATGCTTCCAGTAGCTGTAGCAGTCCCATTCGATTAACAAGACGACGAACGGTGAGCACAATCGTCGCATTTTGCGGCAAATTCAGGCGCTTCCGCACCGCTTCTTGATCCTCTGCCGGGTGGAACCTTTCTACATTCGCCGCACCAGGAATAACATGAATTTTGCTGAGTGGAACCTTATAGTGCTCATGCAAAATATCCCGAAAGGTTTCGCTTAGCACTATAAATTTATCCGCCAATCCGTAGGCCTTCATTTCAATGGATTTGGCCAACGTCGTTTTTAGCAAATGCTTGATGCCCTGTCCTTCAATCTTCATTTCCTCCGTCCACGGTCCGTGAAAGGTGGTAACTACCGGGATTCCTCTTTTTTTCGCCTCCAGCGCCGGTCCGACACCATAGGGAGCAAAATGGGAATACAGTACATCCATCGGTTGCTTATCGAACAGCTCTGCTGCATATTTTTGCATTAGCTCTCGACGCTTCCACATGGATTGCTGCTTGCTGCCAATCGAATGAATTCGAATACGGTCGGGCGCCTGCGGCTGCTCTTCACTACAGATTAGAGCATCCAGCGTATTGCGCTCTAACGTAAGCTGCTCGCAGATGGATTTGAAATATGTGTTGAGGCCTCCTGGCTGCAAGGACGGCCAGCTAAGCCCCGTTGCCGCAATACGAAATCCGTTATTGTACGACATAGCTGGTTTCTCCTTTCTGCTCGGTATGTCCGTCATCCACGATTTCTATCTTTTTTCGCCGCTTGGTTAGCTCATAATGCTTGAAGCAGACGAGAAACTCATACATCACCCAGAATACTGCTACGGCAAAACCCGCCAATCCCTTGCGGTATAAGCCTTGGACAAAATACTTCTGCACAAAGCGGGCAGGAGGCCGCCACAACAGTCTGGTAATCCGAAAGGATCTTCCTTTGTTAAATGCCGTCTCTGCTTCCAGATCTGTATATTTGTTAAAACGGGTCATATGATCACTGATGCTGCGGAAGCCGTAGTGCCATAACACGCCCTCCAGATTGACAATCTGGGAAGAGGCTACATCCGGCATTTCATGAACAAGACTATTCGTAATGCCATAAATACGCCGATTGTACAAACGAACCAGGTATTCGCCTTTGTTCATCCATTTGCCGAGAAAATCTCCAATCCGGAATACGGAATATGCTTTGGCCGGATCGTGGAGCGTTTCCTTTACTTTCAACAAGTCTCCAAGCAACTCTGCATCCACTACTTCGTCCGTATCAATCAGGAATATCCAATCAAATTCCGCTTTTTCAACACCAAACATGCGCTGTTTGGCATAACCGGGCCACGGGTTAGAAAACACCCGACAGCCCAAGGATTCAGCTACCTGAATCGTATTGTCCTTGCTCCCTCCGTCAATGACGACGATATCGTCCGCAAAGGGCTTGCAGGATTTAATGGCGGCTGTGATTCGAGTGCCATCATCCTGAGCGATAATAACTACGGATATCCGGTTGTCCGCGGGAACGCTAGACATGTGGTTCATTAGCGGGTGCCTCCTTCTTTATCTAACCGTTAACTGGCTTTTTCCGGATGTAGTGTGACATCGTTGATCGGAGCCATTGAAAATCTTGTTTGGAAATAAGCAGTCTTGGAATCTTCATTTTTAGAACGAATTTAACATTACATAAAATGAAAATGAACCGTAGAATCCCCGAAGACAGCATTGCTATCCCTGCACCCGTCAATCCATATTTCGGTACGAGTATGGACAGCAATGGAATGACGAGCGCCAATCCGACACCCTGTAGAATGGTAACCAGTTTGGGCTTACCCAACGCCATAAATTGTTGTGCCAGCACCATGGTTCCCCCACTGATAGCAACCTCAAGCACCAGGAACCGGAATACCGTAAGCGCTTGTTTAAACTCTTGACCGTATAACAATGTAAATACGAACGGAGCAATCAGCATCAGCATCACCGCAGCCAGAAAGGTTGCCGTTGATGTCACTCGAAATGCCCGAAATGTTATGGCCACCGCCTCTTCCTTATTCAGACCGGAGGCTTTGGGAAACAGCACGACAATGATCGAGGTAGAAAATACATTCACCATCCTGGCCAAGCTGACCGCTACTGCATATAAACCGAGATCAGCGGGTCTGAGCAGACCCGCAATCAAAATCTGATCAATATAAGTGGAAACCTGCCCCATGAGATCATTTCCGTATGAACCCATACCGTAGGTAAAGAGATTTTTAAATTGCGTCCAGCTGTTCTTTACCTTTGGTTTGTACAGCCGAATCATTCGTATCGTGACACCAATATAAATCGGCAAGCCCGGCAGTAAATAGGCCAATGCCGAGGTGTACGGATTCATATTTCCGGTTAAGATCAGAATCGCCAGACCCAGCAGTGTACTTAGCGGTACCAGATACCGGAATAAATTGTACTGCTTATATTCCGAGCGAACTTGAAGCAATGCATTATTGATCTGTGAAATCGCTATGAGCGGACACATCATCATGGAGCACTGCGCGAAAAGTATGACCGATGAAGAAAAAGAGCGCAGCCAATAAGGAATTAGAAAAACTCCGACGAGTGTCGCCAAGCCCCCGAACATGGTAGCCAGTAGCAAGGCCAGACCATACAGCTTGCCCGTTTCCTCCGGTTTCCTTTTCGCATTGTAAATCAATGCAGACGGGACACCGAAGCTCATGCAGAAGGCGAGAAATTGGGACCAGTTCACCATCGCTGTCTGTTCCCCGCGTCCAGTAGGACCCAGGAATCGTGCCGTTAGCACACCAGTCAGCATATTCACGACGAGAATCAGCATACTGAATATCATCGTTTTTACTGCTGCAGAGCTGTTATCCTTGCTTTTGGCAAACCGAATCACCGTGGACCATAGTGTCCGGACAGGTGCGGATAATGCTTGTAAGTTTTGCACAGCCTTTACCTTCTTTCCGCGATGACATCTTTTGCCCATAGTCCTATTCCGATCATCATCCAGATCAGATAGCCGCGCATACCGGGGAAACCATTATCTGATATGAGACTGGCTACAGCTCCGGCCCACGTAGCCAACGCCAGTCTGATATAAGGCTGACTGGCATCTCGTGCGGCAATACGGGCGAGAAGGCGCTTGATGATAACGAAGAGACCACCGAAGAAAAAGAATGCCCCGAAAATACCGAAGGTGAGGAAAATGGCGATATATCCATTATCCATAATCCCAAGTTCGCCGAGATCGCCGCCGTTATCAAGCTTGGTTCCGATTCCTACACTCCCAATCCCCTGCCCGACCGGATTGCCAGCAATCGCCGGAAGCATCGTATGCAGTAAATCCAAACGTTCATTGTACGAATGATCCTGCTGAATATCCGTCAGCGTCTGCATGCGAGCCACCAAACCTTCTGCCCCTGGAAGTTTTGGAACAATGATGTAGAGAAGAAGGCCAACTATAGCTAGTTGAAACAAGGTTTTCCACTTTCCCTTGGAAGATGAACTGAGAATGTAAGCCAGTAACATGACGAATGCAATTAGCCAGGCTGAACGTACCAGCGTGATTAAGAGACAAACGACCGTCAGCAGGATTCCGATCCATCCCAAAGTGCCACGCCAACGTTTTTCCATTAGCATGGGTACAAGTGCCATCGCCAGGAAAATAGCGCAGGGACCGGGCGAGTTCATGGAAGAAAATACTCTGATTTGAAGTGGTTCTGGAACACCAATGGAATTCATTTCTACATGATTCATCCAAAATGCATCCCACGGAGGCACCGTCAAGTACTGAATAATGCCGTAAATTGCCACAAGAACAGCAATGTTGGCATATGAATACAGCAGTCGGTCCAGCTCCTTCGCCTTCATGGGCTTAATCGCAAGATAAGGCAACAGGATCAAAGGAACCACATAATTGGCTAAATCATAAGCAAAAACAATACCATTTTTGAATAACCCGACCACACTTCCGTAGGCCAATTCTATGCCGAAAAATACAGCAATTCGGGTCAAGGGTTTTTCCGCCTGATGAATGCCTCGCAACACAGGAATAATCAACATACTGCTTACCAGCAGCGGTGCCACGCTCAACAAGGAAACCGAGTGATACGTTCCCTCCATCCAATCCGCAATGCGGCGGATTTCCGGGCCTACTGCCCACACTGCCAGTGTGTAAGGAATCAGTAGCCGCGATTGCAAGATCGCCAGCAGGAAGGCCGGAAAAACGAGCGCCAGCAATATGGCTCCCTGCTGGCTCATGGTGGGATTCATCTTGGCGCTGACAAATCCGATGGCGAGTGGCAACATACAAGCCAGCAACCCCATGCCGATCATGCTGATTCCACGCCGATTTCCTAGCCAAACGGAAATCTGCTGATCTGCCAACCGACTCATGTTTCTCACCCCTGACCTCCCTTCATCCGCTTCCGCTTGAACATCTCCTTAAACAGCAGAACGAGAAATTGGGAATCCTCAATCAAATATCTTTTCCACAATCGTTTAGGCTCCTGAGACAACCTCCAGAACCATTCAAATCCCGTCTTCTGCATCAGCTCCGGTGCTCTTTTCACATTTCCCGACAGGAAATCAAAGGTCGCTCCCACCCCAATCGAAATCGGAGCGCGGTAAGTCTCGTAATATCTGTAGATCCATTTTTCCTGTTTAGGGGCGCCTACACCTACAAAAACGATGTCCGGGCGAGCCTCTTGAAGCAGTTGGATAATGTGCCTATTCTCCTCCTCGTTTTTCTCAAAACCATAAGAAGGAGAGTAACAGCCCACCACATTCATGTTCGGATAAGATTCCTGGAGATTGAGCATAGCCTTCTCAGGAATACCGTCAGCTGCACCCAGAAAAAATAAACGATAGCCTCGATCCTCAAAAGCCTCTCCCAGCCGAGTGAACAAATCTGAACCGGACACCTTTTGTTTGAGGGGTTTTTTCAGTAACTTGGACGCCCATATGATAGGCATCCCATCGGCCACTACAGCTCCGGCATCCGAATACACCTTGCGGAATTCATCATCCTTGCGAAGCTTGATCACATGATCGACATTACAGGTCAAAATGTAGGAATGACGCTGATGTTCAATAGAAGTATCTATAAATTCGAGTAGATCATTAAAATCGTAATTATCAAAGTTGACATCGAACATGTTCACTCTGCTCATCGTATCACTTCTCTTTGCGAAAATCGGTTTGAGTAGATGTCTGGTATAACGCGTTCAAATAC
The DNA here is from genome assembly GCF_038008045.1 of Paenibacillus sp. FSL P2-0173. Lineage (NCBI taxonomy): Bacteria > Bacillati > Bacillota > Bacilli > Caryophanales > Paenibacillaceae > Paenibacillus > Paenibacillus sp. FSL P2-0173. The sequence continues at coordinate 1,100,003 of NZ_JBBOYK010000002.1, forward strand.
CAGCAAAATGGAATAATCATCTGAACCGTCGACAACGTATTATCTGAAAACGAGTAGATCAGAAAGCCTGCAATTAAGCTTACAAAATAAGGTTTGATAGACTTGGCAAGCGACCGGTAAATGAGAGCGAATACGATCAGCAATGAAAGCATTAATAGCCCGCAACCGATATATCCCGTGTCAAAATAAAAGCGTATATACTCGTTATGCGGTACAACAAAGCCATTGAATAATGTCCCATCGTTCGCGACCGTTACCGCGCCAAGACCTCTCCCTGACCAAGGGTAATCATGTACTCTGTTCAAAAAATATTCCCATGCCTCCGAGCGTCCCGACAGGTCAATGCCTGTATCGGTCTCCCGTTCGAAGGAGCGTTTTTTTAAATTGTTCCATTGCAGGGCCACCGCCCCCAGAGCAACCAAAAACGATCCGGCCAGCGGTAGCAAATAATTGACTTTCCCCTTGAGGTACTGACGGGCAATATCAAACAGATACACAGCAAACATTAATAACAATGCCAGAATCGGTCCACGTGTACCGGTGGCGATCAGAATCAGAAAGTTCAGTGCCAACACAGTGTAATAAAAAGCGGCTTGCTTGGGTTTACGCTTGACCTCAATTAGAGAGACAGCAATTCCGAGAAAGGAGAGCATTGCCAGATGTGGCGGTATATTCGCTCCTTGTACTCTGACTGCGCCCGTAAATTCTACATCCGTAAACGAATGCAGCCCTAGAACCTGCAAACCCAGTCCAATGACCACACTAATAATGGGCAACAAACTGATCAGTCGGATATGCTTTTCTGCCACATCCTTTTTCCACTGGATCAGTAAAAAAAAGAAAGGGAGTGATAAACCGACGAACGCCTTGACGGCAATCGAGGTCGTTAACAAAGGCAGCCATGCTGAAAATCCAAATGTAATCCCCAGCATGATCACCAATGCCCAGACCGGATAGCTGAACTTGAGACGTATGCCATACACGAGCATACACGGCACCAGCAGAGCCAAAATGCCCAATTTGTACAATGACAAAATCTCAATACCGAACACGCCACCCTGATACAGAGAATCGACTGAGACTGCTGTACTTAGCAAAACAGCGTAGCTGATGCGCTCCGGATGATGGATGGAAACAGCCAGCAAGAGCAGTAAACATACCGCCGCAATACTGACCACCGGCTGATAGGTAGCCGCAATTCCTACAGCAAGAGCGCCCAGTAGAAAAATAAAAACATGCTGTATGGTGTTTATTCTAGTAGTCCAAGGATAGTTACTCATGTTCCATCTTTCACCCCGCAGCTGACTCGCTTTTCCGGTTGCGCAGTGTATCCAGCGTCCCACGGATACTTTCAAGCCTGCACCGGTTCAACAGCTTCCTGCCCTCACTACGTGCCAGCAGGGAATCCACAGTGATGTATAACACTTTGGCTGCCGTCTTCGCCATCAGCATCGCGTTGCCGCGCAGACCTACGGCCTGAGCAGCGTTAGACATGCCCTGACAATAGTAGCGGTTCATGATCCATTCTTTCGTTAACCGTGAAGACGGCACAAAATGTTCCACAGACATGTGTGGATGATACATAATCGTTCCACCATTTTTACGGATTTGCTCGAATACCCACGATTCTTCACCTGATAGAAGGATATCTCCCTTTCTGCCTAGATGAAGCGGGAACATAACGGCAGCAAAAGCCGTTTTGCGCATCGCCATATTCGCTCCAAATGGATTCAGTCCCGACGGATATTCACGAACGGCTTTGCCTAGATCAATAATCGTGTAAGGCAGTTCAAGCGGGCCTGTCAGCCAACCCGGTCGTTCCGTCTCAAACATAGGGTCAATTTTCCCACCCATAGCCGTCAGCTCAGGATTGTTCCCGAATGCTGACATAATCGTTTGCAACCATGTAACACACGGAATTGCATCATCATCGAGAAAAGCAATGACTTCCGCTCTTGATAACGTAATACCTGCATTACGAGCAGCAGACAATCCTTGTTCGCGCTCATAATGATATCGGAGATGGATATTCTGACCATGGGCGACGGTGAACCTTTTGATCGTCGCTGCTGTATGATCGGTGGATCGGTTATCGACCACAATGATCTCAGCCAGTGCAAGGTCTTCCAGCTCCAGCAGGGACATTAACGTTTTCTCCAGCAGGTCCGCCCGGTTATAGGTGCAAATAACGACGGACACTGCAGGACATCGCTTGAATGCATCCATCAGTAAGCATCCTTGGAGAACAGCATTTTAACGCCTGTTTTCATGATGATTTTCAAATCGAGCCACGTATTGCGAACATGAATATACTTCAAATCCATTTGCACCATTTCTTCGAAGCCTACACTGTTACGTGCGCTCACCTGCCAGTAACCCGTACATCCCGGTGTTACAATCAGGCGTTGCTTATCATAATCAGAATATTGCTCGACCTCGCTGGGCAACGGCGGACGCGGACCGACTAAGGTCATGTCGCCGACCAACACGTTCCACAGCTGCGGAATCTCATCAATACTCGTCTTGCGCAGAAAACTGCCAATTTTCGTGATCCGAGGATCGTTCTTAATTTTGAACATGGCGCCGCTCACTTCATTCAGCTCCATCAAGTCCTTTTTCAGTTCCTCAGCATTGGACACCATTGAACGGAATTTATACATATCGAATAACTTCTCATTCTTGCCCACCCGAGTTTGCTTGAAAAACACGCTTCCCTTTGGGTCTTCGAGCTTAATCAAAACGCCTACCACTACAAAAAGCGGAAGCAAGACGATCAAGCCCACGAACGACAGCAGCATATCAAGGAGGCGTTTTGTGACCAGGTAGGACGTTTTATCCTGAATTTGTGTATTTCCGTATGGCATGTAAAACGCTTTACCTGACATGACAGCCTCGCCGTCCTCCGGTAAATTTTCCATGCTCATGCTGACGTACCCCCTCTCAACCTGCCGTGGTTGCTTTCTCGGTCTTTTTCAACCATTCATTCATGGCCTCCATAACCGGATACTTCAAATCATCGCTGGCAAGTGCAAATTCAAGTGTGGTTAAAATATATCCAAGACGCTCACCCACGTCATAACGAGTGCCTTCAAAATCATAGGCGTACACACGCTCACTCTGATTCAGCTTTTGGATCGCATCCGTCAACTGAATTTCGCCGCCAGCTCCTTTTTCCTGAAGATCAAGATATTTGAAAATTTTCGGCGAGAACACGTAGCGACCCATAATAGCCAAATCAGATGGCGCTGTGCCTGGAGCCGGTTTTTCTATAAAATTATTCACTCGGTACAAGCGTCCGTCCTGCTGATCCGGTTCAATGATGCCGTACCGGTTCGTAAATTCCTGCGGTACCCGCTGCACACCGATAACCGAATTTTGAGTTTCCTCATACTGATCCATCAGCTGGCGCAGGCAAGGTTTTTGACCTGTTACGATATCATCGCCCAGCAGCACACCAAACGGCTCGTCCCCGATAAAGCGTCTTGCGCACCATACCGCATGTCCAAGACCTTTGGGTTCTTTTTGGCGAATGTAGTGAATTTCCACTCCCGAAGAACGCTGTACTTCCTCCAGAAGTTTCAGCTTACCGTCCTCGAGCAGTTTGGATTCCAGCTCAAATGCGTTGTCAAAGTGGTCCTCAATGGCACGTTTGCCTTTACCCGTAACGATAATAATGTCCTCAATACCCGAAGCAATCGCTTCTTCCACGATATATTGAATCGTAGGCTTATTGATAATTGGAAGCATTTCCTTAGGCATCGCTTTTGTGGCAGGGAGGAAGCGCGTACCTAACCCTGCTGCTGGAATAATGGCCTTTTTCACTCTTTTCGTCATCGCACTCATTCTCCTTGCTTCATCGAATTTTGGTGTTGCTTACTTCACCTGATTCATCACAATTCCAACCAGCGTCGCACTGGCCTGCTCCATGAGTTGCTTTGTTTTGCGTAGATCTTCCCGTTTGGTACGACCATGTCTAGCAACGAGAATCACACCATCCGTCAAGCCTGCAATCAAGCGAGCATCCGTATAATTCAACGCCGGAGCCGAATCAAGCAAGATGATGTCATATTCACGTATGAGCTCTTCCAGCAGCTCAGCCATACGTTCGCTACCGAGCAGATCTGCTGCGTTGTACAGGGTGTCTCCACCGGGAACAACCGATAGCTCCAGCCCACCATGCCTAACGATAGACTTGGAAGAAGCCCCACCGCGCAAATAAGCCGATAGACCTGCGGTATTCTCCATTCCGAATATTTCGTGCAGCGCTGGTTTATGCAGATTGCAATCCACCAGAGCCACCTTCTTGCCTTCTTGTGCAAAGGAAACTCCGATGTTGGCGAGCAGTGTAGTTTTACCCGCTCCGCTTTCCGGCGAGGTCAACAATAGAACCGTGCCACGGTCCTTTTGCCCAATCACCTGCTGCCGGATGTATGTACGGAGGGATCGAAATGATTCCGAGATATACGATGATGGATTACTTTCTGTAATCAACATGTCATTCAATCGCAGCATATTTACGCTCCCCTACCCGTTCTTTGGAATTTCCGGCTGCTCCATCGACGTCTTTCTTGCGAATGACTGGAATCGATGCGATTACCGGAATACCGATGTCCGCGTCCGCTTCTTTCTCCGAGCGCAGCGTGCCGTTAATGCTTTCCAGGAACACAATCGTGCCCAATGCAATCATCAGCGATACGAGAAAACTAATCGCAATATTCATGAGCGGGTTCCCATTAATCGGGTCAGGATTGGCCTGAGGGTCCGCTTCATTTAAAATTTTCACATTATTCAATTCCATCAATCCCGGAACTGTCTGTACGAATTTCTGGGTTACCGCGTTTACTACCGCTGCGGCCTGTGGATAGCTCCCTGCCTCAAACGTCAAACCGATAACCTGACTTTTATCCGAGGATTTAATCTGCAGCTTCTCTGCCAACTTCTGCTGCGTCAAACCGAACTCGGGATGAGCCGCTACAACAGCGTCCATAATTTTAGGTGAAGTGAGAATTTGCTTGTAGCTTTCCACCAAATTAAGACTTGTGTTGACGTCGTTCAGATTGTTACTCCCCTGCTTGGCGGAAATATGATTAACCAGCAGTTGGCTTGAAGCGGAATAGACTGGCTTCACAACATTGTCGCTCACAAAGTATGTTGTTACACATGAGAGAATGACAAAAATTGCGATCAGCCACAATCTTCTTTTGATCAGGACTAGATAATCCAAAATGGTTTTCTCCACAAAAATCCTCCCTCCTATACAATTTCTCTTCATATTTAAGTATGACTTTATTGTAACAATTGGCTCTGTGAACGACATGGAACCGAATGGCACTTTCTCCCTCACTATGGGGGGAGGGAAATGTATACTTTCGGATACGGCATGGTATACTTTTGTACCATGCTTTGTCGATTATGGAAAAAGAAATCGAAAAAAGCCTCAAAATCACAAAGCTTGGTGATTTTGAGGCTTTTCTTTCCACTCGCATATAAAAGTGCAGCGCAGCTTATAGAGTCAGCGCATCATACCATGTTTGTTGGCTCGTACTTCGCCAGACCAATGGCATTGGCATACAATGCTGCCTGCGTACGATCCGCCAGCCGCAGCTTGGCCAAGATCTGACTGACATGCTTTTTGACTGTGAACTCACTGATAAATAACCGCGATGCAATTTCACGATTGCAGGCTCCTTGTCCCAGCTCGACCAGCACTTCCTTTTCCTTTGGCGTCAGGTCGTCCGACAGATTGCCCGCATCTTCACGCAGCTTGTTTTCGAGAATAGCCGGATCATAATATTTGCGTCCTTTGTTGACAAGATGAATCGCGTAAATTAATTCCTCAGGCAATGCTTCCTTAAGCACATAACCATCCACGGAAGCTTCCTCTGCTTTCAGAAAATCTTCACGTGTTGCGGAAGAGGTCAGCAAAATAAATTTGCTTCTGAAACCACGTCCGCGCGCTATCTTGATAATATCCAGCCCCGATTCATCAGCTAGTTTCAAATCCAGCAGCACCAGATCCGGATCTGTTTCCTCGATCACCACAAGTGCTTCCTGTTGATTCTGGGCCTCTCCCGCAAACTGAACATTGGGCTGCATGGATATAACCGCAGCGAGTCCTTTCCGTACTAAAGGATGATCATCGACAATGACAATTTTCATGATTCGGCCTCCTGTCTACAGTTCAGGATTTGCATAATCCCTATGTATCCGATTGTTACCGCAGATTTTGTATTGCAGAATGTTCACGCATTTTATTCGAGGATTTTGCAAAATCCTCATTCATAAGCATTTACCGGAATGGACAATCGGATCTGTGTTCCCTCTCCGATTCGACTTGAAATATCAAATTCGCCTCCCATCGATTGAGCTAAATATTCCATATTCATCATGCCCAGGCCCCCGCCTGCACTGACCGCCTCACCTCCTGCTACCATTCTCGCCGTCTCAAACCCTACTCCGTCGTCATGAATAGACAGTCTAATCACTTGGGGCGTCAATTTTAACTTCACATCAATTCGCTTGGCCAATCCATGACGGATTGCGTTCCCCGCCGCTTCGGAAATGATGCGGAACAAAGCTTTTTGGTACAAATACGGAAGTGAATAATGATCACCATGAATGTCAAAATCAATTTGTACATGGTTCAGCTTGGAGAGTGTATGGAGATGACTTTTCACCGTCCCTAACCAAGTTGAGCCTCCGCTTTTTTTCGAGCTTAGACTATGAATCGCCCCTTTCAGCTCTCTAACCGCTTGGTTAGCAGATTGCTGAATTAGATCAATTTGCTCCTCCACCTGCTCCTTTGGCTGATGACACCAGGTTTGCCGGAGAGAATGCGTTGCGTACACAATACCAAAAAGACTTTGAGAAACATTGTCATGCATTTCATTTGCAATTCGGTTCTGCTCATTCGTCACAATCAGCTGATTTTCAATACGCTCCAGCTCATAGCGCTCCAAGAACACAGCGCTCAGCTCAGCCAAGAATATCAGTTGTTGCACGAGCCAGCGTCTTCCTGTCAGACTTTGATCCGGGCCCAGCTTGAGGCCAATCGTCGCTACAAAACGGGTCGTCATCGGTACTGTGATCATGAGGAAATCGCCCCATTCTGGCAGATGTCTGAAAAATGGTTCACGCTCTTCCCTGAATTCCTCCCGATAATTCCCCAGCTCCTCAAATAGCTGCTCCTCCTCCTCTACCGTCCAGCCTGTCTGGCTACTTTCCGGTGCATCCTCCTCCTGACTATCCAGCCAGAAAAATGCACGGCTCTGCTTTGTTAGCTTGACAGTATAGTCTGAGATGACCTGGCCGAGATTTAAAGCCTCATTGTGGCTGGTCGTCTCCATGATGTGGTAAATCGACTTGATATGATCCATCGTCTCATTGGCTTGTTCTTTAGCCACCTTCAGTTCGTCCTTCATGACGCCGATAACCTGCATTGCCATCGTAGTTACGATCAGTACCAGAAACAAATTGATATTCTGCAATATAAGATCCCACAAAAAATATTGACCTGGTGTAAAAAAGATATAACAAAATGTAAGCACCAAGCCGATATAAGAAAGGAGGAGTGTCCAACTGTATCTCATAGACAGATGAGCACAAGCCACCAGCATGGGGGTAATCACATACCATTTGAACGGGCTATCCATCCCTCCGGTTGGGAATAACAACAAAATGATCCCTGCTGTTTCTAGTGCAATGCTGCATTTCAATACCATATCATGAAGTCTGTATTTACGGTAAATCCAAGTAAATGCTGTAACGGATAAAAATAGAAAACCAATCAGTAATAGCTTCTGCCACACGATTAACCTAGATGATTCGAACAGAAAAACAAGTGACGTTAGAGATAGTGATACATAACGGTATAAAAAAATCATTTTGTCTTCTGCTGACTTCCTCAACTTCATCCTGTCACCCTATTCTGTGTTTTGAAGGGACGATGGGCATATTAGGTTTGTTTGTGTACTCTAAAAAAATCATAACCAATCCAAAAATAAATAACAAGACATAAACTCTTACGTAAACGGTTACATTCCAAAAAATTTGGTACTTTTTATAACATATTTACCGTTTCAGGAAAACATTTTGGGGGTAATGTCAGAATTTATGACGTTTGTCAAGGAAATGAATCACATTTTTAGCAACCTAAAAAAGACTTGCTGGTACCACCGTGATTATAACAGCGGTATTCAGCGAGTCCTTTTTTAGTAAATTTGGTAGTCTACATTTTAGCCCCCGGCACGCGCCAATTCACGCATATTGGCTTCAAATGCTGCCAACAGAGCTTCATCTCCGCTCAAACCAGTTGCCTCTTCTTTTTGGATCTGTTCAACCATACGCTTGTAATCCTTTGGAATCACCCGTACAAACTGCTGAATCGCAGTCTGCCAATCATCCAAAATACGTTGTCCCGCTTCACTACCCGTGTAAGTGACATGGCGTTGAATCAAGCCGCGCAAATCCGCTGCTTCTGCAGGTTCTTCCACACCTTCCAGCAACACCATTTCCAGATTACAACGGCTCAGGAACGTCCCCTCAGGGTCATAGACATATGCAATACCTCCGGACATTCCGGCTCCAAAATTCCGTCCGGTTCCACCCAATACCGCTACACGTCCGCCCGTCATATATTCGCAACCATGATCCCCAACGCCCTCAACTACAATACGTGCGCCGGAGTTCCGAACGGCAAAGCGCTCGCCTGCGATTCCGCTAATGTAAGCTTCACCGCTGGTCGCTCCATACAAGGCTGTATTTCCGATAATAATGTTCTCTTCTGCCTTAAAGGTTGCTTTGTGAGACTTTTTCACTATAACCTTACCGCCAGATAGCCCTTTACCGACATAGTCATTGCTATCGCCTTCCACGCTCAGCGTGATGCCTTTCGGAATAAATGCCCCGAAGCTCTGACCTGCCGATCCAATAAAGTTAAAGCGAATCGTATCCTCTGGCAGACCCGCCGCTCCATACTTACGGGTGACCTCGCTGCCCAGAATCGTTCCTACCGCCCGATTTACGTTTGTAATAGGTAAGGTACCCTCAACAGGCGTTCCGTTCTCCAGCGCTTCCGCAGCCATCGGTACGAGCTGCTGCATGTCGAGTGTTTCTTCCAGACCGTGATTTTGGCGTTGTACGCGGTAACGTACACTACCTTCTTCCAACTCAGGAACATGCAACAGCAAGCTCAGGTCTACGCCCTTCTTCTTCCAATGCGAATCGGCGTTCACGGTATCCAGACAATCCGTACGTCCAATCATTTCCTGAATTGTACGGAAGCCCAATTCCGCCATAATTTCACGGACATCTTCTGCGATGAAACGCATAAAATTCACCACATGGGCAGGATCGCCCATATAATTTTTGCGCAGCTCCGGATTCTGCGTAGCCACACCAACCGGACATGTATCCATTTGGCATACCCGCATCATAATACAGCCCAACGCCACGAGCGGCGCTGTAGAGAAGCCGTATTCTTCCGCGCCCAACAGGGCAGCTACTACCAAATCGCGGCCAGACAGCATCTTGCCGTCTGTCTCCAATACCACGCGGTCGCGCAGGTTGTTCAACATCAGCGTCTGATGCGTCTCCGCCAGACCCAGCTCCCAAGGCATACCTGCATGGCGAATGGAGCCTTGCGGGGAAGCGCCTGTACCACCGTCGTAACCGCTGACCAGAATAATGTCAGCACGGCCTTTTGCTACCCCTGTAGCAATCGTGCCTACGCCTACTTCTGACACCAGTTTCACGTTAATGTCAGCACGCGGATTGGCGTTTTTGAGATCATAGATGAGCTCTGCCAAATCCTCGATAGAATAAATATCGTGATGCGGCGGTGGTGAAATCAAACCTACTCCTGGCGTAGAACCACGTACCTCAGCAACCCAAGGGTATACCTTACGTCCTGGCAGTTGTCCACCTTCACCCGGCTTCGCGCCTTGCGCCATTTTGATCTGAATTTCGTCGGCATTCACCAAGTAATTCGATGTTACACCGAATCGGCCTGACGCTACCTGCTTAATCGAACTGCGACGAGAATCGCCATTGGCATCCGGAATGAAACGTGCAGGGTTCTCCCCACCTTCACCCGTATTGCTCTTGCCACCGATCCGATTCATCGCAATCGCCATATCTTCATGCGCTTCCTGACTGATCGAGCCAAAGGACATGGCTCCTGTCTTGAAGCGACGCATAATGGATGCAGCGGATTCCACTTCTTCCAGCGGCACAGGCTCACCCGTAGGCTTCAACTGAAGCATCGAGCGGATCGTTAAATGCTGTTCCGTTTCGCCCTGCACCAGCTTGGCGTATTTCTTGTATAACTTGTAGTCTCCAGAGCGAACCGACTGCTGGAGCAAATGCACCGTTTGCGGGTTAAACAAATGCTCTTCCCCGTCGTTACGCCATTGATAGTCGCCGCCCGAATCCAGCACTTTGTCGTTGCCGTCCTTGTCGGTGAAAGCACGGTTATGATGAACGAGCGCTTCCGTAGTCACTTCCTCCAGACCGATACCGCCAATGCGGGAAGGTGTCCAGGTGAAATAACGGTCAACAAAATCCTGTTTCAGACCTACAGCCTCAAAAATTTGTGCTCCACGGTACGACTGAATCGTGGAAATACCCATTTTGGACAATATTTTAACGACACCCTTTGTTGCCGCTTTAATATAATTTTTAACTGCCTTTTCGTGCGAGATGCCGCGCAGCAAGCCCTGCTGAATCATGACATCCAGCGTTTCAAAAGCCAGATAAGGATTAACCGCGCTCACACCGTATCCAAGCAGCACCGCATAATGGTGAATATCCCTTGGCTCCCCGGACTCCAGCAAAATGCTCACACGTGTACGTGTACCCTGCTTAATCAGATGGTGATGCAGGCTGGAAACAGCTAGCAACGCCGGAATGGCCGCATTTTCCGCATCCACTCCACGGTCGGACAAAATCAGGATGTTATGACCTTTGTCAATGACACGGTCAGCCGCCTCAAACAATCCTTCCAGCGCCTTGCGTAAGCCCTCAGCACCTTCCTTCGCTTCAAAGAAGATCGGAATTGTCATTGATTTGAAGCCCGGACGGTGTACGTGGCGAATTTTGGCAAACTCCTCATTCGACAACACCGGCGAATCCAAACGAATCTGACGACAGCTTTCCGGTTCTGGATGCAGTAAATTGCGCTCTGGCCCAATTGTAGTTGCGGTTGACGTTACAATCTCTTCACGAATGGCGTCAATCGGCGGGTTCGTGACTTGAGCAAACATTTGTTTAAAGTAATTGTACAAACGTTGCGGACGATCAGACAGCACCGCCAATGGTGCGTCGTACCCCATTGAGCCAATCGGTTCCGCACCTGTAAGTGCCATCGGCTCCAGAATTTTGCGCAGTTCTTCAAACGTATATCCAAAAGCGAGCTGAAGCTGATTTACATTTTCATGTTTAGGCTCCGGCTGTTCTAGTGCTTCTGGCAGCTCATCCAGATCAACCAAGTGCTCATCCAGCCATTGCTGATAAGGTTCCTCGGAAGCGATACGTTCCTTTAACTCTTCGTCAGAAACGATACGGCCTTCTTGGGTATCAACCAACAGCATACGACCCGGACGGAGACGATCCTTATAGAGCACATTTTCAGGAGCAATATCCAATACACCCGCCTCTGAAGACAGTGCGATCAGATCGTCCTTGGTCACATAATAACGTGCAGGACGCAGACCGTTGCGGTCGAGAATTGCCCCAATCTGGATACCGTCTGTAAACGCCATTGCAGCAGGTCCGTCCCACGGTTCCATCATGGTGCTGTGATATTCATAAAATGCTCGCTTCTTCGGGTCCATGGTTTCATGCTTGTTCCAAGGCTCCGGCACCATCATCATGGCTACATGAGGAAGGGAACGTCCGCTCAGATACAGAAACTCCAGCGTATTATCAAACATGGCTGTATCGGAGCCATCTGGGTTAATGACTGGTTTTACCTTCTTGATATCTCCACCAAACGCTTCGCTTTCAAACTGCGCCTGGCGAGCATGCATCCAGTTCACGTTGCCGCGCATAGTATTGATTTCACCGTTGTGAATCATAAAACGATAAGGATGCGCACGGTCCCAGCTCGGGAACGTATTCGTGCTAAAACGGGAATGGACCAGCGCGATCGCCGATGTCACCCGCTCATCCTGCAAATCCAGATAAAATTTGCCTACCTGCTCGGTTGTCAGCATTCCTTTGTATACAACCTTGCGACATGACAAACTTGGAATATAGAACGACTCACCGTTCTCATCCTCTTGGTTATAGCGAATAGCAAGCTCTGCACGTTTGCGAATGACATACAGTTTCCGTTCGAAGTCCAGCTCTTCCTTTAGATCGCTACTGCGACCGATGAATACCTGACGCACGCCCGGTTTAGCTGCTTTTGCCGATTTCCCCAGCATTTCGTCATAAGTTGGAACATCGCGAAAACCCAAACAATTTTGACCTTCGTCCACGATAATATCTCTTAGCTTCTGCTCATGTACCTCACGAACTTTGGGATCATTGGATACAAAAAGCATACCAACGCCATAATGTCCGGCCTTTGGCAATTTGAAACCCAATCGCTCCGCTTCCTCTTGAAAAAACAGATGAGGGACCTGAATCATAATCCCTGCTCCGTCACCGGAGTTTGGTTCACTTCCCTGACCGCCCCGATGCTCCATATTCACGAGCATGGTCAAAGCCTGACTTACAATATCGTGCGATGGTTTTCCCTTGATGTGGGCAACAAAGCCCATGCCGCAGGCGTCTTTTTCGAATTGGGGATCATATAGTCCCTGTTTGGGTGGTAAACCTGTCTGTCTCATGGAACGCAACCTTTCTGTTATAAAGTCATGCTGGCCTGAAATACAGGCGGCCGAATAGAAGACAGTGGCAACAAGAGGTAACTCAAAGAACAACTACGAGGAATGGGGGACAAAACATGTGACGTATTCAAGGCGGTACGGTCCGCTGAATGCGTATGTTTTTCAATAATTATGCAATGGCTTGACTTGAAAAATACGTCGATTCCACTGATGAATCTAATTAGTTCTATCATTTTATCATTGACCTATCATGTTAGCAATTCAAAGTTTTTATGATTGTGATAATAAATCTTTTACATTACAGCTTCAACGTATCAATGCAAAAATATCTCATTTTTATGTATAAATATTCACTTTTAAAAAACAGCCTTACCTATTCCTCTAAGGAACAGAAAAGGCTGACAAAGGAGATTTGATGAGTTTATAGACCATCAAGTGTATTCCCGCAAATCAGATATCCGTATTAAAATTCGAGACTTTCGCCGGGCTTCAATGCTTTCCCTTCAATGCCTTCTTTGTGTAGACGATCACAGAAGCCGTCTCCGTCCTGCTCAATACCCGGGAACGTATTGTAATGCACCGGTATTACGCGGCTTGCACGCAGCCATTTTGCTGCCAGCAGTGCATCCTCCGGTCCCATCGTATAACCATCTCCGATCGGCAATACCGCAGCATCGATGGAGTTAGTTTCCCCAATGAGACGCATGTCGCCAAACAGGCCAGTATCCCCTGCATGGAAAAAGGTTTGGCCTCCCATGGTCAATAAAATCCCCGCAGGCTCTCCCATGTAAATGGTTTGTCCGTCCACCGTCAAAGATGAGCTGTGGAATGCAAGTGTGAATTTCACATGGAAACCGTCAAAGTGGTGACCCCCACCCAGATTCATACCGTGAGCTTTGGCTCCCAAGGATGAACAATATTCAGCCAGTTCCGCGACCGCGATTACTGGACAATCATTGCGCTTGGCAATTTCAACAGCATCTCCAAAATGATCAGCATGACCGTGTGTCAACAACACGGCATCCACCTGAATATCCTCAGCTTTTACGGTTGCCTTAGGATTTCCCGTCAAAAAAGGATCAATAATAATCCGTTTCCCCTCTGCCTCTACCAGTACAACTGAATGTCCATAATATGTGATTTTCATATCATCTACGCCTCCTTTGTCACTTTCATTATTTTGGTTACTTTCCTTTACCTATTATACCTCTTTTGCATACTGGCTTCACCTGTACCACAAAATCCGTTCACAAAGCTGAACCCTATTGTTTAGAAAGGGCTGTTATTTGTAGAAGGCTGCCAACTAAACCGTTTCAATCTATACATTACTGATTTGAAACGCTCAGGGGTTTTATGCCAAATGCTCATTTATAAAAGGTATGATGACCGATAGTTTTCACCTTGGTACGCGAATGATGAACCGTAAGGTCCTGGGCTAACGTAAGCGACAGGAAAAAACAGGTGTTATCAGGCACGGCTTTATGGCCGTTCAAAGCAGCAGTAACCGCACGGATGCTGTCCTGGTTGGGCTGAACACGACGAAGACGCCCGTTCGCGACCGGACTAAATTGCGCTTTTTGATAAATCACTGCCTGAATCGTATCGGGAAATGGGGCTGACCGCAGCCGGTTTAAGACAACGTTGGCAACTGCCACTTTGCCTTCGTACGGTTCGCCTTCTGCTTCTGCCATCACTATTTTTTGCAGCAGGAGCAGTTCTTTAGCGGAGACAGGATAGCTCCAGGTAGACAACGCCTTGTCATCCTGAGTGAGCATTTTTGTCTTCGTAAAGTAGATGGTTGTAGGAGGGGGTAGGATTGCGGACTTGCTATGCTGGACCTCAAGCTTTTTCTTGCCTGTAGCAACGTTATTCCGAGCTTGTTCCGCCTGCTTCATCTGGGAAGCGGGTAACGGTGTCGGCATGATTTCTTTCCAGCTTGGCTGCCCATGAGCAGCGACAAAGATGGGGCTTGTCCTGTTTGACCCGTTATGGGTCCCCATCCTGTCGCCATATGAAGGAGCCGAAGAGTTCCCTGACCAGCTCAGAGATTGCATAGGTGTATTTTTATGATTTTTCTGTGTTTGCTGAACCTCAGCGTAGAGGCCTATCCCCAATATACAAACAAGCAGCACACTCAAAAGAGGTGCAAACCAACGATGTTCTTTAACGATTTCCATAATGTTCCTCCCGTTAACTTTAAGCACATTCCTCAGATATGTAACCCAAAATGCGCCTTTTGAATAACGCTGAAACACTATATCACTAAATTCGCTGATAGATCAAGGCTTTCACCTCATTAATGGGAATGTTTGAATTATTTGGTACATTGGTTTTTGACCCATTCGGGTTGCATATAAAACAAATTCTCCCACTTCCCACGGCTCGCTGCATCGGTCATTTGACTGCCAAATAGACGGTGGAATAGGCTTTTCTCCTGTGTACGAACGTGCTAGGGTGATATGAGGTCGATAAGGTCGTTCCTCGGGTTTAAAACCCAGCGGTTCCGTAGCCTGGAGTATGGACTGGTACAGTTGATCCAGTGACTCACGCTGCCCGGTCACTCCCCTCCACAGTACACGCGGAAATTCTTCACGGCCAAAAAAACCTGCTTCTCCAATGCCGAGTGTGAACGGGCCATGCTCAGCTGCAGCTTGAACTAAAACCTGCTCAAGTTTCGGTATAACCGAGGTCTCCACATCACCCAAAAACTGAAGTGTCACGTGGTAATCTCTGAAATCACTCCATTTGCGAAAAGTCAGGTCTTTTAAATCCTGCTCCACCCAATCATGTAATTTCTTCTTATGCTCATTTGGGAGAGCAATAGCTGTAAAAAGTCTTTGCGATTCATTTTTCATCAATCTATACCTCCTTTCCTAATAGATATTTGTGGATATCTCAAAAAGTAGCTGTTTGGATTGTCCCTAATCAGGGTAAAGCCATTTGTTGTTATATATAGTGACACCGCGAGCTCGTTTTTACCCTAATTATGCAATTTTTTCGGCAATCTGTTATTCTTGAAAGGATGGTTCGCCAGAATATATTGGAAACTCCAAGGAATCAAAAATCGAGGAGGTTATGAACTATGGGAAACATTTTAAGCTTACATCAACTTACGGAAGAGCAAAAAAAACAAGTTCGTGCAACAGCTCCGGGCTACGAGTTGATTATTGGCAAAGCTCAAGAATTGGAGTCTAAACAAATCCGGGAGGCCGAGGTTATTCTAGGCTGGTCAAAGCATATTGCCGAAGAGGCGTTACACCCAGACAGCAAACTGAAGTGGATACAAACCTGGTCGGCTGGGATTGATAAGCTACCGCTTACCGAATTGGAGAAGCGTAACATTTTACTAACGAATACAAGTGGTGTGCATGCAATTCCAATTACAGAGCAGATTTTTGGAATGCTGCTATCGCATACACGTTATTTACAGCAAGCAGCTCTCTTGCAACGTCAGAAAACATGGCAGCCACCGAAAGGCCAACTGACGGAATTACGTGGCAAAACGCTGTTGATTACAGGCGTTGGCGAAATCGGCCGCGAAACAGCGCGAATTGCAGAAGCCTTTGGCATGCGGGTGATTGGCGTCCGACGTTCCGGCAAGGAAGCTCCCCATGTAGAGCACATGTATACTAACGAACAACTACACGAAGCATTGGGAGCAGCGGATATCGTGGTAAATATATTACCATTCACCAAGGAAACCCATCACTTCTTTGACGAAAAAGCATTTGCAGCTATGCGTAAGGGAGCCTTCTTCATTAATGTAGGCCGCGGTGGCACCGTTCATACGGATGCACTTGTACGCTCTTTGGAGCAAAAGCATATTGCCTTTGCCGGACTGGATGTATTCGAGGAAGAACCGCTACCTGCTTCACATCCGCTATGGAGTCTGGACCATGTCTTGATCACACCGCATATTGCAGGCGATACGGACCGATATGCCGAACGGGCGGTAGATATTTTTCTTACTAATTTGAATGCCTATGCCGCTGATCAGGAACTGCCGCTGAATGTGGTTAACTACAAAACTCAGTATTAACACACTACTTACAGATCCAGATTTCCCGACTCATACCTGTCTTATGTATGCGGCATTGCTCCGTAAGGGTCCAACCTGAGTCGGATAACAATGTTTCCATCGGCTCCGTGCTCACGACCACTGCCCGCGCGGCCAAGCGTCTCAGACTGCGCAGCATCTTCTTTTGTTCATCAGCCGGGAGCACGGAGCACAGGTTATAGGGCATATCCAATATGGCCGCATCGTATGTGCCTTCGAGCATATTCATATCCCCCAGCTTCACTAGATCTTCTTCATATCCAAAATGACGCAAATTCACTCGTGCCCCACGCACCGCCAACGGGTTGATATCACAACCGCGAATATCCTTTCCCATACTCAATGCCTCAATCATTACATTGCCCATACCACAACACGGGTCTAGCAGTTTCAATGAGCCTGGCTCTCCCTTTGCTGCTGTTAGATCAGTTGCTGCCAAATTCACAAGTGCCCTAGCTACCAGAACGGGTAGTCCAGTAGAATAATTTTGCGGCTTCTGACGACGCTCCTGCCACGATCTGTCGCTATACTGACACGTGCCCAGTAGCCACCGTTCTCCTATCCGAATAACACCAAGGGTGATATCCGGTGTCTTCATTTGCGCCTGCCCATGAATGCGTGCACCCATTCGGCGTTCGATCCCGCGCCGCTCGTCATAGTCAGCCTCATGGTCACCTTCTTTAAGGCACAACACCTTGAAAGTCTTTCCTTCCTCAAGTTGTAACATAGAAGCTGCTTCGCATAGCTCTTCCAGCGTTCCCGCATCTGTCATTACATCCAGCCTAAGATGAATAAACGGGCTCGTCCCCGGCTCCAGACGCCGATGGGACAATAGGATGGAGTCCTGCACGGGCGGCTGACCGAACAAGCATTTTAATTCCAAAAAACACAACTCACGCTCTGTTTCATGACACGCATAGGTATATATGTAGCTTGGTTTCATTTCTTCGATATTCGTTTTCTGTTTATTCATGTCATATCTCTTTTCATTTGGAATCAAGGTTAGAATTTACAGCCTCCGCTATTAGACGGTAGGAGTGAAGCCGCTGCTCATAATCGGGAATCGGTGTGACCAACAGAAACTCATCATTATCATATTTAATCTGCAAGCCGCGTAACCGTTCGGCAATATCCGACGGCGTTCCCACCAGCCAGCTGGCTCGCATTGCCGGGTCGCCCAATGAAATCTGACCAGCCCATTGCTGCGCCAGTTCATTCGTCAAGGCACATACTGCTCCTACAGCAACCATGGTACGTGGCTTGTCCATCCGGTTGGATGGCTGAAAGCTGGAGCGGTAAATGCTTAGCATTTCTTCCGTTTGCTGTTCACTCATAAACTGACCGAATACATAGCCTGTTGAATACTGGGCGGCATATTCGGCACTTTTTCGGTTTGTACCCAGCATCCACACTGCTGGCGGCTGTTCAGGCATCGGCCGGGCAAACACAGGCACCTGTTCATATTCGTATGTACCTTCCAGCAAAGCCAATAGAGCTTCCATCGTCTGTGGCAGCTCCGTCACATGTTGAAGAAAATTACCGCTCAGTGCCATTGAAGCATGAGGTCCACCACCAGGTGCTCTCCCCAGGCCCAATTCGACTCTGCCAGGATATAGAGCAGCCAGCAAATGAAACCATTCCGCGACCTTGACTGGACTATAATGCGGGAGCAAAATAGCACCCGCACCCAGTTTGATTGTCTTCGTCACCGCCCCGATATGAGACAGCAGCACTTCCGGGCTGGAGGAAGCCAGCCCCTCCATATCATGGTGCTCCGAGGTCCAGTAGCGTGTATATCCCCATGCTTCTGCCTGTCTTGCTAGTTCACCAGCTCGTTGAACCGCCTGCTCCGGACGGTTACTGGGCAGCAACGGCACCATATCGAGCACACCGAGATTCAACCTTTTTATAGATAAAGACTGAGATTGCATAGACACATTCCTCCCTCCTGCTATCCATTACAAACCAGTTCCTTCTACTATATAGGGGTAATTTAAAGGTCAATCCAGATCATAAATCGAACCCACCTTCAGGCCGTATAACTCATTATAGATTTTTTCAGCAAAAGCATCGGTCATGCCTGCAATATAGTCTATGACCATATGCTCCCATGTCCAGATCGGTTTCGCCTTGGCTTGGTCGCGCTCATAGCGCTGGAGCCAGTCGCTTGGAATAATAGATTTGGACGTTTCTGGGTCCAGAAAAGCCAGCCACAGCCGTCTGAGCATCCACTCACTCCGTTTTTGCAGTCGCTGTACACGCAGATCGCGGATCATCGTAACCCAAGCAAAGCTTTTCAACACACTCACAGTGCGCAGCATATCCAAATCTTCGCTTCCATCCCGCACGAAGGTTACCTTTTTCCAATTTCCATCCTCAATTACACCCAAGCTGCTGACAAACAGGCTGACCCAGTATGCCTTCACTTCACGGCGAGTACGGGAATAATCGTGTTCACACATCGGCATCTTGCCATTCCACACCTTCAAAAATTCGCTCAGCACAGCCGCTACCTTCTGCTCAATCTGAGCCAGTTGCCAGCCTTGCCAGAAGCTATCCTCCAACGTGGTGATTTTCTCCGTAATCAGACGAATTAAATACGGATCATATAAGAAATGCTCGTGCACCTCGATTTTCCCAGCTTTAATCCCATCCTCCAGATCATGCGCAGAATAAGCGATATCGTCGCACAGGTCCATAAGCTGGGCTTCTAGCGTCTTTTTACCATCAGGGATACCCCAATCCTCGCGGATAGAACGTATGTATTCCCACTCATGCAGGTACAACCCTTTTTTGTTCAGAATCCCCGGGTACGGGTATTTGTTGATCCCCAGTAACACAGCGTCCGACAAATTCAAACCATCCACGTTCTCACGCTTCTCCAAAAACATAATCAGTCGGAAATTGTGCGCGTTCCCTTCAAAATGCTCATAAATTTGTCGCTCACGCGCATAGGCCTCCTGTCCACGCTTGGACTCCGGTGTGAAGCCTCCGGCAGAGGATATCTTTTCTACCTTTGTTTCAATCAGTTGATCCAAAATCCCGTCCAGCACCTCTTCTCCCTTGTGTCCGAACGGTGGATGCCCAAAGTCATGTGCAATGGAAGCACATTCTACCACCTCAGGGTCAATGATCAGTCCTGCGTTATCTGCTTGTTCCAGCTCTACTTCGGGATGGCGGCGCAGCAAGCTTCGGGATGCCTCACGCGCAATTTGCGCTACCTCCAAAGAATGCGTCAGTCGTGTGCGGTAATAATCGCCCGTGCCTGCGCCAAATACCTGTGATTTACCCTGCAACCGACGGAAAGTCGGTGAATGGATTAAACGGGAGTAGTCCCGTTCATATGCGGCCCGTGAAGCGTCGCTTCGTGTCTGTTCCGCAAATTGCCGATGCTCTCTCTTGTCCTGCCATGTCATAAAGCCCACTCCCTACGTACTCAATTGGAGTGATTATACATTTTTTTTGCGCCTCAGGAAAGTTCACATGACTTTCAGCTGTAAAAGTTACTTTTAGCGTCACTGCGCAGTCGGATTGTGCTTTCGAAGCGAGTATCCTACGGAAAGCTCTTAATGTCATATAAAAAAGGTGTTCCCCAGCCATTTGATTCAGGCCAGAGAACACCCCTTTACTCAACTTTATATACCTCACCACTTTTGCTCTAACGCTTCGCCCTCGGGTCAAGCACATCCCGCAGGCCGTCCCCCATTAGGTTAAAGCCCAATACGGTCAGCATGATAGATACCCCCGGAAAAATAACTGTCCACGGCGCGTTCTGGATATATTGCCGCGAATCGGACAACATTTTACCCCACTCTGGCTCAGGAGGTTGTGCACCCAAGCCCAGAAATCCAAGCGCTGCCGCTTCAATGATGGCCGTTCCGATCCCCAACGTTCCCTGTACGATGATCGGTGTCAGGCTGTTAGGCAAAATATAACGGAGGATGATTCGTGTATTATTGGCTCCAAGCGCTCTGGCAGAAGTGATATACTCCTCCGTTTTGACACTCAGCACCTTAGATCGAACCAACCGTCCATATGTTGGCACATTGACAATGGCAATGGCATACAACGCATTTTCCAATGAAGGTCCTAGAATGGCCACAATGGCAATGGCCAGCAAAATCCCCGGAAATGCCAGTAAAATGTCGAATAGCCGCGAGATGACCATATCTGCCCATTTTCCGTAAAATCCTGCGATTAAACCTAAGGCTGTTCCTACAATCATTGAACCAATAACAGACAAGAAACCGACCCACAACGAGATTCTGGCTCCATACAGCGTGCGAGTCAGTAAATCTCGACCGAGATCATCCGTACCGAACCAATGCTCCGCAGAAGGAGGCTGCAAGCGGCTCACCAAATTTTGCTCTTTATAGTCAAAAGGAGCAATCCACGGCGCGATCAAAGCAATGATGACAAAGAAGATAATAATGCTCAGGCCGACGAACGCCATTTTATTGTGACGGAAAGCCCTCCATGCGTCTCTCCAAGGGCCAGTCACGACAGGCAAATGCGCCAATGTGCTGCGTGTCGTCGGTATGTTGTTGGGTTCCATTGAAAATTGTGACATCGGACAAGCTCCCCCTTGAACAATTGGCGACTTGATTACTGATAACGGATACGCCGGTCGAGCACCGCGTACAGCAAATCGACAATCAGATTAATGATGACGAACAGGAACGCAATGATCAGAATTCCGCTTTGAATAACCGGATAGTCACGCGAGCTGATCGCTTCAAAAATGTACCGTCCGATGCCAGGCCAGGCAAAAATGGTTTCTGTCAGTACCGCGCCTCCCAGTAGTGAGCCAGTCTGAAGACCGATGACAGTAAGTACAGGGATCGCAGCATTTTTAAGCGCATGTTTGTACACGACTTGAAAAGATGCCAGCCCCTTCGCCCGAGCTGTACGGATATAGTCCGCATCCATAACCTCCAGCATGCTGGAACGGGTAATGCGCGCAATGACCGCCATTGGAATCGTTCCCAGTGCGATACTGGGCAGGATCAAATGCTTGATGACGGTCCACACCTGATCCATACGTCCACCTATGAACGCATCAATCACGGCTAAATGTGTCACAGCTTCCACCGGATCACGAGAATTCATGCGTCCGATGGAAGGAAGCCAATGCAGTTTATTTGCAAAGATCCATTGCTCCATCAAGCCCAGCCAAAAAATCGGCATCGATACTCCGACCAGGGCAATGACCATACTGACATAGTCAAACCAGGAATTTCGCTTCCAGGCACTCACGATGCCGGCGTTCATTCCGACTACTACAGCAAAAAACATGCTTGCTACTGTCAACTCCAGCGTAGCCGCCAGATAAGGAAGCATTTCCCGGGCAATCGGCTGCCTGGTACGAATGGAATCGCCCAAGTCCCCTTGTGCCAGCTCACCTAAATAGGTCCCATATTGCTGTAACCACGGCTTATCCAGCCCCAATTGCTCACGTAGCGCCTGCTTGGACTGTTCCGTAGCCTTATCTCCCAGTATGGTTTCCGCCGGATCTCCCGGAATGGCATGAATAATGGAAAAAACGATGAGCGTCATGCCCAGTAATACAGGAATCAATATAGCCAGTCTTTTTACAATATATGAGTTCATATCCTATTCACCGCCTGCTTGCGTTTGGGCTATTCAAAATAAATATTTCCGTACGCTTCAATACCTGCCGGAGAAGGTACAAAACCCTTGAGGTTCGCTTTACCTGCCATCAGCGGTGTGCTATGAACCAATGGAATCCACGGCGCATCCTGTTTAATAATCACTTGTGCTTGTTTATACAGTTCCCCACGCTTGTTCTGGTCGACCTCAACCTGAGCCTTCACCAATATTTTATGAAGTTCCTCATTCACATAAAAACTGCGGTTATTGCCTGGAATCGTATCCTTGTCCAGCAATGTATAAAGGAAATTATCCGGGTCACCATTATCCCCGTTCCATCCCAGCATATACAGATCATCCTTTTTCCCCGCCTTAACATCATCCAGATACGTAGCCCATTCCGGGGATTGGATGTTTACTTTGACGCCTATTTTTTCAAAATCGGCTTGAATGGCCTCTGCCACCTTTTTGCCGTCAGGCATATAAGGACGAGATACGGGCATTGCATAGAAGGTTAAAGGCTCGGGAAGCCCGTTAGGAAAGCCCGCTTCCGCCAGCAAAGATTTAGCCTTATCCAGATCATAGGCGTAGTCCTGAATACTATCGTTGTACCCCCATAACGTAGGTGGCATCGGATTGACCGCAGGCTTAGCCTGCCCTGCAAACAATGCATCAATAATGGCCTGCTTGTTCACTGCGTGATTCAGTGCCTGCCGCACCTTGGGATTATTGAAGGTTTTTTTCTTTAAATTAAAGCCAATGTACGCCACATTAAAGGAGGGACGTTCAATTTTCACCAACTCGCTATTACCGTCTAACTGCTTTGCATCATCCGGGTTCAAATCCTCCATCAGGTCAATTTCCCCGTTTTGCAGAGCATTAAATCTCGCGGTATTGTCGGGTATGGAACGAACAATGATCTTAGCCAGCTTCGGCTGCCCCTCTTTCCAATAGTTTGGATTCTTCTCCAGCGTGATGGTATCGTTCCGTTTCCATTCCTTAAATACAAAAGGACCCGTGCCGACCGGATTACTCTTGAAATCAGCCTTTTTCTCCTGAATAGCCTTGGGACTTGAAATACTAAAGGATGGCATAGCGATATTTTGTAAAAACGGCGCCTGCGGCTTGTTTAGTGTAAACTGGACGCTGTTCGCATCTACCGCTTTAACCTCCTTAATCACCCTACTTCCTTCAGGACCGAACATAGAATCATAATAGTCAAACGAGTCACCTTCAAATTTGTATGGACTTTTCGGATCAGCCCAGCGGTCAAAGTTAAACACAACCGCTTCTGCGTTAAAGTCACTTCCGTCATGAAATTTTACACCCTGACGCAGCTTGAACGTATAGACCAGTCCATCCGGTGATACTTCCCAGCTCTCTGCAAGCCCCGGTTGGATCTCCGTTGTGTTTTGCTTATATTCCAGCAGTGTGTCGAACACTTGCATTCCGATTTTTAGCGACTCGCTTTCAGTCACAATGGCAGGATCTAGCGCCACGGAATCTCCGCCGCGTCCATAAATAAGCGTGTCCTGCACGCCCTCTCCTGCTCCACTTGGTGTTTTCCCTGCCTCTGGCTTTGCTCCTTCACCTGATCCCCCACAACCGGAAAGCGCCAAAACAGCTCCTAGCGCAAGCACCAGCAGAACGGTCCAGATTTTGTGTTTTGCATACTTTTTGCTCATGCAGCAAACCCCTTTCACACCTTATATATTGTTAATTCGTTGATACCGGATGAATGCCAATTCCTTTGGATTGACATGACAAGCTTGTCCTCAAGCTGTGGTCCCAGGTTCCGAGTTCATCAAATAGGTGTAGTAGGACAGAAGTGTTCATATCTAGTGGTGTAAGAGATGCTGTAGGGTAATGAATAGATGTGATGTAATAAATAGAAAGAGGAGTATGTGAGGTCGTGGTGAAAGTGTGATATTTACTCACAAACAGTGAATATTATGCTCAAACAAAGTTGATTATTGGATACTTTACTATAAAATCTGGAAGCAGACAAGGGGGTTTTTCATACATTACGATATGTTTTTATACATCATGTCAATTAATATTACAAACCAACTTACACGATCATATCAAATAAATACTCCTGCTTGGGGTCTTCAACCTCCAAGCAGGAGCATAATCTTACCTCAAAAATGTATTCAGCACCAAACCTACAGACACGGCTTGGGCTCCTTTTACGATAGAGAAATGATCGCCAGGCACTTTATGCGTGAACATTTCCCCCTTGCAATACAATTCCCATCCTTTATATCCTAATTCCCAGGTATGTTCTGAAATAAACAAACATACAGGGGCCTTTACAGCTCGATCGGGCTGGTAGACATGCTGCATTTTCACCCAATGATTCACACTTTTAAAGCGTTCTAGTAATTCACTCCGTCCCAACTCATTAAATTCCGGTAGCAAGGGGAGTACACTGGCTGGAAATGCTCGCTTCCAAAGCGGTAAATCGAACGTTTCTTCCATCCTCTCCAGTTCCTGAATATGGTGGTCCCAGTGATCTTCCTTGCCATACTTCAAAGGTGGCAGTGTGTCCAGAATGGCCAAAAGTTCGACACGTTCTTCTTGTTCTTCCAATTGTCGGGTTATTTCGAAAGCAAGCGTTCCCCCCATACTCCACCCCGCAACATAATACGGGCCTGTTTTCTGAATACTTTTCAATTGATTCACATATCGGTGTGCCGCTTCCTTCATCCCGGCTGTTTTATTTTCAGCAAGAATCGAAGCATCCATTTTTATGCCCCAATAATTCCAAGTAGCTGTAAGTCCGTTGACCAATTCCATGTAGCAACTGACATCCAAGCTTCCATCATGGATGAAAAAAAGGTGCTTATCCTGCGCTGTGCCGGGCTTTAAGAGGACAAGCGTGTCTGCTCTGGCTGGAAACACACTTCTTTCCTTTCCCTGCAATGCACTTGCCAGTTGGCGGATGGTAGGAAAAGTAAATAATTTGGTGAGCGGTAGGTCTATCCCTAACTCACGCAAAACTAGTGAAACCAGCTTGGTAGCCTTGAGCGAGCTTCCTCCCAGGGTGAAAAAATTGTCCGTTACACCAATGCGATCCGTCGGCAGGTTCGTGGGCAGAACCATCGACCAGATGCGAACCAGCTCCTGTTCCAGTTCATTGCAAGGAGGGACATATTCATTCTCCCGCAGTGCTTCAAGATCAGGCTCTGGCAACGCGTTCCGATCAACTTTGCCATTCACATTCAGTGGCAAACGCGGAAGTCGGATCAGACAGGCAGGAATCATATAATCCGGTAAATATGTAGCCAGCTCCAGCCGGACTTCTGCCTGTGACATTTCTACGTCGGAAACAAAGTAAGCACAGAGGTATTTGATCCCGTCGCTGTGCTGACGAACAAGCACGACTGCTTCCTGAATCCCCTCTATATGTGCAAGCCGAGCCTCAATTTCGCCGGTTTCAATACGAAAGCCCCGAATTTTGACCTGGTGATCCATGCGACCCAAAAATTCAAGCGTTCCGTCAGCCAGCCATCGGGCACAATCTCCAGAACGGTACATACGCTCTTCTGGGAGCCAGGGATGAGAAACAAATTTGGCTGCCGTTAATTCCTCCCGAGCCAAATAGCCACGCGCCAATCCTTCACCTCCAATGCACAGCTCACCCGGTACTCCAATGGGCTGAAGTTGATTGGACGCGCTCAGGATATAGACCTGTGTATTGGCGACAGGCTTGCCAATCGGCACGTTATGGTCATAGTCCTCCTGAATCGTATGGAACGACGTAAAAATAGTATTCTCCGAAGGACCGTAGGCATTGACAATCGTTAAATCCGGCTGGGCGGCGCGAAGGAGCTTCATATGCTGCGGAGACAAGGCGTCTCCCCCGGTCATGATCAATCGAAGTCCAGTAAAGATGGAAGGTTTCTCATCAATCAGCTGATTTAGCAAAGGAGCCGTGAACCATGCCATCGTGATTCCATACTGTGCCATCCTCTTGCCGAGTATGTCGGCAGATAAAAGCTCTTCTTTTTCAATGAGATACAAGGTTGCCCCGCTCAGCAGTGTTCCCCACAGTTCAAAAACCGACACATCAAAGGCCAGGGAACACGTCTGCAATATTCGATCCTCTTGCGTAATAGCCAACGGCCCTGGCTCTAACACTAGGCGAGCAAAGGATTGATGCTCAATCATTACACCCTTTGGTTGTCCTGTAGACCCTGAAGTATAAATAATGTACATCACATTGTGCGCCTGATTGCTGTCCTCCAGATTACGGGGTTCTCCCGTATAGAGACTCGGGTCTGTGAGCAGTAACATGTCCACTCCAGGAAAGCGTCTAGTGCTGGCAGTCGGTAGAAGGCATATTTTCGCCTGACTATCCTGTAATAGATATTGAATCCGTTCATCTGGGTAGAGCGGATCAATCGGTAAATAAGCGGCCCCGGCCTTCAAAATAGCTAAAATACCAACAATCATCTCCAACGCAGGCGTAGCTAAAATACCGACGACATCTTCTGCCTGAACTCCCTTTTGCCGTAAAACCCGCGCCAATTGATTGGCACGTTCATTTAATTCATCATACGTTAGTTGCTTTTCTTTCCACCTCACGGCTGGATGGTCAGGCGTCCGTATCACTTGCTGTTCGAACAGTCGATGGATGGTTACCCCATGCGAATTTTTTTCGTATGCATTTTTGCTGTGGGTCTGATTAAAAGTATGAAGTAAAACGGTGCGCTCTTCTTCTGTAACCATATCAATGTCTTCGATCCGAATATCGGGTTGTTCGCCAATGATTTCGACAATTCTGGCAAAATGCCGTAGCATACGGCGGGAGCTTTCCTCCGTAAACAACGCTTTGCGATATTCCAGTTCCAGTCCGATACCCTCCTGCATTTCGTATGCATACAAGGTGATATCAAATTTAGCGATTTTATGTTCAAAAGTATAAGGAGAAAACGTGACCTCTGTTGCCTGCACGACAGGCTGCGGTACATTTTCCAATACAAAGCAAGCATCAAATAAGGGATTACGACCACTGATTCGTTCAGGATTGACCTGCTCCACCAGCATATCAAAGGGGTAATCCTGATGCTCAAACGCAGCAAAAGTTCGGTCTGCCACTTCTTCCAGAAAATCAGAGAACCGCTTGGTTCTCTGCGGTTTCTGACGCAAGGCGAGCGTGTTCACGAACATGCCCACAATCCCTTCAAACTCGGAATGAGTCCTTCCGGCGACAGGTGTTCCGATGACCAGATCCTCCTGTCCGGCATATTTGGACAGAAGGATGCTGTACGCGGCGAGTAGAACCATATACAACGTAACATTGTGCTGCAAGCATAATGCACGCAAGGAGTGAGCCGTGTTAGCTTCAATCGAGTACGATACGATCCCACCGCTGTAATCAGACCTTAAGCCTTTTTCATCCGTAGGCAACGACAGCAGAGGAACATCCTCTGTAAATTGGTTCAGCCAAAATTCACCCTGTTTCTGAATATGAATATCGCTTAATTGATCGTTTTGCCAGATCGTATAATCGACATACTGAAACTCTAATGGAGCAAGCTCCTGTCCCTGATATAGAGCCATCAGCTCTTCAAATATAATGTTGATGGTTACCGCATCCGCGATGATATGGTGGATATCAAACAGGAACAGAATCTCCCCATCAACCAAAGGTACAAGCTCAGCCCGCCATAGAGGGGCCTCGTTCAGATTGAACGGACGGATAAACTCGTTAACAAGCTTATCCGTACTCTGATCCGAACGTTCTCTATAGGGAATCGATACATCGATGGATTCATGGACGAGTTGTAAAACCTCGCCGTCCTTTTGAATAAAGGACGTTCGCAAGCTCTCATGACGTTCTGTCAGCCTACACCATGCTCTGTACAGCCGCTCTGGCTCCAGCGCTCCTTTGATGATTCGAATGCTGGGCATGTTATAGATAATGTTAGGTCCGAGAAGATCATGAATCAGATATAGCCGTTTTTGCGCCGAAGATGTTTCATATCCTTCATAATGCATGATGCTAAATCTCCCTCCGTCGGCGTTCTTTTTTCTCTACTTTTACTGATGACAGTGCATGCTGCTGAACTGGGATGACTTCTCTCATAAGCTTTCCATCGCCCCGAAGTATGTTGCTAATCTCGGTTTCCTCTGTTCTGAAAAACTCAATGGCAAACGGAACAGATTCATGAATAAGCTGAACAATCTCGCCGTTGATCACATCAAATGTGGTCCTAAAAGCGTCGTGACGCTGAATAAGCGCTTGGAAGGCTCCCTCAAGTCTGGCCAGGTCCAGTTCTCCTTCCAGCATCATGGCGCCCGGTAGATTATAGCTTAGATCCTCTGGATTCAGCTCGTGCATCATAAAAAGACGCATTTGAGCAGACGAGGCCGGATAATGGGCGCTTGGAGTCGCAGCAGGGATCAAGGAACGGACTGTCGCTTCATCCTCGTGATGACACTCAACTCTTCTGGAGCTTATGTGATCTGAAAGTTGTCGAATAGTCGGAGCTGCAAAAAGTTCCTTTAAAGTAATCTCGATGGCCAACATTTGACGCACACGCAAAATGAACTGGTAAGCGAGCAACGAATCTCCGCCAAACTCAAAGAAATGATCATCTATACCTACTGCGCCTGTTTTGAAAATGTCCGCCCACAACAGGAGCAGTTGCTGTTCCATTTCGTTGCGGGGCGGTGTATGTTCTTTGCCGGAAGGCAACTCTACCCCCAAGGTATTTAACGCCTTACGGTCCAGCTTTCCGCTTGAACCAAGAGGCATCGTCTCCACCTTCATAAAACGTAAAGGAATCATATATTCCGGCAATCGTTCCAGCAAAAATGCCCGCAGTTCTCGAACTGTACAGTTGGTTTGCACAACCAGATAAGCGCACAAATACTTGTTGCCCTGCTCATCTGTCAAATCAAGTACAGCTGCCTGCTGAATGTCGTTATTTTGCAAGAGGGCTGTTTCAATTTCACCTGTCTCAATCCGGTAGCCTCCGATTTTCACCATTTGATCCGACCGTCCCAAGTAAACAATCTCGCCGCTAGGCAGCATCCGGGCAAGATCGCCTGTCCGATAGATTCGCTCACCTGGTACAAAAGGATTGGGGATAAAACACTCTGCCGTAAGTCCATCCAGATGTACATACCCACGTGCCAGATGGCACCCTCCCAGACAAAGCTCTCCTACCTGCCCCAAACTAACCAACGCCAGCTCCTGATTTAAAATATACGCCCGGGTGTTGCCCACAGGCCGTCCGATCGGAATCGGACCTTCGGAAGATACAGACGTACACGTATAGGCTGTTGCAAACACACTGGCTTCCGTAGGCCCATACAGATTAAGTAATCTCGCTTCCGGGAACTTCAGATTAAAACTTCGCACCTGCTCCTGGCCTATCTGTTCGCCACCCGACATGACCCAACGCAAAGTGGCTGCTTGGATTGTATCCTCGACTGAAAGCTCTGACAAAAACATTTGCAGCACGGTAGGAATGAAGAAAGCCACTGTAACCTGATGCCTGTGAATGGTATCCAGCATTTGACGGGTATCCGTTTCTGCACCTGCCTCCAATAACACCAATCTTCCTCCGCCCATGAACCAGCTGAAAAGCTCGACGATGGAACCATCAAAGGTATAGGATGCTTTTTGCAGCACCGTGTCCTGCTCCCTTAAACCAAGCTGTTGTGCCAGCCATACCACTCGCGCACTAAAGGCGTGATGCTCCACCATCACCCCTTTGGGCTGCCCGGTTGAGCCGGAGGTGAAGATGACATAAGCCAGATGATCAGGCTGGATGACAAGCTCTGGATTACCTCGTTCTTGCTGATCCTGACACAGTAAGTCAACGTCGATGATCTGCTGGATTTCTTCATCCATCCAGCTGGCATGGCACTGCTGATGGGTCAGAATCCATTCAGCCCCAGCGTCTGCCAGGATGTAGCGAATCCGTTCCTTTGGATCGGCTGGATGAATGGGGAGGTATGCCGCCCCTGCTTTTAACACGCCCAATAAAGCAACAATCATTTCCGGTGAGCGCTCCATAACAATAGCTACTACTTGCTCTGGCCGGGTACCGGAGTCCAGTAGGCTATGTGCGACCAGATTCGCCCGTCGATTCAATTCCCCGTAGCTGATCTCCTGTTGACCGGAAATGAGAGCGATATGCTCAGGGTTTCGGCTTGCTTGACCCTCGAAATATTGATGTAACAGCTTTACGGACCCCGGACCCATGTCTGTCTGATTGAAATCATGGACAAGTGTCTTCCATTCCGCCTCGCTCACCGATTCCGAAGCCGCTATGGCAAGCTCACTCACCCAGTCCTCTTCCTTGTGGACGCTTGCTGACTCAAGTATTTCCTCTCTGTCCCGCTGATTCGGGTCAACTGCCACCTTTTCTATCCGAAGCTCTCCAATCTTTTGCTGTGGATTGACAAGGACAGTGTGTAAGATTTGAAGGAATTCCCGGCTCAAGCGTTCCACCGTCTCCCCGGTAAAGAGATCTACATCGTATTGAAGGATACATTCGATATGCTCGTCGGTCATGGCTGCAGTAAATGTTAAATCGAATTGTGCTCCTGTATACTCCGCTTCATCACATGGAGTCAGTTTCAGACCGGGTAATTCTACGATGGTACGGGAAGACTCGTTCAATAATGCAAACATGGTATCGAACAGCGGATTGCGACTTGTTTTGCCAGCCAAATTCAACTTCTCAACCAGTTGCTCAAACGGATAGTCCTGATGCTCAAAAGCCTGAAGAGAACGTTCCTTTACCTGCATTAAAAATTCGTGTACAGTCATGTCCTTCTCCGGTGTGTTGCGAAGGGCCAACGTATTGACGAACATGCCGACAAGAGGACTCAGGCTCGCATGAGTTCTGCCGGATACCGGAATGCCAACGATAATATCTTCCTGTCCACTGGCTTTGGCCAGCAATAGGTTATAGGCCGCCAATAGAACCATAAATACCGTGACATTTTGTTGCAGGGCAAAGCGTTTTAACTTCCACGTCCATTCCTGATCCAGCTCAAAATGAATGGCTTGCCCTTCACCTCTTCTCACATCGGGGCGTGAAAAATCCGTAGGCAATTCCAGCTCTGTAATTTCCCCTTGAAAAAGCTCCAGCCAAAACTGCTCCTGCTGACGGAATTCCACACTGTTCAAAAACTCACGCTGCCACACGGCATAGTCTTTATACTGGATCGTCAATTCCGGTAAGTTCATGCCCCCGTATAAACGAGCAAATTCCTCGACGATTATCTCTTGGGAAAGACCGTCCGTAATAATATGATGCATATCAATGAACAGCAAATGACGGTTGGCAGGCTGATGAATAACCTGAACGCGGAACAATGGCTTTTGCCGGAGATTAAAGGGCTTGATTAATCCATCCTGTTCCACTAATATTCCACGTTCACGGCCCGATTGAATTTCTTCTATCCATGTCGCTAACCCCTGAACCGTACCTGCCCGGAAGAAATCGCGCAGTGTCAGATTTACATTCCAATCCTTGTTAATAAGGTAGACCAGCTTGGTTGCCAGCAAGGATTGCCCGCCCAGCAGGAAGAAGTCATCCTGTGTGCCAATCTGCTCCCGGTGCAGGATTTCCGACCAAAGCTCAACCAGGCGTTCTTCCATGGGTGAAGCTGGATGTACATAGGCCGTACCGACCTTGATACTTTCATTAACCTGCGGTAAAGCATGACGGTCGATTTTTCCGTGATGTGTTAACGGGATCTCATCGACTCGAACAAAGTAAGACGGAATCATATATTCAGGCAAGGTTACCGACAGATGGGTCTTCAGTTCTACCACCGACAATTCCTGATCTGTAACGATATAGGCGCATAGCTCATGCATACCAGGCTGGACTTCCTGAACCAACACCACTCCATCCTGTATACGCGGGTGCTGGAGCAACGATTTTTCAACCTCGCCCGGCTCAATGCGGTAACCCCGCACTTTAACCTGCTGATCGACTCTTCCTAAAAATTGAATTTGCCCATCTTCAAGATATCTGCCCAGATCACCCGTTTTGTACATCCGCTCGCCCGGTATCCACGGATTTGCTACAAACTGCTGCTGCGTCAGTTCGGGGCGGTTCATATAGCCGCGTGCAACTCCCCAGCCTGAAATACATATTTCACCGGGTACCCCGATAGGCATAACATCCGTACCCCTGCGATTCATGATGTATACCTCAGCATTGGCTACAGGCCGTCCGACAGGCAATGGATGGACAGCTGGAATATCCGGCACACAATAATAGGTAGCACAGACGGTCGCTTCTGTTGGTCCGTACGTATTGTAGACCTTTGCCGAGCGCAACAACTGGGTGACATATTCACTTTTCAGCACATCCCCCCCGCTAATATAAGTGCGAATATGCGGGAAAGGGGACAGTTGATTTAGCTCATTTAAAATAAACGGCGAGGCACTGACCACGGTCACTTGCTGCTGGCGAATGAATTGGTTCAGCCATTGGATGTCCTTCAGTTCATCCCGTGAAACCATAGCCAGCGTTCCCCCTGCTGCCAATGTAGGGTATATTTCCTCCACGGATGCATCAAAGGTAATGGCTGCCTGCTGGAGCACTACGTCCTCAGCCGTTAGATGGAACTCATGCTGGAAAGCCGTGATGTAATTCGTTACATTTCTATGCTCAACCATGACTCCTTTGGGCTTACCGGATGATCCTGACGTGTACAAAATATAAGCCAAATGGTGAGATGCCACAGACTCCTTGCCTGCAAGTGCAAAAGCTAGATTATCAGCATCTACGCTGTACAAGGCCGGATCACTTACATCCATGACGGACCCTGTAAAACGAAGCGTGTCGATGCTGACGGTGTCCTTAGAAGTTAGGAGCAGAGACACGCCGCTGTCCTCCAGCATGTAGGCCACCCGCTCCGTCGGATGTTCCGGGTCCATAGGGACATAGGCTGCTCCTACTTTGAGTACGGCAAGCATGCTGGTCAGCATATCTAGCGAACGGGGGACCAGGATACCGACAGCTTGGTCCGGTACCAAATGATAAGTTAGCAAGTGCCGGGCAAGCTGATTAGCTCTGATATTCAATTGGCTGTAAGTCAGCGAATGCTCTCCGTAGACGGCAGCAATCCGCTCAGGTTGCTGTTCGGCCTGTTCTTCAAACCACTGGTGAACCAGCTTTTCCTGTGGGTAATTCACCCGGGTTTCATTCCACTCGTACAGGGTTCGCTGCTGTTCTTCCGCCTGATTCATGGAAATGAGGCCAATCGGCCGCGAAGCATCAGCACAAACTTCTTGTAAAAGATTCTTGTAATAGCTCGCAAGCCGACGTATGGTCTCTCCCTTGAACAGTTGGGTCGCATACTCAAAGTGAAAACGCAGCTTGCCTTCATTTTCAACCCATATGACTGTCAGATCGACTTGGACAGCCTCCATCTTAGCTTCCAACGGAGTAAAGCGAAGCCCGTTGATGCTCATCGGCTCCCCCCGAAAGTTCTGGGAAATAAACTGAACATCAAAAAGTGGGTTCCGGCTTCGGTCTCTCGGTACGTCAAGCTGATTCAGCAGCATTTCAAAGGGATAATCCTCATGCTTATAGGCTTCAAGCGCGTGCTTCTTAACCTCCTGCAAATATGCTGCGAAAGGCTTATCTTCAGCTGGCGCAGTTCGTAGGGCAAGCGTATTGATGAACAGCCCAATCATGTGCTGGACCTCTTCCGACTGGCGACCTGCGCTTGGAATGCCAATAATGATCTCTTCCTGATTCGCATATTTGGCCAATAAAGTGCTATAGACAGCGTACAGAAGCATAAAGAGCGTAACCCCATGCTGTACCGCTGTTTTTTTAGCCAAAGCTGTTAATTCCTCACTCAGATCAAATGTATAGACATCCCCGGCATTGCTCATTTGCGCTGCCCGCGGCTCATCTGTAGGCAAATCAAGTACAGGCAGCGTCCCCTTAAATACGTCCAGCCAGTATGCCTCCTGCTTTTTCATTTCGGCACTGTCCAAACGCTGATTTTGCCACAATGTAAAATCGGTATATTGCATACGCAGTTGCGGTAGATCCTGTCCAGAATAGCCCTGTATCATTTCACTTAATAAAATACCAATCGAGGCTCCATCGGCTGCAATATGGTCAACATCGCACAGAAAGAGGTGGGAATCGTCCTTCAACCGGATCAGCTTCGCCTTTAACAGCGGCGCACGATTCAGGTCAAAAGGACGGATAAATTCATCCACATACGCTTCCAGCTCGCGCCCGTCCCCTTCGCTATATTCCAGTGAAAAATCTACCTCCGGGTACACTCTCTGTACCAGTTCGTTATCCCGCAACTCGAAAGCGGTGCGCAGCGAGCTATGACGACGAATTACCGCATATATGGCTTTCTCCAACCGATGATGATCCAGATTACCAGTGATGGTCATCGCACTGCATAGATTGTTCAAGGTGCTATATCCTGCCATTTGACGCATCATATAAAATCGACGTTGCGTCGAGGAAGCTGGGTACACCTCACGTTGTTCCACCGGATGAATGATCAGATTTTTGTCAGCTGATTGGGGTGCAGGCAGCTCCGTTTTCGTCAGAAGAGGCTGCTTCGCTTCTCCATCCGTATACAGAGCTAATTCGCTGACCGTCATATAGTTGAAGATATCGCTCATATCCACTTTTTTGGACAAGCTTTGATTCATCTGTCCCACCATTTTACTAGCAATCAGGGAGTCTCCTCCCAGCTCATAAAAACTGTCATAGATGTTCAGCTCATCAAGCCCCAGCACTTCCGCCCATATGCTTGCGATCACCTTTTCAGATGAGCTATATTGTTCTGTTGCCCGACCACGCAACTGCACAGGACGGCGCACGGCAGCAGATGACGTGACCGCATGGTCATGCAGAAGCCGACGATGACGGTCCAGAATAGCCCGCATTTCATGAGAAAATCCGAAAGGAATGGCAGCGGAATCCAGCGCGGCCACCTGAGCGTAATTCAAGCTACCCACAATGACACGGGGAACGGGATGAAGCAATAATTGTTCAAGAGCGGCCAGTCCCTCTTGTGTGGACAGAGCCTGAAATAAGCTCTCTTGGAAATCAACCTCATGCTCAAAAGCCATCCCAACTTCCTGCCAAGGAGCCCAGTTGATGGCAAGCGTACGTCGGCCGGAGTGATTCCGCCACTCAGCAAAGGCATCCAGATAGGCGTTGGCTGCCGTGTAGTCGCTTTGGCCTGGTCCACCCATCAGTGAAGTCACAGATGAAAAAAGAATAAAAAAGTCCAGTGTATCCGCAGTGGTGATTCGGTCAAGCACATGTGTGCCTGTTACCTTCGGAGCCAGTACCTCGGTAAAGCGGTCCTGGCTCTTGAGAGCCATAAAACCGTCTCCAGCCACACCCGCAGCATGGATGATACCGTGAATAGACCCATACTTGTGGCGAAGTTCATTCAAGGCTTGCTTCATAGCGGTCTCGTCAGCTACATCGACAGCATAATATTCTACCTGCGCTCCCTGCTGCTCCAATTCCAGCAAGGCGGTAACCGTATTCAGCATCCTTGTATTCATATCTGGCTTTAAGTTCTGTCTTACGTTACGGCTTCCGTTCGAATCAGCGTTTGCAATGGCCTCCCATTGCTCCTTGGGTGGCAAATGGTTGCGACCTATCAATCCCAGTGTGACCTGACCTTTAGAAGCAAGCCATTTACCGATTGCCAATCCCAGCCCGCCAGTACCCCCAGTTATGACATAGGTTCCCTGCGGTCTGATCGTAATCGGGTCAACTTCGCTTTCCGTCAGATCCACAGGTTCAATCTGCTCTACATAACGTTCGCCGTTACGCCAAGCGACCAGAAATGTATCATCATCGTGCCGTAGGGAATGAATGAGTTCTGAAGGCTGGGTGCTTGTATCTATATCGAGACAACGGCAGCTCAGATCAGGGTATTCCTGACCGATGACCCGGGCTAGCCCAAACAAGCCCGCATGTTCTGGTTTTAATTCATTTTCCAATTCATTCACTTTATAAGCCTGCTCAGCGATCACCGTCAGTTCCTTAACAGCTGACTTGGTCTCTGCGATTGCCTTAGCCAGATGAAATAGCTGAACCATAGACTGCCCGTTCCAGAGGTATATCAGTTTCTTAGCATTCTGACATCGCATCTCTGTCAACAAGCGTCTATGATCTTCCTCGGAACCCGTAGAGAAGTAAGCATGGTCTGACATTTTAGTAAAGGTGACTCCTCGCTTCACTTCAACCACATCATACCCTTCGTGCGCTAACAATCCACGTAGCGTTACACCGATCGGACGGTTATCAGTGAATAATAAAATCGTTTCCAGCGGTGTGGATAACACTGAATCATTTGCGGTCCGGGTTACTGTATCTTCTTCATACTCGGAGGGTGCTTGTTCTTGCTTTTTCCATACAATCTGATGATATTTATGATGTTCTGTATAGCGGGTTCGTTTAAGATCCGCCTCGTGTACACGTTTGACTGCATAATCTTCAATTTCTACCAGTACCTGACCTTCGGCACCCAGAATGAGCACATCTACCGTTAAAATTTCTCCACTTTCCCTGACCTTGTTTTTTTTGCGCAGATAGCTGTAGCAAAGCCGTGGGAGGGAGTCGTAAATGCGCAGCTTGTGATATGAAAATGGCAGAAACAGGCCATTTCCTAAACTCTGGCTTGCTACCCCGACGGCCACATCCAACAAAGCGGGATGCAGCACGTATTGACTTACATCCATTTGATAGGCTGCGGGCAGCTCCAGCTTAGCCAACACTTGATCTGTTCCAATTGCAATCGTCCGTAGCGTCTCCCACCGCGGCCCGAATGAAAATGCAACAGCAGCTTCGGCATGATTCTCACCGACTACTACTTCCTGATCGTTGCACTCAGTCCGAATATCGCCCAGACTCATAACAGGATGGGCTGCCTTTACAAATACCGCGCGCCCCTGTGCATGCCTTACCCAATTCTGCTCCCACGGCTGAACTGAGGGTCCCGTCCGGCTTAATACCTTAAACGAAAACGTCTCACCCTCCCGTTGCAAAACGGTGTGTACTTCTCTTTCTTCCTCTACTCCCACGATGAGCGGAGAAATAAACTGGATATCATATAGCTCCAGCACCTTGCCTGGACGCTTGTATTTTTCCAATCCTGCCCTAACCATTTCCAGATAAGTGGTTCCTGGTACAATACAGTTTTCCATAATCTTATGCTCGCTTAGTACCCAATGACGCCCAACAGAGAAACGGGTCAGGTAAATATCCTGATCCTCGGTTTCTGCCAAACAATAGTCCAAAAGCGGATGTGTTGTTTCCATCTCTGTGAATTTTCGAACATGGGAAGCCTGAGAAACGACTGCCTTCTCCTCTACCTCCACCCAGCATCGCTTAGGCTCAAAAGGATAGGTGGGAAGGCTTCGTCTGCGGCACGCTTTGCCTTCATACAAGCTCTCCCATTTCACATCTGCTCCCTCAACATACATACGGCACAGGGAATCCAGCGTCTCGAACTCGAGTGAAGACTGGGTCAGTTTCTCTTTGGCTGATGCTGTCAGTCTTCTGGATTCCTCCAGCGTAAGCTCCCCTGCTTCTTTTTCCTTCTGTGCAGATACAACCTTATGACGTCCAAAATACACACCCGGTATGAACTCTTCTTGTTTCGCTTGTCCGCTGAAGCCTGAGGTCTGAATTTGAGTCAGCTTTACTCCTAGATCATCCCAATCCCGGCACAGAATCGCTAGACGAAAGCCGTACTGCCCTCGTCCGGTATTGGCGGTATAACAAAGATCGCGTAACGGATAGGTTTTGGGTTCCATGACATATTGCTGATATTGCTTCACATAGGCTGCAAGCACTGTTTCATTTTTAGCAGATAACGTAAAAAGCTGAACCGTTTCCGGTGTTTCCTGCTCCAACTGGCCACCATCCTGCATTTCAGCCCACACCGGGGCCTCTTCCAGAACGACATGGCAGTTCGTACCGCTGAGCCCGAAGGAACTGACTCCGCAGCGTCGCGGAAAATCCTCCTTGGGCCAAGGCTGCAGCTTGTCATTCACATATACAGGCGAATCAATAAAGCTAATATCCGGGTTTGGGCAGGTAAAATGTAGGCTCGCCGGAATTTCTGCATGCTCCAAAGCGAGCACTGCCTTTAAAAAGCCCGTGATTCCCGCACTGTTATCCAGGTGACCTACATTGGTTTTGACCGAGCCTATGGCACAAAATTGATTCCGGTCGGTATACTGCCGAAAGGCTCTCCGTATACCATCAATCTCCACTGGATCACCCAGCTTGGTGCCTGTCCCATGAGCTTCAATATATGTAATGGTATCCGGGTCAATCCCAGCATCCTTCCAGGCCCGTACAATGACATCCTCTCCTGCCAGCGAATTGGGAGCCGTAATCCCGGCTGAAGTCCCGTCATTGTTCACAGCACTGCCTTTAATGACAGCATAAATATGGTCCTGATCCTGAATGGCCCGCTTCAAGGGTTTGAGCAGAACAGCGGCTACACCTTCTCCTCCACCTGTGCCATCTGAAACGCTATCGAACGTTCTCGTCCGGTCATCCGAGGAGCCTACACCCAGCCCCCCGCCCTTTCCCTCTTTTATAGGTACAAGTGTGACCTTTACCCCGCCGGCAATCGCCGTATCGCAATCGCCGTGCCGCAAATCCCGGCAGGCCAGGTGAATGGCCACCAAAGATGAAGAACATGCGGTATCCACCAACAGACTGGGCCCTTTTAAATCCAGCAGATAGGCGATCCGACTGGCAATCATGGAATGGATATTACCTGGAATCGCCGAAGAAGCTGATGAAGGAGCCATTTCTGCTATAAACCGCTTGTACTCCTCACCAAAATCACTGCTGTAGCCGACATAGACTCCTGTCCGACTACCGGAAAGCTTTTTACCACCGTACCCCGCATCTTCAACTGCCGCCCAGGCAGACTCCAAAAACAGTCGCTGGTTTGGGTCCATCAATCGCGCTTCAGCCGGAGAAAGTTGAAAAAAGGGATAGTCGAACTTATCAATTTCTTCTAGAAATCCACCTTCATTTAATGCCGTTTGTTCATTCAACAGCCCGGCTTGGAAGAGGCTCTCCAGCTCCCTTTTTCGTCGGGCAGGAAAAGGGCGTATGGCGTCCTGCCCCGCCCGCAGAAGATCCCAAAACTGAGCTGCATTTTCACTTTCGGCAATTTTACAGCTAATCCCGATGACTGCAATATCCGAATCTCGCAGCTCATTAACCGCGATCGGACCCGCGTCCTGAAAATCCTGTTCATTGAATTGAAGAGCCGCCAGATTGAATCCTGTTTTTGTCATCATCGTACTCCCTTCCGTTCCTCGTGTTCGCTGCGATTAGCTGACCTGAAACGCGGGAAATAATTCGCGTGTATGCGTATTGCTGAAAATCTGCTCAAACCGTTCAGCCCGTAGTTCCGTTGGTGTTAATTTGGTTGCAAAAATGGACTTTAGCTTGTCCAGAGCTTGCTGCATTTGTTCCATCGTTGGTTCTGTTCCGGTTGTGATCAATTGTTCGCGCAGGATTTGCAATTCTTTGTATGGAACGACTACACCCTGCTCATACTCATCGTTATTCCAGTTCCGGTTCTGGGTTGAAACCGCAATCGCAATACAGGAGGTCACCAGACCCAAACCATCTGGTTTGCTCTCGATATCAGCATTCCGCAGCAATTCCAGAGTGGAGGGATGCTCAAAAGCAAAGGAATGAGCCGTAGAGGTGATACCAGCCATTAAATTTCTCAATACGGTTTTGGGGCCGATTTCTATAAAATGATTCACACCCTGATTCAGCATGTATTGAACGCTTCTGTGCCATTGCACAGGCCGTGCCATCTGGGACGTCAGGTTAGATAGGATATAACGACGATCCGCATAGGGTGTCGCTGTAACATTAGAGAGCACAGGCCATTGAAAACGGCCATAATCATATCTCTCCAGCTCCTCCCGAAATTTCCCCGCAGCGCTCCGCATTAAATTCGTATGGAACGGAAAGCCCACCTTGAGGCGAATCGTCTTGATTCCTCTATGGTTCAGTTCCTCTTCTGCCTTCTCCAGTGCAGGAGTATGACCCGAAATGACGAGCTGCTCAGAGGAATTATAATTCGCAATGCCGACCGATACACCGGCTGTCGAGGCTTTCTGGCACACCTCATCCACCTCACGCTCATGACTCCCGACTACCGCCAGCATCGCTCCTGTACCGGGAGCAACAGCTTCCTGCATCAGAATGCCCCGCTGACGTACTATTTTCACCGCATCCGAAAAAGCAAGCGCCCCTGTACTGACCAATGCCGAGAATTCTCCCAGACTGTGACCCGCTACCAGAGATGGAGCAAGCTTCAATTCCTGCATCAGTACACGAAAAGCTGCGATGCTCACGGTCAAAATGGCAGGCTGGGCATTAGCGGTCAGAGTCAGCTCATCCATGGAACCTGTGAAACAAAGCGTCTTTAGATCAAACCCTAGCGCATCCTCGGCCTCTTCAAAGGTTTCTCTTGCTACTGAATATTCATCGTATAAGCTTTGACCCATGCCTACATATTGAGAGCCTTGCCCCGGGAATAAAAATCCTAATTTTTTCATCGTTCCATCCTCCTTATAGTAGGTCTGCAATCTTGTGCAGTACGTGGACATAGGCCTTCATCATCTGTTCCGCCCAAGTCTTCTTCAGTTTTCCAGCTTGATATTCGCATAGGAACCGTACCTGCTCCGCGCGCACATCCATATGAAGCACCCAGTCAAATTGTCGGGTCACCTCATGTCCCGCCGGCGTATGATTCAGAAACACACAAGGGAGAAAAGCAGACGGATTGGCGTTTCCTGTCCCATTTGGCAACATAACTGGGATCGGGTAAAGGTCGGTCTCTTTCGCTTTTTGACGATGACCAGCAACCTCTATGCACAGGGCGCTAAAATCATCATTTTCCGTCAATCGTACACGCAGCGGATACAAGCTCTCCCCTGTCAGTTGTAATGCGAGGAAAGAGGACTGTCCATGGTGTATGAACTGTTTATGTGGTAATAGGTGTCCTTCACCGATGAGCAATACCAGTTCGGACTGACCTGTCATTTGTGACAAAACATACGTATAAACGGCTAGTAACAAGTCTGTTAGGGCAAAATCCTGACTCCAGACTGCTTTCTGTAACGTGGTCAGCAAGTCCGCAGGTAAGGTAAAGGTGAACGTAGCCTGCCCTTCGGCTCCTCCATCTGTCCGCATCGCCTCATTCCACGGAATAAAAGATAACGATTCAGCCAAGTAAAGACGCCAGTATTGCTCCTGACGCTCATATCGTTCCTGTTCC
Organism: Paenibacillus sp. FSL P2-0173; assembly: GCF_038008045.1. NCBI lineage: Bacteria > Bacillati > Bacillota > Bacilli > Caryophanales > Paenibacillaceae > Paenibacillus > Paenibacillus sp. FSL P2-0173. Next base: position 1,141,829 of record NZ_JBBOYK010000002.1, read on the forward strand.
GCATCCGTCCATGCTTGTTCTCCTTGCTGCTGCTCCAGAAAACCGGAAAGTCTCGCAATGGTCGGATAGGCAAAACAGTCTGCAACGCTGATTTTCCCTGGATAGATTTGCTGGAGACGAACATTCATTTGAATGAGCAAAACCGAATTGCCTCCCAGCTCAAAGAAATTATCGTGGATGCCAAGTCCACTTCTGTGCAATACCTCTTCCCAAATTCGGCTGACCTGCATTTCCACCTCTGTAGCAGGTACCGTATATTCCACTTCAAGAAGAGGACGGCTAGGATCCGGCTTGGGCAGCATTCGACGGTTTACTTTTCCGTTCGGCGTTAAAGGCATCTCCGACAAGGTAATAAAATGCGAGGGAACCATATATTCTGGCAGCCGGGCAAGCAAATGATTACGTAGCTCACTCACTGATAAAGTCTGCTGGCCTACCCAATAGGCACAAAGGGAGTGGTTCTCCTGTTCATCTGATCGGTCCTGTACCACCACAGCTTCCCGAATGGCAGGATGAGCCAGCAGCGCCTGTTCAATTTCCCCCAGTTCCACCCGATAGCCACGGACCTTGATCTGATCATCCATCCGGCCCAACACTTCAATCTCACCGTTAGGCAACCACCGCGCCAAATCTCCGGTCATAAACATTCGCTCACCGGACCGGAACGGATTGGCTTTGAACTTCTCGGATGTTAGCTCAGGGCGCTTGTCATAACCGGATGCAAGTCCCTTGCCTCCAATCCAGAGATCACCCGCTACAAGATCCGGTACAGGCTGGAGCTGCCCATCCAGAATATATACTTGTGTATTCGCTATCGGCGTACCTACTGTCACCCGCTCGTGCTGGGTAAGCTCCTGCACAGTTGACCAGACTGTAGTTTCGGTTGGGCCGTACATGTTAAAAATGCGCGCAGTGGTCACGTCCTGCGTCTGACGAAGCAATGGCTCTGGTAAAGCCTCGCCTCCCACCATCACGACCTGCAACGTGCGCATACTCTCTTTTGCTTCCGGGTGCATAAGCAAAAGCTGAAGCCGCGAGGGTGTCATTTGCAGCAAGTGCGGACCTGTTCGGCAAATGGCTTCCAACAGCAGTTCAGCATTCGCCTGCTCTTCTCCCGTAGATAACACTACCCGTAGCCCCTTCGCCAAAGGCAGTAGCGTTTCCAATACAAAAATATCAAATGCAGCAGTAGTTACCGAGAAGAAGGTCTGACCTTCAAGAAACGGAATTCGCTCGGTAATCCCGTAGATCAGGTTAACGATGGCTTCCTGACGGATCATCACGCCTTTTGGATGTCCGGTCGAGCCTGAGGTGAAAATCATATACGCCAAATCATGGGGTCCCGGCTGTGTGATCTCCAGCCTTTTTCCATCCTGAAGGTATATACTCTCGTCATTCAACGAAATGACTTCACCTCTAAAATCCAGTCCATCCAGCAGTGTGTCCCGACTAATAAGCCATTGCGCTTCACTCTCTTCCAGCATGTAGGAAATACGCGCCGCAGGATAGTCGGGGTCGATCGGCAAATAGGCAGCACCTGCCTTTAAAATGCCGAGCATCGCCGTCAGCAAATCTACCGACCGTTCCAGCAGCAAGGCAACCACCGTATTCACGTCCGCTCCTTTGCTGCGCAATGTTCTCGCCACCCGATTGGACAGGACATCCAGCTCGCCATAGGTCAAACACTGGCTCCCACATTCTACCGCTATGGCGTCCGGCATCCGTGCAGCCTGTTCTTCGAACAGGTGGTGCATCAGCTTGTCAGCCGGAAACGCAAGCTCAGTCGCATTGCGGTCGACAAGGATGCGTGATTGCTCCGCAGGAGTCAGCAGGCTGGCAGCATACAGGGGGCGGTCCGGCTGCAAAGCCAGTTGGACCACCAGCTCTATGAAATGCTGCGCCATCTGGCGAACCGTATGCTCGCGGAACAGTTCCGTGCTGTATTCAAAGGTACAATGCAGCCCATTACGGCGATTATCACCTACACCTTTAGCAGTCGGCATCTCAACCACGGTCAGCATCAAATCAAATGAAGCAAAAGGGCTTTCCAACGGATAAGGCTTCACCTGTAAACCCGGCACTTCCCTGCTGCCATCCATAAAATTTTGCAGCCGAAACATCGTGTCAAACAGCGGATTACGACTCAAATCCCGCTGGAGATGCAAGCGATTAACGAGCATATCAAAGGGGTAATCCTGATGCTCAAACGCATTCAACGCATTGTCTTTGACCTCGTCCAGAAACTGTCGGAAGGTCTTCTCCTGTACGGGAGCATTTCGTAACGTAAGTGTATTTACGAACATACCGAGCATCCGCTCCAGCTGAACATGCGATCTTCCGGCTACTGGCGTACCCACCACGATGTCCTCCTGCCCACTGTAGCGGGACAAGAATACATTGTATGCTGCAAGCAAAACCATGAATAACGTGGCACCACTCTCCGTTGCCAGCTTCCGCAAACTTGTTGCACAGTCTGACGACAGACTAAATTCCAGCGAGCCCCCGGCAAAGCTCCGTTGTCTTGGTCTTGGATAATCTCCCGGCAGATTCAGAAGTGGAATTTCCTTTCCAGTGTGCTGTTCGTCGAACATCTTCAGCCAGAACGCTTCCTGTTCTTTCAGATGTTCCCCGCTGAGCTGTATATGCTGCCAGGCGGCAAAGTCTTTATACTGAATGTGCGGTTTTTCCAGAGCGCTTCCTTCCATCAGGGAGATAAACTCATCAATAAGCACTGTCGCAGAAATTCCATCAAAAATAATATGATGCACATCCAGCAGTAGAACATGGCTCTGCTCCGCTAATCGAACCAGCATTACCCGTAAAAGCGGTGGCTGTTGCAAATCAAAAGGACGCAAAAATGATTGCTGAATCTGCGGCATATCGGCCGCCGTCCCTTCGGTATATTCCATTTTCCAAGCTACATCCGAATGAATCTGCTGTACTACCTCATCCTCCAGCAGGGTAAAGCCCGTTCGAAATACTTCATGCCGGAGCAGTAATGTTCGAAACAGACGTTCAAGCTGCTCTCGTTGGATACTGCCTTCCAAATGCCATGCAGTGAACACGTGATTGCTCAGGCTTTCTCCTTCCAATTGATGCAAAACAAATAATCGTCTTTGAGCGGCGGAAACTGGGTAATACTCCTGCTCAGGCAACGGTTCGATAGAAGCTGCATGAACAGAGGTCTTTTGACGAAGCAAATCTGCCAGCTCACGAATGGTTTGATGATCAAAAAGTTCTTTGAACGTCACTTTCACCTGCAAGCGCTCCTGAATCCGGTAAATCATTTTTGCCATCTTGAGTGAATGTCCACCCAACGCAAAAAAGGGGTCCTGTACACCCACTTGCGCTATATCCAAAATTTCTGTCCAAATGGTGGATAGCTCCTGCTCCATGCCGTCCCTTGGAGGTACATATTCTGTTCCTGCAAGACTTCTTCCCTCAGGTTTTGGCATGTGCTTACGGTCGATTTTACCGTGTGGGGTCAAAGGCATGGCTTCGAGAGGGACCAACAGACCGGGAACCATATAGTCGGGAAGCCGTTCTTTTAGATGTTCACGTACCCCTTCTGACGTCATTTCCGGCGACTGCAATGTGTAGTAGCCGATCAACCCGGTTAATCCCGTTTCCTCCACATGTGCAATCACCGCTGCCTCACGAATAGATGGAAGACTGACCAGCGCCTGCTCAACTTCCTTCATTTCGATGCGAAATCCCCGCACCTGAACCTGATCGTCCTTTCGCCCAAGATACTGAAATTGCCCGTCCGGGGTCTGACAGCCTAAGTCTCCCGTTCGATAAAGCCTTTCTCCGGTCAACGGATGCGTAGTGAAGGCTTTGGCTGTCAAATCCGGCTTGGCCCAATATCCACTCGCCAGTCCTGTCCCGCCGATACAAATCTCGCCTTGCACTTGGAATCCGGCAAGCTGTCCATCCTGATCCAGCACATACACATGAGTATTCGCAATCGGCAGCCCCAGAGGAATACGTAATGTTCCTGCATCCGGCTTGTGCTGAATGATATGCTGGGTCGCATAGATGGCCGATTCGGTCATGCCGTATAGATTGGCGATTTTCGCTGTGCGAAAAAGAGTGTACCATTCCTGCACGATATTCACCGGAAGCGCTTCGCCCCCGTTAAAAATCCACTTTAGATCAGGCAATGGATGAGATTCCCCCGCATTTCGTACAGCACTTAGGAAAACATTCATGAGCGCAGGAACAAATTGAGTAACCGTCACTTTTTCCCGCTCCATAAATGGGTATAGCTGTGCAGGGTCTTTGACGATATCCGCAGGTACAATCGTTAATTTGGCTCCCTCCATCAGCGGCCAGAACCATTCCCACACCGAGTCTGTAAAGCTGGTAGACGTCTTCTGCGCGATGACATCGTCTGCTCCCAGAGCAAAGGTATCCTGCAACCAAAATAACGTATTCAGCACAGCCTTATGGGTCATCATCACCCCTTTGGGCTGTCCCGTGGAGCCAGATGTGTACATGATATACGCCAGGTCTTTTTCATTAGGAATATTTTGCAGACTCAGATCATCCGTAGACATCCCTTGTGCTTTAACAGGAATAAAATAAGACTCATCCCCTCGCATCTCCCGCAGTCTAACGATCCACTCCGACTCTCCCCATACCGTTTCATCCAGACAAATGACAGTTTTAATACAGTCTGGCAAATGATCTAACGTCCGCCCGAAATAACGTGAATTCGTAACAAGCACGCGGCACGAACTGTCGTCAAGCATATATTGGATTCGGGATTGCGGATAATCAGGATCAATCGGTACATAGGCACCACCAGCCTTCATAATCCCTAAAATAGCGGTAAGCAATGGGACATTCCTATCCCCCATAATGGCAACCAGCGAGTTCGGACGAACTCCATAGCGACTGAAAAGCTGTCCCAATTGGTTGGAGCGAAGGTGCAGCTCCTTATAGGTGACAGCCATGTCGCCGTCCAGAACCCCCACTGCATCAGGGGTACGGAGCGTCTGCTCCTGAATACGAGACGTAATTGTGACTCCAGCCGGATAAACCTTCTGCGTATCATTAACACGATGGATGACCGCGCGTTCCTCTACCCCCATGTAATCCATTTTCCACACAGACTGCTCCGGGTCCTGAATGGCACCCGCAATAATGTTACGGAAATACGCTCCGATCCTGGACATCGTTAAGGCTGTAAACAAATCTGTTCCATAGCTAAGCGATATGACCAATTCGTCATTTACGGATTCCACAATTACGGTCAAGTCAAACTCGTTCGCGTCGGCACCATTTCCCAGCTTGATTCTTTCCATCGGGATTCCCCCGAAGTTCTCCTCATTTTTGGAGCCGGCTGCAAAATTAATTAGAACGTCAAACAGTGGGGCACGATTTAGGCGGCGCGGACGGTTCAATACCTGCAATAGCTTGTCAAAAGGATAGTCCTGATGGGCGTATGCTCCTGCGCACTCATCTTTAACTTGTTGTAACAATCGGGAAAAAGAAACGTCTCGGGAAAGTCGATTCCGCAGCACGAGAGTATTCACAAAAAAACCCATCAGGTTTCGAACCTGCTTTTGATTCCGTCCCGCCACAGGAGTACCCATAATAATGTCCTCTTGCTGAGTAAGCCGGGCTAATAACACATTCAGACTGGCAACGATCGACATGAACATGGTGGTTCCGTACGTGCGGTTCAACCGCTCCAAGCCCGCGCATAATTCCGCATCCAGAATGACCTTTTCCACCGCCGCCGGAGCATTTCGGATGGTCGGACGCGGAAAATCCAAAGGCAATTGAAGACTTGGCAATTCACCATCCAATCGGGATTTCCAGTATTGCTCCTGCGAGCTTAGTTTTCCAGTAAGCACCTGCTGATTTTGCCAATGTGCATAATCAATATACTGGATCGGCAATTCTGGCAAATGGGGGCTTGTTCCTTGCTCCAACGCCTGATAAATATGAAACAGTTCTTGAAAAAACAGATCCATAGACCAACCATCTTCAATGATGTGGTGCATACAAATATGAAAAACATAGTCGTTTGCCGCCAGCATGTAGATCTGTGCCCGCCATAATGGACTCTGCTCCAGATCAAAAGGCTGATTCATCACAGTCTGTATTTCTTTTTGTACCTCTGCCCACGCTGTTTCTTCCCCTGTATCCGATACATCCACAACAGGCACGTTTAAGGTCAATTGCTCCAGCACCACTTGCTTCGGTACACCTTCGACCACCGTGAACACTGTACGAAGGATAAAATGTCTTTCAACGATGGTATGGAGGGCCTGCTGTAAATACGCGGTATTCACAGCTTGTCTGATTCGAACGGCTACCGACTGATTTAAGGCGCTGCTCTGAGCGTCCAGCTGGGACTGAACCCAGAACCGTTTCTGCCCATGAGACAGATCATAGGTCTGCTTCTCTCCCATGTGTAAACCTCCATCTGTACATTATTCGAGGATATGCTACTGCTTTTCGTATAACGTTTCATTGCACCAGACATACCGGGTTCCGTTCCATTCGGTTGCAGAACGTACATCCGGGAAAAAGCCGCTGCCGAGCAGATTGGCGCTGGTATTGCACAGCACTGGAATACCGCTCAAATTCTCGTACGCATGCAGCAATTCATAGATCAGCGGATTATCCTCCCGACTCACCGTCTGGAGGCGTGCCGTTCCATCGAGATGACGGATCGCAGGAATGCGTTCCACCCATTCATCACGCAACATATGATCAAAAAGCATATACGGATCACGGGTTCCCGGTGAAAAAATAGCAGGTGCATGCTCCTCCATACAGATCGGTGAGACCGGACGATAGTCTTCCCGCTGCTTGATGGCATTCAGGCGGTCTTTCATATCCGGTTGAACGGCAGCTGCCAGTATACTCCGGTTGCCCAATGCACGTGGTCCCAGTTCCGCCCGATCATGCAGCACCACGACTGGATCATCTGTCGTATGCAGCAGTTCCGCGAGCTGTGCTACCGTACAAGCACGTGATTCCCAGCCTTCTGCTGGCTCATTTTGAATGACCATGGGTCCGCTGTACACAGACCAATTCAAATGAGGATGACCTGTCTGATGAATCATTTCACAACAGGCAGCACCAATAGCCGAACCTGTATCGTTGGTGAACGGAGAAACAAACACATCGTCAAATAATCCGCTTTCCCGAATCGCACTGTTCCATTTGATATTCAGAGAACAGCCTCCTATAAAGCAAAAGTTTCGTGTTTTCCGTCCATGCTTGGTCACACTCGCCTCCAGCGAGGTTACGAGAAGCTGCTCCAAATACTGATGGAAAGACGCCATGGCGTCTGCATGCGGAATATGATGCTCATCTACATATCGCTTGATTTCCTGAGAAAACGTCCAGTTAAACTCCATCGAGGGTGAAAAATGCCGTGCATACGTCAGCTCAAACTGTTCGAGCAGCTCTGGACGTACCTGTCCCTTGGCAATGTAGGCCATAACCTTGCCCGCTACCGAAAGATCATCCACGCGCGGTCCTTGCCCTCCGCGCAGAAATGGCTCAAAGTGCAGCGAAAACAGTGAATAAATGTTGCCAATGTACATGAAGAGAGGACCCAGATTTTCTAATTTTCCGTTCGCTGGATCAAAGTAATAAAAACGCGGATACATGCCGCCATCGTACACGAGCGCGTAAGACGGCTCCTTGGTCACCGCATAAGGACTTGCACAATAGGTGCTGGCGATATGTGTGGTTGAATGCATATAGCTGGTATAGTCGTAGGTTCTTCCGCCAATGGCAAGACCAATGCCCGAATAGGCTTGGAGCGCGTCGGCTGATAGCGATACTTCGCGGTAAGGTGCAACCGTGAGAGACAGCTCCTGTCCATGGGAACGCGTGTCCACCTTGCTTTCCTTCAATCCGGCCCAGCCGTCGATGACAAACCGATCCACATCTGCCGAGGTATAGCCATGCAGGTTAAGCACTTCCTCGACAAAATCCAAATCAGGAATTTCGCTGTAGCGTTTGTTGTTATTGAATTTTTCAACCTCGTAGCTGAAAATAAGCTTGTTATCCTCAATCAAGGCCACACTACCATCATGCGTTAATTTCAGTCCGCAGAATAACATGTTCCTTCACTCCTCACCTGTTAGCCCAACACAAAGCCGCTTTATTGTTCAGCCTCAGCAAAATGACGTGGTAATACCGGAATGATATCGGATTCCTCGAAATCGACACGATTGGATTCATCTATCCAGCTTCCCAGCCCGGCCACCGTTGGCTCCTGAAAAAAGACCTGAATCGGTACATCTATGGCCAGCTGGTCTTTAATTTTAGCAATGACACTCATCAGCATCAGCGAATCTCCATTTTCAAAAAAGTCCTGGTGTATGCTAATTTCCTCATGCCCCAGTACCTCGCCCCAAATCTGACCTAGCTGCCGTTCTGTTTTCGAATACGCATCTCCATCACGGCCGATCAAGGTCACTTGAATGTGAGAGTTCATGTGCACTCCAGTGTCCGTAGCTTCCGACTTGGGCTGTAGCGTACGAAACAGCTCTTCCTCGAAGGAGACAAATTTAGCACCCAGCTTCACATTTCGCTGGATCATATCGTTCAGTGCCTCATTAGAGGTAATGAACTGCTTCAGCTCTTGATAGGACTCCAGCAGATGACTGTAGGCTTCAGATTCTTGATCGTTGTGCCCCTGCGCTTGCTCTGTAATTTCTTTTGTTAAGTCTGGGGAAAAGCGAACCTTGAGCAGCGTCAACACTTGAGCCAGCTCCTGGCTGCGAATGTTGGCAATGACCGTTTGGGTCAGTTTATATTGCAAAAGCCGATCAAACAGCTTGCCATAGTCCTCCGACGAAATCGGCTGAGATAACATCCGTTGATCCATCAGCTCGTCCGATGTAGCCCCCATCTCCAGATGCGACCAGTTGATCGCCATCATCTCCATGCCACGACGGCTCTGATAGTGGGCATACTGATCCAGAAATGCATTTGCAGCAGCGTAGCTACCCAAGCCTACACCTCCCAGCTGCGAAGCCACTGACGAGAAAAGAATCCAGAAGTCCAGCGTTTGATCCTTAGTCACCTCGTTTAACACCCATGTTCCTATTACCTTGGCTCCCATGGTTCGCTGGAACCCCGCTGCATCCATCTGCTCCAGACGAATTTCCTCCAAATGCATCGCGGCATTCATGACCCCATGAATCGGGCCATAACGTGCATGCACATCATCCACGACCTTCTTCATTGCATCCAGATCCGTGATATCTGCCGCATAGTAGCTCACCTCGGAGCCGAGCTTTTCAATCTCCAACAGTCCACGGATTTTCTTCGTAATTTCAGAGGTATCCAGCCCCGCAGCTCGTTCCTGCCAGCTTTCCCGGTCCGGAAGCACAGTACGGTTCACCAGCACGAGCTTAACCTTCGCCTGCCGGGCAAGATAGCGGCAGGTTTCCAGTCCAACTGAACCGGCTCCCCCGGCAATCAGATAGACGCCACCCTCACGGATTGTAATCTTCCGATGTGGATGAGCTGTAAGCTGCATCCGTTCCAGCTGCTGCGTATACCGCTGACCGCTTCGCCATGCTGAACTTTGATCTGCTTCGTCCCGATCCAATTCCAGCATGATTTCCTGAGCAATGTCGGAATTGTCGCGTCCGATCGTTTCTACATCCATACAGCTACAACGATGCTGACTATATTCCTGCGAGATGACCTTCATCAATCCCCACAGAGGCGCTTTTTCCGGGAACACATATGTATCCTCCGCTACGACCAGCTGTGCGTAGTTCGAGACGACTTTGATTTCCAACAGGCGATGAATCGAGCTTGCCTGAACAGCCTTCATCAAATAAAAAAGACTTAAAGCCCCTTGCTCCTGACTTTCATTCAAATCATCGAGTTGTCGCATGCGACTGCGAATTTCGGTGCAGGTCCACAAGTGGACGATACCGGAAAGCTCTGCTCCCCCTCGCGTCTCAACCTCGGTCACGGCTGCAAGCAGCCTGTTATAATCCTCCGCATAGCCGGGACGAATCTGATAATGGCTCGGATCTATGGCAGCATAATCAGATGCAGCCTCTACGATAATAGGTGTGAGTCCTTGATCCTTCATAAACTCGCTAAGTGAAGCAGCTACGCCTTCTTCATCCGCCAGAATAAGCCATGACTTGCTGGTAACCGACCGTTCTTGGGAGGCAGAAGCCGTCAACGGACTGGCTACCCAATTCAGTTCATAGAACCACTGGTCAACCTGCTTCTCCGGTACCGATCTCAAGGCTGGGGAATCTGCTACACGCTCCATCGCATGCTCCGGGATATAATTCACCCAATGTCGTTTGCCTGCAAATGGATATACAGGTAAAGGAACACGATGTCTTTGATCCAAATCATGCAGAGCTGTCCAATTGATCTCGCTACCTTGCATATATTCATCCACAACCCGATCTAGGCTGGTGTCAGGCTGTACCTTGAAGCTTTTCTCCTCACGGGTCGTTAGGCGGGTATAATATATCCCCTCTCCCGCTAAAGCTGGACGTGCAGCTTCATCTGCATTTGCAAAACGCTCCAGCCCTTCCTTCAATTCTTCAAGACTTGTAGCTACAATCGCAAGCCGATAAGCATAGTGCCCCCGTCCCTGATTGCTTGTAAAACAAATATCTGGCAGCGCATGAGCGGTGCGATCCAAAAACGTACGATAACGGTCAACCAAAGCATCAAAGGAAGCTTTACTCTTGGCAGACAACGTAAATACATACGGTACGTTTTCTCCACTGGCGGACTGGCTCTGCTCGTCCTGCTCATATTCCTCCAATATGACATGACAGTTAGTTCCTGCTAGACCAAAAGCACTTACTCCTGCCCGCCGTAGCACTCCTGCCTCCGTCTCCCATGGAACCAGCTCTGTATTCACATACACAGGCGATTCAATGAAATTAATGTGCGGATTCGGCTCGTTAAAATGGAGGGTTGCCGGAATCTCCTTCTTTTGCAATAACAGCACTGTTTTGATCAGACCTGCAATACCGGCTGCGGTGTCCAGATGACCTATGTTCGTTTTCACCGCGCCCAAGGCACAAAAATGCCGCTTGTCCGTGTAGCTGCGGAAGGCGTTGGTAATGCCTTCAATCTCAATCGGATCGCCTAGGCGGGTTCCTGTACCGTGAGCCTCAATATAGGTTACCGTTTCCGGGGAGATGCCCGCATTTCGCCAAGCTTCCTTCATCAGCTCCGTCTGAGCCAAGGCACTTGGCGCGGTAATTCCATTTGATTTTCCGTCCGAATTCATGGAGCTGCCTTTAATGACAGCGTAGATATGATCCCGATCCTTTTTAGCCTTTTCCAGCGTCTTCAGTACGATGACCCCGAATCCCTCGCCCCATACCGTCCCATTCGCTGCGGCATCGAAGGTGCGCGCAACAGAGTCGGGAGAAGCAATGCCGATATCGACCAGTCCTTCATCTACGGGAAACAGGGTCAGGTTCAGCCCGCCGGCTACAGCCATGTCACAATCGCCAGTAATCAGTCCTTTGACCGCATGATGCACAGCAGCCAAAGATGCCGAGCAGGCGGTATCAATCAGATGGCTGCCGCTGGCGAGATTCAGCAAGTAGGCTACCCGACTGGCTACGACTGAAATGGTATTACCGGGTAAGGCATACGGCTCCATGTTCTGAATCAGTTGCAAGTAATCGGCATCCGTATCCCCTACGTATACCCCGGTTCGTGAGCCGTACAATTCCTTTTCGGCATAGCCAGCATCCTCCAGCGCTTCCCAGGTAACTTCAAGGAAAATGCGCTGCAAAGGGTCCATACACCGGGCTTCTGCAGGAGTAATGTTAAAATATTCTGCATCAAAACGATCAATATGGTCCAAATAGGCTCCTCTGCGATACTTGATCTCCGGCGCATATCGTTTACCTTTAAAATAGTCCCGAATAGGCTGGTCCACGTCAGCCTTGCGGCTTTCCGGGAAGTCCCTCACGGCATCCATGCCGTTCACGAGATTATCCCAAAACTCATCCGTTCCATTTGCTCCCGGAAAACGACAGGCCATCCCAACCACGGCAATATCATCAACCTTCACCGTTTTGGCCTCATTTTCGAATAGCTCTTTTAGCATCGGCAGAGCTTCTATCTTGGAGAGATGTTTTGCGGCAACCTGAGCTAGCAAATAATTCTGAACCCGTTTCATATTATCCCTCCTTCAGATGGTCCAGCGCCCGTATAGACTCGCTTACATCCAGTGAGCCATCTTCAATTTGATCCAGCAGGCTCATAAGATCCTGATCCAGCTGTTCGTCATCCTTGGACTGATTTTCAAAGTGATTCATATACGCTGCAATCGTAGGATAGGAAAACAGCTCGGCTACTGTTGCCTCACTGCCCAGTGCGTGCTTCATCTTTCGATGAAGCCGAACAATCGAGATGGAATTGCCGCCGATTTCAAAAAAGCTGTCATGGATGCCGACGTCCTCCGGGCTTATATTTAAAATTCCGGCCCAGATTTTCGTCAGCATATGCTCTCTTTCATTGCGAGGCGCCACATATGCGGTTGAACGGTGAACTCGGCCCTCCGGCTGTGGCAGATTTTTGCGATCAATCTTCCCGTTCGGAGTTAACGGCATCTCCAGCAGTTCCATGAAAAATCCCGGAATCATATACTCAGGTAATATTTCACGCAAGTGTGTTGTCAGATCATCCACTTCGAGCCCTTTTTCCAGCGAAGTAAAATAACATAAGAGATTGGTTACACCAAACTCATCAGTTTGGGCAATCACAGCTGTTTCCTTGATCCCTGGAAAAACGGATACGGCCCGTTCCACTTCTTTGAGTTCTACGCGATACCCACGCACCTGTACCTGATCATCCTTGCGGCCGCTATACTCCAGAATGCCATCCGGCCGTAACATGCCCAAATCACCTGTACGATATAGCCTTTCTCCTGTTTTGGGATGCTGGGTAAAAGCCTTGGCAGTTGCTTCTGCCTTATTCCAGTACCCCTCCGTCAGACCAATCCCGCCGATGCATATTTCGCCTTTGACCTCAAAGGGGCACAATTGCCCCTCCTTGTCCAAAATATAAACATGCGTGTTCGCAAGGGGTCTTCCCAACGGAATGCTCAATTCTCCCTCTTCCGGAGATGCGTCAATCAGGTAACAGGTTGCATAAATAGCCGACTCGGTCATACCGTAAATGTTGGCAATCTTGGCTTGCTGGAATGTGCTGTACCAGTCCCGCACCCCATTGACGAGCAAGGCTTCGCCTCCATTGAATACCCATTTAAGTTCCGGTAGCGGATGATCCGTCTCTTCGGTCGGAACCGCATCCAGAAAGAGACTCATCTGGGCCGGAACGAACTGGGTAATGGTAATCTTGTCATCCCGGAGCTGTTCATATAGCCGTTGAGGATCTTTGACCGTATCCGAGCTGAATATAGACAGCTTGGCTCCGTATATCAGAGGCCAGAAGAATTCCCATACCGAATCGGTAAAACTGGCAGAAGTCTTCTGCGCAATCACATCTTCTGCGGTCAAACAAAAGGTATCCTGCAACCAAAAGAGCGTATTCAGCACAGCTTTATGCGTCATCATGACTCCTTTGGGATCTCCCGTAGAGCCTGAGGTGTAAATCAAATACGCAAGATCATTTTCACCGGCAGGACACGCCCATGAGCCCTGCTCCTGGCGCTCCCAATCCGACCGCTGATACACCGTCAGACGATCTGCTCGCATCTTCGTTTCGTCAAGACAAACAACCGTCGTCATGCTCTCCGGCAAATCTCCCAGCATCGTTTGAAGCTTGGCAGACTCGGTGATCAGCACACCGCAAGAACTGTCGCGCAGCATATATTGAATCCGCTTTTTCGGGTAGTCCGGGTCAATAGGCACGTAGGCTGCACCTGCTTTTAATACGCCGAAAACAGCTACTAAAAGCTCAATTCCCCGTTCCGCTACCACTGCTACCCGCTGGTTAGGTCGCACACCTGCTGCGTGCAGCAGGCGTGCCATTCGATTCGCTTGTTCCTCCAATTCGGCATACGTAATGGAGGAGCCGTATTCATAAATAGCGGTTTGCTGTGGTGTGATTGCGACCTGACGGGCAAACAAATCAGGAATCGTAACATGATCCTCATAAAGCTTTGCAGTCTGATTCATCTCCGCAATGACGCGTTCCTCTTCTGCCGATAGAATTTCAAATGCATCAAAATCCAGATCCATAGGGTCTACTCCCGAACCGGAATTGCAGCAGATACAGCCGATTGACCTACCAAGCTGTTTGTGAAAAAGTCCACTAAGCGATCTATGCCTTCGTTGTATCGCGTTGTAGAGTAGGACAGGCGCAGCATTTTCGGCAATCCAAAATCAGAACCTGGCACAGTCGCCACTTGTTTGGCTCTCATAATTTGTTCAGCCAGCTCCAAACTCGTTTCGATGCCGTGCTCGTCCATGTACTTTTCACAATCGAGTGTGAAGTAAAAGCTACCTTGTGCAGGGATAGCACGTACGAGCGGAACCTCATTGAATCGCTCCACCGTATAATCCCGTCTTGCTTTATACAGGCTGACCAGCTGCTCAATCTCTTCGGGATGTGCCAATGCTTCCAATGCGCCAAATTGCACGACAGGGTCGGCTGTCAGCAATGTGTGATGCTGTATGACCGTGAGCGGTGTGACTAGCTCGTCAGGAACGATGCAGTAGCCCACGCGCCGACTGTACATCCGGTACCCTTTGGAGAAAGCATTCGTTGTAATAAAGGCTGATTTGGTATCCTTCAGCTCCAGTACCGAAGTGCTTCGTTCATCAAAGCAAACATTGGCATAAATCTCATCATTAATGACCACCGCCTGACCGTTGATAATTTTATCAATGGCATACAGTTCGTCTTTCGTTAAGATGTTGCCTAGCGGATTACCAGGCGAATTAATGACTACAATTCTAGTTTTATCCGTGAAATTTTCCTTAAAGGAATCCAGATCCAGTGCTAGCGTCTCCAAATTGATATCATAGTAGCGAACATTCGCCCCTACCAATTGGGCGCAAAAATGATACAGAGAATAGTACGGACGCGGTAAAAGAACCTCATCCCCCTCTTTTGCCAGCAAATAAAACAGATTTCGGAACAAGGCGCTGGTGCCTACATTAATCAGGATATTGTTGGGGTTAATGTCCAGATCATATGTTTTCTTGTATTCCTCCGCGAGTGCTTCCTTTAATTCCGGCAAACCCGGCGGAAATACAAGCGAGCTTTTTTCAAAGGTGTCCAACGCATCCTTCATCGACTGAATGATATCCTCATGCAAAGGTAGCTCGGATTTTCCCAAGGTCATTCGAATGACCTCTTTGGAGCCGTTTTTCTCAAATTCATAAGCCATTTGATCCAGAACGAACATTAAAAACCGATTGTCATAAAATTCAATAGATGATCTTAATTCCATTTGTAATTGCCTCCTTTGAATGAACCGCACGTTAATGGGATACCTTAGACAGGTTGGACACACTACTAGCAATGGTCTTGATTATTTTGTGATACCTTTCCAGCATAGAGTGGACATAGGAAGATTCCAGCAAAGCGGTATTCCACCTCAGGGAACAGGTCAGTCCGGTTGTTGATTTCACGACTGACAGTTGCAGTGCTGCTGGCTCTGAGGGGTATACACGCAATCCCACTTCCCCTCCCTCGGGTAAAGATCTCGTTCCATCCTCTGTGCAAAAGACGACGTTATAACGTGATGAACCCTCCCTCCCGCTCTTCAACTCATTAGGGTCCAGCAGCAAATGAAACGGATATAAAACAGCTTGAAGCGCAGCTTGATGTTTGTCCTTCACTTTTTCTAGCAAAGGATTAAACGACGAAAGCCCCTCCATCAAAACTCTGACTGGCACAGGATGCTGGATACATAAAGGTACTCCGCTGCCCTGAACTGGATGTCCTTCGGGATGCATGACATAGATCAAAAGCTCCTCCGCATGCGTTAATTGCCGCAGCAGCAGGAAATAACAGGCGAATAGAACGTCCGTAACAGAACCTTCATGACTGGAGGCAAAAGCTTTTAGAGCTTCAGTCTCCTCTGTGGCGAGAGGCACTTCAATAGAAGTCCACTCGGGTGTTACAAAAGCTTCTTCCCCGCGTTTGAACGGCAATCCGATCGGAGGAAGCGGCTTTTGCAGTGCCTCAGTCCAATACGCCTTTTGAGGCTCCAAATATCCTTCCTGCAGCAACCGTTGTTGCCAATAAGTAAAATCAATCTGCGAGATGGACTGAAATATGTGGGCTGTATCCACTGCCGAATCCGTAACAGCAGCGGAATAGCGAATAAACAGTTGTTCCAGCCAACCTTTCAGATCGAGGCACTCCGTTAGTAATGGATGAACGGCGACGATCAATTGGCATCGTTCGTTGCTGTCACAACCCAAGCGTATCCGGTACAGCGGACCTTGTCGTAACTCGAACGGGTTCCGATACTCCACAGCCACACGGTGTTCCGCCCAAGAAGCTGCATCCCCCTCTATTACATCTGTAAATTTGTAATCCAACGGAAGACACGCCTGCACCTGCTGAGTCGGCCCGGCTGTCTCTTCCCTAAAGGTTGTTCTGAGCGTGCTGTGTTCGGCTTGCAGTTCTTCCAGCACTCTGGCAAATAACGTTTGATCCACCTTGCCTTTCCACGTTGCATGAACGATCACATTATTAGTTGATCCTCGATGTCGCCATATCTGCTTTTGATAAAAAGACAAAGGGTGCTGCTCAGCCTCCGGTGCCGGGCAGATCGCAGGAAGCGCAAAAGTAGAGTCCTTTCCCTGCCGTTTCTGTTTCATCTTCTCCGCTTCCTCAGGTGAAAAAATCCGGTACTCCGCTAAAGCTTGCTCAGGCTGGTCCACAATCTGGTCGATCAGGCTGAGCAAATGTCCTGCCAGCGCAGTGATCGTCTGTTCGTGAAACAAACGGGAGTAATACTCAAAGGTACATTTCAGTTCCCCTTGCATTCCCTGAAAAATGTCGAGCTTTAAATCCATGGTTGAACTGTGCTTGGCCCAGTCCACCATGTTCAGCGTTAAATCTCCCATCGTAAATTGGGTTTTCTGCATCCCCTGATTATGTAAAATAAGCATGGTGTCAAAAATAGGGTTGCGTGAAAGATCGCGCTTCTGATCCAGATGCTCCACCATTTTTTCAAATGGATAATCCTGATGATCATACGCGGCTATGGTGCGATGAGCCACCTCCTTTAAGAAGTCCGTAAAGCGCCGCTCACCCGCTGGAGTATTACGAATAGGCAAGTAGTTGGTAAAAAGTCCTATCGTATGCTCTACACCCGCATAACGTCTGCCAGCAATGAGGGAGCCTACAATGACATCCTCCTGCCCTGTGTATTGATAAAGCAGCACATTGTATACAGCAAGAAGCGTCATATACAGCGTAGCGCCATGCTCCTGTCCCATCGCTCGCAAGCGTTCAGCGACCACTTTGTCAATCGTGAACGAGTACACCCCCCCTTCAAAAGTCATCACAGGCGGCCGGGGATAGTCACTGGGCATTTTCAGAACAGGCAATCCTGACTCCAGTCCTTCCGTTAACGTCCTCAGCCAAAATTGCTCCTGTTGCAGCATCTGCTCACTTTGCAGAAAAGCATTTTGCCATACCGCATAGTCCTTATATTGGATACGCAGCGGCGGCAGGTTCTGCCCGGCATAAAGACTGGTAAATTCCCGAATGAGGATCTCCATGGAAACGCCATCCGAAACAATATGATGCATATCAAACATCAGCAAATGCTTGTCCTCTTCATCACATTCCTCCGTTAATCGCAGCAAGCGTATCCGAAGTAAAGGAGCCTCTCCCAGGGAAAACGGCTGGACAAATTCCTCCATCAGCTTTTGTACATCTGCTCCCTTTGGAGCCACACCCAGCGATATAGCAAGCTCAGCCTGCGGAAGAACACTTTGCACAATTTCATCCTCCGCAACATCAAACACCGTCCGAAAGGATTCATGGCGACGAATGATCGCAGCAAAAGCAGCTTTAAAGCGTTCCACATCCAAGCGTCCCGTGATCGTAGCCGCTCCGGGCATGTTGTAACTCAAATTGCCTTCTGCCAGCTGCTTCAAAATAAACTGACGGCGCTGCGCATTGGATACGGGATAAAATGCTTGTGGAGACACAGGTTCAATGGACTGGTAATCCGATTTTTTTTCACCTGAAATAAGCTGGGCAAGCTCACGAATGCAGGGATGCCCAAACAAATCAACCAATGTAATTCGTGTATGGAATACCTGGCTTATGGCAGTAATCAGATCTGTTGCCAACAGAGAGTCCCCGCCAAGTTCGAAGAAATCCGCATCCACAGACAGCTCGTCAATGCCTAAAATTCGGCCCCAGATACGTGCCAGCCTGTCTTCTGTTTCCGTCGGAACATACCCGTCACCAAAGGAAACGCGTGCTTCGCTATAAGCTGACACCTGTTCATCGCGTTTGCTGCTTCTACGTTGGATCGGCGGCTCCACCCAATATCGTTGCTTCTCCCAAGCGTATGCAGGCAAGGGTACTTTGACACACCCACCTGCCGGATAATCCTCCGCCCAGCGCCTGTTCTCCCCGGCAACATATCGCCGGGCAATCATCGGGGCATCATCTGTATCCAGCGCCATTTCTACCAGGGACTCGCTGCACATGGAACAGAAAATCCCCTGCTGCTCCAGCCCTGTTCCATCCTGACGAACAAAAGCATCATAGGCCTGTTTGAGCTTTGTCCAAAGGCTGCGTCGATCCGTGACCGGAATCGCCAGCCGATAAGCATGATGCTCTCTGCCCGTATTCAGGACGTAACAGATATTTTCCAAAGGCGGAATATCGTCATTCTCCAAAAAATCAATATATCGGGCAGTCAATCTTCGCAGTGAATCCTCACTGTATGCCGAAAGGGTAAATACACGCTCCCCACCGCAGGGTAGATCGGAGGACGAAGAAAGGGAGGGCCTGCTTCCCTGATAATCCTCCAGTACCACGTGACAATTTGTACCGCTTAATCCCCATGAACTGATACCTGCCCTCAGCGGAATTCCATCCTCACTTCGCCATTCGGTTAGCTTCGTATGGATATAGACCGGAGAACTATGCAAGTTCATCAACGGATTAGGATAAGCAAAATGCAGGGTGGGTGGAAGCTGCTTATGCTGTAAAGCCATGATCATTTTGATTAATCCTGCCATGCCTGAAGCGGAATCAAGATGACCGATATTGCTTTTGACCGAGCCGATACCGCAAAATTGTCTGTTTTGCGTATACCTGCGAAAGGCATTCGTAATCCCCTTAATTTCAATCGGATCTCCAATTTTGGTCCCCGTTCCATGGGCCTCGATGTAAGAGATCGTGGAAGGGTCAATGCCCGCACGCTTCCACGCCTCTACAATCACTTCTTCCTGAGCTCGGGCATTCGGGGAGGCCAATCCGTTGGAGGCACCATCCTGATTGATGGCACTTGCTTTAATCACGGAGTAAATATAATCGTGATCCCTCTCGGCTTGCTCCAGTGGCTTGATCAGAACAACACCACAACCTTCGCCCCATCCCGTACCGTCGGCATCCGCGTCGAAGCTGCGTGATTGTCCTTGCGGAGAAGTAATCCCCAGCCCGCCCGGCTCCATCCTGGTGGGTAACGCACCAATGGCTACCCCACCCACCAAAGCCATGCTGCAATCTCCAGCGCGTAATCCCTCACATGCAAGATGCAAGGCAACCAGGGAAGACGAGCAGGCGGTGGCTACACTCATTGCAGGACCGGACAGATTCAGCGCATAAGCGAGACGGCTTGCGATAACTGGCGGGAAATTCCCGACAAAGGCGGTGGACGACTCGCTTTCGATCAGCTCCTTGTATCGCGCTTCACTATAGCCGACATATACCCCCACTCGTGAGCCACGAATGCGTTCACCACCATACCCTGCATCCTCAATGGCCTCATAACCGGTTTCCATGAACATACGCTGCTGCGGGTCCATGTATTTGGCTTCACCCGGAAGAATATTAAAAAATGCCGCGTCAAACGTATCAACTTCCTCCAAATAGCCTGCCGGCATATATGGCCCTTGATTCTCCTCATCCAAAAAGGGACGAATCTGCTCCAAACGTGAGCTTGGAAACGTTCGTATCCCATTCAAACCGTTGACCAGATTACTCCAATATTGTTCCTTGTTATCTGCTTGCGGGAACCGTCCGGCTACGCCGATAATGGCTATATCCCTGTTGCGGTTTATTCCATCGTGGGCTGCGGACGATGAAGCAGTTTTGAGCCGAACCTGATATTGCTTGATCAGAGAATACGCATGCTCTTCGGATAATTCCTGTTTGGCTACAAGCTGCAAAATGGCTTCAACAAACGTATCCCTCATATGCTTTCATATCCTTTCATAGCTTCATCCACTGAAATAGCGTCCTCCTTTACACGCTTGATCAGGCTTCGTAAATCCTCGTCCGCGCCGGAAACTTCGACCTGTAAGTGCGGTGCTACGTCCGTCACTTCTCTTGTGCTGGCGGCATGCCTGTTTTCCATAAATTGCGCCAGCTGTGCAACT
This sequence comes from Paenibacillus sp. FSL P2-0173, assembly GCF_038008045.1. NCBI lineage: Bacteria > Bacillati > Bacillota > Bacilli > Caryophanales > Paenibacillaceae > Paenibacillus > Paenibacillus sp. FSL P2-0173. The sequence continues at coordinate 1,162,378 of NZ_JBBOYK010000002.1, forward strand.
GTACCGTACGAGAACAAATCCCCAGCCTCCACTTCGGGATCAATCCGTTCATTCAGAAGACTCAGCACTTTCAAAATAAGCAAGGAATCCCCGCCGATTTCAAAAAAATGTTGACCTACATCAATTTCCTCGTATCCCAGCACCTCTGCCCATATTTGAGCGATCTGCTGTTCCAGCTCTGTGTAAGGCTCTGTTGTTTTCCCTTTCAGACTGACCTTCACATCTGTCACCAAACGGTTAGGCTCGACAGATGGCAGAGCTCCTGCTTCCTTGGTGGATTTAGCTACAGCTCGGCGTCGACTCGTCAACATATCCGGCGCAAGCTGAATTTTCATCATCGGCGCCCATTCACGCAACTTCTGTGTATCAAACTTGCCGATGGCCACCTGATCCAGCGGATAAGACAAGCTCATGCGGAAAGCAGCCAGCGCATCTGATACAGGCATATAGTCCATGCACCCTGGTCCAGTGAGTCCCTCCCACGCATACCAGTTGATCGCAAGCGTCGTTTGCCCCTGCATGTTACGCTGTGCGCTGAAGGCATCCATAAACGCATTGGCAGCCGCATAATCTCCACCGCCAGCTCCGCCCCATAGCGAGGCTACCGAGGAGTATAGAACAAAGAAATCTGTCTCTTGTTCCGCCATAAGCTTATCCAATACCAGCGTTCCGTGAATTTTGGGGCGAAGCACCTTGCGAAAATCACCCAAATTCTGAATCTTCAGCGGACGACTGGTGTCGCCGCTAGCTGCCGCACAATGAACAACTCCCTTAACGGGGCCATAACGAGCTTGTACATCGTCAAAAATGTGTTGCATCTGCCTATAATCAGCCACATCTCCCGCGTAATAATGCACCTTTGAGCCGTGTTTTTCCATGTCTGCAAAGGCCGAAAGCTTACGGTAAATTACGGTATCAGCCTTCCTTTGCACCGGATCATTTATGATGTGTGACCATTGCGATTTTTCCGGCAGCTCCGTTCGGTTCAGGATGACTAGATGGATCGGAGCTTGCTCGGATAAATACCGGCTAACCTCCAGTCCTAATCCCCCTGCGCCTCCAGTCACGATATATACGGCACCCGGACGAACGGTGATGGAACGCCGGGGTGGAATACCCGGATGATTCCGATTATCTGAAGTGCTTACCGTATCCGATTCGAGACGAGACATACCTTGGATGTAACGCTCCTGACGGATGACAACGAATGAATCCGTTTTGTTTTCTTGCAGCTCGGTCATGATCAGATCCGCCACTTGCTCGTTGGTGTGGTGGAGCGTTTCGACATCCAGTCCGAAGCATTGCAATTGTGGATGCTCCTGAGAAATAACTTTGACCAAACCGTGAATCGCCGCTTTTTCAGGTGATACTTGTTGCTCGTCCGATATCCGCTGGGTAAAGTTCGAAACCACCCGCAAGTCCAGCGTTTCATGCAGACCCTGATGAAGTAATGCTTTAGTCAGAAAATAAAGACTATAGACACCTGACTCCAAACCTGCATCCACTGTTTCAATGTTCACTTGGGTTGACGGGGTGGCTGTGCAGGTCCAGAGATGAACGATACCGTTCAAGCGCTGATTACGTTGTCCCAGTTCATTCATGAGTTGAATATAATCTGCTTCTACACCCGGCTGGATGGTGTACTGATGATCGTTCCGTTTTTCAAACCTTTGCCCAGCCTCTACAGTCACCACATGATGACCGGAGCGCGTCAAGCGTTGCACCAGTTCCTCACCAATCCCCAGCTTGTCTTGGAAGATTAACCAGTTTCCTTGAGCTAGCACGCCTTCTCTTGTCTTCTTCAGTTCTTTTTTAATCCACCGAACACGGTACATTAAATCTTCAACCCTGCTCACTTGTTCTTGCTCGCTCATTCGACCGATAATCAGCGCGGTTTCAGCCTCGGCACGGTTTGGCAAATGCATAGGAAAGGTTCGTACCTCCGTGAATCGCTCCTCCTTCAACAACTGCCCCCATGTTTCCGTCGGAACCAGCGGAGAATCCTTCCGTATGTCCTGATCCTCGAACAGCCACCATCCCTCCGTCATGCCCCAGACGAGATTTTCCGCAGGCTCGTTCTGCACTTTTTCGATCATAAACAGGGCTCCACCGGGAGCAAGCACCTTTTTCAACTGGGATAAGGATGTTCGTAAATGGCTTGTGGCATGAACTACATTCAGGCCAATAATGATATCAAACTGTTCCTGCGCAAAGCCTTGTGCCAAAGGATCTTCTTCAATATTAAAAGTCTGATATCGAACAAACGGGTACGCTGAAAACTGCTTCTGCGCTTCCAAAATGATGCCCCGGCCCAAATCGGTGTAGCAATACTCGACTTGACGATTTGCTATGGCTGGGAAAAGAACCTTGCCCACCGTTCCCGAGCCAGCCCCGACTTCCAGAATGCGGAGCCGTTTTCCCGCTTGCGCTAAAATATGCTGCTTTAATGCGTCCAGCGCCATCGTCTCACACAGATCGCCCAGCGTACGTCCCTGATTGGCAAAGCCCGCCAGGAATTGCGATGTACCATCGGGAAACAGCACACTCAGGGGTGACCTTTTCCCGGTCAGCACAGCCGGATAGGCGTCCAGACAATACTTCAACACCTTGAATGTTCCCGTAAATGCCGGATATTGTTCCACGTATTGGTTACATAAGGCCGACAGATCGGGAGCTAACCCTTCAAGGGTTAGCGTGATATTATCACCGTCAATGCAGATGTAGCCCTGTTCTTCTACGAAACGCAGCATGAACCGAAATAGACGCTGATATGTGGAAGTAATCCCTATCGTATGCAACATTTCTGACTCTTTATATACTTTTCCGGGTTCCGTGAGCGTCCCCCATTGTCTGAATAATCCGATAATAAGCTGGGCCGCAAATTCATCAACCGCCTTTTTATAGCCCTGTACTACCGCAAAGCCGCTCTCTTCCAATAACCGTTCACCAAATTGGAAAACCGCCTCGGTAGCCTGCCAGAAGTCAGGAGCTTCCTCCTGCGTGTCAGGGGTCAATTCCGCACTGTTTCGTACATGCGGTGGTTGCTGAACTTTGGGTTCAACCCAGTAGCGCTTCTCTTCAAACGGGTAGCCTGGAAGAGGGACTCGCACCCGATTTTGCCCGTGATAATAGTCCTCCCATTTCAGCTCCCTTCCTTGCATATACGCCTTTGCCATATGCTCCAGCGATTCCGCAGGCTGTACCCTATACGGCTCAGGGCTGTTCCCTGTTTTTGCTGTCGTATTTACGTATATTCGTTCGCGATCCGGTAATACCGAAGCTGCATCATGATCGCTCTGCTCCACGAACAGCATGAGCTTACGCCGTAATTCTTCCTGCGAGCCGACGACGGTAGCCAAACGGCAGGCGTCGTTTCCACGGCTGATATTGGTACAGTAACAAATGTCTGCCAAAGCTTCGTTGGTATTTCCCAGATAAGCTGCAAACCTGTCGGCATAAGCGTAGAGCGCTTGTTCAGTCCGGGCTGACAAGGTGAATACATATTCCTCGCCCAGAGAAGGAACTTCTCTTTGGATCGCATATTCCTCCAGCACAACATGGCAGTTCGTTCCGCTCAAGCCAAAGGAGCTTACCCCCGCACGACGAATTCCGCAGTCTGGCGTCCATTCCTGAAGTGACCGAGCAACATAAACCGGAGAATTTGCAAAATCAATATGTGGGTTAGGCACTTTAAAATGAAGGGATGCCGGAATCTGACGCTTGGTGATGGCCAGCACTGCTTTTATAAACCCGGCAATCCCTGCCGCTGAATCCAGATGCCCGATATTGCTTTTGACGGAGCCTACCGCACAGAACTGCTTACGATCTGTATACCGTCCAAAAGCCCGTGTAATGCCCTCCATTTCAATAGGATCACCTAGCTTGGTGCCTGTTCCGTGCGTTTCGATATAAGAAACCGTCTGCGGATCAATCTCCGCACGCTTCCAGGCCTCTTCAATCACTTCAGCCTGCGCTGCCGCATTGGGAGCTGTGATCCCGTTGGAGCGACCATCCGAGTTAGCTGCGCTTCCTTTGATTACTGCGTAAATATAATCACCATCAGCCACCGCCTGCTCCAGTGACTTCAGTACAACAGCGCCAACCCCTTCGCCACCGCCTGTACCATCTGCCGATGCGTCGTACGCCTTCGTCTTTCCATCAGGTGAGGCGATTCCCATATTGAAGAGATTTTCATCCACCATCGACAGATACAGATTGACACCACCAGCTACAGCCATTTCACAACCGCCGGACGTTATCTCCTGTACCGCATGATGCACGGCGATGAGTGAAGAGGAACAGGCTGTATCAACAACCTCCGCCGGGCCTGTCCAATTGAAGGCATAAGCAATCCGTCCGGCAATCACAGCCTGCAAATTCCCCGGAATTGCGGAAGGCTCTACCTGTGGCATAAGGTCCACATATTGCGGTGTGCCTGTCCCTACGAACACTCCTGTCTTCGAGCCATACACCTCTTTTTCCGAGTATCCCGCATTCACCATCGCTTCCCATACAACCTGCAACAGTAGACGCTGCTGCGGGTCCATCATCCGTGCTTCATTAGGGGATATTTGAAAAAACGATGCATCAAAGCCATCAATTCGATCCAGATATGCCCCTTGCGGCAACGATCTTGACTGCCCGACTACATCATCTGAACTCTGAGCAATATCCTGTAACCGATGGGCCGGAATGTCGCGGACGGCATCCACCTCGCGACACAGATTGTCCCAGAAGTCATCGCAATTGTCCGCCATAGGGAAACGGCAAGCCATGCCAATCACAGCAACATCACCGTTTCGCCCCTTGCTTCCAAGCTCAGGTCTGTGGGTATGTAGTCGTTTTGTTTCCGTTTTGCGAAGGGCTTCGGTAGGTTGCTCTACACCGCCGAACTGAATGATTTTAGCCTGCATGGCGATCGTATGATGTGTAAAGAGCTGCGGAATCGTCAGCTGAACTTTCAGCAGATGGTGGATTCTGCTTTGCAGTCGCACGATAGACAACGAATTTCCACCTGCTTCAAAAAAACTTTCCTCCACACTAACGACAGGTACGGCCAGCAGCTTCTTCCAGATCTCCGCCAGCTGTTCTTCCAGCTCATTACGTGGTGCCACATATGCACGGGTTTCGGTAATTCCAATCTGGTGCAGAGGCAACGCTTTTTTATCCACCTTGCCGTTCACTGTGACAGGCATGGACTCCAAGCAGACGATATGAGCCGGGACCATATAGCCCGGTACATGCTGCTTCAAGTACGACTGGATATCGCTCGTTCTGACCGGAGATTCTTGCCTGGCTCCCGATTTTTTCAAGGTATAAAAGGCAGCAAGATCCTCGGTTCGTTCCTCTGATCCATGCGGAATGACCACGGCTTCTTTGATGGACGGATGACTTCTGAGAACAGATTCAATCTCCCCCAGCTCCACACGCATCCCCCGGATCTTAACCTGATCATCGGACCTGCCGACAAACTCCAGATTGCCGTCGGGCAACCATTTCACCAGATCGCCTGTTTTATACATCCGTTCTGATTCGGTCCCAAACGGATTCGGCACAAAGCGTTCTGCCGTCAAGCGTGGATTGTATAAGTATCCGCGCGCCAGTCCAGCGCCAGCGATGAACAGCTCACCAGTAGCTCCGAAGGGCAGCAAGTGCTGCTGTGGATCCAGAACATATACCTGATAATTCAGCAGAGGCTTACCTATAGGTAATGTTGCTCGCTGCTCTACAGGCAGACATTCATACAGAGTTGTATTAATAGCCGCTTCCGTCGGGCCGTAAATGTTGAGCAGCTTGTCTATGTTCAGCTTATCGCGTAATTGCTGTACCAGCTCGCCGCTGCAAACCTCACCTGCCACCATAATAAAAGCAAAGTGATGTTCGATATCTGTCACCTGTTCCAACAGCACTTCCATCAGTGAAGGTACGGTATTCAACACGTTAATCCGTTCCTTCCGTACCAGTCCCCAAAAGGCGCTTGGATCGGTTTTGGCTTCTTTTGGAATCAGATACAGTGTCCCGCCTGTAGCTAACGGTAAAAAAATCTGCTGCACAGAGGGATCGAATGTGAACGGAGCCATCAAAACATGTCTCAACTGTTCATGGAAGTCATAGATGCGTTTCAGTCCAGCCAATTGATTGACAATATGACGATGCTCTATCACCACCCCTTTGGGCGCTCCCGTCGAGCCTGATGTGTATATGACATACGCTGTATGATCAGGTCTACCCTCAAACGGTAGATTGGACGGCTCCCCCGCATATAATGCAGGATTGGATAGATCGAGCACTGTTCCTTGAAAAGCATGGGTATCCACATGCTGTGGAGGTGAGATCAACAACTCCATCCGACTATCCGTTAAAAGCTGCTGTACCCGCTCTACTGGAAACGTCGGATCTATCGGACAATACGCCGCTCCAGCCTTTAATACCGCTAAGATGGCAATGATGACCTCCGTCGTCGACTCAGCCATGATGCCCACGATATCATCCGATCCCACTCCGTGACGTTGTAAAGTACGGGCCAACTGATTTGCCTTCGCATTTAGCTCTCTATAGCTAATGCGATACCCTGCCTCGACCACAGCAGCTTGTTCAGGCGTTGTCATCACCTGTTCTTCGAACAATTGATGCAGCAAGGTCACACCCGGCAGCTCTACAGCCGTCTGGTTTAATCCATGTACCAGAAGCTCTCGTTGCTGTGGAGCCAGCATATTTGCCGCATCATCCTCCAGAGAGACCGCCGATTTCTCAGGCCATTGAGCCAGAACATACAGCAAATTTGCAGCAAAGGATTGGACTAGGGACAACGAATACACCTCAGGCCGATAAACCAGTTGCAGCATTCGACCTTCTTCGTTTGGTACAAGCTTGATCATCAGATCGAACCGATCCAGGTCCTCAGTCACCGTTTGTAATCCCTCATCCACACATGCCAGTTGCCACAGTTCTTGCAGTTCTCTCCCGTGAAGAGATGTCCATTTGTTATAGAGAAGGGGCACAGAAACATCCTGATGATTCAGCGTTCGAGAAAACTCGGCCTTCATGTCTTCGTTAAGCTCACGCCAGGTTCGGCTTCCCTGAACCCGCGACTTGAGAAAAAGTACATTTCCCCGCTTGGGTTCGGACTGTATAAGCGTCGTCGTGCCGATACAAATATCCTCTGACTGCGAATAGCGATAGACCAGCCCTGACAGCGCCGTCAGGAACAAAATAAAACGTCCCAACTCCGAGCCCTTCGACATTTGATCCAATTGACGAATCGTTTTCCTGGGAATAACCATTTCGAGCGTTTCCTTGCGAGCCTCCAGCTGATGGTTAGACTTGCTTCTGCTTGTAGGCAGTAATTCCCTCGGCAGGTCTTGAGACCATTTTTCCATCCAATATTCTTCAATGATCCGACCTTTCAAATGTGTACTTTTGTCCATACACACTCCCCTCTCTGTCAACCGTTCCAGGCCTTCATGAGCTGACGAATCTATCCTATTTTTCAGTTGATAATCTCAATGAATCACTTGATTAATTCACTATTCAAAATACTCAGTCTTTCCTCAAATGGAGGATGCACGTGATTCAGTTCCTTCTTCCATTCAGCCTTGCAGCTGCAATCCAGATGGTCCAGAACGCTCGGATTAAGAGTGTGATTATACTCCTTCAACGCCTCCATTACTCGATCACTGCAATGCGGACAATTGTAAGGCACCCCGACAGGGGAAGGGTAAAATTGGAACAAGCCGACGATGATCTTGCCCAAATGCGCCGTCCGTTTTACCACCTCAACGATGCTCCAGAGCCATGCCGGTTTATAGGCACCCTGGTCACTTAAATATTGCACCAGTGTATAATCCTGTACGGTACAGCTTTCCAGTGAAACGGTCGTCGTACCGAGCTCAAAAGCATGCTCAATCGTTTGTACGGCATGTTCGATAGCCTCTTGTTCCGTAATAAAGGGCGGCTTCAGCAACACATAGCTGCGTAAATTCAGCTCCTGGGTCACCAAGCGAGCGGCCTTATCAAATTGCTTTAAGGAAAAGCCTTTGTTTATGCATACATACCGCAAAAAGTCGTCAATCATTTCGAGCCCCATGGCGACTTCCACATGCTTATCCGGTAAAAGGCGCTTAATTTCCGCCATATTTTCTTTCGTTACAAATTCGGGTCTGGTTTCGATGACCAGCATTTTGATCTCAGGCTTTTCTCCAACCATGCGTATGATTTCCCACAGCGCTTCAGCCGGAACTTCATTGTCGTTGAGAATGGAGCCGTTATTATACAGATTGAGTAAAGGATATTTGCTAAAATCAATCCGCTTAAATTCCTCACTAAATTGCTCCAAATAATAATGGGCAGAGAGAGGGCCGTCTTTACGTGTTTGCTTGGCCAAATGACCGCACATGGTGCAGCCATTTCCGTTTTTCAAGGCCCACTCACATCCGTTAGACATTAAATACATGACTGCGCGTTGATAGTTTTTTCCCTGAAAGTTTTCCTCACGAATATCCGTTTCTGTCGCTACTTTGTCCAAATGATACTGTTCATCTGGAATTTTAGCGTGAATCTCCTTCATTAGATTGGCGATGAGTCGGTAATAGTGGGCGGTTTCTTTCGTGGTCATCCATTGATAGGAATCCATTTGTTCCCAAGCTTTCGGCTTCTTCATCTTCATACACTCCTTTTCAAAGTATCCGGGCTATAGTCAAATTCAATTGCCCAGACCTCTTCCAGTCTCTTTTCCATCTCCGTCAAGGAGTGAATATTCTGAATGGCATAATCTCTTTCTGTAACGATCAGCCTGAGCAAAGCAACATAACGTTCACATAACAGTTCAATCGCGGACGGCTCATATTTTGAGGGCTGATACATGATTTGGATGGCAGTTTGCTCCATTTGATGAATGCTCACCAGAAGTGAATAATCCGTTACGCTATGGCCAGAAAAGGATTCCAAGGTCAATTCACTCTGTCGATTGATCTCCAGCGGATAATTTTCAATCACAAGCAACGTATCAAAAAGACGCTCTGTGCTTCTGAAATTGCCGTAAGACTGTATATCCACAAGCGGTGTTGTTTCGTAGGGCTGTCTCGCTACGCTGGCTTGCTGAATATCGAGCAAGGCTTGTTGCAGCGTATCTCCATTGCCTGACTGTAACCGTACAGGAACCGTGTTCATCAAAAGCCCCACTACCCGTTCAATTCCAGGCAGGCTGCTAGAGCGACCAGATACCGTCGTGCCGAAAAGCACATCCTGACGTCTGCTGACCTTTTGCAGCAGAATACCCCAGGCCGCTGTAAAAAGGGTACCTACTGTCACGGATTCTTCCTTCGCAACAGCTTCAAGCCCCCTCACCAGCTCCGATTGCAAAACATACGATTCGCAAGCCGTATCGCTTATTTCTGAGCTAGAAATTGTATCGGGTAAACACAGGGGCTGAACCTCATATCCAGTCAGGTAAGCTTGCCAAAATGCCTTGCTTCCGCTTCTATCCTGCGTACCAAGCCATTTCACGTACTCTCCAAAACGCGGCTTGGCTAATCGTTCTGGCTCCCGGCCTGCACGCAGCGCATCATATGCCCGGATAAACTCACCCAGCACAATGCCATTACTCCAGCCATCCATCACAATATGGTGGTTGCTGACCATCATGATATGACGATCATGTGCCAGCCTAAACACCGTAATCCGCAGTAGGGGGCCCTCGGACAGGTCAAATCCTACAGCACGGTCTGCCTCGCGCAGCTCCTGTAGTACCGTCTCTCGCTCCACCTCTTCCATTTCTGTGAGGTCATGGAAAGTGAAAGACAGGACGCGTCCTTTCAGGACAATCTGAACCGGGTTCTGGATCTTTTCCCAGCGGAATACGCTTCTCAGCACTTCATGCTGTTGAATCGTCCATTTCCACGCCTCACAGCAGACAGATAGATCAAGCTGACCCTGCAGCGTATAGCTGTATTGCTCAAAGTAAGCTCCTGTATCCTTGTCCCGTAAATAGTGGTAGAGCATTCCTTCCTGCATGGGAGTCAAACCAATGACATCCTCCACACGTGTTTTGTTCAATGGACGGTGGCTCATGGTTGTCTCCCCCTTACAATTGAATGATAGTGCCAATCCCATACGCGAACAGTCCCTCTTGCGGGTGACGAATAAACGGCTCTCGACAGCCCGTTGGGTCTACAAATTCCTCAAAGGAGGGATAACTTTGTTTCACTTCATCCCAGAAAACGCCAACATCATAACCTCTTCCCCACGTTTCAGGCCGCATGCTGATATCATGAAAAGCAATCATGCCGCCCGGTGCCACCAGCTCTTGATACATACGAAAATCTGAACTCACTCCACCGTAGGAATGATCTCCATCGATAAACAGAAGATCAATCTGCCGTTCTCCTAGAACCTTTTTCAAGTCCTGTTTGGTGGAGCAGTGAAATGAACGGTCTCGAATAAAAGAAAACTGCTGCCCCGTGCTGCCAAAGCTGGAATAGAGCTGCACCTCACTGTCATCCTGACCCCCTCCATACGGTCCACCCGGATAATCAATACTGACGAGCAACGCGTCCGGATCGGCCAGTTGACTCAGGCAATAAAATACACCGCCGCTGGCTGTCCCGATCTCAACGACTGTTTTAGGCTTTTGGCTCTTCACGACCTCCAGAAAGCGACGCAGCTCATAGGGATTCTGAATGGCTGGAAAAACAGGTACATGCTCGGCGACACGCTCCAAAATAGCTCTTAACCGGATAGATTGCGGACTGGTCACGTCTTCTTGAAGATTTTCCGGGGAAAGCAGTTCGAATAACTCGGGCACGATGACCTTAGCCAAGAGTCCTTCCACATCAGGTTCATCTTCTCCGTCCAGTAGCCATGCTTCCGGCAGCCGAGGAAGCATGTCCTCAGGATTTTCGCCTTTTTCAGTGGCTACTTTGAGACGATTTGCCTGTTCCCGTGTTAGCTTCACATACCCAGGCTTCCATGCATGAATGAGTATAAAATCCCCCTTTACCTTGATGTGATCCAAGCCAAACTTGTGCACCCATGGCAGATCGTTGTATCGCTTTTGCAGATAATAATTTAGGGGGCCTGTCGGGAGAATGCGTAAATGCTCCAATCTGTTGCTCATGCTCTCACCTCGTTCTCGTCGTAATCCATTCCTAAGTTACGTAAAAAAGATCCGGTATGGGAGTGCTCACAGGTCGCAACCTGCTCAGGCGTTCCAGCTGCCACTAGCTGTCCACCTCGGGTGCCCCCTTCAGGGCCAAGGTCTATCACATAATCTGCTGTTTTGATCAGATGCAGGTTATGTTCAATGATGAGTACGGTGTTGCCCTCATCCACGAGCTGTTGAAGGATAGTTAGCAGTCGCTGAATGTCGTCGGGATGCAAGCCTGTGGTCGGTTCATCCAAAATGTACAACAGGCTGCGCCCTTTTTTTAACTGACTTAGCTCCTCTACCAGCTTAATACGCTGGGCTTCCCCGCCAGATAATGTCGTGGCAGACTGACCCAGCTTCATATAACCAAGACCCAATTCGTTCATGAGCTTCAACTTGCCGTAAATATCCGGTTGGTCAGCGAAGAAAACAGCAGCTTCTTCAATGCTCATCTCCAATACATCCGCGATATTCTTCTCGTGATATGTAATTGCCAGTATATCCTCGCTGTAGCGTCTGCCCCGGCACGTTTCGCAAACCATTTCAACGTCAGACATAAACTGCATTTCAGTGACGATCACCCCGAGTCCTGAACAAACTTCACAGCGTCCACCCGGTGAATTGAAGCTAAAATGTGCACTCTTTCGTTGGAGTTGCTTAGCTATTTCTGTCCTGGCAAACAGCTTTCGAATGGCGTCAAACACCCCCACATAGGTAGCCGGAGTGGATCGCGGTGTCCGTCCAATTGGCTTCTGATCGATACAGATCACCTGATCAATCGACGCTTCTCCTTTCAGCTCTACATCGTGCTTCAGATATGCAGATTTACCATCCAGGCGAGAACGTAATTTCTCATATATAACGTTATGAACTAGCGTGGTTTTCCCTGATCCAGAGACCCCTGTAACACAAACCAAACAACCCAATGGAATACGAATATTCAGGTTTTGCAGATTATTCTCCCTGGCTCCCAGCACCTCAAGATATTTCCCGTCACAGGCCTTTCTTCGTTGGGTGGGAACAGGAATACCTTGCTTGCCGCTCAAATATTGTCCTGTCAAAGACTTCGAATTGCTCATGACTTCTTCCACCGTACCCTGTGCTACAATTTCACCGCCGAGCAATCCTGCGCCAGGTCCAATATCAACAAGATAATCCGCTTGGGCCATAATCTCCTCATCATGTTCGACGACCAAGATGGTATTTCCCAAATCCCGTAGTCTGTGAAGCATAGCTATCATTTTCCCGGTATCCTTCGGGTGTAATCCAACACTGGGTTCATCCAAAATGTAGATCATGCCCATCAGCCCAGAGCTTAATTGGGTCGTCAAGCGTACGCGCTGGGATTCACCACCCGAGAGCAGGGTCACCGGACGGTTCAGATTTAAATAGTCCAGTCCCATATCCAGCAGCAGCGTCAAACGAGTCTTGATTTCCTGTAAAATGGGCTGGGCCACAGCCGCAAGACTCTCGAAAACTTGAGGTGCCATTCGCAGTAGTTCATCACAGCCTGCATACAGCTCAACCAACGGCATGTTCGAAAAATCGCGGATCGTTTTGTCCCCCACACGATATAGCAGTCGTTCTGCCTTCAAACGTGCTCCTCCGCAGCTCGGACATACTTGTTCCCACATCACTTCCTTGTCTTCCGCTTTCATGGCGCTCATTTCATCCTTGGCATTAGCGTTAAAGCGCTCATAAATAAGATTCACAATCCCTGCAAATCTTTCGTGCATCAGCTTGCCACCTGTAGCAGGATTCTCAATTGCAATCTTTTCACCTTGAGTACCGTATAGCACAGCGTATAACGCCTCATCTGGCAGATCCTTTACCGCCGTGCTCAGTTCAAAATGATATCGGGTCGCTAGTCCCTCCAAAATTTTTCGATTTTTATGAAATTTCTCTTGCTCACATTGCCAGCCAAGTAGCTGAATCGCTCCTTCAGCTAGACTTTTGGATCGATCAGGAATCACACGTTCCAGATCTACTTCATAATGAGTGCCCAGTCCTGTACAAGTCGGACAAGCACCCAAAGGACTATTCGACGAGAAAGCCCCTGCCGAAATTTCACTCGCCACCATACCACAACAGGAGCAACCGAAATTTGGATTCCATACGAATCGTTTATCAACCATAGGTCGAATTCGAATCCAGCCATCTCCTAAGTCCAGTGCTTTATCCACCATAGCTTGAATATCTTTGCGTTGCTCCACGGAAGCTGAAATCGTAATTCTGCCAACCAGTACCTCCAGCTGACTGTCTCCTTTTCCTAGACGTACTGCCTGTGGAGACATACTGGAAAACAAAACCTCAGCTTGCTCTACATCCAGCATTTTTTGATTCCAGCTTAATTGGGTGTAGCCTTTTTTTTGTATTTCCTTCAGCAACGCGACAGGCCCTTCATGTGGCATGGAAAGGATCGGCGCATAGATTTCTATTGAAGCATCAGGTGAGCATTGGAGTACCTGCTCCGTGATTTTTTTCCTTGTCTGCACAGGCAGTGCTTCCTGACAGTAGGGACAAACCGCCCGACTTGTTCGTGAAAACAACAACCGGACAAAAGAGGAGATTTCGGTCAATGTACCCACGGTTGACCTCGGGTTGCGCGAGACCGTCTTTTGCTCCATCGCAATTGCCGGAGACAACCCTTCGATCAAGTCCACATCCGCCTCTTCCGTTTTTCGCAAGCCCATTCGTTCATATGCGGACAGCGACTCCATTAAGCGTCGTCGCCCTTCCGCATATAGTGTATTGAAGACAAGCGATGATTTACCCGAGCCGCTAACTCCCGTGAAAACAACCAGTTGATCTCGCGGAATCCGCAAGGAGATATTTTTCAGGTTGTGCTGTCTTGCACCTTTGACAACAATGTAGTTTTGCATGCTAAGCCCACACTTTTTCATAAATTTTAATGGATTGGTTATGAGCCACTGACTTCAGCACTCAACACCTCCAGCTCCTTCATCTGCCCCATTTCCATCTTCAGCAGTCGGTCTGCGGTATGGAAATAATGGTCATCATGCGTAATGGCGAAAATAATTTTACCCGCCGCCTTCATTTCAGGCAGAAGTGTATGGTAAAAGAACTTGCGGAATTCCGGATCTTGATCGGCAGCCCATTCGTCAAACAAATATACGGGTCGATCTTCCAGATAACAGATCAAAAGCGCAAGCCGCTTTCGTTGTCCACCTGATAGCTTGAGCGTACTGAAATATCCATCCTTGACCGTTACTTTTTCCTCCAGTCCCAGTCTTTTCAGATAACGCTCAATGTCGGACTGCTTTTCCTTATAATCAATGTCGTACAAGCGCTCAAACAGATGAAAATCAGAGAAGACGGTGGAAAAATACTCGCCCGACGTGCGGGCATCAATGACTTCTCCATTGATCGTGATGTATCCCGTTTGTGGAGGATAGAGGGCAGTCATTAATTTAGCAAGCGTCGTTTTACCACTGCCGTTGCCGCCTGTGATGAAAATGGTCTGTCCTTTAGCCGCTTCCAGTGTAATAGGTCCGACCAGAAAGCTGGACTCTCCAGTCACGTTGCTGTACTCGAAGCTAAGATTATGAAAACCAATTCGTTCCACAGCCACTTCTTCATCCACCAAACTCGCAGTATCATACACTTCTCCGCTGTCATCAGTCGGCATTTCCGCAATAAAGGCTTTAATTCTTCGCCAGGAGGTCCGAATCTGGAACAGCTCCGGCACAGCCTGCAACAATCCGTTGATGGGTCCGATCAAGTAGAGGAACACGACAACAAATTGAATTAATGTGTAATCCTTAATGTTCGGGAAAATCGTCGGGAACACAAAGGTAACTACACCTAAAATTAAAATCAGCAGCGTCTCGCCCAGCACCAGTGCATTGGTAAATTTAATGCGGGACACGGAGCGTTTTTGACGATACTGTTCACAGCTATCCTGAATATCGCTGCTAAACTCCGTCTTTTTGCGTCCATGCATACTAAGCTCTTTAAAGCCCTTGAGCATGTGGTCGATGAACCCCAAATACACGTTTTGGGTATCCCTCGCCTCTTCCCAATAGCGGTTAGCCGTACCGCTGACGATGCTATAAAATGCGGCAATCACCGCAATGACAACAAGGGAAAGTATCGTGCCCCAAAATGAAATCGTACCGAGATAAACAAAGCAGCAGATGACTGTCAGTAGACTGGTCGCGAACCCCACCGCCACATTGGCCGAGAAGCCCACCATCTCTGTATCATTATTTAAAGTGGCTAAAATTTTGCCATTGTCCATGCGTTCTAATTTGTCATAAGAGCTGTGTAGCACACGTTGAATCAGTTCCATTCGTTTTCGATAAATCATGTTGTAGGTAATCTTCACTAATTTGGTTTCAATCAGCTTGCGACCGAAAATATAAACCGCCAGCGCTAATCCGAAATAATACAGCAGATATTTGAGCGGTATTTCGCTGCCAATTGAGAAATTGACGATAAAAATGACAAAAGCATTCGCCGCCCCGCTTAGCAAGCTCATCATTACCAGTAAAGGAAGCGAGCGTTTATTTTCGTCTGTGTTCGGAAAAATCGTACCCAACACCAGGTAGCCAAAGCTCAAAAGCAATCCCAGCCCCAAGGCTCCAATCGCAAACGGAAAGCTAAACGGAGACCAGACAATCGCGGTTGTCCATGAAACGCCCTGCATGGCAGTAGGAACCAAATAAACTCCATACAAAAACGGTGTACTGCAAAGTAAAAATAGCAGCCATGTGAGCAGCTTTTTTGGATTCAAAGGCTTCAAAACACGTTGTTTGCGGATGATATCTCGTACCACCGTAATCAACAGGACCCCTACCGCCAGCACATAACATGCCAGCATGATCGTAATAACGGACCACGCATTGTCTGTTTTCTGATCTGGCTCATACGGAGACACAGGCTGCCGATCTCGTAAAATGTCCATAAGACCATGCCCCGTGATATACGTTAACGTGGTACCGTTGTTCGCCATAATCCCTACAGCCAGCTGATCCTGAGGGCGAAAAACCATATAAGCAGAAAAATTCGGATTTAATCCAGCCTTGGACACCTCTCCGTTTCCGCTTTGGTAGTCAGCCCAGCCCATAGCATAAGACGACATATCAAACTTGCTGGGGGTAACGGTGCGGTCAGGCGCATGAGTTTCCATAATTAATGGAGTCATGGGAGATTTCAGGCTGCCCAACTGATATTTGAGCCAAGTGGCGAGGTCATTTCCGTCCATCATGATATAACCAGCGGGACGGTTTCCTCTAAAGACAGGGGATTGATATTCACGTGCTTGAAAAAAGCCGTTCTTGTAGCCTGTTGCCATCGTGGGTGCGGCTTCTGTGGGATAAAGAGTAGTTTTATTCAGACCTAAAGGCTGAAAAATATGGGTCTTCATATAATCTTCGTAAGGTTGCCCTGTGACCTTTTGAATGACAGCCCCCACGATTGCGTAGTTAATGGTGGCATATTCAAAGCGTTCGCCAGGACGATTATGTAATTCCAGGCCATTCACATTTCGTACAACCTGTTCCAGTGAATCGGGACGGTTGGAGATCGGGATGTCGGTAATTGTGTACCATGGAATGCCACTGGAGTGATGTAACAGCTGCCGCAGTGTAATCTCGACATTTTGGTGCTTATACTTGGCTTGAAACCATGGAAAAAACTTTGAAACGGGATCATCCAGCTTCAACAACCCCTGCTGCTGTAGTTGCAGCACGGCAAGTGCTGTAAATCCTTTGGAGCAAGAGGCAATTTCAAAGCTTGTCTCGGGTGTTACAGGAACCTGCTTGTCCACATTGGCATACCCAAAACTTTTGAGATAGGCCGTTTCCTTTCCACGAACCACAATAACTGTCATTCCAGGGATATGACCTTCCTGCATCTTCTCATGAATAAATGCTTCCAAACGCTGAGTGGTGTTTTCATTCAATCCTGCTGCGGCCTCCGCACGACTGGGCGGAATACATGTAGCCACTAAAGCGAAAATCAGGATAACCGCTGCCATTTTTCTCATGATCATCTTTTTACATTCCATAATCGCTCCAGCTTTCTTTGTAATATGTAATCAAAGCTTGCTTGACCAATATATGTAAGACTATTTATCTAGTAATTACATAAAAAAACTAGGATAAACAGTATTCAACATCATGAATAAATATACACAATTTGTATATTTAATTTATGGATAATTAAATAGTTTAAGAGTAAATATATGTTAAATAGGAATGGATTTATTTAAAGGAAAATTAAGGAAGAATGCCAGGATATTGATTGCGAAATCGGAGAGTCAATTACCAGAAATACTTAATAAATTAATATTTATCAATATTATCGAAATTGTATTAACACCTTAACATTTCATCCATATCGGATGTAGTGAGCTAATTCACACTTTTTAAAAATTCCATTGTAAACCTACGGAAACCTTTTAAAGGGAACTCGCCTTTTTAAATTGGAATAAAATTGTCGAAAATCCGTTTTATTTTTTGTTTAAAAATACATTTTTTCTGCTTGATTGTTTTTATTGGGTGGGCTAGGATCATTTTTATGTAGACTCTATGTTTTTCAATATCTGCATGTATAAGGAGGCTAATGGATGTTCTATGCACTAACACATTCTCAAAAAAGAGTTTGGTATAACGAGAAAATATATGGTACGACAGCCATGCACAATCTGACCGGACTTGTACGCATTCAAAAGGAACTAGAGTTTGACGCGCTGGAGAAAGCGATTCAACTCTTCATTTCCAAAACGGAAGGCCTCCGCATCCAGATCGAAGAGCAAAATGGAGAACCCGTACAGTACGTAAAGCCCTATGAAAAGGAGCAGATCGCATGTATTGATTTTAGTCATGAGCCTGATCCGTTACTTCATTTTGAACAATGGCTGAAGGCTGTGAGTGGACAGGTTATGCCTCTGTTGAATGCCAAACTGTATTCTTTTGTTATTTTTAAACTTGGGCCTGGTGATGTTGGTTATTTGGGTCAATTTCATCATATTATTGCAGACGGTTGGGCCTTACATATCGTGTCTGAACGAATTTCGCAGTATTATACACTACTGGTTAACCACAGCCCCCTGCCTGCTGATGAAGAATATTCCTACATACCTATCATTGATCAAGAACAAGCCTATTTAACATCTGAGCGTTTTATTAAAAATAAAATATTCTGGCATGAAAAATTCCAAACCTTACCCGACATGATACCTATCAACAAAAGCAAAGATATTTCGGCCGTTCGAACGTCCTTTGCCATCGACAGTGAAACTTCACGTATCATTCAGACCTTTATCCAAAGCTCCAAACTTTCTGTAAACGTATTATTCGTATCCGCCCTTCTGCTTTACATCTACCGGACGACTCAAGAAACCGATGTGGTGATCGGGACTCCAGTCCTAAACAGATCGGGCAAAAAACAAAAAAATACGTTTGGTATGTTCACCAGCACCATGCCGTTTCGCATCCAACTGGATGCAGCTTTAGATGCCTGCTCTTTGATGAAGCATGTGGGGGCAGAGCTGATGAATTTTTATTTTCATCAAAAATATCCATATGATCTTCTAGCTAGTGACCTGGAGCTTGCTCAAAAAGGATATAACAGTCTGTTTGGTATGTGTGTTAATTATTACAATATGAAATTTAGTCCCCAATTTGATGGGTGCCCCTATGAAGTTCAGGAGGTTTTCAGTGGTTATCAACCTTATGCGCTGCAACTGGTTATTCGTGACTGGGAGGGGAGCGGAAGAATTACGCTGGACTTTGACTATAAAGTGAATTCTTACAGTGAGACGCAGATCGCAAAAATGTTTGAGTATATCATTCATATCGTTCGCGAGATGATCGAGCAGCCACAGACCCCGATTGCGGAAATTGAAATGCTATCTCCGCAGGAACAAAATGAGCTGATCTATGGGCTGAATCAAACACGTTCTTCCTATCCCTCGTCCCTAACCATTACTCAGTTATTTGAGCAGCAAGTCGTTGAAAAAGCTACTAATATTGCCTGTTACTTTGAAGAGCACACGTTAACCTATCGTGAGTTAAATGAACAAGCTAACCAACTGGCGAGGTTTTTAAAAAGCCGTGGTATTGGGCAAGAGAGTATCGTGGGGATCATGGCTGGGCATTCATTTGAGCTTATCATTTCGGTCTTAGCTGTGTTGAAATCAGGTGGGGCGTATCTGCCTATAGATCCTCACTATCCAGCTGACCGTGTTAGCTATATGCTGGAGGATTCCGGGGCTGCTTTGCTTCTTACCGATGCACCTTTGAATGATGATATTTCATTTTCCAGAGGAGTTTATCGTATAGACGATGCATCCCTGTACCATGGAGATTGCTCGAATTTGAAGCCACAAAGCGGACCGAACCAGCTCGCTTATGTAATTTACACCTCCGGTTCCACAGGCAAACCTAAAGGAGTGGCAGTTCCGCACAAGGGACTTGTGAATTACATATGGTGGGCGAATAAAACCTACTTGTCCGCAGCTCACGAGGTCTTTGCTTGTTATTCGTCAATAGCCTTTGATCTGACTGTCACTTCCATATTCACCCCATTAATCAGCGGACATGCCATTAACCTCTACAGAGATGATGATCCCGGCGAATTTGTATTGTTCCGCATTATGAAAGACCAACGTACAACCATTGTAAAGCTAACTCCCGCACACTTGTCCCTTCTACAAGAGTCGGACATTCGTACATCGAGCGTCCGCAAATGCATTGTAGGAGGAGAAGATCTCAAAGTCAGTCTTGCTCACAACATTCATGACAAGTTTGGCGGAAGTATTGCCCTGTTCAATGAGTACGGACCTACGGAAACCGTCGTAGGCTGCATGATCCATATGTATGATGCAGACCGGGATAGCAGAAGATCCGTTCCCATCGGTGTGCCTTCCGATAACGTGGCTGTATATTTGCTGGATACGCATTTAAAGCCTGTTCCTATGCAGGTAAAAGGAGAAATCTACATTTCCGGTCATGGAGTGGCAAGAGGATATCTGAACAGACCGGAACTCACAAAAGAAAGGTTTCTCGATAATCCTTTTGTTCCTGGCGAACGAATGTATAAAACCGGTGACATGGGGATACGGCTGGAAAATGGCCTGATCGAATACCTTGGCCGAAATGATCACCAAGTCAAAATCAGAGGCTTTCGTATCGAGCTGGGTGAGATTGAAGGAGCTTTATCCTCCTATCCTGACATCCAGCATGCTGTCGTAAACGTGGTGGAAACAGGCGATGCGAATAGATATCCCGTTTTGTGTGCCTATTATGTATCTGATCGTGTTATCTCTCCCAAGCTTCTCAAAGATTATTTACATGCTTGTCTTCCCCATTATATGGTACCAAGCCACATACTCCAGCTGGAAATCATCCCGCTTACATCCAATGGCAAGGTGGACAAGCAAAAGCTTCCTGTACCAGACGTGTCCTCTGGATTAACTGACATATATGAGGAAGCCCATAATACGGTGGAAAGCATTCTCGTGCAGGTTTGGGAAGAGCTGTTCCATACGTCTATCATAGGTATCCACGATAATTTCTTTGCACTGGGCGGAGACTCTATTAAAGCGATCCAGATGACTTCCAAATTAAATAACTATGATTTGGAAGTGGGTGTACAGGATGTCTTAGCGCATCCCAGTATAGCAGAGCTTGCTCATTACACACGCCAAAAGAGCCGACTGTACGATTCTTCAGCTCCCGTCGGCGGAGAAATTCAGCATACACCGATCTCCTTGTGGTTTATGGAGCAGTCATTTCATAATCCTCATCACTATAATCAATCGGTCTTGCTTCTGTTGAAAAATGAAATGGATCGTTCTGCTCTAGAAAAGGCATTTCACAAAGTAATTGAACATCACGATGCTTTAAGGATGAGCATACACCCGGATGGCAAGTTATTTTACAACCCGGAACTCACTGCAATCCCGTTCAAGCTGGATTGTTATGACATGACGCCTATTTCAGCAGAGGCTTGGCAGCATGAATTCAATAAGCTAGTGCATAGCTTGCAATCCGGTTTCGATCTGTCCCACCGTCTTCCTATTCGAGCAGCTATATTCGATCACGGACAAGGAACCTCGGAATTGTTCATCACTGCGCATCATCTAGTTGTAGATGGAGTTTCCTGGAGAATTATATTGGAGGATGTATTGGAGGCTTATCATGCCTTAGAAGAAGGCAAGGAGGTACATTTTTCAAGAAAAACAGCCTCTGTTCAAACCTTTGCCAAGGAGCTTCATCATTATTCCACTACTGCGGATCTACGGGAGGAGCTTGATTTTTGGAATGAAATGGAGGGCGGCAACGACCATTTTCCAGCATTCATCACAAGCCAGCCATCCACTACCGTAAACTATGCTTCATGTGCAGTCGTCGAAGGAGAACTTTCCCCTGCCCATACGCACAAACTGCTCACCAAGGCGAATCAGGTCTATCATACTGAGCCTGTGGATTTACTGCTAGCTGCCTTGTCTTTAAGTGTAAAGGAATGGATTGGATTAGAAGATTTCACTTATGAGGTTGAGCATCACGGAAGGAGCCTGGATCACGTAGACGTATCCAGAACGGTTGGCTGGTTTACGGCGTTACATCCCTTACGTATTCAAGTGCCAGGTACAGAAATAGGCAGTGTCATTGCATATGTCAAGGAACTGCGCCGACGCATTCCCCAACAGGGTATCGGTTATGGCATTTTAAAATACATGCTAGGAGCTATTGAAAAAAGTAAGGAGATTCGTCCCCTACGCTTCAATTATCTGGGACAGTTCGATCACGAAAGTCAGAGTTCAGACTATGTATATAAGCATACTCCAGGCCTTCAAGATGTGGACTACGCCAATCATCTAACGGCTGGCATCGAAATCAACAGCCTGATTGTTAACGACCAGTTGGTGGTCCATATGATGTACAGCACAACAATGTTTGAAAAAGAAAGTATAACCGAATTTATGCATATGTATGTCCAAACTCTACACCGTGTAATTGATTTTACACTTAGTCAGCAGAATGTTCACTTCACTCCTTCGGACTTTGAATCTGCTCGGATTAGCCAAGAGGATATTGAATTGCTTTTCGAATAAGGGTGCAATAAGGGCAGGCGGTTGCCTTCAACCGCCTGTCTATTTAGACTTCGGGCGTAACTGCTTTACTCATTTCATATAAAAGTGGGGTTGGCAGTACATGAGTTCTTTCGAAGATCATTTGGTTGTTTTAAACACACCCAGACGGTTCAGTACGACCAGTAAGCGATAAAAATCATAACTGCTTGGCAGTTTCGCATCCACAATCGGGCTTGCCGGATTAAATGCAACAGCGGCAGCCATCGCTTCCTTCGCCCAGGTCGGCACAGGCATAGCCTGACGCGCCTCCAGTTCAGCTACCCGCTGATCCACTTTTTTAATATAAGCGCTCTGTTCATTCAACGTCTGCTTGAGCACATCTTTGCTGTTTTCAAGGGCAGCGACCTGCTGTTGCAGGGCTTTAAATGCCGCTTTTTCCTCTGCTGTCATTGGCTCATCCCCCTCTTCTCCTGCAAATACTTGGCGTAGCTCGGCCTCTGTTCCGGCGTATACATTCAGGTCAACCGGCCCTTGAATTCCATCAACCCGTCCACTATCGCTGTATTGCCAAAAGTCCCAGCGCTTCCATGCCGTGGTGTCGCCGGGCACTCGTGTACTATAACGCGCAATCCACAGCTTATAACTACCCAATGGGGCTTTGAAATGGGCAGCAAAAGCATTCCCTGTATATACCATCGGCTTGCGGCCGCTTACTCGTTCAAATTCCGTTATAAATGCCAACGCAACCTCATGAATCGCGGCCGAGCTAAGCCCTTCCGGATTATTTTCGTAATCCATCACCGCTGGCAAGTCCAGCGCTTTCGCACCCCCCACCTGATCCAGCACCTCGGCGAAATGCCTGGCTTCCGCTTTTGCTGCGTTTACACTAGTTGCATCTACAAAATGGTAAGCTCCCAGGAGAATCCCGGCTGCCTTGATCCCTTTTGCATTCGTGATAAATGTCGGATCGACGTAACGCTGTCCTTGACTCGCTTTAATAAAGGCAAACGATTTACCATCGGCTCGTACACGCTTCCAATCAATCGTTCCCTGATATCGGGATACGTCAATGCCTTCGGCAGCGTTAGGGCTGCGATTCTGCATAAGGCGTTCCCTCCTTATCATTCATAATGTTGTAGCTCACTTTGTCTCTGTTATCCATATGCTTGGACCATCCATACGGTCTGGGCTTTTCCACTTTTACACCGAAAAAAGGGCGAAAAGGTAGTCTGCCTATTTTGGTAGTGGCCACTAGTGGCACTTTATGAAGCTTTATTTTCTTTGTCGGAAGGGTCGGTTGGCTTTATTTTTTCTCCACTCGACTTGGACTCAAAAATAGCTACCGCATTCCGCAAAATATCCGGCATCGGCACTCCCATTCTGCCCACATTTTCAATAATGGACAACAGCTCGTTCGCTAAATAAAAGAAAACGACGGCATCCCGGAAGTAATGTGCATCCCCGAGAATACCGTCGATTAGATGAGCTACCGTAATGAGCAAAAACACGGTAACCTTGCGAAAAATACCGCAATACCCCTGGCGGCTTTTTAGCTCCCCATTAATCCAGGCCGCTGCCCATCCGGTGAAAAAGTCGATCACGACCATCCACCACAGCAACGTCAACATTGTGGTCCACCCCCCAAAAAAATAACCGATCAAGGTCCCCGTGGATAGCCCCAGCCAAATCTGATCGATCTTTTCATGCATGTTTGTTCCCCCTTCTGAACCAAGGTGTAAAATGAATGCCCTTGGACTGATCCAAGGGCAAATAAACAATTATCTTTGTTTTGTTCTCTATACTGTTTTTTTACGGAAAATAGAGTTATACCATTTAACCGTTTCTTCCTGCTCATTCAGAGCTTCAGTTGATGATGAATCACCTACGTTGCCCGTTACCAGATCAGAACGCTTGGATAAAATAATCTTCATTACTTGTTCACGTTGTTCTTCATCTAAAATGTAGCTTCCCATGATCGTTGCTATATCGCCCTCTCCCCGCTCATAGCGGGTGATGCAAGCATGAGCACAAATACGCAATTGAGCCTCTGTTAAAGCGGTCATAGTTATGACTTCACCTCTTTTATATAAAAATTTTTGCTATATATAATAGTCAGTACACGTTATTTTCCTGTGCTACCAAGCATGAGCTGAGTCAGCATTACTTCGAGATCTGCAATACGCTGCTTCAATTGATCTGTCTCACTTGGCTGTTGCTCTGCTTTTTGTGTCAGTTCCTTAATCGCTTCGGCACTTAATCCTTCACTCCAGAACGTCGTTGGGTCTCTTCGTTCTGGAGCCGTGAATGTCTGAGCAAAATATACAGGTTCATCCCCGCGTTCGTTTTCCGGCTTGTTTTGCCATTCATCATGCAGCTTCTGAAATGCTGCCTGAGATTCCTTGTTCAACTGCTCATACGCACCCTGTGCTTCTATCAATTTTTGGTTATATTCCGCTTCATAAGTCAGCCAGCCTTGGATATCAAAACGAGGATGATATAAGCCTGGCGGCACTGAAATTGCTATCGTATAACCAGCAAGGATGCTTTCTGAACTTGTTCCATTTATGGTACTAGAGCTACTGTCAGTAAGCCGATGGGTGTCTAGCTGCTGCTTTGTATCAGATAGCGTGGGCGAAGATGGAGTATAAAAAGGGACGACACCTGAAAAGGCATCGTCCACCAGCTCGTCCTCCAGATAGAGGCCGTTTGTATTTACTTTAGGTACTGCTTTCATGTGTTAGACCTCCTTATTGTTCAGCCAGAAACGGCGGCAAACTGTCCAAACTAACCCAACCAGTATTTGTTATCGTGATGCCAGCTACGGCAAGTATCGCAACGTTGCCATTGGCTCCAATGTTTATTCGCCCTAAAACGTCATGATCTTTGTCTGTATTCGCTGCCACACCAGCCACGATCGTTCGAGAAGGTCTATACCCTACAGGTAACTGAAACACATTCGTATTCATCGCGCCTGGTTTGGCTACACCTTTTATGTGGACGTAACCATTTGAATCTTTTAGGTAGGATATTTGGCTCAATGATGTATCTATGTTAGTCCACCCATTAAGCAACGTCGGTGTAAGCCATGCAGGATTATCTTTGTCAGCCTTCTTGTTCTCAAGCACCGACACCCTCGCCGTGTTCTGCTGCACACTTTCCACCAAGTCCGCTAAAAGCGTCTTCTCGTTGGCTGCGTAGGAGCCTGTGAATGGTACGGCTGGAGATGCGTCAGTCATAAAGTAGGTTGTTGAAAAGCTGTCCGCTGGGTCATACAACCCCACAACTAACCGCGAAAACGCTACCCCTATGGGTGCGAAGGCGTCCGAACCTGGCCTAATAACAACCTCCCACCGTGAATCCTTTTTACCATTCTTGTACACAGCAAGGATATTCCTCGGTTTGTATTTTAAAGGGCTTTCGGCATTCACATAGGCATAAGCACCGGGAATCGTATTAATACCTGAGCTTTCGCGCAGTACAATCCCCGTACCTACTTCAATCTGATTATCGCCCTCAACAAAGGATAGTTGCCCTTCACTGATAATATGCTCTACAACTGGAACTGCAAGTTGGTAAATGAGTTGATATGACGTGTATTCCGCATAAGAAGCTGTAGGCAAAGGTTTGGAATAGGTAGCTGCACCAATACGATGCACCCAGTATTTTGTGCCTGTACCGTTATATGTCGCGGTGGTTGCTGCTTGTGCCGCCTCTGGAGTATATATTCCTGCATCATACATTTTCCAACCCATAAAATACACTTTAATTTCGTCCGTTGTTGGCGTATAGTTGTCTCCCCATCCGCTGTCTGCGCTCGAGATGGACAGACCAACTACGCCCGAATCTGGGCTAAGGTGGGATTGGTCTGACTCACTCAGTGGGAAAACATGCTGAATCAACTTACCATCGAACTTGGTTATCCTCTCACTATCAACCCTGCCGTTAGTGATAGGTAGACGAACAACTTTATATCCCATTGCTGACGAGAAAAAAAACCAAGGTAACGATCCATCTAATACCAAACTCTTCCACATCTTACTTTTAAAATACTGCCCATCCTGCTCAAACACCCTATCGGCACTACCACCTGTCACCGGATCGGCGTACAGATCTGTTTGGAGAGCAAGCATGGAGTCTTCACGCGACCTGAATGTTTTTGCTGTGCTGCCGATGTTAAGCATAACATCGGAAAACGTTATATCGTCAGTGGATGTCCCCAACAAGCGGATCACTACACCATTAGTGCCTACCGGAACTGTGAATGTGTAAGAGATAAGTCCGATACCTGTTACATTACCGACAACCGCAGTCTCGTTTTGTGTATTTACATGTATTCTACCCGTTGACCCACTCGACTGAGCGGAAATAGTGTAACTCTGACCAGAAACTAATGGGTAGATGGAAGATATCATTATATTGGAAGATGAAACAACAACACTTCGATCATCTTTAATAACGGGTGTTCCCACCTTAGCGTTCCAAGAATAAAAGGAATGGGGGGCCAAATTCTCCCCATACCGAATCGCATACGGATTACGCACAGGCGTTACGCTGTCTACATATGGATATTTGGCAGCTACCTGTTCAGCAACCATGCTATCCAGCGCAGCATATTCTGAGGCGCTAACTTCATAGAGACGAATCGCGTCTGCATAAAAAGCTTGACCCGTTGCTGTGGAAATCGCTGAAACTTCCAAGTTTATCGCAGTATCGTTTGCCGGTGCACATTTTGTATAGATCGTTACAAATTGACTCTTATCTATGGACTGCTTGAGCGCCTTATTACCACCCGTAGAAAAGTTTACATAAATATTATTTGAAGCATTGATGTTTTTAACATCAGCCAGGGCGATATAGTACCTTCCGCCAGTAAGCTTTAATCCGCTACTGTACACGTTATACACGCCGGTGGCATTCTTTGCAGTGACCTTGATTGATCCCATACCCTGCGCCTTATTAGATGTATCAACTGCAAGATCGGCATCCCAACCTAAAAGGCTACCGATTTGGTCACCAGAGCCTGCCCGCCCCAACAGATTCACCAACGTACGCCCGCTCATCCCCGTCAGCGAAAACGGAGATGCCTTTTCCGCATGAACAATTTGTACCCCAGGTTCCAAAGTTACCGCCTTACGATCCGTCGTATCCAGACGCTTCTTGATCGCATTCACACCATCATTCACATCACCTGCAAAATCATCTACAGCGCGCCAGTTTTGGTCCAAATACTTCTCCAGATCAAAATACGTGGTTTTGGGCGATGTGCGGTCAATTTGATTTAAGCCAAGATTTGGTGTTTTTTCGCTTGCCATGTTATGCGCCACCTCCTAAATATCTATCCTGTGTTGTATGTTCATTTTCATAGACGGTCATAGACTCGACTTCAGCAATGGTCAGGTAGCGTAATTTGTACTCCACCGCCATGTGAGCGGGCTTGATCTCCTCAATGGCTGCTTTAAGATCCTCCACGTTGGGCGGAATCCCAATGGTATCCATAAATTTGACCGTAAATCCCCATTCGGCGGGATGAAAAGTGACATCTACCGTGCCTCCGTCATACGCTTCAGCTACATTTTTGACAAGCCGGCCAGAAAAAGTTCCTGCCCCTCGCAGCTTCGATTCCACCACCGCACGCCGTTGGTCCAATGGCTTCGTCGGATCGGTTTCGATACCCAGCTCCATTTCCCAGCGTTCCAACCCCCATGTGGCGGTACGTACGAAAAACTGTCCCACCGTTGCATCCATTGCAAGATACAAGGCATCCAATTCGCTTCCTTTAGCATCCATATCGGAACGCATCACACGTGAGGTTTCATAATAGGCAGGCAAATAGGAAAGCAGCTCGCGTCCCCGCTCGCTGCTCATTTGGCCCACTGTATCTCCCGCTATAGTTACCCGATTAACAAAATTGTCAATACGGTTTGCACGTTTTTCCTGCTCTGGATTGTTCAATAAATCTTCAAAACTGTTCGTTCCATTGCTACTCACTAACGCTCACCGTCCCCAGCACTGCCACCTGACCTGATCCAATCTCAATATTCTGATTGCTCTGTCCATTGATTTTCAGTTCAGAAAAATCAATAATGATCGGAATGTCCAGCAGCACAGCAGAAATCCGGGTATATCGTACCAACGGGTCTTCCTTGTAAAAAGCAAGTTGCTTCAAATACGTCCGCACACCGCTCTCGATCAGTTTTTTGATTTCATCCAGTGTGGACGGCTTCTCTTTGGTACGCTGTACCTTGACTGAGATGTTAATCTCCACTTCTGCCGCTGGCATGATGGTCACTACAGGGCCCGCTGGTGCCAGCCCTTCTCCTTGCCCATCCTGGGTCGGATCAATGTATTTCTGCACCGCAGCCACGATATCCGGACTGGCCGCGCGTTTATCCGTGTCCAGCACATATAAACCCACGGTGCCCGGTCCTTTCCACAATGGAACAACTTCTACGCCACCAACTCCAGCGATCTCATTCGCCCACTGGGTATACTGCGCCTTGTTGCCGCTTGTGCCTTGGTTCCGCACCTTGGCATAAAAACGCTCCAGCAACAGCTGGTCGCTCTCAACGTCTGTACCGCTTTTGGTTTCCTCCGTATTGATCACAGAGGCGACCCCGCTAATCGGGGTTGCCATCACTTGGATGACACCTGCAGGCACATTACCGCTGCGCCCGGGATTGGCCGCCCGAATAGTCGCTTCCCCGGCACCTTGTTCATCCAGCGTGACCGATGCCATGGTCGCATACTCAATGGAAGCTTCCCCGGATACATCATCTGCCGGGGTCGCCACCAACGTTCCCGCCGGGACGGTCGTTCCCGCTGTGCCCGTAAACGTGACCATACCTGAGGCAGCAACCGCTTCTCGCCGTGTCACCCCATGCTCTGCTGTCCGCAAATCCAGCTCTGGCGAGCGAAAATCCGGGTTGTCGCTGGCTGCTGTGCTGGCAAAGCCACGTCGCAGTAGCTCCTG
This sequence comes from Paenibacillus sp. FSL P2-0173, assembly GCF_038008045.1. NCBI lineage: Bacteria > Bacillati > Bacillota > Bacilli > Caryophanales > Paenibacillaceae > Paenibacillus > Paenibacillus sp. FSL P2-0173. The sequence continues at coordinate 1,191,556 of NZ_JBBOYK010000002.1, forward strand.
CGCCCAGATTGCCGCTTCGGATAGCATAAACGCTACCGGCGCCTGTGCATCCCAAATAAAAGAGCCCTCGGACTTATCCATGTCCGAAGGCACTTTTTCCAGCATCCGATTTAAAATTTCCTCTTCCGTCTGGTCTACCAAATATTCCGGCAAGTCTGCCATTAGATCACCACACTTTCCACAATTTCTGTTTCATCTCGCACGTTCGTAATCTGGCAGCTAAAATGGCACGCCTCACCTTCCCAGCGAAACGTGAATTGATCCACACTAGCCGTACGTGCATCTGCTAGTAATGCCTCCGTAACCATGCGTTTAATTTCGCTTTCTTGCACACCGTGCCCATAGCTGCTGCCAATTAGCTCCTCCAGCTCACTCCCATAGTCAGGTGAATAGATCACATGCCGGTAGCGAGGAGTGCGAATCGCTTTTTCACACCACTGTACCCAGGCTTCTTTCTCGCCTGTAGTCACGATTTTACGGCTAGGGCTCATAACAAACTCACCAGCTTCAAAATCAAACCGCCAGCTTCGCCCAAATACCGCACGGTTATCCTCCAGTACATCCGGGTCGGTCATATCCGTGTCTGTCCAGATCATATCATCTGTTTCGGGGAATAAATTAGCCACGTCCACTCACCACCTTGCACACGACCACCACATCATTGCCGCTATTCACCCGAACCGCAAGTACACGATCTCCAGGCTTAAGACCTTCGTTCAAACTGAGATTCACATCCTCCAGCTCGTCTTCCCCGATATAAAAGGAAGTTTTCAGCTCTTTGCCTTCCCAATTTTCCGATTCCACTGCGGTTGAGGTGCCTTTATACATATGACGTGGTACAGACAGCAGCCCCGGTAGCTCGGCGACCAGATAATCCTGAAGCTCATGTTTAAAATCGTCCAGCTTGAGTCCCGTGGAGGTGATCGTTCCTAGTACCGCGCCTACCCCACTCAGTGCTTGCTTGGTATGCTTATGAAAAGAAGATTGCAGCGCAGTAGCCAAATGCCCATAGGGGTCCTTATTCAAGGTAAAACCTCCTTTTTACATCGTCATACGTTCCGAGCTCCAGCGACATACTGCCGGGGTTACCTAATTCCCTGCTCACTGAAATGACCAACAGCTTTATGGAACCTAACATTACCGCATCTCCTGCTCGAATCGTGTTCATATCCGGTGCATTTACCGATATCGTTTGTTGTATGCCTCTCAGCTTACTTTTGGCCAACTCACGTGCTGCTGCCCCAGACTTGACCTCGTCATCCTGCACGATCACCTGAAGTGTCCCATATTTGGCAATGTCCTTTTCCTCAAGCGCCATCACCTTGGATGGTACCTCATTGCCTGATTCACTGGCAGCCGTAGCCAGTACCTTCACTCTCGTGGCCGCACCTTCCAGCGTACGGGATTGAGTTGTATCCGTGACTCTCTCCAGAGCATACACATCTTTGTTCGTTCCCAGCTCGTACAGCTCCAAGCCGGAAGAAATCATCCGTGGATGATACAGCTTCCCCCCCGCCTTTGCCGTTTCGCGCAGATCTCCCAGCATCATAGAATAGATGGACTGTGTGCGGTATACGGCGCGTCCCAGCGTTTTTTTCGTATCTGGCAATGAAGCGATTTTCAGCTTCCAGTCCCTAGCATACTTCTGAAAACGCTGAGTAGCCGTCTGCTTGGCAGGAAGTAAATATTCATCCTCTGACTTGTCCAAATACACCGTACGGTCATATAACGTCAGCGTCATACGTTTGAGTCCGTTGTTAGAGGTTTCTACTTCCCAGATCACCGCTGGAGACAACAAGGGAACATAATCCTTTTTACCATAAGGAATCCCACTAACCCGAATGGACATCCCAGGGGAAATGGCGGGCATATCCGGCGTAACGACCAGATTGACCGTGCCCTGATAGGCGATTTGCTCCAGCGAATCCCTCAAATTAATGTTCTCCACAAGCGGCGACAAATCATATTTATCCTGTAACATGACTTTATAGCTCATGACAGCACCAGCTTTTGTCCCGGTTTAATCGCATTCGGATTTTGTCCAATGACCTTTTTATTAAGCTGATAAATACGACTCCATTGCGAACTGTCCCCCAACTCCAGCTTGGCAATTTTGGACAAGGAATCCCCGGACTTAACCGTATATGTTTTTTTCTTTTCTTTCATATCTGTGCGGGGCTTTTTGTTGACCACAGCCGCCTTACTTCCTGTGCCACCAGCTTTTTTGGCAACTTTCATATCACTCCAGGTCCGCAGTGACAGATCAAAATTCACATCCCCATACTCGCCGCCGCGAAAGATCGAATTATGAGATGCCACAATTACTGGCACATTCACGGCTGTCTCCGTAATAATAAAACGTAGCGGGTTCTTGGATAACAAAAAGCCATTCAACGTGTTCATGGCCTCCTGCGGATCAGGGATATCTTCGTATGTGCAATACGCTGGATTGTATTCTTTCGGAAAAAAAGAAGAGAAGGAGATTTCCTTCACCTTCTCCCCTTGTGGGAAGTCAAACTCCCCATAGGATAAAATCGTCGTTGTATCAAATCCCTTTTGCCGTGAGATCGTCACTTCCTCAGGATTCACCGGAAACTGAAATTTTTTCCCTTTACCATCTGTCAAACTAAATTCCATCTCTTTCCTCCTTCCCCGTTGCTACCATCTACTCCATTACATAGCTCCAGCGCCTGCTGGCTTGGTATTCTGCGTTGCACGCAGAATTTCAGCTTTGAGACGGTAGCCAATTTGCGTAATAAGCCCATCCACATCCAGCTTGTTCTCATGTACAGTGACCTGTACAGCCCCCGCAGGAAGATTGAATTGGTTGGTGGTTTCCGTTTTAAAATCCTTCAAAAAGCCAGACAGTGTTCCCATTTGTTCAGGACTGATCTGTACTACTTGAGGTGTCGGATTACCATTACCTTTGCCTTTAGCTTTGGCTCCATTGTTCGCATGAGCCGCAGTATTCAGTAGTGGGTTTGGATTGACTCCCTGGTTAACTATAGCCATCGGTCCGTAAGGATTAGGAACACCTTTTACGCCTGGTTGCGGAGGTACGTTTGCAACTGCACTAGCACTATAATTTATAGCCATAGGCGTTAAGGGCTCAAATGACTTACCTAAATTCGAATGAGGTGGGATTGCTGGTTTAGAGGTTGCTGGTTTAGGAGCTTCAGGAGGCTTAGCTGGCTCTTTCTTAGGTTCATCTTTTTTACCAAAAGAAAAGAAATCAGAAAAGCCTTTACCAAAATCTCCAGCCTTATCAGAAAGCCAGCCTGTAACCTGGGAAGCTTTTTCTCCAAGGAATTTACCAGCGGACTTCGCTTTGTCCATCATGGCTGGACCATAATCTGAGACTAATCCACCAATTTTCCCACCGACAAAGTCTCCCGCCATACCCCCAAGTGTAGAACCAACCACAGTACCAATACCCGGAAGCAAAAATGAACCGATAGCTCCGCCTAATGCAGAACCAGCAGTCCCACCAACTGTGGAACCGATAGCTTCTGCACGTTCTTTACCAGAGGTAGCCTTCGCGATGTTCACAATATCCATTCCATAGCTTAAAGGTCCCAATAGTTTTTTCGCTCCACCTTTTAAAAAGTTCTTAAATAAGCCTGATCCAGCTTCCTCAGCTGCACCTGCAACACTACTTGGTCTGATAATACTTGAGGCTGCATCTGCCGCAGCACTCGAACTTGCAGCGCTAGGCACCACACCAGCGGCTTCACTCGGATTTATCATCCCCAAGCTTTTAGCCTGATCAAACAATCCCTGTCCGCCTTCAATTAAATCTGAAGACCCTCCAAATTTTTCTAAAAACTCACCCCCAGATTTCCCTACATTTAATGCTTTACTAGCAAAATCTTTAAACTTCTCTCTTCGGTTAGCTCCCTGGAGCGGTCCCTTTAAAATACCAAAATCAGTTTTAAATTTTTTAAAAGCTTCAGGAGCTTCAGATATGCTTTTTACCCCTTCACCAACTTTTTTTACATTACCAAGAAAATCCTTTACCTGAGTTAATGCGTCCTTAGGCTCTTCTTTTTTCTCTGCAGCTGGTGTCACAGATCCCAACTTAGTACCTAAATCAACAATAGCTGCTGTATTGGCATTTACAGCTATAGTATTCAATTGCACCGCCGTGCTTAGCAAAACGATACTCGGATTGTTATCAGACTTCGGGGAGCCTGAGCCAGATTGGGAGTTTACCTTCAAATTCACATTCCCCGAGGCGTTAATAATCTGGGATTTGACCCGGTTAATCTTGTTCAACAGATTATCCAATCCTTTGGAAGCCATATCGTTCAGCACAATTTCCGGGGCCATGCGAGTGCGGCCGATTTTCAACACACGTCCTTGAATCCGCTCAAAATAGCGTTCCATTGCGCGCAATTCTCTGTTCGCCTTAATGACGTTTTTAGGATCAATCACAAGGTTCATGCGGTAATTTAATGCTTCTGCCATCTATCATGTTCACCTCCTTGTTTATGCTTTTGAAGCTGCTATGCTATCCATTTCCTGTTCGGCAAACGCCAGCAGCAGCATACGCTCACCACGGGGAAGTCGCCAAAAGTCTCCGGGACGGAGGTGGTGCCGGACCCACAAGTGGTACAGCATCGTCGTCATTCCCCCGGAGCCGATTAGTTTTTTAGGTCAGCAATCTCAACACCAAAACCGGACAGTTCCAGCACCTTATCTCCTACTGCATCCAGTTCACCTGCCAGTAGCATACGGCGGACAGACTGTTCGCCACCGGACAGCTTTAAGCGGCTTGTAATCCGGGGATCGCCCCAACCGTTAAGGGACAAGCCTTTTACTTCCAGCTTTCCAGTAGCTTCCGAAATCAACAAGGCGTTGAACGTTTCGGTATCTACCTTTTCATCCACTGCACCTTTCACAGTCCGTCGAATTGTGCAGCGTTCACGAATGCTGTCCACCTTACTGGAGGTCAGGCCGTGCAGCACAATTTTCATATCGAGGCGCTTGATACGTACCGTTTCCTCTGGCAGTTTTTCAGCAGCTTCAAACAGGCTATCCAAAATTTGTTCTTCTGTCATATTCTCATTTAAGCTCATAAGTCATTCTCCCTTATTGTTCATTTGTATTTAGGGAATGGAACGCCTGGCAGCATCCCATCCCCCGTTAACCAATTTAGTTTGCTACAATCGGATCAAGCAGCTCATAGCCTTCAAAGGTGAAGGTCGTTTCTTCCTGTACTTCTTCACCTGCTGTCCAGTTGGCCAGTTGAATTTTGTCAGCAGTGCAACGAATGAGACGAATACTTTCATGTCCGAAGGCTTCTGGATCATCCAATTTAGTAATAATCTCAAAACGGTTAAAACCGCGACGAATCATATCGGACGTAACCTTGTAGCCACTCATCGTTCCCGTTCCCTTTTTGATACCGCGCTTGTGTACCTTCCACTCGTTGCCCACGAGATTCAGCTCGCGTTTTTCCATTTCCACGCTGGCTTCCAGCTTATTGATATTCGTCTGCCACACCCCATCCACATGCGCCTGACCATACGTACCTAAAATGACTCTTGAAGCATCCAACATTTCTTTTTCCTCCTCAAAATAATCCATAATATAGTTCGGGATTTCATAAAATCCTCGTAGTTAACAAGCTACTTTAATCCTGCTGATTGCCTGCGAAATACTTGTACACGTAAAATGCTTATTTATTGCACGTAAAATGTGCCGAACAACTGCTCCATCACGTCGGTAAGCTTCACGTTCCATTGCAGGAACACTTGATCCGGCTCCGGTTTGATGACTGGCGCATCGCCGTAGTAAGCCGGGTCGAGAATGACATCGTAGCCATCTGCTTCGATGACGTTGCTCAGCGACAGCTGTGCCAGGTATTCTTTGATCGCACCGATAAGCGCCAGACGACCTTCCACCGTGTTGTTGATTTTGCCAATGTAAGTCTCTTCGGCTGCACGCTGCAAGTCAGCATTAATAGCATCCATGACACGGATGGAACGAATTTTCTTCCATGCATTGTTTTGTCCAGCAGCCGGGTTCACCAAGCTGTTGATGCCACGCAGCGCTTTGACCTGACGACCGTCAAAGAACAACAGGAAGACACCATTACGGACTGCCTGCTCCTGCTCGGAACGTGTCCAGCGACGGGTCACATCCTCAAAAGGCGTAACCGCATACGTCGCCGATTGATTCAGACGTTGGCCTGCAATCAGCCCGGCTACATAAGCAGCCGTTTGGGCGGAACTGTAGTCCGTACCTGCCAGACGTACGCCTGTACCGACGTTCACGATACCTTCATGGTTCAGCGCCAGGGAACGTGCAGAGGCCAAGCTGACGGCTGTTTTGGACACATCATCTGCCGCAGAACCGCCGAATACAGCGATTACGCCTTTACCTTCGTTGCGGACACGCTTGATCCAGGCAGCAAAGCTTTGCAGCAATGCCAGATCAGCTGCATAATCCAGGGCCAAGACATTAAATTCCTGTCCTTCAAGTGCCTCCTGCATCGCGATGTAATCGGCATTAACCAGCTTGCTATTGCCGCTGTTGCCGCCAGTGAGGTGTACGCCGCTGACATCCACCGGAATGCCGCCGTCGCCAACAACCTCGGCCTTCACCCATACGTTTTCGCTGTTCTCGTTCATGGCCTTGGCAATAGAGGCTGCTGTACCGTCACTGCCTTTGTACGTGCCGAGTAGCTTGGTTCCTTCATAGAGGCGCACCTCACGAGCTTGGTCATCACCCAAAGTTGGCTGTACAGTTACAGCGAAACCATTACCGCGGCTACCTGTGTACAAAGCCTTCAGGCGCAGCACATCCGCCGGGGTCGCACCGCCGCTTTTCAGCGTCACAGATGCTTCAGCAGCTGTATCATCTGCCAAACGGTAGGCTAGAAGCTTTTTCGGACCCCCCAGCAAAGCCAGATACAGCGTCGAATACGCGGTCGCACCGTCCAGACTGTCACCGGAAAAGATTTGGCTGATTGCCGTTTCACTGCCGATCTCTACAAACTCACGTACAGGGCCCCAATTCGCCTTAACGGGTACAACGACCGTACCACGCGACCCACCTTGAATTGCTGAAGCTGCTGCTGCCTGAAAATTCATATACAAACCCGGTAATACCGGTTTATTCGTGTTTTCCCATGTTCCGCCTGCCATAATTAGTCCACCTTCGCTTTCATAAATTGTTCGATTTTAGTGTGTGCTTCTGCTACCGTAAACAGCTTGTCCTGTGTGCCAAAAAAGGCGCCTGCCAGCACTTCTTCTTTCACGGAAAACAATTGTTCTGCGTGCTCCTTTAGCTCCTCCAGCGTATAGCGGGGGCCGCTTGCTTCCTGCCCGGCATATACCGGGGCCTTCTCATGGTTTTCCAAGGTCACTCGGACCACCTCATTTCAAAATAGGATGAATTTCCACTCTGCGAATCAACGCCGCTTCCTCGGCTGGGCGCATTCGCCGCTGTACTAGCATCAGTCGAAGCTGACCGTCTAAAATGGCATCTGCCTGCAAATCAGCTGAAGCTTCAGCTGTAGACATATAACGGCCCTTGTCCTGATCAAGAGGAAGCTGGATTTGAGCGGCAAAGCCCTCGATCAGTGCGGAAGCTGCGCGGTTTTCTTCAGTGGTGTCTGGGGCGGTAATATGCCCGATGAACCGTTTGCGCAGCTCATACATGGAGGCTCCCGCCATCCTAGTTTCGCAGCCGCTCATCCGCCATAGTACCGCGTGCCGGCCCGGCTGTGCTGGCCATGCGTCGGCGTATACCGACCACGTTTCGCCCAGTTGCTTCCGCGTCCAGCGGACCAGCGCGGCCAGCCACTCTTCCGGCTGTGTAGCACCGTTTGCTGGAACGGCCGAACCACCTTCCGTCTCAGGCACATACACGCCAAAACGCAGCGTTCTATAGGCCTTGCCCGTAACAGTGTCCAGCTTTTCTGCATCCCGCACACCCAAATAGTGCGCGGTAAAAGCCGATGTATCCTCACCTGCACCTGTCACTGGTTCCCGGTGCAGCCCGGCAATCAGGGCATTCGCCCATACATCAGCCTGCGCCAGCCCGGCTTGTCCTGCGTACAGCTTGATGCGAACAACCTGCCGATAGCCGGCCCAGGAAGACTTCCAAATTTCCTCGCCCAGCGCCATAACAGCATACAGCTCCTCTGCCGTCTGCGACGGTGGCTGAACATCGTATACACGCCCTTGCAGCGCTGGAATAATTTCAATGAGCTTTTGCTTAAAGGCTTGTCTCATCCTGCGGCATGCCACCTTTGCGTCCCCTGCGTTCGCATGTTGTGGCTATTCAGCCAGGCTTTTTTCCACTTTCGCGTTCTCATCCGGCGCAGCCTCGTACTCATGCATTGCAGCATCCCTTGCTTAGGCAACACGACTCCTCCTTTCTGTACAACGAATTCCCGGGAACCGACAGAGACGATCACCGCATGAAAAAACCGGCCCTAATGGCCGGCTAACGTTTGACTGTGTGTGTCTTCGGTATGTCCTCTTGTCTTGATTCCCGATGATATAATCTTACACCCTAATAACGAATGCGTTGCCGGGGAAATGGACGATAAAAGCAGAGACTAGGGATGATGTTGGGAGGTTTTTAGAGAACATATGTTCCTATTATAAAAAAAGACCTTGATCCCTGTTATTACAGGAAATCAAGGCCTTTTAGGAAACCATTTTAAAATAGAAATGAGAACAAGTGGATAATTATTACATTAACCCAGTTTTCGATCCGCGCCCTTCTGCAAGCCTGCCAAATTTAAAACGCCTTGGTCCGCCAGTGCAAGTGCCATTTTGTAAAAAGCACGCGTACGAAGCTTCGTGTACGTATCCTTGCTGACCGGAGGGTCCAGTACGTAATTGTAAACCTTGTAATCAAACACATCGTCATCCTTTAAATAACGTTCACGGATGAGCAGCTGTTCGCGTTCATTCAAGCGACTCACTACGGCATCCACCATTTCGCAGTAGGCCAAGCGGGCGGCAGGAGCATCTACATTATATACGGCTGTCCGGGCCGTTGGATCGCTTGTCACATTCGTTGGGCCGTTCGGGCGATCCGTATAGCCAGCCGTAATAAAGCTCTCCCGATCCATAAAAGTAATCGTTTTATAAATTCGGTATTTCTCAAACACACCCTCCAATGCATTCTGCGTTTTGCGACGGTCCAATTCGGGTAAGTTATTTCTCATGTAAAGCAACACTCCTTATCTTATGCCTTTTGACAATGATGTATTTTTAAATGAGGATTTTGCACTTCGGAGCAACTGGTATCGAATTTTGCAAATCCTGAAATAGAAAAACGCTCGTGTTTACATTGTGTTCCCTTTTTGTTCGTATCTTGAGTATAACATAACATTATTTAGGATAGGTATCCATCGTCAAAAAAAGCAGTATAGCTCCAAAAACAGGATATTCACTTCATTTTCCTATGCCTTTTGGCATATTACGTGCTTTTACTATTTACCTAATGGTATAATAAAACTAATATCTATGATTCTCTTGCAGAAAGGAGCCCCCATTGTGGAACAGCCAGCATTCGGAACTTACTTAAAGCAGCAGCGTGAGCACAAACAATGGAGCATCAACCAGTTGGCAGATGCTGCAGGTATTAGCAATTCACAAATTTCCCGCATTGAAAATGGACTGCGCGGAATCCCCAAACCCTCCACTCTCCGCAAAATAGCGGACGCGCTTAGCGTATCCTATACCGAAATGATGAAGGCCGCCGGATATTGGGGAGACGATGATTCAATGGAGCAAAGTCCACATGAACTTTATCGTTCTACTGTGCCGGAATGGGCAACCTCCAAAGACCGCCGGGATTTTAAAAAAATGCTGGAGGAAGACGACGAATTAATGTTCGATGGCATTCCGCTGGATGAAAAAGACCGTCAACGGATCAAGGACGTGCTGACAGGTCTGTTCTGGGAAGCCAAGCAGATGAACAAACATAAAAAGCCCAAAGAGCCCCAAGCGGGCAAAGATCAGGGATAGTAGGTGAGCGTATGAACGAACTCATTCACAAACTTGTCCGAAAATACCGTACCAACTGCCCCTTCGATATTGCGAAAGCTTTGGGTATCCATATCCGATACTGCGATCTAGGCCCCACAACCAAAGGGCTGTATTACCACAAGCTGCGTAGAAGATTTATCGTTATCCACAATGGCCTCACACCCGAATGGGAACGGTTCGTCTGTGCGCATGAATTGGGACATGACCGACTGCATAAAGGCATTAGCCGCTTTTTTATGGAGGAGCACTCCTACTTTTCCCCAGGAAAATTTGAACAGCAGGCCAATCGGTTTGCCGTGCTTTTGCTGAGTGAGGGAAAACCGCCACTAGCTGACGAAACGTTGGATCACTATTTACCCCGGATCGGGCTGCCCAAAGAGACTGCCCTTTTTTTTGACCATAAATCAGAACATTAGTTCCTATTCTATAAGTTGCTGTTTATTACTTCCTCTACAATATAGGTAACTAGACGGTGGATTTAACAACCGATATCTCAAAAAATTTTAGTGCTTTGATATAAAATAGAAGTTATTTTTACAATCATCTGATAAAATGTGGTCGTAAGCGGTTTCTCTAATTCATTCATTTTATGGGAGGTTGAAGGAACAACATGAACTCATGGAAAAAACTCTCGTCGATCCTGACGACTGCCGCGCTTCTACTTGGTTGTCTCGGTACAGCAGCAGCAGACCCAGCAACCAATGTGGGAACAGCGGGAACGGCAACGGCTCCAGTCAGCGGTAAACACATCACCATCCTACATACGAACGATACCCATGCCCACGTGGTCGCGAACGACAAGGAAATGGGATTCGCCAAGCTGGCGGGTATCATTGATCAGTATCGGGCTTCCAATCCCAATACGCTGCTGCTAGATGACGGGGATACCGTTCATGGAACGACCTTCGCTACTTTGGTTAACGGCGAGAGCATTGTGAAAGTGATTAACAAGCTGCGTTATGATGCTATGGTTCCGGGTAACCACGAGTTTAATTATGGTTGGAAGCATCTTGTTGAGCTAAGTAAGGAGATTCAGTTCCCTGTGCTCAGCGCCAATATTAAACAAACAGACGGAACACGTTTGTTCAAACCCTATGTTATTAAAGAAGTGGACGGCGTTAAAATTGGTATTATCGGTTTGACTACGCCAGAAACAGCATATAAGACTAATCCCAAAAATGTTGAGGGTATTCAATTCACCGACCCTGCGGCTGAGGCCAAAGCGGCTGTTGATGAAATCCGCAGCAAAGTAGATGTCGTTGTTGTTCTTGGTCACCTGGGGCAGGATGCGTCTAGTAAGGACACCAGCCTCAAGGTTGTTAAGGAAGTGCCTGGCATTGATATTTTCATCGATGGACACAGCCATACCGTACTGGAAAAAGGCTTGATTAGTGACAATGGTACATTGATCGCTAGCGCAGGTGAATACACCAAGTATCTGGGTGTTGTGGACTTATGGGTCGACGGCGGTAAGGTTACGCAAAAGCAAGCCAAGCTGATTGATTCGACTCAAGCAGTCGACGTTCAGCCCGACGCTGAGATTGCTGCATTGATCGCCTCCATTCAAAAGGACCAGGAACCTATTCTTAAAGAGGTTGTAACGCAAACGAGTGTGGATCTGGAAGGAGCACGCGAAAAGGTACGTGCAAGTGAAACCAATCTCGGTGACCTGCTCACCGATGCTATGCGTGATGTTTCAGGAGCAGACGTGGCTTTAACGAATGGTGGCGGCATCCGGGCTTCTATCAAGACGGGGACAGTAACCAAGGGAGACATCATCACTGTGCTGCCCTTCGGCAACCAGATCGTTACCCTGAAAGTGAAGGGCTCTGACATTCAGGCCGCACTGGAAAATGGTACAGCCTCCTATCCAGAGCCAAGCGGAGGTTTCCCACAAGTATCAGGTATCTCGTTCAAAATAGACACATCAGCAGCCAAAGGGAGCCGTGTTCATTCCATCCTGATCGGCGGGAAGACACTTGATCCTGAGGCAACATACACACTGGCCACCAATGATTTTACTGCCGTAGGTGGTGACCAATATACGATGTTCGCTAAATATCCACAGGCAGGTATGTTCGGCTCGCTTGACGAAGCGTTAATTCGCTACATGCAAAAGGTGGGCTCCGCTAGCCTGCAAGTACAAGCGGACGGTCGCATTCAAGAAGCCAAGGCTGATGGTAAAACTTCTGTCCCTGCCACACAAGCTGCGCCATCTGCTTCAACGGCAACACCCGCACCTGTGCAGGAAAAGCCGCAATCCGTCCCTACACCGGCTGCGAAACCAGCACCCGCAAAACCGGCACCGGCAAAGTCTCAAACAGCCAAGCCACAGCAGACATCCGCCTCTGCACAAGTTACAAATAGCCATGTATATGTTGTGAAATCCGGGGATACGCTGTATGACATTTCCCGCAAACATGGTACCACCTGGCAACAGCTTCAGCAGTTGAATAAGTTGAAGAATCCTCACCGCATTTATCCGGGACAAAAGTTAGACCTCCCGGCCTAATTCAATAGCTAGCAAAAACAGCGTCCGGAATCCTAGTGGTTTCGGATGCTGCTGTATGTCAGGCGTTTTTAGATATGCGATAGTCCAAGCTCATTTGGACATCGCATATTTTTTTTAAAAGCAAACCTTTTAACCGCTGACAAGTTGTGAACCGAGAGGTATGATGGAGAAGAGTCATTCGGGCAGAGAACATTCGTCCCGATATCCATCGGGATCAGTTATATGTGTGGAAGGAGTCCAGAAATGCAATACATTATTTACGATCTTGAATTTACTGTTAGCCGTAACGCCAGATATTCCTCCGAAATCATTGATATCGGTGCCGTCAAAGTTGTTCAGGGAGACGATGGCCTATACGTTGCGGATACGTTTCACAGTTTTGTAAGGCCCTCGAATCGGCCTGTACTCTCTACAGATACCGTTCAGTTCACGGGTATTACTCAACGAGACATTGATGCCGCCCCACTATTCCCTGAAGCTGTGAAGCAATTCATAGCCTGGCTCGGTACGGATTCCCCTTATTATTTATGCGCATGGGGCCCGGATGACCGTCAGAAGCTGGTATCCCATTGTCGTACCCATCATGTAGATCTCGGATGGATTCATAATACAAATGATATACAGAAGCAGATTTCCCGTCTGTTTAGTTCCAATGGAAAGTACCGTCAGTTGAGCCTGTCTCAGGCGCTGGAATTGTGCAACATTGACTTTGACGGTCAACAACACCGGGCACTGGATGATGCCGTGAACACCGCACAGGTTTTCATGTACCATTTTGATCGTATTACATTAGTTCATAATGCTGCTGACGATGAGGAAAGCCGCGGCTCGAAGCTCGTCTACTCCTCACCAGAAGAAGAACAGGAGCAGTACAGTCCTTTTGGCAATCTCGCCAACCTGTTTAAAGACCGTTAAACGGATAGCTCCCCGGCCCGTTCCGGGGGATCTCCCCCTGTTATTCTTGATTTCCTGCCTTTTTATCGAAATAGAATGCCCCCCAGGTCCGCAGCATTTCTTGCATTCGTTTGCGGTACCGTAAAGGCTCCAGGATCTCGGCCTCAGCTCCATAGGAAGTGAGCCAATCCAAAAATTCACGGTCATGATTGACCGTCACCTCAAACAACAAACTTCCATCCGGCAAATCCTTAAGAAAAGGCTTGATGAACAGCTCCTCTTCTTTGACCCGATATACAGACTCGGCAGAAAAACGTACCACAAACCGGATATTCTGATTTCCTTTGGTCACCGACCAGGTCCCTTTAAAAAACATTTCCATTTCAGTTGTATTTTTTTGAAACGTATACGGCAAAATTCTCATGTTCCGAAAGCGGCTGATCCGAAAGGTTCTCATAGCGGAGTGCTTGTGACAAAAACCAAGCATATAGAATCGCCGATCCTGCGGAACCAAACAATAAGGATCTACCTGAACTAGGGATACATTTTCATTTTGAGGCGAGCTGTACTCCGCTTCAATCGTCTGCTGCGTAAGACTCGCCAAAACAATCAGCCTGAGCAGATAGGGCTGGTTTTCCCGATCAAGTGTCGAGCCGAGCCGGATGATATTTTTCATTTCCTGCGCGAAGCTCGTCTGGTCCATCTTTTTTTTCTGACTAGAGGCCATCACTTTCTCATAAGCACTTTCAAAAGCTGGCGGTAAAAGAGGCTTTACCGTTTCCATAATCTCTCCCAGCTTGGTAAAAGCCTCTACCTCTTCTTCCGTCCAATTCAGAGGATACAAAGCAAAATTACTAATAAAAATGTACCCTTTGCCATGCCCCATATTCGTAATCGGAATATGCATAGCGCTTAACGCCTCCATATCCCGGTATATAGTACGTTCTGATGTTTCACAACGTTCGGCAAGCTCTCTTGCCAATATCCCCGGATTTGCCTGAACAATAGTAATAATCCGCATTAAACGTATCAACCGATCAGTCAAGGAAGTCTCTCCTTTACAAAAAGATAGTAAATTAGACTCACTATATTACACAAATAAACTAGCATAATTGCCTATCTTAAAATATCATTTTCAGTAAAATGAACATCTCCTACCGATATTGCTTTATTAAAAATGACCTTAGAACTATACGCTGTGAATGAGACAAAAGTACCACTCCATTTATTGCGTATGGCCAGAATTAACTCGGCTTCCTGCAGGTAGTCCATGTCATCGCTTCTTGCTGCAAGTATAAGTAATTCATCTGCTTGTCTGGTAAGGATGAACGCCCCTCGCTCATATTCCCCTTTCTCGTACATACGCAATGCTTTTTTTACAATAGGGGACGTCTCATTCAGCTTTATGTATTTTTCCACCTTCGGGTTGGATGGAATGCTCAGCAGACCAAGATGATGCGTGAAATGGATATAGAGCTGGTCTGTCCGGATCAGCGTTCGCTTTTCCTGCGATGGCTTGCGCCAGCTCCACTCCATCATTCCAATCGTATGTCTTCCGGACGAGTGAGCCGGTATAGAAAACGTTAAAATAGCCTGTCTATATTTTCCCCGCCGTACATCACCACAGTGAACAAACATGCTATCTCCGTTTTCTGAGCGTTTAAAACCGAGCCTCACCCCTTCAGCTTTTAATAGACTTACCCCGTTTTCTGGAATGAACTGGAGTTGAAGGTCACATCCCGCTGCTTTCGGTATTAGATTTCCTTTTCTTTTACGTATAGCTCCATAGCCCCATTCTATCAGTAGATTTACTTGTTTGGACCCATTCGCAGATATAGACTCTTTGTCCCATGTGCACGTTACATTGAGCATTGACTTCACCACTGGTAAATTCCCCCTAAAAGAACATGTAACTCTAAATTAACAGTGTTATCTGACACTATATTGTCAGGGAACGTATGTTTGATTGTGAAAATTATACATGGGAATCTTTATGAAGGGGGACCTAGTTTGGTAAATAACATTTTAAACCATTTTAATTACATAAATGCGCAAAAATAGCCCGGCATATGCCGGGCTATATTATAGTCTACTTCTATATTTATACTTATGAGATTGTAGTTTCTGTTAAAGAAACTTTCGTTTTTGTGCAAATATCAGATATAGGAGCAAAAGTAGTGCTATCTACAACGAGATCCTTTGATAACGGCTTTCCATTTACAGTGATTTTTAAAGTTTTATAGTTTTGTTCTCTCTCATTCATCTTGCAAAATCTCCTTCTATATCAATTTTTAATATATTTCAGTTCATATATTCAACTTAAGCCCTGATCAGGTGCGGATCGTTCTTTACTCGTATGCTGGAAAAAATGCCGGAATGTTGCCGCTTCCTTGATATACCCGTTTTAAGGTACACTTAAACTAATATATCGACTTTTTTTGAGAACATTTTCTCCGTATTTGTCGTCCATTTATTCTAAAATCTGCATCCGAATCGTTATATTATACGTAACCATGTCATATGGGTAATGATCCGTATCACCTAACATCTTGGTTTATCAAAAGGGGGAACATCTCTTGGCACGACCAACTTGTCGTTTTGCTTTGTACCGCCGCATTGTCTGCGCTGCTATAGCACTTTTGTTTATTTTTGGGATAACTCGTGTACCCGAAGTACATGCTGCTTATTGGGATGATGTGTACCAAGGCTTCGAGCAATTTTCGCGGTTGCCCGGTGATGTGTATCAGCTCAAGGAAAGCTACCGACAAACACAGGAGGATCTGGAGGAGGCCCGTAACAGCTTAGAGGCCTATCAGGAGCAAAACGCCCAATTACTGGAGCAAAACCGCAAGCTGACTGACACTGTCACAGAATTAAAAAATTTTCAAACCCAGCGCGATCAGGCTTCACACCGAAATAAAATGCTCATCATCACAGCTATAATTCTGCTGGCCGGTTATTTTATCGGTATCCGACTGTTGCGTTACGGGATGCGTCGACGTTCGGGAAGGTACTAACTGTCTGAAAGGATGAAAGGTCTGAATGGACATACAAGCAGGACAACACCATGATGAAAGCGTCGGTTCGGTCGTAACGCTCGATCTGGCGGAAGGAGAAAAGCTGCATGTTCTGCATCCGCAGCAAATCATCGCATACCGCGGACCCAGCTCAGGCCGTAGTGATAAACTGATGAATATTAAGGGCATGTATCGCAAACACAAACTGATTCAAGCCGATTTCACAGGAGCTTGTCGCCTAATTGCCGCACTTCCGCCTGGCTTTAGTCTAAAAATGATTAAGCTTGAAGGGAGCGATGATCTGTTATACGATTTTCGCAACCTGTTCTGGTACAGCTCCGGTATCCAAATGCGTACCAAGCTGCTAAGCATGAAAAACATGTTGTTTAGCCGCGATGTTATAAAAATGAAATTCGATGGTGTTGGTCAAATCGGTCTTTTGACGCAGGGATTGGTATGTCAAGAACAGCTTCATCCCACAGAGCCGATATATGTGGATGCAAGCAGCGTCATTGCCTATCCCGAAAACGCTAAACTAGAGTTGACCGTGTACGGCAACCATCTGGCCAGCCAGCATATGAACTATCATTTTAAAATGACCGGACAGGGTTCCGTACTATTTCATGCTGGGGAACATCATCGGCGCCTTCAACAGGATATGAACGACGATGGCGTGATCAAGCGATTTTTACGGGAAGTCATTCCATTTGGTGGAGTGTTTATCAAATAGCCCTGCCATGCTATAATGACAATGCTATAGCCGTCTGTCCTCATGGCAGATACTAATGGAGAAAATCCATGCGTCATGCATGGGAGAGGTTCGCGAACTCCCTCTATAAAAAACTAACGATGCTTTGTCCTCCGCAAGAAAAATGAATTTGCGGGGCAAGGCCTGTTTTTTGTTGAAGTCGGTTCAAGAACTCTCCTTCTTCCAAGTGACAAGACTCCATGTCTTGCACCATTCCAAGAAGATCGAGAGGTTTTTTTATGTTTGCAAACGAAAAAGCAGTCGTCGTATTCAGCGGCGGCCAAGACAGCACAACCTGTTTATTCTGGGCAAAAAAACATTTTGCTGAAGTAGAAACCGTGACGTTCGATTACGGTCAACGCCACAAGCAGGAAATCGAAGTAGCCGCTGGAATTGCCCGCGAGCTGGGTGTTCCGCAAACGGTACTGGATATGAGCCTGCTTAATCAACTAGCCCCTAATGCCCTCACACGCACCGACATTGACATTACTCAACAGGAAGGCGAACTGCCTAGCACCTTTGTAGACGGTCGTAACCTACTGTTCCTGAGCTTCGCGGGAGTTCTCGCCAAGCAAAAAGGAGCGCGCCACTTGATTACAGGCGTTTGTGAGACGGATTTCAGCGGCTATCCCGATTGCCGGGATTCCTTTATCAAATCGCTGAACGTCACACTGAACCTTTCGATGGACTATCCCTTTGTGATTCATACCCCGCTCATGTGGTTGAACAAGGCCGAAACCTGGCACATGGCCGATGAGCTGAAAGCTTTTGAATTTGTAAGAACACGTACACTAACGTGCTATAACGGCGTCATTGGCGATGGCTGTGGCGAATGCCCTGCTTGCAAACTTCGCCGTGCTGGACTCGAGCAGTATCTCGCGGTGCGCGGAGCTTCATCCCAAGGAGTTGAAGGTCATGCGTGAGCCAGGTACTTTTCGCATTGTCGACAAGCTCCAGCAGTTCGGGACAGACATTGAGCACTCTCAGCTGCGTTATCACCGCAAACGTGTACTAGTCAGCAAACAATTTACATTCGATGCAGCACATCATTTGCACTGCTACGAAGGCAAATGCAAAAATCTGCACGGACATACCTATATCGTCGTGTTTGGCATAAGCGGTATACCGGGCGAAACGGGTCTAACGCTGGATTTTGGTGACATCAAAACGATCTGGAAAGAGCGGCTTGAGCCTTTTCTGGACCACCGTTACTTGAATGAGACGCTTCCTCCAATGAATACAACGGCGGAAAATATGGTCGTCTGGATCTTTGAACAAATGGAGTCAGCCTTGACCTCGGATGCATACTGCAACCGTGTCGAAGGTGGACGTACCGAGTTTGTACGGTTGTTCGAGACACCTACCAGCTACGCCGAGTTCCGACGGGAGTGGATGCTCGATGAGTAATACCGTGACGACTCACCAACCCATGACAGCCTCCCACGGCACCAAACTAGCCCCTATTCCCGTACTAGAGGTGTTTGGTCCCACCGTTCAGGGCGAAGGTATGGTCATTGGTCGTAAAACGATGTTTGTTCGCACCGCAGGCTGCGATTACCATTGCTCGTGGTGCGACTCCGCCTTTACCTGGGACGGCAGCGCCAAGGACCAGATCCGTCGTCTGAGTGCCACTGACATTTGGCAGGAGCTGAAGGCCATCGGTGGCGAACGGTTTTCGCATGTGACACTTTCTGGAGGCAATCCTGCTCTGCTACCGCAGATTGGGGAGCTAATCACCCTGCTGCGCAGCCAAGGCATTGCCACCGCTGTCGAAACACAAGGCTCCCGTTGGCAGGAATGGCTATACGATATCGATGAGGTAACCCTATCCCCGAAGCCGCCCAGCTCTGGTATGACGACCAACTGGGACGTGCTGGATGATATCGTCGCCCGTCTATCGAACCGGAAGATGGCTAGTGAGTCCCGAGCTACGTCCAACGTCCCAACCGCACCAGGCTTGAAGGAACCCGCTAATGAATCTGCGCGGCTCTATACCGGAGCTTGCAGCTTGAAGGTCGTCATCTTCGATGACACCGATCTTGCCTATGCCCGCATCGTTCACGAGCGCTATCCACACGTACCGCTGTTCCTCCAGACGGGTAATCCAGATGTGAACACGGAGAACACCGGACAGATTGCGGAGTCCCTACTCCATCGTTATGAATGGCTTATCGACCGTGTCATGGACGATTCCCGACTAAACGACGTAAGAGTACTCCCGCAGCTCCACACCCTCGTATGGGGCAATAAACGCGGCGTATAACACTTATATGTAATATATTCCGTATGGGCTGTATGTGATACACAAGATACGCCAAATTAGTCGAAGTACACCCTCGACACCCAAGTTACAAAACAAGAGAAACCCTCGTCCGTAAGGACGGGGTTCTCAACAAGCTCGCTCCTTTTATAAAGGAGCGAGCACTATTCACTTCTGCCCCAACCTACAGGTAAACGGGTAGGGACTTTATGGTGGTGACGGCGGTCGGCAGCGAAGCGGAGGATTTGAAGCTGGAGAAGCGATAGCGTTCTCCTTTGAAATGGGATTCTAACCTATATCTTTCATCTTATCAGAAAGAATCCCATTTCAACAGCGATCGGAAGCTCAAATCCTTCGCGGAGCGACCTCCCCATCATCATAACTCCCTCTCTCTTTTACCAAACTAAACTTAAGGAGCCCCATCCAATGACCGGAAGAACACCCGAAGAAATGACCGACGTTACCCTGCTTGGCAATCAAGGTACACAATACACGTTTGCCTATGATCCCGCCATTCTCGAAAGTTTTGATAATAAACATCCGTATCGGGATTATTTTGTAAAGTTCAATTGCCCGGAGTTCACCAGCCTGTGCCCGATTACAGGACAGCCTGATTTTGCAACCATCTACATCAGCTACATTCCCGATATTAAAATGGTAGAAAGCAAGTCCCTTAAGCTGTATCTGTTCAGCTTCCGTAACCACGGCGATTTCCATGAAGATTGCGTCAATATCATCATGAATGACTTAATTAAGCTGATGGACCCTCGCTACATTGAAGTATGGGGCAAATTCACGCCACGCGGCGGCATCTCTATCGACCCTTACACCAACTACGGCAAGCCAGGAACGAAGTACGAACAGATAGCGGAGCACCGCATGATGAACCATGATATGTACCCGGAAAAGATCGATAACCGTTAAGCTAATAACTCTTCTGACATAGCGTAAATATCAAGGGGTTGTCCTAAAGTCATCAAATGACAAGGGACAGCCCCTTGGTTGTACTGAAAGGATGCTGTGCATGCTCGTGGCGTTACACATCCAGATCAAATCTTGATTTTTTATATTCATACGGTGTTTTACCCATAACTTCTCTAAAAGCTTTTCTGAAAGATTTCTCGTTTGGAAACCCCACCTCGTAAGAAATTTCTGTAAGTGACTTATTGGTTGAATCCAGTAAATCGATCGCCTTCTCCAAACAAAGAATTTGCTTGTATTCGGTAAACGTCTGGCCTGTATATTCATGAAACATTCGCGACAAATAAGCCTCCGAATAACCGCAGATACGGGCCGTTTTGGCCAGGCTAATATTTTCAGTATAATGCTCTTTAATAAAGTCCATGATTGTCTTTATCTTTCGTTGCTTTTCACTAAATACTTCCGGTGGAATGTCTGTTGCTTGACTAAAATGATTGACAAGCAAATATTTCAGTTCAATAATTCGGCTTTGCTCTAAAATGTAGTCGTATTTGCTTTTGGAAATATGTAGATCATATATATCCATAAACAATCCTCTTAATTTAGAGATTATAGTATCTTCAACTTGTTTCTCTTGCGTGTTTAATTGGATGATTACTTGTTCATTGGCAAAGAAAGTGTCTGGAAATTGCAGCACAATGACTTGGTTCTCCGTAATGCTCTGCGTGGAATGCGGGACATTGCTGTTAATGAATAGCGCATCCTTTTCCATCAAAATAGTTATTTTTCCTTCATGCCACACCTTTAGACTTCCACTTGTACAGTAGATCAACTCCATATTGCTGTGAAAATGCATAGGAATGACTCTTTCTGTATCTCTGGATTGGAACATAAAAAGGTTAATCATTTTTTTTCTGTCTATTTCGATATGTTCATATATTTTTTTCATCACTACACCTCATCAGCCAGCCATGAGTGATCCATCTGTATTCTATATTAAGCAATAAACTCTTATACTAATACTCATACTATACCGATAGTAAAATGCCCGGACAAGCAGAATCTATTCAACGGACCAAAATAAAAAAGAAGGCAGTTCTTCCCGTAAACGGGATAATGAACAGCCTTCCTTAGCCTACTTGCAACTCGGCAAGCAAAAAAATGTTAACCTACACATTCCTGCAACTGATACATTCTAACTTCACCTACATTGTCTCCTGCCTCAAGCAATACATTGCGTTGGTCTGCATCTTCTATGAAATAACGCAGGGAAAACACTTCTTCACCCTCGTTAACAAATATTTCCAAGCTTGAGCTTTCAATGAATATTTGCATTTCTGCAAGCTTATTATTTAATGTTGCTTTTCTGTACTCCCTCTCGCCAGTCAACCAGTTTGTTCTCCAAACTGTCAGACTATTTTGTTCCCAATCATAGTCAAATTGCACAGCATCCCTAATGATCATTTTAAAGTTTTCTGTGAGTAAGGAAAAATGAACAATGAGCTCCGTTTGTGTAGAAGGCAGTAACCACTCACTGTTATTTTGAATTTCCCCTTTGTAATGCATGTCATCAAGTCTTAACAATTGTAATTCCGGCAATGGTTTCTGGTACAACACACCGTTCATCAATACCACTTCTCTAGGAAGAGTCAATGCATGAATCCAGCCCTCCTGAATGGTCGGGACAGCCCTCTCCGCTTCTTCATTCATGGCGCTCATCCATCCGAACATAATGGTTCTGTCATTAACCTTAAATGATTGTGGCGCGTAAAAATCAAATCCTCGATCAAGCTCTTTAAAATCGGAAAGGTTGCCGTTAAATTTGCCTGTATTCGATAATTTGCCAACAATATAACCCGATTGATTAGGATTTTTATAATATTCGCCTCTCTCCGGTAAACCCTGAGGAGAGAAAACAAAAACATCATTTTCGGCAAAATGAAGTACATCTGGACATTCCCACATATATCCAAATTGATGATCGTGATCAACAAATGATCCTTGGCATTCCCATTCGGACAAATTTTTAGATTTGTAGATAAGCGTATCTCCAGTCAAATCTTCTCTCTGAGCACCAACAATCAACCACCAGTTCCCGTGTTGGTCTCTCCATACTTTCGGATCTCGAACATGCCGGGTATAACCTTTGGGGTGCTCAAACAAGGGACCTATTTTTTGGAAATACTCGCCATCCTCCGAAATCGCGGCGCATTGATAGCTTTCTTTTACTCCATCATCTCGGATTACATTTCCTGTATAAAACAGATACAGCTTTTCATTATGAACAATGCCTCCGCCCGAATAAATGCCATCCTTGTCATACCATTCTGAAGGCTCCAGCGCGACACTTTTCCTTTGCCAGTGCACCAGATCGCTAGAAACAACATGGCCCCAGCATTTATTTTTATGCTCCGTTCCTTTTGGATTCCACTGATAGAACACATGATATTGATGATTGAAATAGGCAAGTCCATTAGGGTCATTGAGCAAACCGTAAGGAGGAGTAATATGATATTTCAGGTTATACGCGTCGCTTTTATTCATGCTCATCCTCCGGTAAAAAAACAAAACTAAAACTCAGCAAAATTTCCTGCGAGCTTGACCCGATATAAATATCAAATTCGCCGGGTTCACTTTTGTATTGCATTTCACGATCATAAAATTTAAGCATCTCTTCATGAATTGAAAATTCGACATTTTGGGTCTCGCCACTTTGCAAAAAAACTTTTTTAAAGTCTTTTAATTCTTTCACTGGTCTTGCAACACTTGCAAATTTATCGCGAATATATAATTGGATCGTTTCCTTTCCATCATAAATTCCAGTGTTGGTGACAGAAATACAGATATCAACTGACTCATTTTTTTTCATTTCTTTTTGGCTAACTGTTAATAGGCTGTATTCAAATGAGGTATAGGATTTACCATAGCCAAACGGATACAAGGGTTCATTCACTTCATCAATATATCGGGATGCAAACCGATAAGAACCATTTTCCTTTAAATTTGGTCTTCCTGTATTCAACTCATTGTAGGATATCGGAATTTGTCCAACGCTTCGTGGAAAGGTCATGGCTAATTTCCCCGATGGATTGACTTCCCCATACAGTATATTGGCCAGTGCTTCTCCGCCCATCGTTCCTGGATACCAGGCTTGAACAATAGCGTCAACTTTTCCGGCTACTTCGGTAAGAATCAAAGGTCTTCCGCTATAAACGATCAGAACCATCTTTTTGCCCAGTAAACTTAATTCATGGAGCAGTTTCATTTGCGGCTTAGGAAGCGTCGGGTTCGTTCGCGATCCCCCTTCTCCGCTCTGATAAATACTTTCTCCCAAGGCGAGTACAATGACATCCGCTTCGTTAGCATTCCGGATCGCTTCGTGCAGCAGGGCCTCCTCATCGACTGTTTCAGCAGCCAGCTTGTCCGCATATTTGCCTAGGGCTTCTCTCGCATTAGCGGGGAGCATATACGCCCCTTTGCAAACCGAGAGATTGCCGGGATCAACATGCTTTAATAATCCCATTTTCAAATTGACGGTATCCGCCTCATCCCCCTTAATGGCCCACATGCCCAGGGTAGAGTTTTCATCTGCGTAAGGGCCGATTAAAGCTACTTTGGTATGTTTAGACAATGGCAGTAGTTGATTTTCATTTTTCAGCAAGACTACGGATTCTTCAGCCAAGGACAGCGCGGCTTTTTTATGTTCATCTGACAGAATACTGTTTCTCGACCGCTGAACGGTTTCCTGTAATCCGCGGAACGGGTCCTCAAAAAGCCCCAAATCATTTTTTAGCTTTAAAACACGGTATACAGCCTCATTCAAAAGCTCCAGCATATGCTCGTCATCCGATACTACTTTCTCCAATTGATTGGCATATATCGCTGTCTTCATATCCACATCAACACCAGCCAATAACGAAATCCTTGCGGCTGAAGCCTCGTCTTCAGCATAACCGTGCATGATCAGTTCTTCTATAGCGGCGTAATCCGAGATCAACACACCATTAAAGTTCATTTCTCGTCTTAGCACGTCGCGGTTAAGCCACTCGTTTCCTGTCGCAGGGACGCCGTTCAAGGTATTAAAGGCCGTCATAACAAGCTTTGCCCCCGCCTCGATTGCAGCTTGATACCCTGGCAAATAATATTCTCGCAGCGTATGCTCCGACATATCCACGGCGTTATACTCACGTCCAGCGACAGGTGCCCCATAAGCGGCAAAATGCTTGACGCAAGCGGCAATTTTATTGGCTGGTATGATCCCTTCCAAGTTTCTTCCCTGTATCCCCTGAACCATGCTTTCAGCGTATTTCTTCGCTAGCAAAGTATCCTCTCCAGGCGATTCCATCACCCGCCCCCAACGGGGATCTCTAACGATATCTACCATGGGGGAAAAGGTCACGTGAACACCTTCGTCGTAACATTCCTGGGCAGCAATCGAACCCGCATGTTCTATTCCCTCATAATTCCAACTACATGCTTGTGCAATCGGAATCGGGAAGATAGTTCGATACCCATAGATAATATCTGCCATGAACAGCAGCGGAATTTTATGAATCGATTTTTCCAAATAATCCGTTTGCAACTGGATAATTTTTTCTGGGTTAGTGATGTTCAATATCGATCCTGTGTTATATATATTGTAGCCGGCGTTTAACCCTAATTTTTTTAAAGGCCCTGTCACAACAGTGTCTATATCCCCTTCAAAAAAATCACCGGTCAGTTGGATGAGCTGGCCTATTTTCTCTTCTATTGAAAGGCTGTCCAATTTCTTAAGTAGTGTGTTGTTGTCCATGATTCTCCCCACATCATTTTATTTGTTATCTGTTTTTTCTTTAAACCCAAAGATCCACGTTAGCGAAAATGCTACAGCAAAGCCGATTACACAAACTAAAATGTAAAGAAATATCTGATTGTTCAGGTACAATAACATTCCAGGTAGGGCTGTAATCGACATCCCCGTTGCTTGAATATTAAATATACGTGCGAAGAAACCACCAACCGCTCCTCCAATCAAGCCCATCATGAACGGTTTGCCATATCGAATGTTCACCCCAAAGATAGCGGGTTCTGTAATGCCCAACAACGCAGACAAGGTAGAAGGATAAGCAATGGATTTGGTTTTTACATTTTTAGATTTTAGACCAACAGCTAGCGCAGCACCCGCTTGTGCGCAAATCGACGCCGAACTGATCGGGTTCACCATATTCCAACCATTGCCCACTAACATCTGTATTTCAATCAGGTTTAAGGCATGGTGTAGTCCGGTAACTACAATAATCTGATTGATGCCACCGTAAATAAATCCGCCGATGCCGTATGGTAATTTCAAAATGGCGGTAACAGCCATTAATATTAAAGTTTCCACCTCGTGAAAAATGGGACCAATTACGAACAATCCCAGTACCAGTGTTATTAATAATGTTAGAAACGGTGTTAGAATTAAGTCCAATGCATCGGGGACTGACTTCCTGATCTTCTTCTCCAGCATCGCCCCCACGACACCTATTATGAAAGCAGGCAGAACCGAGCCCTGATAGCCTGCAATTTTAATGAATCCGAAAAACACTAGTGGTTCCTGAACTTTTTGGGCGACATCCCAGGATGTAGGCAACGAAGGACTCACTAACATTAATCCAATCAAAATCCCCAATAGTGGCGATCCACCAAACACCCGGAAGGCCGACCAACATACCAACACGGGTAAAAATGCAAAAGCCGTATCAGTCAATATTTGCGTAAACAATATGAAATTCGCAGAAATATGATCAGGTGTAAGTCCAAATAACTGAAGCAGTGCAGGCTGAGTTACTAAGCCTCTAACTCCCATGAATAATCCTGTAGCTACCAATGCGGGCATAATCGGAACAAATACATCCCCGAAAACTCGGATCATTCTTTTGAACCGATTATCATCTTGGGTGGAGGCCATTTCTTTCAAATCAGCTTTTGATGTAGCAGATATGCTTTGACCAACCATGGCATCGTATACTTTATTTACAGTACCGGTTCCAAAAATAATTTGATATTGCCCAGAGGTAAAGAAAACGCCTTTGGCCTTATCAATATTCTCAATAAATTCATCATCAATAATTTCTCTATCTTTTACAATCAGCCTCAGCCGTGTGGCACAATGTGCCATGGAAATAATATTGTCTTCTCCGCCAAGCCCTTTAATGACATCTTGGGCTATTTTAACGTATTCCTTTTCAAGACTCATCAGTCTCTTCCTTTCCTCTGTTCCTCTTAGTTAGTCTGAATCATTTAAAACTTTGATCAAATATGCTTCTTAAGAATATCATGACTGCGCTTTCAAACAGCGGGATTATTTTACTACATTAAGGTCAAATTTTGACCTTTTTATACTTTTGATTAATTATGATGAAACAATAAAGTGCACCCTAGAATACATACTGGAATAACCTTCTGGTTTATCCCCATGTATTTTAAAGGTGCACTTCAATTGTTGTATAGAGAGTTAATTACGTTTTACTTAGTGACTTTCAACTGAGCACTGTCAGCTGTATAGATAACCTTCACTTTATAATTGCTTGGTAAACCTACTGTTTCAATCGAAGAAAATGCTCCATTCCGTTTACCATAAGTTAAGATCGTAGCACCATTGGCCGGTACATATTTGTTAGAAAAATTCAGACGTAATTTTCCGTTGAGTATGGCTGTTCCCTTCATTTTGAGCACATCATTTTTACTGTGCAGGTTAAGCTCAAGTGTTCCCTTGGCAGATTGTCTGTAATTTCCGCCAATAATCAGCTTTCCAGAAGCATTTTTAAGAAGAGTTCCCCCGTTATTCGTAATTCCACCACTTCCGAAAGCCGTTTCCGAAGTTCCTTCCAGAGTACCTTGTTCGATCTGTGTACCGCCGGAATACGTATTGTTGCCCATTAGCTTCAACGTACCTGTTCCCTTTTTAGTCAGCTTTCCAACGCCGGAGATATTGTTGCGCCAGCGATCCAGTGCATTGAAACCGCCTTTGGAAGCGTCCATATTTACCGCAACATTATTGGTGAAAGCACCGTAGCCATCCGCGGCGGAAAACAGGTTCAATCGTCCCCATCCCTCAGCATCATCAAGTACAGGATAGCCGGAAGGAATCCCTGTAGTAGCCAAAACCCAACGACGTTGTGTGCTATCCAGGTAAGGCAAGCGTGTCTCCAACAGTACCTCAGCTCCCTTAGGCACTGTCATTGGCGTCGTAGTTGGATTAACCTGACTGAATCCGTATGTTAATCGTTGATTATAATTTTTTTTGTTTGTGGCATAATTGCTGAATCGATCTGGAGCTGTGCCTTTTTGAGACAGCAGTTGTTTACGAGCATCCTGATAAGCCGCTTTCTTCAAACTGCTATTGGCCGGATCAGACAGGATAGCAGCAGCCATCGCCGTTGCCATGACACGTCCTCCCATAACATCAAGCGGGGAGTGCATACCGGCAACAACACGGTTATTGCCCAGCTCCGAAGCTCGTGTCAGCAGTTCCTGATAACGCTCCGGCACGGCATAGGCCATAGCAATAGAACTGAGATATGCAGCATTGGTATGACCGCTAGGAAAGCCGCCATCGCTAGTAGCATCAGCTTTGAGAGCAGGAATAAGGCTCGGAACAACCACTGAGTTATCGCTCCAGCGAAACGGACGAGGATAGCTAAAGTAAGACTTAGCCGGGTTCGTCGTAGAGTATTCCCCGCGCAAGGTATTTACCAGATTTACGATGTTACCGAGATTGGAGCTTGTACTCCCTGCATTCGTTCCCTCATCTTCGTATTTCTTAGTCAGGGCATCTGCCGGAATGTCGTTGATCGTTGTCGTGGCACCTGCATTCTTTCGATATACATCAGTGAGCGAACCCAGACCGTCGATCACACTGTAGCTCTGGTTTCTGCGATCATCCAAATAAGCCGCATCAGCCTCACTAGAAGTGCGACGGGCAGCTATATCAATCACTTTTTGAATATTGGCGTCCAGCACGCTGCTGTTTAGCTTGGTACCTGTATCCCAAGTAGCGCCGGGAGTCCAAAGCTTATTAAATTCGGAGAGCAACCCGAGGGTCGGATTAGAGCTTTCCGTCTTATTGGCAGAACTATTATTTTTATAATGATCTACGAAATATCCCCACGATGGTTCTGTTGGAGTTACCGTTGTTGGTAGGGTTGCCGCACTCGCATAACTTCCACCCAGGGAACCTAGAAGTAATGGTAAAGATAGTAATGCAACTGATAATGGTTTCCTTAGCGATTTCATTCTCAAATCAGATCCTCTCTTCTCTTGTGCTCTTCGTACTTTCTCTACGGAGCTATTATCTAAATAACAAGATGTATGATATAAAGAATCATATCTTAAGTTTGTTAAATAAAGAGCTTAGTTTTGTTAAATGAAAAAAAGGCATCCCAAGAGCCGTATATACGACTCTGGAGATACCTTGTTCAAACCGTTATAGAAAACCAGCTACCCTACAGCCATACTTCTATGACTTTGCCATTCACGAAAGCTACCGCCTTGAAATAAAGACTACGGTTGCCGTATACCCAGGCTTCGACTTGAGTTCCGTTTGAAGCAGCCCCCTTTTCTCTGACTGTTGGGTTTCCCCATGCGAACTGCACCTGCGTCGTATTCATGCCCAAGCTTACCTCATTATTTTTAATCTTGTTCCAGATGGCTTGCGACCATTGGTATTTCTTGTACGGATCGTAAGTCAGAAATTGATCGGAATCAGACAGCATTTGTGGAATGCGTGAAGCTCCGATGATGGAATACGTGTCATAAGTTTCGCCATTGGCCCCCTGGAAAATAACTTCGTAAGATTTAACACCGTTCGGATCCGTGCTGACTTCGATATCTTTAACTGTTACCTTGCCAAATCGCTCTCCAGCGCTATAGAAGTTATTGACCCAATAGGTTTTGCCAATTAATTTGGACAGACTACCCAGATCAATGGCTCTGATAATTTTTGCCGTTTCTGGCGTCTCAATGACCAGCTTGGTAGCGCCCACAGATAATTCTCCTTGCTGGCGGTCACGATTCCATTTGAATCCGCCCAACTTCAGATCGGTCAGTAATGTTCCCGGGAATACAACCTGTCCGTTAACCGTTTGAACCTTGCCCTTCAGTGCAACAGGTTTACCATTCACCATCGCGGTGGAGCTCCCTTTTTGGAGTACGATATTGTTTTTACCCAGCTTGATCGTAAAGGTCTGGTTCGCCACGGTAACAGATCCACCCAGCGTCTTGAACACAGACTGCACAGGCAAATACACATTGCCGTTCAGTATAGCCGCCCCGGTCAAGGTTTGATCGGACGATACCTTTAGTGTAAAAGAAGATGGTATTCCTTCGGTCCGCAGAGCTACGGATGTGCTTCCAATGCCCCTTACTTTGAGTGTACCGGAACCATTCTGCTGTAGCTCGGCAACCTGCGGTTTCTCCACTTCAATCTCACTAGCTTCGGGATGACGTGTTAGTCGATAACCGTTCGAATACGTCTCTTGTACATTTAATTGAATCGTATCGCCGATGGCAGCCTCTTTGGAGGTCGTCAACAAGGACATACCCGTTAATGTAGGCAAGCTCAGCGCAGTCGTGATTCCGTCCTTATAGCCGACCCAAGAGCCATCCTTTAATTGTGCAAAAAGCTCGTCAGGCGAATCAACCAACCGTGCAACATTAGATAACCCGCTAAGCTGCACAGCTGGATATTTCTTCATTCGGTCATAGCTCCATACAGTCCCATCATGATGTACAGTAATCAAGACATGTGTACCTTTTTTCCATAAAATTGAAGCAATATCACTTCCCACTTCGCGCGGTGGTTCATTGGTCAGCATATCCAGCATCGTGACATGGCCATCTTCCTTAAGTACTGCAGCATACGCCGTACTCATTTTGATATCAAGCGCACCATCTACATGACCTATCTTGCGGGGCTTAGATTCTGCGTACCCTGTGGAATACCATACATCACCGGATCGAGTAAGAACCGTAAAATAGGTACTTACCTTATCACCATCTATAGCATCCGATATTCCCTCAACCTGTTCTCTTCCCCAGGAGATCGTCCCATCGGTTTTAATAGCCAAACCCTCACCTGTAATTTCTTTAACTCCTGAGGATTGAGCCGTCACTTTTGGGTCGGAGTTATCATCCCAGATGGCTACCTTCCCGTCCTCAGTCCAGCCATAATAACCTTGGCTCTCGTTTTTGCTGCCTGTAATGCCTTTCAAATTCAATTTCTCAATAACCGGGCCATCTATACTCTTTCTCCATAAAGAACCGTCATCCAGTATGTAGTTATTCCGGTCGATCACGTCTATAATTTTAGCGTTTTTCCAAGTGTTGTTCGTCGTTACATTTGCCGCTACTGCTGTTTCTCCAGTGTTTAACGTAGTTCCCACCACCGCTCCACATACCATGGATACTGCCAGCAAAATCTTCGCTGCTTTTCTCATCGTGGTTCCCCTTTTCTATCTATATTTCCATATCAGTATTTTGCATAATTCCATTCCCAACGCTCAAAAATATAATATATAGACGAACTGGATCACTTCGATCTCTATTTTGCTGATTTGAAAAGCGCTCTTGGGACTTATGCAAAATACTCACATATATATCGGTTTTGAGGATGATAAACGTTTGAATTTCGATGTACCATTTTAGAAACCAACTAAATCGAGTAATAAAGAGTATCCAGCAGAATGGGCAAGCAGCAATGAGTAAAGTGGGGCTTTATCCCACTTTCAGCCATTTGCTGCAAACGGATCGCTTCCTATATCTTAAAATATACATACATATTCGGAGGTTGCCATGACTAGTAAATCTGCTGCAAAAAATGAAACGGGCCAATCGCTTCCCCTCCCGGGGCCGCAAGCGAAAAGCACCGTTTTTGCGATTCTGATTGCGATCAGTTTCGTCCATCTGTTCAATGACTCGATTCAATCGGTCATTCCAGCGATCTTTCCGATCTTAAAGGAATCTATGAGCCTGAGCTACACGCAGATCGGCTGGATTTCATTCGCGATCAATTTTACAGCTTCAATCATGCAGCCCGTGATTGGCTTGTTTTCGGACAAACGACCTACGCCAGCTATTCTTCCCATCGGTATGGGCTTTACGCTGACCGGCATGCTGCTGCTCGCCTATGCTGCCGATTATAAAGCGGTGCTGATCGCAGTCATCTTTGTGGGTCTGGGCTCGGCTGCCTTTCACCCTGAAGGCTCGCGCGTATCCCATATGGCGGCAGGATCACGCCGGGGCTTAGCACAATCCATTTTTCAAGTTGGCGGCAATGCGGGCCAATCGCTGGCGCCGATGCTCACGAGCTGGATTTTTATCCCGTTGGGACAATTCGGTGCGATCTGGTTCACAGGTATTGCAGCAGCGGGAATTGTGGTGCAATCGTTCATCGCCCGCTGGTACGGTAACGTCCTGCGTACAGAAGGCATTGCACGTAAAAAAGCGGTGGCACGCCGCATGAAGCCCGAAGTGCGTAACCGCGTTATGTTTGCCATGATTGTCCTCATTCTACTGGTATTCGTCCGTTCGTGGTACTCAACCTCGGTCGGAAGCTACTATTCGTTTTACCTGATGGAAGTATTCAAAATGCCATTGGCTGATGCACAGCTCTACATTTTCCTGTTCCTCGGGGCTGGAGCGCTGGGCACCTTCTTTGGCGGTCCACTGGCGGACCGTTTTGGTAAACGCAATATGATTTTTCTGTCCATGGTATTAGCTGCACCACTCGCGCTGTTGCTGCCTTATGCCAACCAATTCTGGACGGCAATCCTGCTGGCGATTATCGGATTTATTATGCTGTCTAGCTTTTCGGTCACAGTCGTATATGCACAGATGCTTGTGCCTGGTAAAATCGGGACCGTGTCCGGTCTCATTACGGGCCTTGCTTTTGGCCTTGGCGGTGTAGGCGCACTCGTACTCGGCAACTGGATCGACAAAGTAGGCATCACCCACATCATGTTCTTGTGTGGCTTTTTGCCACTGCTCGGCATCTTAACCTTCCTGCTTCCTACAGATAAAACCCTGAACCGCTGGGCGGAAGAAAATGGAGCCGAAGTGTAACAGGCAAACGTGTGGCGGCCATCTTGGCCGCTGCACAACTTTATAGCCAACTCACGTGTTTCCTCACGAAAAAAATATCCCCTTTTACGCCTAAGTGTTGCAATCAGTTCTCTACTTCTGCCAAACGCATCAAAATACGACGCTTCCGATACAACATTTTCCCTGCTTCTGCTACGTCACTAATAGCGCTTCGATTCGCGATGGAGCCGAACAAAATGCCCGCAATCGGGACCATTTGAAGCAGCTTTTTCCATCCAAACTGATCACGATAGGTGTTAATGACCTCTCTCCATCCCTGCATCTGGGAAAAAACCTGTGCCTGACGTGAAGGATCATCAAACAAAGCCAGCTCCTCTAAAACAGCCTTTTTACCCACAATATCAGATGAAGCAAATTGCATACATTTAATAATAAAAATGCGTTCCTGCTTATCATGGGGATTAAAGCCATAACACAAGGCTATTTCCTGAAGCACTTTGAGTGACAAGCCGAGCAAAAGAGGAATATCCGCCGCAATCGTAAACACACCCCCAATCCCCGTTGTTGCTCCCTGAGCGGTGGCAAAGGTAATGCGACCCGCCGTCATCTCGTCAGCAGTCCGATCCATGATTGTTAGCGGGAGCTCAGCCGCCTGCTTCAACTCCCACCTAGGTTCGGCACTATGTTCCGAATCAGCGTTTTCCCCGGCACGAGGCAGGTCCTGCGTATCCGACACGGAATCTGTGCCATTTCGCTGAATTACA
Source organism: Paenibacillus sp. FSL P2-0173 (assembly GCF_038008045.1). NCBI lineage: Bacteria > Bacillati > Bacillota > Bacilli > Caryophanales > Paenibacillaceae > Paenibacillus > Paenibacillus sp. FSL P2-0173. The sequence goes on from NZ_JBBOYK010000002.1 coordinate 1,224,748, forward strand.
TGTTCATGGGCCGTCTTTTTCAGCCTGTTCAGAACCGTTTCTTCCTTCACCAAATATTTGCCGCCGTTCTGAATGAAACTGCCCATCTCATTAAGCAGTTGCTCTAGCTTGTCTTTAATGATTTTGGGCGTCAGCCGATCCAGCAGCATAAAAGGCCATCTGCCGATTTTTTCCCAGAAAAAAATGTCCTTCTGTTCCTTTTCCCATTTTTCAATATTCTTCAGCTCATGACGCAATACGTCCTGGCTTTCCCGATATTCTGCAAGCTGCTTCATAACCGTAGACGTCTCCTTTTGACTATGCTAGTTTATGTATGGGTAATACGTAAGCAAGGCGAGTTCAGGTTTCTTTTTTTAGCAAACTAGATGATATAGAAAGTTAAAATCCGTACAGATCGGAGTGTAATGATGAATAATGTAGAGCTTGTCCCTTACCATTGTGGGCATGATGCCATTTTACATACCTTCTACTTACCTGAGGAGCAGAAGCAGTTTACTGGAATGCCGGATGAAATGCTGACACTGGCCAAGGAAGATCCGCACCGCCATCCTGTCGTGATTACGGCTACTAGAAGACCCGTTGGATTTTTCATTTTATACGATGGGGAAGAATTAGCGGACTATACGAATACTGCTGAGGCACTGCTGCTGCGCGCGTTCTCTATTCATTACGCAGATCAGGGACAAGGATTCGCTAAAAAAGGGCTGCTTTTACTACCACAGTTCATCGCCAGACACTTCCCACATATTCGCGAGATTGTACTGGGCGTCAATGCCCGTAATCTGCCTGCCCAAAATCTGTATCGCAAATGCGGCTTTATCGATGAAGGCAACACTAAAATGGGACAACACGGCTTGCAGCATATTTTTAAAATGAGCCTATAACGTTGAGCTCATAGCCTTCGCCCAAATAAAAAAGCTTTCGGCACAAACGCCGAAAGCTTTTATCGTTAAATCTCACCAATGGAAAAACTCAATTTGTAATTACCAAACTTCGTAAGCTCATCCAGCATGGTATTTAACTCTGCCTGTGATGACATGCGCAAGCGCATCCAATAACAGCCTTCCCCACTCACCCGATGGATTTCGACAATATAGGGATGCTCCCGTGCAAAAGCCTGGAAAGCACTGTGAGTCGTTCCTGAATTCAAAAAAACCGTAATAAAGGCATGAATCGTCTGGCCAATTTTTTCAGGGTTCCAGCGCAGCGTATAGCCCTCGATAATGCCCGCATCCTGCATTTTTCGAACACGTGCCCCTACGGCTTGGCCTGTCAAATGAACAAGCTGGCCGATCTCCTTGTTCGATAAAGAGCTGTCTTCAATTAAATGATGAAGAATGCGCAGATCGGTGTCATCAGGTACGAATAGTTCCATAGTTATTTTTCCTTTCATGATGAAACGAGTATGTTGGTTTTCCTTTCAGCAGGCTGTAGCCTGTAGCTCCTTGCGTCAGATATGATTGTAACAGAAACAAAGAACCACCGAAAATATACTCGGTCCAAAAACATTCACTACCAAAGGAGCTTCCATATATGAAAATCACACTAATCCGCAACGCAACCTTATGGTTGGAATACGCTGGAGTAAAATTTCTGATTGATCCGATGTTAAGCGATGCTGGCGCAAATCCGCCAGTTCCCAATACGGAAAATGCCCGCCGTAATCCGCTGGTTCCCTTGCCGCCGCAATGGCAGGCACTCGGACAGCCTGACGTTGTGATCGTCACACATTTACATCCGGATCATTGGGACCCGGCAGCAGTACGCTGGTTGGACAAACAAATTCCCGTCTTCTGCCAGCCCGGAAATGAAGAACAGATCGCTGCTGACGGTTTTACACAGGTTACTCCGATTTGGGTAGCTGGTTCTGTGGGAGAAATTGAGATTATCCGTACAGCCGGGCATCACGGCACCGGAGAAATCGGGGAACAGATGGGACCCGTATCCGGCTTTGTGTTTCAGGCTCCAGGTGAACCTGTCGTCTATTTGGCTGGGGATACGATCTGGTGCAGTGAAGTCGCGGAAACACTGGATAAATACCGTCCTGAGTGGACAATTGTGAACGCTGGAGGAGCACGGTTTACGGTAGGTGATCCTATTATTATGACTGCCCAAGATGTAACAGCTGTTGCACAGCATGCCTCTTATACACAAATCGTGGCTGTCCACATGGAGGCAATCAACCATTGTCTACTAACTCGCTCTGAGCTTACAGAACATATCAACCGTGAAGGTTTGGAGGGACGCGTCCATATTCCGGCAGATGGAGCGACGGTTTCAGGATAATATGTGTGCTGGCTTCGGATGATGGTTCCTACATTCCAGGCCTAACAAACAAGACACCTCCAGCATCCACATTTTAAGTGGGACTGGAGGTGTCTTGTTTTACGATATCGAATCTGAGCTTAAGCTGATCTTTTGTTTTTGTTGTAAATATCGAAGGCAACCGCCAGCAGCAGCACCAAGCCCTTAATGCCTTGCTGCCAGTCAATACCCAGACCGATCAGAGACATTCCGTTATTCAGTACACCCATGACCAAACCACCGATAATGGCTCCAAAAACGGTTCCGATCCCGCCGGATGCCGAAGCACCGCCGATAAAGCAAGCCGCGATGGCATCCAGCTCAAAGTTCGTACCTGCTCTCGGCGTAGCCGCATTCAGACGTGCAGCAAAGATCAGACCGGAAATGGCGGCCAGCACGCCCATGTTGACGAATACCCAGAACGTTACTTTTTTCGTTTTGACACCGGACAGACCCGCTGCCTTTTCATTTCCACCCAACGCATACACATGACGGCCCATAATCGTGCGGTTCATGACGAAGGAGTATACAACGATCAGTATGAACAGCAGCACGAGAATGTTAGGTATCCCCGCGTAGCTCGCGAGCATGAAGGTGAACAGATTGATAACCGCAGCTACCACAATCAACTTGAGTACAAATAAAGTCTGTGACGGAACCTCGAATCCATATTTAAGCTGAGAACGGCGTTCGCGAAGTTCGTTCACGATAAACCATACCGTGAGTGCAATACCGACAATGATGGATACCAGGTTATACCCGGTAGATGAAAAATCCGGCAGGAAGCCTGAACTGATTTTCTGGAATCCCCCTGGAAATGGAGAGATAGATTGGCCTTCCAGCACGATCATTGTCAATCCGCGAAAGAGCAGCATTCCCGCCAATGTAACGATAAATGCCGGAATCCGTACATAAGCGACCCAGAACCCTTGCCATGCGCCGATTAACGCCCCGACCAGCAAAGATGCAATCACAGCGATCCATGCTGGAAGCTGCCAGTCGACCATCATTATGGCGGCAACCGCACCGACAAAAGCGGCTATGGAGCCGACGGACAGATCAATATGTCCAGTGATGATGACCAGCACCATCCCGATAGCCAGCACGAGAATATAGCTGTTTTGCAGAATCAGATTTGTAATATTAATCGGCTTCAACAGCAGGCCGCCTGTCAGTACCTCGAACAAAATCATAATGACGACCAGCGCAATCATCATGCCATATTGGCGGATGTTATTTTTAAATAGTTTAGTTATGGTTTCCATGCTTCACGCCTCCTGACTTGGTCATATATCTCATCAACGTTTCCTGCGACGCGTCCTCACGGCTAACCTCTCCAGTGATCCGCCCAGCATTCATGACATAAATCCGGTCACACAAGCCTAGTACCTCTGGTAGCTCGGACGAAATGACCAGCACTCCCTTGCCTTCAGCGGCAAGTCGATGAATAATCGTATAAATTTCATATTTGGCGCCCACATCAATGCCGCGTGTCGGCTCATCCAGAATCAGAATATCCGGCCCGGCAAAAATCCATTTGCTCAGCACCACCTTCTGCTGATTGCCGCCACTCAGATTACCCGTTTTCTGTAAAATGCTCGGCGCTTTGATGTTCATGCTTTTTTTCATTTCCTCTGCAATAACGACTTCCTCCTGCTCATTGACGACAGCGCCCTTCGTCAGCTTGTTCAGGCCAGTCAGCGAAATATTACGCTTGATGTCATCCATCAGAATGAGGCCATACTCCTTGCGATCCTCTGTCACATAGGCAAAGCCGTTGTTGATCGCGTCCGTAACCGTGTTGTTCTGGATCGGCTTGCCGTCTTTAATCAGCTGACCGGAAATGTTGCGTCCATACGACTTGCCAAAAATGCTCATCGCCAGCTCGGTCCGTCCCGCTCCCATCAGCCCGGCAATACCAACAATCTCACCGCGACGGATGTTCAAATTCACCTGATCCAGCACCTTGCGGTCTGCATGGTGCTCGTGATACACCGTCCAATCCTTCACTTCCAAAACGACTTTGCCAATCTCGGCATGACGCTCTGGATAACGGCTGGTCAGATCACGTCCAACCATCCCGCTAATGATCCGATCCTCCGTGACCTCATCCTTTTTCATATCCAGTGTCTCAATCGTCTTCCCATCCCGCAAAATCGTAATCGAATCCGACACCTTTGCGACTTCATTCAGCTTGTGGGAGATGAGAATGCAGGAAATGCCCTGCTTTTTAAATTCCAGCATCAAATTAAGCAGATTTTCACTATCATCCTCATTCAACGCCGCTGTCGGTTCATCGAGAATAAGCAGCTTCACCTTTTTAGAGAGCGCTTTCGCAATTTCAACTAGTTGTTGCTTCCCGACCCCGATGTTCGTAACTAATGTATTGGGATTTTCACTCAAACCGACCTTAGACAGCAGCTCGCGTGTCCCTACAAAAGTCTCTTTCCAATCAATCACGCCGCCACTGGCGCGTTCGTTGCCCAGATAAATATTTTCTGCAATCGAGAGATACGGGATCAGTGCCAGCTCCTGATGGATAATGACAATGCCCAATTCCTCGCTCTGCTTGATATCCTTGAACTCACACGTTTTGCCCTGGAAAACAATATCCCCTTCATAGGTTCCATGCGGATATACACCGCTTAGTACCTTCATCAGCGTCGATTTGCCTGCACCGTTCTCACCGCACAGGGAATGGATTTCGCCTTCCTTGACCTTGAGATTTACATTTTCCAATGCCTTCACGCCGGGAAAGGTTTTGGTAATTCCCTTCATTTCCAAAATGATTCCAGTCATGGGATACGCTCCTTTCGGTTGGATTCTTACTCTTATTTCAGTCCGATTTGCTCCTTGGTGTAATAGTGACTGCCGACAATATCCTTTTCCACATTCGTCCGATCCACCGAGATTGGATCAAGTAAGTAAGCAGGAATGATCTTTTTACCGTTGTTATAGGATTCGGTGTCATTCACTTCCGCTTGTTTGCCCTGTAAAATGCTGTTGGCCATCACGACCGTTTGCTCAGCCAGCTTGCGAGTATCCTTAAATACAGTTTGCGTCTGCTCCCCAGCCACAATGGACTTGATGGAAGCCAGCTCCGCATCCTGCCCTGTAATGATCGGCAGCGGCTTGTTCGCTGATCCATATCCGACCCCTTTTAGGGATGAAATGATACCGATACTGATTCCGTCATAAGGGGATAGTACCGCGTCCAGATTAGCCCCCGAATAGTACGCACTCAGCAGGTTATCCATTCTCGACTGGGCCAATGCTCCGTCCCACCGCAGTGTAGCGATCTGCGCCATCGTCATCTGCTTGCTGCGCACGACCAGTTTGCCGGAATCGATGTATGGTTTAAGTACAGACATCGCACCATTAAAGAAGAAATAGGCGTTATTGTCATCCGGTGAACCACCGAACAGCTCGATATTGAAAGGGCCTTTGCCTTCCTTGAGTCCCAGCTTTTTCTCAATATATGCCGCCTGTAGCACGCCCACCTTAAAGTTATCGAAGGTCGCATAATACGTCAGATACGGTGTGTTGCGAATCAGCCGGTCGTAAGAAATGACCTGAATGCCTCGGTCGTGTGCCTTCTGAATCACATCCGTCAGCGTGTTTCCGTCGACCGAAGCGATCACCATAACATTGACACCCTTGGTGATCATATTTTCGATTTGGGAGATTTGGTTTTCCACCACGTCCTCGGCGTACTGTAAATCCGTTTTATAGCCTTGCTCCTGAAACAACCGGACCATATTTTCTCCGTCCCCTACCCAACGCTCGGACGATTTGGTCGGCATGGAAATGCCTACGTAGCCTTTTTCCTTGCTGCCCGTTCCACTCTCCGCCAAATTACAGGCCGAAAGCATCAGGGCCAAAACCAGAAGCCATACGACAACAGCTCCTTTTTTCATATGAAGTTCCCCTTTCCTCATGTGATGCGGGTCAATTTGAAGGTAAGTGCTGATTAGAGTCGAAATGAGATAGCGCTTACATAAGTGAGGCAATGAGCACCTCTCCTTTTTTTATGTGCAAACACATGGTATCATTCCAGGCCGGGAAAGGTCTTTGCAGGTTTTGAACTTTTTTTATAAAATTTTAACCTTTGTGTGGGGGGAGGGGGAAGTTGGAGGAGATAACATGAAACTCGTTGACTAAATAGTCATATGGCTTGTAAATAAATTAAAATAACTTCCACTTTATAATTTTCCGCTATACTGGGTGCTTAAAAAGAGACAAAAAAAAGGCAGCTCCAGTTATCAAGCTCCCTTTTTGAATGTGCTTATCTTAAAAGTATTTTAGTTAACTTTTACCTTCATCGACATCAATTAAAAACACTCGCTCCTGGAATCCGCCCCGTGCCTCGGCTTTGTCTGCCCGCAGCTTGTCCAGCTCTTCTGCATTCGCCCCATATTCTTCTGCCAACGCTCGGATGACTTCCAGCATATCCGCCAGCTCTTCCAGCGCATCCTGATCTTTGTCCGCTTCAAAATATTCCTCAGCCTCTTCACGAAGCTTGGTTCTCAGCTCCTGCTTATATTCCTCTGGGTCCAAAATGCGTGTCCGACACTCCTTGCCTTGAGACATAATGATATGCGGAATCCGATCTCGTACCAGCTTGTTGTATGTAGGCATATGAAATACACCCTTTCTGTTATAGAACTTTAAGTCGTAATCCAACATCTTCCTTTTCGTCATTATATATCATTGGCTCAAAAAGCATCGGGGATTATTGATAAAAGATCTAACGACTCATTAAATGGATTTTCTTTATAAATAGATGGATACCGCTTAGACGGATCAGCTACGATCCGCTGTGACAGAGTCCCTAGAATAGAGTCCGTTTTATAAAGCAACTTGTCTACTTCCCCCAGCTTCATCGGCTCTTTAGATACATCATCTTCTCCCGAAACCAGATAATGTACCGTACCGATAAACAGCACCATATCTAAATTAGGCTCAGCATCTGTGTGAATTAAAGGGAACAGGTCAGTCACGGATAAACGGATATACAATGGAATGATTTGATTTCGATGAACATAAATGGCCTTAGCCATAGAAAACATCGCTTGATCACAAAGAATGAGGCAGTTGTGAAACTGATTATGGTCGCGCATCATCTGTGCAAGCTTGATCTGGTATTCGGCAAGCTTTTGAAAATCCATCATGCAATTGAATATGTAGGTGTCGCTGTACTTAGGCAATTTGAAATCGGAATCACTATGTAGGGGACTTAAGGAGTAATGTTTCAAGGGGAATCAACTCCTGAATTAAAATTTCATAAACGAGGATTTTGCAAAAATCCCATAAGCGACTTCCAATGAACAAGATATAGATGGAAATAGTTTAGTTCGTCTATATCCTTGCACTTCGGAGCGACTGGTATCGAATTTTGCAAAATCCTGAAACAAATGTGAGCAACATAGCACAATTATGTAACCATCAAGATGTATAATTTTCTAGCTACGGGACAAGCTTCATAATAAATATTACTATATAGTAGTTTTTAATTCAATTTACTTACTAACACTTATTAATTAGATGTAACTCTTTCTCTACACTTCTAACTAGAGGATTTTGCAAAATCCAATAAGCGACTTCCAATTAATAATATATAGATTGAGATGATCTCGTTCGTCTATATATTACATTTTGGAGCGATTGGAATCGAATTTTGTGAAATTCTTACTATAGAGAGGTGTAATCATGTCAGAACTTTTAGAATTAGTCGGTACACGTATTCGAGATATCCGAAAGTCTAAAGGGCTTTCCCAAGAAGCTTTAGCCGAAAAAGCAGGATTCAATTCGAGTTATATTGGTTTCATTGAGCGAGCGGAGAGAAATATATCTTTGAAAAATCTGGAGAAAATAGCGAAGGCATTGAACGTGGGCGTCTATCAGTTGCTTACATATGTGAAGGACAATGATGAGCTTACCGAAGAAGATTCGAGTATAAAAACCATTTTGACTCTCCTAAGAACTCGTGAATCCAAAGATACTGAGCTGGCATTAAAGATTCTTACGGACATCTTTATAAGAATCGATGAACGATGAAACAAAAAAGGAACTGCGCTTTGCAGTTCCCCACCAACCCCTTACGACAACGCCAACATCGCTTTCATATCTTCCTCTGCGGTAGTAATTAGTTTCAAGCCAAACATCTCCACCAGTACATCCAGTACGCCAGAAGAAATGAACTCAGGCGGCTTCGGCCCAATGCGAATATCTTGGATGCCAAGGCTGAACAAGCCCAGCAGGATGGCGACCGCTTTTTGCTCAAACCAGGACAGAACAATGCTGACAGGCAGTTCGTTCACCGTACAGCCGAAAGCATCCGCTAATGCCAGAGCGATTTTAACAGTAGAACCGGAATTGTTGCATTGCCCCAAATCAATATAACGCGGAATGCCGGTATCTCCAACGGTGCCATAATCCACGTCATTAAAACGGAATTTACCACAGGACGTGGTCAGAATGACTGTATCATTCGGCAAGGATGTAGCCAGCTCGCGATAATAGTTGCCGCCTTTGCCCGGTGCGTCGCAGCCTGCAATGACGAAGAAACGACGGATATGCCCGTCTTTAACTGCCTGAATAATCTCAGGAGCCAGCCCGATAACCGTCTCATGATGATATCCCGTTGTAAGCACCTGCTCAGACTCTACATCTGCGGCTGGCAGTGCTAAAGCACGCTCGATCAATGGAGAGAAATCGTCGTCCATGATCTTGGCTACTCCCTCCAGCCCGGCTACTTCATAAGAGAAGAAGCGGTCTGCATACGTGCCTTTAATCGGCATAACACAGTTCGTCGTAGCCAGAATGGCGCCCGGGAACTCTTCGAACAGTCTGCGTTGATCGTACCAGGCTTTACCGATATTCCCTTTGAGATGTGCATATTTCTTCAATGCCGGATAACCGTGGGCAGGCAGCATTTCTGAGTGGGTATAGATGTTGATGCCTTTACCCTCTGTCTGCCGCAGCAATTCCTCCAGCGCATACAAATTATGTCCGGTCACGACGATGCATTGGCCTTCGATTTTATTTTGGCTGACCGTAATCGGCTGCGGAATGCCAAAACGATCCGTATGCGCACGATCCAGCACATCCATGATCCGTACAGCCGCATTTCCGACCTTCATCGCCATTTCCAAATGCTCTTGTACATTAAAGTTAGAATTGGTTAAGGTCATATATAACGCTTCATGCGTGATCCGATCTACCTCAGGATCGCTATATCCCAACTGGCGAGCATGTGTCGCATAGGCAGCAATCCCTTTTAATGCAAAAATCATCGTATCCTGCAAGCTTGCTATCGTCTCATCCTTCCCGCACACCCCAACTACTTTACACCCGCCACTCGGCGTCTGTTCACACTGATAACAAAACATATCGTTTTCCTCCAAATATTGATAGATATTTGTTCGTTATCCCCAGCGTAACAAACCCCTGAATACATAGGTGTGATTACACACACATTTTTTCTTACAGTTCATGATGAAATAGTGTGGGACTCATCTCCCATTCCAATCCTTCCTACTCTACCGTGCTTTCTTGAATTCCACCGCCTTTACGGTACTGCACAGGGGACACGCCCATAGTCTTTTTAAAAGCGGTGCTAAAATAGTGCTGACTGTCGTAACCCGTACGTTCTGCTATATCATAGATAGACAACGTCGTGGAATCCAGCAGCTGCACCGCTTTACGGATACGAGCACGCGTGACGAGGGTCACGAAGCTGTCGTTGAGCTCTTTTTTGAGCACACGGCTGAGATATACGGCGGATACTTGTAGACGCGAAGCAAGGGCTTCCAACGTCAGCTCCCGATCGGCGTAACCTTCCTGAATGAGCTGCCGAGCCCGACGTACGATGGGAGACAGCTGCGATTCGCCATACACTCGATCCCGACTCACCCGGTACGCGTCAATTGCGCCTTCCAGTCCACCCGCGTTGGACTCCACATGCGTATGAACCGCTATATTCAGGTAGCGTCCAATCGCCTGCTCCATGGAAGCGCCTATCGTCTCGGGTGCCTCCTGCCATAGGCATATGCCGATCAGTCCGTTCGCATCGCGGAACAACACATGCGGGCAGTCCTCCAGCAGTTCGCCAATAATATTTTCAGCGGCAAAAAGAAATAGCTGGCGGTCATTCTCGCGCATAATCGTCTGCCGGGCCTCTGCCGCAGGCCACCGTACGACACCGATCTGAGCAGGCGGCCGCGATGGAAGCCGTAAAAACGCCAACTGCTCCATGACGTCTTTTCCCGTGTGTTGCCCTTCCAGCCATTCCAGGCAAAACCGCTGGCGCAGCAGCGGAATATTCCGTTCAATCTGTCCGGCGGCTTGTTCTACATAGGCAGCACGCTTGTACTCTTCGTCCATTCGCTGACGAAGCCGCAACAACGCAGCATGAAGCTGATCCGCATCTACCGGCTTCAAAATATAATCCTCTACGCCAAGTCGGACAGCCTCCTGCGCATAAGCAAACTCATCATGCCCAGAAATGATCAGACAGCGGCACTCCGGACGTTCTTCCCGCAGCCGCCGAATCAGTTCAATGCCGTCCATGAACGGCATATTCATATCGACCAGCACGATGTCGATATGAAGCTGACCCACCAGCTCCAGCGCTTCTTCTCCGTCCTCCGCCTCTGCTGCCACCTCCATGCCCAGAGCCGCCCAGTCTATGCAATCTCGTATCCCCTCTCGGATGATCGGCTCATCATCTGCGATCAATACTTGATAACGTTTTGCCGTCCCTATGGTCACTTCCGTTATGGCCTGGTCAATCAGACTATCCGTTGTCGAGTTGTCTGTGGCCTGTGATTTCGTCATCCTGACCCTCTCCTTTTTCATAAGGCTTCTTCAGTTGCGCCATATCCAGCAGCAATGGTTGAGTGATCGTAACGCAGGTACCTGTCCCTTCTTTGCTCTCCAGTACAATTCCATATTCCTCGCCAAAAGACAACCGGATACGCGCTTGTACATTCAGCATGCCATAGCTTCTGCCATGGGTACTAACTCCCTTTTGCTTCTGCTTTCCTTCCATCGCCTCCAGGGGTATTTCCAGCCATTCACGCAGTTCACGCAGCCGGTCCGCCGTCATCCCTGCGCCATCGTCACGTACCGTCAGCAGCAGCTTGTCGCCCTCGGCTTTAGCTTCTATCCAAATCGTGCCTGGGCCTCGTCTGGCCTTGATGCCGTGATAAATCGCATTTTCCACTACAGGCTGAAGCATTAACTTCAACACGAACAGATCCTTTAGCTCGTCGGGTACATTCAATTCCCAGCGAAGTCGGTCACGATAGCGGGTTTGCTGGATTTGCATATAGCTCGATATGTGCTCAATCTCGGAGCGCAGCGGAATAAAGTCATCCCCCTTGCTCAGCCCTAGACGGAACAATCTCGATAGCGCCCCCACCATGTCGGACACGTCGTCTGCTCCATTTTTTCGAGCCATCCAGTGAATGGTATCTAGCGTATTGTATAAAAAATGCGGCTTAATATGCTCCTGAAGGCTGCGCAGCTCGGCATCCCGCTTTTGCCGTTCCCTCAGTTCGCTAAGTGACATGAGACGGCGAATTTGCTCCAGCATCCGGTTAAAACTCCGCCCCAGCATCCCAACTTCATCCCCACGGTCACTCCATTGGCGAACTGTAAGATCTCCTGTCTCTGCTGCCCGCATATAGGACATCAGCCGGAAAATCGGCTGCGCAATGGAACTCGACAATCGCAAGGATGCCGTTAAGCCAAATAGACATACAATAAAAACAAAACAGACGACATAGAACTTAATTTGCCGAACTTCCAGTGTAGATTCGCGTGCCGGGAATACCCCCACTGTTCTCCAGCCCGTGAATTCGGAAGCCCTGAACATGAACAGCAATTCTCTGCCCCCAGCTTCACGGGTAAACATCCCGCTGTCACCTGCCCCGAACCATTGCGACGGAATGCGCTCAATCAAAGGCATATCCGGCCTGTACACGCTGCGCCCCTCAGCATCTGTCACCATTAAATACCCGCTTTTGCCCAAGGTTACATCTCTGGCAGCCTGCGACACAGCCCGCAGCTTGAGGTCAATCATAATCACGCCTAACACATGTCCGGTTTCCGAATCCGTAACCGAACGGACGACGGAGACAATTTCACTGTCCTTGTACCGGACATGAGTCGTTACATTACGGTGGCTCGGCTGTCCTAGCACAGTGAATATGCCTGCATGCTGCGCCGCCTGTCGGTACCAGCCTTCTTCCGTCAGGCTACGCGTGCTTCGAGCATACATTTCATTGCTGATATAGTCGCCTTTTTCGTTTACGATCAGAATCCCTGCAATCTCAGGATATAACGTAGTATATCCCTGCAAAAATTGCTTCATTTCATATAGCGTATCCTGCTCCTGTACAGAACTTAATGCCTGCTTGGAAGTGTGAGCCTGATTTTGCACCGAGTTCTGTGTCCGCTCCCCCTGGTTTTCCGGCGTTACTATACTCGCATGACCCGCGTGGCCGTCAGCCAGCGTCTTCCCTTTCCAGAACTCCCCGATATCGGGGTTAAAAGCAATCAGATACGTCATGTTTTGCAAATTTTCCATTTTGGTGTCCAGTGCTTCGTTCACCTTGCCAATCAATTGCATCGTATGGTCTTCCACCTGCCGCTCAATAATCCGTTCCACCGTCCAATTGACCAGCAGACCTAATCCCAGCGAAGGCACAATGCCAAACAACAGGAACAGCAGCATGAGCTGAAAGCGTAAAGGCATATTGCGCAAGCGTAAGCGAGGCATCGTTTGGTGCACCCTTAAGTGGATACGCTTCCAAAATTTATTTCGCATAATAATCATCTACATTCGCCCGGGTGACCACGGAAATCCCAGTATCTACCCGCACGGGCAGCGGAGTGTTGTCGCCAGAGGAAGAAGGTGCAGGAATCGTTAAATGATGATGCAGATGGAACAGATATTGAAGCGACCAATAGCCCATATTCCATGTTCCCTGGGCAATCGTTGCCGAGATCGTCCCACCACGAATCATATCCAGTGTCGCTTTATTTGTATCAAAAGAAATGATTTTCAGCGGATGGCTGTTTTTTTGACTCAGTACCGCTTCACCCACACCTGTTCCTCCCGTTGCATCGGTCACAAAAATGCCCGCCAGTTTCGGATAAGCTTTCATCAGCCTTTGCGACTCATCCCGGGAGACCATCGCGTCTGCACGGCCATCTGCTACTTCCACCACCTTCATCGCAGGATACTGCCGCTGAATGGTATCGCGAAAGCCACGCGAGCGTTCTTCATGATTTTGCTGTCCAGGTAGTGTCAGAACAGCGACTTGGCCTTCTCGTCCCAACAGCTCTGCCATTTTATCTGCAGCAGTCACGCCCGCCTTATAATTATCCGTGCCCAAAAAGGAATACGCACGACTCCCCGGCGCTCCGGCATCAAACAGTACTACAGGAATGCCCGCATCCAGCGCCTTATTAATCACCGGAATCAGGGAGTGAGGATCAATCGCTGATATGGCAATCCCTGCGGGCTTACGAGCAATCGCCTGCTCAATAACGGTCGTCTGCTCCTGCGCATCATAACGGGTAGCTCCCCGATACTCCACAGTCACCCCCAGCGCATCCCCGGCATCCTCGAAGCCCTTGAGCCCGCTTTTCCAATACTCCAAACCAGACTGGAAGGTAATCATCATATAGGTTTCTCCGATGCTGCCTCGTAGCCCCTTATCCTCCCAAGTACCATTCAACGGGCCCGTTTGTTCATACCTGAACACATAGAGAGCAAAGGCCGCAATCAACAGCATGTATACCAGCAGCGTTTTTTTCATCCTTCCTCTCCTCTTCCTGTGTATATCCTTAAGTTATAAATTCACTTTAATTTATTCTGGTTTTACTTAGTAATTTATTCTGGTTTTACTTAGATTGTAAACGCAATCATATCAAATTGGAACTACTTCACTCTTCTTACTTTCAGGTGGCGTTAATCCTGCACTAATGTTTCTACGTTACAATACCTACAATTGTGCTAGGGAAAACATGTGCGTATCTTGAGGAAAAGGAGTGATATGGATGAGCAAGCCGCGTATCGCGGAGTGGACAGAACTACGGGGCCTTGCCTACCTCGCTGTCGTGCTTCAGCATTGCATTGGCGAATATATTTATCGCAGCGACATCCAACAGCCAGATTCTGTTATGCTCGCGATGCTGTATCATTTGACACGTTTTGGCACACCGACGTTCGTTTTCCTGTCTGCGGCGCTACTTTTTTATAATGGCAACAAACCGATTGGTTATCCTCGCTATATTGGCAGGCGGTTTCGAGATATTTATGTTCCTTTCCTTTGCTGGACTGTTATTTATTGGGTATGTACTCAGAACTGGTCAACGGCGCAGTGGGGAAATATTTATTTTTACAAAGGTATGTTCGAGGAAATGATCATCCCCGTCAGCGGATATCATCTATGGTTTGTAGTCATGATCTTTCAGTTTTATATTTTGTTTCCTTTATTTGCAAAAGCAGCCGGGCAGGTTCAAGCGTTTCTACGTCGTTATAGTACGAAAAGACGCAAACAGCTTGTTTTGACTATTATGCTGATTGCCGCTGCGGTTTATGCTTTGCTGTTACAATGGTCCTACTATGACATGTCTGCATGGAGCACTCGGTTACCGTCCTTTTGGCAGACTCTGCTGGATTATCGCACCTATAACTTTGTCATGTACTTTTTCTATTTTATGCTAGGCGCAGTATGTGCTTACATGACAGACACCTGGCGTGGACTGGCCAAACAGGCGTTGCCGTGGAATGTATTTGTCTTTATTGGTTTGTTCATGCTCATGGGTCACACGATGCTGATCCAGTCGGGTGATACGATCAATCTCAATATTTCCACCTATTTGAAGCCAAGCACCTTTGTTCTAATCGTGTCGCAGTTGCTTTTATTGTACGGACTGCTGCTCCATTTGCAAAAAGATACGCGATCCGAGCCGTTTCGCCGTATGCTGAACTGGATCGGACGTTATTCTTTTGGAGGATATCTGGCCCATGCGCTCGTACTGGCCTTCATATCCTACTACACCCGCCCGCTTGCACTGGGCGATCATCATTTTACAGCTACGCTCATTACGTTTATCGTCGTGGCAAGTGTTTCTCTGGGCATAAGCTGGCTGTTTGCCCATCTGCCTGGCGGCAACTGGATTGTTGGCTCTAAAGGCAGACAGCGGTTGAACTGGCACTCGTTTCGTTTCCAGTTCCTTTCCTCCAAACGTGCTTCCAAAAGCACGCAGGAGCTTTGGCTAATCTTGTGTGTCTGTGTTTCAGCATGGGGTTATAATTCCAATGGACTTTGGCAGGGCTCACTTATTGAGCTCTGCTTTTTTTTGTTGCCTTAGTATGCCGTCCCCTCAAAAAAATGATTAACATTTTATGACATGAATATGTATTTTATTTTAAAATAAGTCATTATATAGAATAATCATAAACGTTACGCGGGAAAAGTCACAGTTTTGCATAACAAAGAAGGGAGAGGATGTACTGAACATAACATCGTCGTTGTTAATGATCTAGCCCTAAACATAGTGAGGCAGCTTCTTGGTTTGAAACATACGGTTGTACTGATTAATCAGTTCATCCAAAAGCATAGACTGCTCAAGTACACAAGCATGTCCGAAGCCATACTCTTCGTAAAGATCATGCAAATGTTGTCTGGCGTGTTCCATCTGTTGAATTAACGTTACCGTTTCATACCTGTTCATCCTGCATACCTCCTAATGAATCTCATTTTAAGGAGGGATGTACAAATACGTCATGATCTTTTTTGAACCAAAAAATTACAAAATAATACAAAAATAGACCAGCAATAAGCTGGTCCATAGTAGTTACACTCGAATTAAGCACCGCCGATGATTCCAGTGGTAGAAATCGTTCCATGACCTTGATTCGGACCTTGGATTGGTACTGCGAGTACCAATAAGAAGCTAGTTATTGCGAAAAGAAAAACCATCTTTTTGGTCAATTTTCTCCCATAGACTTTGCAACTGATCTCGGGTTTCAGGAACGGCATACGCTTTAAATCGTTCAAATAACATTGCACAATTATGCGAAAATATTCCTTTATTAATGG
The DNA here is from genome assembly GCF_038008045.1 of Paenibacillus sp. FSL P2-0173. Lineage (NCBI taxonomy): Bacteria > Bacillati > Bacillota > Bacilli > Caryophanales > Paenibacillaceae > Paenibacillus > Paenibacillus sp. FSL P2-0173. Next base: position 1,241,175 of record NZ_JBBOYK010000002.1, read on the forward strand.
ATTCGGCCTTTTCCCATGCATTTAGGAGACATTTGAAACCATATGGATATCTACCTTTATTAAGATTGTATTTAGCCATCTTGTACCAGAACCGAATGTATTCTCCCGGTAAAACTTGTTGTGTGTACATGTCAGAAGATGACGGTTCCTGATGAGCTGCAATTTGGGATTCAAAACGTCGGAGGACATGATCTACATCTACATTATATCGATTAGCTACTTCAAGGACGTTCAATAGCTCGGCCAAAATCTCTTTTTCGGCAGCCATATGTTCTACGTAATCGGGGAGAACACTAATATCCCCGGACATAAGCCTGTTGACGTACGTATTAATTTTCGCCCATTGTTGATATTGCTTCTTCCAATAAAGTGAATCAGGATCCTTCTCCTTCACCCAACTTAGATCGGCATAACCTCGAATATGTTCTAATGCCTGTTCATGATCACCTTTTGCATCGCAAGCATTAGCACACAGCAACTCGGAGTAAACTATGTATACAAACAGTGGCCTGCTTAGCTTTTTTCGTGGCTCTGTTCCTTTTCGCTTGGAGTTATGAACCAAATTATATTGTATCTGTCCTAATTGACCCATTTGAAATGCAAATTCATACACCTTGTCCCACATACTTAATGACCTATACACGTTCGCTAAATCTTTTAATGCATCTAATTGCTCTATCTCGTCTAAACGATCAACAAAAGGGGCAAATTCAATGGCAGCCTGAAGATTTACAGCTCTATCTTGTCCAATATTGATTTGGAACAAACGATACTGGCAGATCGCCAATCGCTCTGAATGCTGCTGCTTCTCACTTTCAGCCACCTTTTTGTAAAGGTATGCCGCTGCTTCATTGTAACCGTCTTTGTATACATTTTCGGCAACTTCAAAGAGTGATGGCGGATAACTAGGGTTATCCAATAACAGAATTACCACTCGCTGCAAGCAGTCCAGTCGTCCTAGCTCAATGCATCGGTATAGGAAAGGGCTGATTTTTTTCCAGTTTAGCGGAGATTCTTCAATACATTCTTCAATATAACGCTCGTAAAAATAATCCGGTGGTAAATTCATTCCCGCAGTAATACTATCCAGTTGGTGAACAGAAATAGATCGGTTACCGGTCACAATGCTACTAACTGTACCTACATTCAAATCAATCGTGTGACCAAACTTGGTCATCGTTAAGCCTTTTCGTTTCAAATAGGTTTGAATTTCTGCCTGTATCGTAGGTGTGATTTCCATGGATAAACCACCCTTTCAGCATTTTCATAGAATTTCAATTTCAATAAACAATATAGTTTGGAAACTAATAGTATAATTATAGATTTTCCTTCACGATAATACCATCTTTTGGAACAAACATAAATGCTTTTACTTTATTGATTTTTATATTTTTATTAGGAGATCATTGGATGTTGGACAATGGAAGGAGAGGATCATTTGAAAAATACAGGTATGACACGTCCCTTGGATACGTTAGGCCGGATTGTTATCCCTAAGGAGTTGCGAACCTCTATGGGTATTCAAGCTGGTGAGTCTTTAGAAATTTTATTTAGATGTTGAAACAGGATTATTGAGTATGCGGAAGTATATTGGAGTCTGCTGTCACTTATGTTATTCGGTTCATGATTTAAGCTATTTCAGGGATTCATTTTTATGTAAAAAATGCATAAACGATCTGAAGGGAAATATAGGTGTAAGTCAAATACCTGTTCCTGTTGTTAAGGAACCATACAAAGAAAAACGAGCACATCGGTCGCCTTCACAACATTTGGTTGAAAAGCTAAGAAGACTTATGCGTGAGCATCCAACAGCCAAGCAAGGCGAATATGCTGAATGGCTCGGCGTATCCCAAGGCCGTATTTCCCAGCTTAAAAAGCTATTATAGGTGCCGCACGACTCATATTCTAGCAAAGCTAAATAACCAGTCGCTGGTTGATTTCGTGCGACTGGTTATTTAAACTTCCAACCCATTATTTGCTGTAAATTATGGAATTAAACCTATCAAGGTGATATATTCTGACTATATGTAAACTTCCTGAAGGCACGTCTAACGAATACAAAGCTACAAAATTAAATGTTGGAGTGGTGAATAAATGAAATCACATGTTCTAATTTATGATGGTTATGTGAGTTTTGAGATTATGTTAGCAACCTATTTTATGAAAACCAAAGGGGACATTGTTACGATTGGGGTAACCAAAGACCCTGTAATTTCCTATGAGGATTTTAAAGTTACGCCTTCGATGGCCATTGATGAAGTGTCTGCGGAGGATATTCAACTCCTAATTATACCTGGTGGAGATAACACTCAATTAAAGACGAACAAGCAACTTCTAGCTTTAATCAATACACTAAATAATGATAATAAAGTGATAGCGACCATTTGTTCTGCCACTGAACTACTGGAGATAGCAGTTGTCTACTATAAAAGTCCTGTGAATCATCCAACGGGTCTGGAGATACACAAGAATATCATTACGGCTAAACCAAATAAGTATGTGGACTTTGCAATTGAAATAGGCAAGGTGATGAACATTTATACGGATGATGAAGATTTAAAAGAAACCATTGATTTTTTTAAGCTCTTTAAAGATAGTTGACTCTTCTGCTCTCCCCCACAACAATCACTTTATGCATGGTGATATTTGGGATATTATTAATAAGGAAATTAGCATACATAAAGGGGTAATTAAAATGAATGACAAATTAAAGGGGCTATTAGTGGGCTTAACCATTGGTACGATGATTACAGGTACAACCGCAATGGCTGCATCTGGAACAAGCGTAAATGCTGTTGTGAAAAAGTTTGATGTGTTTTTAGAGGGAACAAAAAAGAATACTGCCGATGCCTTGATTTACAACGGAAACACATACATCTCTGTTAAAGATATTGGAATTGCAGAAGGCAGACAAATCAGCCTCATTGATAATAAACTGTATTTAGGTAAACAGCAAAATATTATTACAGAAAATCAAGCGATCAATATTCTTTTTGATAAAATAAAAAACGAAGCTGTTAAATACAATTTAAATGTAATGGTTGAAGGTTTGGAAGGAACAAAATACTCTTTAAGAGCTTACGAAGATTTCCCTGATCACATTGCAACTTATGGATTCTATTACGTAGACAAATACACTGGCAAAGTAACTAAATATGACATCGTACACGATAAGGAAGTTGCAATTTAAGGATGGGTTTCCCCCATCCTTTTTTTGTTGTCAAACGATCTACTCCTCGACTTATTCATAAGGAAGATGTGCCACGGAATCCCCTGCTAACGCTTCAATTGAGCTTCATTCGAAGCGCCGGACTTACGATCGAATGTAATCGGGCCTTTGCGGTTGACGAGCCGTTTCAGATCGACGGTCATTTCATTTTTTAGCTTATTTATAAGCTGTTCCTCATTAATTCCTTTGCTTTTAGCGATGTCGGACAACGATTTGCCTTGTCCCAACTCATTTTCTAAGCGAACAGGAGTGATACCCAATAGTTTGGCTACTTTTTCGTTCAGATGATGGTCCCAGCCTCCAGGCCGTTTGCCATGCCCGTGCTTATAAGCATGTCCTTGTCGATGGCAGTCCTGTGACTGCATGCGCCCTGGATCAGCCTCACCCTGAATAGAGTTGCTAGGAGTAAGAGCTTGCATCTGGGGGCTTGTCTTTATACCAGCAGCTTCGATCATCCCTGCACTACTATACATCATCACTCCTACATACAGGGTAGCAGTGATTAATTTCCATTGTTTTTTCATATTCAGGCCCTTCTTTCACCCTTTTTAATTTAATATTTTCTCTTTCTGCTATTTTTATTCGTATTTTCACCTGTTAAGTAGTCACAAGACCGGGAAAATACGAGCTCATGAACATTTCTATCACGGTTACACCCCAATCTTCGATCTGAACGCACTCCTTGGAAACCTTATCCTGTAGGGAAGTAAGAATGAAGTACTAAACTTTCTACAATATAATTCGAAATTTTTCAGGTAAAATATTAAGGAAAATATGATAAAATTTTTTTGTAATCGATTACAATTAAAATTTTGGAAATAAATGTTGTATCAAGCTACTACAGAATGCACTGCATCGTAGTCAGACTACACGCAATTACACACAAGGAGGAAAGTCCAATGAAACAAAAAAGAATAAGGTTATTTTTATCAATTTTGATTTGTTTTTCGCTTATCTTACCCGCAGTAAATGCACAGGCGGCAACAACGATCACCTCAAACCAAACCGGTACCCATGACAACTACTACTATGAGTTGTGGAAAGATTCCGGGAACACAAGTATGACTCTTAATAGTGGGGGGGCGTTCAGTGCCCAGTGGAGTAACATTGGAAATGCATTATTCCGTAAAGGCAAGAAATTCGACGAGACCAAGACACACCAGCAAATTGGAAACATTTCCGTAAACTACAGTGCCAACTACCAACCAAATGGTAATTCGTATTTATGCGTCTATGGATGGGCAGTTAACCCGCTCGTAGAATATTACATCGTCGATAGCTGGGGAAGCTGGCGTCCACCCGGTGCAACATCGAAGGGCACTTTTACCGTTGACGGGGGAACATATGATATTTATGAAACCACTCGGGTTGACCAGCCTTCCATTAAAGGAGACAAAACAACTTTTCAACAGTATTGGAGTGTCCGGACATCCAAACGCACAAGCGGAACCATATCGGTTAGCGAGCACTTCAAAAAGTGGGAAAGCATGGGCATGAAAATGGGCAAGATGTATGAAACTTCACTTACTGTAGAGGGATACCAAAGCAGTGGGAGTGCTAATGTAACTAGTAATACAATTACGATTGGCGGCAGTTCTGACGGCGGAACGACTACTCCTCCAGGCACAAGTACGAAAATAGAAGCCGAAAGTATGACCAAAAGCGGTCAGCATACCTCAAATATCAGCTCGCCGTTCAACGGAGTGGCTTTATACTCCAACAATGATTCGGTGAAATATACGCAAAATTTCACTAGCGGCACCCATAGTTTTTCACTACGTGGTGCCTCGAACAACTCCAACATGGCCAAAGTTGACTTGAAAATCGGTGGACAAACAAAGGGGTCCTTCTATTTTGGTGGAAGCAACCCTGCCGTCTATACTTTAAACAATGTCAGCCATGGCACCGGAAACCAAGAGATCGAGCTCGTTGTAACAGCCGATGACGGAACATGGGATGCTTATGTTGATTATTTGGAGATCAACTAACCTTATTATCTATTAAAATTGTTAAGGAGGTACAACCTTGTTTATAGCTAAAGCAGGAAAATGGACGGCGATTATGTCAATCACCTTGTCTTTATTCACAGGATCGCTGGTGATCTCGAGCAACCAGGCGCTTGCGGCTGATTGCTCGAGCGGTTATGTAGCGTTAACCTTCGACGATGGTCCCAATCCCTCTAACACCAAAGCGCTGCTTAGTGCTTTGAAGCAAAACGGTTTACGGGCGACGCTCTTTAATCTTGGACAAAACGTGCAGAATAATCCTTCGCTTGTACGTGACCAGCAAGCAGCAGGCATGTGGATCGGTAACCATTCATGGTCACATCCGCATATGACACAACTGAGCACATCGCAGATGTCATCGGAAATTACACGCACGCAGCAAACGATACAGTCCATTACTGGCACGGTACCAAAGTTATTCCGTCCTCCGTATGGCGAGACCAACGCAACCCTCAAATCCATTGAGACCCAAAACGGTCTTACCGAAGTATTGTGGAACGTTGACTCCCAAGACTGGAACGGCGCCTCCACCGCACAGATCGTAGCTGCTGCGGGCAAACTTAAAAACGGCGATGTGATCCTGATGCATGATCAGTACCAGACTACACTCCAAGCTATTCCACAAATTGCACAGAACCTCAAAAACCGTAACCTTTGCTCTGGTATGATCTCACCAAGCAATGGCCGGGCAGTAGCGCCTGATGGCGGAAACGGCGAAACGCCGCCAAACAAAGGCACAAAAGTGGAAGCAGAGAATATGACCAAAGGCGGTCAGTACACTTCAAATATCAGCTCGCCGTTCAACGGAGTGGCTTTATACTCCAACAATGATTCAGTGAAATTCACACAGAATTTTACCAGTGGCACCCATAGTTTTTCACTCCGTGGTGCTTCAAATAATTCCAACATGGCCAAAGTTGACTTGAAAATTGGTGGACAAACGAAGGGTACCTTCTATTTCGGCGGGAGCAGTCCTGCGGTCTATACTTTAAACAATGTCAGCCATGGAACCGGAAATCAAGAGATTGAGCTTGTTGTAACAGCCGATGATGGGACATGGGATGCTTATATTGACTATTTAGAGATCATCTAATTTTAAAAAAACAAAATCCCGGCGGGATCTTCCCAGCCGGGATTTTTGTCGATATCCTTTTTACAACATTCTCAATGTAAAAATAACAAAATCTTGAAAATTGCAATCTGTTGTATAATGGCGGTTAACAACTAGAAATCGCTATAAAAATATTCATAAGAGATGCAGGTGATAGCGATGGAATGGTATTTTGCATACAAAGACGAATTGGAAAAAGTATTTCGTCAAGCGGAGGAACGGACGTCCACGTTTCCAGCTCCCTTTCAGCAAGAGGGTTTGGACTATCTGGCGCGTTTTAATCCGTTGAGGGAAGACAGCACGCGTAATTACATATGCTATTTGCTTCCATTTTGGCTGCAAGAACTCACCGGACTCCCCCCCGAAACATGCCGCAAGCTGTCACTTGGCAACGTATTCGTCATGGCTCACTATTTAATTCAAGATGATGTGATGGACACAGCAGCAGACAACCGTAAAACGCAACTCGCGTTAAGCCAGCTATTCTATACCGAGTGTCTAAGCGTATATCGGGACCTTTTTCCGGCAACCTCTCCTTTTTGGTCATATGCCCGAACGTATATTGATGAATGGGCCGTTAGTGTGACATTCGAAGGAACAGAGGACTATTTTCAAGGGGAAAGAAATAAGGTCGCGCTGAAAGCAAGTCCATTAAAAATGGCCGGAACGGGTGCTTTACTGCTTGCAGGCCGTGCCGATCTGATCCAGATCATTACAGATATGACGGACTTGGCGCTACTCGTGCTTCAAATGTCGGATGATTGGGCGGATTGGTCAGAAGATTTGGTCGAACATAGCTATAACTGTCTTTTGTCCCATATCAGTGCCGAGCAGAAGACGGCTTACTGTGAAGGATTGGGACCCAAACAGATTCAGGAAGCGATTTATGTACGCGGTGCACTCGCCAGCTATGTGAACATTGCCGATCAAGCAGTCCAACAGTTAGAGACCCTGGAGCCTTCTATCCACGGCCTACGTAGCTTTGCACATTCTATCGCAGCGGAGCTGGGCGAAGTGGCGGCGGAAATTGAAGGCGGACGCTCGCATTTGAGAAGAGGCGGACTTGATTACTGGCTCTCCAAAAATATGAAATAATGCTAGATTTTTCTGAGTCTTTCGTGGTATACTGACTAGGTAAATATAACCAATTGAATGAGAGGGTGATTTTTGATGGCTACTGAAGTTCTTCAAACACAAGTCATTCAAAAAGCTTGGGAGGATGCCAGTTTCAGAGAGAAACTGATGACAGATCCCAAATCTGCAATTCGTGATGTGTTAGGAGTCGTGATCCCCGATCATATCCAAATCAAAACGTTAGAGGAAACGCCTGATCAGTTTTTTCTGGTAATTCCTCCAGACCCCTCCGGTGTACTCGCTGCATCCCAGAAACCTCGCTCGATGTGGTAAATTGGTTGTTAATGCTTATTTAATCTATATTCCTTAATCTCATGTGGGTGGGCTCAGCAAGCTTCCCTCCGTTTTCTCCGAATGCAAAAAAGCCGGATATTATCCGGCTACGGGGAAGCGGATGGTCGCTTCCGTTCCCACCCCTTTTGCACTTGTAAAAGTTATTTTTCCATTCATCGTTTCAATAATCCGAAAAGTCACCATCATCCCCAAACCCGTGCCTTTTGTCTTATTCGAGAAATAAGGCTCACCTAGTCTGGATAAAGTCTGAGCATCCATCCCTTCACCATTATCCCGAATATGAATGACAGCTTCTCCGTTGTCCACATAAGCCCATATATGAATATGACCCTGGTCTCGCAGCGCTTCAATGCTGTTTTTGATAATATTGATGAACGCCTGCTTGAACTTGGAGGAATTCCCGCGTACTTTGATTTCCTGGGGAATATCCAGTGAAATTTTTCCACCTTGCAAATTAGCCATTGGACTGATGATTCCTTCAATATGTTTGAATTCGTCCAATATGGTCAACGTTTTGGTTTGGTCAAACTCTGGCTTGGCAAAAGTCAGAAAATCAGTAATAATCGCGGAAGCTCGATCCAACTCCTCCAGAGCGATATGTAGATAGTCTTTGTTTTTACCATCCTCCTGCTTGCTCATCAACTGAAGAAATCCACGTGTAACCTGAAGCGGATTACGTACCTCATGAGCTACAGATGCAGCCAGATCGCTAATAATCTCCATTTTCTCCGAACGTTGAAGCTCATTATTGAACATCTCCAGTTCTCTGGAATACCGAACCACCTGCTTGTGCTTTTCTGCCAGTCTTCTGCCCAAAATCGCGATCAACGCCAGTACAAAACCGAACACGCCCCATTTCCACAAAAACATATTGTAGTGTCCGTCTAGAATGAAGAACCAGCTCAGTTCCCCGATAGAGATGACTGCAAAAAATGCAAAGCCTGTCGATAAAATGATCGCTTCGTGATCACCCTTAAGTGCCATGCGAACCGAAGCAAATACCAGCAGTATCATTAAGGCGACGAGTAATATACCCAGGATGACTACACTAAAAAAATAATATATATCGTTCAACCGCTCCTGTGCTCCTAAATTAACAATCATCATGGTAAAGCAGAACAAAGAGTAGGCGGTTAACACTTTTCTGAATTTGCGAATCAGTATAATCGAATTGATATTTTGCTCAAAAAAGTAGGCTAATGAAGGTAGCAGAATAAATAGTGCCACATCAAAAAGTTGTAAGTACAGCTTGCCATAGCCGCGATAGAATGTATACAAGAATGGTGAATACGTTACGATCATCAGACCAATAGACAATACAATCGCACTTAGGGACAGCCACATGGCCATACTCGGACGGAACAGAAAAAACGAGCAGATCAGTAATACCAGGGCGATAAAGATAAACGTACTGCCCAGTACAATATCTAAAACATCCATTCTGACCAAGGTTCCCAATAAATCACGATAATCACCGGTCATCACATTGCCGATAATGCCCAGTCTATTCTTACTGCTTTCCGTCCATATGTATAATGTTTTACCGCTGTCTTCCGGCTTCAGCGGAATCAGAATACGATTATTCTCATAATTGTACCCACGGTAGGATTCGTAAAAATTGGTCCCATCTTTATACAGCGTAATATGCCTGCCATAAATATTTTCAAAAAGTACCGCTGGCGTTTCATCATTTAACGAAGGTAACTTAATACGAATCCAGGCGGAGCCTATATTACCGGGCTGCCTAAGCAGTTGTGTATCATCTTCAATATGCATCCAGATCTTGCTGCGATCCTTTACCTCATCTAAAGAGCCATCCTCGTCTACCGCTCCCCATCTCATATCCCAGGAGGGTATTTTATAATCCCTTTCCGGGGTCATTTTGGCCGCATAGGCGGAGTGGCCCAGCGACAACAGCAACACAATGACCGCTAGCAGGGTGGCGACAGCTTTGGGCACATGCCTCATGTTAAGCACCTCAAAGTTACATAGTAGGATTTATAAGTTTGTATACGTTTTAACATTTTTTACGTCCTGAAATTATATTATTCTATACGATGATGTGCATACCTTCTTCATAAGAAGGGTATCATGTTCTTTTTACTCATTTTTTGTAAAATCTTCATATTGATTAATGATCATTTCCTGTTCGCGCCGCTCTTTCTGCTCTCTAAGCCCCAACCACGGTTCACAATCTTCATCTTCATAGATCGTCCAAATATCGGAAAATAAATAATCGCGTATTTCTACTATTTTTCCCGCTTGTCCGCCATCTGTCCAGTATAAGCCTTCCGGGCGCCGAATGAGGGTGCGGGAAAATCCCGGGGTAGATGCCTTTTGACCTACTCGGATACGACTAATCATCGGACCAAACATGTACCATTCCAATTCATATCCCTCCCTATCTTCTTTATCATATCACAGCAGTTACCAAAAAAACGCTAATTGAGAATGGGCATATCCCTATTCGCATGATTTTAACTTCCTACAGACACACTAACTTAAGGTTTATCCGTTCTTCTGTTTGGGTAAGGTCGGAATAAGCAACAAAAAGTAAAGGAGCTGAGCAACATGGTCAATCGTGATGATCGAACTACTGAGCTACATGACAATGATTTTGAGCCTTCTCTGCAAAATGCAGAAACCAACTGGGAGAATCTTACGGAAGGGCCGGATACTCCTCTGGAGGACGTTCCAGATGCCGATGAACTGACACCGAACAGTCCTGTCGATCCTTCTGCTCCTGCTGAATTCCTGCATGGTACCGATTTGCTGAACGGTACGGATGGAGACGAAGAAGAGCAACTGGACAGCGACGATATGCTGGATTAACCACTTCATTTTATCGGGTGAAAGAAAACGGTTACCCATTCTGCTGTGCGGGTAATGAAGTGTATAACAGAAAGGAGTTGACTGATCTCCTATGTATAAAGATCCGATGTCTCAGGCCGATATGGAGTATAAGCGCTACAAAACCTTGAATCCTGTGGAAGCAGACGAACGTAGGACCGCGGACAAGACAACTACAGATGATATTTCGGCCGAAGATAACCCACGAGGAGTCGCATCTGCGAAGCCCGAACCCAGGGATCAAGGAAAATGAAAGGGTCAATTAGAGAATGCAAAAAGGGTGCAACCTAAGCCACGCAGATGATACATGGCTTGAGTGCACCCTTTTTGTACTTCATATGTTTACAATGGCAGCAATGCTACTGTCGATTTAGCTTCCAATCCATCTACCATTTCGTTCCAGACAGCAGGCTTGTTCGGCAATACTGTATAGTACCGACGTATGAAAGCTGCCACCAATTTGGCGCTCACTTCTTCCACGCTATCATCCTCAGGCATAAAGCCTAAATTCAGCCCTTCTACTGCTACACCATCGTTATTCCAGGACGGATGTACGTAGTCCAGATCCAAACGCTTATAGCCCAGATGAGATAGCACCTCACGTCGCACGTACGGGTCCATTGGCTTGACACCACCAAAGGGATGCTCGTTGCCACGGTAAGGGTCATAGATTTCAGCAAACATCCCCTGTAACTGCTGTCCGCTGGCCTGAGCAAGCGCGTGCAAGTCATTCTGGCGTCGTGTCCAAAGAAAACGGCCAATGCCCAGTCCCGGTTGTCCGATGATCGTAAAATCTGTCATAGCTACATTAAAGTCCTCATAATAACGATACTCTGTTGCACCAACTACCTTATCATCCTGTACCGCAACAAAGACACGAATACCCGGGTCTTCCAGCGGTTCCTTCCACAGACTGTACTCCAGCACTTCCTCTGGTGGAAATACTTCCTGCATTAGCTGATGCATGCTCGCAAACAAGGGGTCTTCAATATGAGTAATGCGATGATATTCCATAGGATAGGACACGCTCCTCTACAATTAGTGATGGGTATGAAACGGATTTCGCCATTCCATGAGGGCAGCATAATTACGCGATTGTTCATCATCCAAATAATTCGGCAGGATACAAACAGGCACCCGTCCGCAACGAAGCAGAAAAGTTAATACCGGGTCCTTCAGCTCACCAGACACTACGGCATCCACATACGCTTCTGCGCTCAATTGGTCGGCATGATGCTGATAACTAGGCATACGCCCCGCGCCCAGCAAACGATCCAGTCTCCGTTCAATCACAAGATGATATAAGGAAAAAATCAGCCATTTGCCCAGACCCAATCTGCGGTAAGCAGGACGTACCGCCAAATCAATCACATACAGCGCCTTGCCGTCCTCACAGTGCGTACGAATATAACCGTCATCTGCTACTTCCTCCCATGTATGCTGGGGATGTTCGGGGTTATAATGCATCAGTAGGCTGGTTACCGAACCCGCCAGTTTCCCCTCAATTTCCACACACAGCGCTCCATCTGCAAAATGCTCTGTCTGGCTAGCAATCTGCTCCCGGCTCCATAACAGCTCCTGCGGATAAGGTGGGGGGAAGCTCTCCTGCTGAATACGCAGCAATCCCTCATAATCAGCTGTAGAATAATTACGAATCACCGCCCGTAGCGGCCGATCGCCGTCAAAGATGAACCATTCTTTGCGATACATGGCTTATTTCCTTTCATTAGCTCCAGTCTGTGTATAAATCTGTTCTACGGTCACGCCAGGTTGTAACCGAGCCCCGCTCGCGCACATCGTACAACAGCTGCAAATCGAGATCTGCTGTCACAATCATATCGTTGTTCAGTTCACCCTCCACCATAATGCCGCGTGGCGGAAAAGGAATGTCATTGGGTGTAATGACTGCGGCTTGTCCATAATTGGCACGCATAAAATCAACCGTAGGCAAAGCGCCGACAGTTCCCGTTAAAACGACATACACCTGATTTTCAACCGCTCTGGCGTGGCTTGTATATCGTACCCGGTAAAATCCGTGACGATCGTCCGTACAGGAAGGACAGAAAATAATATCTGCTCCCTTGGCCTTCGCCATGCGAACGATTTTGGGAAATTCAATATCATAGCAGGTCAGCATCGCTATGGTGCCCTTGGACGTCTCAAACACATTCAGCCCCTCACCGGGAGCCATATTCCATTCATGCACCTCTGTCGGTGTAATGTGAATTTTGTCCTGAGTGGCCACACGCCCGTCCGGGTAAAACAAATGTGCCGTATTATATAAACGTTCGTTTCTCCTAACTACATGAGTGCCACCGATAATATGCATCCCGGTTCGACGTGCGAACGAAGTGAATAATTCAAGGTACCGGTCCGTAAAATCCGGCAGGTAGTTGATCGTCAGAGCTTTGCCTTCACTATCACCAATCGACATAAGCTGGGTCGTAAAAAACTCGGGAAACAGAACAAATTCCGCGCCAAATTCCTCCGCTGTTTTGATATAATGCTCCGATTGCAGGGCAAATTGCTCGAATGAGTCAATCGTATGCAGATGATATTGAACCGCCGATACTCTGATTTTGCTCATAATTCCTCCTCGGACATCACGTCTTTTAGATTGCAAGGGGGGCCCGTTGCTGTTCACATTATAACCGATTCAAAACGGTGCGAAAACTGAACCTGATAATCAGGGCTTGCCTTCTGCACCTACTTTGTTTAAAATAAGGTCAAATCTTTTGAATACCATGAACAAAGACAGTGACGGAGACAAGTAAACGTCTAACGGATTCCCACAGAAAGGTACGAATTGCTGAGAGCGTACCGCAATCCCGCGTTGAAATTCACTCCCGAGTCGAGCCTTGAACCGACAGAAGGATTCATTCCTTTGTCCGCAGTAGAGGTTTCCGGAAGCCCCCGTTACGGGCATCAAGCTCAGAAGTTACTGCCGTCGACTGAACGACGTTGACGATTCGTATGTATACTTCTGTAATTAGGGTGGTACCACGGCATTCGTCCCTTGCGACGAGTGCCTTTTTGTGTTATTTTCTGCAAGAAAAGTCTATGGGCTGACAGAAAAAACAAATTTAAATTCGGGAAGGATGTAGTACTGTATGTCTACAAATGAAAATTCTTTGGAGCTGCTGCGTGAACAGCTCGATGCTACAAATTTGCAATTGCTGGAGTTGCTGTCCCAACGCGCTGAACTGGCGGGACAACTTGGAAAATTGAAGGAAGCTCAAGGGGTACCTGACTTTGATCCGGTACGTGAGCAACAAATGTTGGACAAACTGATCGCGGCTAACCGTGGGCCTTTTGACGATGCTACGATTCGCCAGCTGTTCAAAAATATTTTCAAGGCTTCTTTGAACTATCAAAAAGAAGAACACAAAAAACATCTGATCGTTAGCCGCAAAAATCAACCGGATAGCACAGTTATCAAGGTTAAAGATACGCTGGTGGGCGGCAAAGCCTCCATCATGGTTGCAGGTCCCTGCTCGGTCGAAAGCTACCAGCAAACTCGCGAAGTAGGTGCGGCTCTCAAGGAAGCCGGTGTGCCGATTCTGCGTGGTGGTGCGTTCAAACCACGTACGTCCCCGTATGATTTCCAAGGACTGGGCGTGGAAGGACTGCAAATTCTCAAACGTGTAGGCGACGAGTTCGGGCTGGCTACAATCAGTGAAATCGTCGATCCAAGACATTTGGAGGAAGCGATCCAATACATCGACATTATTCAAATTGGTGCGCGCAACATGCACAACTTTGAATTGCTCAAAGCTGCGGGTGAAACCAGAACTCCGGTTCTGCTCAAACGCGGACTGGCTGCCACAATGGAAGAGTTCCTTCATGCTGCTGAATACATCGTTTCCCGTGGTAACACGCAAGTCATGCTGATTGAACGCGGTATCCGTACGTACGAAAAATGGACGCGTAACACGCTGGATATTTCCGCTGTTCCGATTTTGAAAAAGGAAAGCCATCTGCCTGTATTGGTGGACGTGACTCACTCCACAGGACGTAAGGACATCCTGGCTCCTTGCGCCAAAGCTGCCTTGGCTGCTGGAGCCGACGGTATCATGGTGGAAGTCCATCCAAACCCAGCAGTCGCTTTGTCCGATGCTCAGCAACAGCTGAACATTCCTGAGTTCCACAACTTCCTGTCTGAAGTCAAAGAATCCGGTTTATTCAAAGCGTAAAACTAATTTTATGCCGGGATTCATAAACCGCTTTCATTTTCTCGGACAATGATGTAAAATTGGATCAGGATTGTGACTGATCATGCAGGCAAAACCTAAATGTATGTATGCTCGACTTTTGTTGAGGCATATATATGTTTAGGTTTTTTTTATGCCTAATTCTTGAATAAAAAGAATACCTACATGGTTATAATCCTAAAAAAACATCATAGGAACGTTCAGAGAGGGGAACAGAAATGAGAGAAAGAAAAGGGTTAAGCATTTTTTTATTAGCCATGATTTGTATTTTGATCATCAGTGGCTGTAGTAGTAAGGCTCCCGCCGTTGTGAAGGATGAAAGCGCTGCTCCAACAGAAAAACAAACGGAAAATAAAGTAGAAAATAAAGCAACCAAGGCCAGAACGGTAATCACTACCGATGGAGAAGTAGATGATATGAACTCTGTCATTCGCTTTCTTCTTTACTCCAATGAAATGGATTTGTCGGGGATTGTACTGACTAGCTCTGTATATCATTATGCAGGTGATGAAAAGGCTGGCATCAAGCCATTTAGATGGACCGGAACACAATGGGTAACGGACATGATTGATGCCTACGGAGAGATTTATCCCAACTTAATCAAACATGCCGAGGGATATCCAAAGCCTGAATATATCAAGAGCGTTACCAAAATAGGTAACATTTCAAATAAAGGTGAAATGGACAAAGAAACGGAAGGCTCCAATTTCCTTAAAACACTTTTCCTGGACGATGACAAAAGAGATTTGTACGTACAAACTTGGGGTGGAACCAATACCACGGCCAGAGCTTTAAAGTCCATTGAAGACGAATATAAAAATACAGATCAATGGGAAACGATTCAAAAAAAAGTAAGTGATAAACTCGTACTGTACATCATTCTGGACCAGGACGATAGCTACAATAATTACATCGCTAAAAATTGGCCTGATATCAGAATTATCAATGATCAATCTAACTTCTGGCATTTCGCTTATGCTTGGAAAATGCACACAGAAGAAGTAAACAGCAAGTTGCACGGGGAATGGAACTTCAAAAATATTAAAGATGGTCATGGCAAGTTGCTCAATATGTATGCCTTGATGGGCGATGGCAATATCATCAAAGGCG
Organism: Paenibacillus sp. FSL P2-0173; assembly: GCF_038008045.1. Classification (NCBI taxonomy): domain Bacteria; kingdom Bacillati; phylum Bacillota; class Bacilli; order Caryophanales; family Paenibacillaceae; genus Paenibacillus; species Paenibacillus sp. FSL P2-0173. Next base: position 1,257,120 of record NZ_JBBOYK010000002.1, read on the forward strand.
AGTTGGATGAAGAACAAAGAGGCAGTGAAGCCTACTTAAAGAAAAATCCACAATACGACAAGTATGACTTTATTTCTGAAGGTGATTCTCCATCCTTCTTCTATTTAATTGATAACGGATTGCGGAGTATGGAAAACCCAACCTATGGTGGCTGGGGAGGTCGTTTCGGTGTCGTTAACGATAAATTATTTAGAAATACCGTGTTAGATTATGATGTGCATACGAAAAAATTCGAAGCAGAGTATTCTCTGATGCGTTGGTTTGATGATATTCAAAATGACTTTGCTGCTCGTGCAGATTGGGCTATTGCATCCGACTACAAAGATGCCAACCACAATCCAACGTTGACCATTAAAGAAGGATTAGACCTAACCGCTAGTCCAGGGGAGAAAATAACCCTGCATGCAGAAGGTTCAGATCCCGACGGTAATCAATTGACCTATAAATGGTGGAGATATTTTGAAGCAGACACGTATGAAGATTCTAAAGTAAAACCAGCACAAGTTAAACCTGAATTGCTGGGGGAAATGCAGCTTGGGCTTCATCGAGAAGTAGCTAAAGGCGAGAAAGTAAACACGATTGACTTGCAAGGTAGTGATACGAATGCAGTTAGTTTCACAGTTCCTGCAGATGCTAAGTCAGGGAATACGCTTCATATCATTGCAGAAGTACAGGACAATGGAAAACATCCTTTAAAGCATTATCAACGTGTGATTGTAACCGTAAAATAATTGAACACAACACCCAATAAAATTAGGCTCATGGAATAACACTCCATGGGCCTGTTTATTTTTGCACATCGGACCTCAGACAATCTCTATACACGTTTAATGCTTTTTTCAGTCAAAGGAACATAATATCCTTTGCCATTCGGACCCATAGCAAATTTATTGCGAAGATGAATTAGATTAGGGCCGAATTTCGCCTCTAATTGTTCACGGAACTCATATAGGATCTCCATGATATAAATATCATGAATAATCACTTCTGTAATCGGCATCACCAGACCCGGATGTAACGTCCATGCAGCGCGGCTGTCATCACCAAGTGAAAGTATGCCAGCTACGACCTCCCGGTCGTCTACGCTAAGTACAATCCACCGACCACCAATTTCAGACGTAATCTCCTCACTCATATCATGGCGGTAAACAGTAGCGAAATCAAAATTAAGCTCCCCATACGCTACAATGATCACTTCAATTCCTTGCTGAGCGACTTGCTCTAAGGCATCTCGGAACACCTCGGCATCCTCTTTCCAAATTTCCAATAAAATTCGGTGTTTTGCTCCCTTTACCCCTTCATTTATGCGATTGATAATGGCTTCATACCCCGAAATATTCCAAATATTCTCTCTATTTTGAAATGATGCTGTGTACTGCTCCAAACTCTCTTGCGCCACATTGAAAATCTGCTCTGCTTTGCGTTTTCTCTGGGCAATCAATTCATGTGGCGGGAGCGGCACATACAGAGGCGTATTTTCTTGACTGACCATGATATCCCCACGGTTGACCATTCCAGACAAAACCTCGTAAATTTTGGATCTCGGTACCCCGGAATTCAATGAAACGGCGTATCCCGAAAGTGGAGAGCTTTCCAATAAGGTCACATAAGCCTTGGCTTCATATTCACTAAAATTCAAATCCCGTAGAATTTCTAATATATTTGGTTTTGGTTTCATGACGTCTTCTCCTCAATTCGTGTTCATCCTTACTATATCACTTCCCCTTGACAAAAACTGATATACACACTATCTTTTTAGTAACGTTTTTATAGTAGTCACTTTAGTAGCTACTATCATCATTTCACAGGGGATTATCTCAGGGAGGATTTAACTTGAACAAAGTCATAGCTCATCACAGCGAAAGCAGCCGGATTTACTACGGTTCTACGATTCTGGCCCTATTGATCTGGAGTACATCGTTTATTGCCACCAAAGCAGCCTACACGACGTTCCCCCCTCTTACCTTGGGTCTATCCAGATTTATTATAGCTTCCGTTGTGCTAGGTATCGTTTTGCTGATTAAAAAAGAACATATCAAAGTAAAGCCAAAAGATTTGGTTACGATTTCGTTTAGTGGTGTTTTGGGAATCACTCTCTATTTTTCAATGGAGAATATAGGGGTTAGCTTGACTACCGCTTCCAACGCAGCATTAATTGTTGCATCATATCCCGCAATTACATCGCTGCTTGAACTTATTTTGTATAAAGTGAAAATATCCAAATATAAAATTTGCGGTATAGCATTGGCCATGATCGGGGTATATTTCTTGACTTCAGTTGGCGAAAGCTCGGATAGTAAGAATCAACTAATCGGAAATTTAATATTGATTGGAACGGGTTTTGCGTGGGCGTTTTACACTTTCATGACGCGCAAGGTAGTGGACAAATATCCGCCTGTGACGTTATCTTTTTATCAAACTGTTGCAGGAAGTATCTTTTTTATACCGTTGGCTCTATTAGAAAAGGATAGTTGGCAGGCTCCGACAACAGGATCGTTTATGTTGTTAGTATATCTGGGCGTATTCTGCTCCGTTATCGCATTTTTGCTTTACAATTACGGGTTAATCAAGCTGTCACCGAGCAGTTCCGTTTCTCTGATGAATTTGGTTCCGATATTTGGAGTCTTATTTTCTGTGTTGCTTTTGCAAGAAACGATTACATGGCGCCAAATCATTGGTGGTTTGGTCGTCATTATAGGTGTCCTACTGAGTGCTCATCAAACGAACCGTACCTAAAATGATAGATTGCACACTAGTTATAAAAGTTAAGATAAGCATCGTTGTATAGGTATTAGCGCTACAGTACAAGGGCGAGTGACCTCACCAAAAGTTTCTCGCCCAGTCGGTTGCATTTATGCAGTCGGCTTTTTTTCTTTTATATAAAAAAGGTGGTTATATTGATTGATGAGGTTATCCATAATTACAGACTGTCTGAGCACACTGGCATGATTAAAGCCATGTTTTGCTTGCAAAATATACAGCTTTTGACGAGCTTTCTCAAGCTGTTGACGCAAAATGTCGTCTCTTATCATAATATATCCCTCCTTGTCATATTATCAGTGTAGAGGGTTATGAATAAGTATACTAAAAGTAAAGGTTTGGGATAATTATCTAATAGCACAAAAAAAAAGACCTGCTCTATGAGCTCTAAGGTTGTCCTCTTAGACAATCCTGTGTGATTCGCTTATCCGGCAGAATGAATATCCTGATCCGTTACGTTCTTCCTGGCTGAAACTGGGAACACGTTTTTTCCCTTCGCCCATAGCAACAACGCTGCAAGCAGCAGTATGCCTCCGTTTAACACAAAGATCCAGCGGATTGGCATCCAGCTGCCAAGCATACCGCCAATCAACGGCCCCGCCATGGTCGCGAGTTGAGTAGCTGATTGGCTCAAGCTAAAGGCTCGTCCGCGAAACTCCGGCTTGGTGACCTCCACAGTCATTGCGTTGATAGCCGGCATGACGGACGCATAAAATAATCCATATCCAAACCGAAGCGCACCAAAACCAACAAAGTTGGTTACAAAAAATTGTAAGATGTTCCCGATTCCCGAACCGATCAGTCCAATCAGCAGCACGTGTGCAAATCCGGTCCGGCCTCCAATCCGTCCCCATCGGGGAGCCATGAGCACCGCCGCAATACCAACGGCTGAGAATACAATCCCGGAACTTAAAGACGCCCGGCTACGGTCAACTCCCATTTCAAGCACATATACCGTAATTAACGGTTCCAATATCATGACGGAAAAGGTACTTAATCCCGCCAGAATAAGCAAAAAGCACAAAGGCCGATTAGCAATAGCCTCCTTGATATCATCACGAACATGCGAGCGGGTACTGGTTCCCTTGAAGCTGTCCTCTCTAGCGCCAAAAGTCGCGATTAACGCAGATACCAGCACAAGAGCTGCAGAGAAAAAAAAGGCATTCCGATTGCCATAATAATGGCTCACTACACCGCCAATCAGCGGACCTATAATGCTGCCTGTCGCCCCAGCGGTCGCCATAATACCGAGTGCATAGCCGGTTTTCTCCTCAGGCGAGCCCGTTCCGACCAGCGCAATCGCAGCAGGAATAAACCCGGATAGAAGGCCTTGAAACAACCGTACTCCTACGAACACATACGGATCTGTCACAAAAGCACATATCAGGTACAACACCGCCAGGCTAAAGCCTGAACGAATCAACATCGGCTTACGTCCATACTTATCTGCAAGCGAACCCCAAAATGGGGCAATCAGCGCGCTGGCTAAAAAAGTGACTCCAAAGGCAATCCCCGACCACAGTTCCAGATGATCATTTACGCCCATTTCCGTATTCAGAAAAATAGGTAAAAACGGAATAGACACGGAATAGGCCATGCTGCAAAACAATACTCCAATCCACAAAATGACCAGGTTTCGCTTCCAATATAGATGCATGATGCCACACGTCCCTTCTGCTCATTCCATTATTACCCTCTAAATTAGAAAAGTCTACCGCCCAGCTCATCCTTCAATCGTGGAACAACCGTGCAGAAGCTGATATAATCGAATGGAATGGAGATGATGACATGGCTAAGAAGAGAAATTCGTCTTCCCCTGCTCCTGCGGCTCAGGACAAACCTGCTACATTAAAAGATCTGTTGAGTCAGGATGTGCTGAATAAGCTTAAGGCTCAAGCCAATGAAGCCCAAGCAGAACAGGACAAGCGTAAAGAAGACGAACGGCAGCGTGCCGTCGAAGCAAAAAAAGCTGAACAGAAGAAGCTGGATAACAACTTCGAGCATCTACTGAATAACAGCAATTTGGACTGGCACAAATATAAATAAGCCAAAACCACAACGGTTTTGGCCTATCTTTACGCTTTATGTTATAGCCAGTCACGAATATGTTGTACTGAGTACAGCACCCCTACCCAAACCGGCAGACTGAACGCCATACCCCATATGAGACCTTTCGCCAGCTTTTTGTCTACCTCCATCATGATCCTGCCCCTTTCCTTGGGAATAGCAGCAGTATGGGTCAAGAATACGGCTTTCAAACCCGTATTTCCTTATCCCCAGCAAAAAAGGTATGATAGAAAATGGAAAAGTGTTCTGCGCTGCCCCCAAACTATAATTTAGGATGTTACACCATCCAACCTTTCAGGAGGAATATCAATGAACCGAAAAACGATACGCCCATGGTACACGCTGTGCCTGCTGGCCATCATGCTCGTGCTGGTTGCTGGATGCGGCACAAAAGCGGCCGATGTGGAAGCTGCCAGCCGGACAAGCACTACAACTCCTGCTGCGACTAAAGACAAAAGCAAGGCTGTTTCCCATCCGATTGTCACGATTGTCATGAATGATGGCAAGAAAATTAAGCTTGAGCTGTATCCGGAAGTAGCACCGAACACGGTTAACAACTTCATTTCTTTGGTGCAAAAGGGAGCCTATAACGGTACCATTTTCCACCGTGTCATCCCAGGCTTTATGATTCAGGGTGGTGATCCGCAAGGTAACGGTACAGGTGGCCCCGGCTACAGTATCAAAGGCGAATTCAAGAGCAATGGTGTTAACAATACACTCAAACATACACGTGGCGTATTATCCATGGCCCGCTCAGCGGATCTGGATTCGGCCGGATCGCAATTTTTCATCATGGTTGCCGATGCGGACTACCTCGACGGTCAATATGCCGCTTTCGGTAAAGTAACGTCCGGGTTGGATGTGGTCGATGCTATCGTCAATTCCAAACGAGATAGCAATGACAAACCGATCAAACCGGCTACGATGAAAAAAGTCACTGTGGATACGCTGGGTAAAAAATATCCAGCTCCAGTCAAAGTAAAGTAAGACATCAAATCAGTCTTTCAAAACGGGATAACAGCAACGACCTTGTGCATACGCATGAGGTCGTTTTTGCTTATCCCCTGATGCTTTCTAAGCTGCTGTCTCTGTGATGTAGTAAGAGTATATACACAAAAGGAAGCGTTTTCAATCATTATTTTTAAAGTTTTTTACTGTTAAATGGGTCTGTCAGCGTTCGACAAAAAAGCTACTGTATGAGCAGTAAATTCGTCTAATTGGACTTAGTCTCGACTGAACGAATACCTTCCATCTCTTGCAGCAGTGACAGCAGTTCCTCCACTCCCTCTGACCGGGACAGCTTTACAAGCATATGAATAACCAACTGCTCACCATTATTGATGCGCTCGACGTGAAAGCTGTGAATCGTCAGCTTCTTGTGCTCCAGCAGTTCTTTGATCCGATTCAGCACGCCCGGCTCATTGTCGACCTGAACAACTACTTGTCGCGTGGACGGAGTAGCCATCTGATAAAAACGACTATGGAGCAAGGACTGAGCCGCTAAAATAAACAGCGTTACACCTGCACCAAGCCCATACATCCCTGCACCTACGGCAATACCGATTCCGGCGGTAGTCCAGATGCCTGCGGCAGTGGTCAGTCCTTTAATTCTATTTTTTTGTGTAAAAATCATCCCTGCGCCGATAAAGCCGACTCCACTTATAACCTGTGCTGCTATTCTGGAAGGGTCCAGCGACAGGTTCGACCAGACGGTTTGATCCTGAAAACCATATTTGGATACCACCATCATGAGCGCTGCGCCAATACCGACAATGAAATGGGTGCGAATGCCCGCTTCTTTCATGCGACTTTTGCGCTCATAGCCAATTAAGGCGCCGCATAGTCCGGCAAACATGACCCGAATCAGGTAATCCCAATCCCACATACTTTTTTCACTCCACTATCGTTTATGTTTTGAAAAGATGCTGCTCCTCAAAAATATACAATTCGAAAATGCTATGGCAAATGAGCCGTTTATACAGCTGTTATTTTGTTATTACCCAAATTTTAAGGAACCCTCACTTCATCCTCTGGCAGATTGCGATGTAGCTTCCTCCCCTTGAGCAACCACAGCTCCGGTGTATCCTGTACACCATCAAGGCGCAAGCTGAACGCCCCCGCTGGTAAATTGCGTATACGCAGCAATAGACGGTTTCCGTCTGCTACGGCATCCACAAGCTCGAGCAACGTTAGTGAATCGTTCCTTAGGTGGCGGCTCAGGTCGCGTGTTGTACCTGCTCTGTCCTCCCGGCTCCAAATACACAGCTCATCTACAGACGGTGTGGCAATCCGCTTGCTGAAAGAAATAACCACCTCATCTTCGGCTGAACGTTCCGCCTTAAGCGGTTTGGGCGGCTCATCGTACATGTAACCACCCAAATGGTATTCATAGGCGGTCCAGGCGTCGTAGCCGCCCTCGAGGGCGGTAGCCCCAAACTGCTGCGTCCACTCACGGTCCCGAACCATACGCGCGAGGGAGCCAATATCCGCCTGCACCCCGAGGGGCAGGCCCGGATAAGCGGCCCGTATCGACTGCGCGATGCGAGCATAGCCCCGGGTATACTGTGGCGGTAGACGGCAGCGCATCCAGTCCGGCCAATGGGTCTGGAGTACGTGCATATCCGGGGCGACGCACCCGATCATAGCTACCGCGTCCAGCCCCTGCCATTCCCGCAGCTGGCCTGGGACATCGCCGCGTCCGCTCACAGCAAGCGACCATGTCGCCACGCAGATGTCCGGCCGGACATCACGCACACCGCCCGCGCCGTTCACCAGCTCGCTGATCAGGCCGTTCACGGCGTCCACGCGCAGGTCGACCCACTGCGCGTACAGGTTCGGAACCTTCCGGTAGTAATTCCGCGCATGCTTATCGCGGAAATCCGGAATATTCTCACCGCTACGCTCGCGAAAGGCACGCTGTGCATGCGGTCCAATATCCCCGTACACTCCACTGCGCAGCCCGTTCCATTCGGGAAAATAAGGCTCCGCCACCTCGAACCCGTCAAATGGAATGTCGGTGACGAGCCGGGCAGCGGCTTTCTTTTTCCATTCCACATACTCCTGGGCAAAATGCGAAATCCGCTGAAATCCGTCGTTCGGTTCGCGCAGCAACTCCATGCGCCAACCTTTCCACTCCGGTGGTAGCTGGGACACGCCAAAAGAACCGTTGCCCAGCACCATCGCCCACACCGCTATGCCTCTGCGTTGAAAAGCAGCAACAAGTGCTCCATCCACTTCATTTTCACGCACGACAAAATAATGAACAGTCTGGTAACCCGCAAGGGCGATCTCATCTGCTATACTGTCCCGCGAACGGTTGGCGTAATAGGGAAACAACGGATCGATTTGAATACTGGGGCCGCTCAGTGCCCACGGTTTCATTTTTCCGGTCAGTGCTATAGCGTCTGTCGATTCGGGTCGGTCATTTGCGTTATAGCTCAATTCGATCCACCTCCGTTACTCGGTCTTCTCCATACTTGTTCCTGCTGTATATTTTTGCTACAAGTTCCTGCTGGTTCGCCTATGTTACCATATTTCGCAAATGGGATGAAATCCAGCTGTGACTGTTTCACCATCAACGTACAGAGGTATGGAATAACGAGTCAGGTTTAGTTTATGAACGGAATGGGAGGAATAGTCAATGGCAGAGCAGAGATTGCAAGGGAAGATAGCAGTGGTCAGTGGTGGAGGTTCAGGGATCGGCAAGGCGACCGCGATCCGTTTTGCAGAACAAGGCGCCAAGGTGGTCATGCTGGATCGGACACCCAAGCATGCAGAGGAGACCAAAGCAATCATTGAGCAGGCTGGCGGCGAGCACTTGTACTGGAATGTGATATTTCCAAGCCGGACATGATTCAGCAGGGGTTCGCTAAAGTCGTGGAAACGTACGGAAAGCTGGACATAGTATTCGCCAACGCAGGCATTAATGGCACGATGGCCCCTATCGAGACACTGGAACTGGAGGAATGGGACCGCACGATGAACATTAATCTTCGCGGCACCTTTGCTACCGTTAAATATGCCGTCCCTTACCTGAAAGAACGCGGCGGCAGCATTATCATTACCAGCTCCATCAACGGTAATCGAACCTTTTCAGGTATTGGATTCTCAGCCTACGCCTCCACCAAGGCAGCTCAGGTTGCTTTTATGAAAATGGCAGCACTGGAGCTGGCACAATACAAAATTCGGGTCAACGCGATATGCCCGGGAGCCATCGACACGGAAATTGACGATAACACGTACCCTTCGGAAGACTTGAAGCAGGTACAAATTCCAGTCGAATTTCCGAAGGGCGGAGAGCATCCGCTAGAGGATGCCCCTGGTGAGCCAGAGCAGGTTGCCAATCTGGTCCTGTTTCTCGCCTCAGACGAGTCATCTCATGTATCGGGTACGGAAATTTATGTAGACGGAGCAGAATCACTACTGCGTTAAGTATTAGAATGGGGAACGTTATACCTATACTACTGTTTAGGCATTCTTAGCAGCCTTATCCCTGGTCATATACTTGTGGAATAGGCTGCCTTTATATCGCTTTACAACGGCTTATATCGACCTGTCAGCACCATGCAGAGCTCCTTTGCGAAAGCGGACATACAGCCTGCCTCCCGGGAGCACCTCGAACAACAGCATCAGAAGCGAAAAGAACAGCAGTGCAATGGCTTCTTCTGCCAGAATGTACAGAGGATATGGCCCCAAAACATCCAATATCGACGGTGTCGACGGCTTTCCAGCTAGAAACATGTAGTTAGCACCGAGAGCATCGTCTACGATCCACACCATCAGCGCCAAGCCATTCAGAAAAAGCATAACTCCCCCCACACTCTTCCATGTCGGTTTGAGTCCTTCTATCCAGGTCATATACAAGGCTGCCAAAATAATAGCACTATGAGCTACGAAAAAATGGATAAAACGATAATGCGGAAATGTGTATGCCAAATTAGGCGTCAGTACGGCTTGGAGCGCCCCTCCAATTCCAGCAAAAAGGATGATCGGATATAACCAGCGGCTTCGAAAAATAAGCATCAGGATAGACAGCAGCAGTGTCACACTGCACAGTTCTAATGGCAATGAGGTCTGGACATCCCAAATATGCTGCATCACATACCAAATATTCAGAGTCACCTCTGACAGAATGAGAACTGTAATTAACAACCAGCGAATTCCCTCGCTTACAGGCTTGTTCGATCGAATCCATCCCCGAGTCAGCCACAGCATCAAAGCGCATACAATGAGTCCCGATATAGCCAACCCATGTGACGGAGTAAAAGCCTCGAACCCTTCTGGCGCATTGGCATCAAACCAAGGCCCTGACCACGACCTATCCATAGCTAGCCCCCTTTGATCTCTTTCTCTCTTCGTTGCATTCTATTTTATACCCAATAACCGATTATGTTCTAGCCGTGTTTCTTGCTTGTTCAATACCTTACCTTTATGATAAAAGATATTATATTTAAAGGAGAACCCTCATGGCCATTAATCGCCGATTAATTACAGATCAGGATTTCAATGAGGCACTGGAACGTCATCTTCGTGTCCGAGTATTTCAGGATGACCAATTGATTGGCTCTGGCGGAATCATAATCCGTTTCGACGATCAAACCATCGTCGTGCAATCCAGCGTCAGTGATCTGGCTTACCACCCCAGAAAACAATGTGAGTTTTTTGAAATTAAAAAATAGCCACTACACACCGGGGAACCATTTTGCTTCGTTTTCCGGTGTGTAGCGGCTATATTTTGTTTGTATATATCATGCCTCACATGACGGCTTCTGTTATAGTTGCATTCCCCGTGTTTTCATCATGAGTTTATTCGTAAGCACTTTCAAATCCTCGGAAGAAGACGAAATTTCCTGCATAATTGCTGTCTCCTCATGAGCAGCTGTATAAATTTTGTGAGCTCCTTCAGAGAAGGCCCCTGACATTTGCTGAATACGATGGATCTGCTCAAAGGTTTGATCTACCCGGTTCGTCTGCTCCGTCACGGCTTCTTCCATTAAACGGATGCTCTCGACAAATTCACGTACAATAGCGTTCAAACGGTTCAGCGTCTGATCCACAGAGCTTGTCCGTTCCGCCTCAGCACTGACCAATGACGTCTGCTGATGCATCAACTGCACTGTCTCTACGATTTGTGACTGGACACGGCTAACGATGGCATTTATTTGCTGCACAGACTCCGTACTTTGGGCAGCAAGTGCGCGAATTTGGTGAGCCACTACAGCAAACCCGTTCCCTTCTTCTCCCGCACGCGCCGCTTCTATGGAAGCATTTAACGCCAGCAAATGGGTCTGTTCCGCAATATCCTTCACGGTGCTTGTAATCGCTTCAATTTGGGAAGCTTCTTTTTCCAGTCGGGCAATTACCTGCTGCGAACGACCATGTGATGCTGTCAGCTCTCCCATTCCATCCATCAGGGATGAAAATACGGTCTGCGTCGAATCTACTGAATGCTCCATATGGCCTGACAGTTCCAGCATATGCCCCGATTTGCTACGCATCATTTTAAAATCGCCCAGCATTCGGTCTGCTGTTTTAATAGATTGGGCAGATGCTTGCTTTTGCTGCTCCACGCCATTCAAAATATCTTCTACCACCGAAGACATGGACTCAATTTGTGTGGTAGCCTGCACAATAGCCAAGCTCAGATTTTCCGCACTTTGCGAAGTTGTTCTGGTGCTGTACGAGATCTCGTTGAACATATCTTTAATGTTCAGCATCATATGCCGAAATGCATCATACAGAACTTTAATTTCATCCTCCGAACGACGTTCAGGAATCACAACAGACAGGTTCCCCGCCGAGGCTTCCTCTGCCGCCTTTGCCAACCTAACAATTGGCCGTGTGAGTAATTTTGAGATCAACCAGCCCAAAATGCCACTCCACAGAACACCCAATAACAGAATGATCGAAGTGTACACCCATTCTTGTGTACCTTGAGCAAGCCAGTCCTTGAGTACAAAAATAAAAAAAGCGCTTGTTCCATAGGTTATTGCAGAAATTGAGACAAATGCAGTAACCATTTTCGTACCTAGTGACATCTTCATGTACTGTAGCCCACCCCAAAAAACTCAAATTTGATTCCATTTTACCATAAAATTGCTACATTTCTAGTAGTATTTTTCATAGACAGATATATTCATGAGCATAAAGATACAGAGTCTTAAGTCCCCTATCCTAATCACAAAAAACAATATGTTACCAGGTAGCAGCTTGCATCTTAAAACGGACGAATCGCGCTGTCACAAGCTTTACAGGCCATTCGTCACATCTTAAGCGAGCTGTTACTCGACAAAGTCATTTTCCATTATTAAAAATCATTGTCATTTTTCTGTTCAACGACTGCTTTCTTAATCGCTTCAATTGTGTCTATTTGGTGACTGTTTTTTTCCAGTACGGTAAACTCCCATAAACCGATGGTCAGCTTCTCTCCTTGCTGGATATCAAAACGCTCTGAAAGCATCCATCCCCCAATTGTATATACGTCCCCGGCCTCAATATCCGTCTCCAAGCGTCGATTGACCTCATGAATGAGCGCCTGTGATTTGAGTATGTAACGATGATCATCTGTTTTTGTAATGAGTGGAGTTAACGCTGCGGGGGTTTCGGTGTCGGTATAGGAAGGAATGTCTCCAACAATCTCCTCCATAATGTCCTCCAGTGTGACAAGTCCAGATGTTCCACCATATTCGTCCACCAGCACCGCTACTGGAATGCGTCGTTTTTGCATCTGAATCAGCAGATCCCGAGCCTGAACCGTCTCGATAACCTGAAGCACCGGGTGAATATAAGAAGCCATCGTCGTATTCCCTGTGCTGTGCCCACGTGCCAAATCATGCAGGGCTTCCTTGACGCGAATCATCCCGATAATACGATCCCGGTCGCCATGTTCAGCTACAGGTAGAAAATTATAAACTTTGTCCTCGATCAGCTCCATAAACTCGGCCACTGTTGCCTGGTGGGAGATGGAACGGATGTGGATGCGCGGTACCATAATTTCCTGCGCCGCACGGTCGTCAAAATCAAATACATTGTTCAGATATCGATATTCTGTCGGTGTAATTTCACCACTACGAAAGCCTTCAGATAACGCCAAACGAAGCTCGGCTTCACTGAGTGCCGCATCTTCTTCAGATACCCTTTTGAGCCCGAAGAGACCCGTAATGACACGCGATGAACGACTGAGCACCCAATTCAGGGGATAGGTCATTTTATAGAATATCGTGATCGGACGGGCAAAAAACAATGCCATTGGTTCAGCAATCTGTATGGCGAATGTTTTCGGTACCAGCTCCCCAATGACCACCTCGAAATAGGTCAAGATTAGAAAAGCCAGCAAAAAGGAGAGCACTCCCGTCAGGCCTGCTGGAATATGAGCCAACACAAACAGGGGATGTAGCAGATGTTCAACAGTAGATTCCCCTAGCCAGCCTAGCGCCATTGAGGTTAATGTGGTTCCGAGCTGACAAGCAGATAAATACTCGTCCAGCCGAGACAGAATGTTTTTAACGGCTTTCGCATTTTTGTTGCCTTCAGAGGCCAATTGATTGATGCGAGATACTCGCACACGAATAATGGAATACTCCGAGGCCACAAAAAAAGCAGTTAATGCGATAAGCAATATAACCAGAATGATATTTATCGTTTCCATAGCCCTCTCTTGCTCCGTTCATGACGAAGCAAGAAGCCCCCCCTTTGACATTCATTTTTGGATGGAACCATAACATAAGTAATGATGTCCATAATCGTGTATTACCCAAAAATGACAAGGAGTAGACTATGTATGCCCCTGTTAGCGAATCGCTAGCGGACTCTTTTGCACAATATCTATCCATTGATCAGCTATCAATTGATGCCCAACCGCTGTCGGATGAACCCCGTCATGCAGCCAATAGGAGGCGTCCGCCTGGATAGCGGCTTCGTTCAACATGCTCTGGAGCGGCACAAATACGGCCCCAAATTCGTCCGCAAGCTGACGTACAATACGCTGGTATCCCGTTATTTTTTCTTGCCAAATGTCCCATCGCGCCTCGGTAGCTCCCGTTTTCAAAATAAACGGCTCGCACAGCACGAGTCCCAGATCAGGCATCACTTCACGCGTTTCTTCCAGAAGGTGGCGATAGGCTCGTTCAAATCGGTCCGTCACCCCGGACGGCTCCTGCTCCACGATCCGCCAGGCGTCGTTCACTCCGATTAGAATACTGAGCAGGTCCGGCTTCAGGCTAAACGTGTCCTCATTCCAACGTGCATACAAATCCGAAACTCGATCCCCCGAAATTCCCCGGTTCACAAACTCTGGCTGCGTGGTAGTCAAACGGCTCCCCAACGCACCTGCGATCAGATACACATAGCTCTGACCCAGCCAATGGTTCGCGTCCTCATTTCGTCCCCTTCCTCCGTCTGTTATAGAATCTCCCTGAAAAAGAATACGTGCGTGTTCTATACTCGTCATCTTCCTAACTTCCTCCTTCGCATTTTCCAATAATACCCTTATCATACCTCGCAGCTTCTAAATTATAAAGCGGTTTCAAAACATAGAAGAATTATAGATTTGCCATATGGCCGGATTCACTAGCTTTAATTAGGGTAGGAATCCGGTGGCAAAGGCGATCAAGTCATTTCACATCGCTCGGTACTTACACACCTCACGAAAATTACAGCCTCCGCACGCTCTGCGTGAAGGCATCGGAGTGAAGAAAGATTCAGGCTTGGGGCGATTATAGTAATCGTCATCGAGACAGGACTTCATTTCCTCGATGTATCGTCCGACATTACCAACCACTTTGTCGATATCCTCTTGCGCGGGACGATACACCTCATGCTCTCCTGTCATCAGATACTCCACACGTACCTCGATCTTCTCCAATGGAAGCTGATAGTGCTCCTGCACATAGGAAGCATACAAAAAAAGTTGGTCGGAAAAATCGCCTTCCTTGCCTGTTTTCCAATCCACGATGACCAAGTCTCCATTGTCTCTACGGTAGAGCAAATCCATTTTGACATACACTTTCGTCTCGTGAAGGAGCATCGTATCCCACTTCTCCACTTCTACAATTCGGGCCTTTCCCTGTTGCAGTTCATGCCAAACCGCAGTACGGTATAAATTGTGTATCACCGCGTGCTGTCGCTCCTTAATAAGGGCGATTCGTTCCGAAAGCACCTCGTCGTCGTAATAAACCTCCGCCAGCATGACGCGATTTTTCGGATCTTGTAGCCATAGCTCACGGTGTAGCGATTCCTTGTAGCTGTCATTCAACATGTTCTTCATAGCTGTCTCGAGGTATGCTGTACGCGGGATAGCCCCTTTTTCCATCCATCCACGTATGACTGATTCACACATTTGATGCGTGATATTCCCGAATAAAATATATAAGTTGCTCAGTTGCTTGAGCCGATACAACGTAACTTGCTCTTCAGTGCCCTGTGCCGAATTCCAGCCATTATGCGAGCCGTAATAATGATAATAGTATTTGCGTAAGCATTCATCGAACGTTTGAGCCCTCGATTGCGAATAGGACCAGGACGGGTATATAGCCATGACAGGCCCTCCTTCATTAAAACTATCATCTCTTTATTATAACGCAAACCTAAGCTGTATCGGCGATAAAAAGGACAAAGACTTTAACCCATGGGTTAAAGTCTTCTACTGACTGACTAGTTTGTAAACTCTCAATGAGTCCGTTCAACATTTATCAAATCACTAACATTAACGGCACCGTCCTCACGGACGTTGACAACAAGTACCGGAGTTCCCAGCATTCCGCTGATCCACTCCTTATAATCATCCACATGATCATTCGGAAGAATCGTCAAGATGACACCAGCGAAGCCACCCCCATGTACCCTGCATGCGCTGTTATCTATTGATTTTAAATACATTTCGGTTAAAGCCAGTGCAACCGATACGTCTTGTTCCCGCGCAACCCCACTTCTATATACGTTTTGGAGCCATTTCCATGAGGAATTACCAGATTCGGTAATGAGCCTCAGGAAATCAGTAAAGCGCCCCTCCTCCAGTGATTTCACCTGTTCATCCACACGCCTATTTTCTTCAAAAAAATGCAACGCCCGCAGTACTGCACGGTCTCCTGCTTTTTCCCTGACCATTTTAAGGTTGGCATATAGATCCTCTGGCAATAAGTCACGGCAAACCGAAGCGTCTAAAGATTGAGCCACTGCAAACATTTCGTTGGGCACCGCCGCGTAATCGTCCGTTAAATCAGCATGATTTCCGCCTGTATTTACAATAACGAGGGAATATCCGTTTTGTTCAAAATTCCAATGAACAGGATTTATGATCGGTTCCTTGGGATTTTCAAAGTCAATGGAAATCAAGCCGCCATACGCGCAAGCCATCTGATCAAGCAGCCCCGACGGCTTGTTCCAATAGCTATTTTCCGCATACTGACCAATTTTGGATTTAGCAACTGCATCTAACGCTCCCTCGTTATAAAAATGATTTAATATCGTGCATATCAACATTTCAAAAGAAGCGGAAGAGCTTAAACCTGAAGCAGAGAATACATTACTTGATATATAAGCTTGGAATCCCCCGATACGGTATCCGAATTCAAGTAGACCAGCGGCAATACCACGAACCAGCAGCATCGTACTGTCATCCTCCGGTTTTGGCGACAAGTCGGTTAAATCGATGACGTACTTCGTCTTATAGCCTTCAGAAAAGAATGTAATTACAGACTCCTCCACTTTAGAAGCTGCAGCGATGGTATCGAGTGTTATACTGCCTGCCAGCACCTTCCCGTGATTGTGGTCTGTATGATTTCCACCAATTTCGCAACGTCCCGGAGCACTAAACAGTTCAATATCCCCTACACCAAAATGCTCCCGATACGCCTGTATAAGTGATTCATATCGAGTCGTTTGCTCAGAGATTTGCTGTTGACCGTACATTCGGGCAAGCACCATTTGTCCCTCTCTGGAATTCAATAGTTCCATATCTTTCATCGTATATCCCCCTAATTGTATGTGTTTTCCTATGCTGGAATGATACTATAATTATCTCAATTTTCCCTGTATAAAAGTATGGCACTTTTAAAATTTGTAAGCGCTTATTTTAATCGCTTTACTGAGCATTTTACCAATTTAACTAAAAAAGAACCAGCCCTAATTGGGCCGGTTCCTTGAATATCTTTTTTAGTCGCGTTTCAGTACATATTCCCCATCATTGTTACGAGTTACTGTGGCGCCAAGCGCCTCGGCAACTGATTTGAAAGGAACATACAATGTGCCATATTCATCCGTATATGGAGCTTGTGGCAGCGTCAATGTGCTTCCTTCCAATACAGCCTGTTTGGAGCCACTTTTCAGCTTAATCGTCTTACCTGTAATATCATCAATTACAGTAGTTTGTTTAGCAGCTGCATCCCATTTTAACTCGGAGTTCAGTTCGCTCGTCAGTTCACGCAATGGAATAAAGGCAGTGCCACCACGATTCTCCAAGACGTAGTAATCGTCTTTAGGATCGAAAATGGTTTCTACTTTTGTAATTTCCAAATCATTTTTTAAAATGTTGTAGATCGGAGAATTCGCTTCAAAATTGCGCAGCGTCGCTCCCGGAGTTAATTCAGCTTGTTTATTCAAGTCAATAACACCGTTAGAAATATCCACTTTATCAGCCGTCACACTACCATTGACGTTCCAAGATTGAGTTTCGGTCAGAATTGTGAAGGACTTCACCGGAAGACCGTCCACATCTGGCAGAGCAACTGTCAAGTCTGTCGCTGCTTTGCGAACATTTCCTTTTTCATCAAAATACATGTCGCTTTTCAGAACCGTGTTAGCACTCAGAACCGTTTTGATTTCAGGGGACTGTGCATACATGGTGCTAACGCCTACATCATACTGATCAACGGCCAGATCCAAATACTTTTTAACTTCGGTATAAGCCTCATTGACCATTTTTTCTTTGTTAGCACTCAGTTCCGTTGTTACTTTATCACTACCTTCAATATTCATGCCGGAAGCAATCGTTTTAGTCATATCAATGGCTTGCCCGATCAGCTCTTTCAAGCCTGCTTCGTCCTTCGCCAGATTCGCCAGGAACGGTTTTACCAATGTTACCAGCTCATCACCACGAAGTTCAGCATGCAGATGGGTCAGTTTCACTTTGTCTTTTTCACCGTATACTTCCTCGGTTACAGACGTTGCAGAAATGGTAGAAGGGTTAGGCGCATGCTTGAGCATAAGTGCAGCGGCTGTTTTCGTCAGTTCTCTCACGTCTTTGGAATATACATATGGATCAAATCCAGCAGGCAGACCGCTCAAACTCTCTTGCGAGTTCAAAGATATGTAATAAGGTTTTTTGGCACCTTCCAGTTGAATAGCCAAACCTTGGCGGTCTAAAGCAAGTTCAAACGGCAAATTATACTTATCGATGTGCAATGTACCTTTGGCAGAAGCAAGTTCCTCCGATTGTACCTTGGCTTCATCCACAGTGACGGAAATCGAATTAATCAAATCTACGATTTCTTTATCTCCTTGCGTGATTCCTTCTTTTGGAGTCAATTTAAGAGAGATTTTCTCCGTTGTTTGCTGGGATTTCACATCAAGTGTTCCCAATAAATTTTTACTTACATCAAATCCACCTACTGCCTGGCAACCTGTCAAAGCTACCATTAACAGAATAAGAGGGACGGCGATCCATTTTTTTATATTCATATTAATCCCCTTTCAAGATATTTCCGTTATCTCTTCTATTATCTCAGTGTTAACACGCATTGTAAATGAGTAGAATGGAAAATAGAACTAGTTATTTAGGATCAATTTTCAGCCTGCAGCATTCGGTAAGCCAGTAGCGCCATCTCTAGGCAACGACGTTTGTCAGGGTCTGCCAGATTTCCCTCTATGATTTCATTAATTTTATCCAGCCGATTATAAAGGGTCTGTCTGTGAATGTACAAAATTCCGGCGGTATCACGCTTGGAGCCATGGGATTGAAAATAGGCATCCAGTGTATCCAGAAGCTGCATATGGTGCTCACGATCATGCGCAATCAGCCCGCCCAAATGGTCCTCTACGAACTCTTGTAGAAAAGGAATGCGGGGCACCGCCTTCAACAACTGATAGATTCCGATGCTGTCGTAAAATAACCGATCCTTCATGACTGGGACGCTTCGTGCCACTTCAATGACCTCATATGCCTCTTCAAAACTGCGATCCGTCCCCGTCATGCGATGCCTTACTTTACCAAAGCCTGCATGAATGCGCACCTTATCAAGCTGTCCTGCGGCATAATTCTGAATATATTGAACAGTATGGGCAAGCACTTTTTTCATTTGCGCTGCGGAACGCAGTGTTAATTCCTCCTTGGCACAAAGGATGTAGCATTGACTCCCCTTCATCATCAGCAGATTGTGCAACGTTTCTTTTTTCAACAATGAACGAAGCAGCACCAGCACATCCTGATTGATGGATTCCTTGCGTACCTGACTGGCATCCTTGTCCTGATGTTCCACCTCGATGACCCCTGCCCAAAATAAATACTGCCCCTTCGATAACAATCGCAGGCCCATTCGGGTCTGGGCCTGTTCTTCACTGGGAAGCTGTCCGCTCAATACATCCTGAATCAATTCATTTTGATTACGCAGCAATCGGTCTTCAAGAAACTGTGTTCTCAGCACCAATGTAGCGGCTGCCTTGGCAGTGTAATCGAGTAACAGCGACATTTCTTCCGTTGGCATTTCACTATGCAGCACCAAACCTACTGCGGAAAACACCTGACCGAAGCATACAACGGGCTGGAACAAGACGGCGGTGGATTCATTCAGGTGAAACAGCAGATGCCCCTCCCGATCGGCTGTCATACTAGATTCCACTTCATTGGCATAAAAATCTGCAATACGGTCCGCTAGATCCGGCTGGACGGAAGGTACGAATCGATTGGTTTCAATGGAAGACATGTAGATGACCTGCCGGGCTGCATAGTCATGAAGCACACGCAAGAGGGCGTTCATATCAGTGCTGCGCAGGGTCTCCTGCTGAAGCTGACGTGAAAATCGCTCCAGATCTTTTAGGAGTTCATGATGTCGGTTAATAAGTAGGGAATGAATATCTTGTGTAATTTCAACAAAACGCACTGGCTGCTCAAATACGATGACCGGGAAGTGATGTCGTTCCGCCAACTCCAGAATTTCAGAGGGGATTTCATGAATGCTCGTGCCCAGCTCCACGCACAATCCCGCAGCTTCCGAGCGGATCAGTTGCTCCATATACTCGGCACGCTCTTCCCCCTTCCGTGTGAGCCACAGGCCGGTCGTCAAAATCAAGTCATGACGGCTCACAAACGGAGAAACATTTGTGATTTCTAGTACATGTACCCAACCCACACGGCGATTTACGCCCTGTTCCCCCGCCGCCAGTTTTGCCCGCCGGAAAACGGGACGTTCCAGCACATCCGCAATGGTAAATGTTTTTTTACCGTTCATCGGCATTCTCCTTATGTATATGTCTTTATGTCATTTTATATGACATATATTCATCAAAAAGTCGAGCCTTTAAGTCAGATAATCCGACAAAATGTATGATGTCAAGGAGCTTCCCCCCTTGTAAACTGTACCTAATCTAACATGAATTGCATTTATCGGCTTGAGTCCATGTAACTAATCGGCAAACTGCACAAAAATGATAGTGTAATTTTCTTAACAATTATTTTTAGGAGAGGTGAATGAAATGAAAATTGGGATTCCGAAAGAGATTAAAAACAACGAAAATCGTGTCGCTCTAACGCCTGCAGGTGCAGCTCAAATGATTCAACACGGACATCACGTATTTGTGGAAAGCCATGCAGGTGTTGAAAGCGGCTTTACGGATGGAGATTATGCCACTGCGGGTGCGACTCTTGTGCAACAAGCTGCGGACGTGTGGTCCCAGGCGGATCTGATTATCAAGGTAAAAGAGCCGCTCCCCTCTGAATACGGGTATTTTCGACCAGGATTGATTTTATTCACCTATCTGCATTTGGCTGCCGAGCCAGCACTGGCCCGCGCTTTAACAGACAACGGCGTAGCCGCCATTTCCTATGAGACGCTAGATGTTGAAGGCAGCCTCCCGCTGCTTACCCCGATGAGTGAGGTTGCCGGACGAATGGCTGTACAAATTGGAGCACAACTGCTGGAAAAACCAAAGGGTGGCAAAGGCATCCTGCTGGCAGGTGTGCCGGGGGTCAAACGCGGTAAAGTGACCATTATTGGCGGAGGGGTGGTCGGCACCAATGCTGCCAAGGTCGCCATCGGTCTCGGGGCAGATGTGACACTGATCGACCTGAGCCTGCAAAGACTGCGCCAACTGGACGATATTTTTGGCAATCAGCTCCATACGCTGGTGTCCACCCCGTCCAACATTGCTGAAGCCGTGGCGCAAAGTGATTTGCTGATCGGTGCTGTCCTGATCACTGGTGCCAAAGCCCCGCGGCTCGTAACGGAAGCGATGGTACAGACGATGCAGCCCGGCTCTGTGATTGTGGATGTCGCCATCGACCAAGGCGGCATAGTCGAGACGATTGACCACATCACGACACACGACCAGCCTACCTATGTGAAGCATGGCGTCATTCACTATGCGGTAGCAAACATGCCGGGCGCGGTACCGCAAACCTCGACGCTCGCTCTGACGAACGCGACGCTCCCCTTTGCTCTCCAGCTCGCAGATTTGGGTGTGCAGGAGGCGCTTCGCAGAAGCAAGCCACTGCTTAGCGGCACCAATGTCCTGAACGGACATATTACCTACGAAGCGGTCGCACGTGATCTGGGATATCCTTATGTTCCCGTGGAACAGGCATGGCAGGCGAAAGCCTTACAATAGAAACAGCTCAAAGAACCACACACTCTTCCCAGCAGGGACTGGAGCGTGTGGTTCTTTTTGTGCTAGCTGTATTCACCATACTTACTGCATTTCAGACGATCTCTGACGAAAGGAACGTTTGAAGATGGCGATAAATATCTGTGATTTCTTCCAGCGACATGCGCACCAGTCCGCTAGACGAAGGTGCCACAAATTCATGCATCTCGGGAATTAGCGGTTCAGGCTGAAATCCCCAATCTACTTTGGATTTTTTACTGTATTCGGTGTACACGCCTTTGCCGACAAAGCAAGCAACCCTCGGGCGGTATTCCTTTAGCTTCTCGTATAGCTTCAGACGTCCTTCGGCGTATTCCTCGCGTGCAATGTCCTCTACTCCCCTCGTGGGACGGGAAACAATGTTCGTAAATCCGAAGCCCAGCTTCAGCAGCTCCCGATCTTCCGATGGATCGTACAAGCGAGGTGTCAAGCCTGCTCCCTCCAGTATGCGCCAAAAGCGGTTGCGCGGATTCGCATAATGATGTCCTACCTCGCCTGATTTCAAGCTGGGATTAAAGCCGATGAATACAACGGATAATCCATAATCCAGATGATCATCTACCTCATGCAGTTCTGTCTCTCGCTCTGTCATGGGCTCCTCCTTCCTCAAACAATATCCAGCGGCTGCTTCCGCGTTGGCGGAGGAAAAGCTTTGTCTATTTGTTGAAGTTGTTCAGGAGTGAGCCGAATACTGGCTGCCGCTGCATTTTGTCGTACATGCAATTCCTGCACCGCCTTCGGAATTGCCCAGACATCACCGTCCCGTATGACCCACGCAAGCGCAACTTGGGATGGAGTTACCCCGTGGCTGGCAGCAATGTCTACCATAACAGGATGCTCCAACAGACCCCGTCGCAGGCGGCCACCTTGGGCAATCGGGCAATAGGCCATCACAGGCACCCCATGCGTACGGCTCCAAGGTAGCAGATCATATTCGATGCCACGCGAAGCTGCGTGATACAGCACTTGGTTAACAGCGCAGGCTTCGCTTCTACTCAAGCTCCATAGCTCCTCCATGTCGGACTTGTCCAGATTGGACACTCCCCAGCTACGAATTTTGCCCTGCTCACGCAGTTTTTCCATACCTTGTATCGTCTCTTCCAGCGGAATATTCCCACGCCAATGCAACAAATACATGTCCACGTACTCCGTTCCCATTCGGGTTAGGCTCGCTTCGCACGCTTGAGCCAGTCCTTGGCGGTCCGCATGATGAGGGTAAGCCTTGCTAACAAGATAGACATCGTCCCGGCGACCCCGGATGGCCTCTCCGACGATCTCTTCTGCGCCGCCCTCAGCATACATTTCAGCCGTGTCCACCAGCGTCATACCCAGCTCCAAGCCAAGTTGAAGCGCGCGCACCTCTTCCTGCCGGAGTGACGCTTTTTCCCCCATATGCCACGTGCCCTGCCCGATTAGTGGTACTTCACGACCGTCAGTCCATCTAATCACACTTTTCTTATGTTGGCTCATATTCATCCCTCCTTAGGATCCTGATGCCACAGGCTTGTCAAATACATGGCTCTGCGTCCAATGCTGTCCACCATCCGAGGTGGTATACATAACTGGGGCCTGCTCTGAATCTGAGAAAATAGCCCAGCCTTCCTTGGCATTTGCCATCCCGATTTGCTGACCGCCATAACCGTCAAAGCCTTGCTTGCCATTGTTCCACGTCTTGCCGCCGTCAGTCGTCCAGCCGATCGTATTAGGCTTGTCGCACGGTGCGCAGTAGCCACCCATCCATGCGGTACTGCTATTAACCGGATAGAGCATACCTGGTGCCGTCCCTTCATTTTTGGCAACCTGGTTCTCTTGCTGGCTAATACCTGGTGCCGGACCGCCGCCAGCGGTGGCATTCGCCAGCACAGCACGCCAGCTTTGTCCACTATCGGCAGTATGCCAAAGCGAATACGACGTCTGATTCATCCCCGTATCTCCAACCAGCTCGATCCATGCGTTGCCACGTTCTACCGAACGAATAATGGCTCCATTTAGAGGCGCCTCCGTTGTGCGTGACATGACAGTAGTCCACTTTTGGCCCCCGTTAACAGTGTGTAAAATCTGAAACGAACGGTCTGTGTCCTGCGTAACCGCCCAGCCGTTTTGCCGATCATGGTAATATGGCTGTCCTACCATGTGGCCAGGCATGGGGAGCGAAGACCAGCTATGCCCGCCATCCTTCGTATATTGGCTGCCACTGAACCCTTCCTTGGACGATACAAAGTGTAAAAAGCCCGCTTGCCCTTGCTCAGGTACAGTCCCCACAACCTCCCAGCGTTTGCCGCCATCGCGAGTGGCCAGCAGCGATCCGCTGTCTGCCATAACAGCCCAGGCCTGCTGTCCGTTCAAGGCAAAAATCTGCTGAACCGTACCTTGGCCCTGATATTGCACATTCCACGTCGATCCGACTGAATCGGATGCAGCCGCGTCCGTTCGGGCAATCCAGCCATTTCCGCCGATCCAGCCGGATTGACCGTCGATCAAACGCAGCGCGGTAATATTGTCCATGCGGACCTTCGCTATAGTAGAGTCTGTGGTTGCTTGTCCTCCTGTTTTCGGTGTATCTACAGTCGTTCCCGAACCATTCGCTTGTGCCGAGGCAGCACCCTTTTGCTCATTTTGAGCCGTTTGTCCTGTTTGCGAGCCTGTTTCACACCCCGCTGTCACTATGGCAACGGCGAGCAAAAGCACCCAGACCGATGTTTTTTTCTTCATTTTCGTTCATCCCCTTATGTTGGTGATATACATGCTGTGCGGGTATTGTATTCACAGCAAAGTATATTCTATGTATTACCCTGCTGTCTTCGTTTCACTCTTAAGGTGAATATACGGGTGACTGTATGCGAACCATCGTTTCAGGTTTACGAGTTTACAGGAACAAAGCCGCCTTTTTCGATGGCCCGAGTTCCTTCTTCACTTTGCAGCCATTCGAGTAATCGTTGCATCGAAGGGCTTGGTTTCTCGCCTTCCCGTGTGACCACGAACAGTTGAGCTGTGAATGGATATTGCTTCGAGCGAATGTGTTCTTTGTTCGGCTCTACTCCATCAATAGACAAAAATTTGACCTCTTGACGATTATGCATCACATTTGCAAAATAATAAAATGAATATCCGAGCGCGTTGTGATCCTTGTTAAAATCTGCGACTGCATTAATCATACCACCCATAATGCCAATTTGTAGTTCACGTGGCGGGTCAGCCATCTCATGGCCTGCCATCACTTTCTTTTGCATGTATGTCTGACTGCCTGAATTTTCTTCTCGCTGATAAGCAATGATCGGCTGATCCTTGCCCCCTACTTCATTCCAATTATGGATAGCCCCTTCATATATACGACGAACCTGCTCCGAAGAAAGTCCCTTAACCGGATTGTCTTGATGAGCGAGAAAAATAAACGCATCCCACCCAATGGGCGTGAGCCTCATTTGTATTCCCCGACTTTTCGCCAGACGCAGTTCCTCATCGGAAGGACCGGCCACCAGAATCAGATCCGCCTTCTTTTCGATTAAATTGACATATGCCTGATGGGTCGTGTTGAATCTCAGCTCGTGCGCCGCTCGCGCCTTGCTCATTCCAGTCAGTTCATGCAGCATATCCTGCGCAAACGGAATGGCCGCCGTAGCCCCGTCAACTACCGGAAAATCCTTCTCTGCAATGTACGGGCGTTGAGGAAGCATCAGTGTAATCGTCAGCACAATGACGAGCGCAGCAGATATTGCGGCAACACTCCATTGCCATCTATGATCCACCTTACCATTCTTGTCGGTCACCGCTGGATAACGATTCACCCCAACTCCTATTACCATGCCAGCTATCGGCAGCAGTGCAGCCAGTAGAAACCAGATTTCACCATGCTGTGTATATGGCCCCAATACCTCCAACACAGGCTCCGCCCAAGCGTGATAGAGTGAAAAGAGCTCCCACGCCCCTCCCACTTCAGCAGGTTGGCCACCAGACCCTTGTATGCCTACAATCCACAACCACAGCCCACATAATAATGATAATAGCCCGGTCAGCATCAGCGAAAGCTTGCCCATGCTGGACATACGCGCACTCAAGGCACCATAAGCTGCAAAAATGAGACCGATAATCCATGCATATAGAAGTAGTATTACAAACACAGTTGTATCTGTGACACCTTCATGCCTCAGCAGAAGCTGCACTTGGGGTGCCACAACCATACTCCAAACTACATTAAACATGACTGAAAACAATCCAAACATAAACGTACCACCCAGCCATGGCCAAAACCATGCTATCCGCACAGACTCATTCTTTTCCGGCTTGGTTATAACTTCCTTTGGATCAGACATGTACATCCCCCTATAACTAATGAATGAAATGAGACTGTAAGCCATTGCTTCTTCATTGTACAATTATGGTAAAGATTAGTATACGAGAGGAGGATAAAAATGTCCTTATCCGATCATCCGAATAATACATCTGATGTAACCTTGCTCCGGAAAGCACACGATGATCTATGGCTTTCCTTACAGCATATTCCCAGCGATGAAGCACTCAAGCTACTTCACAGCTTTGCAACCCAGGTAGCGTTCTATCACGAGAAAAAGGACAAGGAGGCGGACTGTAAAAACTACTTTCGAACTCCCTTGCCCTATATAGCGATAGCCGTTGGTATTTCACTGCCAACCGCCATGTGGCTTCTGATATTGTTCTTACCCTAATGCTTATGGCAAAAAAGGCCTCCCCCACGGGAAAGGCCTTTTTGGTATCGAATCTTCTTTATATTGCTCTGGCATGGATCAAAAAACGGTGCTGCTTCACGTCCCAGTACCCATCACGTTGGATATCCAAATACAGACCATACAGCTGTTCTATATATTTCTCTGGCTGAAAGTCTGCAATCTGCCATTCAATAGCTTTTAAATAGTAGACAAGCGCAAAATACGTCGTACCTCCGTTGGCGAAAATGACTCATGCTTATTCAGCACGAGGTCGAACCCGGCATCGCCAAACGGGAGGGAATCGTCATCCTGTATAGCCATATCGTGGGCTTAAGGAATTGCTGGTAAAGCCTTTGCAAGCTCCGGTGTCATATCTTTTGGAGTTAAATAGCAATAGCGTGTATGGGGGTCTGAACTAAATAAAGGTTTGATCTTGACCTGAACCAGGTAAGTGCCTTTCGCCCTATTTGGAGTATAGCTATAGGGTCTGCGCTTTTCCAGTACAGTGCTCCAGAGCTTCGGATCTTCAATCGTTATTGCTTTATGCTTCTGTTGGATGCTTTTAAATAGCTTATAGTCTTCAATATACTGATTGGGTTGATAAGGTTCAAGCTCTTCAGCAATAATAGGAACAGCCCGTATCGAAAAAATATCCTTGGAATCAATGATCACCTTATCCGCATACCCCTTTTGCTCTAGCCAACCTGTAAGCTTGTGATAGGAAGCCGGCCATTCAAATGAAAATTCACGATGCCAGCTCGGTTCGTTATTGGTAAAGGATGACTCTTTGTTTGTAATAGAAACACTCCCTAGGGGATATCGATGTGATTGCATTTCGCTATAACTCATATTTAATACTTCTTCTCTGAGTATATCTTCAAATTCACGAGTTTCTTTGGGATTGGTCAAAACCACTCGTCTTTCATTATCATCTACGGATTGGATATTAATCGTCTCTGCTTTTCCTTGCAGCTTATCCAGCTCGTATCTTACCGTTTTATAAGGCTCTGCTTCCATCACTTTAGTCAGTTCTGTCCGGAAAGGCTTCTCCGGGAATGTATAGCGGCGAGTCATGGTGGAACCATCATCCAAGCGGTAGATTATGACTGCCCTTTCGACGGCCAGGTTTTTGGACAATGTTTTCTCGCCAGCTGCATGTGCACGTACGAGTTCACGATGTAAATTCAGCACAGAGGCAATATAGGCCCTGTCTTGGGAGTAATAAGCTTCTTTTTCTGCATTTCCCCCTAGAGGCTCCTCTTGCCCGACATAAACTTTTTCTACGGAGTGTGCTGTTGGAATCCGCCCCTCATAACCCAACCAACCTGATATCGGGATATATAGTACCAGCCCCATGATCACACCGTACACGACCATTTCCACCAAAGCTCGAACACGCACAATTTGCCACGTCTTGCGGACGACCATCTCTACAACGATATAGCCTAGAACAGCTCCAAGTGCATACCCAAAAATCGACCAATTTGCTGCTCCTCTTGTACCTGCATTATAAAAATAATCGCCTATTACAAGCATGGCGCATAGTATAACCCCTGCCTTGAACAAAGGTTGAAAGAAAGAAAACGCCATGGCCTGAGTCGCCTTCTCGACCAAGCGTTTACGGTACAAACCATAACTCAAGGCGACAAACAGCAGGGAGATACCTATATAGGCAAGCAGCTCCATGTAGGAAAAGGCGCGATGCGGCAAATTGTCCATAATGCGTACAAACGGCGATAAGTTATCCCAGACATTATTACTGCTGCGAAACTCCGAGCCGTTAATATATTGAACAATGGTTTCTCGCACTTGCACATAACCGTATAAATTACGTTCCAGAAAACGCCCTATCATCATGGATAGAAACTGAGGCAATAGCAGCAAAACATACACTACTACGATCTGTAGCAACGATTGTCCCACACAAATCCCTACAAACACAGTAAAAGTAAACAGGAAAATCGTAAGGACAGATACGACCAGTGCCCATGATCCAATATCATGGATATGAAAAATATAAGGCAGTTCGACTGACGTGTTAACCCAAGCAGTTACTCCCGCAGTCAGCCATACAGGTACAAGTAAAAGAATAAGACCGCTAATTAAATGTGATGTTAATAAATGCTCTCTACGCAAAGGTAGGCTGTGATACAAATCGGATGACCCCTGTCGCTGAACAAAACGAAGCAGCATCACACCTGCCAGCACGGGTACGGTCGTTAAGATTAATTTTTGCAATTCATTACCTGAGCTTGTGTTATCAAACAAGCTTTTTAAAACCACTCGTGGTTGTTCATCACCAATGCTCATAAACAATGGCAGCAGTACTGTAAACAGCAATCCTACCAAGTACAATAGACCGATCCAGCCATGCTGTCTCAGGCATTGGCGAATTACGCCGCCGCTACAGAAGAATCGGTTGGATGTCATAACCTGCGTCCTCCATTTCATAAATGAAAATTTCTTCAAGCGTCAACGGCAGCAAATCAAACACATGCGGCTCATACGCCTCAATCGTCTCTGCAATCCGCTCTCGTTCCCCCCGGATAATGAGCAGCAGAACACTGCCCCTCCGCTCCTTATGTACAACCGAAAGTTGTCCACATACGGTTTCCTCATGCGTGCTTTCACGAAAGGCAACCTGCACCTTATGCGTATCAGACTTGAGGTCGTCGACCTCTTTTTCCAACAGCATTTGCCCCTGGTGCATAATGCCGACGTGATCACACATGTCTTCTATTTCACGCAAATTATGAGATGAGATCACGACGGTCATCTCGCGTGCAGCGGTTTCCTGGAACAGTAAATTTTTGATCATTCTACGCATCACCGGGTCCAGCCCATCAATCGGTTCATCCAAAATGAGCAGCTCAGGCATACAGCTCAAGGCAAGCAAAAAAGCAGCCTGGCGCTTCATCCCCTTGGAAAAACGGTGGAGCTTTCGTTTAGGATCTAGCTTAAAAATCTCCGTAAGCTGTATGTAGCGTTCCTCGCTCCAGCTCGGATAAATGGAGCGGTAAAACCGGGCCATCTGACGAATTGTCGCTTGCGGAAAAAAATAGGGGGTGTCTGGCATAAACAGAATGTGCTGCTTGACTTCTGGCTGCTCATATACGGACTGTCCGCCAATCAGTACCTTTCCTGCATCCGGTCGGTAAATCCCGGCGATGATTTTGAGCAGTGTTGTTTTCCCCGCCCCGTTTGAGCCCAGCAGTCCAAAAATGGAGCCCTTCTTCACTCTAAGGGCGAGCTGGTCGACAGCCTTTTCTTCTGTAAATGTCTTTGTGACTTCCCTTAATTCAATCAAGGGACATCCCCCTTTCCTTTGTTTGTATAGCTTCCACGTACATGTCGTCCACTTCCTGCTGTGTAAAACCGAAATGGACGGCTACAATCATCTGTTTTAACAACGCCGCCCGAATCTCATCTCGCTTGATTTGTTGTGGCTGATGTTGGGCAGGTGTGACAAAGCTGCCTTTGCCCTGAACGGAATAAATGTATCCTTCTCGTTCCAACTCGCGATACGCCTTCTGAATCGTATTCGGATTCACCGTTAGCTGAGCGGACAATGTCCGCACAGAAGGCAATTGCTCATCCGGCTGAAGTGACCCATACACGATCATTTCCTTTACCCTGTCCATAAGCTGTTCGTAGATCGGCTTGCGGCTGCGGATATCCAGCTCGAACATGGACTTCCTCCTTTCAAGACTTAATCTGATTCATTTGTATATGCTCAGCTGTTCTAACTGTACTATAATTAATAGTACAGTTAGAACAGTTTGTCAATCTTTTCTTTGGGGATTTCTCACAAAAAAAATAGCCGTGATGCATGATGCATCACGGCTATCTCTTTTTAGCCTTCCTTTGACTCATAAGGTTCATCACGGCTTATATTCGCGAGCGTTGAACCATCCGGCAGCTTAAGATCCAGCTGGAACCGGAACGTCGCTCCTCTGGCCTCATCGCTATCCACACCAATGGACCCCCCCATCAGCTTGACCAAGTTTTTACAGATGGACAATCCCAGTCCTGTCCCTCCATATTTTCGGTTCAGTGCCGGATGAAGCTGGGAAAAAGGCTGAAACAATAGATGCTGGCGGTCTGCTGGGATACCGATTCCAGTATCCGTTACACTGAACTCAATCAGGCATCTATTTTTACGACGGCTGTAAGCCTTTCTCTCCACAAAGATATTTACACGCCCTCGCTCCGTAAATTTGATCGCATTGCTCACCAAATTCACCAGCACCTGTCGAATACGCACATGATCGCCGACCAGCATCCCCGGGATTTCCTGATCCACATGCCATTCCAGCTCAATGCCTTTTTCCATAGCCTGCGTCATGAATAGGTCAGCCACACTGCCCACCACATCATCTAGCACAAAGGACTCGTGCAGCAAAGACATTTTGCCAGCTTCGATTTTGCTCAAATCCAGTATCTCGTTCAATATCTGCATTAAAGCACCGCTGCTACTGGTAATAATGTCTATATAGCTACGCTGCTCCTCATCCAATTCAGTATCTGCCAGTAACCCCGCCATGCCTATAATGCCGTTCATCGGTGTACGGAGCTCATGACTCATCACAGAAAGAAACTCTGACTTGGCCCGATCGGCGCGTTCGGCAGACTCCTTGGCCCGAATGATCTCCTTTTCATTCGTCCTGTCTACAAAAACCATCACAGCCCCTTTTCGCTCGCCATTATCCATCAAAGGGCTGATTCGATAGGAGGCCAGAAAGCTGGACCCGCCTTTTTTCCAAAATACAGCTTCCTCTGCCTGATAAGAGGCTCCGCTTCGAATCGCTTGAAGAATAGAGGACTGTTCGTCCGGAAAATGACTGCCAATTTCGTCAGCATGGAGGATCATGTCTATGCAAGCGCCATTCAGCGGATTGGCAGATCCTACGCCAAACATCTCAACAGCTGCCGGGTTCATAAAGCGGACATGTCCTTCGGTACTTAAACCTACAATTCCTTCGGATACGGCATTCAAAATAAGCGAATGCTCATTACTGAGCTTTTCAATTTGAGCAATGTAGCTTTTAAGAGGGGTAACATTTTCTATAATCCCGTAGCAGCCTACAATTTCCTCTTGCACGAAAATCGGGATATTCGTCATCTTGATGAATAGACGCTCCCCCTCCTTATGTATAAATTCCGATTCATAGGTTTGCGTCTCACCCTGCTTGGCCAGCTCCATGTGACGCTTGATTTTGTCCTGTTCCTCAGAGGAAGCCATGATGAGTATGTCAGCCCCAAGCAGCTTATCCTTCGTATAACCCGTAAGCTCCTCCAAGCTCGGATTCACGCTCAAGATATGACCTTCCATATTCACGGCGCATATCCCGAGTGGATTATGCTGAAACAGTGACCTATAACGGTTTTCACTTTCGCGCAGACGCTGCTCCATTTCCCGGTGCTCTGTAACATCCTGGATCATTCCAACCACTTGAACGGGCTTGCCTGCATGCTCGTCCATTTCAGCTTCCCAGATTGAACGCAGTACCTTTTGTTCCCCATTCGGCAATACAATCCGGTAAAAGGTTTCTTCGTGAACTCCCTTTAATATAACGTTGGTGATAATCTGTTTCATGCGCTCTGTATCTTCTGGATGAACAGCCGCCATGAACGCGTCAATACTTGTTTCAACCGACTTGACACGATAACCAAAAATGCTGCGAAATTCCTTGGAGAAATGCATAACATTGTTGACCAGATCCCAGTCCCATGAGCCGAACATCGCCAACCGTTGAGCTTTTGCCAAATTCTCCTCGCTCTTCTGGCGCTCTGTGATGTTGCGTCCGATGGACAGTACTCGCTTGATTCTGCCCTGTTCATCCCGAATAATGCGGTACGATACTTCCAGCCACAAATAGTGCCCGTCCTTATGACGAACACGCCGCTTCATGATGCCTGTTTCCTTGAAGAGTCCATGTACACGCATATAATCGGCATCTTCAACATGGTAGAATTGGAGCCGCTTTTTGCCGAGCATTTCCTGCTTTGTATAGCCTAGGAGTTTTTCCACCGAAGGAGAAATATATTGGAGTATGCCGTCCGCCGTGCTATATGAGATAACATCCGGCGTATTTTCCGTAATCAGCATGTACAAATCCTCATTATCCGAGAGCACCTGCTCCATATCTTTTTTCTCCGTGATATCCATTGCATACGCAATCAAATAAGATTGTTCGGTAGCCTCATCATCAAATATGGTTAATTCCAGCGATAGCCAGACGGATGTTCCCCTTTTATGTTTCAAACGCAGCTCTGTCTTATAGACTTGATCCGTAGCCTTTAGCCAACCTGCGTAAGCCTCCCTCAACCCTCGCTGATCCTGAGCCTCTTTATACAAGAGATGGTAATATCGGATATCCAGTAATTCCTCCTGCTCATATCCGACCATTTTGCAAAAGGCGGGATTGACGTACAGGCACTTCCCCTCCCTCGACAAAATCACGATTCCTGTCGGGGCATGATTATACATATGTTCCAGCAAAGGCAGTCGTCGAGCAGCAGAAAACACAATGAATCTCCTCCTTTGTGGTCCGGCAGTTTTTCTAACTACACCTATTCTAACATGATATGGGATTTTATAGCAGTGAGTCCACCTCTAGATAAAGGCCCTTAAAACATGTATGCACAAAAGATTGCCGATGCAGGTTCATCGGCAATCTTCGAATTATTTTTTTATACCACCCGGCTAAGAAAATGACGCAAAAATCGCTCCGCATCGACTTTAAGTGCCACATCAACCGTAGTCAGTGCTTGAGCTTCGTTCTCATTTTGCACCTCACGGGTGCGACCAACCTCGGCGGAATCCCCCACCTCAACAGCAATGTGCATTGGACGTATCTCCACAAAACTGGAATCTATCGCTAATCCTACAGCCAGTGGATCATGCAAAGCACAGCCTGCAATACCAGGTCTGAAATTGCGATAAGCTTCCATATAAAAGTCTGTCATATCTGCCATAAACGCGCTCAGCTCGGTCCCTTGCTCACGCCATTTGTCCACATCCTGCTGTGGAAGCAGTGTTTGCATCGTGACGTCAAGCCCAACGAGCGTAAGCGGAAAGCCCGCTCCCAGCACATAGGCTGCGGCTTCTGGATCGGCGTAAATATTCGCTTCAGCCGTCGGAGTTACATTCCCTTTCACTGTAACCGCGCCGCCCATGATGATCAGGCGGTCAAGCAATTGGGGCAATTCGGGGCAGCGATCCAATGCAATCGCAAGATTGGTTAGCGGTCCCACAGCTACCAGGGTAAGTTTGCCTTCATAGCGACGAGCCTGTCCGATAATAAAGTCAGCCGCATCCCCAGACGCAGCCTGACGGGAGGGCGCTCCTTTCAATTGATTGCCAATACCGTCTTCACCGTGAATATGCCGGGAATAAGGTTTGAACAACTCCCGAGCATACGGCTTGTGAGCGCCAGACACGACCGGAGCCTCTACCCCCAGTTTTTCCAGCAGAATCAGTGAGTTACGTGTTGCCTCCTCCACCGAGATATTACCAAAGGTGGTTGTAATACCGAGTAGCTCCAATTCCGGCGAATGGACCGCATACGCAATAGCAAGCGCGTCGTCAATGCCAGTATCTACATCTAAGATTAACTTTTTGCTCATGATGACCCTCCACAGTAGAACAGCATTCTTTTTTTCATTATACACAATTTCAATGCTTATTCCCTTGGTCATCAAATTCTTTATTCGAAGACGTAAAAAAGACTACGACAGCTATGCCGTAGCCTTCTTTTAATACTTTTAAATCACTCAAGGGCACTTGTTCTGGCTAAATCCTAAGGCTCGATTCCCCACACCAGCTTATCATTGTGGAACAACGTTACTTTGTTCCATTCTGCATAAGAGGTTTTCGTTGGATCGAAGGAGTAATCATTGGATTCGTTCAGGTTAGACCAGTCACTATTGTTCATGCGGATCTGAATATCACCTGTTTGCGCTCCAGCAGCAAGCGTGCCGGCAGCAGTACTGAAACCAATTTCAATATAGTTGTCTGTAATGGTACGCAGCACGTTATCATTGCCTACTTGCGCATAGTCTACTGCAGATTGCAGCTCTTGGCTGCCATCCTTCGTGAAGTAATAGCGGATTTTCAGCTCACTCAGCTTCACGGGTGTTGTACCTTTATTTTTCAGGTTAAGGAAAGGCTTGACTGCGTTATTAGCTGGGTCGGTGTCACCAGCCCGGTACATTACAACCAGATCACCCGCTGGTTCTGTAGGGTCGGTTGGATCAGTCGGTGTACCTTTAGGTTCAGCGCTTACCGTTGCGGAATCCTTACTTGTTCCTTTCGCATTCGTAGCACTTACAACATAGAAGTAAGTTGTTCCGTTCGTCAGCCCCTTATCCGTGTACTCTCTTTCCGTTACAAGAGGCGCAACGGCTGTAAAAGGACCTGCTTCGCTAGTGGCACGTTTTACCGTGTAGCTATCGGCACCAGTAGACGCATTCCAAGTCAGCGTTACTTGAGCATTACCCACAACAGCCTTTAAGCCTGACGGTACAGCTGGAGCTGTAGGCGCTGGGTCCACACCACCAGTGGAAGGCACGATTGCAGGGTACGCATTTTGTACCAGCATCACAAACTGATCATGGAACCATGCTCCTGAAATAGGTGCATTCGGTAAAGCATCTGTTAATGTGCCATCCTTGGTTGTATAGGTAGGATCACACATACGGTCAAAGCCTTTACCCTCATCGTTCGGAATGAG
Organism: Paenibacillus sp. FSL P2-0173; assembly: GCF_038008045.1. Lineage (NCBI taxonomy): Bacteria > Bacillati > Bacillota > Bacilli > Caryophanales > Paenibacillaceae > Paenibacillus > Paenibacillus sp. FSL P2-0173. The sequence goes on from NZ_JBBOYK010000002.1 coordinate 1,292,215, forward strand.
TGAGCTGGAACCATCGGAATCACCCGGAGGTTTCGCCCATACATAGGCATCAATATGGCCAGCTGGAGCCGTTTGTGGCGGTGTTCCCATACCTGCTCCGCTGTTATTACACCAGTTACCACGGTGCGAGCGTTTGTCAACACGGCCTGAGTTTACATAGGAGTTAATATCATTGCCGACTGCGGAAGTCGGACGGTTAGGTCCGCCCCATCCGTTACGGCCTGTATCAATTAACATACCGAGTGAGCTCGGCCAGCCTGCGCTGACAAAATCTCTATGCAATGACTCTGCGAAATCCGATTCATCGAAATTAGGATTCCATTCATAGTACTTGGACGATTTGATCGGTTGTCCGCCGACATTCAGATTTGGATCAGGCAAATTAGGTTCTGTCAGCGGTGAAGTATTGGCTGTATTCGTGATAAAGCCATCTACACTGGACAGACCTTTGCTAGTGTCTTTGAAGATAGTTGTAAACAGGGATACCGTTGCTGCACGGTTGTTATCCCAACCTAACCAGCCAGAGTGACCGATATCTACGTATTTGTACACATTCGGAATCTCGTTCAGCTTATTCATTGTGTACTTAACGCCAGCTTCATAAATCCCTGTAGACTTGGCTTGCGCACATTTAGGATCATCCAGATTGGTTACCAGGTTTGGCAAACTATCTGGTTCAATGATCGCTACGATACGAATATCCTTATATTTGGGATTTGCAAAAATAGAAGCAATTTTGTCAACATAATCCTTTTTATATGTTTCCAGCCCTGCCTGAGTCAGCGGTAATTCACCATTGGAAGCCAAGGCATGACAATCCCGTCCGGGCAGATCATACACAATAAATTCCGCCGTAATCGGTGTGCTGCCTTTCTTTTGCGCCAATACTTGGTCCAAATGCGCTTCCAGGCCAAGCTTGCCTCCACCGCCGTTAATAGCAGCGATACGATCAAGCCATACGGCTGTTGGGAATGTTTTGACCGTTTGCATTTTTGCTTTCAGATTGGCATCCGTAATCTTGGCAATCGATGTATCAACACTAGCCGCATAATCAGGACTAACATATTTTGTCGCCCCTTGGTAAGGATTGTCCACATGGGATTCTGCATGTATTTTATCCGTAAATCCTGCACCTGGTAGAAAGCTGCTTGCGACGAGTGATAGCGCAAAAGCATACTTCATGCTTTTACGAAGCACTTGCTTTGTTTTCAATTGCTTCACCTATCTTTCCGTGGATTTTGTTGAATCTTCCTATGTCGGCACCTGATTGTTACATGATTAAATGTGAGTTACGCCTACTCTCTCCAAAAAAAGCGGCGTTCATAGTTGCGAAAGGTAAGCGCTTTCTATTTGTCCATGCGCTCACATTTTCCCCTTTTTGTCACCTCCTATGTTAGATTATAGTGAGCTGGAAATCTGCTGTAAATTGAATAAATTAAGGACTACATTATTAATTAGGCATATGAATTGCCACTCTAACGGTTCGTTGTGGCACCTCTTTTTCTGAAACCGGTTCCTTCATTTGTTGAACATCCCTGCTATGACAAGCTCTCAGGAGATTTAGGATCGACAGCAAAAGAGCGAATTCAAAAAAAGCAAGACCGCATTCTTTAATTTCCGTCAGCTCAAATCGACAATGATAAACTCCAGAACGCCAACTATGCCAAATCGTTATATCTATCGACAGCAAAAGGGTGTTTTCAGGCCACATGACCGTGAAAACACCCTTTTATTGTTGTGAAGTCAATCTATGCTCTTGTTGTTCTACACTTTTTCGCGATCCTTGCCCTTATCGGATTGCCCTGCATTTTTATTGGCGGCATCCCGATCCAGCTGCATTTCTTCAACCGTCTTCACCTTAAGTCGCGCTGCTCCCTCATAAGGTCGGGTTGGAATCAGATCGCCTGCAGCCAGACGTTGACGCGCCTCGACAATTGCTGCTCCGTATTGCGGCAACCATGCTTCCTGGGCCACCAGCATTTCATCGACCATCTGCCAAATTTCTTTCGGATTACACACCGCGCCCACTAGCGGATCCATCATAAACGCTTGCCGCAGCAGCTTATCATCTCCGTGCACAGCCGCTTCAACAGCCAAACGCTGGACGGAAATACTTACATTGCAGACGGCAGCAAGACCGAGCGGAAGGTCTCCTACATGTGGCATGGAGATACCATTCCGATCCACATATCCAGGCGCTTCAATAATCGCATCGTCCGGCAAATTGGAAATCACACCGTTATTTACGACATTAAAATGCCCCCGGTATACACGTCCGGTTTCTAGACCTTCGATAATGTATGAACCATGCTCTTCACCGCGATTTTCCGCCTTGTACTCCAATGGGTCTTCTTTCATCCAGTTGGGGAAATCTGTTTCAAACCAATTACGTCCTTCTGTACATACACGCAGATAGCCGCCTGTTTCTCCGTTGATCCAGCTGCCTAGATCAATCCAGTCCAGAATTTCATTCGGACGCTTCCGGTACCAAGGTACATATTCACTTAGATGGCCATTCGACTCTGTGCTGTAATAGCCAAAACGACGAAGCATGTCGATGCGTACCTTTTCGGTGCGGCTATATTCGGGATGTTTTTCAAAAGCCTCCAGCAGTCCAGCTGTCAGATCCTTGCCTTCATGTGACGCCTGAATGTACCACGTCTGGTGATTGATTCCGGCGCACACAATGTCCACATCCTGCTTCTCCAGACCATACACCTCGGCAATTTGGTGATGCCCATGCTGGACGCCGTGGCATAGGCCGATTGTACGCACACCGCTGTATTTATTGCAGGCCCACGTAATCATCGCCATCGGGTTCGAGTAGTTCAGCAACAATACATCCGGTGCACTTAGCTCGCGGATATCCTTGCAGATGGCCAGCATTTCAGCAATACCACGCTGACCGTACATAATCCCTCCTGCACACAGTGTATCGCCCACGCATTGATCCACGCCATATTTCAGCGGAATATCCACATCGGTTGCAAAGCCCTCTAGCCCTCCTACCCGGATGGTACAAATGACGTATTTGGCATCCTTTAGAGCTATCTTTCGGTCCGTAGAGGACTGTATCTGTATGGACAAACCATTCTCACGAATATCCCGCTGGCACAGCTCAGTAACCATATCCAGATTGTGCTGACTGATATCCGTAAAAGCCACTTCAATATCGTTAAATTCCGGCACCGATAACAAATCTCGTAAAATTCCACGGGTAAAACCGATGCTTCCTGCTCCAATAAAAGCTACTTTAAATGACACGGCATTCAACCTCCGGTAATTAGAATTGGTATATACCGTCATTGTAGCAATAGCTCTGCGGAAAGCGTTATCAAAATCATGACCAGTTTCGTATTTAGGTGTCAAAAATCCTAACTTTCGCTTTAGCAGAGGGTTGCCGATTTCCATTTCGTTCCATCCGTTTCTCTCTTTCTATCTAGTGTTTTTTCAGTTCAATATGTACTTTAAGTGCGGTAAATGTAGTAACATAAAAGAAAACATTGGAGAGCAAGGAGCAGCCTAAGATGAACAAAAAGATTATCTTTTTAGATATAGATGGAACGCTAGTGGATGATGATGGTATGATTCCCGAATCTGCAAAAACAGCATGTATCGAAGCGAGAAAGAACGGACATCTGATTTATTTATGCACTGGCCGATCCAAAGCGGAGATTTATGATTTTATCATGGAGGTCGGTTTTGACGGGATCATCGGAGCTGGCGGGGGCTTTGTAGAAATCGAAGGCGAGATGTTATATCACCACAAAGTATCGGATGAAGATGTTAAACATATGGTCGATTACTTTGATGAACATGATTTGGACTTTTATTTGGAATCGAACGGGGGACTGTTTGCGAGTAAAAACTTTTTGCCCCATGTGGAACGGCTTATCTATGGTGATGTGGACAATGATCCCGTAGCCAGAGAAAAAAAAGAACAACGCCCGCATCCGTTTATCACTGGCCTAACTATAGGAGAGGACAACCTGTATCGTAGTGACGTGAACAAAGCATGCTTTTTGGAAAACAAAAATGTTCCTTTCGAACAGATCAAAAAGGAATTTGCAGGGAAATTTGAGGTTATTCAATGTACTGTATCTGCTTTCGGGCAAGACAGCGGCGAGCTAATGGTTCCCGGTATTCACAAAGCCGTAGCTATTGAAAAGCTTATTGAGCATTTGGGAAGATCCCAAGAAGACACCATTGCTATCGGAGACGGGATGAACGATGCTGAAATGATTGAATATTGTGCGCTAGGAATTGCCATGGGAAATGCCAAACCGGGCCTCAAAGCCATTGCAGATGACATTACGGATGCTGTCGATGAAGATGGACTGTTTCACAGCTTTAAAAAGCATGGTCTGATTTAGTGAGGTTATTTTTTTATACTTAAGCCCCTGCAGTAGTTTCTGGACTTAAAAATGTCCTAATTCTACTGGTAGGGGCCTATCTCCAATGCTATCTTTCCACGGAATTCACTTAGTACTTGCTCGGCTTCCATCTCCTCACTACTTGTAAGATGGGCAAACCATTCTTCAAATATCTGTTGTTGCTTACCCTTCAAGATTTCTACTTTGGTCATGTACCTTGATTAAAATATGGAATTCCTCCTCAATAACCGCGCTTATGCTGACGATAGCTGCGTGCGGTTGTTTTGTTGCTGTATAATGAGTGAGTCTGTAAATATTTACAAAGGAGCAAGACATGTCAAACCGTAAATGGACATTTATCCTTATCCCAGTCTTCCTGCTATTTGCCTGGCTGCTCTTCCAGTTCACTCTGTCTTCTTTTCAAATTCACCAATTTGCAGAGTTATTGAAGACGGTTTCTCCAAAAGACGGGGTTTCCGCTACAAAAGTCGTACTGATATCCCAGGAGTTGGATAATTATTACTGGCGGTCAATCGAACAAGGAGCCCGAAAAGAAGCGGAACAGTACGGTATGCGGCTCGATTATATCGGGCCGGACCGCATTAATCCGTCCGAGCAGGTCAAACTGCTGGATAAAGCGATCGCCAGTAAGGCGGATGCAATTCTGGTTCAAGGAATAAATGATCCAGAGTATCGCCGATTAATCGACAAAGCAGCCGGACTTGGCATCCCCGTCATCACGATCGATACGGATGAACCAGACTCCCGGAGACTAGCTTACGTGGGAACGGATAACGAAGGAGCAGGAAAACGGATGGGCGCGCTGTTAGCGAAAGCCTCTGGAGAGCGTGGCGACATTGGAGTTATGATCAGTAGCGAGCGCGTCGAGAATCAGCGACTCAGGCTTGCTGGATTTCGTTCCGTGATCGGTCGCTATCCCAAGCTCCGCATTGTGGAGATTCGCTCCTCAAATATTTCACGGCTTCAGGCAGCACAGCAAGCTCAGAACATGCTCACCCGGTATCCGCAGATCCGCTACATGGTCGGATTCAGTGCGCTGGACGGCCTTGGCATTCTGGAAGCCTCGGAGCGACGCGGAGCGCGGAATTTGCAGATTTTCGCTTTTGACGATATGGCCGAGACGTTGAAAGCCATCAGAGATTGCAAAATCGAACTGACCATTGTTCAACAGCCAGAGGAAATGGGGGCTAAGTCCATAAAATTACTGAATGATTATCTAAAGGGGAATCCCCCCCAGGAATTAACATACACCAGGATATATGAGATGCATGCGGACACTCCCGACAACATGACCGGAGATGACAGACGATGACGATCAGAACGAAGCTGCTTCTGTTCATCCCTCTTCTAGTTGTGTTCGCCAATATCATCGCTTATTTTGTATTCCAAAGCGGAAAGGTCGTACAACAGAGCTACGATGAAATGCTTGGCCGCATTCTTCTCATCGAGCAAACCTCCGAATCGGCGGAGAGCAACTTAAATCTCCTATATGCCTATCTGCTTAATCCAAGAGGCGATAAGGCTGTGCAGGGCCCGACAGAATACCAATTGATGCAGTTGAAAGGCAGAATTCAGGAAGTCTCCGACTCGACCGACCCTTCTTTCGCCGAGGAGGACTACGTGAATCTGTTGGCTACATTTCTTAAAGAGAAACAAGCCGCAGTTCTGGATGCAAAGGCACAAGATCCTCAATCGGCTTTTGAACATTATATTGAAGCGGAGAAAACCGTCAGCTATATTCATGAGGAGGGTCAGCAACTGATCGATGATGAACTGGCTTATTACCGGCCAATCATTGAGAACATCCGGAACAAGAATGAGCGAATGAACGGATGGGGAGTGGCGTTGTTCGGCATGAACGCGCTGATGGGGGTTTTGCTTGCAATCTGGGTCTCGCGCAGCATTACTGGCCCTGTCGGCAGACTTGTCGGACTGGCGAAGCGAATCGCCACAGGTGATCTGAATATCAAGCCCCAACCGCGACGGGATGACGAGCTAGGCGTACTGTCGGACGCCATTTCGCAAATGTCCGCCGATTTGAGTATCCTCATCGAGAAGGATAAACAGAGTCTGGAAATGCGGCGGCTTGTGAAGGAACTGGAGCTTCTGGCTCTGCAAAATCAAATTAACCCGCACTTTTTATTTAATACCTTAAATGTGCTCTCCAAGCTGGCGATTCTGGAAGGGGCGGAGAAAACCAGCGACCTGATCGTTTCGCTGTCCAATCTGCTACGGTACAGCCTGCAGAAGCTGGACAAACCCGTAACTCTCCAGGAGGAACTGGATCATATCCGCGAATACGTAACCATCCAGCAGGCGCGCTTCAGGGACAGAATTCGCTTTGATCTTCACTTTGACGCTTCCGTACTTCAGCAGCAAATTCCGGCCCTGACGATCCAGCCATTTATTGAAAACGCTTTTCTTCATGGTGTGGCAGATATGGAAGACGGAGCCATTATCATGTTAACGCTATCGAGAGCAAACGAAGATGTACAAATTGAAATTTCGGACAACGGAAAGGGCATGACGGAGGAAACCCGACTGTCCGTACTCCATCTTAAAGGCGAAGTCGAAAGCGGCAGTTCAACAGGACTTGGAATGCAAAATGTGTTTAGGCGGCTGCAGTTGTTCTACGGAAAGGAAGGAATGGTTGAAATCAATAGCAATATCGGACGAGGTACTACCATAACAATACGAATTCCAGTCAAGAAGGAGAGTGAGCAGACTGATGTATCGGTTGTTGATCGCGGATGACGAGGCTTTGGAGAGAGAAGGACTGGAATTGACAGTGGAACGGGCGATGCCGGGGATATTCCGGTTTATTCATGCCGGCAACGGCCGCATGGCGATTGAATGTGCGGAAGAGCACCGTCCCCATATTGCCATTCTGGATATCAATATGCCTGGAATTGACGGGCTTGCGGCGCTTCGTGAATTAAAGGAACGGCTTCCCGATACCCGATTCGTGCTCGTTACTGCCTATGATTATTTTGCCTATGCCCGGGAGGCGCTCTCTTTGGGTGTGAAAGAATATATTCTGAAGCCGGCGAAGCGAGAACTGATCATCGGTACACTGAAACGACTGATTGAAGAAATTGAGTGCGAGAAGCGGGCACGTACGGAAGAATTGGAGCTTAGGCACAAAATCTCACAGCTGATGCCGCTCGCAGAAAATGAGCTGGCTTTAATGCTTATGGTTGACCAGACCGTGGATTCGAGCGCTTCCCAGCTATCAGAATGGCTGGACTTTCCTCTTGATCAGGGAAGCGCCATCATTGCCGCCTTTGACGGATATACGGACGAGCAGGATAAAAAGAAAATTTACGATCATTTCCGAAGCTATGTAAAAACGCATGGCCCGAATGCCATTGTAAGCTCCTTGATCGACCATCATGTAGCCACTTTTTTACGAAAGCCACCTGTCACCGGCGAAAACGACTGGCGGCAGTTGGTGAATCACCTTGTTCAGCAGCTCTCCGAGCTTGCCCAGCAGCAACTTGGTATAAAGACGGCCATTGGAATCGGATCGCTGCATAGCGGCGAGGAAGGACTTCGCAAGTCCTATTTCGAAGCCGTTTTTGCCTCCACCCTACGCAAACGGGATGGAGGTTACTGCCACTTTGACGAACTGAAGTCATCAGAGGCTGGAAACGCTTCTTTGCTTGCCGTCAAAGCGGAGAATGGAATGCTTCAGCAGACGTACGTCATGTCAGCACTGCAACGGATACGCGAACAGCGAGAGGTTCAAACACTGACTATGCTGGGTAGGGCGAAAATGTATATCGAGGAACGGTTCAACGATGATCTTTCGCTGGAAGAAGTGGCTGATTTTGTCCATTTGAATCCTCACTACTTCAGCAAAATTTTCAAACAGGAATACGGAGAAACATTCATCGACTTCGTAACCCGGCTGCGGATTGATAAAGCCATCTCTCTGATTAAGGCCGGCAACCTTACTCTTAAGGAAATCAGCTTTGAAGTGGGTTATAAGGACCCGAACTATTTTAGCCGAGTCTTTAAGAAGATAACGGGTGTTCCTCCCACTGAGTTCAAAGGCCAAAAATAGTAGAGATTCATCCATGTCGACTATCGGCATGGATTTTTTTAAGCTCGAATGACAAGGTAATGCTAGGTTCAGCCCCTCCGTCTCCAATTCGGGAATCGAAGCCAAAATCGTGCAGGAAAAGGTCCGTTTAATGAAGACGATAACCGGCCTTTCTTTTATAAGCGCATGTTATACTTCTCCTCGAAGAACGGAATGAGGTTCCAGAGATCTGGAGGGGAGATGATCATATGGCAGTAATCATCAATAATGAAAGCGCTCAACAGAAAGCGCTGCAATCAGAAAAACCCAATATGCTTTTTGTGACGTTGGTATCCATCGTAGCTGCGCTCGGAGGTATCCTGTTCGGTTTTGATATCGCGGTTGTTTCGGGAGCCGTTGAATTCCTACAGCAGCGTTTTTCGCTGAGCGAATTTCAGGTTGGTTGGGCCGTGTCAAGTCTGATTGTCGGGAGTGTCACTGGAGCGGCTCTCTCCGGCTACATGAGTGAAAAGATCGGCAGGAAAAAGGTATTGCTGGCCGCCGGATTTTTATTCGTCGTCGGCTCGATCTGCTCTGCGCTTCAAGACACGTTCACCGGGTATGTTATCTTTCGCATGATCGGCGGCATTGGCATAGGAATCACTTCCACCGTTTGTCCGGTGTACAACGCGGAGATCGCTCCCGCCAAATACCGAGGTCGTTTGGTTGCTTTAAATCAGTTGGCGATCGTAACAGGGATTTTCCTGGTTTATTTTCAGAATTCGTGGATCGTCAGCATGGGAGATGAAGCCTGGGGTGTCTCAACAGCCTGGCGCTGGATGTTCGGAGTGGGAGCCGTTCCGGGACTGATCTTTATGCTCTTGATGCTCTTCATACCCGAAAGCCCGAGATGGCTTATTAAACAGAATCGGCCTTATGAAGCGCTGCCGATTTTGCTGAAAATTCACGGTGAAGAAGCCGCTAAGCAGGAAGTGCTTGATATCAAGGAATCATTCAAAAATGAGAACAACTCATTGAAACAATTGTTCGCTCCTGGTATTCGGGTCGCTCTCTTTATCGGTGTTATGCTCGCCATTATGCAGCATATTACCGGCATCAATGCCATTTTGTATTACGCGCCGGTTATCTTTAAAGGAATGGGACTCGGTACGGACGCTTCTTTGACCCAGACCATTTGGATCGGGTTGATCAATGTGTTGTTCACCATCGTATCCGTATGGCTGATCGACAAAGCGGGACGAAAAGTCCTGCTGATAATTGGCACCTCGTTGATGACCCTCTGTTTGGTCATTATTGGAGCCGCATTCAAAATGGGTTTGACCACCGGACCGCTTGTGCTCATCATGATATTGATCTACGTGGCCTCCTATGCTATATCGCTTGGGCCGATCGTATGGGTTATGATCTCGGAGATCTTTCCGAACCGCATTCGCGGCAAAGCGGTCGCCATCGCTTCGATGGCATTGTGGGCCGGCGATTATCTGGTATCGCAAGCATTCCCTCCTCTGCTGAGTTCAGCCGGTCCGTCCAACACCTTCTGGTTATTCGGAGCCATCTCGTTGTTCGTCGTGGTCTTTATATGGCGCAAGGTTCCCGAAACCAAGGGGAGATCACTTGAACAGATGGAAAATATGTGGCTTGGGAAATGACCCAACTTTAGCTCTCAAGAAGCCCGGACACATGTTATAATGCTTCAAAACACACGTCCTCTGAGTCATACCGACCTAAATCGGCAATGGTTCAGAGGCTTCTTATTATCAGCTCCCATCCTCCTCCGCATAGTTCCTCACATTGCGCTCTACAGCAGAGCGGTATTCAACAGGCGTCTTGCCTGTGTGCTTTTTGAACAACATATGAAAATACTGCCTGCTGGCCACGCCTACATAATCGGCAATTTCTTGAATGGGAATGTCCGTTTGCTGAAGAAGCATACGGGCCTTGTCCATTCGCAGCATCGTTAAATACGCGGTAAGCGTTTGCCCAGTATGCTTTTTGAAAATACGGTGCAAATAACCTGGGTGTAGATTCACGGCTGCCGCCATGTCCTTAACCACAATATCTCGGTCATAGTTCAGATGGAGAAATTCAATGCATCGTTTGATGTACATATCCGTTTGCTGCGTGTTGCTGCGCTCTGCCTCTTCCCGTAGACGTGCAATTCGTACTAGCAATTGCATAAAAAGCATCTCTGCCATTGCACCCGGCTGTTCTTTTCGTTGGTCCAGCTCCAGCACGAGACTTTTCAGCGCATAATATACCTCTTCCGGGTCCGATAGTACCAGATACGGGAACGGACGTGACATGAGAGTCGTGACCTCCTGCTCCTCTGCTGCCATTTGTCGGATAGACGGCCCTACCCTCACTCCCTCCGTAAAACCAAACTCTACATTTAGCATCCGGCACGGTTGTTCTCCTTCCACCACTAGTCGATGAGGTACACCTGCGTCCAGCATAATAAACTCGCCTTTACGCAGCGTGATGCTTTCTTCCACATTCTCTCCCGTTTGTACATCTACCCTGCAAAAGCCGGAAATCATGTACATAATTTCGGTAGAATGATGATCGTGGTAAGACATGGTGTAGTCATGCCATTGCTTGTAATAGTAAGCAAAAAAACGGGGAATATAATCCCCGTCACGCAGCCGTGGCTCAAACAGACTTCCGTTCATCCCCGCACCTCCACAAAAATAGATAAGGCTAACACGACAACGTATCTGCAACCGCTCTATTTTCACAGTTTAACAGACTGAGTCCTGTACTTCTATTTCACTCCATCGGACGATCTGAAATCCTTTGGAATACGGCAGGCGACTCTTGCCTAAAAGGTTGGGGATTTATCACTTTTTGGACTTAAATACTGAATCAACATTCCCGCAAATCGGTTAGCAATTTCTATATCATCAAGTTCGTTATTCCAATCGTCCTTGGACGTCAGACTCATTTTCTGTAGTATACCCATCATAGACGTGAAGATAAAATGAGCGGTCTTCAAGGGTTCTGTGTCGGACTTTAATGATCCATCTTGGAATCCAACTTCCAGAGCATCCATCAGGAAATGTCGTTCCTTTTCCCGGCTAACAAAATTTTTGTACTGTTCTTTGAGTTCTTGATTTGAATCATAAGCTTCGTAATGCAGATCGAATAGAAGAATAAACTTGATGTATTCTGGATGTTGCCGAGCGTAATCAATCCATGCATCAAGCATCGAAGTAAGCATCTCCTTACCGCTCATTTCGGCTGAAGGTGCCCTTCTAACAAATTCGGTCATGCTCTCAAGGATTTCCATCTGAACCTCAAAGATCAGTTCGTTCATGGACTGAAAGTGCTTATAGAATGTGACCCGACTTACACCAGCCACGTTGCATACATCCTTAATATTAACTTTGAGAAAGCTTTGCTTCATAAAAAGTTCCTTGGCAGCCGCAATGAGTTCTTCCCGATTTTTGTTTTTCAAATTCTGGTGCCAGTTCTCAGTCATTAACAACCATCCGTTTCTCATTTTTCGATTTTTGTAAGGTTAAGAAAAGGGCAGATGCAAGGATAAGTGCACCAAAAATATAAGGAATATGAATGTGTTTGTCAAACAACAAACCCGCTAAAATGGGTCCCAATATATTGCCAAGGCTGGTATACGTCGTATTCAATCCGGCGGCATATCCTTGACGATCACCAGCTGAGTTCGCGATCATTGTACTTACGGTTGGCCTTAGGAAGGCATTAAAAGCAAAAAACAGCGCCGATACCGCCAGCAGATAACCTAAATTGATCTTAATTATCATTAACAGTAAAGCGATGGCTGTCATGATCAAAGAGAGACGTATAAGCTTCATCTCACCAAGTCTCTTGATGAGATAATCAAGTAGCCATATCTGTACTACGATGCCTATAATTGCACCAACCGTAATGATCATTGAGATTTTAGTGGCATCAAAACCATATTTTCGTTCCACAAAAAGAGCATACACCGTTTCATAATTCATCAAACCTAATGTCATGATCAGAATGAGGAGAAGATAACGAAAATAGGATGTCCGAAATGAATTTAGGATTTGGTTGCGAATTGGCTCCCGGCGGACCCATTGGATAGCGGGTTTTCGTTTTTCCTTGGGTAGTGTCTCTGGCATATACAAGCTAAGCAGCGTAGCTACAAGTCCAAGTCCACCAGCAAAAAAATAGGGCACCCTTATGCCAAACTCAGCGATCATACCGCCTAACCCCGGACCAAGCACCATACCCAAATTCATGGAGGCACCCAAGTATCCCATTCCTTTAGCTCGGGTTTCAGAAGTGGTAATATCAGCGACGTAGGCCATATTAGAAGGAACCATTAATCCAATACCTATCCCCCCGATAAATCGGGCAATATATAGAAGAGGCAATGTCGTAGAAACAGCAAACATAAGATCCGAGATGACGGTTAAAAACAGACCGGTGATGATCATGGATTTCCGACCCCATCTATCCGAAAGCTGCCCACCTAGGGGCGAAAAAATAAACTGTGCTGCTCCAAAAGCGGCAATAAGATACCCCGCAGCAGCTCCTGCCGCATTAAATTGTTTCAGATATTCAGGCAGAATGGGAATCACCATACCTTGACCCAATAAAGCAATAAACAAATTCAGCATCAGAATGAAAAGTGGAAATGTAGCAGACTTAGGTAAGCTGCTCATGTTTGTAACCCCCTTCAACCATTTACACTATGTAACCCTTTACTATGTGTAAACTATATTAGTTGAAATAGGGACCCTTGTAAATAAAATTACACACCTATTAAGCCAAGCTAATACCGGAAAGAGATCTTGTTATTCTTGAGTTACACATTAGGCTCCTGTTTTGCAAACTCTTGTAACATACCTCTTATTTGTTCTACCAATATAGCAGGTGCTTTCTTTGGTGAACCCGTGTCAAACGGAGGCTGAGGATCGTATTCCAAAATCAGCTGAACTCCTTTACTCATATCTTCTCCCAATTCCCATGCCAATAGCTGGAGTGCCATATCAATACCAGAGGAGACACCGGCTGCTGTAACGATTTTGCCCTGACGAACCACTCTCTCATCTGTTGGAATGGCTCCAAGAGATTGGAGCAGGTCTAAGGAACCCCAATGACTGGTGGCTACGGTTCCATTTAACAAGCCTGCGGCGCTCAAAATCAAAGAGCCGTTACAAACCGACGTGGTCCATTTCGTAGTTTCATGTATTTGGCGAATCCAATTTAACGTTTCTCCGTCATTCATTGGAGTTTTATAATTTGGCGGACTGCAACCTGGAACAACAAGAATATCAGCTGAACTAACTTCAGAAAAACTGTAATCGGCATGCAAATAACCCATATTTGAGTCCAGCTTGATTAATCCTTTTTTCTTAGCGACAAACTTCACTTCACATTTCAGTGTAGCAGCAAATACATCGTATGGACCCATTGCATCTAATGCCGTAATTCCATCGAAAAGCATGATTGCGATTTTCATGATGATCTCTCCTTTGAAGTGGGATTTTATTCTTGCACATCCATACTAACATACATATACGGGGTATGGGTATATTTAATGGTGTGAAAGCAGTATCTTCATTTCAAACGCCTCTTTAAGAGTACGTACCTGTAAAAAGGCATACTTAAAAAGGGCCACCCCCGAGGTAGTCCTTTTAAGTATGCCTGTAAATCTGTTAATCGCGAGCCGGCTTAGGAGCTTTGCTTACTCAATTGACCATAATATAAATTACTGTAAAAGCCTTTGTGAGCCAGCAGTTCATCATGAGAACCCTGCTCCTCCAAACGGCCATCCTTTAAGACCAGAATTCGATCAGCCTGACGAATGGTATTCAGCCGATGCGCGATGACGAAACTTGTTCGACCCTGCATAAGCCGCTCCAGTCCTTCTTGTATCTTCATCTCGGTAATGGTGTCGATGCTGCTTGTTGCCTCGTCGAGTACAAGGATGGAAGGGTTGGCCAAAATAGCACGGGCAATAGCCAACAGTTGTTTTTGCCCTTGACTGATGCCACTGCCGTTCGCTTCCAGCACCTTGTCGTATCCGTCCTTCATCCGCATGATAAAGGAATGGGCGTTGGCCAGTTTCGATGCTTGTTCAACCTCCTCATCGGTGGCGTCCAGTCTGCCGAAGCGGATATTTTCACGAATCGTCCCCTGAAACAGGAAGGAGTCCTGTAGCACAAATGCCATGCGGGAGCGCAAGCTTTCACGCTGTATGGTGGTGATATCGCGCCCGTCCACCGTAATCATTCCCTTGTCGGGGCTATAAAATCTGGAGAGGAGCTGGATCAGTGTCGTTTTTCCTGCCCCGGTCGGGCCGACTAGTGCGATCATTTCACCCGGTTTGGCTTCAAAAGAAATACCTTCCAGCGTAGCGCTTCCCTCATCATAACCGAAGGAAACATCCGTAAACCGCACCGCCCCCTCCACATGCTCTACCTCCACTGCGCCGCGTTCATCCTTGGACTCTTCATCTTCATCCAATATTTCAAATACACGCTCAGCTCCGGCAATGGCGGACAGCAGAGTGTTCCACTGGTTAGCCAAATCGTTCAGCGGTCTGGTGAACTGGCGGGCATATTCTACGAATACAATAATTGTACCTATAGTGATGGAGCCGCGAATGGCCAAAATCCCACCGATCCCCGCTACAATAGCAAAGCTGAGATTATTCAGTCCGTTCATCAGCTTCGGTATAAAGCCTGAAATCGTTTGTGCCCAGAAGCCCGATAGCCGAATACGGTCATTACGCTCGCCAAAACCACGGATGACTCTCTTTTCCTGCGAAAATGCTTTAATAATCTGCTGCCCAGACAGTGTTTCTTCGATGTATCCGTTCAGTTCGCCCAAATTCTTCTGGCGTTCCTTATATAAAGGCCCGGTGCGACGTGTAATCCAGCGCATCCCGGCAGCCATTAACGGCACCACGATAAAGGTCAGCAGGGTCATCAGCGGGCTTAACCACAGCATCACCGTGAGTGTACCGATTAGCGTCAATATACTCGAAAAAATCTGAATGGCGGAACTGTTAAGCGTAGAACTGACATTTTCAATATCATTGGTCAGACGGCTCATAATCTCTCCCTGCTGACGTTTGCCGTAGAAAGGAATCGGTAGTCGATGCAAATGTGAAAACAGATCGAAACGCATGCGGTACACCGTCTCTTGGGCAATCTCAATCATCCAGATATTTTGCAACCAGGAGGTCAGCGAGTTGAGCAGATATACAGCTCCTAATCCGATGAGAAAATAAATCCACGTGCGTCCACCCGGACCTTCGAGAAAATCATCCACCGCTACGCCGACCAGATATGGACCCAGCAGAGCCAGCCCGGAGCTGAGCAGTACCATGAACAGCACCAGCATCAGTTTGGCCTTACGGCGGGCCAGATAAGCCCATATCCGTCCTAACGTGCCAGACCAGTTCTTCGCTTTGGCCTTGCGGCGTCCTTCCGCTCCCACCGGATTTCGCAGCACACCGGACGGCGGTGTAGGCTGACGGAACGGTTCAATGAGTTCCTTGAACATGCGACTCCTCCTTTCCGTATTGTGATTCATAGATACGCCGATACAGATCCGAGCTATCCATGAGATGCTCATGACTTCCACTTGCCATCAGGCGACCCTCATCCAGCAGTAAAATCTGATCTGCTGAGGCCGTCGAGCTGATTTTTTGCGTAATGAGAAATGTCGTGCAGGACAGGCCATCGAGTGCATTCAGTAGTGCTGCTTCTGTCCCTACATCCAATGCACTTGTGCTGTCGTCCAAAATCAGCACTGTCGGCTGGCGCACCAGTGCGCGGGCAATCGAAAGCCGCTGTTTCTGTCCGCCAGACAGATTGACGCCACGCTGCCCGAGCATCGTGTCATAGCCTTGCGGCAAGCGTTCAATCATATTATGGATTTGCGCCATCCGTGCAGCTTCCTTAATTTGCTCCAGGCTGGCATTCTCCAGCCCCCAAGCAATATTATCCCGAATCGAGCCGGTGAATAGCAGTACCTCCTGAGGCACATAGCCAATAGCCTCTCGCAATATGGACGCATCCAGTTCACGAGCGTCCTTTCCGTCAAAGCGCACATAACCTTCATCTTCTTCATACAGACGTGTAATCAACTGAACAAGTGAGGATTTGCCCGAGCCAGTGGCCCCCATAATAGCTATCCGCTCGCCCGATTGCGCCTTAAAAGATATATCCTTTAGGACAGCCAGATCACTGCCCGGATAATGAAAGCTTACCCGGTCCATTTCCACCTGTCCCTCAATCTGTGTATGATGTGTTGAAACAGGCTCCAGCTCTTGCCCATCTTCATTAGATGTTTCCAATATCTCTCGAATCCGCCCCGTAGATGCAGTTGCCCGGGAAAATACAACAACGATACCTGATAAGGCAGACAGGGCTCCAATTGTCCGCAGTGAATAATTGACGACTGCGACCACCTGTCCTACACTGGCATCCCCAGTGGAAATTTGGCCGCGTCCGAACCAAAGTACTGCAATAATCCCTGCATTCATCGTAAACAAAATGAACGGCATCGTCGTTTCTGTCCAGCGTAGAGCGGACACCGTCCCTTTCATCAACTCGCCTCCGTAATGGGCAAAACGTTCGATTTCATGCCGCATCCGCACAAAAACCCGGATGAGACGGATACCTGTCAGATTCTCCTGAATCACTCCGTTAACGTCATCCAAGCGTCGCTGGACACCTTTAAACAAAGTGACCGTCCTCCGCATCATCACCAACACAAACACGAACAGCACTGGGGCCATAACCGCCAATAGCAGTCCAAGCCTGAAATGTACAACCAGTGCCATCACAATACTGCCGATGACTACAAGCGGAACCCGTGTCATAAAACGCAGGCTCATAAACACCGTATCCTGTACTTGCGTGACATCCCCGGTCAGGCGCGTAATCAGCGACGAAGTGGCAAAACGTTTAAACACAGGATACGAAAAGGATTGCACTTTACGGTACAGCTTTTCCCGCAAATCATAGCCGAAGCCCTGACTTGCATGTGAAGCAAAAAAAGAGCTGGATATCCCCGCCATAAAAGCGATAACGGCACTCCCCACCAATACACTGCCCCATAACCAGACGACGGACAAATCCTGCTGTCGGATGCCCTCATCAATGATTTTAGAGATCAAATATGGCTGTGATAGCTCTACCGTCAATTCCAGCAACATCATCACGAGCGCTGCGATGGCTGGAACCCGATATTTTTTTAGAAAAGAAAACATCATTCCCACAAGCATTCCTCCAATTGCCCATAGCCGTCCTTCCAGATCAGCGTGTAATGGTTATAAGATTCGAACCTGTCTGCTGTAAAACCATATATACGCACTTTATACAGCACTATATTTTATTATACCCTTCTGAACGGCTTCGTTTAACCAGCAAATTGGAGACTCCGGTTGTGAAATTAAAAGATATGCAAGAAAGCGTTCCAGTCACGGTCACACTTACCGGACGGGAACGCTTTTTCGATTATTTCGGCAGCTCTGCCGGATAATACTGCAGCCAGCGCCTTAAATCCGCGCTATGAATGACACGCTTGGGATCTTCACCGACTAGGCGAAGTCGCTCCAGCAGGAACTTGATTTCACCGGAGCCTGCCTCGATTCCTTCCTGCTCCAGCATATATTGAACTGCACTTCTGCCCGAATGCTTGCCGAGTACAAACGAATGGTCAGCGCCCAGCTCGGTCGGATCAAGGGCCTGATAGGCGGCGCGCTCCTTTAGCAGACCGTTGATATGTATGCCGGATTCATGGGCGAATACCATGTCTCCCACAATTGGCTTACCTTCGGGAATGATTCGGTTGGAGGCTTTGGACACCAGTGCAGCCAGCGGGTTCAGCAGTTCGGGACGGACACTGCAGGTTCCTTGATATAGGTTCCTCCACGACATCACCACTTCCTCCAGCGCCGTATTACCTGCCCTTTCCCCAAGGCCCGACACTGTGGTACTGGCCCAGACAGCTCCCGCCTGCAAAGCTGCCAAAGTATTGGCAAGCGCTAGGCCATAATCATTATGACAGTGAATCTCAAGCTCCACATCCTGCGGCACACGCGATACAAATCTGTCTATACGGGCAGCTATGGCAGCGGGATGGTGAACGGACAGCGTGTCGGCATATCTGAAGCGCCGGATACCATCCCTATAGAGCTGATTCGCCAACTGCTCAAGGAACAGGTCATCTGCCCTTGAAGCATCCTCAAAGCCTACGGAAACAGTCAATCCTTTACACAGACCGTAATCGACAGACTTGCGGATCAGCTCAGTCACCTGCTCAGGGTTCATACCCAGCTTGGCCTTCATCTGCACCGTCGACACGGGAACCGAAATATGGGCCCAGCCGACACCTGTCGATTCAGCTGCATCAATATCCGTGAACACCGCGCGATTCCAGGTCATTAGCTTCATCTGAAGTCCGAGAGCAGCAATCCTGGCAATAGACCTGCACTCCGCCTCTCCCATTGCCGGAATTCCGATCTCAGCCTGCTCCACCCCCGCCGAGTCCAGCATGATGGCAATTTCAGTTTTCTCCTCGGCCGAAAAGGCAACGCCCGGAGCCTGTTCTCCGTCACGAAGTGTCGTATCACAAATATGCAATCGACTCATCTGTATTCCCTCCCGTTCCGCAGCACGGACAACGCGGATTGCGTTTGACCGCTATGGTGCAGCTGCTCATATCCAGCACATTCATTCGGTACATGCGGTCAGTGAACAGATTGCCCGCATCTGTAATCCATTTGACCGCTTCCAGTGCAGCCATACAGCCAATCAAGCCGGAGGTGGCTCCCAGGACCGGGAATCCCAGAGGCTCCCAAGGCTGTCCGCCTTCTGGGTAGAGACATTCCAGGCACGCCGTCCTACCGGGATCAATGGTCATCAATGATACTTCATAGGCGTACATGGCCGCCTCTATCATCGGTCTGCCATGTCGAACACATAGTCTGTTCAGCGCATATCTTTCCGGAAAGTCATATCGTGCATCAATCACGATATCTGCCGCTTCTACCCATGGTCGAGAGGATTCTTCCGTGATTCTGTCGGCGTGGCCCTCAAGCTGGGTCTCCGGATTGATACGATGCAAATGCTTCAATGCCGTTTCTATCCGTTCCTCCCCGATTCGTCCGCTGTCCATCAGCACCTGCCGGTTCATATCGGGCAGATGGATTACGCCCTCATGGGCCAATATCAGCTTTCCCACTCCAGCAGCGGCCAGGTACATGGCCGCTGTCCCTCCCAATCCTCCGATGCCTGCAACCATAACAGTAGCCTGCTTTAGCCTGTTCTGACCTTCCACTCCCAGCAGCTTCAACTGGCGTCCGTATCTACTGTCTTCCAGCAGCTGTACCATTCGTCCACCCCTCCATGTGCGGCTCCCGCCTTTAAGATATTCAGTCCGCAGGATCTTGACATCATATACGGTTGCTCTTCCTTACAGAAGGCTCATGATTCGGCTTTGCCGCTGCCCTCCTCAGCGTGCAGGATTTTGGCAAGCCACATGGGCGGATTACGAGCCAGCATATTCTGGAGACGCTGGACCTGCTCCTCAATGGTGCTACCGAAGGCCACCTTCACAGGCATAATGGTCCGTTTGGTAACCTGGGCGGCGGCCGAAGCGCCAATCTGTACCAGGAAGATCAAGGCACAATCCTCGATCAGGCCAATGCGGCTGGCGATCTTGCCCGCCTCGTTCTCATCGCTCCCCAGGGCTATCCGCCGATGCTCCAGGAACTGGACGCCTGAGTGCCGGATTTCGAATACAGTGAACATGGGACTCTGCCCAAAATGAGCATTCACATGCACACCGTCTTCCGTCGCAAATGCAACCTTCACCCTCCTCTCCCCCTCTCGGCAAGCAATACATTACCGACCTTGTTCACCCACTCCATGGTTCCACGGTATCCGACGCTTACGGATGTGTGGGCGCCCAGCTCGTCATACACCGGCAAGCCTGCCGGTACGAATGAGGCCCCGGCCCGTGCCGCTCCCTTTCTTCCATGTGAATTGCTGATCCACAAATCAACGCCCTGCGCGCTCTCCTCTGCATCATCCAGATCACCGATCCAGACTTCCCGTTCTGTCTTTTGCAGTGCGGGCGTGCTGCAGGGTGTAATTAGCCGTTTCAGTTCCACTCCCATCTCCTCCAGCCAGGCTGCGGTCGACAGCATATGATCCGGTTCTAGCGCCACTACAGCGGAAGCGCCGGAATAATAGAAATGGGCATCCAGCATGCTGTCCAACAGATTTTCACGCTGCCAGCGGAAGCGAACAGGGGCTGGCTCGCGGCTGATTTTCTGCAGAAAATGTATGAACGCATCGCTCGCGGCCAAGCCAGACAGACCCGTGAACAAGTGGTAGGGAATGCCTGCGGCATGAGTCAGCCTGCGCGCCGGACGCTCCATGCTCGCGCCAATGGCAATGGTGCAGGAAGACTCCAGCATCTGGCAGGCTGAATCCAGCGGAGTCCCCCCTCTCGTCAAAGGGGAAAAACCTGTCAGCAGGTGACCGGACAAGGAAGTGGAGATATCGGGAAGTGTGATAACCTCCAGGCCGAAGGAAGCGATAATATCCTTGATTTCCATGACATCTCCGGCAGTCAGATAAGAAGCCGGCAGCAGATTGACCTGCGTCCGGCGCTGTTTTTTGGGGGACTTGCCTCCGGCTAACCCGAGTATGGCATCCATTAGCGACTCTACTGTACTGCTGTAGCCCGTCTCCAGAGAACCGTGAAAATCAGGCAGCGATACAGAAAACAGCAGACTTTCCTTCAAGGCCCGTTCTCGCTTGAACGCTTTTACCCTGGACTGAAAATCAACGCCTGCCACCTCGGTGAGGGCCGTGCTGATAACGCCGATGACATCTGGATGGTGTTTGGACCAGATATGATCCAGCGCCTCCTCCAGATTCCGGTCTGCATCAAATATAACGTCCATCTCTTGCAGCGCAGAGGTCTGAACGGCAATCGGCTCTCGAAAATGGCGAGTCAGCAGCGCCTTGGAGAAGGCCGAGCAGCCCTGAGCGCCGTGCAGCAAAGGCATTGAGCGATACATCCCCTGCAGAGCCAGCACGCCGCCCAGAGGCTGTCCTACCTTGAGCGGGTTGACACTGACAGGCTTCGTGGCGGATTTAATCGGCAAATTCCGTCTCCTCCTCCCATGGAGCCAATTTGGCGGTCAGCTCCCATACCGGATGCTGCAGCGTATGCACAAGCTGTTTCGCTAGAGACAACAGCCCGTCATAGCCCGCATAGGCTTTGTGCCGTTCTTGATTGATGTCCACAAAAGGAATCTGTTCCTTAAGCGCCATATACATGTTCCGGCCCCCGGCAATGACCATGTCTGCCTTGCGGCTCCGTACGGTCTTGAGAATCTGCCGGGCGCCGCCTTCCGGGATGTATTCCGCATCATCTCCGATACGGTCAGCGATCCGGGATACATCCTCGGCAGTACTCTTGTTCGTGCCTACACCAACTACCTTAATGCCCAGCTCTTGCAAAGCCGTAATGACAGACCAGCTCTTTACCCCTCCGGTATAGAGCACTGCCCGCTTTCCTTTCAGCTGCTTGCGGTAGGGTTCCAGCTCCAGCGATAGCCTCATTTCCTCCCGTGCGGCCAGCTTATCCACCCGTCGCTCTACATCACGATCTCCAGTCAGGTAAGCCATCTGCCGCAAGGAATAACTCGTCTCCTTTGCTCCATAAAATGAACCTTCAAAATAAGGAATGCCGTATTTACGCTCCATTTGGACTGCCAGGCCCAGCAAAGCCCGGCTGCATACGACCATATTGGCCTTGGCACGATGCGCCCATCCCACCTCACGGAACCGACCGTCCCCGGTAATTCGGGACAGGATACTCATTCCCGCCTGCTGCATCAGCCGCTCGATATGCCACATCTCACCCGCAATATTGTATTCCCCAATGAGATTGATATCATGGGAGGTTGTCTGTTCCGGCTCGGTGCTGCCGATAATATGCTGGAACAGCACGTCTCCGGCCAGCCGGGTCCCGAGATTCTTGCTCCCCACAAATCCCGGACTGTTCACCGGAATGATCGGCGTCCCCAGCCGCTCCGATTCAGCCTTGCAGACCCCCTCGATATCTTCACCGGTGAGGGCTGTGACACATGTTGTATAGACAAACACAGCGGGAGGAGCAAAGCGGCTGACAATGTAGCGGATCGATTCATGCAGCTTCTGTTCACTACCAAAAATGATGTCCTGTTCTCCAAGATCAGTAGTGAAGCCATACGCCGACAGCTCCGGGCCGCTGGACAGGCTGCCTCTGCTCTCCCAGCTATTGCCGAGACAGGCAATCGGCCCGTGCACCAGATGAGCCGCATCTGCAATGGGGATCAGTGTAATCTGGGCCCCGTCAAAGGAGCAGCCACCCGAAGCCTCCCCCGGCACAGGCCGGGGACAGGGCGTGCTTTTGGGAATTTTGTTGCCGCAGGATACCTCCAGCCTTTCGTTAGACACAGCCGGCTCCATCCGCACACCCCCCTTATTTCAGATAGAATCCATTGAAATAGCTGCCAACTTCCATCTACGCGGTACAGCAATTAGCGCACCAGATCAAAGCTATGATCCGGGGCCTGCTCTTCCATGACATCCAGTACGGTATTCACGAATTGGGTAAGCAGATTCAGCGCACCCTGGTAGCCGATAATCGGATAACGATGCAGATGATGCCTGTCGAAGATCGGAAAGCCCACACGGAGCAAAGGAATTTTCGCCTCTTTGGCCGCGAACTTCAGGTGGGAGCTGCCAATAGCCAGGTCCACCGGGTCCTGGAACAGCAGCGAACGCATATGCCACAAATCCTGACCGGAATGAACCGTGGCTTCTGCACCGTAAGGGCTGGACTTCAGCAGAAGCTCTGCTTCCTTCTCGAATTTCCGGTCCCCATTGGAGCAAACAATATGCACCGGCTCCATGCCCAACTCTAGACAAAAGCCAATCAGGCCGATGAGCATATCCGGGTCTCCCGCCATAGCCACTCGTTTGCCGTGCAGATAAGCATGCGAATCCATCATGGCATCCACAATTCGGGCGCGCTCCTGCTTCAATGCCTCGGGAATTTCCTTTCCGGACAGACGGCTGATCTCTTCAAGCAAGCAATCAGTAGCGCGGATGCCCAGCGGCGTGGAGATGGAAGACACCTGCTGCCCCCAGGTTCGCTTCATATAGCCTAATGTTTTACGAAGAGAGTACTGCTGGATCGCCAACGTGCCGGCAGCATCTGCGGCCTCGGGCACATCCTTAAGCGGCGTTCCCCCGTAATAGTAGCTGTACTCTCCAGTGGCCCCTGAATCAAAATTACTGCTGTGGTCACCCAGAATGGTATACGTAGCGCCGAACATCCCCAGTATGCGCCGCATTTCCGCAAAATTGCCCGTATACCCGTCAAACCCGAGCAGTACATTCAGCTTCAATTCATGACCAGGCTGCGGCGTCCGGCCTGACTTGTTATACAGCGTCTCCAGTACAGAGCGCAGCATGGCGTCATAGCCTGTAATATGTGAACCGGAGAAGCTGGGGGTATTGGCAAAAGGAACCGGCATATCCTCGGGAAGGGCTCCCTCCTGACGGGCATTAGCCAAGAAAGCAGACAGATCATCTCCGATCACCTCTGCCATACAGGTCGTGCATACCGCAATCATCTCCGGCTGATACAAGGCAATACAGTTCTCTATACCGTCAATGAGGTTGCGCATGCCGCCGAATACGGCGGCATCCTCGGTCATCGAGGTGGAGACGGCAGGAACAGGCTCTTTGAAGTGGCGGGCAAGATGGCTACGGAAATAAGCCGTACAGCCCTGTGAGCCATGAATGAACGGGAGCGTTTTTTCAAAGCCCAGCGCAGCCATAACTGCTCCCAGCGGCTGACAAGCCTTGGCCGGGTTCACGACTACAGCTGTACGAGCGAAATTCTTATCCTTGTATTCCTTGGTCTTGGTGTACTCTAGGGTGGCGGTAACCTCCTCTGGCGAGCAAGGGGCCTCGAAGGCCCGTTTCTCCTCACGCTGGCGCACATATTTATCCTGCCGAAACAGCTGATTGTGATCGACAATGTTCAGACGCTCGTTCATACCGGCACCTCCGCAGTCTGCCGGGACGGCAGCAGGCTCCATACTGGACTGTTTATGGTCATATCCATATCACGTGCAAAAATCTTGAAGCCGTCAAAACCATGATAAGGCCCGCTGTAATCCCAGGAGTGCATTTGACGGAAGGGAATGCCCATTTTGTGATACACGTATTTCTCCTTGACTCCGGCGCCCATTAAGTCAATATTCAGCCGCTGGGCCAATTCCTCCAGCTCATAGGCAGTTGGATCATCGTACAGAATGGTGCCTTCTTTTACATCGGGAAACGTCTTTTCGTAATCATCCTTATGGGCAAATTCATAGCCTGTAGCCACAATTTCCATACCCAGATCCTCATAGGCACCAATGGTATGCCTTGCCCGCAGTCCGCCAATCAGAAGCATTACCTTTTTGCCTTCCAGACGTGGGCGGTATTTACGGATGACCGCCTCCATCTGCGGCATATATTGGGCAATGACCTGCTCACATTTTTCCTGAATCGTCTCGTCAAAGCGGGCAGCAATCGCTCTTAGGCTCTCCATCGTCTTGGTCGGGCCGAAGAAGTTATATTCCATCCAGGGAATTCCGTATTCCTGCTCCATCGTTGTGCACATATAATTCATGGAACGATGACAATGGATTAGATTGAGCTTGGATTTATGCGCAATCCCCAGCTCATTGATCGTACCGTCACCTGACCACTGCGCTATAACCCGCAGTCCCATTTCCTCCAGCAAAATGCGCGAGGCCCAGGCATCACCGCCGATATTGTAGTCCCCGATAATGGAGACATCATAAGGCCCGGACTCCTTTAGCTCGCGGCGCCCCATCAGAAAATCGCGGATAGCATCATTGGCAATGTGATGGCCCAGAGACTGACTCACCCCGCGAAAGCCCTCACAGCGTACAGGAATGACCGGAATGCCCAGCTCCTCTGTCATCTTCTTAGCCACGGCCCCGATATCATCACCAATCAGTCCGACCGGACATTCAGATTGCACGGAGATGCCCTTAGCTAGCGGGAACATCTCCTTAATTTCCCTGCAGATCACCTCCAACTTCTTATCTCCGCCGAACACGATATCCTTTTCCTGAAAATTGCTTGTAATCTGCATGGCGGTAAAATTATCGATTCCCAATACCCCATTCGCATAATTGCGTCGGGTACCCCAACTGTATTGCCCGCAGCCGATGGGACCATGGCTAATGTGCACCATGTCTTTAATCGGGCCCCATACCACACCCTTG
The DNA here is from genome assembly GCF_038008045.1 of Paenibacillus sp. FSL P2-0173. Taxonomy (NCBI): domain Bacteria; kingdom Bacillati; phylum Bacillota; class Bacilli; order Caryophanales; family Paenibacillaceae; genus Paenibacillus; species Paenibacillus sp. FSL P2-0173. Next base: position 1,317,998 of record NZ_JBBOYK010000002.1, read on the forward strand.
GAGCCTGCATAAGCACAGCCCCTTGCTGTCATGACGCCGGGCCGTGATTTCATGTTGGACTTAATGGAACAGGTCCCGCAGTTCACAAGCTCCTCATCCGCGATCTCAAAATGCTTGGTCCGGTCCTTCTTGGCCTTCTTGGGATATACCTCCAGTATCTCCTCTACGATCTGCTTTCCCTTATCCACAATACTGCTCATTTGGCCTATTCCTCCCTCCTGCGAGCTACGCGTTCAGCTCCCTCCATCATCACACGTTGGTTCCGTCATTAAGCCTTCTAGCTGGAGCCTACTGCCCGGACGCCTCAGCTTTGTTAATTGCGGTTTCTTCATCCTCAATAATGCCGAATTCCATCAACAGATCCTCCAGATCTTCCATGGAAATGGGAGTGGGAACCGTTAGCATATCGTTATTCAAAATCTTACCTGCCAGCTCTTCATACTCCGCAGCCTGCTTATGTTCCGGGTTATATTGGGTAACGGTCATACGGCGCAGCTCAGCGTGCTGTACAACATTGTCACGCGGCAAAAAGTGGATCATCTGCGTGTTCAGTCTTCTCGCAAGCTCTGTAATCAATTCCGCTTCCAGGTCCGTATTCCGGCTGTTGCAGATTAAGCCGCCCAAACGCACCCCGCCGCTGTTGGCATACTTCAATATCCCGCGCGCAATATTGTTGGCAGCGTACATAGCCATCATCTCGCCTGAGCATACGATGTAGATTTCCTGAGCCTTCTTCTCCCGGATCGGCATGGCGAAGCCCCCGCACACAACGTCCCCCAGTACATCGTAGGATACGAAATCCAGCCCTTCGTAGGCGCCCTCTTCCTCCAGAAAATTAATGGCTGTGATGATACCGCGTCCTGCACAGCCGACACCGGGCTCTGGCCCGCCGCATTCCACGTTCAGAATGTCACCGAAGCCCTTCTGGACAACATCCTCCAGCTCCAAATCCTCTACCGTGCCCCTTTCAGCAGCCAGATGTAGCACTGTCTGTTGGGCCTTCGTATTCAGAATAAGACGGGTGGAGTCTGCCTTGGGATCACAGCCTACGATCATAATTTTTTGTTTGAATTTGGTCGCGAGCTGAGCCAGTGTATTCTGCGAGGTTGTCGATTTGCCGATACCGCCCTTACCGTAAAACGCAATTTGTCTCATATTTTCTCAGCCTCCAAAATGTTTAATGGGTAAATCCGAATGATTGCCCTTAACTCCCTTATTGCGCTTACTTCCTTTATTGCTCTGCACAGGATACATATAACGCAGAAATTTCACATATTCCAGAACCGATTCCTCAATATCCCCGCCGCATACAATAGGCAGCACGCCAGCTTCCTGCAATGCCTCTTTGGGGGCTTCGCCTATGCCGGACGACAGCAGCAATGCACAGTCATGCACCATGGAAAGGATCTCCTTCATCGTCTCGACCTTGTCCCCATTGCAATCGGCTTTCCCGTGGCAGTAGGATTGCACCTTACGAATGCCTATGAAATTTACGATGGTCCCGTCGCTTTCATAGATCATAAATTCCTTGGCACGGCCGAAATGCTGATTCACCTTCCCTCCGCCACGACTGGCCACTGCGATTAGGACCGGCTTTGAGGTGAAGCTCGCTTCAGGCTTATCTCCCGATAACGGGCAGCTACAGCCAGCCCCGGTTGACGGTTGTTTGTGGTGTGATTGTCCCTCCTTGCGTTCCATTCTCACTCTCACCTTCTCATCCAGTTCTTTCTGAAATTGTGCCCTTGCCCCTTCATCCATGGGAGGAGCAGCCGCTATGTTCTCCCATGTAAAATCCTGATTGCGATCCTCGCCCAGCAGTCCAATCGCATCCGCCCTGCACTGACGGCAATGGCGCATAATGACAGCCCCCGCTTCAGCACATTGCTCCTGCAGCTGCCGGACCAGACGGGGACGGGGAGCCCGCATCCCTTCCTGCTCATACCGGCTGCCAGGTGCGATGATGAGCGGCATAATGTTGTGCAGCACTGCGCCGTGCTCCTTGACCACCCTGGCTACCTCCGGCAGATGGGCATCATTGACTTCGGGAATCAGCACCGAGTTCACCTTGCACAATACGCCTCTCGAAGCCAGCATCTTCAAGCCTGCCAGCTGGCGGTCAATCAACAGCCGCGCGGCCTCCTCTCCTGCATAGCGTTTTCCTTCATCGTAGACCCATCCATAAATGCGGCTCCCCACCACTGGATCTACAGCATTGATCGTGATCGTGACATGCGAAATACCCAGCTCTACAATCCTGTCAATATGCCTGATCAAGGTAAGGCCATTCGTGCTGAGACAGAATATGACATCCTTAACTGTCTCACGGACCCGGCGGAAGGTATCGAAGGTTGCCTCCGCATTGGCCAGCGGATCTCCAGGTCCCGCAATGCCGACAACGGACAGCTGCATCAGCTGTGCCGCTACGCCATAGGTCTTGCTCGCCGCCTGCTCCGGCGTGAGCAGTTCACTAACAACACCGGGACGGCTTTCATTGACGCAATCGAATTTGCGGTTGCAATAATGGCATTGAATATTGCATGCCGGGGCTACTGGAAGATGAATGCGCGCAAAATAGCGATGTGCCTCTTCGTTATAACAGGGATGTCGTCTGAGGGTTTCCAATGCTAAGGGGGTTTCCGAGAGATCAGCTAAAGAGTCCATTCATTCCCTCCTCTCCACGTTATATTCCCTTACACAAATCTCTGTTTTTGTCTGGAATATAATTACATCTTAGAGACAGGGACAAATCCAGTCAATTCGCTTCTCCATGAAATCTCTGACATTTATCCTCATTTCACATATGTGTCAAATTTTACGTTAGGTAAGATATCACACTCTTTACATGTGCGCGGTTACATTTCATATTCTCAATAACATCAAGACGTAAAAAAAGAGAGTCCGTTAAGACGGCTCTCCTTTTGAAATAAGAAATTCAAATTGGCTTGATCCTTACATGTTGGTAAAACGCCTGCCCTCCAAATACATTCACACCCACAAGTCCCTCGGTGAACGTACTATCTTCCAGGTCGATGACCTGCTCACCGTCTACATCAATGCGAATGCGCAGGCCCTCCGCCACGATTTTAATATGATGAAACATTTCCGGCAAAACGAATCTTGGCACCTTGGCAAGCACCTGTCGCTCCTCAAATCGACCCTCTTTTTTAAAAAATAGGCGAATCGATTTCAGATTGGGGTCCAAATTCAGATAATAGCCACTCGATCCGTCAGCATTGGCGCGGAAAATCATGGATCCAGCACTTCCATTTCCATGCAGCTTCATATCAGCCTCGTACGTAAAATCTTCCGCCTGCTCAGCAGCCATATAATTCGCATCGCTGATATAGCTTCCTCGTATCCCATCCGTTGTCACGATCCACCGCGATGCGGAAACATCCGGCTTCCAACCTGTAAGGTTGGTATGAAACACCCCACCGTGCACCTTAACCAAGGTACTACCGCGGACCTTATCCTCCGAATCGGAAGCCGTAACAACAGCTTCTCCCGGGGCAACCGCCTCCATTAACGCACTCCCGTCCTCGGACGCATTGATCTTTACAATCTCAGGATTGTTAGAAACCCAAATCAGCGAGATTTCTTTTTCTCCAGACTCATCCCCCACACTCGCGTACAGACGCTTCGTCTGCTCCCTCGCAAGCTCCACATAAGTGTGATCCATGATCACACTGGCAGACGAAGCATCTGGTAGCCTCCAGCTGTTCCGCAAGGCATAAACATGGAGGGAAACAACCTTCACCTCACCACCCTGGGTGTAAAAGCCCATCCCTCTTCGCGCCGAATCGGGCAAAATAATCTCCGAAAATACGACCTCTCCATCATTCCCAAACACCTCAACCGAGGATTCGTCCACAAATATACGCATTTGGATTCGATTTCCGATAGGTGCAAGTAATGCTTTATGAAGCGTTGAAAATAGAGTAGAGAAATCTGTAAGCCCTGAATCAGCACGGTTTACAAACATTTGTTGTATGTCTGTTGTATAGCCGACCGCCGTTCTTTGCTCACCGCCATCCCGCACGTAAAACCCGAATGCTGAAGCAGCCCCAACAGAAGGCAGTTCGAACACCGCTTCAATCTCATAGGCACCTGCATCCAAACCTTCCAGTATATTCGGAGAAGATTCCGTGACACTTTGATTTTCTATCGCAAATAAACGGGAACGCAGCGAAGTCAGCTCGGATATCGGATGCTGTATCAAACGGATGCCTTCACGAGTTGTTTTTAGCGATAACTCTCTCGGGATGCTAAACTGTCCCTTCCAGGGAGAAGTCGGAAAGCTGAACGGATAGTCCCAATTCGTCATCCATGCCAGCATGATACGCCGCCCGTCGGGTACATCGGAGAAGGACATTGAGGCGTAGAATTCCTTGCCCCAATCGGTTTTCAACACCTTCCCCGGTGAATGATCGTTTTGAAATTTGCCATCAGACGTCAGTTCACCGATAAAATATTCCGCATCCGAGCCTTGAGTGTTTGTGCTGGCTCCAGTGCTAATCATCAGCACCCATTTAGAAGTATTACCATCGTCTACCGGAAGCTGAAATAGATCCGGGCATTCCCATACTCCACCACGTATATAATCACCATAACCAAAGTTATCCGTCCAGCGCCAATCTATTAGGTTGGTGGAGGTAAAAAAACGGATATGATCGCCTCCCGACACTACCATAATCCAGCGCTGATAGACTTCATCCCACACTACTTTAGGATCACGGAAATCCCAATGGCCAGGATCGTTTTCACTTTGGCCCGGGTTCTCTATTACAATTGGACGGTCTTTCGGGTATTGCCATGTACGTCCCCGGTCTGTGCTGTAAGCAAGGCCGATTCTCTGGTTGCCCTTGAGCTGATCGGGATTGAAGGAAGTGTAATAGGCAATCAGCCCTGCTCCTCCGTAGTCACCGAACAAGCTGGAAGTATTGGTTAGATCGGCTACAGCCGAGCCTGACCAGATATGACCAAGATCATTCCACTTCAATGCAAACGGAAGCCTTTTCCAATCCAGCAAATTCTGGCTGACCGCATGCGCCCATTGTCCACCATCCTGATGGAACAGGTGATACTCCCCCTCGAAATAAACCAATCCGTTCGGATCGCTCGCCGAGCCCCTGGCAGGAGAATAATGATACTGCGGGCGATATTTTTCTGTATAGTAATTCGAGACAGAGGTAAGGTAGATATCCTGAAAATAAGCAGTTCCCCCGGTCACTTTCAAGCCTGTAAAGACGTTGGTATTGCTGCTATCCATGATATCAATTGCCGCAGGAGTATATCCATCTATAAATACCTGAATCCGCTCTCCATGAGCGATGATTTCCAAGTGGTGTTTGCTGCTGACCCCCCCCTGATATGTCTGCGCCGACTTTGTAATCAACGTTCCGTCCGCCTTCTTCAGTTGTACGCGAACCTGATTGCCTTCGCCTTGCACAGAAGTAACATATCCATTTTTCCCATCCTGACTCCCTCTGAAAAATAGTCCTGCTTCCATTCCCGGTTCAGAAGGATTCAGCGTCACACCGCCTTCCAGCACCAGGTCTGTAGCTGCGGAGCTATATATTTTCAACGCATCTACTGCACTTGTTCCCTCAGCCCTTTGCCCCTTCAGGTCAGGTTGCCATTTTCCACAGATCAGGAGCGGTCCGCTTAGATTCGTATCCATATCACTGACTTGAATGTTCTGAAATAACGCTGATCCATTCCAGACATTCAGCCCCAAATATCCTGATGTATAAGTCGTATCGACCACATCTATAATCGGCTTATATCCCTCATCCCAGAACACTTTAAGATGGGAGCCCTCTACGCTCACCTTAAGATGATAAATAGCTCTTTTTTTTAAATTGACCTGACGTTCCTCTTTCAGTCTTCCAATATCCCCGGCAGCATCCCGCAACCGCAACAATCCGGCAGCCGGCACGATTTGGAGCATATAGGAAGACCACCCGTCCTCACTGGAACGGAATACTAGCGTAGCATCCGCCTGTGTGTCTGTGACCATCACATCCGCCTCAAAAGTAAAATCCTGAGACGTTGTTCCGGACATAGCCATCACATTTTCTTGCGGCTCCGACCTCAGCAAAAGTCCCTGGATGTTATCTTCTTTGTGCCCCTGTCCCTTAATCTGCCAATTGGTCAGGTTCGTTCGCGTGTTAGTAAACTCCACCTTCATCCCCCTACCTTCTAGTACGGATCAACACCGCGCATCCACTACAAAATAATTGGAAAATCCGCTGTTTAGATCTTCATGGAGAACGTCTCATTTCAACGGCGAACGATCCACATAGATATGAATGTCCAATCGGTTTTCTACTGTTTCCAGTGAGGCTGCGTGTCTTCCCGCAAAGTCTTCATGGAAATCCGAACAGCCTGACCGTGTCCGGTCTACATATACTTCCTGCGTATCGGAAGCATAACCGACGAGCATCTCCTGTTTTTCTGATACTCGCAATTCCCCCAATCTGTAATAAATCGCCTGTACAACAAATTTGAAAAGGCTTACATTTTTCATCTTCAATTTACCAAATCGAAATGTCATTCGTCAATGTTTTTTGTAAAAAAATAATTGACATTTGACTAAATATAGCATTAATAAATTATGCTTCTGTAAGAAGAAATGATAACCGATATAGTATATAATCCAACTTTAAAAGTTAACCATAAACAATGACCGCTTTACTTATACAGCATGGATCTGTCCTCTCTGTTTCCCATGCGCACTTTTTTTGTCCAGCTTATATAAGATTGGATTTAAATTTATTTGTCGATCCGATGGAGATAAATATAAGTTACCAAACAAGATTTACAAATGTAAATATTATTTGTTCGTTTGTAATGCAAACATTGCTATTTCATGCGAACTATTATACATTTAAGGTCTAAACGGAGAGCTGTAAGAGGCAACTGTACCTCTCAGGCAATCCATTATTAGTGAAGGTGGAACCTGTCTATGAAGAAAGAAAAAGTCACCATTCAAGACATTGCTGACGCTTTGGGAATCTCTCGAAATACCGCGTCCAAAGCGATTAACGGTAATGATAGCATCCCGGTTGATACTCGGAACAAGGTCATTAAAAAAGCGATAGAACTTAAATATAAGCAATTTGCCTATGTGGAAACGGAGAGCATCATCCCGAAAAATCAAGGTAACATTGCCCTGGTCACATGTAATCTGCCGAACAGCTCACATTTTGGCTCCTTACTCATCAGTGGTTTGGAGAAAAGAATAAGCGCAGAAGGGTATAATCTGTCGATTCATATTGTGCGGGAAAATGAAATCCATGCAGGAACGCTTCCTAATAATTTTGAAGCTTCCAAGGTGGATGGAATTATTTGTATTGAAATGTTTGATCCACAATATAGTGAGCTTATTACGGATTTGGGACTGCCCACGATCTTTATTGATTGTTCTGTGGACATTTCTTATCCTGATTTGAAAGCGGATTTATTGCTGATGGAAAATGAACATAGCGTTTATTCTGTCACCAAAAGCCTGATTCATCGTGGATTTACGCGGATCGGGTTTGCTGGGGATTATAAGCATTGCAAAAGCTTCAACGAGCGGTGGGTTGGATATAACAGAGCTTTAATCGAAGCAGGTCTACATGTGGATTTATCTTGCTGTATCGTCGATCAGGACCGGAATTTTTTCTCCGAGTCGGATTGGATGGATAAACAATTGGAAGGCATGAACGTGCTACCGTCTGCGTTCGTGTGCGCCAATGATTTTATTGCCGTCAGTGTCATGAAAGCGCTCAAAAATAAAAACTTGAAAATTCCTGACGATATTGCTGTGTTTGGGTTTGATAACGCTCCTGAATCCCGGATTGTGGAACCTCATTTATCCACCGTGCATATCTACAACAACGAAATGGGCATTACGGCGGCTGAGATGCTATTGGCGCGGGTCAAAAATCCTTCTAGACCTTATCAGATCACGCATATCAGAACAGAGCCGATATTTAGAGAATCCACTCCAGTGTTACAAATAGAAAAGTAAAAAGGTGTTCTGACGACGCTACGTGAACGGAACGTTGCTCCAATCGCTGTTGTATCCGGATTTTATTAAATAGCCTAGTGGTAAAAATCCGGATACAAAGGCGACCGCTGACGCTTTTCTCAATCGTTCCGTCCTCTCCGCTACTTTCAGCGTTTCCCTCACTATTACGGCTTTTCTAACCATCAATACAGACCTTGGATAGAGCTACCTCTACTGTGAAAGCTCTAAGAAAGCAAAGAGGCAAACCCCTAAATCATCCAGAGGCTTGCCTTTTTCTAAATCCATTAACTAATTTATACGCCGAAATAGATCTTAGTCTTCAGCTATTGGTTTATAAATCCTCTGCTGGAACTACTGGAACTACTGGCTCTCCCTCTATTTCCTTCGCATCTATTTCCGCCCCATCGATTTTCGTTTCATCGACTTCTTTTTCATCTACCTCCGCTGTCTTTGCCTCATCCACCTCATCACTGCTCTCTTCCTCCATCAAGGCTTTTGGCGTGTAGAGCTTGGGAATCGGTACATTCGCCCAATCCATATCGGACGCAAAGTAAAAGCTCGTATAGGAAGGTTGGTTATACCCGGTATTTTGACGCGCCACATCCGTGCGATATTGCGGATCATGCATCAACGTGTACAATTTATGCGTCGTAGGCTCTGTGCTCAGATAGATACGGATTGCCGAGCTATCCGCTGTGCGGACGAGCATTTCCTCCCGCCAATCTCCGAAAATGTCGGCTACCAGCGATGGAGTTCCTTTCGTATAGTTGTTCGTTTTGGTTCCAGTGGCGGTCATCAATGTACCTCGTTTCCAATCCTCAATGGTTGGGGTTACATCAATTGCACCGTTTACGATTTGTGTGGTCATATCAGCTGCCCATTTGATACTCATATTGGTACCTGGCATCTTCGTATCCAGCTGTTTACCCGCTGCGGTCCACAGGCCTATGGCCCACGTCTCCAGACCTCGCTGATCCGGATCTATGTCACCGACCATTCCCCGACCTGTATCCTTGCCGGAATATGCGCCGTAAATGATTTCACCCGTTTTGGCATCCCGCAAAGAATAGCCATATGGAGCGTAGGTGCCACCTTCATGTACCATAAAGATTTCTTTGCCGGGGCGATCCGGGTCAATATCGGTCACATGCAGCGCATCGCCATGTCCCAATCTGGCGGTTTGACCTGGAGTTGCGCTTTCAGGAGGCATGACATCAAATGAGCTGTACAACAGGCTGCCATCATGGTCAATCGTGGCGGAACCGTATACGATTTCGTCCTTGCCGTCACCGTCCACATCCACCACGCTCAAAGAATGCGCTCCCTGTGTGGTCAAGGTGCCAAATTTCGGGTCCGTTCCATCACGCCCGTGCGGACTATCGTTAAATGGATTGGTCATCGGTGTCCAGCCACTGTCCACCATCCAATGTTTTTGGAGATGGCGACCATCCCATGTGTAGGTGGCCAAAGTGGAACGCGTATAATAGCCGCGTGCGAATACAGCGTACGGCTTGCGTCCGTCCAAGTAAGCCACACCTGCCAGAAAGCGGTCTACACGGTTGGCGGGTTCAATGCGGGCCATGGCGTAATCTCCCCACATGAGGCCATCGTCATGACGCTCCGGCTCATAGCGGATGGTATCCAGCTCAGCTCCCGTTTTCCCTTTGAAAATCGTCAAATACTCCGGTCCATCGACGATGAAGCCCTCGAACTCTCTAAGCTTGTTTTTGTCGCTCCGTGAAGGCGCGTATACGTCCATAAAGTAGTCTGTCAGGCTTTCCGCATCCTTTCGGGATAACGGATAATTGTACTTCGGAGCGATACCAAAGCATTCCTCCAGCGTAGCAGGCCATTGTCCCTTGACCACTTCTTCATGCTTCGTCCAGTTCATAAACATGTTCACCACATGCTCATAATAATCCGAGCGACTCAAACGGTAATCGTCCTCATGTGTAATCCCTGCTTTGCGATCCTCACGTGGAAGAGTAATATACTTTTCTTTTTTCGGCTTGCCCTTCTTATCAAAAGAAATCGTTTTGGTCCCTGGAGCCGTTTTGAACATCAGCTCGGCTTTACCATCGCCGTCAAAATCGTACACCATCATTTGTGTATAATGCGCACCTGATCGAATATTCACGCCCAGGTCAATCCGATACAACAGCTTGCCTTCGGCCGTATACGCATCGACATACGTATTTCCGGTATACCCCTTCTGAGATACATCTTTGGAGTTCGACGGGTCCCATTTTACAAAAAATTCATATTGCCCATCTCCATCCACATCTCCCACACTCATATCATTGGCCGAATAAGTATAGGATTCACCTGCTGGTGTTACGCCATCGGCAGGCTTTTGGAGAGGAAGTTCATAGTAACCCTGCTGCCATGGCTTCACTTTGGCGCTACGATCCTTTTCCCGCCCATTAACGACTGAAGCTACTCTGTATACCGATTTCCCATTCCCTTCCTTATCCACATAGTTGGTACTGTCGGTCACTGTCGCGATCTTCTTACCGTCACGATATACGTTAAAGTCCGCTCCTGTCAGCCCCGTTGAACCGTAACCGTTCACTTCTTGAGCCAATAACCGCCAGCTTAAAAATACCCCCTCCTGCGTTACCGCAGCTACCAGTCCGCGATCCAGCTTTTCCAGCTGAATGCTGCCGCTACGGTTCTGTTCAACTGCGATTGCTGATTCCGCCTGCAGCGTCGGTTCGGACAAGTCTTCCGCAGCCACTCCTCCAGTCGTCCCCGTCATCGCCAGCATCGCTGCCAACGCGGCGGTCAAGCTTCCCTTTCGCCATGCGCCTTTCCCTTGAGCCATCCAGGTCGTCCTCCTCGAATGTATTGTGATGACAAGCAAATACCTGAAATGATTGCGCTTACATAAATTAAATTCCCTATTATTATAGTTTTGCCGTTCCCCCAAACGCGTTTAAATATCCGAGGATTTCTCTACACAAAACCGTGTTGTTTACTCATTCCAAATAAAACAGCCCTCACCAAGCCTGTTAACGGCATACTGAGGACTCAATATATATCTAATTTTCCTTTTATATTTTAGTGATACCCAATAATTTGAGCTACAACCACGAATACTGCACCCAGTACGAACCAGGCGGCCAGTAACGGCCAAAAGAAGCGAACCCATTTCTGATATGGAATACCCGACACCGCCAAACTCCCCATTAAGGCAGAGGAAGTAGGCAAAATCATATTCGAAAATCCATCTCCCAACTGGAATGCAAGGACTGTGGTCTGCCGTGTAATACCCAACAGATCGGACAGCGGCACCATAATGGGCATCGTCGTCGCAGCCATCCCCGAACCGGAGGTAATAAATACATTCATGATATTTTGGAACACATACATACCCAGCACTTGCACGGATTCCGGCAGATGTCCCACCATGATCGCAAGGCTGTTAACGATCGAATCAATCACATTGCCGTGATCCAGCACGACGACGATGGAACGTGCAAAACCAATGATCAGGGCACCATAGGTGATATCTTTGGCCCCTTTGGCAAACTCTGTCGCAATGCGACTTGGCCCATAGCCTGCACAAAAGCCGGAAATGATTCCCATCGAAAGAAACAGGGCAGCCAGTTCCTCCATCCACCAATCTTTTTTGGACACTCCCCAGATTAACATCGCGAAGCTTACTATAACGGTCAAAATGATCAGGATATGCTTAAGCTGTATGGAAGGCAGATTGGATAGATCCACCGGCTTGTCTTCAGCGCTCTTTTCCAATTCGTAAACGAGGCTGCTTTCCGGGCTTTTCTTCACTTTACTGGCATAACGCATAATATATAAGCTCGTAATAACGATCAGGATGACCAACAGGATGGCACGAAGCCACAGCCCTGAAAAAATAGGAATTTGCGCAATCGCCTGTGCCAATCCGACATTAAACGGGTTCAGCAGCCCGGCGGTAAACCCGCAGGAGGCTCCCAGCGAAATCATGGCTGTACCCGTCAACGCATCAAATTTCAACGCCCGGGCGATGGCAATACCAATCGGCACGAATACCATCACCTCAGTGGACATTCCCATGGTAAAACCACCTACGGAAAACAAGGTGATAAACACGGGAATGACCCATAACCCCTTGTTGGAAAAAGACCTCGCAACTCTTCCGGTCACCGCCTCAATTGTGCCCGAGGAAGTAATAATCTGAAAGACACCGCCAATGATTAGAATGAAAAAGACAACATCAGCCGAATCGACTAGACCGGATACGATGGATTTTGGGATGTCCCACAGCGTAACCGGATTCGGATCGACATGAGCGTACGAACCGGGAACGAGCAGCGTTTTGCCGGTCGTTTCATTTTTAACCCGTTCAAACTCTCCAGCGGGAACGACATAAGTCAATATTCCAGCCACTAAGGTCAGAAAAATAAGAATGACAAAGGTGTGCGGCATTTTCAGCCATTTCTTCGGACCGCTCGGTACGGTCGTGTTGCTACTCATTCGGATGCTCCCCCGTTTCTCAACGCTTGCCATTGTTCAAATTCAGTCCGTACCTCTCTCAAAGCCACCGGATCGGTTACCAGATCATAAGCGGTCAGCGCCAGCGCTTTGGCGGCATAATTCATTTCAATCATGCCTTCCTCTGCTCCTGCAAGCCGGGCAAATTCCGGCGTATGCGTGGACGCGTCACCCAATCGGATATAAGGATGAATCGCTGCAGTAATCTGGCTGACATTGCCGATATCCGACGAGCCGATCCCTCCCTGCGCAGGCGGCTCGTGAACCTCCAAACCCAGCTGCTCCAACTTGCTCTGGAACAAAGCCGCCAGCTTCTTGTTGGTATTGCGCTCCGCATAAATAAGCCCCTCGACAATATCCACCGTCGCGCCCATACCTTCTGCCGCCGCACGAACAGCACGATACACCTTGTCCCTCACCTCAGCCAGACCGACGACGGTTTGCGCCCGTAAAATAAACACAGCCTCGCACAGCTCCGGCACGACATTGGGAGCATCCCCGCCTTTGGTAATAATGCCGTGGATACGTACGTCGCTGGTAACGAACTGGCGAACCGAATTAATCGCCACAAAGGCATTGATCATAGCATCCAGCGCGCTAATGCCTTTCTCCGGGGAGGATGCAGCATGAGCCTGCTTGCCATGAAACGTGAAGGTGGCGTCCACGCAGGCCAGTCCCCCGCGTAAAACCATCGTTTTATTCTGTGGATGCACCATCATCACGGCGTCCACGCCGTCGAACACACCATGCTCGCACATCATGATTTTGCCGCCGCCCTCCTCCTCGGCGGGTGTGCCCAATACCACAATACGTCCGGGTAGGTCCGATATCGCTTCTTTTAGGGCTATGGCTGCTCCGACCGATGCGGTACAGATCAGATTGTGACCGCAGGCATGTCCGATCACCGGAAGTGCGTCATACTCTGCCAGCAAAGCAATTGTCGGTCCGCCGGGCTTCCCTTCCCATTCGGCGCGGAAGGAGGTTTCCAGTCCTGCAATCCCCTTTTCCACAGCAAAACCAGCTTGCTCCAGTGTACTCGTGAGCCATCCCTGAGCCTGATATTCATGAAAGCTCAATTCAGGATGGGTATGTATTGTTCGGGCAAGCTCCCGCAACTCATGATCCTTTGCATCTACAGCCTTCAAAATCTCTTCATGGGATGACGTTCTGCCATTATGTCCGTTCGTTGTTAAATCCATCAATGGAATACCGCCTTTCATTCGCAATAACGAATAATTATACAACCAATATTCAACATTGTATAAGCGAAGACCAGTGAAGTAAATTTAATATTTTTTGGCTTTATCCTTAAAATTATTTTATATATGACATGTTTGTCCTTGATATACGCTATTTTTCACCATTAATTACGTATATTCAATGTATTTACAGCCTCAAGACTGGAGCATCCATTCTACAAATCTTTCCACTGCCATAGGACGGCTGGATTTATTTTTATACAACATCCATGTTCTACGCAGGACAGGATCTCCATTTTTACGAATCAAATTAAATGCATACAGTTCATCCTTGGGAGAGATAAATATTTCGGGTACGATTGAATATCCCAGTCCGTGCCGAACCATTTCCTTGCAGGTTTCGTAGCTATCCACCTCCATAGAAACTCGTGGTGCACGGCCTATTCTCTCACTCCACCATGCCTGTACCGATTCGTTGAACGAGGAATACATATGACCGGAAAGTTGCGGCTTCCCCGGGTCCTTATAACGAATCATTGGAAGCTCCGGCAATTGCTCAAGCTCTACAGCTTCTTTCGAGATCACGCAGATATGCTCCTCATGAAGAAGATGCTTTCCCTCAGACCAAGGATAATCATTGCGGATAACACCCAGATGAATTTCATCCCCGCGCAGCATCTCATAGATTTCCGCACTGAGTCCGCAGGTGACTGAAAATTGCACGTCAGGATAAATATCTTTAAAGCTTTTAAGAATCGGCGGTAGCCGATAATGTCCGTAATAGCTTGAAATTCCCAAGCGCAGCGTACCTTTTACTTCCCCTCTCAGGTGAATGACAGCTTCTTTTAATTCGGTCAGTTCCCTCAAATTCCGTTTGGCATACTCCACCAGTCGCTCCCCTTCCATGGTCAGCTTCGTTCCTCTGTTCCCGCGTACAATGAGAGGTACAGCGAACTCCTTTTCCAATTGGTTCAGACGGTAGGTCAAGGCAGGCTGTGTAATATATAGACGTTCGGCGGCACGTTTCATGCTCTGTTCTTCTGCAATGTAGCACAACATTAAACAATCCTTTTCATCCACCATGATCACTCCTTCAATTCAATCATTCCTTTGTTTAGCCGTTCCTTTGTTCTCCGTAAAAAAAGCCCAGATATATCGGTCTATTATAACGTATGAAAAACTTAGGCATAAAAAAACGGACAGTGGATTGTTCCATTGTCCGTTTTCGTATTTTTCGCGCTAGTTATGGATTAGGATTCGTCTTGATTACTGCAAGCTAGTGAGGGACAAATGAACTGAAATCGTCCCGACTGGACTGATCCGCATGATAAAATACTACATCCCCGTCCTGTAAATGAAAGATATGCCCGTACGGGTCTTTTATCTCTCGGCGGTAACCCTCCAGTTGCCACTGGTTCAATAGCGGACCATTTATATACTGTAAATGCGGATGCTCGGTGTCCCCCTGACGCAGTGACTCCACATTAAAGTTGACGACGATAAAGCCCGTTTTCTTGAATATATCTGTATGCTCGTTTAGCTCCTGACGGCGACTGACCTCGCGCAAATCCGTGCCTTTGGTGACTGCGTATACATCAGCAGGCAGGCTATATTCACCATACCAGCGCTGAATCGACGCATTAGCGCGATCCACGTTGACCCCATCTGGCAGGTCTGTCTTCGGACCAATCAAGGTACGCACAGCCGCAGGCAGTACCAGCCAGTCGTAACGTCCAATCCAGGTCTTGCTGCGTGCAATACGGTGGGCATACAGGGAAACATAACGTTCCAGTGTCAACTGGCTTTGCTGTGCTTCACTCAGCTCATGCTTGTATTGGTAGGCTGACGTGTCCTGCATTTCCTCCATCGGCACATTGCGTAGCCGTTCATTCAAAATAACATATCGCTTTTCCCGGTCCTCCGCCGATCCCAAACGGATAAATTTTCGACTGCCGGAATGTGTATACAGATCCACCTCTTCCCGCTGTCGCCCATCTTTGCTCACCCAATAGAACGATGGCGTGATGCGAATACCGTCCTTGGCGCTAAACATATTGCCTTTGGTTTTGAGGTCAAACTTGAAATGATAGCCTGTCTTGACCGCCACATTTGCATAGCCTTCATATGGGTGACTGCCGGGACGAACGGGCAAGGTGAACGGCTCCGGGTTCCCTCTAGGCAACCCGTCAATATTGCCAAGCCCCGTCCAATAGGACAGGCCACTATGCGTCGGGCTTTCTTTTCGCTGTCGAAATACCCGCTCCCAATGGTAATCGGCAATATCCGTGATATGAAAATCGTACATCCGTCCGATGACCTCAATATTCACCACATCATTGGCAACATGATGGGCGATATCCGTGTTGGCATGGCGTTGTTCGGTGAACCCGTCCGGTGCATTTTCGGCAATGGTACGGAACTCAACTGTATAGTTGCCTTCATCCACCCATACGGGCAAATAAAAGTCTGTGTCGAGCTGCTGCACCGGAATGTCGATCCAGGTACCCCGCGGATAAAATTGTGTCTTCCCTTTGTCGTAGACATCGAACGGAAATCGCACCTGCTTGGTTCGTACATATTTGGCATACTCCCGATCACCATAGCCAGGAATATTTAAATGTGGGCCTGCTGTCGAGATCGTCACCCGGAAAGGGCGCTCCAAAATAAGCGCGGATCGTCCTTTCGTAGGTTGGGTTTTCTGGTTATGAGCAGCATCGTCCGACACTTTAGACAGATTCACTACGGGAGTGTGAACAGTCACCGTATTAATTCCCTGTATCGGAAACGTTTTATCCGCACCTCCATTGATATTCCCTTTGAGAATAGCGTAAGTGATGTCACCGCTGCTGGGCGTATTGAACTTATTTATCTTATACTTATCAATCACATGATCCGGACTGTACAGCACATCCGGCCCAATCGCTCCGGAAGAGGGTATAACGCCTGGCCTAGGGCCATTCACCTTAACGCGCTCCGGATTCATAATGATCTTGTTTTCAAAGGTTAGAGTGTCGTTTTCCACTTCGATTTCCTTAACAGCCCCCTCTGCCTTGGATTTCAGTGCACTACGGTCATCAGGTACACTCGGCTTGCTGCTGCCACCGTTTTTGCTACGGCTACCGCCATCCACTGTCCCGGGTGCAGGGGGCGGATAAAAATTGCCCTGAGTCGCTGCAATATAGGAAGGGGGTGTATAGGATTGCGGACGCAAAGTGATTGTTTCATTAGGTAACGCATAATTTCGGAGCGTAGCCTCCTTAATGCCGTACACCTCCAAATTATCTATCGTCCAATATGAGTATGGACGGACGATTTGGTAAGTATAGGTTCGCTTCACGGTCTCACTCCGCCGAGATTTTTTCTTAGGCCGCCAGGTCAATCGATATTCCCGTTTTACGTTCACCGTATATGTACACTGGCCTGTCATGTTCACAAACTTATGTTGAAAAAGGTATCTCTTCGCTTGCACATGACCGTATAGGCTTTCAGATGTAGGAATACCTTTGGATACGTCAAATCGTTCCCGACCACGCTGGTCCGCTTTGATAACGGCAGATACTGTCGGGTCCAGTTCGGCAGTTTCCAAGCGCAGACCTGGAACGGGGCGGGAGCAGACAACACCTTTTGTTGGCTGTTCATTATCTTGGCAATCTGAGGGTGCTCCCTCTTGGCTTTCTCCAGGCTTAGGACAGCCCTGAGCTTCTTTGTAATACAAATAAGCGGTAAACTGCTCAAAAGAACCGTCATAGGTAAATCCGGGTACAATTCCCGGTAAAATATCTCCGCTTGGCGGTTTACCGGTCGTGCTTTTCTTATAACCCACATACTCATATTTCGGGTTGGTTGGCGGGGTAAAATCATACAGTTGATCAGCTTTTAGTTCATCTTCTAATGGTGTAAATACGTTGTTAAGTGATTTTCCATCAGTTGTAAAATGCTTGACGATTAGACTGCTCTGCAGTTCGATCTTGAACAGGATGGGTTGGTAGATGCGCCAGGCTTCTACTTCCTTTGCACAGGTAGGGCAACTCTCTTCTTTTATATTTTCTGCTTGAACTGCTGCATTTAATCTTATATTCACAGTGATTGGAATGGTAGCTGTATCCGTTCCAATCCCCTTTTTTTGAAAAGGCCGAATATCTGAATCCTGTGTGCCTTTACTCATGTAGTCTTTGTAATCGTCATAAAGATCGGATCGGGATTTTGTAAAATAATTTTTATAATTAGGATTACCTTTGTTAACTTCTGCTACTGGATCATACAATTGTGCGTCAATCTTCTTGATCTTACGACCAGGGAAATTAAATTTGTAAGTGAATTCTGCTTCACCTTGCATGTCCTTGTCAGGCTCCTTGCCACCTGTGACCCAAGTACCTGCGGTATTTTTCCACATGTCGAAGTACATCATGCCAACAAAATAACGGTCGTTCTTATCGGCATAGTAAGACAGCGGTGTAATTTCGTTATCAGCTACCGCCTTGTCGGTAGGAAAAGAAAATGGTGGGAGCTGCAATAAGAGCAGTACCCCCACCAGCAATACGGCCAGAATGCGTTGCGTCTTCTTCATGCTGTTGTTAATTTCCTTTCCACGGATTGACCATCAATGGAATATAACTATCTGCTTGCAAGCGGAATCCAATGTACTCAATATCTTTTAGTTTCAGAGATTTATAGTTTTTTATTCCATGAAAGAGTTCATCAGCAGATGAATAAATCGGGTAATATACCATCTTTGTGCCGTCCCCGTTATCTTGTGTCATTTCTCTCAATGGAGGACGGAGACGTGCATTCTGGTTTTTGGTTATGAAAAAAATGCTACCTGCTGTAGATTTCGTTTTAACTCTCATCTTTAAGTAAGGTACACCCTTCGGACTTGTGTAGGGCTCAACGGAATAAACATCCCGAATCAGCTTAATAGGTAGATCAGACTGCTTAAAGACCATTATTTTATCGTATGGCTGGTCAGTGCTATTATTTAAAAGAGCAGGTATTGAACCGAACGCCTTCTTATACGGCTCAATACTCACCGTTTTATGCCCTGTATCCTCCAGCGCAGCAATTTCCTTCTTCCCAATCCAGACCCAGCGGCTGACCTTATCCCACTCCACCGTTTGCCCCAGGCCTTCACTTACCAACCGCAGCGGCACAAAAGTACGATTCTGCTTCAAAATAATCTTCGTTTCATACGTTTTGGTCTGCCCATCCACGGTAGCGGTGTTTTGACCCACTGTCATGTTAACAGCATGTGCATCATTTTTAATCGACACAGCCAATTGACCGTCTGTTTTCTCCCAGCCAACCTTAGCCCCCAATGCCTCGGATACAAAACGAATCGGAACCATCACATAATCGTTGCTATCCTGAAAAGGTTTAGCATCTGGAAACTGTATTTTTTTCGCGTTTAACAAGACTTCAATCGGTTTGGTGCTGCTTGCTGCCTCCGTCGTTGGAATCGTACTTGTCGCCCCCCATAGCAACGTGACTGCGGTCAAACTCAACATCCATTTTTTCATACTCATCTCTCTATCCCCTTTGTCAGCTTAAACTTTAAACTATGTATATCATCTCTAATCTCATAAACTTATCGCATCCCCACTTTCGGAAAATACTGGATACAACTTATATATTATAGGGTTTCCCTATTACAAAATCTATAAGAAAAACTTCTAATACAAAGCATTCCAAACAAATAGACTCTATTGAGCAATCCCTCCCCCTAAATCATAGAACTGACTCTTTAAAAAAGTTTATATTTCCGCAAAATATCAACAAAAAAGGGCTGCCTCTCTCCTATGAAGGAAGAAACAGCCCGTGTGCTTCACGCGCGACAAAACTATGAATGTATCAGCTCATACCACCATATGGATTATTCCAGCATCATCCAATATTTCTTACATCATAAATCATACCGGACTAAAAATCAAACGTTACTTTTCTCTCACGAAACATTTCAAAGATCATTCATGTATACCTGAACTTCCAGCTTGATAGCGTTGCTCATATACGTCCTTGTTAACCATCCTCAGCCCAAACAATCTGCGGATACGCTGTCCCGGCTTGGCCTTGAAGGTCACTGTCGCTTGATCCTTCCCCTCCAGATATGCAGCCGGAATAGCAGCATTAACGTTGTAAAACTTATCGGCCTCATCAAAGCCTTCACTAAAATGCTCAAGCGGATGACCGTTAATCAAAATATCAAAACCGCAGTTAGGCATTTCCAGTGTAGCTGTGTAGGTAATCACCAACAGCATCGGAGCAGACGGATCTGTATTCAGATCAAAAGAAAACCAGCCGTCAATTCCCGCATTCCGGTAAGGTCGGTTATTCACATATCCGGTGCGAGTCGAAGCATCTCCCTGGAAGTTATGATCCCGCTCCGGCTGCATTTCTCCGGGTTGGGCAAAATCAATCGTGCACTGCTCCAGAATCGCCAGCTTTTCGCGTGCCGCTGTGTATTCCTGTTCCGCCTCCTGCCACGCTTCCTTGGTAAAAATGTCCCAGTATATGGAATACGTACGGTCATGCATTTTATACAGAGGAGACAATTCCACATCCCGGGGATGCCCTGCATTCAAGGTACGAAACGTATTGGTCTTGTCTTCCACGGGCTGTATCCAGGCATCCAGCTTTTCCGTTTGGGGGATGAATACCGGTGTGTACAGGAAATCCTTGGCTTTATGATCTTCTAAGGGTCCAAGGTCTCCTGCCAGCACCAACGGTCCATACATGATAGCCGCCCGATCCGGGTTATCTGGCATCTGCTCCAGTCTCAGCGACATCGGAATCGTCACCTCTACAACGTCACCGTCAATCCACGTGCTGGCGATAGAGACAAAGCTGCCCGGTTCCGATACGACCGATTGCTCCTTGCCATTTACACGAATGGTAATTCCTTTTTCAGCCCAATATGGATAACGGATGAGTAGCATAAATGAGGCAGGTTGATCGCATTGAATCTCCAGCGTCGTATGATCTGTATCTGGATAGAAAGTATTTTGTTTTAGCGTAACGCCCGTGTCCTTCCATTCCAGCGTGGAGGCAATGAACTGATTGACATATAGCTTATCATGATCGTGAAAATAAATGCCGCTGCCGTAGCTCGCATGGTTTTCCATCCCTGTGCCGACACAGCACGTAAAATCGTCAAATTTGCTTTCAAAATGCTTGTGCCCGCCCATCGCCAGCGACAGAAAATACGTTACGCCCCCGTGAACCGGATCCTGCGAAGCCAAAATATGATTGAATAGACCTCGCTCATAAAAGTCCGCTTCCTTGGCGGAAGCATTCCATTGAAACAGATGATTGGTCAGCTTAAGCATGTTATAGGTGTTGCACGTCTCCGTCGTATGAGGCCCGATGCGATCATTCAAGCCATCTGGCGCGCCAAAATATTCTCCAAAGCTATTCCCGCCAATGACATACGAATGATGATCCACCACCCGCTCCCAAAAAAACTCCACCGTTGCCCGGCGTTTCGTATCATTGGTCAGCTCATATTCCTTGGCAAGCCCGATCAGCTTCGGAATCTGTGTATTGGCGTGAATGCCCTGCAAACAGTCTTCCTGCGAGCTAAGCGGGTCCAGCACCAGCTTGTGCCAGAAGCACTCAGCCAGCCGCAAGTAGCGCTCTTCCCCGGTATCCGCATACAAGTCTGCCAATACCTCGTTCATGCCTCCATATTCACAAAACATCATCTGCTGTATCTGCTCATCGCTCATCGGCTTCAAAATTCCTCCGAGCCAGTCCGCCAGCTTGCGCTCTACACCTAATGCCTTGTCACAGCCTGTCAAATGGTATGCATCCCGCAGGCCAGCGAATAACTTGTGCAGTGTATACAAGGGTGCCCAGGCACCGTTCAGGTCAAAGCCCTTCGAGCGAATATTTCCAGCAGACACCTCTTCAAAAAGTTCCTTCCCCCCTGGAATACCGGATACATATCCGTCACCATGCGCCGCCTGACAAACGGCTAGTTCATCCGTAATGTAATGTGCAGTTTCTTTAAAACGCTCATCGCCCGTTGAAGCATACATCATGGAGCAAGCGGACAAGTAATGTCCCAGTGTATGACCGGAAATAGTCATCGCTTCCCAGCCTTCATACTGAGGCGCTTTGGGCGTAAGTCCGGCATATTCCCGAAAACGCGCCAGCAGGCGGTCTGGTTGAAGCTCCAACAGATAAGATCGGTTCAGCTCCATCGCCTGTTTGAAGGGACCTTCAGCCAATACCACCTCATTCAGTGCGAACGGCCTTGCTTTCATATGGGCTTTTGCTTTAAGAGTCACTTTCCGTTCCTCCTTTAAGGCGAATTTGGGATAAAAAAATGCATATCAAACACAATGAGCCGTTACGCGCCGCTGCCAGAGGTTTGCCCCCACTGCTGGTACAGCTGCGTTCTCGCCTCTGTAATGCCGGGATGAAACTGAATCAGCGCATGCTTGCGTGCAAAATGGACCTCACGGATCGCCTCCTGTACCCGCTGTTCCCCGCCTGCTCCGCCGAGTCCAGCGGCATGGAGCATGGAAGCGGCGGCTAATCGACCTTGGGCCATCGCGACCAGCCCGCTTTCGATGCCGGTAATATTGCCGGCAACGTACAGCCCTTTGAGCGAGGTTTCCATTCGCTCACCATGCAGTGGAACATGCCCGCCTAGCTCAGGGCTGTACACGAATTTGCACCCGGCTACCGCCGCCAGCTCGGCGAGCGGGTACAAGCCGCCGCTCAGCGCCACGAAGTCGGCGGGTTCGACGCGCTCGCTGCCGGGAATAGGCGAGCCGTCCGGTTTAACGTGGATCAGGGTCACAGATTCGACCCGGTCCTGCCCGTTGACGGACAGCACCGCCGTCCGCAACCGGATCGGGATATCCCACAGACGGAAGCCTTTGTGGGGATAGCAGCACGCGATGAGTTTCTCCATCCGCATCGCAGCTGCCAGCCTGCCGCCTGCACGCATCCAGGCGGCAGGGGCCAGCCCCGACAGCTGAAGCAGCAGCTTCGCGGAGGCTGTCGGATCTGCCGCCGCACCAGCCAGCGGATTAGCGCACGGCAGTGTAATCGCCGCCACCTTCACCCCGGCGACAGACAGCTCGCGGGCAATCGCCATCGACAATACGTTCATGCCCACTATGATGCCTCGCTCTCCTGGCTTAACGTAATGAACGTTGGTCATCACCTGCGCGGCCCCGATGGACATCACGCCCGGCAGCGTCCAGCCATCCAGCGGAACGGGAATTTCAGCAGCTCCAGTCGCCAGCAATACGTAATCCGCAGTGAACAATCCACAGGAAGTGGAAATTTCCCACGTCGTTGTATATTCCATACCATGTACGGAAACGCCGCAGCGAATGTCTACCCCAAGTTCCCTGCAACGGGTAATCAGCTCATCCGAAACGTGTTTTCCAACCCACCAGCCTTGACTGCCTTCCTCATGATATTGCCCGGGCATGCGTCCACCCGGCTCTGTAAACTCATCCAGTACCGTGACTGGCAATCCTTGCTCAGCAGCCGATACCGCTGCGGACAATCCGGCGGGACCCGCCCCAATGACGATGAGATGCGCCATTTCATTCATGTCACAATTCTCCCTGTGATTTCATTCGAAAGTTGCCGTCCGGTTTCCACCACCATACCTTCCTCCAGCTTGGTCAGGCAGGAACGGACGGTACCGAACGGATGAACCGTCAGGCGGCATTCGTTACAATGCCCAATGGCGCAGTATACACCTCTAGCCGTACCGGATTCCTCATGCCTTCTCAGCAGACGGACACCGCTGGCCAGTAGTGCTGCTGCCAATGGCTCTCCAGCCAATCCCTGCATGGGACGACCGTCAAAAATGAAAGATACCTGCCGCCGTTCCGGCTTGGGTCCCAAAATAGGATGATTTACAATACGCATGCGGCTCATAAGGAACCTCCCTCTGCCAGCTGCCCGAACGTTACGGGACGTACGGGAGGCCTCTGTGACAACAGCTCCGCCTCCCGGCGGGCAGCAGGAACCTGATTGTAAAACCATGACTCCACCAATTGTCGGCATACCCTGCCCTGACATGCCCCCATCGTCACCCGCGTAGCCATTTTAAGCTGGCGCACGGTGTCCACGCCCATGCGGCAGGCCTGCTCCATCTGTGCGATACTCACTTCTTCACAGCGACATACGAGCAAATGACCTGATGCGCTCTCAACCGTCTCACTTCGTCCCGTCGCCCGCTTACTCATAGCTGATCGCGCAGGTTTTAATCGCTGAATAAAAATCCAGCGCCGCCTGGCCCTGTTCCCGGGTATGTGAACTGGATTGCTTCAGACCGCCGAACGGAGCCTGGTATTCGACACCAGCCGTCTCCTGATTAACCCGGACCATACCGGCGTTCGCCTCATCCAGAAACCGGTGAGCCAGCCGTAAATCGCGGGTGAACAGCGAGGCGCTTAATCCATAAATAGAATCATTGCACAGTCGAATCGCATCCTCGAAGTCGTCCGCCTGCATTACCCCCATCACAGGTCCAAAAATCTCCTCCTGAATCAATGGATGGGACGAATCAAGTCCAGTCGCCACCATCGGACGCACATAATATCCGTTATCCGTCCCGGCGGCGGCTCCACCTTCGGCTAAAATATCGGCTTCCCGGCGGGCGAGTGATACATAGGACATGACCTTCTCATACTGACTTGCCGATGCCACAGGTCCAAGATACGCACTGGGGTCCAGTGCAGGGGCGATCTGGATTTTTTCCACCGCTTGGCGTAAGGCTTCCGTGAACGTCTCATAGACAGACTGTTCCACAATTACCCGGCTGGTGGCCGTGCATTTTTGCCCGGCTGAACGGAAAGCTCCGCTAACAATCATCGCTACTGCTTGCGCCACATCCGCGTCCTTCAGCACCACAGCGGCATTTTTACCGCCCATCTCGGTCTGGTACTTGATATTACGGCGTGCGCACCGTCCCGCAATGCCCAAACCTGTAGCAGTAGAACCCGTGAAGCTGACCGCATCCAGTACCGGATGCTCCAGTAAGGCATCGCCAATACGGTTACCTTGCCCAATGACTAAGTTCAGTACGCCGGGCGGAAGCTGCACCGCCTCGAATAGCTCGGCGACCCGCACTGCAGTTAATGAAGCATGTTCGGCAGGCTTCCAGATGACCGTGTTTCCGCACAAGAGTGCAGGGGCGATTTTCCATAGCGGAATAGCTACCGGAAAATTCCACGGCGTAATGACTGCCGTTACACCCAGCGGAATGCGCTTCGTGTATTGGAGCACTCCCGGCTCATTCGAAGGAATGACTGTACCGATGGATCGTACGCCCTCTGCCGCGTAGTATCGGAGCAGATGGACACCTCGCATGACCTCTCCGCGCATCTCGGTAATCGGCTTGCCCATCTCACGGCTAGCCAGCTCAGCCAATTCAGGTAATGCTGCCTCTAGTAACCCGGCTGCTTTGAACAGATAAACTCCCCGTGCTGCGGGACTTAACGCGGCCCAACCTGCCTGAGCCAGCCGTGCCGCATCCCCGGCCTGTGTAATATCGCCCGTTTCTGAAAAATGGACGACTCCGACCTCCTCCTTCAAGGACGAAGGATTGTGAACCACCATTTCCTCACCTGAAGGGTTCAGCCACTCACCGCCGATCCAATTTCGGCTCTCCATCGTCTTCACCTCCGTTCAGGATGAAACTTCGCTTGGACGAACCGCCACCTCAAATGCTTCCCGAATGCGGTCATAATCCGCCTGCGGCAGCGCAAGTCTGGGCGGACGTGTCGGACCGACCGGAAATCCAGCCAGTTCCATCATATATTTGATGGACTGTACCAATTGCGGGCTGGCATCATAGTGGAACAGCGGCAGCAGCCTGCGATACAACGCGGACGCTTCCGCCATATTTCCCGCCTGCGCAAGTTGGAACAGCTCTACCCCTTCCTTGGGCAGCGCATTAGGTACCCCCGAAATCCAGCCTGTCGCGCCGAATAATGCCCCCTCCATCGCCAGATTATCTACTCCGACCATAACCTCTAGCTCTGTCTGGTCCAAAATAGCGTGAATACGCCGTACATCACCGGAAAATTCCTTGACTGCTACGATATTTTCAATTCGCGACAAGTCCGCAAGAATATCTGGAGTCAAGTCAACCTTGTAATCATGGGGGTTGTTATACGCAATGATCGGCAAGCCCACCTCTGACAATGCTTCATAATGGGCCGTTACTTCGTGAGGCAGTGGATTGTAATTAATGGGCGGCAGTGCCATGACACCCGCTGCCCCGGCATCCTTCGCATGCTGAATCCAATGCACCGCCTGTTTGGTGGACGGAGCCGCCGAGCCGACAACAACCGGGACACGCCCTGCCGCAGCGTCAATTACGGTGTGCACAACCTGCGACCGTTCCTCCGGGGACAAAGCCGCATATTCTCCCAGCGATCCCGTAGGAACCAGTCCGCTAATGCCGCTTGCAATCAGATGCTCGCACAGCTCGGTCAGACGCTTATGGTCTACCTCCAGCTCTGCCGTGAACGGTGTAACTAAGGCCACATATACACCTTCAAAACGTGCCATATGCTTACCAACCCTTTCCCATCTTTATTTTCATATTCAGCATTCGGGATTGATATAAAATGCTCACACCAGCAAAAAACCTTCTTTAAGAGGGTCCTCGGGGTCCAACACAAATTGATGATGTCCCGTCACCCAAGCCGAGCCTGTAATTTGTGGAATGACTGCCGGATAAGGACCTATCTGCGTCTCGCCCACGATTTCAGCCCGAAACATGGAACCTGTGATACTTTCATGTACAAACGGCTCATTTAAGCCCAGTTTTCCCTTGGCGTGCAGCACCGCTACCTTGGCCGAGGTTCCTGTGCCACAAGGGGAACGATCGATACCTCCCGGTGGGATGACGACGACATTGCGGCAATCGGCCTGTGGAGCCACAGGCTCCCCGTAGAATTCAATATGCGTCAATCCTTGAATAACCGGATTTTCAGGATGTACTACCTCAACAACAGCATTCACTGCCTCCCGAATCTGCACTGCTGTTCGTACAATTTTTGCCCCATTGCTCTGCTCCAGTGCAAGACCGATGGAAGCCGCCTCTACAATGCCGTAAAAGTTGCCTCCATACGCAATATCCAGCGTGACTTGACCGATATCCTCTACCTGGACCTCAACCTCACGGCGGTACACAAAAGAAGGGATGTTCGTGAACGTTACTTGTCGCACCTTGCCCGCATCCACCTTCAGCCGCACATGAACCGGGCCTGCCGGAGTGTCCAGCAATATTGATTTTTTATCCGCAGCAATCAGCCCGCCTTCCATCAGCGCTGTACATACTCCAATCGTATCGTGACCGCACATCGGTAAATAGCCGCCAGTCTCTATAAAAACCACACCGATATCTGCATCTGGATGACAAGGTTCTGTTAAAATGCAGCCCGACATCACCTCATGCCCTCGCGGCTCGAACATCAGCAAACGGCGAAAATCATCATGATGTGCTGCCATATAAGTCATTTTTTTCAGCATCGTATGACCTACCAGCTTAGGCGCGCCGTGAATGACCGTCCGCGTCGGATTGCCTCCCGTATGGGTATCAATGGTAGTAATTCTGCCCGGTACACTCATCCAGTTACCTCCCCGTGAACCTCGTGGCTGGTAAAAGCCTCCCCAAATCGGTCATATCGCAGCGGCTCCACCGGAATACAAGTGGATTCACCCCGTACCATTTCGGTCACCAGCTTACCCGTAACCGCCGCAAGACTAATGCCATCCCCCTCATGACCAGAAGCGATATACAGCCCCGGTACTTCGTCCACTGCCGATACAATTGGCAAATGATCAGGTGTCCATGGACGCAAGCCGGTATACGCCCGCATCAGCGGTATATTGGCTAAAGCAGGGAAAAAGCGAATGGCTCTGCGGGCGATTAAGCGAATCACTTGCTGATCGACACCTGTGTCCATACCGACAAACTGACGGCTGCTGCCGATCAGAATATTTTGGGATGCGGTTGGCTCGAACACCAGCGCTACACCGTATTTTTCATAAAGCTCATCCACACTCCGCTGACCGCCAAACTTGCTCATCAGATAGCCAAACTCCATTACCTTGCGGTTCCCAATGGAAGGCGTTCGGGCAGACACCAGTATATGCCCTTTGCGCGGCATGATCGGAAGGTCCAAACCGAGTGAATGACCGATGCTGCGTGTCCACACACCTGTCGCCAATACCACTGCACCTGCATGGATAACGCCATTGGGCGTCTCTACCCCGCGGACGTTCCCCCTTTCGTCCTGAAGGATGGACTGTATCGGCATGCGCGGTAATAACTTGGCCCCCATCCGACGCGCGGCCCTGGCCAGTGCATACGTCATCAACACCGGATTTACAGTGGAATCTGTCGCACACTCCAGCCCGCCCGGCAAATCTTTGGCTAAATGCGGCCATTCCTCTCGCAAATCCTGCTGATCCAGCATGCGAAATGGAAGTCCTTCCTGCTCTTGACGGGTTACCCATTGCTCAGCCGCTTGCATCTCCTGATCGTTTTCACAGACCAGAATACTGCCAGGCGCACGATACTCAAACTCATCCTCCAGTTCCCTAGCCAGCTCTGCCACCAGTTCCTGCGATACCAACGACATTCGACTGTCAAACCCGGGCTCTTTATCGATTGCCAATATATTTCCATCACAACGGGACGAAGTGCCTCCAGCAATCTCCCCTCGCTCAGCCAGTACGACTTTCATACCGGACTTAGCCGTATAATAAGCGATGGCTGTACCGATGATTCCGCCGCCTACAATGACCAGATCCGCGGCATCATATTTCATTCGCTTCCCTCCCTTCGACCGTTTTAATCTGTTTGTGAGGTATTCTTTACAGCTTGAGCGTAAAGCTTTGTTTCACAGGCTTGCTCAGCTCATCATAATCCCGTAACTGTACGGTGAACGTATACGTCTTGTTGCCTGCTCCGCTGCCTGCTGTTCCGCTAATCGTTCCTGTAAAGCGGTTCAGTGTGAACCCTTCGGGCAGTTGACCGCCTGTCACCGTCCAATCGTAAAACGGAACGCCTCCCTTGGCCTCCAGCTTGGCCGTGTACGCTTTGCCTTTGACGGGTGCTGGCAATTCCTTCGTCATGATTTCTGGCGCGAGGAAAGGAGTCAGGTCCTTACGCAGCGGCCAGCCTGCTTTTTCTGCTACCAGCAGCGAAAGCTTCGTGTTCATCCAACGCCGGGTCGGAAACAGATGGCGCCAGCCTCCATTTTGACCGCTCAATCGGTCGACTTCTGCAAGCTCTCCGGAGAGATGATAGCTGTCGTCCAGCGCGGCTGGTCTGTGCTGATAAGCCATAATATCCGGGTCATTGCCCGCCGCTTCCTTCAGCGCTTTGACACCCGGGAATGTGTCGCTGAACACAATGGCATGACCGAATTCATGCATGATCAGCCCATGCACATCCGTCACTTTGGACAGATCGGATTGATACCATTCTTCATCGTCCACGGATGTAAATGGAATCGCATCATCATAGAAATCCAGAATCAGACTATAGGAACGGTTCAGGTTCCCCGGGACGGTCACACCGTTACGTGTATGATAATTGCCGTTCGTGGCTGGAAAGCCCGTAGAATAGGGTCCGTTCAGCCCTCTCATAAACACCCACATGCCTTTGTAGGGCTTATCATTTGTCACCTGTATTTCATTTTGCCAGTCGTCTCCTGGCAGATGGTTTACCTCAGCGTTGGCAGGAACCTCATCGAAAGGAGCCAGATCAAAGAAATAGAACCAGTCCTTTACCGCCAGCTCTGCGGCTTTTTTGGTAGCCGCATCATTGAAATAAGGCTTGATCGTATCGAAGCGGTAATCAAAATGGAGAGGGACTGTGGGCTCTTCATTATCGTCCTGATCCAACACGCGAATCGGAATGGACTGAGTAGTCGTGTGACCATCATTTCCGGCAACGGACATAGACAGCGTATAGTTCTCTATTTCACCGTTTCCTCCAATCCGGTCAGGATGGATGGCTAACCGAAAATCTTTTTCCTCCTGTGCATTGGCAAAAGTCAGCGTTTTGCTTGCACCTTGCGCCGACAAAGTACTTGGCAGATCCATCATCAGCCGGGACGTGCCCTGCGCATTTAACGTAACCGTTAACGGAAAAGCGGCATCCGCTGGCGGCTTCACTTTTAGCTTCACATACGGGTTCGCCAGATATCCTTGCCAATCAACCAGATCTATACCATAATCGTTCACCGTCCGACTAAAGATGTCGATGACTTTTACATCCGACTCCGCCTCGGCATAAGCCTGTTGACCCGGAATAGCTGGTGTCAAAGCCACAATGAGAGAAGCCGCCAGCGCAGTCATCCATATTTTGGTGTGCCTTTTATGCGTGTTCATTTGATCCCCTCCATCTCATTTTTGAATGACTTGCAAACTATGGACAGTTACCTATAACGCCACTTAGTTTTATAATAAAAGCAGTTCCTTAGGCGAAGAGGTCAGTACCTTGACACCGTCATCTGTGATCAGCACATCGTCCTCAATGCGAACCCCGCCGAAGCCTGGGATATAAATTCCCGGTTCCACGGTAATGACGTGACCCGGTACGAGCACCGACTTGCTTTCGCGGGACAGCCGTACCTGCTCGTGAATTTCCAGACCAAAACCGTGGCCCAGCCCGTGACCGAACTGCTCCCCATAGCCGTAAGAAGCAATCACATCCCGCCCCAGACTGTCTCCCTCCCGACCGCTTAAGCCGGGACGAAGTCCTGCAATCGTCTTCATATTTGCTTCCAGCACAATGGCATACAATTTCTCATGTCGTTCTGAGGGCTGGCCTACGAATACGGTACGCGTGATATCGGATAGATAACCACGCACATTTGCGCCAAAATCCATTG
The DNA here is from genome assembly GCF_038008045.1 of Paenibacillus sp. FSL P2-0173. NCBI lineage: Bacteria > Bacillati > Bacillota > Bacilli > Caryophanales > Paenibacillaceae > Paenibacillus > Paenibacillus sp. FSL P2-0173. The sequence goes on from NZ_JBBOYK010000002.1 coordinate 1,348,597, forward strand.
TGACGAACTCGTTCTGACCAATTTCCTTGTCACTGGCCAGTCCGTGCGGCAGCGCCGAACGCTCACCTGAAGCGACAATGAACGCAAAACCGCCTGATTCCGCGCCTGCGAGCCGAAGCTGATATTCCAGTTCCGCCGCAATCCGCCGCTCTGTAACTCCAGGCTGAATACAATTCAGCACCTCCGTGAAGGCGGCATCGGTAATACGCGCAGCTTCGCTAATGGTGCGAATCTCTTCTTCGTCTTTCACATCGCGCAGCCGTTCAATGACATCCTCCGTTTGTACGTACTCCAACGAGCCCAGCGCGGCTTGTAGCTGTCCCGACTGTTGAAGTGAAACATGCCTGCTCTCCAAACCCAGTCTGTGGACACCCAATTTACTTGTGAGATCGGCCACGGTTTGGAAGATTTGCGCCTCATGCCGAATCACTGAATATTCCACTGCCTGATCTGTTGCCTGCATCATATAGCGGAAATCCGTCACTAAAAAAGCCTCTTCCTGCGTAACAAGTGCAATTCCAGCGGAGCCTGTAAATCCGGTCATATATCTTCGATTAGGCCCATGTGTAATAAGCAGTGCATCTATCCCTAGAGCCGGGAATTCCGAGCGTAACCGGGCCAGTCTGCCTGGAACACCCTGTAACGGTTTTGTCTTTTGACTCTCTTCCTCTTTCACTCGTACGCCTCCTTATTCCACATCTCTTTTCAGGGCATATGCCTTAGAACATACTCTCCACTTGCTTTTGAACACATGTATGCTCTTCTCGCTGCCGCTTTCCCGTAAGTCCTGCACCCAATTCTCCGTCTCTTTTTCAAGCACACCAGCGCGTCTCAGCTTCCTTTTAGCCTTTTATCCCTGTCAATGTGATGCCTTCGATAAAATAGCGCTGTCCGATAAAAAATATCAGGACGATGGGAGCCAAAATTGTGCTGGAAGCCGCCATCAGGTAAGGCCAGTTGGTATTGTTCAATCCCCGAAAAGTCGCTAGCCCCAGCGCTAGCGTAAAATGCTTTTCGTCACTTAAGTAAATAATCGGGCCCAAAAAATCATTCCACACATCAATAAATGTAAATATTCCGATCACGATCAATGCAGGCGAAGATAAAGGAATAATGACGCGCCATAGTACAGTCAGAGGCGTACCTCCGTCCATATAAGCCGCTTCGTCCAAATCGCGTGGAATCGTCAGCATGAATTGTCGCATCAAAAAGATGTTAAACGCCCCTCCACCGAACCATGCAGGAACAATCAGCGGCAGAAATGTATTCAGACCGCCCAGCTCACGCCACATCACGAAAGTGGGAATTAGCGTCACCGCGTAAGGCAGCATCATCGACCCGATCAGCAGAGAAAAGATCAGATTACGTCCAGGCCAGCGTAGGCGGGCAAAAGTAAACGCCGATACAATCGAGGTCAACATCACTCCTGCCAGCACACATACCTCAATGATGAACGTATTCATAAAATACCTGCCGAACGGTACTGAAGTCAGCGCTTCCGGGTAATTGCTCCATTGAAAAGGAGAGGGTATCCACTCTGGCGGGAACACGAAAATTTGGGATGTCCCCATCAGAGAGCTACGAATGAGCCATACAAATGGCAACAGCATTAAAACACTACCTATCATTAAAACGATATACAGTACAACACGGCTGATTGGGAATGGTTTGGAACGGGTGGCGGTAGCAGGACTTCGGGAGCGTTCAGGCTGTGGAAGCGGATGTTGTGGTGTTTCTGAAGGATTGACAGAAGAAGTGACCTGATTCATGAACGTTCCCCTCCTTCATAGTGGACCCACTTTTTGGATGTGGAGAAAATCAGAACCGTTAGGACCATGATGACGAAAAATAAGATCCAGGCCAGCGCTGAGGCGTAGCCGATTTTAGTCTCCGTAAAGGCCGTACGCCACAAGTAGAACACATAGAACAGGGTTGAATTGTTAGGCCCTCCGTTGGTCATAACATACGCCTGATTGAATGCCTGAAAGGTGCTGATTAAAGACATGACCAGATTGAAGAAAATAGTTGGTGTCATCGAAGGAATGGTAATGTGAAAAAATTTGTGCCACCTATTGCCGCCGTCTACCTCAGCTGCTTCATACAGATGGGTGGGAACCGACTGAAGTCCCGCCAAAAAGATAATGACCGTGTTCCCGATCCCCCAGGTGCTCATCATGATTAGCGAGGGTATTGCAGTGTTCTCGTCATAAATCCATTTGCTCCCCGGCAGTCCAACACCCTCCAGCAGCGAATTTAACAGACCAAAATCCGGGTTGAACATCCATAGCCACAGCATCGTGTTGGCAATACTCGGTACAATGGTAGGTAAATAATAAATCGTACGGAACACCGACAAACCCTTCACCTTTTGATTTAATAACAGCGCAATGATAAAAGCTGCCGCCAAGCCTAGAGGTACGCTACCCAGTGCATAATATGTGGTCACGAACATGGATTGGGAAAAGGTAGCGTCCTCAGTCAAAATGGTTCGGTAATTGTCCAATCCAATAAAGGTCATCTGTCCACCAATCGTCCAATCGGTTAAGCTGAATACGAACGAGGCCGCGATCGGTCCAATTGTAAATATCATTAATCCGAGGATGGCAGGAAGCGCGAATAGCAGACCCCAGTTTCGCTCCATACGCATCATTCCTGATTTTGGTCGCTTCATGGGCCGTTCTCCTTTCGCAGCTGTCCCGCCGCATTATTCATCCGGGTATACTCCTTGAAGCAATGGCTGAATGATAGGTTCCAGTTCATCCAGTGCCTGCTTCGGCGTCCTCTTGTTCGTCCAAATCAGATCCAGCCCTGGGGTCAGCTTGGAACCGATATCAGGCCAGTTGCGAAGGGTCGAAGTTGACGGCTTGATCGCATAATCTCTGGCATACTCAATGCCAGCCTTTTGAAATTCCGGTGGATGTGCGGCATTATTTGTCCATGACTGGATGGCCTGCTCATCGATATAATATTTTTCCTCGATAGGCATCCAAAGACCGGACTTGAACAAATCCACCTTTTCGGGATTGTTATGATACAAATAAAATTCGAGCGCTTCCTTCGGGTGCTTGGTGCTCTGGAAAATGACCGTGGCTCCCGCAACAATCATCGTTTTGGGCTCTTTTAGCTTCGGCAGAACGCCGATACTCCATTGCAGCTGCTTGTTGTTCGAAAAATCGAGCAGGGACCATGTCCCGTCTACCACCATGGCGACCTTTCTTGTCTGAAGCCGAATCGTATTGGACGGCATGTCCTGCTGCTGGATCAAATCAGGAGAAACATGCTCCTTGAAAACCAGATCCTGCAACTTCTGAAAGACCTCCACCGACTCAGGACTGTTCAGGGTGTACTTCTTGCCCGTTTTGTCAGTCAAACCTCCACCGTTGCTCGCTAAAAGGGGCCCCCAGGAGCTGCGGTCATTGCCGAAGGCAAAGCCGTATTGCACAATATTTTTCGGATCAAATCCACTGTCTCCCGGATGCTTGCCGCTCTGATCCTTGGTCAGCTTTTTGGCAATTTCCAGAAATTCATTCCATGTCCACGCTTTTTGAGGATCAGCCGGAGGGACGGGTACCCCTGCTTCTGTAAACAACTCCTTGTTGTAAAATAACTGCATCACTTCCAATGCGGTGTAATTTCCGATAGACTTGCCAGGTTCGCTGTAGAGATAGGAGGATTTGAGCTTGTTTTTTAATTCGGGATATTCGTCATAATAAGAGGATAAATCCAGGAGTCTGCCTTCACTTGCCCATTTCATCGTGAGGGAATCGCCCAAGTAGGCGATATCAGGAAGCTGATTGGCAGCCATTAACGTGTTAATTTTCGTCGTGTAGTCACCAGGGACATGCTCGCCCTTCACCCGAATGTTCGGGTGGGATGTATTAAAGCTTTGAATCATTTTTTCCATCGCCTGCTTCTCGTCATTGCTTCCCCAGTACATGAACTTGAGTTCGACCGCATTGGGATTAGCCGGTTCGCCAGCGTTACCACTGCAAGCCGTCAGCCCTGTCAACATCGCCGTCATCACGAGAGCCATCCATGTCCGTAACCTTCGTTTCAGCAAATCAACCGGCCCCTTCCTGAACTGGTTTCTCCTTACAAGCCTATTATGCGCCGAGAGCCCAGAGCCGACCACCCAACGACTCCAGACTCTCTTTGTTTTGGTATGATTTTTTTAACAGCGCGTTTACAAAAATGTTTTACGAAACTCCGTCGGGGTCAGTCCGGTATGCTTTTTAAAGGCAATGCTAAAATAGTTGGTATCTGTGAATCCCACAACCTCCGCTACCTCCGCCACCTTGCGATTCGCGTCCAGCAGCAGTTCTCGGGCTCGCTCAAAGCGAACACGCGTCTGGTAGTCGGCGAAGCTTTCACCTGTAACTTGCTTGAAACGGGCACTCAAATATTTGGGGCTCATATTCATGTACTCTGCAAGACGGTTCAGCCCGCCATCCTCCTGAAGATGCTCCCGAATCCATTCCTTGGCCCGTTGGAATTTGCGTGGAATCCCCTTCTCACGTGATTCTCGGACATGACGACCCACCCGAACAAAATAGCGCGATACATAATCAATCATCTCGGGCCCATGCCGTAATCGGGACAGCTCCAACAACGGGTCCTGCTCCTGCATGGACGTTTGTCCTACAGATGCATCACTCTGAACGATCCGCATGACGAACAGCACGAGCTGAGTGACAATCATTTTCACCTGCTTGACGGGCAACCCTGCCAACTGTCCTGACCATTCCTGTAAAATCGCATGTACGGCAGCATCATTGCCTGCTCGAATTTCCGTAATCATTAGCAGTTCCTTCTCCAGTAATTGACTGCTGTTCGGCTCGGCCGCCTGAATACTCTCATAGGGGATGATCTGGCTATAGCCCACCCACCCCCGATGCTCTGCCGCTTGCACAGCTTCCTCATACGCTTCGGGAAGTTGCTCCATCCGTTGTACGGGACGGCTAATCCCGATGGACACGCCCTGGCTCAATCGTTCCTGCACGGCCTGCCGAATCTGCTGTGCCGTCCGTTCCGCCGCCCTGCAAGATGCCGTCGCCAGCAGCACAACATGCCGATCGCGGGAAACCGCCGCACCATGCGCCTTCGCCCCGGCTGCTGCCGCAGCCTCCCCAGCCAGTCCGGCGAATACATGGCTGCTTTTATGCATGGAACCGTGTGGCTTGCTAGTGGCGGTTGCCTCCTGCTGCGACGCCTCCTCCAGCTCGCAGCACAGCACGGTATAAGGCGGCCCATTCGTCTCGCCGAAAAATCCCAGCCCGTCCATCTCCTGAATGACCTCGGCTGCAGGACGCCGCTGCTGGAGCAAATCCAGCAGTAGATGCTCCCTGTACAATGGCTCCAATGAACGATGGCGGTGAATGGCTTCCTCCTCGCTTCTTCGCCATTGCGCAATGCGATCCTCAGCCCGGCTCAATGCCGCTTCGAAATCCTCGCTGGTCACCGGCTTGAGCAAATAATCGACCGCTTGAAGCGAGACTGCCTGACGAATATATGTCATAGATTCGTACCCTGTCAGGAATAATAACGGGGTCTGCTGATCCTTTTCCCGAATGGTTTTTGCTACGTCCAGTCCACTCATATCCGGTAAATTAATATCCAGTAAAATCATGTCCGGTCGCTGCTCCGTATACAAACGTAATGCCGTCGCGCCGTCCTCCGCCACATCACTGACTTCCACTGACAGGCCACTTTCCGCCACCATCAGCTTCAGTCCTTCCCGAATATGATATTCGTCGTCCACAATCAGCAGCCGGTACATGCCTTCCTCCCCTTTCTTATTCGGTTCGAATGGGTGCCAGTAAAGTAACCGAGGTGTACTGACCCGGCTCGCTTGTCACGGACAGTCCATATTGCGGACCATAATGCCGAAGACGTTCATGCACATTGCGCAGCCCAAAGCCAATAGCATTCCCCCGTTCCGCATCCAGCGACTTCCGGATATCGTTCAGACGCTCGGCTCCAATACCGCCCCCATCATCACTGACCGTCAAACGCAACATATCCCCTTCCCTTGTACCGGATAACATGATATAGCCACGGTCGGTACGCCCTTTTAAGCCGTGGTAAATAGCATTTTCGACGAGTGGCTGGAGGATTAGTTTGGGTACATAAAATCCGCAAATATCCTCCTCGACCTCGCAAATCCACTCGAACGAATTCCTAAACCTGAACTGCTGCACCTTCACATAGGCGCTTACATGCTCGACTTCCTGTCCCAAACTGATTTGCTCTCGGCCATAACTTAGCGAAATGCGAAAGCATTTTCCGAAGGCACCGATTACCTCTGCCATATCCCGTTGCCCATTCGCCAAGGCCATTCCCTTCAGGGATTCTAGCGTGTTGTACAAAAAATGCGGATTAATCTGCGCCTGAAGCGCGCGGAACTCAGCCTGCTTACGCGACAGCAACGCTTCGTAGACTTGACCGTACAGTTCATGATTTTTTTGCATCATATGAAGAAAACGCTCCCCGATCTGCCCTACCTCATCCTTAGGATTAAAAACAACGGAAGTAGGAGCTTCGAAAGCTTGGGCTGAGCCTGTAGCGCTCACACTCCCATCGACCGCCATTAATCGGCTCAATTGAAGCAGGGGGCGACGAATCGTGTCACTCAGCCGATAAGACAGCATCCAGCCCAACATCAGTGCAATCAAAAAAGTCCAGATGGTCCAGGCACCAATTTTCCGCGCATCCTCGAACAGCACAGACTGATCGACTTTTTGCAGCAGCGTCCATTGTCCTTCATTTAACGGGCCGTAAGAGATCATCGTCTGGCGCCCGTTCCATGTTCTCCAGTCCTTCGTAAGCACAGGCCTATCCACAGCCGATTTGGCAATCTGCCGCAATAGCGCTTGATCCGCAACACCCTGCTCCGGCAATCGGTATACAGGCTCGCCCTCCTGATCCAGCACCCACATCTGGGTATTGCCATCTGTTTCATGAAAAGCAAGCCCCCGAAATAGACTGGCCTTGTCGATTTCCAGCAGCAAAAATCCGAGTGGTGCATAATCTCCAGTCGTTTTTCGGAGCAGTTTCCCCACATAGATGCGATCCTCCGCCATCCCGCGTCCGGATTCAAACGGCGAATGAGCCATCCACATCATGGGCCGCTCGGCGAGTAGGCGGCGATAGTACACACGTGCTTCCTCTAATGTAGGAAGGCCGCCAAAACGGACCGAAACATTCCCCTGATAGAGAGAATGCTTGAGCCCGCCATTGGCGGCATATATGAGAGAGGACGTGATATACGGCTTGGTCTGGGTTTGCGTACGGACAACCATACTGAGGGTTTCATCGTTCCGTAAATATTCATAATCATCTTCCGGCTTGGTCTCCAGTGTGGACTGCACATCAGGATTGCTGAGAATGGCATTGGTTAGATCATTCAAATCGGAGAGCGTCGCATTGACGTAATTTTCACTCATTTGCCGGGACTGCATAGCCAGCGCTTCCGACTTCTCACCAAGGGAATGGGCCGCGATCCGGTAAAAGGTAAAGGTCAGCACCACCATCGGAATGACGGTGAGTACCAGCGTCAGTACAATGAATTTCCCACGGATTGTAGGAATCCCGGCGAACTTTTGACGACCACGGCCTCCCATTCATCTGCCTCACTTACACATAGGCTGGGAGCCATGTCCCGTGGGCTGCAATTAGGTCATCACACAGAGAAACGATATCATCCATGGACAACTCTGCGGACGTGTGCGGGTCCAACATAGCAGCATGATAAATGTGCTCCTTTTTCCCGGTGATTGCAGCTTCAATCGTTAACAGCTGGGTATTAATATTCGTCCGGTTCAGCGCAGCGCATTGGGGTGGCAAATCCCCGACAAAGGTTGGCGTAACCCCGTTACGATTCACCAGACAAGGTACCTCCACACAGGCTTCCTTCGGCAGATTGGTAATTAAGCCTGTGTTCATCACATTGCCGCCAATGGCAAAAGGCTGATTCGTTTCGATCGCCTCAAATATATAAGAGGCATACTCGTTTGACCGTTCATGACGCAGATCCTGATTACCCAAAAGCTCTTCACGCATCGTTTCCCATCGTTCAATCTGGCTCACACAGCGACGCGGGTATTCATCCAAAGGAATATTGAAGCGCTCGATCAGCTCAGGGTATGCCCGTTTGATAAAATACGGATGATATTCCGCGTTATGCTCGGACGATTCCGTAATGTAATAGCCGAATTTTAGCATCATTTCAAAGCGCACCATATCATGATGCTTTTCCTGTTGCTTAGCGGCGGCTCGTTTTTTAATCTCAGGATACAAATCCACACCGTCCTTGCTCACTTCGAGCAGCCACGCCATATGATTAATGCCTGCGATTTTTGCCTTTACACCTTCCTGCTCCAGCCCGAGGCTTTTAAACAGTTCCGGTATACACGCCTGCACGCTATGACACAGCCCTACCGTACGGACACCGCCATAAACGTTCATCACATTCGTTAGCACTGCCATCGGATTCGTGTAGTTGAGAAACCATGCATCTGGGCACACCTCGCGCACATCTGCCGCAAAATCGAGCATCACCGGAATCGTACGTAAATTGCGGAAAATACCGCCAATACCAACCGTATCGGCAATCGTTTGGCGCAGGCCATATTTTTTAGGAATTTCAAAATCCGTAATTGTACACGGATCATAGCCGCCTACTTGGATGGCGTTTACCACATAGGTCGCCCCACGCAGTGCTTCCTTGCGATCAGTGTAGGAGCGAATCACACAGGTACTCCCTGTTGTTTTTTTCAAATTGGATAAAATATTTTCCGAATCTTTTAGCCTTACAGGGTCAATATCGAACAACGCCAACTCAAAGCCCTGCAAAGCAGGCGTCAACATACAATCGCCAAGCACATTTTTAGCAAATACCGTACTGCCTGCACCCAGAAATGTAATCTTGCTCATACTTTTTCCCCCCATTCACATTTTTGTTCGCAGCTTTGCACTCCAAATGCAAGGATACCCACCGCCACTCTCCCCTTTACAGGAGGAAAGTGACGATGGGAAAGGTTAGTCATGACTATGCGTTGTTGCCTCCCATCAGGATACCCCCGCTGATTTAGCGGAGCTAATAGGCCGAAGCGGTAAGGCAGATGTTACCGAGGGTGTCGTAGTTGACGAGGTTACTGAATTCTCCGGACTAACCGGTGTTACCGATGAATCCGCAGCCCCAGCCTCAATCACAGTTACCTTCGCAATTGCCTTTAACTCTGTCCCTTCTACTTTACCCTTCAACTCAAACGAACCTGGAGCAGCATATTGTGCAGGGTCTATATCCTCCCATTCCACAGCCACCCATTTGGTGGAGCCTTCTCCATACGTAGCTTCCACGACGCTTGGCAGTTCGGGTTTTTCACCTGCACGAGTCGTCACGTTTACTTCTTTTAAAGCCGTGATTTTCTCGGCTCCCGTTAGGTTTTGTGCTGTACCAGAGGCCAGTCCTGCCACCTCGGTTGCATTCAAAGCACGGCTGTAGATACGGAATTCATCCACCAGACCATTGAAGTACGGATCAGGGTACTGAGATTTGCCGATGAAATTATTTTTGGTCTGACCCAGACTGGTAGGATTCAAGGTCAGGTTGGTATTGCGTCCCACTTCTTTTCCATCCACGTATAAAATACCTGTGGAACCCGAAAGCGTGACCGCAACATGCTTCCATACGCCTGTTGGCAGTACAGGGCCTTCAATCGTCTGCTCCTGTCCCTGCCCGTTGCCTTGGTTGGTAATGGCAAACAGCATGGTATTTCCTGCTTTAGGCGTCAGGAACATATATTCATTCGTCCCGGAGCCAAAGTCAAAAATCCGCACATAATCGCTCAGGCTGTTCGCTTTGACCCAGCCGGATACAGTCAATTGCTGTGTCCGACTGACAATACCCGCCGGAAGCTGCACATAGCTGTCCTTGCCGTTCAGGCTGACAGCATTGCCTGTTTTACCCGCAGCCCATGCAGCCGTTCCCTTCACGGCAGCATCATTGCCACTGTCCGATGAATCCGCAACTACAGAACCGCTTGTTTCATCAAACTTGTAAACTGCAAGCTGTTCAAGTAACGGAGCCGCCGGTTCAGCTACCACCGTTACTTTGGCCTCCGCTGACAACTGAGAATCGCTGGCTGTCAGCTTGAACACATACGTTCCTGGCTCGGAAACATTCACCTTTGTGCGCAGCGATGTTTTGTTACTGAATGTGACCTTCGCGTCCTGTGGTCCTTCGATCAGACTCCACTCGCTCGTCACCTTACCTTGTGGAAGTCCATCATCCGTAGCCGTGCCTTTCAGAATGATCTGATCCGGCAGCTTTACCTTCGAATCTTTGCCAGCATCCACGATAGGTGCTTTGTTCGGATCAGGTGTGGTCGGTGTCAGCTCTATCGTATAGGAGGATGCTGTACCAATCTCCAATTTAAGTTTGTTGGTGGTCGCATACGCATTAAACTTTCCTTGCGATTGACCGCCCACTTTAACCAGATACGTTCCTTTCTTCAAACCGTCAAATGTAACGTACGTGGAATGGGCTTGGCCCGGCGTTTGATTTTTCAGTTGGAACCATACATAATCCTTGGATGTTGCCAACTTGGCTTCTGTATATTGGTCCTTTTCCAGCTCGATATACAGCTTTTCCGTGATCAGATTGACCCGCTTGAACAGGCCATCCAGTGGCTTGATCGTATACACGTTGCCGCTTTTGCTCACCTCTGCACCGTAGCCCGTCAATCCAAAAATAGGATCAATCGCGATATCAGCACTTAATGTTTTGAGCGCACCGAACAATCCGAGATCAGCCTCACCGCTCATGCCGCGCCAGCCGTTAAAGAGCGGAACATTTTTACCGCCGCCAGTGCCGTTCGTGCCGTTATTGCCTTTTTCCGCTTGATACGTCCATGCGACCGCCCCGATGTTTTCAGGGTCGGAGCTGATTTGCCCGGAGTTAATCGCTCCAACATTGGCAATTTTAGCTGCATAGGACAACCGCTGTTGTTCCTCACGGTGATTGTCCTCATGATGGCGAATCCAGTCATCCATCGCATATCCGGCAAGCGAAGTCGTGTACTGGAAGTTAAACCAGTTCTCCCCGGTAATCGTCACCGGATCGGTGTAGTAGTACCATACGGGCATATGACCGCGTGCCGCACGGGTTTTGGCATTAATTTTACTCATCATTTCCAGGGCTTTACTTTGCTCGCCCTCTGTATCTATATTCTGCTTGGCTAACGTATATACAGCCTCTTCCCCTGTATTGTCATAGCTATATTCAGAACCGTAAGGATACTTTGTATTTTTAAAATTGTTATATTTACGATCCATTTTTTCCTTGAGATCATTCGCTTCATCATCATAGCCTTCATCATGAAGTGCCTGAATAATATCTGGTGTGGTCAGTTCGCCCATCAAACCTGTTTCCCAGTTGTACGCGACTGGCCCTTCATACAATGCTTTGAAAATGTTATACGCCCGCAGCAAATAGGTTTCCTTTGGATGCTTGTAAGTGACAAGATCCGGGTATTCCTTGGCAATCTTGTACATGCTGAAATACGTGTTGTATACGTGCGGATACGCATACCCTCGATAGGTCGGTGTATCGTTAGGTTCTGGCATCAAGAAATCATGAATTAAATAATCCTCATGATGTCCGTTCATCAGATTTGTCCAGATCGCCGTCTCCAAATAATCGTCTACTGCCCGCACCTCTTTGGCGACTGGAGACAGTGTGTTTTTCTCAGCCAGGAACTGTCCGTGGGTCAGACCCCAATCGTCTCCCCAGCCCCAATAGCCGTTAAAAATGTTGCGTTTGGATTTGGTATGCATCATCCAATCATCAAATACCTTGTCGCGCAGATCACCCGGTACATTCCATTGGGTTTTGTCGACCATAAATGTAGCATGCCGTTGCAACGCCTGATCAATCGGCTCGATGGCATAGAACTGTAACACCGTTTTGTTGCCGTTGCCGTATTCTACCGTTATGAAGTTCGGACCCAGCTTAGTAAATTTCAGTTCATAAATGTAATGTCCTCCGGCCTTGCTATCTGTCTGCGGAATAACGGTTCCGTCTGGATAGGTTACTTTGCTGATCGCCTGCTTGGAACGCAGGTCCACCTTCGCCTTTTGATTCGTAGGCACGATCATGCCGGGTACGACTGTTGTATCCACCAAGTTTTCTTGGTACAACGTATCTTTTACATCATGCTCGTCCTTCACCGCCAGAAACTTGAAGCCATAGTTTTTGCTTTGACCAGGATTCAGGATCAGGCTTGTATTGGGCAAATACCCCCGATTCGTGGACTTGATGACATTGGAATGAATATAAAATACATTGAGTCCTTCCAGCCATTTGCCTTCGTTGGCTGGATTCCAGGCCCATTTGCTGCCCGGATGCTCCTCATCCCGCCAGTGATCCTGATATTCAAAACCCGCACCTGTTGTGGAATCAGGAATCAGCAGCAGGGAAGAACCAATGCCGCTGGGACGCCCAGCTGTAATATAGGAGCTGTTATTGCCGACAAAGGAATGCGTCACCACTCTAGTTTCGTAGATCGCATCACCGTTGGTCCACTGCTCATTAAAAGGCAGAGGCAAACCGAAATCGCCAATCTCCAATTTTTTTCCACTTGTATTCTGCACCTGTATATTCCACAGCACCGAACCATTCGACTCTGCCGAATACGTTTCAATGACTTTAAAATTGCGTATGCCTTCTGCGTTAGTAGAATTCTCGTACGTGACAGTGACACGGTTACCACTGGTTGTGATCTTACGTGCGTCTGCCGACTTGTTCGTCCATGCCTTCGTCCAGCTGCCTCCATCCAAGCGGTACGTGAACATCAGCTCCCCTAGCCACTGATGATCTGCGGTGTTCTGCTCAGGTGTAACCGTTGCGTTCATCACGTACTCTGTCGGGAAAGCATCTCCCTTGATACGTATGGATGAAATTTCACCGTGCTCACCTGTCTGAATCGTCAGCTTGTCATTGGATAGTTCATGGGCCTCTGCCGTATGCGTCCCAAACAACACAGACGCTGTGGTTAAAAACAAAAATGCCGCCAATATTCCCTTAAATTTCATCAACACGGCCTCCTTTTGGATCTCGGGGTCCTGATTTGCTTGCCAATCACCTGAAGTCTCTTCATTTCGCCGCAACCCCCTTGGAAATGTAAGCGTTACAACTCTATTGTACAAATCCTTGTCCATTGGTAAAATCAACATTTTCAACCGATTTATATAGGATTTCAACCTAATAGAGGGATACTGTTAGATCGGCAATCAACCAAGCTACGACAGATTTATCTGAATTAAGATTACTGATGATGGAGAGAAAGAAATTTAGATAGGGAGCAAGGAGGCATTTTTAGATATATCGGGGTGTGATCAGATTATACAAACGGACACTATAAAATCGAGAATTTATTTTGAGCTGCTGTAGTGGGGAATCGATACGTTGGGTTTTCAGATGCGAGGGTATTTATTAAGATAGTTTCGCTCCTAAGGTAGAATTTGGAGTCTGCGTATGTAAAGAATTTTGGGGATAGGGTATGGGGAAAAATCTGCTGAAAGCATTTATAAACTGGGCTGATTCCAATGGTATGCTTTGTATTGGTCAACCCCCATTTTATAGAGCTAACAAATCATATCTATCCCATAGCAATAGCAAGAGGCATGTAAACCGTACAAATATAAATACTGCCCCAAAATCTATTTTTAGGGCAGTATCAACATATCTCATTATTTTTCTATTTTTATAGTTCTTGAATTGTTGGACGAATAATCATCTCATTAATTGCTACATCGGCTGGCTGTTCAATTGCAAATGCTATGGCACGAGCAATGTTAGAAGGCTCGATAGCAATTCTCATATCCTCATTAATTGCTGTTTTTAACTCTGAGTTTGAAATTGCTGCTGTTAATTCTGTATCAATCGATCCTGGCGAGACAATAGTCGTTCGAATATTGTTGATACACTCTTCTCTACGAAGGCCTTCTGTAATGGCACGCACAGCAAACTTTGTACCACTATAAACTGAACTAGCAGGGAATACTAAGTGCCCTGCTATAGAGGAAACGTTAATGATATGCCCTTCTCTTCTTTCTCTCATGGATGGAAGAACGGCAGCAATACCATAAAGTACACCCTTTATGTTAACATCCACCATCAAATCCCATTCTTTGATTTTCTTTTCATGAACAGGGGATAACGGCATGACTCCTGCATTATTGACCATTACGTCTATTTTTCCAAACTCTTTAAGCGCATAATCCGCTAACTCTTCCATCTGCTCATGTGAGGAAACATCCGTCACTTTATAAACAGCTTGCCCGCCATTATTTTGAATTGCTTCTTGCAGCTTTTGCAAACGAGCTTCACGACGAGCGGCCAGTACCAGCTTCGCACCTTTAGAGGCAAGTTCTTTTGCAGTCGCTTCTCCAATTCCACTTGAGGCACCTGTAATAATGACAACCTTACCTTCAATATTTGACATATAATTGACATCCTTTCTTAATGAATACGTGATAACGATAAAAATGTTATTCTTCGATATGAAACCATGGACCTGAAGCTTGGATGACACCCCAAAGTTTTTCCGGAAGCTCAAGCTCACTAACTTTTGAAGCCTTTATCGCTGTTTGGATTTCAGACTCTTGTCCACTTTGAACCTTTTCTACCCAGTCTGGATTCATGATTAACGTATGACCAATAGCCGCTAAGGACAGCCCCTTATCTAAAGCCGTTACAACGTCATCCGGAGTGTCCATAGCACCAGCTGCCATTACAGACAATCTGCCATTTACATGTTCTATAATTAATTCAAGATATGTTTTTTCATCCTGACTATCGAACGGCTTTAACGAGAGCGCATTTACGAGTGAAGCATGCACATAATCGACACCTTCTTCAATCAGGTGATCAATTAATGTATAGGTATCTTTCATTCGCAGACCACCTTCAATTGGTTCATCAGGAGAAAGCCTGTAACCCAATATAAACGGTTTTGTAGCAAATTTTCGAATCACATTTTTCATTTCTTGAATAACCGCCAACGGAAAGCGCAAGCGATTTTCTAAAGAACCTCCCCATTGATCCTCACGTCTGTTGAAGAATGGAGAAAAGAAGTTTTGCAGCAAAAATCCATGTGCACCATGAATTTCAACGCCATCAAATCCTGCTTCAATGGCTCGTCTTGTTGTTTCTCCAAATGCACGAATTACTTCCATGATCTCATCATGTGAAAGTGCTCTCGGCAAAACAGAAGGAGCAAATGCCGTAGCTTCAGTCTGTACAGCACTGGAACTTACCACATCTCCATTTGGAGTTAAGGTCGGAAGTGCTTTGTTGCCTGCGTGGAAAACTTGAAGTACCGCAGGAGCTCCTCCACTTTTCGCCGCATCGGCTAATTTTCGTAAACTTGGAATAAATGTATCGTCATAGCCTGCAAATTCATGCGTAAAACCTATACCGTTTGGTTGGACATGCGTACAGCCTGTTATAACCAAACCTACACCGTTCACTCTTTTTTTATAATAATTTACTTCTTCATCTGAAATCGTGTAATCGTCATTACTGGCCCAAGTTGTCATAGGCGCCATAATGACTCGATTTCTAAGGTCGATTCCATTTTTGAGTGTAAAGGATTCAAATAGTTTGTTATATTTTGCGTTCATTTTCTAACCTCTTTCTAGTTATTCATTTATAAACTGTAGTAATTGTTGTCTTAAGTTAAAGCATTTATTCGCATTCCCAGAGGAGATTACCAGTTGATGAGCGCTCACAACATTGGTACAATGACATCATAAAGTATTCGAGTAACTCGAAGTCAATAGCAAGGAGGTTCGAAATTTTGAATCAGACATTACATGAACCAAAATATACGGTAAAAGATGTATCTGAAATAACTGGCCTTACAAAACATACGATCCGTTACTATGATGACCAACAATTAATACCTTTCGTTTCGAGAGACGGCAGAAACAATCGCTTATTCTCTGAACATGATCTGGATTGGTTGCGAATGGTGCATTGCTTTCGTATTTCAGGATTACCGATTTCAGAAGTCAAACATTACATTGCTATGTGTTTGCAAGGTGATGAGACGATTCCTGAAAGGGCTGAGCTTGTTGTAAAACAAGAAAAAGAACTAGAAGCGAAGATCCATGAGTACAACCTTCAATTAATGCACATAAAAGAGAAGAAGGCTTACTACGAAAGTGTTTTGGCTGGTCAATTAGACGATACCTGGAATCCAGTTAACAATAACCCAGAATGTGGAGAAAAGTACGATATACCGGAACATATCAAATC
Organism: Paenibacillus sp. FSL P2-0173; assembly: GCF_038008045.1. Lineage (NCBI taxonomy): Bacteria > Bacillati > Bacillota > Bacilli > Caryophanales > Paenibacillaceae > Paenibacillus > Paenibacillus sp. FSL P2-0173. The sequence continues at coordinate 1,364,918 of NZ_JBBOYK010000002.1, forward strand.
AGCGTCAAAAGTTCATGCTTGATCTTAGAAGATAGTCTACGGCTTCGAGTACACTCGAAGTCAATTTTTTTGTGTATTTAATTTTGACGGATATTGCACCAATCTGCCTGTTACTTCAATGAAAGAGGGAGCATTTGCCGCGGCAGTGTGCTCCCTGTTCTAAATTCAACTATCGTTTTCCGTTAGTTGAACCCCGAATTAAATTAAGTTGTAGGTGGTAGTGAGAGGATTAGGCAAACATTTGGCACGAACGGGATAACGATCGCTTTGTCATCTGGTGCATAATAAGGATGTGAAGTGGGTGTCTGTTATGAATATGGATTGTAGTTGATTTACACATAATAATTAAAAATACTGGAGGATTTTATATGCAAAAAGTAACTTTGAACAATGGTGTTGAGATGCCTATACTCGGTTTTGGTGTTTATCAGATCCAAGATGCAAATGAATGTGAACAAAGTGTTTATGACGCTATTATGGCAGGCTATCGGTTGATAGATACCGCTGCCTCTTATTTAAATGAAGAAGCAGTTGGCAGAGCGATTAATCGAAGTGGCGTGACAAGAGAGGAGTTATTTATCACTACGAAACTTTGGGTTCAGGATACTGGTTATGAGCGTACAAAAAAGGCATTTGAAAAATCACTGGAAAGATTGCAGTTGGATTATTTGGATTTGTATTTAATTCACCAGCCATATGGAGATGTGTTTGGTTCTTGGCGCGCTATGGAGGAATTGTATCGTGAAGGAAAGGTCCGTGCAATCGGCGTTAGTAACTTCCATGAGGATCGCCTGATCGATTTGATTATTCATAATGAAGTAGTTCCTGCCGTAAACCAGGTTGAAACGCACCCATTCAATCAGCAAATTGAAAATGCAAAATTCATGAAAGAGAATAACGTTCAGATCGAATCCTGGGCGCCTTTTGCTGAAGGGAAAAATAACTTGTTCCAGCATGAGATATTGGCAGCCATAGCTGAAAAGTATAATAAATCCGTTGCTCAGGTGGTTTTACGCTGGTTGACACAAAGAGAAGTTGTTGTGATTCCAAAGTCCGTTCGTAAAGAAAGAATTATCGAAAACTTCGATATCTTTGACTTTGAGTTAAGCCAAGAGGATATGGAGTCGATTACTACGTTAGATACGAAACAGAGCCTGTTCTTTTCACATCGCGATCCTGACATGGTGAAATGGATCGGTAGCCGTAAACTCGATATCTAACCCTCTTTCAAAAGATCACCCGTAGGTTTTGATTACGCCAAAAGAACCAACAATTTAACAATAACCGTTAGAAGTATGGAGTAGATGCCCTAAGGAAATCTACTCCTCTTTTTCGTTTGCGGTATCAATGTATTTATTGAACTATCGTTCCCCGTTAGTTTAATACATTTATCAAAGAAGGGACGTCCCCCATCACAGATGTCTGGAGAAACGCCCCTGTCGGCGGTGATCGCTACAAAGCAATACATTTATGTCGTAGGAGCACAATGTCCCCGTACCAAATTATTGCACCGCAGAAATATTGAGGGCGGCCTCTATTTGATATTGGCATTATTATCGAAAAATACTGCATTTCTTTCCCTCTATGCAACCTGCGTAATAACAAGGTGCGCGGAAACTGGTCTTGTTCCTCCAGCTAATGGAGTGATCGTGAGTGCCGCGGCATTGCCAGCAGGATTTCGCACTGTGAGTACTGAATTAATGACCGTTGTTTGTACAAGAGCCATTCCTACTATTTGAGAAGTACCTGTTGCACGCCCGACCACCGTATAAGCCAGGTCAGCGCCGTTGAGTGTTAAAATGAGTTGACCCGGTTCGTTTACACCTACCTGAAACAAAACCTGATAAGTGCCAATTGTAGCCAAGTTAAAAGAACTCGCATTTATACGGGTAATTGCAGTCCCACTGATTGGACCATCTTGCGGAAAACTCACGTCCGTGTCGGGAGCAACAGTTGCTGCATTATCAGGAGGCATCAAGGCAAAGAAATCTGCAAAGCCTAATACTCCACCTGCTGGTCCTGCTGCTCCTGCTGCTCCTGTTGCTCCTGTTGCTCCTGCTGGACCTGTTAGCCCTGCTGCTCCCGCTGGCCCTGCTGGTCCTGCTGGTCCTGCTGCTCCTGCTGCTCCTGCTGCTCCTGCTGGTCCCGCTGGCCCTGCTGGTCCTGCTGGTCCTGCCAATCCAGCTGCGCCAATTGCTCCTGCAATCCCTGCAAGTCCCTGTGGGCCAAGTGCTCCTGCAAGTCCTTCGGGGCCAAGTGCACCTATCGCTCCTGCAATCCCTGCCAGTCCTTGGGGACCAAGTGCTCCTGCAAGTCCTTGAGGGCCAAGCGCCCCAAGTGCTCCTGCAATCCCTGCAAGTCCTTGGGGACCAAGTGCTCCTGCAAGTCCTTCGGGGCCAAGTGCGCCTATCGCTCCTGCAATCCCTGCCAATCCTTGGGGGCCAAGTGCTCCTGCAAGTCCTTCGGGACCAAGTGCTCCTATCGCTCCTGCAAGTCCTGCCAATCCTTGGGGGCCAAGTGCTCCTGCAAGTCCTTGAGGTCCTGCTTCTGCAATTGCTCCCGCAAGTCCTTTAAGTAATTGCTGACCTTTAGGTGGGGGACACGGTACCCGCACTATTTTTTTAATAACTAGAAGACGTCGTTTCTTTTTTTTCCCTTTTGGATGGCAAACAATTGCGGTTTTCTTTTTGCACGATTTTTTTTTATACAGAAAACTCAACAGTTTCTTTTTTCTTTTCTTTTGGATGGCAAACAATTGTGGTTTTCTTTTTTCACGATTTTTTTTATCCGGACAACTCAACAACGACACCTCCCTATAAAGATAGTTTAGTGTACGTGAGTTGTTTATTTTAGGCATGGACGAATAGCCGGTTATTCGCTAGACTAAAAACCATTTTTAGAATATTGGGTGTTTAGTAGGGTGCTGTTATTTCACAAACCACAACACTCTTTCAGTATGATTACAAAATTTAATCATCCTTCACTGCGTCAACCAAAATCACATTTGGGTCTCTTTTTGTACCTCACAGTGGCAGTGTGCTCCCTGTTCTAAATTCAAATATCGTTTCCCGTTAGTTGAATCATTTCTGTGATTGATCCACCTTGTAGATTCTTCTGGTAAGCGCCTGGCATCATCTGTCCATAATATTTGGAGCTGTTTGCGGGTTTTTGAGTGCAGGCAGTAGAATGCCATCGATTAGCGCTGTGAAGAGAGGCTTGTCGAACGGTTTGCGCTGGATGAGTCCGCGAAAAGAAGCCACTGAAGTAATGACCTGACAAGCCATCTCAATGTCCGCGTGAGCGGGAATTTCACCGCGGACGACGGCTCGGTTCATAAGCTCGCGGTTCACAACAACCCATGGCTCGAAAATCCCGGCTGTTCCTGCTTCGGCAAATTCCGGATGCTGCAAAAAGGAGCCTAGGCCCGCTAGGACACGAAATTTTCGTTCAATCGTAGAGCTTTGTCCTTCGGTACACGGTGAGGGTGACACAGGATTTGTGCCGAGACTGATCAACATTGCCAAAACGAAGGGCTTCTCAGCCTATGTGGAAGAGGGGACCAACCGCTGGCCGGCTGTGCACCGCCTTGACGCCGCACATCTATACCGCCTTGCGTTAGAAAAGGCGCCCGCAGGTTCACGACTAAATGGGGTCGCAGATGAAGGAGTGCCATTTCGCGACATCGCAAGTGTTATCGGTAAACACCTGAACGTGCCTGTAGTCAGCATTTCCCGTGAAGAAGCAGACACCCACTTCGGCTTCCTCAGTACACTTGCAGCGCTCGATATCCCGAGATCAAGCGTTGCAACTCAGGAACTTCTGGGATGGCGGCCTGTGCAGCCTGCACTAATCCACGACCTCGAACAGTCTCACTACTTCAACAACTGATTGGAGGCGAGACCGAGAATCGATCATGGGCCGCTTAATAAAGCACTTGAGAAAAGCGAAGCAAGACATAGACTAGCAACAACATGTATGAAATAGAAGTTTGGATATTAAAACACGAGATCAACACGAATGTATACCACACTGAGTGTTGTTATCTTCATTCGCATCGAACTATTCTGGCTAATCGTATTGTTAGGTCACTTCCCCCAAGAAAATTTTTCGTCTTTACTTATGGTATGGTTCACCACGTTGGCTGAAGGGCAAGTTCTCGAAAAATAGCCTCCTTATCAGAGACTACCCGCGATCTTCCTGTATGATAATCATATGATAAGCGGTATCTTTCCCTATTATTTCCAGCATTCTCTCAATCAAAATTGCTTTTCATCATTCCTTCAAAGAAAGGGCCATCCTTTTGCGGGATAGCCCTTTCTTTGATTTCACATTTTTTTGCAAAGAGAATAAGGGGATGGATTCCTCCGTTTGCGCTTTTGCTTACTTTAATATTGTCCTTTAATTACAAAAGAAGCCCCGGATTGTTCCAGCTAGTTTAGACTCCTGCCTAGCAAACTTAAACTTCTCTTCTAACTCTTTTGGTACCTCCATCCCCTCAGAAAGCTTAAAACCAACGGCCCGCTTTTTAGAGTCATCCACCGTATACATGACATTGATTGCAAGACCATCCTCATAAAAAACGTAGGTGAATTGGATATTTTCCACTTGAAAACGCGACGTTTCTAAAGGTTTAGCCGCAAACGCATTATCATGTTCTTCTATCAAAATTCGGTTCACATAATCAAGGCTCTCCTGGCTTTCGCTAGCGGGTACAACCGTAAATTCATACTTGTATTTATTCATAAAATAACGGGCTTCATTAGCACGTAAACCCGCAAGCGCTTCTGCTACAGGTGAAGACTCTAAACCAACCGTAGACACATCTTTAAAATCAACCAGATACGACAATTTCTATTCCTCCTCTTCTCTCTTTACGCCCTAACAGCAGGAGTCCACATTTCACCAAAATCGATTCAAGAGAAGATTTGAATGGCGAATTTGTTAGTTAGTTTGTTAAATAGTGTTCACATAGACTGGTATTCACCAACACCGCTTTAAATATTCGACCAGCGAGACAATACGATGCTGCCTATAGTTCCTTGAGGTCGGGAAATTAAGGACTCAGAGTATGTCCTACCAAAAAAATCTCGGCCTGTGCCCTGTACTTCCATTAAGGAGGTTCAGATTCACAAGCCAAGACATTTTCATTCATGATGGTGGCCGTTAGGCCATGTTTGTTTGGGAAAACCCCTCTGCATGGAAGGGGAATACCCGCATACGTAAACCAAATGAGTACGAAGCCTATGTGCTCGGCACCACCCGAGCGACTTCTTCGTTACCCGGATCGGATATCTTCAACTGTTGAAGTAGTGACCCTGTTCGAGGTCCGGGATCAGAGCGGGGTGTACTGGCTGCTTCTCAGACGAAGATGACTCGGTCAGCGCTTCGCTCAAAGCCCATTGACCGATAGTTAAGCAGATTGAAGGTCTGGATCTGGAGCGGTTGCTTCTCTCGCCGATAACAAAGTTAGGTTGCGGGGTGCAGGAGGTGGGGCAATTTCTGATGAGATTTTCTGTCTGCATGCTGATATTTCCTTCAAGAACTGAACTGCGAACTGAAACTTAAGTATATGGAGGAGATCAGAAAATAAGAATTCTGGAAGTTGCCTATGTATGTTAATAACGCAAAGGAACGGAGGAGATTGCCTTGGAGTTTCTACTGGTTGTCATGTGGATAGGAATAGTTTAAAAGTAAAAAGAAGAGATGGCATAAAAATAAGCCATCTCTTCTTTTTCATCTATATAAAGCGGGTTATGGGAATCGAACCCACGCTACCAGCTTGGAAGGCTGGAGTTCTAAATTGAACTACACCCGCCATTAATTTATCGGGACGACACGATTTGAATACACGACCCCCTGGTCCCAAACCAGGTGCTCTACCAAGCTGAGCTACATCCCGAAATAGATGCCGGTGAGAGGACTCGAACCTCCACGGTTTCCCTCACGATTTTGAGTCGCGCGCGTCTGCCAATTCCGCCACACCGGCTTATGAAGTTA